>OZ244909.1:3002500-4111521 GCA_965221725.1 Gammaproteobacteria bacterium
CGCACTGGAGGCCCGAACCGGGAGATGTTGAAAAATCTTCGGATGAGCTGTGGGTCGGAGTGAAAGGCTAATCAAGCCCGGAGATAGCTGGTTCTCCCCGAAAGCTATTTAGGTAGCGCCTCGTGTGTCACTCTCGGGGGTAGAGCACTGTTTCGGCTAGGGGGCCATCCCGGCTTACCAAACCGATGCAAACTCCGAATACCGAGAAGTGCAATCACGGGAGACAGACGGCGGGTGCTAACGTTCGTCGTCAAGAGGGAAACAACCCAGACCGCCAGCTAAGGTCCCGAAATCATGACTAAGTGGGAAACGATGTGGGAAGGCACAGACAGCCAGGAGGTTGGCTTAGAAGCAGCCACCCTTTAAAGAAAGCGTAATAGCTCACTGGTCGAGTCGGCCTGCGCGGAAGATTTAACGGGGCTCAAGTCATGTACCGAAGCTGCGGATGCGCGCTTGCGCGCATGGTAGGGGAGCGTTCCGTAGGCCTGCGAAGGTGTGCCGCGAGGCGTGCTGGAGGCATCGGAAGTGAGAATGCTGACATGAGTAACGACAAAGCGGGTGAAAAACCCGCTCGCCGAAAGCCCAAGGTTTCCTGCGCAACGTTAATCGGCGCAGGGTGAGTCGGCCCCTAAGGCGAGGCCGAAAGGCGTAGTCGATGGGAAACAGATTAATATTTCTGTACCTCTTGTTGCTGCGATGGGGGGACGGAGAAGGCTAGGCCAGCCGGGTGACGGACGTCCCGGTTCAAGCGAGTAGGGAGTAGCTCCAGGCAAATCCGGGGCTGCAATCCTGAGACGTGATGACGAGATCTTCCTTCGGGTTGATCGAAGTGGTTGATGCCATGCTTCCAAGAAAAGCCTCTAAGCTTCAGGTAGCAAGAGACCGTACCCGAAACCAACACAGGTGGGCAGGGTGAGAATCCCAAGGCGCTTGAGAGAACCCTCGTGAAGGAACTAGGCAAAATAGCACCGTAACTTCGGGAGAAGGTGTGCCTCTGGCGGTGATGGAACTTGCTTCCGGAGCTGCTGGGGGTTGCAGTGACCAGGTGGCTGCGACTGTTTACTAAAAACACAGCACTCTGCAAACTCGCAAGAGGAAGTATAGGGTGTGACGCCTGCCCGGTGCCGGAAGGTTAATTGATGGGGTTAGCCGCAAGGCGAAGCTCTTGATCGAAGCCCCGGTAAACGGCGGCCGTAACTATAACGGTCCTAAGGTAGCGAAATTCCTTGTCGGGTAAGTTCCGACCTGCACGAATGGCGTAACGATGGCCACGCTGTCTCCACGAGGGACTCAGTGAAATTGAACTCGCTGTGAAGATGCAGCGTACCCGCGGCAAGACGGAAAGACCCCGTGAACCTTTACTATAGCTTCACACTGGCCTTTGAATATGCTTGTGTAGGATAGGTGGGAGGCGTTGAAGCGGGAACGCCAGTTCTCGTGGAGCCATCCTTGAAATACCACCCTGGTATGTTCGAGGGTCTAACTCAGGCCCGTCATCCGGGTCGAGGACAGTGTGTGGTGGGTAGTTTGACTGGGGCGGTCTCCTCCCAAAGAGTAACGGAGGAGCGCGAAGGTGCCCTCAGCGCGGTCGGAAATCGCGCGATGAGTGTAAAGGCATAAGGGCGCTTGACTGCGAGACACACAAGTCGAGCAGGTGCGAAAGCAGGCCTTAGTGATCCGGTGGCGCTGTATGGAAGGGCCATCGCTCAACGGATAAAAGGTACTCCGGGGATAACAGGCTGATACCGCCCAAGAGTTCATATCGACGGCGGTGTTTGGCACCTCGATGTCGGCTCATCACATCCTGGGGCTGTAGCCGGTCCCAAGGGTATGGCTGTTCGCCATTTAAAGTGGTACGCGAGCTGGGTTTAGAACGTCGTGAGACAGTTCGGTCCCTATCTGCCGTGGGCGTTGGAGACTTGAGGGGAGCTGCTCCTAGTACGAGAGGACCGGAGTGGACGTACCTCTGGTGTTCCGGTTGTCACGCCAGTGGCATTGCCGGGTAGCTAAGTACGGACGGGATAACCGCTGAAAGCATCTAAGCGGGAAGCCTCCCCCAAGATGAGGTCTCCCTGGATCCTCGAGATCCCTGAAGGGCCCTCGAAGACTACGAGGTTGATAGGCCGGGTGTGGAAGCGCAGTAATGTGTGAAGCTAACCGGTACTAATTGCCCGTGAGGTTTGACCATATAACACCCAAGCGATTTTTTTGTCTGTGCAGTGCGATATATCCTGAAGCTCAATACGATTCTCTGAATTTTCTGTCTTGCTTGGTGGCGATAGCGAGCGGGAACCACCCGATACCATCTCGAACTCGGTAGTGAAAACGCTCAGCGCCGACGATAGTGTGGGGCCTCCCCATGTGAAAATAGGACACTGCCAAGCACTTTTGAAAGAGACACCCCCGGTGCCGTCGGCGCCGGGGGTGTCTCTTTATGGCGGGTCGGGAGGCGTCATGCGTCATGCCGGTTCCTGAAAACGCTTTACCCGTGGCGATCGGGCCAGCCACGCCCCAAGGGCAGGCAGCAATACCACCGCTCCGATCATGAGCACCGTGCCCACATCCGCCTGGAATTTCAGCGGCGCCACGATCCAAGTTGCCACCCCCGCCGTCAGTGTGGAGCCGGTGAGCACCACGCCCGCGCCGGTGGTAGCGAGCGTCCGCTCGTAGGCGGTGGCGAAGTCGAACCCCTCGGCGAGATGAGCGCGGAGCTGCTCGTAGATGTAGATCCCGTAGTCCACCCCAATTCCCACTCCGAGCGCTGGAGTTGCCCCGTTTTGGTGGACACTTGGACATTGCGCAGAGGGGGTGTCCAGATGTCGAGGAGACGACCGCGTTACGCGCCGCAGTACCGGCGCCAGATGGTGGAGCTGGTTCGTGCGGGCCGTACGCCCGGGGAGCTCGCTCGCGAGTTCGAGTGCTCCGTTTCGGCGATCCGCAACTGGGTGCGTCAGGCCGATCGCGACGAGGGTCGTCGTGAAGACGGACTGACAAGTTCGGAGCTCAAGGAGCTGCGGCAGCTCCGTCGGGAGAACCGTCAGCTTCGAGAGGAGCGAGAAATACCAACAAAAGCCGCGGCTTAGGTTCGCACGGCAGACCGGTACGATACCGGGGAGGTCTTCGCGCTCGTGAAGGCGAACCAAGCCCATCATCGTGTGGCCACGATGTGCCGAGTGCTGGGCGTCTCCCCCAGCGGGTACTATGCGTGGCGAGGCCGTGGCCGCTCCCCTCGTGCCGAGCGAGACGAGGAGTTGGGTGCCACGATCCGGGCCATCCACGAGGCTTCTCGCGGGACCTACGGTGCGCCTCGGGTGCATGCCGAGCTGGGGCGCCAGGGGTGCCGGGTAGGCCGTCAACGGGTCGCTCGGCTGATGCGCCAGTCGGGGTTGACCGGGGTGAGCCGGCGCCGCGGCACGCGCACCACACACCGGGAGCGGGGCCGCGGGGCGGCTCCGGACCGGGTCGAACGCCAGCTCAGCGCCGATGCACCGGACCGGATCTGGGTCGCCGATATCACCCACGTGCCGACCTGGAACGGGTTCGTGTTCCTGGCCATCGTGCTCGATGTGTTCAGCCGCAAGGTGGTCGGGTGGGCCATGGCCAACCACCTTCGAACCGAGCGGGTGCTCGCGGCGCTGAACATGGCAATCGCACAGCGCCGTCCCCAGGGCGTCATCCATCATTCCGACAAGGGGGCTCAGTACACATCGCTCGCGTTCGGCAAACGGTGCCGGGAGGCCGCGGTGGTCACGTCGACCGGCTCGGCCGGTGACTGCTACGACAATGCGATGGCCGAGAGCTTCTTCGCCACGCTCGAATGCGAGCTCATCGACCGGCGTTCGTTCCACACCCGCACGCAAGCACGCATGGCCATCTTCGAGTACCTGGAGTCGTGGTACAACACCCGACGCCTGCACTCGGCACTGGGGTACCTGAGCCCCAACGAGTTCGAGCGTCGCGCGGCCGCGCAATGCCCCATGGGCGCCCCGGAGCATCGCGAACGAACCAACCTCGAGCCCTTGCAGATCGGCCGGCCGGGGATCCACAACCACCCTCCCGGCAGACCCCCAACACCGGTCTTCGACAAAGACCCCCTTCCATCGGCTATCGTTCACCGCAGTGCCGGGGACGACAGCTATCAACCGTCCACCGAAACGGGGTAGGCCCAGTTCAGGTTGCCGTCGTTGCCGTTGATGTCGGTGGTGAGCTCGGGGGTCACGGTTCTCGACGCGGAATGTCATTCCGTGCGAGATCTGTGGTGTCGAGGCTGCCCGTGATCGGCCCCTCGCCGAACTCGATGGCTTGAGCGGGCAGTGTGTACAGCAGACCCCCGAGGGTAAGGGTGCCTGCCGTCAGGCGAGAACCGCGCCCGGGCGGTGGGAGTGTCTCCGTCCGGGCCGGAACGTCGCCGGGCCGTCGCGTTCGGCATGGTCCGTTCGGTACGGCTGCGCCGGCATCAAGGGTGTTCCTCATGGCCTCTCCCTGTCGCGGTAAGTCCTGCGGCGGCGATTGCGGCACCTGGCGAGGACGGGAGCTGCGGTAGTTCTGGCAGTCGAATTCGGAACCCGGCCCGCGCCCGGGCCTTGAGCGCAATTGCGGTGTTCCGCCTGCGCTCTCTATCATCTACCCCCGGCGATATCGACTCGATGTTCTTCGGCAATCGAGCTTTGCGATGCTCTCCGAGCCCGATCGGAATACGTCTGACCGCGTGACGGCCTGCGCCGGTGACCACCCCGGCCGGAACGGACGTTGACCGCCCCCATCGCCAACGATCCGGATGTCGAGCGCCTGCGGACGCTCATCAGGAACGCGCGCCGGGCGGTGGTATTCACCGGCGCCGGCATCAGCACCGAGTCCGGAATCCCTGACTTCCGCAGCCCCGGCGGCATTTGGTCGCGGCGCCGGCCGGTCGATTTCCGCGACTTCGTCGCATCGGAGTCGGCACGGCGCGAGGCTTGGAGCCAGCGGGTGGAGAGCCACCGCACCATGGCTCGCGCCGAGCCCAACCATGGCCACCGTGCCGTCGCGTCGCTCGTGCACCGCGGCACCGTGACCGCCGTGATTACCCAGAACATCGATGGCTTGCACCAGAGGTCCGGGGTGCCGGGCGCGCGAGTGGTCGAGCTGCACGGGAACTCGACATACGCGAAGTGCATCGAGTGCGGGGCGCCGTACGCGCTCGAGCCCATTCTCGAAGCGTTCGCGCGCGACGGCACCCTGCCCGTGTGCGACCAGTGCGGCGGGCATGTGAAGACCGCAACCATCTCGTTCGGACAGGCGATGCCGCGGGCGGCGATGCGCCGTGCCGAGGCCGCGACGGCCGAGTGCGATCTCTTCCTCGCCGTCGGGTCCTCGCTCGTGGTCTACCCCGCCGCGGGATTCCCCGTCCACGCCAAGCGGCTCGGCGCAACCCTGGTCATCCTCAATCGCGACCCGACGGAACTCGACGAACTGGCGGATCTCGTGCTCCATCGCGAGATTGGTCCGACGCTCGGCGCCGTGACCGGAGCCAACTGAAACCCGTCCGGGAGCCCGACCACGCCGGAGGGCGGGGCCCGTCGGTCCCACCGATTCGCACCGGCCGGACGAGGGAGGGAGCGACATGTCCGAAGATGAACGGACCCGGCACCGTGCCGGGCGCATGACGGTCTCTGAAAAGCGGATGGTCCCGGTGACCGTCACCTACCTGGAGATGACGTCGCCGGAGCGGCGATCGGCCACGCCCGGGTGGCCGGAGCAGGCCGAGGTGCGGCGCGCCCAACGTCCCACCCTCTCGTTCTACCGTTACCTCTACGACACCGTGGGGGCGGACTGGGATTGGTACGAGCGGCGGCGGCTTGGCGACGATGCACTCGCTACGATCGTTCACGACGACGCGGTGGAGGTGAATGTCCTCTACGTCCGCGGCGTGCCGGCCGGATTCGTCGAACTCGATCGGCGAATCGAGGAGGAGATCGAGATCGCCTACTTCGGCCTCATTCCGGAATACGTCGGCCGGGGCTTCGGGCCGGCTCTGCTAGGCTGGGCTCTCGAACGCGCCTGGAGCTTCGGCCCCCGGCGGGTCTGGCTGCACACCTGCTCGCTGGACCATCCGCAGGCACTGGCCGTCTACCGCCGCGCCGGCTTCGAGGTGTACGACCGCGGGGTCGTTTCCGTGCAGCTTGAACCCCGCGAGCCGGCGGAGCGCGGCGGCCGGGGGAAGGACGCGCGAACCCGTCCGCAGCCGTGACCTGGTTGGAAATGCCGGCTAGACTGGCCCCGCAAGCAACCACGCATCAGGGAGATTCTCATGCATTCAGGTGCTCGGTGGACATTGGCAGTTGTCGGCTTGACCCTCGCATGCGCCGCATCGGCCGCGAAGGATCCGAACGAGAAGGCGATCAAGGCGCGCCAGGCCGCAATGACGCTGCAGAGCTGGTACGCCGGCCCCCTGTTCCAGATGGCCAAGGGAGACATGGACTACGACGCGGAGGCGGCCACGGCCTACGCAGCCGCCCTGCACGCGATGACCACCATCAAGGGCGACATGATGTGGCCTCCGGGAACCGACAACGTCGCCTACCCCGACAAGACCCGAACGCTCCCCGCGCTCTGGTCGACATGGCCGGCGGTGGCCGAGAAGGGTCAGGCGCTTGCCGATGCATCCGCCGCGCTGGCCGAAGTTGCGGGCGATGGGCTGGGCGCGCTGCGCTCGAAGATCGGTGCGGTCGGCCAGGCCTGCAAGGGTTGCCACGACGACTTCCGCGCCGAGTAGCCCGGAATTTCCGGGTTGACCCCTGCCCCGGAGTCGATCGTGGCTCGGCGTGAAGGCCCGGGCGGGAGCGCGCCGCGGGAAGGGAGTGCGGATACGGTCTGCGCAGGCCCGGCGGCAGGGTTCTGACCGCGGTGACGGAAGGCTGGTGACGGAAGGCTATCGCCGCGAAGCGGTCTGGGATCCGGTCACCCGCGCGTGGCACTGGGCGCTCGCCGCCTCGGTCGTCACCGGTTGGATACTTGGGGAGTTTCGCACTTTCTCCATCATGCAGTGGCACATCTACCTCGGTTACCTGACCGGGGCGTTGCTCGCGTTTCGCTATGTGTGGGGCTGGGTCGGTCCCGCCCCGGTGCGCCACCGAACGCTCCTCGTGTCATTGCGCGGCGCCCCCGCCTACGTTCGCCGGGTCGGCATGCGGCGCCCGAGCGGCGTGCCCGGCCACAATCCCCTCGGCGCCCTGTCCGTCATCGCGATGGTGTTCGCGCTCACGGCCCAGGTGGTGACGGGCCTGTTCTCGCAAGACGATGCGCTCTTCCACTCCGGCCCGCTGGCGTCGGAGGTTTCGTCCGCCACCGTGGTCATGATGACGGGCTACCACCATCTCTTCGCCAAGGTCGTCCTCGTGCTCGTCGCCCTGCACGTGGCCGCCATCCTCTACTACCTCGTCTGGAAGCGCGAGAATCTCGTTGCACCCATGTGGCACGGCCGCAAGTGGGTGAAGGATCGGTCGACGCAGGGCGAGTAGACGAGGCCATCGTCGAGCCGACCGGTGCGGTTCATGCCCGGGTTCTCCGTGGGGCGGCGGGAGGCGTCATCGGGCCCGCCTTCCGCCGGACGGGAGCACGGCGCCACCCGGGCTCCCGAGAGCAGGGCCGGCGCGAGAGAGCAGGGTTCGGGCGGGCGCTACCCGATCGCTCCGAACGACGGGTGGAGCGGGACGGAGAAGCGCCCCACATCCGCCAGGGCGCGGCTGCTAACCATTGGCCCCGGCCGTCCGGACAAGCGGATGCGTATCGTTCAGGGTGCCTGGTCCGTCGGTCATACTGCGGTGACCGTGGCCCACAGGGCGTCGCCGCCCCGGTGGGCGATGTGCCGGCCCAGCGCGATCGCCCATGCCGTTTCGGGGCCGAACTCGTCGCGCCACGCCCACAGGCGCCGGGTGCGGTGCTGAAGGCTGTACTCGCGGGTAAATCCCATCGCCCCGTGGACCTGATGGACGATGCCGGCGCCTGCGCCGGCCGCCTGTCCGCACCGGATCTTAGCGGTGGCGACGGCGAGCAGGGCGCGGTCGTCGTCGATGCCGTGGCGGGCGATCGCCGATGCCGCCGCATCGGCCGAGGTGGTGGCGGCCGCCACCTCGCCGGCGAGCACCGCGAGGTTGTGCTGAACCGCCTGGAATTTCGCGATCGGCCGCCCGAACTGGTGTCGGTCCGTCGCGTAATGGAGCGACTGCTCCAGGCAACTTTCAAGCGCTCCCGCCATCTGCTGCGATCGCAGCGCCGCACCCATCCGCCGCAGCCGCTCGATGAGGTTCACGGCCGCCGGCGTCGAGCGGGCGATCGGGGCGGCGCCGTCGAAGACGACGGTGTCGCACGGCTCGCCGGCGAGCGAGGTCCCCGGTTCGATGGTGCATGCGCCGCGCGGGACCAGTGCCACCCCCAGGTGCGCGTTGTCCATGCCGCTCGCGGGACCGTTCGTGAGGTCGTCAGTGCAACCGCTCGTGCTGCCGTTGGCGTATACGGCGACGATGTGTTCGCAGCCGCTCGCGAAGGGGACACGCCTTGCGGAGCCGACCAGCATCCCATGCTGAAGCCGGGGCGGCATCGCGGCATCCACCGGCGCGATGGTGAGGGGGCCTTCCGGGGCTTCGAGCCCGGCCTCCGACGCGAGCCATCCGGCCAGCAGCGTCTCCGCGAGAGGGACGGGCACGGCGTGTGTCCCCGCCAGGCGGACGATCGCAAAGCCGTCCGCGAGACTTGTCCCCGGTCCGCCGAGCGTTTCGGGGATCCACGCCCGGGTCAGCGCGGATTCCTCCAGCGTCTCCCATAGCGCGTCCGGCCGGACGCCGTCCTCGGCCGCGGTGACCACCTCCGGCCCGCAAAGCTCGCAGAGCATGCGGGCCGTGGTTTCGACGATGATCGGGTCGGCGTTCACGAGGAATTCGGATCGCAGGTTTCGCCGGCGACTACCGCGGGATCAGGCGGCGTCGCCTTGCCGCGTCCCTTGTCCATCATGTGCCTGCGGCCTTGCACGGCGGCGCGAGTGAGGCCGAGTGCGCTCTGACATCGACGCGAGCGTCCGTCCCATGCGTTGATGTTCCTTTCGTGGACGGTCGCGTGCGAGTCACGCGACATCCTGCAACCTGTTCGCAAGATCCCGGCCCGCGGTGGCTGGAGGGAGCGGCTTTCCATCCGCCTGGTACAGACCGATCGTTTCTTCCACGATTACGCAGAGCTCCTCGAACACGGTGCGTTCGTCATCCCCGTGGCAGCCGCCCAGAAACAGGCCCGGGCAGCTTCCGATGTAACACTCATCCTCATCGGACCATTCAATAACCTTCGCGTAGCGCATGCTCTCCTTCATCCCCGTGACTCCCTGATGGCTCGGCGGACGGCGTGAATCTGATACTGGCAGGCGTCTTCACCGGATCGCCCCGAAAACGTGATCGGTTTCACAACTCGCGGATGAACGAAATTCCGATGACTCCCCTTGCCGCCGCGATTCACGAATCCGGCCCGCTCCAGCTCTTGAATCAGCACTCGGATCTTCGTAGGTACCGAGGTCTCCGTATCCTGGATTTGCCGAGGTAGCGGCTCGGGCTCCGGGTGCCGTTGTGCGGTCCGTGTTGGTCTCGTGCCAATCCGGGAACGGCAGGACCGAATTATATGCTGCCCGCTGCGCTTGGATTGCCGCGCCGCTTTCGTGACAATCGCCGCCGTTCGTTTCGAACGCCGCCTTGGGGCGTCGCACCTGTCGTGACCCAGAGCATCCGCTTCGAGTACTCGCCCCTTCCCGAGTCGACCGAGCCCCTGCGGGCACGGGTGCGCGAGTTTCTCGCGCGCGAACTCGACGTCGGAACTTTCGCGGCGGGTCTCGGCCCGGGGCTCAACCGCCATTCGCCGCAGTTCAGCCGCCGCTGCGGCGAGGAAGGTTTCATCGGCATGACGTGGCCCCGGCGCTACGGTGGGGGCGAGCACAGCTTCCTCGATCGCTACGTGGTCACGGAGGAGCTGCTCGCGGCGGGTGCACCGGTGTGGGCGCACTGGGTCGCCGACCGGCAGAGCGGCCCGATGCTCATGCGCTACGGCCGCGAAGAGGTGCGGGACGCAGTTCTGCCGCGCATCGTGGCCGGCGAGTGTTTCTTCTGCATCGGCATGAGCGAGCCGGACTCGGGTTCGGACCTCTACTCCGCGAAGTCACGGGCCGAGCCGGCGCCGGGCGGCTGGAAGGTCAACGGGCGCAAGATCTGGACGAGCAACGCGCACCGGTCGCACTACATGATCGCGCTGCTCCGCACCTCGCCCGCCACCACCGACAACCGCCGTCACGGTCTCACCCAGTTCCTCGTCGCAATGGACTCGCCGGGTATCGAGGTCCGCCCCATCCGCAACCTCACCGGCGATTCCGACTTCAACGAGGTGGTGTTCGACGATGTCTTCGTGCCCGAGGCGCACCTTATCGGCGAGGTCGACGGCGCCTGGAAGCAGGCCGCGAGCGAGCTTGCCTACGAGCGCAGCGGCCCCGAGCGCTTCCTCGAAACCATCTTCGTGCTCTACGAGCTCGCGCGCACCGTCGGCGAAACCCCGGACGACCGGACGGCGGAAGGGCTCGGGCGCCTCGTGGCGGAGCTTTCGACGCTGCGCAACATGTCCGTCTCGGTGGCTGGGATGCTCGAAGCGGGGAAGCTCCCCGACGTGGAGGCGGCGGTGGTGAAGGAGCGAGGCACCCACTGGGAGCAGGCGCTCCCCGCCCGCGCCCGCGACCTCGCCCCGCCCGCATGCACCGACCCCGGCAACCGCGTGGACTTCGAGGAGGCGCTGCGCTACGCGACCCTCATCGCGCCGAAGCTCACCATCCAGGGAGGAACCACCGAGATCCTGCGCGGCATCGTGGCCCGAGGGCTCGGGCTTCGGTGAAGGCTTGGGGTTCGGCGCAAGGCCGCTCTGCTGCTACGCCCGGTCGCGGTCCAGCACGTGATGAAGGATGCTGATCACATACGTCGAGAATCGAGTGATGGTGGTAAATCCGCTGCGCGCGAACATGCCCGCGTTGTAGGCGATCCAGTGTTCGTAGACCCGAGCGAAGTGCTGAGCGGCGATGTGTTGAGTGTGATCAGCCCCCGGGCTGTCGACCTCGACGAAGCGGTCGGTGACCGCGTGAATCGTGAAGTCGTTGCCTCTGTATCCGCTGTGACGGCTCCAGTTTCTGATTGTGTCGCCTGGGCGGATCGTCTGTCGGATCTGCGCCCAGACCGCTTCGAAACTCTGTTCGTCCCGCTCCGTCTTTTCGTTATGCCCGTTGGATGGAACAGCAATTGCGGCGACGTCTCCAAGTCTGTTCTGGAGGAGGGTATGCCAGTGCGCCTGCGCCGGTCCCATCGGTTTAATGCCCGTTGTCGGCCGACCGTCCTTTCCATCTTCCATCTTCTGCCATGTCCCACGGAAGCCGTCGACTTCGAGTTCGATCCGGTTTCGCCCGCGCGACCCATTGAGCGTCGCCTTCAGTGTATCGTCCCTTTGGATCTGCTTCGTCCAGAGCGCATGATCGCGGACCTCCACCGTCGCCTCGCTCCTGGCTGGATGCCGCTCCGTCCGCTCCGGCTTACGCGTTGTCGGCACCGGGGTCGGTTTGGGTGGCGTTGTACGAACGTCGCTTTCGGCGACCATTTCTCGGAGAGCGGCGGACTTCACCGCTTCGATGGCTGCAAGTGATTCTGGTCCTGCGCCTAACATCCTTAGACACCGCCCGAGGGTGTCGGCGTCCCGGAATATATCCTCGGAAGCGTCCTGTTCCGCGGACGCATGCGCCCACTTGTTCCGCACGGTTTTAAGTTCCCTGACCCAGTCGCGTCCCTCACGAGGCAGTTGGGCGACCTGTGAAAGCTCGAACCAGTTCTGGTCAATAATCCGCAGCAGGGCTGCGAAGTCGAGCTGGTCGAGCCTCGTGAGGTTCCGCTCTCGGACCCGTTGTTGCTGCGGGCCCGTCAGCCGTTCTTCGACATGGGTCGTCCACCACTTCGGCCCCCGCGTCGGAAGGTGCATCGAAAGGAATGTGGCGAACTCGCGGGCAGCGATTTGGCTCAGAGTATTCATGGTCCCTCGATCTGCGCATATTGTGCGATGAACGCGCGTGTCTATCGGATGGCATTGCGATCATCGCAGGCTCTCGGTCGAGCCTCCTCTCTGTCCTGGCGGATTTTGAAGTAGCCGGGTGCAGTCCGACAACGGCGGATAGTCGGAATACAATGCGCCGCCTGCTGTCCATTCCTTGCTGACCCCGGACAGGGAGTCTGCTCGTGCCCGATCTGAACGCTCTGTTTCGGCCTTGCTCGATGGCTCTGGTCGGCGCATCTCCAGACCGCACGATCATCCGCGGGCGCATCGTGGAGGCGGTGACCCTGCATGGGTTCGACGGGCCACTCCACATGGTGAGTCGCAGCCACCGCGAGATTGCCGGCATCCCCTGCCATCCCTCGGTGGAGGCGCTGCCCGGGCCGGTGGATCTCGCCATCATCACCATTCCGGCCGCGCACGTCGCCGCCACCCTGCGGGCGTGCGGGAGCAAGGGCGTGAAGGCGGCGGTGGTCATCAGCTCCGGGTTCGGCGAGGAGCGAGGCGAGGCCGGGGCGGCGCGCCAGCGCGAGATTGCCGGCATCGCCCGGGATTTCGACATGGCGGTCCTCGGCCCCAACGCCGAGGGCTTCCTGAACAACCGGATGCCGCTCGCGGCGACGTTCAGTCCGGTCGTGGTGCACGTCGAGAACGGGCTCCGGCCCGAGGGCAGCCGCGGGCGCGGGATCGCGGTGGTTTCGCAAAGCGGCGGGGTCGGTTTTTCCTTCTTCCACCGCGGGCGGCCCAAGGCGCTCGACTTCAGCTACGTCGTGACCACGGGGAACGAAGCGGGGCTCGATGCGATGGACGTCGCCGGGTATCTCGTGGAGGACGACGAGACCGCGGTGGTGTTGGCGTTCCTCGAAGGGGTTCGGGCGCCGGAGAAGCTCGTCCGCGTCGCCGCGCGGGCGGCGGAACTCGGCAAGCCGCTGGTATTCGCCAAAATCGGACGCTCGGAGGCGGCGGCCGCCGCGGCGGCATCGCACACCGCGTCGCTGGCCGGGGCCGCGCGCTCCTACGACGCGGTGTTTCGCCGCTACGGGATCCTGCCCGGCGAGGACCAGGAGCACATGGTCGATGTTGGCGCCGCCTTCGCATTCTTCGCCGACCGGCTGCCGAAGGGAACCCGGGTGGGCATCCTCACCCCGTCGGGGGGCGCCGGCGCATGGCTGGCGGATGTCTGCGAGCACCACGGGCTCACGGTGCCCGGGCTTGACGCGGAGACCCGCGCCGCCATCGAGCGCATGCTTCCGGCCTACGGGGCATCGCGCAATCCGGTGGATGTGACCGCGCAGGTCATCTTCACCGTCGGCTATGCGCCTCCGCTGGAGCTGCTGGCGAATGCGCCCGGCATCGACGCGGTGCTGGTCGCGGGGTCCCTCTCCCACGCCCGCTACATCGAGCGTGACTTCGAGAACCTGGTGAGGATCGGCGAGCGCCTGGACAAGCCGGTGATCTTCTGCGGCTATACGCGCGCCGACCGCCGAGCGGTCGAACTGCTCGCCCGGGCCGGTTTCCCCTGCACAACCAGCATGGCGAACGCGGCGAAGTCGATTCGCGCGATGCATGCATACCGCGAGTTCCTGGCACGACAAGCCGACGCCGCGCCGCGCCCGGTGGCGCCCGACGAGTCGCTGGTGCAGGCACTGTCTCGTGCCGCTGTTCGCGCCGGTATCGTGACCGACGCCGGGAACCGGGTCGACGCCGGCGCCGAGACTGGGAGCGACGCCGATGCCGGGAGGGGCGCCCTCGGGATCGGCGATGAGACCGATACCGATTCCGGTGATGGCGCCGACACCGAGATCGGGAGAGGCGACGATGCCGGGAAGGGTGTTCGTATCAGGAGCGGCGCCGATGCCGATATCGCATTCGACAGCGACGTCGATACCGTGTCCCGCGGCGATGCCGAGATCGCGACCGGTGTCGTCAGCGGCATTTGTGCGGACGCGGGATCGATCGACCCCGTCGGGGTCGGAACGTTCCCCGGAGCCGAAGTGGGCGTGACGATATGCGAGCACGACGCCAAGGTGCTGCTCGCCGCGCGCGGCATCGGCGGCATTCCGGCCGGCGACCTCGCGCCCGACGCCGACGGAGCGGCCCGCATCGCGGGCGGCATCGGCGGGCCGGTGGCGATGAAGGTGCAGTCGAGCGATCTGCCGCACAAGAGCGAGTCGAAAGGTATCGCGCTCGGAGTCGAAGGAGAGCCCGCAGTGCGCGAGGTGTTCGGGCGTATTCTGGAGAATGCGCGCGCGCATGCGCCGTCGGCGACTATCCGGGGCGTCCGGGTGGAACGCATGGCCGGCGCGGGCGTCGAGATGATCGTCGGCGTCAGCCGCGACCCCGACTTCGGCGCGATGCTCGGCGTCGGGTTCGGCGGGGTGCTCGTCGAGGTGCTGGACGATTTCGTGCTCTCGCCGGCACCGGTCGATGCGGCCGAGGCCAGCCGGATGCTGCGCGAGTTGCGCGGCCGGCGGATCCTCGACGGGGCGCGCGGCGCACCACCCGCGGATGTCGAGGCGCTGGTCGGCCTGCTCGTTGCGGTGTCGGAGTTCGCGGCGGCGGCGGGCGGGGCGCTGGAGGCGCTCGACCTGAACCCCGTGGTCGTGCATCCGCGCGGGGAGGGGGTGAGCGTGGTCGACGCCGGCATCATCGCTCGACCAAACTACAAGCCTGAGCATCCGGGAACCCGTACCCGCAACGGAGGCAGCTCATGACCGGTACTACCCCCGACAGATCCGATCTCACCGTCACGCTCGATCCCGACCGCCATGTCGCGGCCGTCGAGATCCACCGTCCGCCGAACAACTTTTTCGATTACGACCTGATCCATGAAATCGCGAACACCTACGAGCGGCTCGACGCCGAGCCGCGGTGCCGCGCCATCGTGCTGTGCTCCGAGGGCCGCCACTTCTGCGCCGGCGCCGACTTCAACGCTCGCGAGAAATGGAGCCAGGAGCGGCTGGAAAGCCAGGCGGGCCGGCTGTACGTCGAGGCGGTGCGGGTGTTCTCGTGCACGAAGCCGGTGATCGCGGCGGTGCAGGGCGCCGCGGTGGGCGGCGGGCTCGGGCTCGCGCTTTCGGCCGACTTCCGCATCGCCTGCGAGGAGTCCCGGTTCGTCGCAAACTTCGCGCGGCTCGGCATTCACCAGGGGTTCGGCCTCAGTGTGACCCTTCCCCGGCTCGTCGGGGCGAACCAGGCGGCGCTGATGCTCTACACCGGCCGGCGTCTCAAGGGAGCGGAGGCGGTCGGGATCGGGCTCGCCGACGCGCTGGTGGATCGAACGGATGTCCGCGATCGCGCCCTCGCGCTCGCGGCCGAGATCGCGCAGTCCGCGCCGCTCGCGGTGCAGTCGATCCGTGCCACCCTGCGCCGGGGGCTGGCCGAGGCAGTGCGCGAAGCCACCGATCACGAACTCGCCGAGCAGAGCCGGCTGCGCGAGACCGACGACCATCGCGAAGGCGTGGCGGCGACCGCGGAGCGGCGCCTCGCCGACTTCAAGGGCCGATGAAGCGGACGGTGCGCGCGGGCTCGACGGCAGGCTGACGCGCGGGAGGCCGTCCACGCCATGACCGGCGCTTCCGGGTCCGGGCTCGGTCCCGGATCGAGCCGGGATCAGACCGGGATCGGCCCCGGATCGACCCGGGCTCGGTCCGCGATCGTTGCGCTCATCGGGGCTGCACCCAGCGCTTCTCGAACTCCCACACCTCGTCGAATCCCATCAGCGCGTGCATCTCCCCGATCGAGAGGCGGTCGGCCTCGAGATCGATGGACGAACCGTTGGCTCTCAGGTGCCCGTAGACGGCCTCCAGCGTTTTCGCGGTGGCCAGGAAGCCGGTGCCGGGATAGAGCGCGACCGTAAACCCGAGCCGCGCGAGGGTGTCGGCCGGCACGACGGGGGAGAAGCCGCCCTCGACCATGTTCGCGAGCAGCGGGGCGTCGATGCCCCCGCCGATGCGCGCGAACTCTTCCTCGGATTCGGGCGCCTCGATGAACACCACGTCCGCGCCGGCTCGCGCGAACGCCTGCCCCCGGCGGATCGCCTCGTCCGCACCGAGTGACGCACGCGAGTCGGTGCGGGCAACGATCAGGAAGTCGTCGCTCCTGCGCGCGTCCACCGCAACCTCGACCTTGCGCAGCATGTCGTCGAGCGGGATCACGCGGCGCCCCGGGGCGTGGCCGCACTTCTTGGGGAATTCCTGGTCTTCGATCTGAATCGCGGCGACCCCCGCCGCCTCGTAGCCGCGCACCGTGTGGCGCACGTTGAGCAGGCCCCCGAACCCGGTGTCGGCGTCCGCGATGAGGGGCGTGCGGGTCACCTCGCAGATGCGGGCCGCGCGGCCGACCATCTCCGAGTAGCTCACGAGTCCGGCGTCCGGCAGCCCCATGTGCGACGCGGCGATGCCGTAGCCGGTCATGTACAGGGCGTCGAACCCGGCCCGGTCCGCGACCCGGGCCGAGATCATGTCGAACACACCGGGCGCGATCGTGAACTCCCGGGCGCGGATCCGGCGGGCGAGAACGGCACGGCGGTCCCCTGAACTGGACATTCGGCATCCTCCGAAGCGGTGAATGGGTCGGGTGGCCCATACGTTACCTCAGCCAGCGCCGGCAGGAGGCGGCACCCGTGCCGGCGAAAGTTCGGATGCAAGCGGTTTGATGCAAGCGGTTTCTGGATCCACGCACAGCCAGCGCCAGCGGGAGGCGGCACCCGTGTCGGCTCCGTGCCGGCTGCCGCCGGTCATTCGGGGCGCGCTGCGTCGCGCAGGAATCACCAGTCGGTCGATGCGCGTTCACGCCATCCACCTTCAAGTGCAGGCAGTGGCGGAGTGACGGAGACGCCGTCGCGGGCGTTGTTCCCACGACAGCGGCAACCTGTGACCCGTGCAGCGGATATCGGCGCCCGGGCGTGCCGGGCCAGGAGGGGTCAGGAATGACCGGGAAGTCCGCAGGGATGCTGCTACGATGCGAAGACGCCCGAGGAGGCGGCAGGGCGGCCCGTTCGGGCGCCGTCTTCCCCACTCGGGGCCGGATTCCTGTCGATGGAGATGCCGATGCCGGATGCACGCGGACTCGATCTGACCGTCGCCAACGAGGCGGCGGCCCGCAACTTCGATGCGACGGTCGCGCGGTACCTCCGGTTCGGGAAGGAGACCGGAGACTTTCTGAAGGCCACCCTGACCGATGACCCCGGCATGGTGCTCGCACACTGCCTCAAGGGGTATTTCTTCATGCTGTTCTGCGTGCCGGCGCTGACCGCGAAGGCGCGGGCGAGCCTCGACGCCGGGCGCGGCTGCGTGGCCGAGCGCGGCGCCACGGACCGCGAGCGGCGCCACCTCGACGCCCTCGACGCATGGACCCGCGGCGAGTTCACCGAGGCCGTCGCCCACCTGGAGGCGATTCTCGCCAGCCATCCGCGTGACATCCTGGCCCTGAAGATCGCCCACTACCTCTACTTCTATCTCGGCGACAACGACAACCACCGTGATTCCATCGCCCGCGTGCTGCACGCCTGGGACGACACCGTCGACGGATACGGTTACGTGCTCGGCATGCATGCGTTCGCGCTCGAAGAGGCGGGCGCGTACGACGAGGCGGAGCGCGCCGGGCGGGCCGCGGTGGAGCGCTATCCGGCCGATCTGTGGGCGGTGCACGCGGTCGCTCACGTCATGGAGATGCAGGACCGCCGCCGCGAGGGCATCGCCTGGGTCCGCGAGAGCGAGCCGCAGCTCGGTGAGTGCAACAACTTCGGCTACCACCTGTGGTGGCATCTCGCCCTGTTTCACCTGGAACTCGAAGAGATGGCGCCGGTGCTCGAACTCTACGACGGGCGGATGCGCGCGGATCTCTCCGACGAATATCTGGACATCTGCAACGCCACGTCGATGCTGTGGCGGCTGGAGGAACGCGGCGTCGACGTGGGCGACCGCTGGCACGAGCTGGCCGAGCGGTGCGAGGCGCGCACCTCGGAGCACCAGATGGTGTTCCCCGACGTGCACTACCTGCTCGCGCTTGCGGCGGGCGGGCGCGAGGCTGCGGTGGAGCGAATGCTGGACAGCATGCGCGATTTCGCGCAGGGATCGGCCACGGAGCCGGTGGCGATGCGCTCGGCCGGCGTCGCCCTCGGCGAAGCGATCGCGCACTGGTACCGCGGTGGGTATGCGGAAGTCGTCGGCGTGCTTTTGCCGGCCCGCTACCGGGTCTCGCTCATCGGCGGGTCGCACGCGCAGCGTGACATCTTCGCGCAACTCCTCATTGCCGCCGCGCTCGCATGCGGTCGCCACGAGACCGCTCGCACCCTGCTGAGCGAGCGCGCCGCCCGCAAGCCGCGCAACCCCTGGACCTGGAAGCGGTACGCGCAGGCCTTGACCGCGCTCGACGACGACAACGGCGCCGCCAGGGCGCGGGAGACGGCGGAACGTCTTCTGGCACCCTATCCTGAACTACTACATAAAAAATAGTTATCCATATTCCCGAACCGAGGCTCGTCGCGCGGTTCCGCCGGCAAGTCGCCGTTCCGCGTACGGCATGTCACCCGGCGTCGTGGGGTCGGAGAAAGCGCATTCGGCACCTTCCCGTGGATGCGGCGTGTCACCCAGCCCGGAAATGTCCGGGCTCGACCCCGGTTCAGCCCTCCGCGCGGGCGCGATGCACCTCCTTCACCACGATCGAGAACTCGCGTCGCCGATACCTTCCACCGTTACCGAGTCCGCTCGAAACCACCGGCACGGTGCCCGCGCGCGGCAATCGTACTGTGGATGTAGCGGCTGTCGGGTGTAGCGGCTTGACGCTTGGGTCGTACCATTGTTACTCTTGGTTTTCCAAAATAACCAAGAAAAATAACCATCATGAATCAAGTCCGAGTCGCGGATGAGGTGTGGATCGCAGCCGCACTTCTTCATAGACAATTTCCGGGCGAGCGGGATTTCTCGGTGGGAGAGATCGTTCAGCGCGCCAGAGTCGAGAAGGTCACGGGCGCTGCCTCCCTGCGCCCTGGAGTGCAGGTGCACGCCTATCTTCACTGCGTCGCCAACAAGCCCCCCAATCCCGGTCGTTACCGAATGCTGGTCGAGACTTCGAAGGGTCGCCGGCGCCTTTTCAGGCCCGGCGATCCCTGCGACCCGGGTCGCATGACGGGCAAGGACATTCCACGCAGTGACGAAATCCCGCGCGAGTACGGTGAGCTCATCGACTGGTACCGTAACGAATACGCCCCCGATGGAGCGGATCAGGTGACGGATCCCATCCTCTCCCTTTTCGGCCTGGGCAAGGATCTCTGGGCAGACGAAGATGCGGATGCATATGTCCGCCGGCTCCGCGAGGAGTGGTGATGAGTCGCGTCTTCTGGGACACCAACATTTTCGTATACCTGGTGGAGGGGCACGGGCGCGGGCAGCAGGTTGCGGCGCTCCGCCGGCGCATGATGGAACGGGAAGACGAGTTGCTGACGTCCGCCCTAACCCTTGGCGAGGTGCTCGTAAAGCCTGTGGAGAGTGGCGATCAGGCACTGCGGCAACGCTATGAAAGCGTGATCATGGCCGGCGCGACCGTAGTGCCCTTCGATGTCCGGTCAGCACCCCGATTCGCCGAGATTCGCCGGGATCGTTCGATTCGGGCGGCGGATGCGATCCAGCTCGCATGCGCTTCGACGGCCGAGGTGGACCTGTTCATCACGAACGATGATCGGCTGAGTCGGAAGCGGGTGCCCGGAATCCACTTCATCCAGCCTCTGGACAACGCGATGCTGTGAGGGTGGTGCGAGGACAGTGCGCAGGCGGGATCGTGCATCGATCCCTGCTCGGTTTTCGGAGCCGGGTCGAATGCCCTGAATGCGCTGATGGGGGGCTTGATGAGCCGCCGTTTCCCCTTGCAGGTCACCCTTTGCAGGTCGGCTTGCACGAAGGTGACCCTTCGCTAAAATCCGACGTTCGCGTGGACGTGTTCCCAGCACATTGCCGGACGCATGTCAACGGGAAAAACCCTTTTGGTAGCACAAGCACGGGGGAGACAGCTTCATGAAAACGAAAATGATTTGGAAGGGTCTGGCCGCAGCGACGGCCGCGGGCGCACTGGCGGCCACCGCCGCCCACGCCGGCGGGCACGGGATGAAGGTCAAGCTCGAGCCGTTCGTGTCCGGGGTGAACTCGCCGCTCGCCATGGTCCAGCCGAAGGGCGACGACCGCATGTTCGTGATCGAGCAGTGGGGCCGGGTGATGACGATCGAGGACGGGGAGCTGCTCGACGCGCCGTTCCTCGACATCCGCAACCTGATCGTCGACCGGCATCCGGATTTCGACGAGCGGGGCCTGCTGGGCCTGGCCTTCCACCCCGACTTCGCCAACAACGGCAAGTTCTACGTCGCGTACAGCGGCGAGCTCGACTTCCAGGGCGACCTCGGGCAGATGCTGTGGTACAGCCATTCCAACGTGGTGGCGGAGTACACCGTCGGCGACAACCCGGACCAGGCCGACCCGCGCTCCGGGCAGGTGGTGATGAGCACCCCGTGGCCGCAGTTCAACCACAACGGCCACTGGATCGACTTCGGTCCGGACAACATGCTCTACGTCTCCATGGGTGACGGCGGATACGCCAACGACTGGGGCATCGGACACAACCCCGCCATCGGCAACGGGCAGGACATGACCACGCCCCTCGGCAAGATGCTGCGCGTCGACGTGAGTTCCCTGCCGTACACGATCCCGGCGGACAACCCGATGATGGGCGGCGATGACGGCCTCCCCGAGATCTATGCCGCCGGTCTGCGCAACGCCTGGCGTTGCTCCTTCGACATGGGCGGCGACCACGCGCTCTTCTGTGGCGACGTGCAGCAGAACGCCTTCGAGGAAGTCAGCATCATCGAGAACGGCGGCAACTACGGCTGGCGGATCATGGAGGCCAGTCACTGCTTCGACTACATGAACCCGAACGACCATCCGGCCGAGTGCGGCCAGGCCGGGTTCGCCGGGCCGATCCTGGAGTACAACAACTGCACCGCGAAGCCTGATGGCTGCCTCGGCATCTCCGTCACCGGCGGCTACGTCTACCGCGGCGCGCACGAAGCGTGGAACGGCAAGTACATCTTCGGGGACTGGTCGAAGTCCTTCTCGACCATGGACGGGCAGATCTTCTTCGGCACCAGGGGCGCGGACGGCAACTGGTCGATGGAGGTCGCGGAAGTGACCAACATGGACACCGTCCCCTACATCCTGGCCTTCGCGCAGGATGCAGCCGGTGAAGTCTACGCACTGACCTCGATCACCACCGGACCGGTGGGCTCGCTCGACACGATCTACAAGATCGTGCCGGCCGAGTAATGGCCGAGCGACGGTCGGCCGACCGATCGACTGACTGACTGATCGACCGATCGGAAGTACCACCCTTGCGTCGATTCGGCACCCCGTGGCGGTATCCACCGCCGCGGGGCGCCGCTCACGGTCCGGCCTTCATGATCACGCGAGGCTGGAATTCAGGGCCCGCAGCCGTGAATCGGGGAAATCTCCGGGCTCTGCGGTCACCCTTCCGTTCTCCGGTGATGGAGCGAGCGAGGGCGGCGGCGTGAAGGCGGGGAAGGGCCTGAAGAGCGTCGAACAGTCGCCAGCTCCGGCATGTTCGTCCGCCCCCAACGAAAGGATTGTGCGGGAGGTTGGAGCAATGCTTGCAACGCGCCGGGCGCCACTGGCGCTCTCGATCGCGCCACTGGCGCTCTCGATCGCGGCATCGTGGGTGCCTGCTTGCGCCACCGCCGAGCAGGCCGCTGCCGCAGCCTCGACATCCGTCGCCGGCGGAGCCACCACCGAGGTTTCAACCGGGGGTGCGGCGAGCGACGCCCTCCGCCCGCTGCCGGACGATGTGTATCTCTCGCCCGCGTTTCTTGAGGACCCGGCCCACATCAAGGCCGGGCGCAAGCTGTGGAAGCAGTGCCGTCATTGCCACGGCAAGGCCGCGTATCCCGGCAAGGCGCCGAAGCTCAAGCCCGGGAGCTACGAGCCCGCGTTCGTCTACGACCGCATCACCTACGGGTTCGAGAAGATGCCCCCATGGAAGGATGTCTTCGACGTGACGCAGCGGGCACAGCTCGTCGCCTATATTCTCTCCAACCGCTTTTCGCCCTGATCGGCCCGTCCCCGTTGACGCCAGACCACGGGAAGCGCGAGCAGCAGGGCGGTGACCAGGACCATCATGCCCATGCCTTCGCGGGCGGTCTCGTCCTCCCACCAGACCTCCTGCATCCACCACTGCGCGGTGGAGGGCCAGAACCAGACCGTCCCGGCGAGGGAGGCCAGCAGGGCGGCGGCATACACCAGGCCGGCCGGCGCACGCGCATAGATCTGCGGCCGGAGCGCGGCCAGGGCGCAGAGAACCGCGCCGCCGGCATAGACCGGACCCCAGAACAGGACATCCGGGTCGTTGTGCTGCACTCCGGCAAAGACGATCAGGAGGATGGCGCAGATACCGCTGACGATGCGCATGGGACACACTCCTTACCGATCGGGCGCGGAATCCACCGGCGCCGATGATCTTCGCCGCCGGCACCGGTGACCGCAAGCATCGAGGACACGCGATGGACCAGCGGCTCGGCCCGGAGGCGACGGCGCTCTACTGGCAGCGGTTCTCGGTGCCCTACGAATTTCCCGTCGTCTTCACCCGCGGGTTGTTTCGCCCCGAAAATCCGCTGCTGGCCGATGCCCTCGCGCGTCGCGAGCCGGACAAGCGTCACCGCTGCCTCTTCTATGTCGACGATGGCCTCGCCGGCGGAGCGCACGATCCGGTGGCGGCCATCGAAGCCTACGCCGGCGCCCACCACGACCGCATCGAACTTGTCGAGGCGCCGGCGCTGATTCCCGGCGGCGAGCGCATCAAGCGCGAACTGACCTGGATCGAGGGCATCCAGGACACCATCCACCGCCTCGGCATCGACCGGCACTCCTACGTGGTCGCGGTCGGCGGCGGGGCGGTGCTGGATGCGGTGGGGCTGGCCGCCGCCACCGCCCATCGCGGGGTGCGGCACGTGCGGGCCCCGACCACGGTCCTGGCTCAGGCCGACAGCGGCGTCGGGGTCAAGAACGCCGTCAATCTCAACAACGTCAAGAACTTCGTCGGCACCTTCGCCCCGCCGTGGGCGGTGCTGAACGACCTGGACTTTCTCCACGGCCTGCCGCGCCGCGACCGCATCTCCGGCATCGCCGAGGCGGTGAAGGTGGGGCTGATCCGCGACCGCGCCTTCTTCGAATGGCTGGAGGCGAACGCGGACGCGCTGGCCGGGTTCGAGCCGGCGGCGGAGGAGCACATGATCCGCCGTTGCGCCGAGCTGCACATGCACCAGATCGCCCACGGCGGCGACCCGTTCGAGCTCGGCTCCGCGCGGCCACTGGACTACGGCCACTGGTCGGCCCACAGGCTCGAGGCCCTCACCCGCAACCATGTTCGCCACGGCGAGGCGGTGGCCATCGGGCTGGCGCTCGATGCCCGCTATTCGGTGCTCGCCGGACTGCTGCCGGAGGGTGACGAGGAGCGGGTGGCGGCGGTGCTGGAGCGCCTCGGCCTGCGGCTCTGGCACCCGGCGCTGGTCCGGTCCGACGCCGGCGGCGCGCTTGCCCTGCTGGTCGGGCTGCGCGAGTTTCAGGAACATCTGGGCGGCGAGCTGACGGTCACCCTGCTCCGCGCGTTGGGCGTCGGGATCGAGGTCCACGCGATCGACGCCGACCTCGTGCGGCAATCGCTGGAATGGCTCCGCACCCGGGACGAGGCACGGGGTGAAGGCGGCATCGGGCCCGGGTCCCGGGTCGCCGTCGGCACCGAATCACCGGACGAGACCGATGAAATTGTCTGACGGTCGCCCCCGGCCACCCCTTCATCGCCGATTGGTCATCGAGTCCAGCCCGGAAATGTCACCGATTCGCGAAGCGAGGGTGCGGAGATGGCCGGTTTCGCAAGGCGAACGCGGGTCAGGGCGCGCAGGCGTACCCGTAGGTACGTCGAGCACCCTGGCCGCCCCCATGTCGCGTTCAACGCCGCGAAAGCAGCCAGATCCGGATCCTCAGCCGCGAATCGGCGGGATTTCCGGGGTTAAGAGCTGAAGTCTGATGAGACTGTCCGAGGGGCTCGGCTGGCTGACCTACTGTCAGAACATCCATCCGACCCAGACCTGGGCCGAGTGTCGCGCGGCGCTGGAGGGTCCGACTGCGGCGGTCAAGGCCCGCATCTGTCCCGACGCCGCGTTCGCGGTGGGCCTGCGGTTTTCCGCCGAGACCCTGCGCGAGCTCGCCCCCGGGTCTCCGGCCCGGGCGGAACTGCGGCGCATCCTGACTGCGCACGATTTCCGGGCCGTCACCATGAACGGCTTTCCCTACGGGCCGTTCCACGGCACCGCGGTCAGGGAGAACGCCTACCGGCCGGACTGGACCACCCCGGAGCGGTTGGCCTACACCTGCGATCTCGCCGACCTGATGGCGGAACTCGCCCCGCCGGGGGAGTCCCCCGGCCCGTCGACCGTGAGCCTGTCCACCGTGCCCGGCACCTTCAAGCCTTGGGCCGCCGGTCGGGAGGCGGAGATGGCGGCGAACCTGATCGCGGCCGCCGCGCACCTGGCTCGGATCGAGACGGATACCGGCGTGCGCATAGCCCTCGCGATCGAGCCCGAGCCGTTCTGCTTTCTGGAGACGATCGCGGAAGCGGTGGCCTTCTTCCGCGACCACCTGTTCGCCGACGCCGCGGTGCGGGCAGTGGCGGACGCGGCCGGTCTGTCGGCGGGCGAGGCGGCGCGCGCGGTGCCGCGTCACCTCGGCCTGTGTTACGACGTCTGTCACGCCGCGGTCGAGTACGAGGACGCCGCGGCCAGCGTGGCGGCGCTGCGTGAGGCGGAGATCCCCGTACACAAGCTCCAGCTTTCGGCGGCGCTGCGCGTCGCCCCCGTGCATGAGGCGGCCCGCCGGGCGCTGGCGGTTTACGACGAGCCGGTCTACCTGCACCAGACGGTCGCATCGGCGAACGGGGGGCTGATCCGATACGCCGATCTGGCCGAGCCTCTCGCGCGCGGTGCCGCGAGCGACGGCGAGGAGTGGCGCGTGCACTTTCACGTTCCGATCTTCGTCGAGGACCTGGGCGCCTTCGGCACCACGCAGGCGTTTCTGAGGGAGATCCTGGCGATACACCGGGAAGCGCCCATCTCCGGGCATCTCGAGGTGGAGACCTACACCTGGGATGTCCTGCCACCGCATCTCACCGAAGCCGGCCTCGAGGCGGCGGTGGCGCGCGAGCTCGGCTGGGTATGCGAACGCCTGGCCTGAACGCGGCCCCGCCGGCCACCTGGCGTACCTGGCTCGCCCTCGGCCGGGTGTCGAACCTCCCCACGGTCTGGTCGAACGCTCTCGCTGGCTGGCTGCTCTCCGGTCAGCCCCTGAACCTCGCTCCGGATCTCGCTCCGGATCTCACCCTGGGTCTCACTCCGCGCCTCGGTGATCTGGCGCTGCTGCTGGCGGCGCTGTCGCTGTTCTACGTCGCCGGCATGTACCTGAACGACGCCTTCGACGCCGAGATAGACGCCCGCGAGCGGTCCGCCCGGCCGATTCCGGCGGGAACGGTGGGCCGCGGCACCGTCTTCGGGCTGGGGTTCGGGATGCTGGGGGTCGGGATCGCGCTCGGCTTCGTCCCGGGGCTCGCCACCGGGCTGGCGGGCATCGCCCTCGCGGCCGGTATCGTGCTCTACGACTGGCTGCACAAGCGGGTCGCCAGCGGCCCGCTGATCATGGGCACCTGCCGGTTCCTCACCTACGCAATGGCCGCACTCGCCGCCGGCGGCGATGCCGGTGGCGCGGTGCTGGTGGGCGGGTTCGGCCTGTTCTGCCACACCGTGGGGCTCACCTTTGCGGCCCGGCAGGAAGCCTACAATCGCATCGGTGCGGTGTGGCCGCTGCTGGTGCTGGCGGTGCCGGTGGGGGTGGCAGGCGCGATGGCGGGCACGATGTCCGGCGGTGGCGCGCTCGCCTTCGCGGTGCTCGGCCTTTACGTGGTCTGGGGCGCCCGGTCGCTGCGCTGCTTCTTCCGGCGTGCGCCCGGCGATGTGCCGCGCGGCGTCGTCGGCCTGATCGCGGGCATCTCCCTCTACGATGCCGCCCTCATCGCCGCCGTCGCGGGCGCGATGACGGCGCCGTGTCTGGCGGCTCTGGCGTGCTTCGCCGCCACCCTCGCCCTGCAGAGGCTCGCACCGGGGACGTGAGGTCCGCGCCGTCGCCGGCACCCGCCCCGCCGGGCCGCGGGCGCCGTCGCCGGATGACGCTGCATCCCTCCCTTCAGGCTCACTTCTCATTGGACAAGGCTTCGTATCGACCGGCCCGTATCGCCATGCTACGGTGCCCCTCGGCCGGCACGCCGGGGTCCGTGACCCCGCCGGTTCGATGCGCCCGCAGCGGCGGCCCGGAAATGCCACCGATTCGCGAAGCGAGGGCACGGAGATGGCTGGTTTCGCAAGGCGAACGCGAGACAGGGCGCGCAGGCGTACTTGACAGTACGTCGAGCACCCTGGCCGCCCCCATGCCGCATTCAACGCAGCGAAAGCAGTCAGACCCGTGCCCGCAGCCGTGAATTGGTGACATTTCCGAGCCGAGTCCGGGAGGAGACGCCTTGCCGGGGGTCGAGATTGACAACGTCGTGAAGGCGTTCGGCACCACCGTGGTGATCCCGAAGCTCTCGCTCGACATCGGCGAGGGCGAGTTCGTGGTCATCGTGGGTCCGTCCGGCTGCGGGAAGTCCACCACGCTGCGGATGGTCGCGGGCCTGGAGGCGGTCACCAGCGGCACCATCCGCATCCGCGACCGGGACGTGACCCGCGCCCCGCCCAAGGCGCGCGACATCGCGATGGTCTTCCAGTCCTACGCGCTCTATCCGCACATGAACGTTGCGGGGAACATGTCCTTCGCCCTGCGGCTCGCCGGCACCCCGAAGGACGAGATCGAACGCCGCGTACGCGCCGCGGCCGAGATGCTGGAACTCACCGAGTACCTGGATCGCAAGCCCCGGGACCTCTCCGGCGGGCAGCGCCAGCGCGTGGCGATGGGCCGCTCCATCGTGCGCGACGCCTACTGCTTCCTGTTCGACGAGCCGCTCTCCAACCTCGACGCGAAGCTGCGTTCCAGCATGCGCACCGAGCTCGCGCTCCTGCACCGGAAGCTCGAACGCACCATGATCTACGTGACCCACGACCAGATCGAGGCCATGACCATGGCCGACCGCATCGTGATCATGGATCAGGGGGTGGTGCAGCAGGTCGGCCCGCCCCGCGAGGTCTACGCCGAGCCGCGCAACCTGTTCGTGGCCGGCTTCATCGGCTCCCCCTCGATGAACTTCCTCGACGGGGAGTTGTACCGGGAGGCGGACCGTATTCGGGTGCGCGGAGACGGGTTCTCGCTGCCGTTGCCGGCGCGGCTGGGCCCGCGGGTCGAGGCGACGGAGGTCCGGGCGGTGAAGGTCGGCCTGCGCCCGGAGCACTTCTCGGCCACCGACGCCGGCGAGGGCGACTTCGCCCCGATCGAGCTCGCCGTCGATGTCGCCGAGTACATCGGATCGAACCAGTTCCTGGCCGCCAGACTCGGCCCGAACCCGATGACCGCGTCGGTCGATGCCGGGCCGGATGCCGCCCCGATGGGCTCCGGGCGGTACTTCTTCGACGTGAACCGCATGTATCTCTTCGACCGGCGCACCGGGCTCGCCGTGTGAGGCGCCGCCGGGTGCCGGTCGGGATGTTCCACCACCCCTCGAACCACAGGAGGACGCAGCAATGACCAGTCGTATCAAGCGCTTCGCGGGCATCATGGCCGCAGTGGCCCTGGCCTGGAGTTCCGCCGGCCTCGCCAACCCCTACGAGAAGTACGCCGGCACCACCATCGTCGTGAGCTGGCCGGCGCTGAGCCACTTCCGCAAGGCGGAAACCCTCATCGAGGAGTTCACCGAGGAGACCGGCATCGAGGTGGAGATCGATGCCCTGCAGTACCTGAAGCTGCGCGACCGGCAGCTTCTGGAGATGTCCAAGGCGGAAGGCGAGTACGACGTGGTCTCATGGGTCGTGATGTGGAAGGGCGAGTACGTCTCCAAGGGGCTCCTGACCCCGCTGAGCCAGTTCTTCACCAGCGGGTCGCTGGTCGATCCCGAGTACGACATCGACGACATCGCGGATGCGTACCTGCAAAACGGCGGCGTGGTGGGCGGCAAGAAGGGCTACATGCCGGGCAAGTCCGGCGCGCTCTACGGCATCCCGTTCGGGGCGGAGACCTCCATCCTCGCGTACCGCCGGGACATTTTCGAAGAACACGGCATCACCCCGCCCGCGACCTATGACGAGCTCCGCGCCGCGATGCAAAAGCTCCATGCGGCCGGCGTCCCCGCCATGACCTCGCGCGGGAAGACCGGCCACCAGGTCACCGCGGGGTGGCTCCTGCACCTGGCGCCGCTCGGGGGCAAGGTGTTCGACGACCAGTGGAACCCGGTCTTCAACAACGCGGCCGGCGTGGAGGCGGCGCAGATCATGCGCGAGATCGCGCAGACCGGGCCGACGGGGGTCCCGTCGTTCGGGTTCGGCGAGGCGGCCGCCGCGTTCCTCGGCGGTGATGCCGCGATGTACCTCGACACGCTGAAGATCGCGGCGATGTCGCGCGACCCGAAGCAGTCCAGGGTGGATGGCAAGGTGGGCTTCGCCCTGCACCCGGTGGGTGCGCGCTGCGGATCGGAGACCGGCGGCTTCGCGGTGGGCATCCCGGCGAACTCGCAGAACCAGGAAGCCGCGTTCCTGTTCATCCAGTACATCACCTCGAAGGCCGGGGACCGGCGCATGGTCGAGCTCGGCGGCGACCCGGTGCGCATGTCCACCATCGAGCACTTCAAGGATCGGTTCGCGGAGTATCCCGTGATCCTGGAGCAGCTCCCCTGCGCCGACCCGGACTGGCGCCCGCTCATCCCGGAGTGGAACGAGCTCAACATCGACGTGCTCGGCCAGGCCCTGACCCAGGTCATCACCACCGACGAGCCGATCCAGCCGATCATGGATGCCGCGGCCGAAAAGGCGCGCGCGATCATGGAGCGGGAGGGCTACTACGTGTGGGCTGACTACCGGCAGTAGCCGCGTACGGAGAATCCGTACCCCGTCGGGGGCGGCGCGACGCCGCCTCCGACGGTATCTGGAACCAATAATCTGTCGTGATGAAGGAACTCGCAAAATTCTCCGCGCATACGCGGAGAAACGACTGACGAAACAAGGTATTCTTGATCCAAAATTTCTTTCAGAGGTTCTTACTGGAACGGACCCCCAGAGGGTCTTGATTACGATGATTATCGAAGACTTGACATCACAAAGCCTTCAATCTAAAGATCAAGTAATGAGAGCCGCATCCTTCTTTGATATTCCCTCGGATACTTTTAAACAGAATATAAAAATACTCGATGAGATATTTCAGTGCAGGAATCAGATTTCTCATGAGATGGATGTTGATCTAAATCAGAAGAATCGAAATCGCCGGCAAAGAGCGAAGGGTGTCATGATTAACTATACTAAAAATATCCTGAAGTTAGCGGATACTTTCTTGAGCGAGGTAGGGAAAAAATTATAAAGGAATGACTCTGAGTCGTAATTCTTCGTGCTTGGCGTACGTCGGATTGTACCGCTCCGTGCGCGCCTCCCCTGTAACTTCCTTCTGTTCACCCTGCTCGCCACACCGTCACCCCGCCTCGGGCGTCGAGTGCGGCGAGCGCCCGCCCGTCCGGGCGCCAGTACAGCGCCGTTCCCATGTCCGTCAGAATCGCGGCCCCGATGGGGCCGCCGTTTCCATCCTTTTGCAGTGACCACACCACCACCGCGCCATCCCGCCCCGCCGAGGCCAGACGCATCCCGCGGCGCGCGAAGGCGAGCGTGGTGACCGGTTCGACATGGAGCTCCAGAACGCCGGGCCGCGTGCCCTCCGGCCCATCTCCGTCAAAGCTCCAGACCGTCACATCCTCGCCTCCGCCGGTGGCCAGGAGGGTGCCGGTGTCATCGAAGGCCAGAGCCGACGGTTTGCCGGCATATCCGGACATCATGGAGTCTTCCGCCGTGGAGCGACGCCAGAAGTGGACCGAGTTGTCCTGGCTGCCGCAGGCAACGATGTCTCCGTCCGGGCTCAGCACCATCGACACCAGGGAGCCCTTCCACTCCAGCCTCTGGCGAAGCGCGCCGGTGGCCGCGTCGAAGAACGTCACCCGGCCGTAACAGGCCGTCGCCAGCTCCCCGGTGCGGGAGCAGGCGATGGCGCTGACGGTGCTGGGATGGTCATCGGAGCGCCAGGCTTCTTTCCCGTCCGCCCCATACATGCACACCTGCCGGGAGCAGGAGGCCGCCAGCCATTGGCCGTCCGGCGACCACGCCACCCGCTCCACCCAGCCGCCACCGACGTCGATGGCCTGCGTCACCCGCCCCTCGGTGGCCTCCCGGATCAGGATTTGCCCGTCCTGGCCGGCGGTTGCGAATGCGGTGCCATCGGGATGAATCGCCATCGCAAGCAGGCCGCCATCATGAGTCTCCGGCTGCGCCCAGGTGTTCGCGCCGGATTTGCCCTCGAACCCGTAGACGCCGCCCGCAGTGTCGCCGACCACCAGCGCCTTGCCCCGCAGGGCCCAGCCTCCGGCGATGGCATAGTCGCCGACCGATGCGGACCAGCCCCGGCGAAGGATCCCCTTCGGGCTGACGTCGGTCCCTACATCAAGCATGCCTCGAACCCCTGGCGCATGCTCTCTTCATCGAGGTTGCGGCCGATGAAGACGAGCTGGTTGCGGCGGGGTGCGTCCCCCCACTGGCGATCCGGCTGGCCGTCGAAGAGCATGTGAACGCCCTGGAAGACGAACCGGCGCGATTCGCCCGCGAGGCTGATGAAGCCCTTCATGCGGAAGATGTCCACCCCGCGCTCGCGGAGCAGGGTGCCGAGCCAGGCATTGAGCCGGTCGGGGTCGACGTCGCCCTCTCTCTCGATCGCGATCGAGCCCACCTCGTCGTCGTGCTCGTGCTGTGCGACCCAGGTGCGCTCGGCCTCCGGCCCGATTGCGATTCCCTCCGCATTCGTCAGTCGGAGATCGAACTCCTCCGCGGTGTGCTGGGCGTAGAGGCCGATTCGCACCGGCGCATCGACCTCCAGCAGGAAAGACTTGCGCCCCGGGGAGTCGAGTTGCAGGTTCACATGCTTCCCGAGCGGAATCGCTTCCCCCGGGTGAATGAGCTCCGCAGGTTCCGCATACCGCCGCACGCACCACTCTGCACCCTCTCGGAGGGCCGCGTCATCCGGGCCCTGGTCGGACACGACGACGAGCGACATCGCCGGGTCGGGCCCCTCGCCGAGGCTGAGCTCGTAGCGGCCGCGGTCGAGCGAATGGACTCCGGTCCATTCGAACGGATACTCCGGCTCCAGGAAGGTGGGACGACGCTCGAGCACCTGGTTCAGGTCGAAGGCGCCGAGGTTGAGCACCGTGTCGACGGGGACGCTCGCTTTCTCGGTGCGCACCACTCGCGCCATCCGGTTCATTTCCCGGAGCCGGGCTTCGACCCGGTCGAGCGCCTCGTCGTCGACGAGATCCGTCTTGTTCAGAACGAGGACGTCCGCGAACGCGATTTGCTCGGTGCTCTCGTCGCTTCGCCCGAGCTGCTGCTCGATGTGGGCGGCATCGACGAGGGTGACGATTCCGTCCAGCGAATACTCCGTGCGAATTTCGTCGTCCATGAAGAAGGTCTGGGCGACCGGGCCGGGATCGGCGAGCCCGGTGGTCTCCACCAGTACGTAGTCGAACTTGTCGCGGCGCTTCATGAGGTTGCCGAGCACGCGAATCAGGTCGCCGCGCACCGTGCAGCAGATGCAGCCGTTCGACATCTCGAAGATTTCTTCGTCAGCGTCGATGACCAGCGCCTGATCGATGCCGACCTCCCCGTACTCGTTCTCGATCACGGCAATGCGCTTGCCGTGCTCCTCGCTCAGAATCCGGTTGAGCAGAGTCGTCTTGCCGGAGCCGAGGAAGCCGGTGAGGATGGAAACGGGTACTTTTTGCGGCGTGTTCATCATGCTTCTCCGAGCCAGTAGATGTAACATTGTAACGTTGTTTGCAGTCACTGCGGGCTGTCCGCTTGAACCCACCGAGGGGGCTGTGGCCCACTTGCGATCGGGGCGCCCGTGCTCCAGGGAAATCGCAATTGGAAAGCGGCCTTCGAAGAGCCCGCCAAGCCGCGCTGAGTCGCCATGCGTGACCATCGCCTCCTGACGCCGTATCTCTTCATCGCGCCGGCGGTGCTGGTGATGGCCGCCGGTCTCGTCTATCCGGTCGTCGATGCGTTCTACCTGAGCTTCCACGACTGGAAGATCGGCACCCCGTTCGACAAGGCCGAACATGTCGGGTGGGACAACTATCTGCGGATGCTCGGTGACCCGGATGTCCGCGAATCCATCCTGGTCACGTTCCGGTTCGGCTTCTGGACCATCACCATCGAGATGGCGCTCGGGGTCGCGCTCGCGCTGATGCTGGAAAAGCCGATCCGGGGCGCTTCGGTGTTTCGCACCATCTTCATCCTGCCGCTGATGATCTCGCCGGTGGTGGTGGGGTTGGTGTGGCGCTATCTCTTCGATGCCCGCGTGGGCTGGATCAACCATTATCTCGGCGTGTGGTTCGGCATGGAGCCCCAGGTCTGGCTCGGCGACCCGGAGCTTGCGTTTTTCGCCATCGTGCTGACCGACATCTGGCAGTGGACGCCGTTCATCTTCATCATCGTCATCGCCGGGCTCCAGGCGTTGCCCGGCGAGGTGCTGGAGGCGGCACGCATCGACGGCGCGAACTGGTGGCAGATGATCTTCCTGGTCAAGCTGCCGATGATCAGCTCCATCCTGGTCATCGCGCTGCTGATGCGGCTGATCGATGTCTTCCGGGCGCTGGAGGTCATGTACATCATGACCGGCGGCGGCCCGGGGCGGTCCACGGAGCTGCTGTCCCTGCACATCTACAATCGAGCGTTCGACGCCCAGCTCCTTGGCTACGCCTCGGCGATCTCCGTGCTGCTCATCGTGATCGTGTTCGCGCTCTCCGCCGCCATCCTGATCATCGGCAACCCGATGAAGGAAACCTCCGATGTATGAGCCGCTCGGCAACCCCTGGCGCGTGACCGGACACTACCTCTGTCTTTGCCTGCTGGCCGTCATCTGCCTGATGCCGATCTGGGTCATGCTGGCAACGTCGCTGAAGGACGAGATCACCATCTTCGAGGGGAATCCCATCTGGTTCTTCTTCGTGCCGACGCTGGAGAACTACGAGTACATCTTCGGCCGCGGCAAGTTCGACCGCTACCTCGCGAACTCCGTCATCGTCGGCACCGTCTCCACCTTCCTGACGCTCTTCCTGGGGGGTCTGTGCGCCTACGCGCTCGCGCGTTCGCGGTTCACGGGCCGCACCTTCATCGCCAATTCGACGCTGCTGGTGCGAATGGTGCCGCCGGCGGTGCTGGCGGTGCCGGCGTTCGCGATAGTCGTCGCCTTCGGCATCACCAACGACCTCCTGGTGCTGATCTTCTTCTACACCGCGCTCAACCTTCCGTTCGCAATCTGGCTGCTGTTCGGCTTCTACAAGCAGATTCCGGTGGAGCTGGAGGAGGCGGCCATCGTTGATGGTGCATCGCCGCTCCAGGTGTTCTTTCGCGTCCTGCTTCCGCTCATGAAGTCCGGCTACGCGGTGGCCGCCATCTTCACCTTCCGCATCGCGTGGAACGAATTCATCCTCGCGTTGCTGCTGACGGGCCGCAAGACGCGCACCCTGCCGGTCGCGGTCTCGGGCTTCCTCACCGATACCGGCGTGGAGTGGGGGCGGATCATGGCGATGGGGACCCTCATCGTGATCCCGCCGCTCATCTTCACCTTCTTCGCCGCCCGCCAGATCATCGCCGGACTGACCGCCGGCTCGGTGAAGGGGTGAGAGATGCGCGCCAGGGCGTGCATGGAGGGGGCGAGCATTCGGCCGCGCTTCTCGCCGGCCCGCGAATCGGAGTCATCCCGGCTCGACCGGCCCTCCGGTCCCGGCCGGGAAATGGCGGAGAAGGGACTTCCGTGACATATCGGGTCACAAGTCCGGCCCCCTGCACGGGGCCGGGCCGCGACCCAGGGAGAATCACTGATGAGGCGTGAGCGCAACACCTTCCACGACGAGGCCACGGGTGCGTACTTCGGGGAGTCCATGCCGATCTCCCGCGCCGATATGGACGCTCGGGTGTGGCGGTTCCGGTCCCTCGTCCCGAGCCCCCGGGCGTTTCTCGACTGCACGCTGCCGGGGCATGTGCGCACGCTGTACTCGGCGCTCGGGGCGGGGGCGGATGACGAGCAGCTCGAAGGCACCGCAGTCGAGGACGCGGAGAACTACTTCATCGACTTCGTCAAGGCTGGCCCCGGGAACGGGGCGGCGCTGCATTCGCACGGCTCGGAGGAGACCTTCATCGCCCTGACCGGGCGGTGGGAAATCCACTGGGGCGACGATGGCGCGGAGAGCGTGGTGCTCGAGCCCTTCGACGGCATCGTCGTCCCCGGCGGCGTGCTGCGCGGGTTTCGCAACGCCGCGGAGGAGGAGTCGGTGCTGCTGACGGTGCTGGGGGCGCACGGCGCCGGGGCCTGCGTCTGGAGCCGAGATCTCCGTGAGCGGTTCACCGAGGCGCTTGGCGGTGCGCCGAAGGGCGCTTGCTGACTCGATTGGGCGCGTCGTTCCCGCGCCTCTGCGCTGAATTGCGGCGGGCGCTGCCGCGGGTGCGGCGTGGCTGGAAGCGGGCGAACCGGCGAAGTCCCCGCCGGATCAGCGCGCAATGAGCCCGCTGCTGCCGGTGGAGCCGGGAGGTGCCGTCAGCGCGCCGCCGGCGCGTAGCGAATGCCCGCCCGTGGCGTGAAGTCCGGGCCGGTGTGGGGGGCGAGGTCTTCGGAGAACCCGAACTCCAGCTCGAGCTCCGGCGAGATCGCCCAAGTGGCGCCGAGGGTCAGTAGCAGCGCCGCGCTCCCCAGCTCCGTCAGCGCCGAGTGCGCGATGGGCGCATGGGCGTCCACCTGTGCCTTCACGGTGAGATCGCGCCAGACCGGCCACTCGGCCCCGACGCCGGCGAACCAGGGGTTACGTCTCTGCGTCGCGCCCAGAATGCGCAGCTCTCCCGCTCGCAGCCAACCGAGCTGTGCGTGCCAAACAACCCCCCGAAGGCGGGCGGAAGCGCCGGTGGCGTTGAACGAAACGTAGAAATCATTACCGCCGCCGAGCAGGCGGTCCTCGTCTCCGAGGCCGAGCCTGACGCCGGTGCGGACGCTGAGGGCTGCGTCGTCGGAGCGCCACATTTCGCGGACCGCCGCGAGGTGGAGGTCGCTCAGGCCGGAGGCGGGTTCCTGCCGCGAGAATTGCGCCCGCGGTCCCAGGTAGCGGTACTCGACCCGATCGCGCGGCGCTTCCGGTCGGCCGCCATCGGGGAGTCCCCACAGGTCGTGCCAGTCCTCGATCCATCGGTCGAGAAAGCCCCCCGAGTGCCGTCTCCACGAGGTCTCCGCTTCCACCTCCCAGCCGTCTCCGAGGCCGTAGGCCCAGCGGCCGGTGAGGCCCGCGGTCTCCCCGTCGAGAGTGATTGCCTCGTCGCCCTTCGTGTGCTCGCCGTAGCTGCTCGCAAGACTCCCGTGCAGCTCGATGCGCAGGCGGCCGCGGTCCAGAACGTGGGCGTCGCGCATCGCGGGAAAGCCGATGACGCCGGAGACCGGGGCGAGGTTTCTCGCGTGCAGCGGCGCCGCGATCGCCACCGCGTCCGGCACCAGAATCGCGGCCAGGCAGACAACGGCCGCACGGTTCACGCCGCAGGGGCGCCGATGCCCCCCGGTGCACCCGCACGGCGCGGATCGTCTCCGCCGCTCCATCCTCATCGACCACCCCGACATGGCTGCATCCGTGGATACCCCGGAAATTTCCGGGTTGGACGGAGTCCGATGGTATCCATCATTCGGTGAACGATGTCCACTGGCGTGCGCCCGAAGGTAGCATGGCGTACCGAAGGCTGGCGATGGGCGCATTCTCGCTGGCCGAGGGCCTGGTGGGCGCGGCGCGGGAGAACGGATGGTGGGCGAACGCGGCGGATTTGACTACATCGTGGTCGGGGCGGGGTCGGCGGGATGCGTGCTTGCGAACCGGCTCTCGGCGGACGGCCGCCGGCGGGTGCTGCTGCTGGAGGCGGGGCCGCGCGGCCACTGGCTGAGCGGGATTCCGATCAGTTTCGCCAAACTCATCAACGATCCGGCCGCCAACTGGTGCTTCCGCGCCGAGCCCGACGAAGGCTCCGGCGGACGCGCGATTCCGGTCCCCCGCGGGCGGTTGCTCGGAGGGTCGAGCGCCATCAACGGGCTGGTCTTCGTGCGCGGCCAGCGGCTCGACTACGACACATGGGCACAGCTCGGCAACCGCGGCTGGGGTTACGACGATGTCCTGCCGCTGTTCCGGCGCATGGAGCACTTCGAGCGCGGGCAGGACGAGTGGCGGGCTCAGGGCGGGCCATTGCGGGTGAGCGAGGTTTCGGAGCAGAGCCCGCTCTACGACGCCCTGTTTCAGGCCGGCGCGGAGCTCGGGCTGCCGCCGAACCCCGACTACAACGGAGCGAGCCAGGAAGGGATCTGCAAGACGCAGGCGACCATCAGCCGCGGCCGGCGCATGAGCGCCGCGCACTGCTACCTGCGGCCCGCCCGCGGGCGGGCGAATCTCGAAGTGCTGAGCGGGGCGCTGGTGAGCCGGCTCGTCCTCGACGGCAAGCGCTGCGTCGGGGTCCGCTACCGGCGCGACGGCCGCGAGGAAGAAGCGCGGGCGGCGCGCGAGGTCGTGCTCTGCGGGGGATCGATCAACTCGCCGCAGCTTCTGGAGCTCTCCGGAATCGGCCGACCCGAGGTGCTGCGCGCGCATGGCATCGAGGTTGCGCACGCGCTTCCGGGCGTGGGCGAGCACCTTGTCGATCACATGTCGCCGCGGATGGTGTGGCGCCTTCAGCCGCGCGGCGTGACCTACAACGAACGCGCGCGCGGCCTGGGGCTCGTCTGGCAGGCGGTGCGCTACGCGGCGACCCGGCGCGGGTTCCTGAGCCTTCCCTCCGCCCCGGTGCTCGGTTTCCTGCGCAGCCGCGAGGGGCTCGAAGCGCCGGACATCCAGATCCACTTCGCGCCCTTCGCCATTCGCGGCCCGACCGACCGCCGGCTCCTGCCCGAGCCGGGCATGACCTGCATCATCTACGCGATGCGGCCCGAGAGCCGCGGCTCCATCCACATCCGTTCGCCCGACCCGCGCGAGGCGCCCGCCATCCGCTTCAACTTCCTCTCCGACGCTCTCGACCGGCGCATTCTCGTCGACGGCGTGCGCTGGGTGCGGCGCATCATGGCGACGCGGGCCATGGACGGGTTCCGTGACGCCGAGATGAAGCCCGGCCCGGACGTCGCGTCCGACGACGCGATCGTCGAGTGGATTCGGGCGACGGCCGAGACCACGTTCCACCCGGTCGGGACGTGCAGGATGGGCGGCGACCCGATGGCGGTGGTGGACGACCGGCTCCGGGTACACGGCATCGAAGGGTTGCGGGTCGCCGACGGGTCCATCATGCCCACCCTGGTCTCCGGCAACACCAACGCCGCCTGCATCATGATCGGCGAGAAGGCGTCGGAGATGATACTGGCTGGTCAGCGGAGCGAGCGGCCCACTTCCAATTCATCCTGACGCACTACCGAAGTTTCGGGGCGGCCGGTCCCGGTGTCGGACAGACGCATCGCGCCCGGCTCGAAGGCGATTGGAATCGTCTCCAGCTCGGGGGTCGTCTCGGTCCGCCCGATGCGCTTCTCGCCAGGGCATCGCCGACTTGTGTCGACAAGCCGGTCAAGGCAGCAGGGCGCCGCCGAACACACCGACAGGCCAGCCGGTTTATGGCGGCAACCCGAGAGTGTAGAGTCGCGTCGCATGGTCGGGCGAATGACTGCAACCCGGCGATTGGCAACCCGGCTGCCGCCAGGAAAGTCGTTTCGTCGAGTGTGTCACTCGTTTGCAGCATCGGGCAGGCACCGTGATTACGCGGATCGAGATAGACGGTTTCAAGACCTTCGAGAACTTCAGTCTCGATCTGCGTCCGTTCACGACAATCGTCGGCCCCAACGCGTCCGGCAAGTCCAACCTGTTCGACGCGATCAAGTTCGTTTCGCACTTGGCGCAAACCGACATTCGTGACGCCATGCGGGATCTGAGGGGGCGACCCGTCGAGTTGTTTCGCGTCACGAGACCGGGCCGCCGACGCCCACGGATGACCTTTGCCATCGAGGTGCTTCTCGGGCCGGGAGGCGTCGATGCCTTTGGAACCTCCTTCGACTTGAGGTCTCAGCGACTTCGGTATGAAGTTGAAGTGGCCGCGCGTCGCAGCGAGGGCAACCGGTTCGAGGATGTCTATATCCGCCGCGAGCAGTGCGTCCCGGTACCGAAGAGCCAGGAACGCTCTTCCCTTGTCGGCAACGGCGGTGCCGTCAGGTACGACGGACGATTGAAGCCATTCATCACCACCAACTCCGATTCCCACGGTGAGCCGAAAGCCATGGAGATTCGTCAGGACGGTGCCCGCAAACGTGGACGCCCGGTTACGCTTCCCGCCGCTGAAGCTCCCCGTACCGCATTGTCCACAATCACCACCGCCGAGTTTCCCCACCTCTATGCGTTACGCGAGATGCTGTCATCGGTTCAATTCCTGCACGTCGACCCCCAGGCGTCGCGGCGCCCGACGGACCGATTGGCGCCACGACAAATGCTCCCCGACGCCTCGAACCTTGCAACCGTGCTCGCAAAACTGAGGGCGGAAACGAGAAGCGAGAATCGGCCTGACGGGGTGCTTTCGGACATCGGCACGGACCTCTCGTCCTTGATTCCATCGGTCGCGCGCCTGGAAGTTCAGGACTCGCGCGACGCGTCCGAGTACTCCTTCAGTGTCAAGCTGGCGGATTCCTTCTCATTCAGCTCCCGCGTCATCTCCGACGGAACGCTCAGGCTTCTCGCGCTCCTGACGGTGCTGAACGATCCGAATCGCGGCGGCGTATTGTGCTTCGAAGAACCGGAGAACGGCGTGCATGAGGTCCGGGTCGCGGCCTTGATCGAGCTCCTCCGAAGCACTGCCGGCTATTTCGGCTCCGAACCGGCGCCCTGTTTCCAGGTTCTCGTCAATACGCACTCTCCAGCGGTAATGGCCGTGCTCCAGAATGAGGAAGTGGTGGTCGCCGACATGATCTCGACGATCCGGCAGGACCGGCAGCGGACCGTGCGCACGCGGATGCGGGCAGGCGTTTTCGCGGACTCCGAAATCGGCCTGACGCGGGCCGAAGTCGACAACATACTGCGTCGGCCCGCGGAAGCCGTCTAGCGTGTACCTGGCCTACGTCCTGTTCTGCGAGGGGTCTTCGGATTTTGCTTACTTTGAGGTGCTCGTCCCGCGACTGATCGATGCCATCGTCGGAGATCTCGAGATTTGCCCCGTGGACCGGCCCGACACCCCTACGCTTCGTCTCGGACAGTCGAGCCGTGCCGTCGAAGCCGTTGCGATGGAAGCGTGCCGCGCGCTGCACGGAGGCCGGCGAACGTCGCAAGAAGAGCCGATGGGTCAATCTTGCGGCGCTGTACGCCGTGCGCAGTTCCCGCCGTTCCCCGCATCACCTCTCATTCCGCAGCATGACGAGATCCTCGTCGAGCCCATGTCGAAGCACGTCCAGCCGGGGAGAGAGGGAGGCCACCCGCTGCGCGGTCATCGGCGCGAGGCGGAAGGGAAAGAGAGTTGGACTCGCAAGCAGATCCCTCGCGGTGGCTGCCCCGGACGACCGGGCAGTGAGAACCGCCTCCGCGAGCCAGGCGATGCATTCGGGATGCTGGACGGTGTTGCGTCTTCCCTGGACATAAAGCCCTTTGGTCGCCGTGTCGTTGAGGACTCCCCAGTCGATGAACGTGCGGAGAACGCGTCGGGTGGCCCGCTCTACGGTCGGACGCTCTCCGTATCGTTCACGAATGCGCTGTTGCACCTGTTTCGCCTCAGCCGAACCCTGAAGCCGCAGCAGGCGGCCGGTATGCATGGCGACGGCGCCCCAGAAGGGATAGGCCGCCAGCACCATGCCCCAGTGGACTGCGATGCGGTCGTCACCGCCGAGTCCTCGAAGCAGCTCCAGGCCCTCGTCGCGCAGCGGCCCGAGTCCTTGAGGCACGTCGAGCCATGTCTTCATCAGGACCGTGATGGTCTTCTCGCGGTTGCCCCTCGTGGCCTGGCCGCCGACCGACACCTTGTCGGCCAGTAGCGCCTGAAGCGATGCGTCGATGGCCCGCCTGTCGTTGCCGGCCAGAATCAGATTGGCCGTCGCGTCCAGCCACTCCAGCCGGACACGCTGGCTGAATCCGATTCGCGTCGTACGTTCGGTCACGGGTCCCGCCGCTCAATCCGGACGAACGGGACGATGATCTCCTCGATACAGGCGCCGCCGTGCCCGACGATGCGCTGGTCCTCTCGAACGAACGCCGTGCGGCCGGGAGCAAGCAGCGGCAGGTAGTCTTCGGGCAACCCGAAGGGCGGCCATTCGAGTGCATCCGGGAACATGTTGCTTACTCCCCGCCGCAACGATGCGTCCTGATACACCCGAACCCGTTCGCCCCGAAGATCCGCCATCGCGCCCTCCGACGGACGACCGCATCCGACGGCTTCGATGTTGCCGTGGTCGGAGGTCAGGTAGACGCGAAAATCGTTGTCGAGAAGCAGATCGAGAAGGGTCGCAAGATGCGGCTGGCCCGCCCACAGTCGAATCTGATTGTGCATTCCAGCGGCGCCGAGCACCGCGCCGTGCATGATCTTGTCCACCGTGTCGACGACCAGGCCAGCCACCCGAACCGCGCGATTGCCAATCGACTCCGACACGTCGTCACGGATGTCGGTACCGAGGCTCCTGGCGTAGAAAACCTGGGAGCTTGCGAGGTCCTCGTCCGCCCAGAACCGCTGCCATAGCGCAGGTTCCTTGTCCGTCGAATGAATGCTTTCCGGGAAGTAGAGGGGTGGTCTGCCGGCGAAGGCCGCCTGACGGGACACTGACGATGAGAGTCGGGATCCAGGCGAAGACAGCCTCCTCGTGGAAGCGGAACTCCGGGCGTTGTCCGGCCAGCAACCGGCGGACGACGGCCCACTGAGTGAGAGACAGACCGTCGACCACCAGCAGAGCGGCCTTGTTCCGCGGCGATTCGCGCACGTGCCGCGCAAGAAGGCGAGGCAGATGGTGGAGCATGACGGGAGGGACCGGAGGCAGATTCACCAGTCCCGGGTAGCGTTCGCCAATCCATTGCGCGAATGCGAGGTCGGCTCGTGCTCGCAGCTTGTCCATCTTCCGCCGGACGCAGTCCGGAACCTTCTCGCCCAGGTCCAGCGCCAGCGCGCCCAGCTCCGCGTGCATCGCGGCGAAACGGAACCACTTGTCATGCCGGTCATCGTGGTTCGGAACCGCCGCGGCGGCCGCCTCGATCAGGCGTTCCATTCGATGCAGTGCGTCGGACGTTTCGCCGGTGCGGATGCCGATGGCGACCCAGGTCTCCGACAGGAGGGCTGCCTTACCGTGTGGAACCGGCCTGAGCAGTCTCTCCAGAAACAGGCTGTCCACCCAGACGCGGACATCGTCGTGCTCGAACGGCAGATCGACGGGGCCGGGACAGGTGAGGGCGTACTGTCCGCCGTCCTCGCCGACAGCCGGCCCGGACCGTGCGCAGCGGTCGAGGAACGCGGGCCAGCGCTCCTGCAGAAATGCGAGGAATGCGTCGCGGTCCGGGATGATGGTGTCGAGGGGCCATTCCCGGAATCCGCCATTGCGTCGAATCAGCTCGATGAAGTGTTCATCGAGCAATCGCGGAATCCGGCGCGCCGCGAAGTGGCGGCGGAGCAGCACCGCCAGCAGGTCCGACGGCCTCACGATGAGTTCGGGCACGATTCCGAAGACGTGCCGCAGCACGAACTCGCTGGTGGCGTTGTCCCCCGGGATATCCTGCCGATGCCGCTGCCGAGCGTCGTGCAGCGCGTCGAGATCCGCCGAATCCAGCGCCGCCACCACCGAACGACTCAGACCGGGAAACAGGTCTGCGATGCTGAACGACAGCCGGCGCCCGCATTCGAGAAGATCGTAGGGCAGCGAGTCGATATCGGTGTGCGAGGAGTGCACCACGACCACCAGCTCCACCTGCTCCCCGCGGTCGCGACGCCCGCGAATTCCGGACTCGTAGGCGTATCGGAACGTGATCGGATCTTCGAACCGAATGATCTCGAAGCCTCGTTCGCGTATGCGAGCGAGAAGATCTTCCTCCAGGAGCAGCCCGTCGGGGTCGGCGACCAGCGTGACCAGAGCCACCCCCGGCGTGAACTCGCCGAGAATTCGCGCGCGCCAGCTAGTCATGCGGTGCGGTCCGCAGGCGCTCCGAGTTCGGGTCGGGCCTCATCGTTCCGACTGGCCGTTTGTCGTCATTGCCGGCTTTCTTCGGCGGTGCGGGTGCGCGCCTGATCGAACCACATCAGCAGTTTGGGATCCTCCCGGAGCGCCGCTTCCGGGATCTTTCCGGCGACGGCGATGATTGTCGCGTAGTCCTGCTCCCGCCATGCGCGCCGGAATCCGGCGCGGACCGCTTCCAATCGAAAGACCTTCATCGACCGTTGGGCATTGTCCCGGTACTGGTCGAATTCTCTCAGCAGGGCGTTGTCCCGCAGTCTTTCCAGATCGCCGGCCTTGCGCGGATCAGGGACATACCAGCGGTTGTTCGCCTTCGCGCGGAGTGCGGGTGCGTCTTTCGGCAGGCTGCGCAGCTCCTTGAAATTGGTAGATATGTAGCTGTGGATTTGGCTCGGAACCTCGCCGGCTCCGTCGTAATGGAAGAAGTTCTGCGCCAACAGCTCGGAGAGCTCCAGGGACCGTTCGTATTTCTGCCAGCCGCCGAGTTGCCGAATGAACTCGGGGTGGATCTCCTGGAAGGTCTGCGGCTTTTTCGCGAGCTTCTGCTTCAGCCAGTGGATGGCCGATTCCTCGTCCTTGACGAAGATCTCCAGTTGCAGAATCTCGGGCACGGTCAATCTCTTGCGGTCGTACTCGGCGACCTGCTCGGGCAGGAAGAACATGCCGTCGCGCTCGGGGAAGCGCTGGGCGAGGCCGTGGTGGAACTCCGCGGCCGACAGGGGAACCATGACCCCGCGTTGCACATGAAAGGCGACCATCCGGTCGAACAGCAGCATGCCCTGCCGTTCGGCGATCACCTCGACGCGACCCTCCCTGGTCAGGAACACGGGAAGCTGGTGCAGATGAGTGCGAACGAACTCCCATGCACTGTCTTCGGTTCCGGCGGCGAGATGGAAGCGGTTCTCCAGCCCACCGTTCGGCTTGTAGGCGGAGATGACCAGGTCCTGCTTGACGGCGGTGCTGGTCACCTGCCGGTAGGAGCCTTGCTGCTTGTCGAGGGTGCGTACGTCGGCGACCACGAAGCCCGCGGCGAGCATCGCTTCCTGGATGGCGTTCCATATGGCGTTGCGGGAGTTGTGGAAGACAACCGTGATCCAGCGTCCGGGTTTCAGGAGTCGCCGATACTCGGCGAAGCAGCGCTGCATCAGGTGTTGATAGTCGGCGACGGATTTTCCCTTGGCGCGGTCGACAATGGCCTCCGGCTCGGCGCGCGTGAGGACGCGGTGCCACGATTCGACGAGATAGTTGAGATCGGCGTAGTAGATGTTCTCGCCGAACGGTGGATCGGTGAACACGTAGTCGATGGAGTTGTCGGGTAGGTCAATGCGGCTGCAATCGACGGTCGATACGGCTGCGACGGACTCGCGAGCGTAGGTGGAACCGAACGCCCTGCGCAGGCGCTTCAGCTTTCCGGCCAGGATATACCACGGCGATACTTCGGCGATTTGGGAGCCGACGTAGTAGACACCACTCAAATATTGATTGACTTGCGAGTAGTGTGTTGGTGCGTATCTCGCGAGCATTGACATCCCCCAAATCGTCTGCTCGACAAAGAACAGCAACGTGCTGCGAAGTCGCGGATCTTGGTATCGATTGGTGTGACGCCACATGGTGGCCAAGGAATGCGTAGCTCGCGGAAGGAAGAAGTGATGCAAGTGTGTAATCCCAACATTGTCCATTCGTGCTCGTTCGTGCGTCATGTGCATGTACGGCAGTTTTTTGGCAGGAAAATCCGGCGGCAGAGCGAGGTCGTCGATTGTTTGCAGGGTCGAAAGATCGTGTGTGTCATATTTTTTCTCGTAGTGCTGTGCGCCAACGGTGTAATTGATTAGCACTGGTACGCGCTTCGGTGCCTTGATGGTTTGTCCGATTCGGTGGTCGTATCGAGTGATGTAGCGTCGATTCAAGTGTCGTCTGGAAAGAGTCGCATCGCATGTCGGGCAAGGAAACTCCGTATGTACACGCTTTGTCTGCTTGTCCAGCACCGACTCGTAGAAGACGATCTCCCCCGCACACTCGGGACACGAAAACACCTCGCTCCACACCGTGTAGTTGATCCGGCCCTTCGTCTTTCCGTCGGTGTGGAGTGTCTCGTACATCCACCCGATTTCGTCCTCCACCTCCTTCAGAAGCCGGGCGGCAGCATCGCAGAACGTGGTGACATCGAACGGCAGATTGTAGTTCGCGGCGATGAAGGTGGCGGCTGGCGACAGGTCGCCGAGGATCACGCGCCGCGGTCCCCACTCCGGAGCCTCCCGCCCTTCGTTCCTCCACTGCTGCTCGAGATCGAGTCGAAATGTTGACGGCGCCGAACCGCACCACTGGGCCGCCACCCCGGTCATGCCGGAGCCGCAGAAACCGTCCAGCACGACGTCTCCGGGCTTCGTGTAGTGAAGGATGGAAGGCACGATGGCGCGATGGGGCACCTTGGTGTGGTAGCCGTGGGCGCGGTAGAGCATGTCGGTCTTGCCGGCGCTCACGTCCACCGCAAAGGGTTCGCGGTGATACGGCTCCTCCGGGTCGTACGGCCGACCATGGCGCTCCACGAACTCGGCCAGAAACGGATTGGGACAGGCCGTGTACCAGGGCGGATCGGACAGCCGCAGGATGTCCTCGTCGTCGCCCTGCGGGAAGTCGTGGCGCTGCCTCAGCTCCGGCAGCCTCTCCTTCAGTCGCCCGAGGAAGTGGTGCCGCCGCGCCACGTCCGACTCGAAGGTCAGGCCGAGGCATTCGACCGGTCCTTGAGATTCGGCGGCGGAGGTTTCCGGAAGGAGGGAGGGGGTATGGTGCTGTTCAGCCATGTTCAGTGTCGGCCGTCGTCACATTCGATTCGTGGAGCAATAACGATACGTTATCGTTCCACTGCATTCGGCCATTGTCGGTTCGGGTCGAGCTGGATGGCTGGCGGTGAGTCGCACTCTGCGCGGAGCAATCGACACGCCTCCGACCGAATCGTCCAAGTGCGCAGTGACCAAGCTGGGGAAGAGAGTGACCAAGTTCGCATCAGGCCATCGGGTTGGTCAGTGACCAAGTTCGGTCACAGAGTGACCAACCTCACCGAAGTCCACGGTTCGTTCAAGCATCATGCTTCCTCCCGGGCACCATACGCCATGCGTCCAGCAGCCCGCCTCCGGCTTTGGTCACCACGTACGCCTGGTCCGGGTGGTTAGGCTCTTCAGGATGCGTCATGCGTATCATTCTCGCTCGAATAAGCGGTTCGAGGTGGGTGCGGCGGAAGAACGTGCGGTGCGTGAACCCCGTCTCCCGCATGAGATCGGCCTGCTTTCTGGCCACTTCGCAGAGCTGGATGATCTTCCGCTGATTGTCGGTCAGGTTGGTCAGTAACGGAGTGACCAAGTTGCCGCCAGGACGACCAGGTTGGTCAGTGACCAAGCTCCCCGACCCCGCCGCGACTTGGTCGCTCGCCGAGTGACCAGGCTGCAAGGAATCCAGCCGACGATCGGTGAGGTGCTCGGCAATTCCGTACCCTTGTCCTTCGCCCAAAGGTTGCAGGAGCCTCTGTACCACGAGGGTGCCGAGCACCTTTCGGGCCTCCGGCCCGCTCCGGCCCGTGACGGCTTTCGCGTCCGTCAACGAGGCGCCGCCGTTGCGGCAGGCGAAGGCGAAGAGCCGCGCCTGCGCATCGTCCAGCCGGACCCCGAGCTGCGCCTGAAACAGCCTCTGTTCCTCGCCGAGCAGCTCCTCGCGCACGAGGCGAAGGGTAAACGACTTCTTCTCCTTGTCGTTGTCGATCACCGGCGGCACGTGGCCGAGGCGCTGCCAGTTGCGGAAGATTGCCCGTACGCCGGTGCCGGCCTGCTCGCTCAGCCCGATCCGGCGGAACGCAGCGACGATGGATGGGTTGCGTACTTCCTTTTCAGTCGGATCCAGAAGCTCGTCAGTGCTGGCGAATGCGTCTCCTGGATTCCAGAAAAGGGTTCCGTCGCGGAAAATGCGGATCGACGCCTTGCGGCCATGATCGCCATAGTCCTGGTGGAGCAACAGGTTGATAGCCGCTTCCCGGAACGAGATGTAGTCGGGTGGGTCGTCGTCTCGTCGAAGTGTGGTCGCGTTCACGGAGAACGGTCGCTCGGCATGGTTCATGTAGCGTTCCGATAACCGAAGCCAAGCCTGGATCAGATTCTCCTCGATCTCGATGCGATCGTTCCATCGTTGGTCGGGCAACCAGGAGTCTGAAGCGGAGTCGATGATCTGGAAGTCGACGACCATGCGCGGAAGTATTCGACGAACGTGGCGAGGGCGACCGAGGACGAGAACCGCCGCTCGAGTAGGTATGAGACGTGCTCCGTGTTCGACGACGAAGCCCCACTCGTGCAGGAATTCCAGATCCGAGAGTGTCTGATCCCGACCGGGGTTACGCTCGTCGAATGCGCGCCGATACCAGCGCATGGAGGCTGGATCGAAGAATTCCCCGGCGTCCATCGCTTCGAGAGGTCGGGCGTCGTAGCGGACGTCGGAGGCATCTCGAAGGAACCGTTCGATTTCGACCGTGGTGCAGCGTTCGTCGCCCCCGCCGCGCCGAATGAACGAGCGTCGGACGTCACCGTCGAGATAGACCGGCTTCTCGCTTCGAGGAGATTCGGGAATATGAAAGATCAGCAAGGTCTTTCCGGCGGTTTCGATGACCTCCTCGGACACGTTGATGGCGCGGTTCACTTTCTGCCCGGATCGCAAAGTGCTCAGGAACTCATTCTGAACCTTGTCCACCTCGATGACACCCACGATCTCGAATGAGCCGCCGTGGTCTCGTACACCGAACACTAACCATCCGCCGGTCGTGTTGGCGAAGGCCGAAACCGTTTCGTACGAGGATCTGGGCGCCGCACGTGCGGCCTCCTTGAACTCGATGTCCGACCACTCGTACTTCTTCAGGCGGTGTATCAGCTCGTCCCGAGTCATCGCTATTCCAGCACGATCCGTACCTTGGCCAACTCCTTGCCTCTGAGCAGTCCGTCCAGGTAGTGGTCGAACCGCTGTCTCATCTCCGCCGGCGTAGCGGGTGACCCGCCGGAAAGCAGGGCGGCTCGCAGATCGTCGGTTGTGACGGAGACCTTCTCAAGTCCCGAGAGGATCTCCTTCAGGGTTTCGATCAGGCTCTGATCGGGTTCGCTCGGCAGCGCGCGTTGCCGGACGAATTCGTTCACCAGCGCTCGGGACTCCGGATTGAGCAGCTCCAGATTCTTGCTGGTGTCGGGGCCGTCCAGATTCATGAGCAACGCCCGGGTCCAACTTTCGGTGAGGGTGTCCAGCTCTTCCTCCAGGTTCTCCAGGGTTCTGTCCGCCGACACGGGGACGGGTTCCGTGCCCGGTTTGAAGCCGCAGTGAGGGCAGATCGGGCTGGTGCGAAGGTCCCGCTCGATGAGCGAGGTGCAGACCTTCAACCCGGTGAGGCGTTCTTGAAAGTCGACAACATGCCGGCGAGGCATGAGCTCGATGACAGACAGCCGGTGCAGCGACCTCAACCGCGGGTCCTGCACGAGTTTGTTCCTGGCCCGTTCCCCGTCCACTCCCAGCCGGGACTTCGTGTGGAGGGCGAGGTAAATCCGCACGTAGTCGTTCTTGAGATCTTCCAGCCGGCGGGTCGTCCGCTGGCGGAACGTCACATCTTCTCGCTTGCCCGGATCGTTGAACTCCGCGAGCACCTCGTGCTGCGCGGCCTTCACCCTGCCTGCCCATTCGTGTCCGTCGGGCAGTCCGGCCTCGGCAGCGGAGAGATATGCGGCGGTGGCGTCGATATCGGCTCGCAGCGTCTCGATGGATCTGATTCGGTCCAGCGCGTCGAGTCCGGCGCGATGCGCGATTACGTCCGGTGCTTCGTGTCTGAAGTTCTTGAGCTTGGCGGGAGTCGTGTACGCCTGCAGCGACTCGAGAAACGTCTTGGTCGCATCGAGCCGGTCATGGAATTCGCATACTTCGTTCTCGGACAGCAGGCTCCAGCCCCACAAGAGCAGGCCGCGTCGGAGTTGCTGTTGTGCGAGCACGAGATCTTCCACTCTGAGTCGAATCTCCCTTTGCAGGCTCGTCACCGCCTGTTCGCTGCCCTGGGCAACGTTGTGGGCGGTCCCGGGAGGTAGCCCAAGCAATTCGAACACCGCGTTCAAGGCGGGCAGGTTCCAGTCCTTCGGACGTTCGATGTGCTTGAACTGCGCCAGCTCGCCGATCGGCGTGGCGGCCAGATCGCCGAGACCGAGCGCGTTGAATTTCCTGCCGGGAACGGCGAGGACGACTTGGCCCGAGTAGACCAGCGCGGCAAGGACGACAGCCGCCCAGACGGGTTCCAGGCGTTGCCGATCCTTGTCCATGTACTCCACGCCCATATCGTCGCGGATCAGCTCGGAGCGGTTGAGAACCTGACCGTGACCCTTTCGGTTCAGTGCGCCGAGGATATGTCGCGCATACTTCGACTGCTTCGGTTCGACACGGTCACCGTCGAGCAACTCCAGCGCGTCGAGTATGGCTGTCGCCTGCCGCGTGCGGGTCGGGCCGGCGATGGCACGCAGCGCATCCTGAGCGGCCTGCTCCGAACCGTCCCTGGCGACGAGAACGGAGAAGGCGGGATATTCGGGAGCCCGGTCTTCGAAGCATGGGCTCAGGCAGATGCCGGCGAGGGTGTTCACCAGATCCCGAAAATTGATTCGTTCGTGGGCGGCAATGCCCGAAAGCTCCCGAACGGACTTGCCGCGAGCCCACTCCGTGACGGATTTCGTGCGGCCCTGGCAGGTGATGCGGAAGGCGTCCGCGACATGCGTCCGCAACCACTGCACCAGCTCGCCGAAGAACTGGGAGGACTTGGCTTCGTAGGTGGACTTGGCGTGGCCGGAGGATGTCGAAGCCAGATCGAGGGCCGCGGCGTAGCGACCGAGCGGCACCCGGAAGTCGTCGTCCATCTCCGTCAGGCGGAGAATCAGCTCGTCGGGCTTTTCTTCGTCCCGGAATCGTGGAGGGTCGAAAGGCTGAATGAAGTACAGGTAGAAGTCCCTGGGCGGGACGGCAGTAGAACGCTCGTTGGGTGCGCCGAAGAACAGGTAGCCCTTGCGCCACGCCTTTCGGTCCGGCCAGACCAGTTGGTGTTCCCAGATCCTGAAACCGGTGACATGGGTCTGATCGGTGCACTCCATGACCTGCTTCAACGCCTCGTAGTAGTAGCGATCGAGCTGCGAGCGGTCGAGACTCTCGACTCGTTTTTCAATGAGGGCGTCGAAGTCGTCGGTCTTCTTCAGGTCGAGATAGAACTGCCGGTTGTTCGGGTTCGAGGAGATGAACTGACCGCTGACGGTGCGATGAATCTCGCGCAACACCGTCTCGACCTGGGAGAGGAGATCGTCCGCGGGATCGCCGCCCAGATCCTCGATACCGGGCTGGTACAGGCAGAGACCGTCGCGCAGCTCCTCCGGCGTGGCGCCGAGGGCGGCGTAGATGTCGCCCGTGGTCAGGCGATGCAACGAGAGTGCATGGACGATGCGCAACGCCATCGGCTCGTAGGCCGGGCGCGTGAAAGCCTGCCGAATCCGGGACTCCAGTACTTCACTGCATTCGATGACCGCCTTGATGTCGGGTACCGCGCGGAATGCCCGGTTGTCCCGGAGACGGTTCCAGTAGCTGTCATAGGCGATCAATCCGGGCATGTCGCCCGGTACGTCGTCGTCCAGCATCTTCTTCATGGTCGCCGACAGCGTCCTCAGAATTTCGCGCTTCTCCACCGCGGACACCCGCTCGAACGTTTCGATATAGTCCGGATGCACCGGAAACAGGCGGATGTAGTCGTCCATGCCTTCGTTCATGCGGCCGTAGAGCCTGGCGAACGGGGTCAGGTATTCCCGAATCCTGACCTGCTGCTCTGCCGTCTTTCGCAGAAGCCGTTCGGCCACTACGAACTTGATGTCATTCCTGGCGATGAGCACCTGCTCGAATCGGTCCTTCACCCGGCGGATCGCATCGGAAACGAACGCGAACCGGGGGCTGTCGAAAATGGCTTCCTGTACGCCGGCCACGAAACGCAGGCGCAGCGCACCGCATGATTCTCCGATCTCCCGGAGGAAATTCAGATCGAGGATGAGTTCCTGGTCTCTCCGTGCGCGCAGGTAGTCGAGCAACTCGTCCACCACGATGAGGAGTCCATGACCTGGGAACTCTCCGTGGAACGCGGACATCATCTCTTCGAAACATCGCTTGTTGTTGGACACTTCATCGGTGGACGGGAAGTGGTAGCTGACGCCCAGCGTTTCGAGATGCTCTTCCAGCTCTGCGGCAACGATGTCGCGCAGGGACATGGTGGACGCCCCGATTTCCGTTCGTACAACCTTGAATCTGCCCGCGATGCATTGGGCGGCGTCGACGACCTCGGCGTTGCCCAGACAGGTCACAAGAGACTTGTTTTCGGCCAGGGCGGAGATGACCGACATGAGGTGAGACTTGCCGGTGCCGTAGTTGCCGACGATCAGAAGGCCCTTGTTGTCGGCTGGTCGGTCGAATTGCAACTGAGGAATGGCCAGATCCACAAGCCGGTCCGCCATCTCTTCCGAAATGACGAAGGTTTCGACGAGCTGCCGCGCCGCTTTCTCCTCGCCGGCGCTGCGGAGCTGAACGACGGATTCGATGGGCTCGAACTGAATCAGGTCGGCGTATTTCATCGGGGCTGGTCACCTCGGTCGCCGGCGGTCTTCGTCACGTTTCAGCCTCCAGGCTGACCACCAGAAATTCGTTCGTCCGGTAGTCGTGTCGGTGTTCCGGGTGGCCCGGAGTGGCGTAGCGAAGCCCCCCGTCGGCGATGGTGCCGTTCCAGGCGGCGATGACCGTCCTGGTGCGCGACAGATTCTGAAGGAGTCGTAACGGATCCTGCTCCAGATCGGCGCAGAACAGGATTTCGGTGTTGTCGAGCAAAATCATCGTTTGTGGTTCGACGTCATTTCTGACGATTTCGTGCAGCAGGGTTGGCAGCCGCAGTGTGCGCTGGCGCGCGGTCAGGTCCAGCAGGCGGCGGGAAAGCTCCAGACTCACGTTTGTGAGCGGTACTCCAGTGCGCTCGCTTACGGCCCGGAGTACCGGGGTCTTGCCCGCCCCGCTCGGTCCCACGATCAGTACCAGTCGGTAGTAGAGTTCGGCTGCCTGACTGATCTTGCTCTCTATTCGATCGGCGAGTCGATTCGTCATCGAAATGCCTCCGGACGCGCCTGCCGCTCAAATTGTCGCCGATCTTGGCGCCGTGGAATCCGGGTTGATCACGGGGCGATTCAAGAGTCCCGATTCATGGACCACGGGTGCTCAGCGCCGCCCGATCGCGTTGGAAAATATGATCTGTCGCCAGACGACATCGAACGCGGGCGCCCGGCAACCGTGACTTTTGAACGGTCCCGGGACAGGCCCGGAAAAAGAAGCCCCGCCGTCGTCGGCGGGGCTTCCGTGGTCGGGCGGGGCCGACTCTTCTGGGTTATCCCGCGAACTCCGCGTGCTCGGCGTCGATCTTCGCTTCGCAGTCGCCTACTGCAGCTTCGAGCTTCATCAGCCACTCTTCGCCGTACTGGCCGACGAACCAGTCCTTCATGCCCGCCGTGGCGTCCTGGAACATCTTCTTCTCTTCCGGCGTCGGCACGTAGATCTCGCCGTCGGCGGCCTTGAACTCCTCGTAGGCGTCGATGGCCCGGCGCATGGGCAGTGCCCGCGTCACCGTCTTCAGGTGCTGGAAGCCGTCATGGACGATCTTGCGCTGCTCGGGGGTGAGGCCGTTGAAGAAGTCGTCGTTCATCCACCACAGCGCCGCCATGTAGGCATGCCCGTCGAGCGTCATGTAGCGCAGGTGTTCCTGGAACTTCATGTTCGTGATGTCGGTGATGCCGTTCTTCGTGCCTTCGACCACGCCGGTCGCGAGCGAGGTGTAGACCTCCGGCCACGACACCGGGGTCGGGGCGCCGCCCAGCATCTTCACCATCTCGATCTGGATGTCGGCCGGGATGGTGCGGATCTTCTGCCCCTTTACATCCGCCGGCGTCCGGATCTGGGTGTTGACGGTGGCAAAGTTCCGCCAGCCGCCGGTGTTCGACACCGTCATCAGCCGCATCGGTCCCACCGATTCCAGCACCGCGGCGCGCAACTCGCCCACGAACGGACCGTCGAACACGCACTCCGCCACCCGGTCGTCGCGGAACATGTAGGGTAGGTCGAGCGCCTGTCCGGGCGGGAAGATATTGCCGAAGCCGCCGATGGTGGAGATGGTCACCTCCAGCACGCCCGACATGATCTGGTCGATGCACTCCTGGAAGCTGCCGCAGAACTGGCCGCCGAAGTAGATCTCGACCGCGACCTCGCCGTTGGTGCGCGATTCGACGTAGTCCTTGAACACGAGCGAGCCGTCGTAGTCCTCGTCCGCCTGGGAGCCGAGGAAGGCGATCTTGATCGTCTTGTCCGCCGCGCCGGCCGCACCGGAGAACCCGGCCAGGCCGGCTCCCATCGCGAGCGCGAGGATGGTGCTCGTCAGGGTCCTGCCGATCTGTTTGCAACGCATCTGGTTGTCCTCCTCATCAATGGGTCGGAGAAGCCGTCCACCGGCTTTTCCGGAAGCCGATAGTGCCCGTTGTGCGGAGTGCGTCACAAGCCGGAGCCGGTGCGACCGATGGTGATGTCTCGCTTCGACCCCTGAACTTTCGGGAAACCCCGCGCACAGGCCGGAGACACCGGGGCGGAATGTCGAAGCGAGCTACTACCTGACCGGTTGCTGACGGGTGGCTCGTGGTGTCGGGGCTACGCGAACCCCAGCAGGCGCGGAACGGTCATCGAGATCTCGGGCACGAACGTGATCAGGAAGATGACGGCGGCCTCGATGGCGAGGAACGGCAGCATCTCCAGCGCGATCCGCTCCACCCGCTCGCCCGAGAGGCTCGCGGCCACGAACAGCACCAGGCCCATGGGCGGGGTCGCGAGCCCCACTGTCACGTTCACGCACATGATGATCGCGAAGTGCAGCGGGTCGACGCCGAGCCCCACGAACGTGGGCCCCAGCACCGGGCCCAGGATCAGGATCGCCGGGCCGGCGTCGAGGAACATGCCGACGATGAAGAGAAGGATGTTGACCAGGAACAGCAGCAGCAGGGGGTTTTCGCTGATGCCGAGCACGAAGTCGGTGAGCCGCACCGGCGCCTGGCTCAGCGTCATGAGCGCCGCGAACGCGACCGCCATGCCGACCAGCAGCAGAATGACCCCGGAGGAGAGCGCGGCCCGGAACAGCACCGAGGGCAGGTCCCGCCACGTCAGGGTACGGAGCACCAGCAACGCCAGCACCGCGGCGTAACCGGCCGCCACCGCCGCCGCCTCGGTGGGGGTGAACACGCCGCTCAGGATGCCGCCGAGCAGGATGACCGGGGTCAGCAGCGGCAGGAACGCCCGGCGGAACGCCACCCCGCGCTCACCCCAGGTCGCCCGCCGGCTCGCGATGGGGTAGTTGCGCACCCGCGCGAGGTACGACGTGAGGAGCATCAGCCCGAAGCCGATCATCAGCCCGGGCACGATGCCGGCCGCGAACAGCCCGGCCACCGAGACGTTCATGATGAACGCATAGATGATCATGATGCCGCTCGGCGGGATGATGGGGCCGATCACCGACGACGCGGCGGTCACCGCGGCCGCAAAGCGCCGGGTGTACCCGTTTTTCTCCATGGCGGGGATGAGCATCGAACCGAGCGCCGAAGTGTCGGCCACCGCTGACCCGCTCAGCCCCGCGAACAGCATGCTGGAGAGGATGTTGACCTGGGCGAGCCCACCCCGCAGATGGCCGATCAGCGCCTGGCTCAGCCGCACCAGATTCAACGTGATCCGGCCCGCGTTCATCATCTCGCCGGCGAGGATGAAGAAGGGGATGGCCATCAGCGGGAAGTTGTCGATCCCCTTGTACATGCGGCCGATCAGCAGGGTGAAGAACCGGGTCTGGTCGTCGATCATGAGGCTGATCGACGGTGCGATCAGAAGCGCGAACATGACCGGCAGGCCGCACAGCATCAGCAGCAGGAAGAGCCAGAAGAAGGCGAGGGACATCGGCCGGGACTACGGAGCGTTGCCGGTGTCGAGCCCGGCCAGTGGCTTCAGCGTGGGCACCGACGCCGGGTCGATCAGGCCCTTGGCCGCGCGCAGGATGTGCTCGACGCTGACCGCCGCCAGCAGACAGAACCCCGCCGGCACGATCAGGTAGAACCAGAAGAGCTTCACGTCGATGGTGAACGCCTTGGCCTTCAGGCCCCGCTCGGCGAGCCCGATCCCTTCCTGCGCGTACTCGATCATGAAGTAGAGGATGAGTGCGTTCAGCCCGAGCTGGAGCGCCGCCTGAAGCCGGCCCGCGAGGAAACGCGAGAGCGTCTCGATGGCGACGTTCATCCCGCGCCGATAGGCGATGGGCGCCACCAGGAACGTCATCCACACCATCATGAAGCGCGACATCTCCTCGCTCCACGTCGGTGGATTGTTCAGCCCGTAGCGCATGAACACCTGGTACAGGATGACCAGGGTCATGGCCCCGATGAGGGTAAGGCCAGCGTACTTGCCGACCTGCTCGACGGCGCCGTTGAAGTGCGACAGAGGCTTGAGCAGCGCGTTCAGCAACCGCATGGCTTCGTCACCGGCGCGGCCCGAAGCGCCCGTTCCGATAGCCGCGGAGAAGGCGCTTCACGCGGAAACACGCCCGCGGACAGCACTGCTTTCGAGAGCGCGGCCGCCCTGATGGCGTGGACAGGGTCCGGCGTCCAGGCGGCGGAGCGTGCCGGGCTCGATGCGCCGCACCGGGTCGCCCGGCGGGTTGTTGCCCCTGGTTGCCGCCCGGATGTCCATCGACCGCCTCGCCCCCGGAGACCGGATTCCCGGCTCAGCCCCCCGCGACTTCGAAGCCGTGCGCCGCCTTCGCCCTCTCCGGCGAGAGGCGCCCCGCCGCGACATCCGCCGCCACCTCGGCCGGGTCGCGCTCGTGCGGGTCGCCGAAGCCCGCGCCGCCGGGGGTGTGCAGGATGAGCCGTTCGCCGGCCGGGATGCGCTGCGTGCCCTTGCCGTTCAGCACCGTGCCGGAGGCGAGCCGCACCTCGCCCCGCGCGCCGGCGTGGCCGCCGTGGCGCCCGCGCGGGGGATGGACGACGCGATCGAACGCCGCCAGCAACTCGAAGTCCCGGCCGATGGCCGACTCGATCTCGATGACCTGCCCGAGCCCGCCGCGGTGTCGCCCGAGCCCGCCCGAATCCGGCCTGAGCTCCTTGCGCCAGAACACCACCGGCGAGACCGACTCGTTGATCTCGACCGGCGTTCCCCGCACCCCGCTCGGATAAGCGGTGGCGGAGAGGCCGTCCTTCGAGGGTCGCGCCCCGGTGCCTCCGTTGCATACCGCGGTCACCGCGAACAGGGCGCCGCTCGTCTGGTTGGCGGCGCGGTCGCTCTCGCCGCGCATGGTGACGTTCCACAGGCACGCCGCGCCCTCGGCCGGCACCCGCTCGGGCACCGCCTGCGTGAGCGCCCCGAAGACCACGTCCGGCAGCATCTGACCGATGACGTGGCGCGAGCACACCGCGGCGGGGTAGGGCGCGTTGAGCACGCAGCCCTCCGGGGCGGTCACTGTGAACGGCGCGAGCGAGCCCCAGTTGTTCGGCACTCCGGCGGAGACGATGCACGAGAGCCCGAAGCAGGTGTAGGCCGAGGTGTACGCCAGCGGCACGTTGACCCCGTGATCCGACTTCGGGGAGGTGCCGTCGTAGTCGACGGTGATCCCGTCGTCCGCGATGCGGAGCTTCGCGACCAGATCGAGCGGGCGCTCGTAGCCGTCGATCCGCATCGAACTCCGGTACTCGCCCTTCGGCAGCTTCGCGATCTCGTCGAGCACCGCGCGGCGCGAGCTTTCGCAGATGTACTCGCCGAGTTCGTCCAGATCGTCGAGTTCGAACTCCGTCATCATCTCCCCCAGGCGCTCGCAGCCCACGTCGTTGCACGCCGCCAGCGAGTACACGTCACCCTCGGACTCGACCGGCTGGCGCGTGTTGGCCCGCACCATCGCCATCAGGGTCTCGTTGAACACGCCGCGGTCGGCGAGCTTGAGCATCGGGATGTAGATGCCCTCCATGTGCACGTCGGTCGCATCCGGCCCGAAGCCGATGCCGCCGATGTCGGTGAGGTGGGATGTGCACGAGAGCAGCCCCACGAGCTTGCCGCGGTGGAAGCACGGCGTGGTCAGCACGAAGTCGTTGAGGTGCCCGGTGCCCATCCACGGGTCGTTGGTGATGTAGATGTCGCCTTCGTTCATCGTCTCGGCGGGGAAGTGGCGCAGGAAGTGGCGGACCGATTCCGCCATGGAGTTCACATGGCCCGGGGTGCCGGTCACGGCCTGCGCGAGCATCCGCCCGCGGGGGTCGAACACGCCGGCGGAGAGATCCCCCGCCTCGCGCACGATGGGCGAGAACGCGGTGCGGAGCAACGCCTGCGCCTGCTCCTCCACCACCGCGATCAGGCGGTTCCACATGATCTGCATACGGATGGTCTTCAGTGCGTCGGTGCTCATCGGGTCGTCTCCTCGGCTTCGAATGCCGTTGCTTCCCAGGCGCCGTATCCGCCGGCGAGGCTCGCCACGTTCTCGAACCCCATCTCCTGAAGGACATCGCAGGCGAGGGCGGACCGGCCTCCGGTTGCGCAGTAGAGCACCACCCGGCGCTTGCGGGCCTGCGACAGCTCTGGGTGACGCTTCGGAAACCGGAGATCCGCAGAAGGCTCGATGATGCCGCGCGGAATCGACACTGCGCCCGGCAGGTGTCCGAGCCGATATTCGTCGGGTTCGCGGACATCGACGAGCAGCAGGTCGCCGGCGGCGGAGATTTCGGCCGTGAGTGCCGCGGGATCGATCTCGGTGATTCGTGCTCGTGCCGCACTCACGAGGTCCATCAAGGTCCTGGCCATGGGTTGCGATGCTCCCTCGATTGCAGGTGTCATGATTCTCGACCATACCGCGTTTTGTTCCAATCCACGCAGCCCTCTTTCGACCGTGGCCCTTGATCGGGGCCCTTGATCGGGGGCCCGGCGGGGCCGGGGAATTTCCGGTACGGTGCACGGTGCGGGTCGCGGCGATCCGGCATTCCCCGGAGCCCGCGGACGATGAAGCCGATGTGCCCCTCCTTCCGGAGTCTTGAGTCATGAAACACGAGAAGCGGCAGCGCCGATGCCTTGCAACCGGCGCCTGCGTCGTCGCGGTGGCGTGGCTGTGCGCCGTCGCGGCGAGCGCAACGACCCCGGGTGCCTGGACCGTCCAGCCGACCGAACGGCATGCGGTGTGCGTGACCATCCTGACCGAAGGGCTGGAGCACCCCTGGTCTCTCGCGTTCCTGCCCGACGGGCGGATGCTGGTCACCGAGCGGCCCGGCCGCCTGCGCTACGTCGAGGCGGACGGCACGCTGGATCCGACGCCGATCCGCGGGCTCCCGGCCGCGGTGGCGGACTCCGGTCAGGGTGGCCTGCACGATGTGGTGCTGCACCCGGACTTTGCGCACAACCGCCTTGTCTACCTCGCCTACGCCGGCAAGCGCGGCCGCCGCTACGGCACCGAGCTGGCCCGCGGCCGGCTCGAGGGTCACGGGCTCGAAGATGTGGAGGTACTGTTCCGGGCGCGGCCGAAGTCGCATGGCGGCCGCCACTTCGGCGGGCGCGTGGTGTTCGATGGCAAGGGGCACGTGTTCCTCACCCTCGGTGATCGCGGCGACCGGCCGCGCGCGCAGGACCTCGGCGACCACGCGGGCTCCGTCATCCGGCTCACGGAAGACGGCGGCGTGCCTCCCGACAATCCGTTCGCATCCGTCGCCGACGCCCGACCCGAGATCTTCTCGCTCGGCAACCGCAACGTGCAGGGGGCGGCGATGAACCCCCGGACCGGCGAGCTGTGGGCGCACGAGCACGGCCCGCAGGGTGGCGACGAGGTCAACGTCATCCGCTCCGGGGCGAACTACGGGTGGCCGGTCATCACCTACGGGAAGAACTACGGCATCGGCACGTCGATCGGTGAAGGGACCCACCGGGACGACGTGGCGCCGCCGGTCCACCAGTGGACCCCGTCCATCGCTCCCTCCGGAATGGCGTTCTACGACGGCGACAAGTTCCCCGGCTGGCGCGGGAGTCTGCTGGTCGGCGCGCTCAAGTTCCGACTCCTCGCCCGGCTCGAGCTCGACGGGGCGCGCGTCGTGCACGAAGAGCGGATGTTCGAGGATGTCCTCGGCCGCATCCGCGACGTGCGGGTCGGGCCGGACGGGCTCGTCTACCTCCTGAACGACCACCTGAACGGTGTGATCGCGCGCCTTTCGCCCGCGACCGACGGCAGCCATTGCCTGACTTCGGGCAGCGTGCCACCATCGGGACACACCGTCGGCGCCAGACCGGAAATTTCACCGCAGCCGTGAACGGGTGAAATTCCCGGGCCAGCACCCATGAGCGGCCGACGCATCGCGGATGTACGAGGGGCACGATATGCGCTTGGAGTCTCATTTCTCGACCTTCGACGCCCTTCGATCCACCACTCCACCCCCTGAGGGCATCTCAATGAACGCCACCACCCCTTACTCCACCACTCGTCGCAGATTCCTCCAGACCGGCGCCGCCGGTGCCGCCGCCCTGACCCTGCCCATCCGCTTCGCCCGCGCCGCCAGGAAGGGCGGGGTAATGCGCATGGGCAAGGCGCACGGCCAGACCGTCGACAGCCTGGATCCGGGCACCCACGAAAACGGTTTCATGGTCGCCTTCACCTTCGGGTACAACGGCTACCTGACCGAAATCGCTCAGGACGGCTCTCTGGCCGGTCAGCTCGCCGAACGCTGGGAGGCCGTCGGCGGATCGGCCACCTGGACCTTCCAGCTTCGCAAGGGCGCGACCTTCCACGACGGCCGGGACATTACCGCGGCGGATGTCGTCGCCTCCTTCAACCATCACCGCCGTGAGGACTCCACCTCCGCCGCCAAGCCGATTGTGGCCCCGATCACCGACATCAGGGCCGACGGCAAGCACACCGTGGTGTTCACCCTCGAAGCGGGCAACGCCGACTTCCCGTTCGTGCCCACCGACTACCACCTGCCGATCATGCCGAGCAAGGACGGCAAGCCCGACTGGCAGTCCGGCGTCGGCGCCGGCGCGTACCGGATCAAGAGCTTCGACCCCGGCGTGCGTGCCGACCTCGACAGATACACGGACCACTGGGACTCCGGTCGGGGACATTTCGACGCAGTCCAGATGATCACCATCGTCGACCCCGCCGCCCGCACCAACGCCGTCATCACCGGCGAGGTCGACGCCATCGACCGCGTCGACTTGAAGACCGTACACCTGCTCAAGCGCCGCCAGGGGCTGACCGTGCACTCGGTCGCCGGCAACCAGCACTACACCTTCCCGATGCGCACCAACATCGCACCGTTCGATGACAACAACGTGCGCATGGCGCTGAAGCACGCCATCAACCGCGAGGAACTGGTGGAGAAGATCCTTCAGGGCTTCGGCGTCGCCGGCAACGACCACCCCATCGGCCCCGGGCAGCGCTTCTTCGCGAAGGACCTGGAGCAGCGCGTCTACGACCCGGACAAGGCGAAGTACTACCTGAGGCAGGCCGGTCTGGACTCGCTCTCGGTGGACCTGAGTGTCGCGGACGCGGCGTTCGCGGGGGCGGTCGATGCGGGCGTGTTGTTCGCAGAGAGCGCGAAGGCGGCGGGCATCGAGCTGAACATCGTGCGCGAGCCGAACGACGGCTACTGGTCGAACGTGTGGAACAGCAAACCGTTCTGCGCCTGCTACTGGGGCGGTCGGGTGGTCGAAGATCAGATGTTCTCGACCGCATACGCATCCGGGGCCGCCTGGAACGACACCGTGTGGGAGCACGAGAAGTTCAACAAGCTGCTCGTCGAGGCGCGGACGGAGCTCGACGAGGCGAAACGGCGCGAGATGTACACGGAGATGCAGCAGATAGTGCGCGACGAGGGCGGCGCCCTCATCCCGATGTTCGCCTCCTATGTCTTCGCCGCGTCCGACAAGCTCGCGGTCCCGGCGCAGATGTCTTCGGACGCGGCCCTGGACGGCGAACGCTGGATGGAACGCTGGTCGTTCGCCTGATCCACGACCGGCCCGACGACTCGCGACCATGAAGATCGCGCGCACCGGCGCTCGCGGAACACCATGAAGCAACCGAACTGACGCGAGCGCAAAGACAACCGGTGAGCCGGGGAGCGCGCGGCCGACCACCGGGGGAGGAGAGCCAATGGGCGTTCTGCAACTGGTGGCCAAGCGACTCGGGCTTGGCGCCGTCACTCTGTTGGTCGTCTCGATCATCATCTTCGGGGCGGTGGAGCTGCTGCCGGGGGATCTCGCCGAGCAGATCCTGGGTCAGGCCGCGACCCCGGAGACGGTCAAGGCGATGCGCGCGGAGCTCGGGCTCGACCGTTCCGCCCCGGTGCGCTACGTCGAATGGCTGGGCGGCGCGCTGCAGGGCGACTTCGGAACCTCGCTCGCCAACAAGCGCTCGGTGGCGGAGCAGCTTGGCCCGCGGTTCACGAACACGCTCTTCCTCGCCGCACTGGCGGCGGCGTTCTCGGTCCCCATCTCGATCATCCTGGGGGTGCTGGCGGCGCTGTACCGGGAGTCGGTCTTCGACCGGATCGCGAACGTCGCCACCCTCACCTCGATCTCGTCGCCGGAGTTCTTCCTGGGCTACATCCTCATCCTGTTCCTGTCGGTCCAGAACCCGATATTCCCGTCGATATCGAGCGTGAGCGCGGACATGCCGTTCGACGAACGGGTCTACGTCACCCTGCTGCCGGCCATCACCCTGACGCTCGTGGTGATCGCTCACATGATGCGCATGACCCGGGCCGCGATCATCGCCCTGCTGGCTTCGCCCTACATCGAGATGGCCCGGCTCAAGGGCGAACCGCGCTGGAAGGTCATTGCGGTGCACGCCCTGCCGAACGCGCTGGCCCCCATCATCAACGTGGTCGCGCTCAACCTCGCCTACCTCATCACCGGCGTGGTGCTGGTGGAGATCGTCTTCGTGTACCCGGGGGTCGGGCAGTTGCTGGTCGACAGCGTCACCAAGCGGGACTTCCCGGTGGTGCAGGCCTGCTGCCTGGTGTTCGCCGCCACCTACATCCTCCTCAACCTGACCGCCGACGTGGGAGCGATTCTCTCCAACCCGCGCCTGCGGCATCCGAAGTGAGGGCCGCGTCATGAGCACATTCGCCATCGTCTTTTACACGCTCATGATCGCGGCCTCGTGCCTCGCCGCGTACTACCACCGGCGCGAAGCCTTCATGGTGCTGTTCAGCCTGACGCTGATCTCGTTCCTGATGGGCCTGCTGGGGGGGGAGGTGTGGCTGCGCTACATCGCGATCGCCATCGGGTTGCTCTACGCCTGCGGAGGCATCGCCTACAGCTTCCGCGAGTTCCTGGTGCAGGTCCTGCCGCGCGACATCGCCAAGGTGGTGCGCAATGCGCCGCTCACCGCCTCGTTCGGCCTGTTCGTCATCGGCGTCTACATCGTGGCCGCCATCTTCGCGCCGGTGATCGCGCCCTTCGGCGAGGCGGAGGTGGTGGGCAGCTCCTACGCACCGCCCGACGAAGCGATGATCCTCGGCGGCGACCAGCTCGGGCGCGACATGTTCAGCCGCATCATCTACGGCGCGCGGAACACGGTGGGTATCGCGCTCCTCACCACCGCGCTTGCGTTCCTGGTGGGGTCGCTCGTCGGTCTCATGGCCGCCACGCTGGGCGGCTGGGTGGACCAGGTCTGCGGACGGATCGTGGATACGCTGATGGCGATTCCGTCGCTCGTGTTCGCGCTGCTGCTGCTCACCATCGTCGGCACCAACATCGTCAACCTCATCCTGGTGATCGCGCTCCTCTACTCCCCGGTGGTGTTCCGGCTCGCCCGCGCGGTGGCCGGCAACATCGTGGTGATGGACTACATCGAGGCGGCGCGGCTGCGGGGCGAGAAGACCTGGTACCTGATCGTCAGCGAGATCCTGCCGAACGCCATCGCCCCGCTGGTGGCGGAGTTCGGGCTGCGGTTCTGCTTCGTGTTCCTCGCCATTTCGGCGCTCTCGTTTCTCGGTCTCGGCATCCAGCCGCCGACGGCGGACTGGGGCTCGATGGTGCGCGAGAACGCGACCCTCATCTCGTTCGGCGAGATCACCCCGTTGATCCCGGCCGCGGCCATCGCGCTGCTGACGGTGGCCGTCAACTTCGTGGTGGACTGGATGCTCCACCTCTCGTCCGGCCTGAAGGAGTGAAGCCATGAGTGACCACAATGGTGACCAGAAGAGCTTGTTGCTGAAGATCCGGGGCCTTCGCATCGAAGGCCGGGCCGATGAGAAGTGGTTCGAGATCGTGCACGGGGTGGACCTCGATCTGCACCGCGGCGAGGTCATGGGCCTCATCGGGGAGTCCGGGGCCGGGAAGTCGACCATCGGGCTCGCGGCCATGGGCTTCACCCGCGACGGCTGCCGCATCTCCGGCGGCTCCATCGAGTTCGACGGCATGGAGCTGACCTCCTCGCCGGAGGAGGATCTGCGGATGCTGCGCGGCGCGCGCATCGCCTACGTGGCGCAGTCCGCCGCGGCCTCGTTCAACCCCGCCCACAAGCTGATCGACCAGCACACCGCGGCGCCGGTGCAGCACCGGATCAGGACCCGCAAGGAGAGCGAGGCGGACGCGATGGAGCTGTACCGGCGCCTGCGCCTGCCCAACCCGGACGAGATCGGCTTTCGCTACCCGCACCAGGTCTCCGGCGGACAGCTCCAGCGCGCCATGACCGCGATGGCAATGAGCTGCCGGCCCGACCTCATCATCTTCGACGAGCCGACCACCGCGCTCGACGTGACCACCCAGATCGAGGTGCTCGCGGCCATCCGCGACATCGTCGACCAGTTCGACACCGCCGCGCTCTACATCACGCACGACCTGGCGGTGGTCGCGCAGATGGCCGACCGCATCAAGGTGCTTCTGAAGGGCGACGAGGTGGAGGAGGCCGACACCCGCTCCATGCTCGCGAACCCGCAGGAGGACTACACCAAGTCGCTGTGGGCGGTGCGCAGCTTCCAGCGTCAGCAGAAGCCGCCGGCCGAAGCCGGAGAAACACCGGTGATCTCGGTGAACGGGGTCAGTGCCTCCTATGGTCCGGTCAAGGTTCTGGAGGACGTCTCCTTCGCCATCCACCGCGGGCGCACCGTGGCGGTGGTGGGCGAGTCGGGCTCGGGCAAGTCCACCGCGGCGCGATGCATCACCGGCCTCCTGCCGCCGACGAAGGGCGACATCCGGCACAACGGCCAGGTCCTGCCCGCAAGCTTCAGGAGCCGCTCCAAGGACCAGCTCCGCCAGGCGCAGATGATCTATCAGATGGCCGACACCGCGCTGAACCCGAAAAAGCGCATCGGCGAGATCATCGGGCGACCGGTGGCCTTCTACCGGGGACTGCGGGGCGCGGATCTCAAGAAGCGGGTGGACGAGCTGCTCGACCAGATCGAGCTCGAACCCTCGCAGTACTACCACCGCGTCCCGTCGGAGCTGTCCGGGGGGCAGAAGCAGCGGGTCGGCATCGCCCGGGCCCTTGCGGCCGAGCCCGAGTTCATCATCTGCGACGAGGTCACCAGCGCCCTCGACCAGCTCGTGGCCGAGGGGATCCTGAAACTCCTCGACCGCCTCCAGGAGGAACTGAACCTCGCCTACATGTTCATCACCCACGATCTGGCCACGGTGCGCTCGATCGCCGACGAGGTGGTGGTGATGAAGGAGGGCCGGGTGGTCGAAGCGGGCCCGAAGGACGAAATGTTCAGGCCGCCGCACCACGAGTACACGGACCTGCTGCTCTCCTCGGTTCCGGAGATGGACCCGGACTGGCTCGACGGGTTGCTGGAGCGGCGCGGCGTGGACAACATCGGCGAGGCGGCGAGAAAGTAGGAGGGAGCCCATCCATGACCGGAATTGCATTCATCGGCGTCGGCAACATGGGGCTGCCGATGGTCCGCAACCTGCTCGCGGCCGGGCACGAGGTGCGCGCCTACGACGTCTCGCCCGAGGCGCTGGCCGAGGCGGTTGGAGCCGGGGCGAGCGAGGCGACGAGCCTGGCCGACGCGGTGACCGGGGCGAAGGTGGTGATCACCATGCTGCCCGAGGGCCGGCATGTGCGCGCGGCGTACCTCGGCGACGGCGGCAACGACGGCATCCTCGGTCACGCCTCCACCGAAGCACTCCTTGCCGACTGCTCGACCATCGACATCGCGAGCGCCCGCGCGGTGGCCGCGGCGGCCGGGACGGCCGGCTACGAGATGATTGACGCCCCGGTGTCGGGCGGCGTGTCCGGCGCCGCCGCCGGCACCCTCACCTTCATGGTGGGCGGCTCCGCGGCCGGCTTCGCACGGGCGGAGCCGATCCTCGGCGCGATGGGACGCAATGTCGTCCACGTCGGGGAACCGGGCCACGGACAGGCGGCGAAGATCTGCAACAACATGATGGCGGGCATCGCGATCGTCGGCGCCTCGGAGGCGGCCTGCCTCGGCGAGGCGCTCGGGCTCGACGCCAAGACGCTCCACGGCGTCCTCTCCACCTCCTCGGGTCAGACCTGGATGATGGACAACATGTGTCCGGTTCCGGGAATCGTCGACATCGCCGCCTCGAACCGGAACTTCGCGCCCGGCTTCAAGGCGGCGCTCATGTCGAAGGATCTCGGGCTCGCCCAGAGCGCGGCCGCAGACACCGGTACCAGCACCCCGCTCGGCGCCGGCGCCGCCGCCCTCTTCCGCATGCTGTGCCACAACGGCGCCGGCGAACTCGACTGCAGCGCGGTGTACAAGCTCCTGCACGGGGATCTGTAGCCCAGGGCCGCAAGCGCACTTTCGCGGTTCCGGCCGGCACCAGCGGACATTTCAGTCCGGGTGGCGCCGACCCCAGGACCGAGCCGGCCAGGGCGGACGAGCGGGTTGAGCAAAGGGTCGAACGGGCGGGTGGGCGCACCGATTCTTGCGCCGACACGCAGTCCCTGCCATGGCTGTGATTCCCGCGAGCAGGACCGGCCGTGTCGCGCGGCTACCGCCTCAGACCGATACCGACAGATCCTGCAGCCACACCGGCATCCGATCCAGCAGCCAGCCCTCGATCATCCGGTCGAGGTGGAACAGGATCGCGATGCCCACCACGAGCAGGATCGCGCCCATGAGGGGCTTCGCCCACGGCATCCAGGCCGCGAGCCGTTCGCGGCGGGCGCTCACTGCCCGCCGTGAGCCATAGGCAAGCGCTACCAGCACCGTCGACACCCCGACCCCGAACGCCAGCATCGTCACCGTCGCCTGGGCGAGGCCCTCACCGCTCGCGGCAAGGCCGATGGCGCCGCCGAGGGTCGGGCCGACGCACGGCGACCACACCGCCCCGAGCAGCACCCCCACCCCGAACTGGCCGGCGAGCCCCGACCGCTCGCGGGCATCGATCCGCGAGTTCGCACGGCTCGCGAGCGGCGCGGCCAGCGTCGCCAGCGCGGCTTGCGCGCGCGGGACGAGCAACACCACCCCGAACCCCACCATCATGATCGCCGCCGCGCGGTTGATGGACTCGGAGCTGATATTCGCGAGATGCCCGAACGCAGTCACCGAAACCCCGAGCGCCGCGAACGAGAGGGTGAGCCCCGCCGCCAGCGCGAGCGGCCCCCACCGGCTGTTCCGGAGCGCCGCCGCGATCACGATGGGCAGCAGCGGCAGCACACACGGATTGATGAGGGTGAGCACCCCGGCGACGTAGGCCCAGAGATACGTCATCGGTCAGTCCGGGTTAACCCGAAAACTTCGAGGCGGGGCAGGCGCGAGAAACTCCGAGCCTGCATTTCTCGCGACGGCGCCAGAAGGAGCACCGGGTGTGCTGGATCGACGAGGGAGCGAGGAACTCCGAGCCCGCATTTCTCGCGGTGGCCAGCGGCCCGAAGGCGGTTGCCTTCGGGCCCGATTCCACCATCGGTTATGACACGGCAGACTTGAACAGGGATTCGATGGCATCGGCGCCGGCCTCCCAGACCACCCTGCCGACTTCCTCCCCCCCGCTGAACATCACCAGGGTCGCCCGATTCCTGACCCCGAGTTCGCCCACGATCGGGGCGTCGCTGAACTTGTCCCAGTCGACCTTCATCACCGTCACCGCCTGATACGCGGAATTGCTGTCGATGAGCGCACGCACGGTGCGTCCCTGTGCTCGACAGCTCCCTCACCAGGAGGTGTAGAAGTCGAGCAGAACCGGCCCGCCGCCTTGCCGGAGCTCGTCGAATGCCGTCCGGCTGTACTCGACCTCTCCCCCGCCGGCGAGAACCATTCCCGGCCCCGAGAGTGCGAGCGCCGATACGGCGAGAAACTCACGTCGTCGCATTGTGATGGACTCCTGATTCGATTGGAGACGGCCCCCCATGGACCGTTCTCGTAATCCTATCTCGGAAGTTTCACCGATTCACGGCTGCGGGCACGGATCCGACTGCTTTCGCCGCGCCCTCGCGCATGTGGATCGGTGAAATTCCGGGCCATGCCGGACTCGACCGGATGCGGAGCGAATGTGACGGCGTCCCGCCATTCCCGCCGGCGGGAACATGCCCTCGAAATCGCCCCGAACGGACGCGCCGGAGCTGGAAATCCCGCCGGAATCGCACCGCATGACGGCCTCTCGGAGCCCGGAGCGTCGGCGGGAAGACTGGCCGGCATCGGTCTGCGATCATGTGGTCGGCAACCCGTCCAGATGGCGCTCGACCCAACGTGCGAACTCCTCGAAATCATCGAGATTCTCGTTGAGCACCCGGGCGACTACATCAAGGTCGACCTCGATGTAGTCATGTACAAGCACATTGCGAAAACCCGCGATTTGCCGGAACCGGGCACCGAATACGCCCGGCAGCACGCCCATTTCCCTGAGCCGATCGATCGCGGAAGCGTAATCCGAGGCCTCGCGACCGGCCGAGGTCGCGAGGTGGGTGGCGATGTCGATGGCGTTCTGGGCGCAGAGCTGCAGCCCATGCTCGACCGTCCAGCGAAGATCCATATCCACATGCAACCTCTCCGGTGTCGACCCGGAGTGGCGGCGCAGATTCGCGAGCGCCTCGCGCAGCGACGCGAGGTGTCGCCGCACCACCGAAACGTCGGTCCGTCCAGGGCTCATCGACCGCGGGCCGCGGCCGAGCGCCTGACAGCCGCCATCTTTGCAAGCTGCGGCACGAAGTCGCAGTAGCGGGAGATGGCCCGGCCCTCACGTGCCGTCGTCGCTCGCAAATCGCGGGCGAGAAGCCGCTCGCCGTCGCGCAACACCCGGTGATAGAGCAGCGGTGGCGAGCGGTTGAGCACGACGACGTCCACATCGTTGGAACCGAGGCCAGCCATGAGGTCGGTGGTCAGATTCGCCCGATAGCCGTAGCCGGTGTCGTCGGCTCGGGTGTCGTCGATATAAACAGCAACATCGATGTCGCTGTGAGGTTGCGCCCGCCCTCGCGCATGCGAACCGAAGAGGTAGGCCTCCAGAATTTCCTCGCGAGGGTCGAGCAGATCAGCGAGACGCACAGCCAGGCGCCGATCGGCACTCATCGCGCCCATTTCCGTCCCTCCCGGCCAGTCCCACGGAGGGGAAGCCTGCGCCCGAAGTCGCCCCGACCGGATGCTCCGGAGGTTGAAATCCCGCTGGAATCGCAGCGCATGACGGCCTCTTGGAGTTCGAAGCGTCAGCGGGAACCGCTGCATCCCGCCCATGGGCGCATGAGACACCGCGGACCGGTCCGCATCAACCACCCGCGGGCGAAAGTGTTGCCGCTGGTCGCCGCCGCCGGCCGCCGGTCAATTCGCGTCGGGCCGGAACGGGCTCTCCATCTCGCCCCGACCGGATGTTCCGAAGGTGGAAATCCCGCCGGAATCACTTGAGGGCGTGGTCTCTCGGGGCGGCGTCGGGCACTGCCGGCCGCATGGCCGCAACTCACTCCCTGCCGCCGGTAACCGGCCCGCGGTCGGTCAGTTCGATGTGGGTCAGGGTGCGGTCGAGGTGTTCGGCGCGCCACGCGAGCAGGGCCTCCGCGCAGGCGAGCCGGACATCGCGCCAGGCCGGATCGCCGGCGCGGTCGATGAGCTCGCCGGGGTCGTGCTCCAGGTCGAAGAGCAGCGGCGGCAGGCCGGCGAAGTGCACGTACTTGACCCGCTCGGTGCGGTGTACCGCGAGGTTGCAACGCTCGGCCTGGAGTCCGAGCGTCCTCTGCGCGCGCCCGGTCGCGACCTCGCGAAAGTCGAACTCCCAGTGGACGGCTTCGCGCCACGCTCGGGGGGCGTGGCCGTCGAGGAACGGGACCAGTGAGCGCCCGTCGAGCTGGTGCGGCACCGGGGCGCCGATCGCCTCGAGGATCGTCGGCATCACGTCCACCGCTTCGGTGAACGCACCGACGGTGGTGCCGTGCGCCGCGGGCCGGCTCGGGTCGCGCACGATCAGCGGAATGTGAAAGCTCTGGTCGAAGTAGCCGCCCTTCCCGAACAGATGATGGTCGCCCATCATCTCGCCGTGGTCGGTGGTCAGCACGATCAGGGTGCGGTCCCAGGCACCGCAGGCCCGCAGCGCCTCGACAATACGCCCGATGTGATCGTCGATCTCCGCGATCAGCCCCCAGTAGGCGCGGCGGATGGCGTGGGTGTCCTCGGTGCGCCAGTCCGTCGCCGAACCCTGCGCCCCCTGCCGAAACCCGCCCTTGCCGAGATGGTCGAAGAGGTGGTCGAGCCAGGGGTGCTGCGCCCGTTCCGCCGTCACCCCGCCCGCCGCGCGCACGAAGTCCGGGCCGGCGTGCGAGTCGAAGCGTTCGTGGTACGGCGCGGGCGCGATGAACGGCGGGTGCGGCGCAAGCCAGGAGATGTGCGCGAAGAAGGGGCGATCGCGGCGTTCGGACAGCCAGCGCAGGAACGACTCGGTGAGGTATGCGGTCGGCGAGTCCTCGGCGCGGTAGAGCGCGGGAGCGCCGCTCGGCGGATCGGCGGGTCCGGTGACGGGCGCGAAGAGGGTCAGCGGGTCCTCGTCAGGGATCGCAACCCCCCGCGCCGCGAGCCACGACCGCCAGTCCTCGTACCCGTCTCGCAGCTCGGCGCGCGCCTCCATCCCCGGCAGGACGCTCTCCCAGGTCAGGAGCGCCGGGTCGGCGGGGTGGTGGGCGCGGGGGTCGACGCCGGTGTCGGTATAGCCGAACAGCGTCGGGGCATGGCCGACGCGGCGGGCGGCGAGGGCGATGTTGTCGTGACGCCGGTCGAGCGGAGTGCCGTTGCGGCACACCCGGTGGTTCATCTGGTAGAGCCCGGTGTAGAGCGAGGCGCGGGCCGGCGCGCACGGTGCGGCCTGAGTGTAGTGGCGCCGGAACAGCACCCCGGCCGAGGCGAGGGCATCGATGTTCGGCGTGCGCACCACCGGATGCCCCACCGCGGAGAGACAGTCCGCCCGCCACTGGTCGGCCGTGATCAGCAGGATGTTCATCGGATCCGCCCCTCCGCCGTCGGTTCTCGTGGCCCGGATCTTCCGACATTCATCGGCCCGCACGGAAGGGCGACCCCCGACCGGAGGCCCGGAAGCGGTGTGCTACGCCTGATCGGTGCCTCGCTCTGCGCCCCACTCAGGAAACTACACCCGTTGTGAGTTGGACGCAGCACCCACTGCTGCCCGGTCCAGGGCCATTTCACGCTGGCCGAACCCCGGCCCGAAGTCGGTCGAGAGCATTCCGAGCGGCGCCTCGACGGTGTCCCGCACATGTCGTGAACGGCGCCCATTGGCCTGATTCGGAGCGATTCTCGCCGCCTCGGCGGTCGATTTCGATCTGGCGCGGTAGCGTGAAATGACCCTGAATGACCCTGGGGGGCGGGTCTGGCGTTATCTGTTTCGGCAGCGCAAGGTAGGCACAACGGGCCGGATTTCACGTGGCGGGACTTACTCCGAAGGGGTCCGGGCAAGGCGGAATCCGAGGTTGTTGTTGCGGAAGTCCGTCGGGTACCAGAGGCGGTTGGCCGAGCGGATGTCGTCCGGCTTCCCGGACCAGGAGCCGCCGCGGATCGCGCGGCGGCGGCAGTCGCCCTCCTCCCGGGCGCTTCCGTCGGCCGGCGCCCCGTCGTAGCTCCCGCGCCAGCAGTCCCGGACCCACTCGCGGACATTCCCCGACATGTCGAACAGATCCAGCTCGTTCGCCTGTCGGCGTCCCACCGGTCGCGTTCCGTTGCCGCTGTTCTCGTGGTACCACGCCACCTCGGCCCGGTCGGCGCTTCCCGCATACGGGTGTCCCTTGGTCAGTGGGCCTCCCCGCGCTGCGTACTCCCACTCCGCCTCGCTCGGCAGCCGGTAGCGTCCCCCTTCCGCGTTCAGCTTGCGCAGAAATGCCTGGACGTCGTTCCAGCCTACGGTCTCGACCGGGCACTTCGGGCAGTCTCCGAAGGTGCTGGGATTTTCGCCCATGACCGCTTCCCAGAGCTCCTGCGTCATCTCGAACCGGCTGATCTCGAAGGGTTCGACCCGCACCGTGCGTACCGGGTGCTCGTCGGGGTCGCAGCGCTCCTGCTCCGGCGTACATCCCATCATGAACGACCCGCCCTCGACGCGGACCATCTGCGCGCCCACCTCCTGTGTGATATCCGCCAGTCGGGCCTTGAGCCGAGTGAGCCTCGCGGCGGCCCGCAGCCGGTCTTCCGCGGCCAGAATCACTTCCAGGGCCGGGGCATAGAGTTCGGAATCCCGCCCGGCCGCGGTCGCGAACCGTGCAAGCAGGAGCCGGCCCTCGCGCCAGGCGTCCTCCCCGTCGCCGTGTTCGGCCAGCACCCTGCCTTTCACGTAGGCGAACATCGGCGGCGGCTCGACACCCAGGGCCTCGATTTCCCGCAGCGCCTGCATCGCCCGCTGCGGATCCCCGCCCGCCAGCGCGGTGCCCGCCTCCAGCACGAGCTTGTCGGCCCGCACGTCGGGAGGCAGGTCCTGGGCCATCGCGGGAGCCGCCACGCGGCCGGACAGGGAGAGGAACAGCATGAGAAGCAGGGTCTTGCTCATCGGTCTCGATACCTCCCATGGCATGCCGACCCGGAAATTTCACCGCTTCGCACCGCCTTCAGCTCCACGATCACCGGCGGCTCCCCGCCCCTGATCGCCACCGCGTCGCAGCCTTCGACCTCGCTTCTTGACCGTATGGCCCTGCGCTTCGAGAAACGCCTTCACCAGTGTACGGAGATCGGTCTCGCGCATGGCCCGGACTCTGCCACGGTCCTCCCGAGTCGCAAAGCACGGCGCGCGGGATTGATTCCAAGGGTGTGATATGTGAAGCTGTGGATATGAAAAACATCACAGTTGCCGTTGACGACGAGATCCATCGTCGCGCCCGTATCAGGGCGGCCGAGCGTGACACGTCGGTGTCCGCCGTGGTGCGTGAGTTCCTGATCGACTGGTCGGGAGAGGAGACCGAGTTCGAGCGCCTCAAACGTCTCCAGAACGAAACACTGAACGCCATTGACCGCTTCCGGGCTGGAGATCGGCTGTCGCGAGACGACATTCATTCCCGTGACGGTATTCGTTGACACCAGCATACTCCTCTATGCCGTAAGCACTGTCGCCGAGGAGGTGCCCAGGCGTCCGGTCGCACGCGCGATCCTCGAGCGCGACGATCTCGTCCTCTCTGTTCAGGTACTCCAGGAATTCTATGTACAGACTACCCGCACCACGAAGCCGGATCGTCTCCCTCATGAAACTGCCTTGACGCTCGTCGAATCATGGCTGCGATTTCGGGTGATAGAAACAACGGTCCCGCTGGTGCGGCACGCGCTGGCCAGCGCACAACGCTGGCGTATCTCCTATCGGGACGCGGCAATTGTCGAAGCCGCCCGGATCGGTGGCTGTCCGACCCTGTTTTCAGAAGACCTGCAACCGGGCATGAGTTTTGCCGGGGTGACGGTGACCAACCCCTTTCCGGCGGCCGATAAGCGGTAGGTAGGAGGTCCCCGAAGAACGTTGATTCGGGGCAATTGCCAATTTTGAAACTGCGTAGCTGAAGGAGGTAACGGCTTTGCCTGCCCGGGACGAACATCGCCGATGGAACGTGACTCGCCTGGAGTTCCAGGCGTGGCGCAACTTCAGCCGACTGACGGAGATGCAGTTCGGCGGGCGAGCGTTCTTCATCGGCCCCAACGCTTCCGGCAAGTCGAACATTCTGGACGCCCTGCGTTTCCTGCGTGATGTTGCCCGGGAGGGGCTCCAGGGCGCCGTCGCTCGACGCGGTGGGATGAGCGAGATTCGCTCCCTGCACACGCGGCGGTTTCCCGGAGTGCAAATCACAGTCGATGTCGGTCCCCGCGAGAATCCCGCTCGCTGGTCGTATCGGCTGCATTTTCGTAATCATCCCCAAAGGCATGTTCCGATCATCGAGGGCGAGCGTGTCTGCCGGGACGGCGAGACCATCCTTGAGCGGCCCGACGCGAAGGACCGCGGGGACGAGGAACGATTGACGCAAGCCCACCTCGAGCAGGTGAGCGAGAACCAGGCGTTCCGGGCGCTGGCGCGATTCTTCGAGTCTGTCCGATATCTGCACATCGTGCCTCACGTGGTACGCGAGTACAGGCGTGATGGCGACTTTCGGGATGATCCCTTCGGGTCGGATTTTCTGGAGCGGATCGCGATTACCAACAAGCGCAGCCGCGACTCGCGGCTCAAGAAAATTCAGGTGGCGTTGCGTGCCGCGGTTCCGCAGTTCGAGAAGCTCGATCTGGAACGGGATCTGACGGGTGATTGGCATCTGTACGCCGATTACAAGCATTGGCGTCCCAAGGCAGCGCGACAGAACGAGGTGGCCTTTTCCGACGGTACGCTCCGGTTGCTTGGACTGCTCTGGTCACTTGCCGAACCAGGCGGCCCACTTCTGCTCGAAGAGCCGGAACTGAGTCTGCACGACGCTCTGGTGTCCCGCCTCGCCGGCCTGATGGCGCGGATGCACCGAACGACCGGGAGGCAGATGCTGGTGACGACCCACTCCGTTGCTCTGCTCCGTGATCCGGGTATCGATCCGCGGGAGATCCATCTGCTCGACCCTCGGGAGGAGGGCACCGTTGTGCGCAACGCCGCGACGCTGAGGGATGTGACCGCGCTGATCGAGCAAGGCGTCCCGCCTGGCGAAGCGGTCATGCCCCTCGCGGCATCAGGAGATGCCCATCAGCTCTCCCTGACTTTCTGATGCAGGGTGGTCCGATTCACTGCTTTGTGGAGGGTTCCGTCGACGAGGCGGCGGTACGAAAGCTGTTCTCGGACCTTTCTCTCCAGGTCGGTGTTTTCCATCATGCGAGCATTCCCGGATTTGGAGCACGATTGCAGCGTATCAACATGGCTGCTCGTCATTCGTTCTGGTTCGCGTTGTGTGATCTCGATCGGGAGGAATGTGCGCCAACCCGGCTCCGTCAGTTCCTTCCCGAGCCAGCGCCCGGAATGTGCTTCCGGATCGCAGTCCGAAGTGTGGAAGCGTGGTTTCTGGCCGACAGAGAGGGGATTGCGCGCTTTCTGCAGGTTGCACGGAATACCGTGCCAAGTGCCCCCGAAGCAGAACCAGACCCCAAATCCCGCTTGGTGGAACTTGCGCGTCGGTCACGGAGCAGATCGGTGCGGGAAGGATTGGCACCTGTAGCGGGAGATAGGCGCCGGGTGGGTCCGGAGTATGTGTTGATGATGAGCGAGTTCGCACACGATCACTGGTCTCCGCAGCGAGCCGCTGATCGAGCCCCGAGCTTGCGCCGGACGATTGTACGTTGCCGTAATTTCGTCGGAGACGGGCGGTGGTAGAGATCCCCCAGCCGCTCCAGTACACCGATCAGCGGCGTCAGCGCGACGGCGAGGTCGTCGTGTCGGTCCATCCCACCGCTTCCTGGTGACGTCGCACCTTGCGTGCGAGTTCGGCACCGTAGTTCTGCTCGATCCAGAGCAGTCGCAGCGCCGGCTCGCCGAACTCCGGATGCCGCGCCCGTAGCGCCGCGCGCGACAGCGCGATCATCGAACCACTGAACCGCAGCCCCGCCCGAAGCCGCCTGGCGGGTCCCATGCGTCGCAACGCCTTGAGCTGCGCCTCGTGGGCGGCGCGGCTGGTGTCGTATGGCGGGTCACGGTGTTCCATGTTCGCAAGTGTACGAGCCGGTTCCGCCGCCCGGTAGCGAGGCGCTTCAGCAATTTTGGCCGTGGGCTGACTCCGCGGGGTGGATCCGGCCCGGATTGCTCGGAAATTCAGCGGAAAGCGCGCGAGAAATGTCCCAAGGATGCAGGGTCAAGGGCGCTGTTGGTGAAGTCGGTCGCCAAAATGAGAATAGCTGGTGGTATTCCCCATCTCTTTGACGGTCTCGGCGGTGCCTCGTACGATTCGTCCCGTCCGGTTGGTTGCGGTGGGGCATCGGCCGCGGATCGGGGTCGAGCATCGTCGAGCAAGGCTTTCAGACATGCCGAAGCCGACCATCTTTGTCGAATAGATCGGAGGTTCTCGAAAACACCCATGACCACGAATTCGAACGACGGCGCGTTGGCGCGGGCGCTGTGGGAGGCTCGCCGCGATGGGCGGCAGGTCCGGATCGACGACCGCGGTCGTCCTCTTGACGAAGCGGGCGCCTACGCCGTGCAGCGCGGGGTGACCGAGGCGTCCGGATACGAGATCGTCGGATACAAGATCGGGGCCACGGCTCAGGTCGCGATGGATCTGCTTGGGGTGAGCGGACCCTTCTTCGGGCCGTTGTACCGCGAGGCGTTCCGGGAGAACGATGCGGCCATTTCGCTCCCCATGGCCCACTCCCCGGGGATCGAGGCGGAGTTCGCGGTGAGTCTGGCGGCGGATATCCCGCCGCGGGCCGAGGCGTGGACGAAGGCGGAGGTGGAGGCGGCGGTTGCCTGGGTGGGGCCGGCGTTCGAGATCGTCGGCACGCGCCTTGAGAGCGGCCTCCCCGGTGCCGGGATGCGGGTGATCGCCGACGGTGGCGCCAACATCGATTTCGTGCGCGGCTCGACCGGCGCGGCGTGGCGCGACGCCGATCTCACTGCCCACCCCGTCACTCTTCGCATCAACGGGGAGGAGGTGGCCTCCGGGCACAGCGGCATGCTGGTGTTCGGCGATCCCGTCTCGGGGGTGGTGTGGCTCGCCAATCACCCCGAACTCGGCCCCCGGGGCCTGAAGGCGGGTGACGTGGTGACCACCGGTACCTGCACCGGCATCAAGTCGCTCTCGCCGGGCGACGAGGCAGAGGCCGACTACGGGGCGCTCGGGACGGTGAGGGCGCGCTTCAGCGGCTGACGGGCGGGGGAGGAGGCCGGGTTTCGGGTCGATACGGCGTCAACGTTCCAGCCACGCCTCGACCGCCCGCCCATACTCGACGAAGTCGTCGAGCCGAGTCGTCGCGATCGAGTGGACGATCATCCAGTCGAGCGTCTGGTACGCATGAACCGAGATGTTGCGGAACCCGACCGCGCGGCGCATGCGATCGGCCAGTTCCCGCGACACGATGTCCTGCCGCTCCAGGGCATCGAAGGTCCCTGCCATGGTGTCCGGCACCGCGCACTCGGAGTCCGACACGATGTGCGCGGCAATGTCCACGCACGCCTGCACCGCACGCTCCAGATTCAGGCAGATGATGTCCTGAGCGTCGTGGTCGGTGCTCAGTGCCTCCATCGATGCCGGCGTGCGCGCCCGCACCCGCTCGATGCAGCGTCGCAACGACTCCAGCTTCGCCGTGACGACATCACCGTCCATGCAGGAACCGCTTGCGTCTCGTGTCCTGAATCATGCGTACGAGCGGCATCAGGTCGGCGTTCAGGGACCACATCTTCACCAGCAGGTGGGCGAGTACGCCGGAGTCCCGCTTGATGATGCGCTTTCCCCTGGTTAGCGCCTGCGTCAGCACGAGCGGGCCCGCACGATGCAGGTCGACCAGATCGACGGGCCGCCCCGCCGCGTTCGCGATCGCGTCGTTCAGCGCCAGCCGGCGCTGCGCATCGATGGGCTCCCGCGCCGCGATCGCCACGTCGATGTCGCTCTCGGGGGTCTGGCGACCCTCTGCAAACGACCCGAAGACGCAGGCGAGTTCGATGTCCGGTTGCCGCCGGAGAGCATCGCGCACCGAGTTCAGCGTTCCCGCGTCTTCCATCTTCGTGTGTCCCCGCAGGGGCCCGGCAAGGATAACCCATCGTCTGATGGTCGGCGCGCGGAACGACGGAGCCTGATGTGTCTCGCTTCGACTCCTGAACTCTCGGCCTGACCTCTCGGGAAGAACTTGTGCATACGGGCTGGAGACATCGGGCCGGATCTCGAAGTGAGGCACCGGGAATGAGGTTGGCTGGCGATCGACGCCTCGGTTCGCCTATCCTGCCGCGCCCTCATCACGGGAGAACGGCCATGCAATTTCTGCACACGATGCTTCGGGTGGGTGACCTGCCGCGTTCCATCGACTTCTACACGAAGACGGTCGGCATGGAACTGCTGCGCACCACCGACCGCCCCGATCAGAAGTACAGCCTCGCCTTCCTCGGCTTCGGCGGCGGTAACCGGAACGGCGAGGCGGAGCTGGAACTGACCTACAACTACGGAGAGTCGGAGTACGATCTCGGCACCGCATACGGGCACATCGCGCTCGGAGTGGACGATGTTGCGGAGACCTGCGAGCGGATTCGCGCGGCGGGCGGCAACGTCACGCGCGAGCCGGGCCCGGTGAAGGGCGGCAGCACGGTGATCGCGTTCGTCGAGGACCCCGACGGCTACAAGGTCGAGCTGATCGAGACGAGTTCGCGGGAGCTCTGAGCGCTCCCACACCGCGGATAAATGTCATTCCCGCGCCAGCGGGAATGACATTGCTCGCGCTGCCACCGGCTTTCCCATGCCGTCAGATCGTTTTCCGGCCGTGGATCGAAGAAGGTGTCCGGAACGATCATCTTCCCCTCGAGAACATCAAGCTGACGCTCGATCGGCGCCCTGCGCGCGACAGGACGCGCGACAGGCCGGCCCCCCCTCCTTGCCGGTCATGTGGCTATTCCGGCCCGGGTCAACGCTGCTCGACCGGGGACAGGTCCGCTTTCGACACCAGGGCGTTGAACGCGCCGAGGTCGCGGTCCAGCAGAGACTTCAGACGCTTCAGCTCGGTGTCGATCCGCGCCATGTACTCCTCGGCCAGCGTCCGGGCCTGGGCGGTGGGGCGCGCGTCGGCGCTGTCCACGATGCTGATGACGGAGGCGAGGGCCGCGTTCAGCCGTACCCGATGGTGCAGGCCGAACGTGTCGGTGTGCGCGCCCGGCAGGATGAGGGCGGACTCCACCTCCGCGAGCGCCCGGCGCAGCGCCTCTCCCGCCTCGACCGCCACTTCCTGTCCGCCGTGCCGGTCGAGGCGCGCGACCCAGTGATCGACCTCGGCGCTCGTATCGCGGATGCGCTGCACGCCCGCGTAGGCGTCCGAGATCCGGTCGCGTATCGCCAGCAGGCAGTCGAGCTGCTCGCGGAGTTCCTCGATGCCGGCCGGAGAGCGGGGGTCGTTGACCACCTCGAAGCGCTCGGTGAGGGTGCGGTCGCCAACCCGGAGACGGACCTCGTACCGGCCCGGCAGCACGAGCGGCCCCCGGTTCGCCTCCTCGCCGGTCCGGTTGCCCCGTAGTCGCAGCGCGCCGGGGAAGCGCAGGTCCCACTCGAAGCGGTTGACGCCGGCCCGCACCGGCATCCACGGACCCGGGTCGAGGGCCTGATCCTCCTCGCTCAGGTCGTCCCGGCCGGCGGGTTTCGGGTGGAAGGCGCGGACCACGGCGCCGTCGGCGTTGTGGAAGGCGATGGAGACGGGCCCGGCCGACGCGCCGACGGAACCACGAGTGTCGGCCCCGCCGCCATGGTCGTTCGCGCCGCAAGCGCCACCGGCGTCGCCGTCGCCGTGGAGAGCCGGTGAGGCCGGCCCGGCGCGCGTCCCGCCGCCGATCGGCTCCTCCGGCCGGTCGGCCGGCAGCGCATCCGGCAGGGTGTAGTACACGATGACTCCCGCCGGCGCCGCCTCCCCCGCGTCGAGGAACGCATGCCGCACCTGACCGGATTCGTCCCGTGCGGCCAGGGATGTCGCCGGGCGGCCAAGGCCGATGCTGTAGTGCTTTCCCTCGGCGCTGGTGATGAAGTCCATCACGCCGGGCAGCAGCCGCCACGCGGGCCGGGGCGGGTAGAGCTTGATCGAACCGTGATGGCGCTGGTCGCCGGCGCTGGAATCCGTGTCGTTCGGGGCGGCGGGGCCGATTCCAGTGGACGCTTCGCCATGCTGTTCGACAGCGGGCCGGTGCTCAGCCTCGGTGGCGTCTTCGCCATCGCGCCCGGCGGTGGACTGCTCCCCGGTTCCGGGGGTGCCTTCGCTGTCGCCGCCTGCGGGCTCACCTTCCGCTCCGGTGTCGGTTCCTGTCGAGGTCGCCGTCCCGTCCCCCTTGCCTCCGGCGCTCGCCATCGCCTCCCGGCGCAGCGGTGTGAGATCGTCCACGATCCAGAACGAACGTCCGTGGGTCGCGATCACCAGGTCCGTGCCTTCGACCTTGAGGTCGTAGACCGGAGTGACCGGGAAGTTGGAGCGCCAGCGCCGCCAGGTCGCGCCGTCGTCGAGCGAGACGTACAGCCCGGTCTCGGTTCCGACGTACAGCACCCCGGGGGCGCCGGGGTCGGCGCGGATTACTCGCACGAAGTCGTCGGGCGGGATGGACCATCGCCCGGTCGCGCCCGCGCCGTTATCGTCGCCGGCGCGACTGCCGTTATCAGCGCTGCCGTCCTCGCTGCCGCCTTCGCCATTACCGTCGCCGGGCGGACCGGTGATCGCCTCCCAGTGCTCCCCGTAGTCGTCGGTCCGGTAGAGATAGGGCGCGTTGTCGTCGAGCTTGTAGCGGGTGGCGGCCAGGTACAGAGCGGCGGGGTCGTGCGGCGAGGGCTCGACGGTGCGGATGAATGCCCACTCCGGCAGGTCCGGCGGGGTCACGTCGCGCCAGTTCCGCCCCCCGTCGCGGCTCAGGTGCACCAGGCCATCGTCCGACCCCGCCCACAGCACGCCCGGCTCGTGGGGGGATTCCGCGAAGGTGGACAGGGTGCAGTAGTGCTCGGCTCCGCTCGTGTCGCGGGTGATGGGGCCGCCGGAGGGGCCGAGCTTGTCCGCCGCCGCGCGGGTGAGGTCGGGGCTCACCGGTTCCCAGCTCTGCCCCTCGTCGGTGGTGCGGAACAGCCGGTTGCCGCCGGCGTAGAGCACGTTCGGGTCGTGCGGCGAGAACCGGATCGGGAAGGTCCACCCGAACCGGTACCGGAGCTCACCCGGGCCCATGCCGCCATGGTGTTCGGGCCACACGTTGACGAGCCGCACCTGCCCGGTGCGATGGTCGTAGCGCTGCAGGGCACCACCGCCGCCCGGCGAGCTACCGATGGCACCGACATAGACGACATCCGGGTCCTTCGGGTCCACCGCCACGTAGCCGCTCTCCCCGGTGCCGGCGATGCGGCAGTCCTCCCACGCGATGGCGCCGTCGTTGGTGCCGGACGGTACCCCGAGGCTGGAGTTGTCCTGCTGGGTGCCGTAGACGAGGTAGTGCGGGGCGCGGCCGTCGGTGTCCACGGTGTAGAACTGCGCGGTGAGCTGGTTGTAGACGGAGCTCCACGAGGCGCCGGCGTTGAACGAGACGTTGGCGCCGCCGTCGTTGCCTTGAATCATGCGTCGGTTGTCGCGCGGGTCGATCCACAGATCATGGTTGTCGCCGTGCGGGGTGGGCATCTGCTCGAAGTGCGCGCCGGCGTCGGTTGATTTCCACATCCGCAGGTTGTTGACGTAAACGGTGTCCTCGTCGCACGGATCCGCGAAGACGTGCATGTAGTACCAGGGGCGATAGCGCAGATCCTGGCGCTCGCTCGCGAGGGTCCAGGTCTCGCCGAAGTCGTCCGAGCGGTAGAGGCCGGGCGCGGCGTCGGCTTCGACCAGCGCCCACACCCGCCCGGAGCGGGCGGGCGATGCGGCGACGCCGATCTTGCCCAGCGTGGCCGAGGCGGGCAGGCCGAGACGCGCGGTGATTTCGGTCCAGGTCGATCCGGCGTCGGTCGAGCGCCACAGGCCGCTGCCCGGGCCGCCGCTCGCAAGCTCCCAGAAGTTGCGGTGCGCCCGCCAGAGGCTGGCGTAGAGCACTGCGGGGTTGCGGGCATCGAGGGCGAGGTCGGCCGCGCCGGCGGTCTCGCCGCGATGCAGTACCCGTTCCCAGCGCGCGCCGCCATCGGTGGAGCGGTACACGCCGCGCTCCGGGTTGGGGCCGAAGGCGTGTCCGAACGCGGCCACGTACACCCGATCGGGATCGCGCGGATGGATACGGATCTCGCTGATGTGCCGGGTGGCGGCGAGCCCGAGGTGGGCCCAGGTCCGGCCCCCGTCGGTGGAGCGGTACACGCCGTCGCCGTGGGAGACGTCGGTGCGGATGGTGCTCTCACCCATGCCCGCGTAGATCACGCTGGGGTCGGAGTCCGACACCGCGAGCGCGCCCACCGACGAAGTGTTCAGGTATCCGTCGCTCACGTTCGTCCAGGTGACGCCGGCGTCCGCGGTCTTCCAGATGCCGCCGGCCACCGCTCCGAACCAGAACACCGCGGGATCGGACGGGTCGCCGGCCACCGCCACTACCCGGCCGCCCCGCGGCGGGCCGATGCAGCGAAACCGCATGGCGTGAAGCAGCGAATCGAGCGACGGGTCGGTCATCGATGGATCTCCGGTGGTGGTCGCCGGACGAGGCACGGCGGGAGCGTGATCATGGTCGGGTGACGCATCGGCGGGGGGTCTTCGCCGGGAGCGCGGATCCGGCGCCGGTGCGCGTTCGCCGCCGGCCCGGGGTGGCTTGGGGGGCGACACCCGGGGAAGCGACGTTCAGGTCGCCGATCGGGCGCCGGTCATGCGCCGTCCGTCGCCGGTTTGGCAAGGGCGCGGGCGACGAACGCCAGGAACGCGTCGAGCACGAACCAGGTGGCGAGAAAGCCGAGGCATTCGAGGGTGAAGCTGCCGAACTTGTAGAACAGCTCGGCCACCACGAGCGAGATGACGAGCGCGGGCGCCTGTCGCCCGAGAAGCTGGCGCAGCGAGCTGGAGCGAAGCAGTTCGAACATCATCATCTCTCCGTGAGCAGGGACCCGTGGATGATAACCGCTTGCGCGGCGGCAAAGTGGTCGGCTCCGCCCGAGGGGCAGGATCATTCAAGGGTTACGGTTGCCGGTGCCGGTCGCCGATATCGCTCGGCAATCGACCACTTCGTCGGCGCAACGAGCCGCGCCTGAGCGCGCGGGGGTCATCGACCGGAAGCGTCGAACCGCCCTGACCCCGAGCGGAGCCCGTTCCTGCGAGATGGCGGGCTCGACACGAGGCAGGGCCATCCCCGTCAGCGCCCTTGCGGAGCCGAGGGCCGGTCCCGGTCGTGGTCGACGACGCAGAAGAACCCGAACGGCTCGGACGATTCGTTGCGCAACTGATGCGCCTCCAGAGGTCCGATGCAGGCGACGTCCATCGGCGCCAGGGTCTCGCGCCGGCTTCCCAGCACCAGAACTCCGTGGCCGCGCGCCCCGATCACGATGTGCGTGTGCACGTGCTCCTCCAGGCTGGAGTACCCGCCCGGCTCGATCTCGAAGTAGCGGAGATCGGTGGACGAGCGCTCGCCGAACTTCCCGACCAGCTCGACGCGGCGCACCCCCTTGAAGGCAAGGGCGTCGGCGAGATTGCGCGCGTCCTTGTAGGCCGAACTCGGGCGATCGGTCCATTCGAACTCGGGACGGTGCCTCAGCACCCGTGGCGCCTGCGCATCGAGCGGCGGCGGGCGCGGTGGCCGGGGCGGCTCCAGGCGCTCCTCGGCCGCAGTGCGAATGACGTCAAGGAACGTGCGGGTGCTCGATTCGAGGTCGTCCCCGTGTCCGATGAGCGCGCCGCCGATCAGCAGCACCGCATCGTGACCGTAGTCGGCGCACATGCGGGGCAGGTGCGCGAGGTTCATGCCACCGGCCGGACATGGCCAGGCGGGTCGCATCGGGCCGAGCGGCCCGCCGAGCCGGTGCGCGATGCCCGCGCAGTCCTCGCGGGTGAGTTCGAACCGGCCCCCGGCGTTGGGGAAGATCGAGATGTCCGCGCCCGCGATGCGCAGCAGGGTCCCGAACAGGAGCCCGTGGTCGATGCCTTCGCGCCGGGAGATGAAGTGGCCTCCGGCGAAGGTCGGGTGGGCCATGAGCACGAGATCGTGGTCGCGGGCGAGCGATCGGTTGACGCCGAACCCGGCGACGAAGGGCGCGGCGAGAACGCCGGGGAGCCCGAGCCGCGCCACGTACTCGAACCGACGTTCCAGCGCGGGCAGGGGGCCGGTGACGTGGGGGAGGTACAGGCACCGCCGCCCGGTGCGCTGGTTCGCGTCGTCCACCGCGTCCGCGCACCGCCGCACCCGATCCTTGAACGTCTCGAATTCGTCGATGAGGTTCTGGTCGTCCTTGACGATGTCGCCCCCGCCGCGCGCGAAGGCCCCCGCCATCTCCGCGAGGCGGTCGACGGGAACCCCCCGTGGCTTGAGCGCGGTGGCGAGCAGGGGACGGTCGTGCACGCCGAGGAGCGCGCGCACGCCGGCCACGCCGTGTCGCGGGCCGTCGAACCCGGCGAGCACGTGTTCGGGGAACGAGAGATCCACGAGCCGCACTCCGGGCATCATCGAGACGTTGCCGAACACGAGGTTGAGGAGGGCCGGCACCCCGCCCGCCTCCACCACCGACGGGTCGTAGCTCAGCCGGGCGCGCGCGGCACCGCCCACGCCCGCGCCGACATCGACTTCCTCGACCTCTCCCACCACCCCCGGCGGCAGGCCGACGGCGTCCACCAGCGACTGCGGCACCTCCACCGACTGCTCCAGGGCGATGGCGGCGGCGAGGGTGTCCGCCGCGGTATCGGTGGCGTGGAGATCGTAAGTGGCGACGATCCGGTCGGGGGCTGTTCCGGTCGGTGTGGACATGGCGCTCTCGATGGGTAACCGCAGGGGCGATGGTACTCGATGCGATTCGGCGGAGCGGGCCTTTGCACCTCTCCCCTGAGTGCGAGGGGCGCTGCGTATGGTCGTTTCCCCCGGTCTCCCCCGGTCTCCCTCGATCTCGACCTGGCTCCGGTATCTTGGTTCAATCCGCGTTCGCGCGCCGGCCTGGTTCCGCCGGCCTTGCCGGCCTTGCCGATTGGGGGAGAAGCTCGATGCCGGATTCCGACCTCCTGCCGGGCGACGACACCCTGGTGGTTCATTTCGCCCATGTCGCCTATCGGTTCGCGGAGCGGTTCGCCCTGCGCGGCACCGGGATCGCGCACTTCCAGACCTGGAGCCGGGAGGACACCCTCGCCCGCATTGCCGAGGGGCACGTGCTGGTGCTGTCCGGGTTCTGGTCCGGCGAGATGCTCGAGCGGGCCGCGAACCTGCGGTTCGTCCAGGTGTGTGCGGCGGGCTACGACCAGTTCGACCTCGATGCGCTCGGCGCGCGCGGCGTGCGGCTCGCCAACGGCAGCGGCGTCAACCGCAATGCGGTGAGCGACCATGCGCTGGCGCTGCTGCTCGCACTGGCGCGTCATGTCCATACCGGGCGCGACCGGCAGCGCGAGCACGTCTGGCGCGGCATGATTTCCGATCCGGGGCGACGCGAGGAAGAACTGGCCGGGAAGACCATGCTCGTCTACGGGCTCGGCGCCATCGGCTCGCGTCTCGCGCGGCTCGCTCGCGCCTTCGACATGAAGGTCATCGGCATCAAGCGCGATGTCGCGCGCCACGACGGCTCGGCCGACGAGGTGCGCCCCCCCGACCGGTTTCCCGAGTCGCTGGCCGAGGCCGATGTCGTTGCCCTCACCTGCCCGCTCACGCCGCAGACCGAGAACCTCGTCGATGCAGGGGCGCTCGCGCGGATGCGGCCCGGCGCGTACCTGATCAATGTCGCACGCGGGCGTTGTGTCAACGAGCCGGATCTGATCGACGCTCTGGAGCGCGGCGCCATTGCCGGCGCCGGCATCGACGCCACCCGGGAGGAGCCGCTGGCTCCCGACTCCCCGCTGTGGGACCTGGAGAACGCGCTGATCACCCCTCATACCGCCGGTGAGACCCGCCGTTACGAGGACAACGTGGTGGACATCCTCATCGAGAACATCCGCCGGTTGCAGCGCGGCGAGGGGACGCTGGTGAACGCCATCGCGTGAAGTCTCCGAGGGGAATTGCGGCGGGAGAACCTGGCTCGCCCGCTTGCCCGGGCTGATGGTGCTTCAAGGAGGTCTGCGGGGTGGCATCTGCGGTGGACAAGTCGGCGGAGAAACGGGCGGCCGACGCCCGCGACGAGGTGGTTCGCCCCGCCGACGTCATCCGGGACATCATCGGCCGCGGCCGCCTCGCCGGATTCGTCGAGCGCCGCGACGGGCCGGGGCTCGCGTTCGCGGCCGCGCACGCTGCGCTCCTGGTCGTCACCGGATGGCTGGTGTGGCGCGCGCTCGGCACCGCCTGGATGGCGCCGGCAACCATTGTGCACGGGATCGTCATCGTGCATCTGTTCGCCCCGTTCCACGAATCCGCCCACTACACCGCATTCCGTACCCGCTGGCTCAATACCGCGACGGGCTGGGCGACCGGGCTCGCCCTGATGCTGCCGCCCACCGTGTTTCGCTACCAGCATACGGCCCATCACCGGTACACCCAGGACCTCGAGCGCGACCCGCAGATGACCCCGATCGGCGAGAGCCGGTGGGGGTTCGTGTACTACGTGAGTACGATTCCCTACTTTTGGGGAATCCTGTCGGGGCTCTTCCGTCAGCCCTTCGGCCGCCTGGATCCGGCCGAGCGACGCGACGTGCCGCCGGGGCAGCACGCCGCCGTCGTGCGCGAAGCGCGGGTCTTCTGGTGTGTGTACCTGGCGCTCGCCGCGGCCTCGACGTACTTCGAGTCCTGGCTCGTGGTGCAGCTCTGGTTGCTGCCCCGGATTGCCGGCGAGCCCCTGATGCGCGTCATCCGGTTGTCCGAGCATGTCGGCTGCCCGCGGGTGCCGAGCATGCTGGAGAACACCCGTACCGTGTCCACCATCGCGCCGTTGCGGCTTCTCGCCTGGAACATGGCGTATCACACCGCCCACCACGCGCTCCCGCAGGCGCCGTTCTTCCGACTCGGAGCGCTCGACGCGATGCTGCGCGACCATGTGGCGGAGACCCGCGACGGGTACGTGGACTTCGTGCGCACCCACTTTCGGAGAATGGCGGCGCGGTAGCGGATTCCCCCCCTCTCGAAGGTAATGCGGATGACGGCTCCCTTGCCGGCGGCGCGTGATGTGGGGACGCTCAGGCGATCTTTCTCGCGATCGTCAGTCCGTCGCCCACCGGCAGCATGCTCAGTTCGATGCGATTATCTTCGCCGAGCCTGGCGTTGAGGGCGCGCAACGCCATGACCTCCTCCGAGCGGTCGTCCTCGTCGGCCACCGCCCCGCTCCAGAGCACGTTTAGGGGCTCCTGCGGATGGGATGAAGCGGAAAAATTGTTCCGAACGTCGGTGAAGTCGGTCAGCGGTCACAGCGTGAAGGCCTGGAATCCCGGATCTCCCGCCGACGCCGGCGGCTCCGTCAGGCCGTGCGGCGGTTGACGGCGCATTCTATCGCTGTGCATGCGCACCTACTGGGCTTATTCCACGTCCGGAGGCACGAGACGGTGTTTCGCCAGTTCGCCCTGGTCCAGTTCCTGCCTTGCCGGATTACGTCGCGACAACTCCGCCATCTGTTTCGGTCATGAATCCAGGCATCCGCGAGTCCCCGCCATCAATCAACCTCCGAATCTCTTCCAGATCCGCTTCGAAAGATTTTGCACTTACCTGAAGATAGCGCCAGCAACTGAATGCTGTTCGGCCACGAATACCGCTCACGGCTCGATACGCTCGCTCCACGTAGTCCATGGCCGTACCATTATTTCCCGTAGCCCAGTAGGAAATTGCCATACATTGGAGATAGCTCGAGGATTCTCTGTCTTGCTCTTTTTCACCATCAAGTTCAACGACTCGCTCAAATATCTTCGTATCGGCTTTACCGTCAATACCCCACATTGCCATGCCGTAATTGAATGCATTTTCAATACTCAAATCGGCAATACTTTGCCTTATGTTCCGAAACATACTTGCGGCCTCGGAGCACCTTCCTAGCCCCATATAAGATAACCCCAAGCTATGTTTCGCACGATTGAATCGATCGATTGGAAGATCTTCGTCGCCAAGAATATTTTCCCACAGAAATACAGAAATCCTCGCATCATCCACAGAGCGATTGAATGTATCAGCAATCCAGAACTTATCATCAAGTTTCAGCGATGTTAGTGCTACTGAGTCGATGATTTTCTCCGAAACCAAATCTCCCAGTCGTGCCAACTGCCTGATTGCCTCTCTTACCATTGGCGGATTGACTTGGTCGGAATTTAATACACGCCACGTATCCTCGCTTGCGCCGTCCGAATCGTGGTTCTCTAATCGAATTCGCGAACGCTTCAGATATGCGTTCGGTTTATCGTATCCGGCATCAATCGCCTGGTTGATCAGCAATGCGGCCGATTCCGATTGTCGATTGGATTCTCTGAGTTCGGCGAGATGGAACAGTACTTCTCCATCATCCGAGTGTACTGTCTCGATTTTCTCAAGCATCTCTTCTCTCTCAAGTATCGAATCGTCCTCTATCCGCCGCCATCTCCGACCTGCCTGTCTTATGTATTCAAGCGCACCGTCCCGATCCTCCCAGTTGCGCGCTGAAATTTCCCGAACAATCTCCCTGTATTCTTCGGCCAGTCGGCTTCTTGGACGATCCTTTGAAAAGACAACTTGGTTCAGGAGAGAAAGACTATCGTACCGATGCACAACCATCGGCTTTCGGTGAAAGCTGAGTCGATCCTGAAATGCCTTGATCTTGTCTTCGAGTATCCGATCTTCGTCATCCAGATCCGGCACGTTGGACATCACGAAGTGAAGGTGGATGCGCTTCTTGCGTGGTTCGTCGACCTCGGATCGGATATCGCCAACCACCTCGGTCAGCCCTCGCAGGTTCTGTTCGTTCGGAAAAAAGAAGATCACAACTGAATCGGGAAGCTGCCGAGTGTAGATTCCGCTTGTATCCGTGTGCCCAGTGCGAGAATCAATCAGTACATAGTCTGGTTTCAGTATCTGATTCCATTGCTCCTTGAGATCCTCGAACAGAAGATATCCGTCATGCCTGTCGTAAAGCGCACCCCAGTCGATCTGCTTGAAATTCGCGGCGTAAGTTTCGTTCCTTCCCGATGGCATGATCCACAGTTTACCACCCTTCTCCCCGATCGTGGGACATCTGCCGATGAAGTCGTTGGCATTCGGAGCTTGTCCGGATTCCAGGTATCGGGTCACGAAATCGACGACTCCGGGGATCTCTTCACGTGGCCACAGCACGTCGAAGGTGTCGAGTCCGGGCGCTTCGATGTCGAAATCAACGACCAGCACGCGGCGGCCGCGGAGGGCGAGTGTGACGGCCGCATTGACTAGAGCCATCGTGCGGCCGACGCCGCCCTTGAAAGAATAGAACGTCGTGACGTACATCCTGTCACGCGACCTTGCGCAACCGGAAGCTCTCTTGTTCCTTCCGCAAGACATCGGTTACTTCCAATGTGCGGAATCGATATTCGAGCGACGCCACCACAGGCTGCGAAGGACTCTCGATATCCACAAGCTCCTGGAGCCGTCGGATGATGCCGGGACATGCCAGCAGGCGAAGGTACCGGTCGTTCGCGTGCGTCTGGACAGTGAGACCGTTCTCCCAGCGGTTCAGCGATGCTTCGCCGAGCCCGGTCACCTGGGCAAATTGTGCCCGAGTCATCCGAAGGTTTTCTCTGATACGCCGGATATCAGCAGGTGGCAGCACGCCAAGATGCCGGCATACCGCTTCGTGCTTCAAACGCTCGGCCGCTTCATCAAGGTACTCGAACTCGCAGGCATAGCACCTGTGCACCGGGACGCTCACCGTCAGCTCGACCGTGGAATCTCCGGTTCCATAGTCGAATGAGTGGTGGTTCCATGAGGTAGTGATCCCCGTGTCGCCGCATATCGGACACGCAGGGTCCGGCCGCGCTGTCCGCAGCCGAGGGGTCGAGCGTTGCGGGTCCATCTCCCGGCTCCTTCAGTTCGACCAGTCGGAGTAGTGAAAGCTGCGCCCGATGATCTTCCCGGATCCCAGTTGCAGCTTGACGTAGAGTTTGGGCCGATCAGGCTCGATGTCGATCTTCATCACATAACCCGTCGAGCCCGCTGGCTTTCGTAGCTCCACGATTTCGACCGGGTGTCCGTCCTCGAGTCGAGACGCGATCAACTCCCAGGCCGCAGCATCGGTGAAGTGGGTATCGAGTATCCCGTTCGGGTTTCGTACCTGCCCTGGACGCCAGTCGGCCGGCCGGTCCTTGCTGAACTCCGTCACCCGCGCCTGACTCCTTCTGGCAAGCACAACCAGTTGGCGTCGTATCGCCGTACTCAGCGTCAAAGTCATGGAAGCATCCCATCAATAGGAATCATATGGGTGCATATTCGGAACATCAAGACCTTTCCGATCCGAATTTCCAGATAAATGGGGCCACATCAGATATCATTTGGTAGGAGATTCCGAGCTTCCGGGCAATGCACCTCTCTCTTCCTCTTCGGAGACTCGGCGACCGATGCCCTCCCGTGGTGACCGGTCCCTCCAAGTGGCGGACTTTGAACTCTGCTGCCGATCTTGGCTCCATGGCCAAGACCATTCGCGGTGGTTCGGACAACCGTCCGGAACCGCCAGTCGAGTCGCTCGAAACGAAGCCATGCGGTGCGATCGGTTTACTCCGCCGCCGACCACACCAGCGGAAACTCCGGGTCGTCGAGCGTATCGCCGTCGCGCAGGCGTTGGTGGACCTCGGGGAACGGGGGTGAGACTTCGCCGCTGCGGACCTTGAAGCGCACGTCGTCGCCCACCCAGCGGTGGGCGAAGGCCCGGCGCCGCGCCGACGCCGATGCATTCCCGGGCGCGCCGTGCACGGTGAGGAAGTGGAAGGCGATGGCGTCGCCCGGCGCCATGTCGAACGACGCGATCTCGAACTCGTCGCGGCGCGCGTCGATATCCGGAATGGCGTCCAGATCCTCGCCCTCGCGCTCGTAGTCGACGCCGACGAACTTCCTCGGCAGGAACGACTTCCCCCAGCGGTGGGATCCCGTCACGAGTTCCAGGCACACCTCGCGCGGCACCGCGTCGAGCGGGGTCCAGAAGCTCACGGTCTGCGTCCCGTCGATGCAGTAGTAGGGGAGGTCGTGGTGCCAGGGCGTGCGCGACTCGGTCCGGGGTTCCTTCACCAGAACGTGTTCGTGGAAGAACCGCGCGGTGGCGGAGTCCATGAGCCGGGCGGCCAGCGCCGCTGCCCCGGAGCGGAGCACGAACTCCCGGTACTCGGTGATGCGGGCCCAGTTGCAGTAATCGCCGAAGAAGTAGCCCTCGGAGCCCTCCGGCTCGTACTCCCTGGTGTACGGGCCGGGGGACGCCATGTTGCGCTCCACGCCGGCCCGAAGCACGTCGACCCAGTCGGCGAAGACGCCCCGGAGATGGACCACGCCGTCGCGCCGGAACGCTCCCGCGGTGGCGTCGTCGATGTCGGGGGGTCCGGCGCTGGCGGGGACCGCCGGCGGCTCCGACGCCGGACGGGGGGCTCGTGGTTCACCGGTGAGGGGTGGGGTCATGGGGTGTATCTCCGCCGCACGGAGGCACTGCGGATCGTGCGGTCTCGGTGGAGGGGTATTGCTCGAAGGGTCCGGTCGGTTTGTCGGGCTGATATGAACTGACCCTGCACCGGCGGTACGACGAAACCCGGATTGCGGGGTGCCTGTGATATGGTATCTCGGCGCGCGGGGAGGTGCGCTCCTCCCGGAGCAGGAAGGTTTCTCTCGTCACCTCACCTGCGCGGATTTCTGTCCTCAGCCCGGAAATCTCACCGATCCGCGAGGCGAGGGCGTGGAGATGGTCAGGCTTCGGCTTGCCAGCCCGGGAATTTCCGGTCCAGGCAAGCCTTGTTGGTCGGATCCATGCCGGCGGCCGTGAATCGGTAAAATTTCCGGGTTGGCCGTCCCGAACGCGCAGCCGTGGAGGTCGGACGTGGCGGTAACCCTGCGTCAGTTGCGCTACTTCAAGGCGGTGGTGGAAGAAGGCTCTTTCAGCCGAGCGGCGGAGAGCGTCCACGTCTCCCAGCCCGCGCTGTCGCTCCAGATCCGCGAGCTGGAGGAGACCCTGGGAGCGCCGCTGCTGGAGCGCGAGAGTCGTCGGGTCATTCTTGCGCCGCTGGGACGGCAGGCGTACGCGCAGGCGCTCAGGGTCCTCGACGAGACGCTTCTTCTGGAGACGATGGGGAAGCGCTTCGCGGAGGGTCCGTTCCGGATCGCGGTCGGGATCGTCTCCACGCTGGCGCCCTACCTGCTGGCGGGACTTCTGGAGCGCCTGCGATCCGCGTCGCCCCCGGTCGAACTCGACGTCATGGAGGCTTCGGGGGGGGAACTCGTGTCCACCCTGCTCGCCGGGCGCATCGACGCGGCGATCCTCTCGGTCCCGCTCGGACTGATGGAACTCGCTGAGATCGAGCTGTTCGAGGACCGTTTCCTGCTCGCCGGCCGGTCCGAGCGGCTGACCGCGTTTCGGGCGCTGGGGGACACCTCCCGGGCGGCGGATCTGGCGCAGTCCGACATCGGGCCGCTCTTCGCGCTTGGTGAGGAACAGTGCCTCGGCGATCAGGTGCTGGGGGCCTGCTCGGTGTGGCGCCCGCAGGATGTTCACCGGGGCGCCCGGTCGCTCGGCACCCTCTCCGCGCTCGTCGCGAGCGGGGCGGGCCTGACGCTTCTTCCGGAATCCGCGGTGCTCTGCGAGCAGGCGGCATATTCCGGTCTGGAGCTGCTTCGCCTCGCTCCGCCCGAGCCGTCGAGACGCATCGGGCTCGTCCATCGCGCGGTGTTTCAGGGCCAGCCCTGGGTCGATATCGTGGCCGAAGCGGCGTCGGGGGCGGGCGAGGCGCTGGTGAAACAGGTCCGCGAAGCGGTCGAAGAGTATCCCCCGTCCTCCTGACCGGGTGTTCAGCCCGTAAATTTCCGGTGGTGCCTCGTTTTGAAATTCTGCCCGGTATCTCCAGCCTGCGTGCACCGGGTCTCCCGAGACCTCAGGAGTCGAAGTAGGGCACTACCAAATTTCCGGGTCAGCCGACGGTCCAGGTCTCTCCGGATCGGAGCAGGTCGGCCAGCCTCCCCCTGCCTTCCCGGGCCTGCGCGGCCTCGACCTGCGCGTTGGCGAGCGCATCGAACGTCGGGCGTTCGACCGCGCGGAGCACGCCGATCGCCTCCGGCAGGGCCGGGTGGCGCATCCGCGCCAACAGGGTGGCGAGGGTGGGCTCGGCCGCGGCCTCGTCGTGCACCATGAGGTTCGACGTGTCCGTCCCGTTCCCGAGCGCCACCACCTCGGGGACAAGGCCGTTCAGCCGGATGCCCCGGTCGCGATTGCGGCCGAAGACGAGCGGCTGTCCGTGCTCCAGCTCCACCAGGGTGTCGGGGCGCATCTTCACGTCCTTGGCGTATTCGAACGCGCCGTCGTTGTAGACGTTGCAGTTCTGGTAGATCTCGATGAAGGCGGTGCCGCGGTGGGCAGCGGCCCGGCGCAGCACGGCGCCGAGATGCTTCGTGTGCGTGTCCACCGCGCGCGCCACGAAAGTCGCCTCGCTGCCGAGCGCGACGGACAGTGGGTGGAGCGGCGCGTCCACCGAGCCGTAGGGGGTGCTGCGGGTGACGTGCCCGGGGAGCGAAGTCGGCGAGTACTGGCCCTTGGTCAGCCCGTAGATGCGGTTGTTGAACAGCAGGATCTTGATGTCGACGTTGCGCCGCATCGCATGCATCAGGTGGTTGCCGCCGATGCTGAGCGCGTCCCCGTCACCGGTGATCACCCACACCTGAAGGTCCGGGCGCGCCGTCTTCAGACCCGTCGCGACGGCCGGGGCGCGGCCGTGGATGCCGTGCACGCCGTAGGTGTTCAGGTAGTAGGGGAAGCGGCTGGAGCAGCCGATGCCGGAGACGAGCACCAGATTCTCGGGGGCGACGCCGATATCGGGCAGAACCTTTTTCATCTGCGCGAGGATGGAGAAGTCGCCGCAGCCTGGGCACCAGCGGATCTCCTGGCTGGAGGCGAAGTCGTCGGCGGTGAGTTCTGCGGTTCGGGCTTGCACCATATTCTCCGGCTATGGGTGGGAACGGTGCCGGCGAAGCTCCGTCGCCGGTGCGCCGTCACTTCGGGGGTGCGCACGGGCGGCGAGGGCCGCGCGCCGGCGATGGGTCGGGTCCGTCGCGGGGCGCCCGAGGCGCAGTCGCAAGGAACGATGCGGGCTCATGCCAGCATCCCTTCGATGACGCTGGTGACGTCCTTCACCCGGAACGGGCGGCCGCGCACCTTGCCGAGCGACGCCACGTCGACCAGATAGCGAGCGCGGAGCAGCATCGCGAGCTGGCCGAGGTTGAGCTCCGGTACCAGCACCCGCTCGTAGCGCGCGAGCAGCTCGTCGGTGTTCGCGGGCATCGGGTTCAGATGGCGCAGATGCGCATGCGCCACCACCCCGCCGTCCGCGCGGACCCGCTCCACCGCCTGCCGGCATACGCCGAGGGTGCCGCCCCACGAGAGCACGAGCAGCTTCCCGCCTTCGGGGCCGGTGGCCTCCAGATCCGGAATCAAGTTGACCGCGTTGGCGACCTTTCGGGCCCGCAGCCGCACCATGTGCTCGTGGTTGTCCGGGTCGTAGCTCACGTTGCCGGTCAGATCCTGCTTCTCCAGGCTTCCCACCCGGTGCATGAGGCCGGGGGTGCCGGGCAGCGCCCACGGGCGGGCGAGCCATTCGTCGCGCGCATACGGCTGGAAGGGGGTGGCGTCGCCGTTTCCGTTCGGGTGGCGCACCTCGATGGGTTCGAGGCTCGCGACATCCGGAATGCGCCAGGGCTCCGCGCCGTTGGCGACGAATGCGTCGGAGAGCACCACCACCGGCGTCATCAGCCGGGTCGCGATCCGCCATGCTTCGACCACGATGTCGAAGCAGTCCGTGGGGCCGCTCGCGGCGAGCACGGGCAGCGGCGCCTCGCCGCTTCGCCCGAACATCACCTGGAGCAGGTCCGACTGCTCGGGTTTGGTCGGCAGCCCGGTGCTCGGGCCCCCGCGCTGGATGCTCAGCACCACCAGCGGCAGCTCCAGCATGATTGCGAGCCCCATCGCCTCGGTTTTCAGCGCGATGCCGGGTCCGCTCGACGCGGTTACCGCCATCGCACCGCCGTATGCGGCGCCGATGGCGGAGGTCACCGCCGCGATCTCGTCCTCGGCCTGGAACGTGCGCACCCCGAAGCGCTTGTGCCGGGCAAGCTCGTGGAGGATGTCGCTCGCGGGGGTGATCGGGTAGGAGCCGTAGAACAGCGGCTTGCCGGAAAGCTCGGCCGCCGCGATGAGCCCGGTGGCGAGCGCCTGGTTGCCGGTGATGTTGCGGTACTCGCCGGGCTCGAGGGTGGCCGGCGGCACGTGGTAGCTGCGGGCCAGCGCCTCGGTGGTTTCCCCGAAGTTCCAGCCGGCGCGCAACGCCTTCACGTCGGCGTCGAGCACCTCCTGCCGATCATGAAAGCGCTTGCGCACCCAGCGCAGCGTCGGCTCCGGGTCGCGTCCGCAGAGCCAGTAGACGAGCCCCATCGCGAAGAAGTTCCGGCAGCGCGAGGCGAGCTTGCGCCCGACGCCGGGGCCTTCGACTGCCTCGCGGGTGAGCCGGGTGAGCGGGACCCGGATAACCTCGAATTCATCGAGGCTGTCGTCTTCGAGCGGGTTCGACGCCGCGTGGGCGAGCTTCAGCCCCTTGGCGTCGAAGGCGTCCTCGTCCACGATCAGGGTGCCCTGGGGCCGGAGGAACCGGAGGTTCTCCGCGAGCGCGGCGGGGTTCATGGCGACGAGGATGTCCACCGTGTCGCCCGGGGTGTAGATGTCGCGCGAGGCGAAGTGGACCTGGAAGCCCGACACGCCCGCGAGGGTTCCCTTCGGGGCGCGGATCTCGGCCGGAAAATCCGGAAACGTCGCGACATCGTTCCCGGCGAGCGCGGAGGTGCTGGTGAGCTGGCTGCCGGCGAGCTGCATGCCGTCGCCGGAATCGCCAGCAAAGCGCACGACTACCGAATCGAGCTCTTCGATCGGCTTCGTGACCGGCTGGAGGACGCTGTCGTTCATTGAGTCCGGGATTCGTGCCTGGTGTAGCGATCAAGGCGATTGTCCGGCCCGGATTATATCCCCAGAAGCCACCCAGCCCGGAAATTTCACCAGTTTTTCGGCCAGAACCGGGGTTCAGTCTCAGGTCGGTGGTTCCGGTTCGAGGGTCTGTGAGAAACCCGGCCACCTGCTCATCTCCTTCCCGTACGCCTTGATGCGCATTTCTCACCCATTCGCTGAGGCGAGGGTGCGTAGATGGTCAGTCAGATCCGTGCCCGCAGCCGTGAGGATGGTGAAATGTCCGGGCCAGGTAGTGCCGACCGGCTCGAGGTTCGCCACCACCCGGCTGCCGTCGGCGAGGCGTTCGTCAGCGCCCCCCTGCCGTTCGTTCCGGGGCGGGCAGTGAGCGCTCGACGAAGACGTACTCCTCCACCGGCCGGCCGCCGATCAGGTGCTCCTGGATGATGCGCTCCAGCACCTCCGGTGTGCACGAGTGGTACCAGGTCCCGTCGGGATAGACGACCGCGATCGGGCCGTGCGCGCACACCCGCAGGCAGTTCGCCTTGGTGCGGTAGACCCCGCCGGCATCCACGAGCCCGAGCTCGGCGAGCCGCGCCTTGAGGAAGTCCCAGGACTTCAGCCCCAGCGCCTTCGGGCAGCACTTGGGCTTGGTCTGATCGCTGCAGAGCAGGATATGGCGCCGGATCTGCCCGATGTGCAGTTCCTCGACCATCGCGTCGAGCGTGTCCTGCCGTTCGGTTCTGCGTGCCGGGGTGCTCATGGTTCGTCGGGGGCGCGGTAGTGGGCCAATGTGAGTGGACCGGGGCAAGTGGCCGGGGCAAATGAGCCGAGGTGAGTAGTATCCAGGATCGGGCGCAGGTATCGAAATCCGGACGGAGGCCAGGACTTTCCCACGCTACGGTGAACGTGTCGTTTGGCAGCCGGATCAGTTATCGAGGTGGTTGGTCTCGGCCCGGTTGACCGTCAGCGGTGGCCATTCGAGTACCGAAATGGTTTCTTTCGGGCCCGAAAGGCGATTCGATTTCCCGATTTCCCGATTTCCCGATTTCCCGGTTGAGGGGGCGATTCACTGCCAAGAAAAATTGGCGTGGGATGACCCTGGGACGGAAGCCCATGGCTGCACGAGGTGGTAGCCGGGGGTGGGGCCGCCGACATGTGACGCCGGTATGCGGCGGTCATGTCTCGCTTCGGCTCCCGGGCTTTCGGGGAAGTTCGTGCGTACGGGCCGGAGACACCGGGCGGAATGTCGAAGTGAGACACGATCTGTACGGCCGGGAACTGGCCCACGTCATGGCCCGGATGTATTCTCGTGGCCGGAACCGGGGACATGTACGGAGGCGTGCCGATGAAATTCAGGATCGAATACTGCGGCGCCTGAGGGTACGAGCCCGAAGCGCTCCGTGTGAGCGACAGGTTCTCGCAGGTCGAAGGGGCCGAAATCGAACTGGTGAAGAGTTCGGGCGGCGTGTTCGAGATCATCCTGAACGGTGAACTCGTCTACTCGAAGAAAGCGAACGGCCGCTTCCCCGAGTGGAAGGAAGTGGAGGCAATCGCGGCTCGCGCCTGACGACGGTCCGCCACCCGCGCGCTGACTGCCGCGCTTGAAGGCGCCAACCCGAAAATGTCACCCCTTCCCGGCTGCGGGCCCGGATCTGACTGCTTTGGCCGCGTTGAATGCGACATGGGGGCGGCTAGGGTGCTTGACGTACCTACGGGTACGCTTGCGCGCCCTGACTCGCGTTCGCCTCGCGCAACCAGCCATCTCCGTGCCCTCGCTTCGCGAATCGGCGACATTTCCAGGTCAGGTCCGCTCGTCGCCGGGCTCCGGGTTCGGCACCGGCCAGTCGTCCCGTACGCTCAGACGGTCGAGCCCGCCGTGGCCGGTCAGCACCACGGCCCGCATCGCACGGGGCAGCGCCGGCCCCGGGCCGGATGGTGCCGCGATATCGGTCGAAGTGGACATGTCGCGAGAGATCTCCCGGAATGTTGTTGGAAGCGACATCGTATCGTCCCCGGGGTGGGGGCGCAGAACGAATTCGCGCCACTCCCCGCCGGCATTCTCGCCTGGCGAACATGCGCTCGAAATCGTCCTGAATGGAGGTTCCGGGAGCCCGAGTCTCACCGGAATCGCGCCGCCTCGCTTTCTCGGGAATGATGTTGCGGCCGCAGCCATGGGCATGAAATGGCTGCGGTGGGCGCCATTCCCCGCCGGCGAGGCATGGTGAATAATCGTCAGCGCGTGGCCGGCGGACCCCGCCGGCTGGAGTCGAGCGAGCGGCCATGCGAATCGTCGTGCTCAACCCGAATTCGACGCAGGCGGTGACCGCGGGGATCGATGCGGCGCTGGAGCCCCTGCGCTTCCGCGGCGGGCCGGAGTTCGAGTGCGCGACCCTGGCCGAAGGGCCGCCCGGCATCGAGACCGACGCCCACGTCGCGGCGGTTGCCGCGCCCATCTCGCGCTTCGTGGCGTCGAGGGAGGACACCGCCGGCGCGTTCATCATCGCCTGCTTCAGCGATCCGGGGCTTGCGGAGGCACGCCGGGCGAGCCGGCGTCCGGTGCTCGGCATGGCGGCGTGCGGGATCTTCACCGCCCTGGGGCTCGGCTCCCGCTTCGGCGTGGTCTCCATCCTGGACGAGGCGATCCCCCGGCACCGGCGCTACTACGACGCGCTCGGCGTCCGGTCCCGTCTTGCCGGTGACCGTGCGATCGGTATCGGCGTCACCGGGCTCGCCGACGAGTCCCGCACCCTGGATCGCATGGTGTCCACCGGCCGGACGCTGCGCGACGAGGACGGGGCCGAGGTGCTGGTGCTCGGCTGTGCGGGGATGGCGCAATACCGCGCACGGCTGGAGGACGCGCTCGGGGTGCCGGTCGTCGATCCGGTGCGGGCGGCGGCGGGCATGGCGCTCTCGGTGCTGGTATCGGGCGACGCCGGCATGTGAGGCGACGCCCATGCCATGCATTTCCGCCAGACCGGAACATGCGCTCGAAATCCCCCCGAACGGACCGTGATGATGCACTTGACGCCACCTGACTGAACGGAGCGGTGTGCACCAGGTGGTGTGCAAGCCGGACCGGAACGCCCACGGACGGGCAGCGCCGTTTCGCAGGAACGGTCGCCATGGCCAAGACCCTCGGCAGGCTCATCCGCGAGAGGATCCGCGAGAGGATCGACGACGAGCCGTGACGTCTATGATCCGGCCTGCTGCGCGCCCACGGTCTCGATACTGGCCGATTCCTGACAAAATGTCGTATCACCGTAGAAAATTCACCGTAACTTATTGATTTTCATGTCAGTATGTGATCTGCACCCTACTTCGGGGAGGATCAGGGCTGTTGTTCGGCGGTGGTGCCGAACGCGCCGCTCAGGCGGCCGAGTTCCCCGTAGACTGCCTCGAACGTGCCGGTCGCCACGTTCGGCACCTGTTTCTCGTCCACGTCGTGGAACTGGCCGCTCCATTCGGACGAATCCGTGAGAGTCCCCTGTTCGCCGTCGATTACCCACACGGTGCGGGCCTGGTGCTTGGTGTCGTCGCTGGTGATGCCGCCATCGGCGTCGATGGCGGCCGACTGGAGTTCGACCGACCAGTTCACCGCCTCACCCTCCACCGTGAAGTCATCCACCGTGCCGGTGACGGTGCCGAGCGCGGCGTCATCGCCAAAATCGACACGCAGCTCCGCCCTGGCCGTGAACTCGCCCGCCTGGGCCGCACCAATCTGGGGGTTGAGGACAAACTGCCCGACGGCCGGACCGCGGTAGATCGCCGGTTTGCCCTGCAGTGTCTGCAGAGTCGGGAGCGCCGTGAAGTCCTGCGCGTCACCCACGCCCCCGTGGAAGGTGCCGATGGCGTCGCGGCCGTTCGCGGCCACGCGCAGCCACCAACCGAAGTAGTGATACGCCCGGTCCGGCTCCGTCACCGTCGCGCCTTCCTCCGGGACGAACGCCCAGCCCCCACCGCCCGCAAGCGCGATGCCACCGCCTCGCCTGATCGAGGAGGTACAGTCGTTGTCCATCGCCGGGGTGCACACGTAGGTGCCGCGGGCCTCGTCAAAGGTGCCGGCGAGTTCGACCCGGCCGTTCGCGCCCGCCTCATGCACCACGTTCCCTGTCGTCGTGGGAAACTCGGACGCGGCGATCAGCGTGGCGTCCGTGGCCGGTCCAATCACCAGTTCGCCTGCGTCGTTGATGCCGTCCGCAGCGCCGTACTTGCCCATCTCACCGCTGAACGGCCGGGGGCGGGGGGCGTCGAGGTCGGTGTACAGGACCACCTGGTCGGAGGTCCCGGCGCCCGCGTCGGCGGCGGTGTAGACGCCGCTCATCCAGACACCGCCGGGCTCGGTCACCACGCTGCCCGCGACCGCGGTGGTCTCCAGATCCGTGACGGAGATCGGGGGGGTTCCCGGGACGGTGCCCCGCAGTGTCGGAGCTTTCCCGTGCTCTGCGGTGATGGCGACTTCGTTGATTCGCTTGGCGGCGAGGGCTGCCGTCAGTCTCGCAACTTTGTCGCTCCGTGCCATCCTGATACGCGCCTTGGCGGCATCGAGGTTGCCTTCAATCACCGAGATGGTGGTTTCGTGCGCTTCCTTCTCCTCGTCCGAGAGAGCGCTGGTTTCCTCCACCGCTTTCTTCGCGGCCATGACCGCGTTCTCGGCGGCCCGGAGTTGGGCGGCGGGGGAGGTGGTGGTCAACGCGCCGATCGCATCCCGCGCGGTCCGGATAGCGTCCATGATTGCTTCCCGCTGAACGGCGGACGAGTCTGTCGTGTTCCTCTGTCCACCTCCTCCGCCGCAGCCGGTGAGCCCGAGCGCGAGCACGCTGGCGCAGAGCATCGCCGACAGGTTCCTGATCGCGGTTCTCCACGCGAGCTTGGAGGGGATGGGGGTGGCAGAGTGCGTCGTCGCGGGAGATAGGGGGCAGGATGCCATCGTCATCGCAGGGTCACCGTGAAGTTCATCAGGATTGTGGGAAAGGTTTCATGCCGTTCGCGCCCCACGAGTCTTCCGGAAAATGGAATGCGGGCGGCGCGGCGGTTTGGCCCGAGCGGCTGAATCGATCCGAATCAGGAAGAGGCCGGTGGCCGGGCTGCAAGCCTTCTACCGCATTGCACCGGACAAGGGAAGGAAACGCAGCGACAGGAAACGCAGCGACGGCGTTCTTCCCGGCCCGGCCCCGACAGCGGCTCAGAACTGGTGCACGAAGCGCAGTTCGACGCGGGTGCGGTCGTACTCGTGGCCCGATGCGTTGCTCGTGCGCTTTTCGTGAGTCACCACCACCTGCGGAGCGAAGCCGTAGATGGTGAAGTTGCGCTTGAAGGCCGAGAGGGTCTGGGTTCGGGTCAGGTCCTCGCGTGGCTCGCCGCCGGTGAACAGGCCCCAGTTGCCCTCGTAGTCCGTCCACCGGAGCTGCGTGCTGGCGCTCACGTTGAATCCCAGCGGAAGGATCGCGGACAGACCCGCCCGCAACCGTCGACTCTCGTTTCGCCGGCTTTCCGACCCCTCAGGACGTTCGCGTCCGATACCATAGGCAGCGTTGGCCTGCAGGAGCGGCGTGATCGTCCATCTGCCACCCACCAGAACATCGGTGACGGGGCCGTCCAGGCGGTCGCTGACACGGTACAGGCGCCGTTCCCATGAGCCGCGCACGTTCGCCAGGAAGCGCGGAGTCAGCCGGCGCCGGGCATCAATGCGTACGCCGCCAGCGTCGTAGTCGATCGCGCCGGCTGCCCAGCGTCGCCGTACGCTGCCGAGCAGGCTCGCCTCGGTGCGGTGGTCTATCAGCCAGCGCGGACCGGCGTGGATCGCGAGGTTGGTCTCGTCGAACTTCCCGCCCGCGTGTTCTCTCCGCGCGGCTTCCACCCCGGCGCGCAGGCGCAGCCGATTCCCGAGCGGATGCTGGTACTCGCCCCCCGTCCATATCTGGACTCCCACCCCCGAAGTCGCGAGATCATCTTCATTCTCGCGCCGGAAGGGCAAGCCACCGAGGACGATGATGTCGGAGTTCGAGGCGCTGTTGACATTGCTGTCCGGTGCGATCGACATCCCCAGGTACGCGCTCCAGCGTCGGCGGGCGCGAATGCGTGCGAGGAACCCCCGCACGTTGGCCGCCACCGATTCCGGCACGTCCCCTGCGAGCACGCGTTCGAAATGCTCGCGCGCGAGCGCGTCCTCTCCCTTGTAGAAGAATGCGCGCGCAAGCTCCAGGCGTACCCGTACCAGTCCGGGCCGATGGACGAGCATCTCGCGCAGCCACAGGATGGCTTCATCGAGCAGTGCCTCGCGCTGCACCTCGGCGTCCGCAGGGAGCCGACGAGATGCCTCGATGGCGCTCACGCCGACCAGAAACACCACGTCCGCCAGCAGCTCCGGCTCCGACGTGAGCGGCCGCAGCACCGCCAGCGCCTCTTCGAACCGCCCCGCATCGAACAGCGCCTGGGCCTCGGCCAGGGCGGCGCCGGGCGCGGGGGCGTCCTCGGCCGTGGCCGACACCGGCCAGAGGAGCGCGAGGAAGGCGGCCATCGCCAGTGCGCGGCACAGGCGAACTGCGGTTGTCATCATGTCCGGAGACCTGTCTGGTGAGAGAGGGATGGTGGACCGGGGGCTATCGTATCCGATCCAACGAACAGGGGCTCGATTTCGTCGGCAACCTGTCGTCGGCAACCGTGCGGAGCTGCGCCTCGTGCGCCAGTTCTGATCCAGGCCCGGGGCCACCGGCCCCGCCACTCCTCAATCTGCGGACTTGGATTCCGGCGACGGCGCGGCGCCGCCGCTTTCAGCCGACGCCGGAGCGCTTGCACGCATCGGACATCCCGGACGCCCGCGACCCCGGGAGGCGCTCCCGGGAGGGGCGCCCGGAGCGTGCCTCCGTGCGGGGCGCGCTACCCGCGAATCCGGCGCCGGAAGTCGGCCTCGTCCGCGCACGACAGCGCCGCCGCCATCGCCGCATCACCGGACTGTGCGCCGAGGAGATCGCGAAGCGCCGCCGAACCCGGGGCCACTGCAATGCCCCGGGCGTTCAGCACCGCAAGCACGTTCTCCGCGAGCATCTCACCGCGGCCCTCGGCGAGACCTTCCCGCCGGCCTTCCGTCCGTGCAATCGCTTTTTGCGAACGCATGAGCGGATCGTCGTCCGGTTTCGTGCCCTCGCGCGCCCCCATCGTGAGCGCCACCCGCTCCAGCGCACGCCACGCACCCTCCGACATCGGCGTCTCCGTCAGCGCGCGGAATATCTCCTCCGCCCGCCAACCCGGAAACGCACGGCTCTCCGGCTCCTCCCGATACCCGTCGCCCCGGCGTACGTGAATCGTCAGCCCCGGCCTGCGCGCCGACGCCTCCCACGGCACCAGCACCCAGATCTCCGGAAACCCGCTCTGCATGTAGATGCCGAGCTTGCGCCGGCGCACGTCCGTCGTGTGGTCCACCTCCAGCACCACGTCCGGTAGTGGGTCCGCGCCCACCTCGATGGCCGGCCCCTGCAACCGCACCCGGTCCGGGTGCAGGTACAGCACCTCGTCGGCCTGCATCAGCCAGCGCTTGCGCCCCGTTGCATCCCGGTGCAACAGGTCCGCCGAGCCGAAGCAGGCGACGCGCGAGCCGCGCAGGATCTCGAATCGTGTGGCCATCTGCACCAGCCGCCGCGACGGCCCTTCATGCTCGATGGAGGTGGGCTCGCACACCCGCCAGGCCGTCTCGGTGGCGCCGTCCCAGAACTCCAGGCGGTATTCATGGTGCTCGAGTTCGCTCGCCGGCAGGTGGAACGACTCGCAGCCGGGGAAGTCCTCGTCGCGGTACTTCGCCGGTGCGCCGCGGCGGGCGGTACCGGATACGTCGCCGGATACATGGCTGGATACGTCGAATGAAGCAGTGCTCATGTCGTTTCCCCGTCGATGGGTGTCCAAAGCCTGCCGCCGCGGCTCGGACCAGCCGCCCCCGGCAGAGCCGCCGGCACGGATCCCGGGCCCGGATTGAAGCGCGGGACGCAAAGCCGCCTGGCCTTGCCGACGATCATCACCCCCGCGAGCGCAACGCCCGTGGCGAAGATCGACCCGATGATCCTCGGACAGCTCAACCGGCTCCCCGGTCCGTCGCCCTCCGTCGCAGCGCTCGTTCACCCCGTCGGCTCGCATTGGACCACTGTCGCGACGCCGGGAACAGTGCCAGCCCGTGGACGGATCGAGACGGATCGAGAGAGAGATCTTTCACGGACGGGGGTGCTACGCTCCCCGGCGTCCGGGGCGCGTCATGGGAGCATTGATGCTGCGATTGCCGACAGACAAGCTGATAGATGCCTGCAAGGGATTTCGGGACGCCTCGTAGTGAACGCCAGCACCTTCGACACCCTCGCCGCTGCCCGCGAACTCGAAGCCGCCGGTGTCGAACGCTCCCAGGCCGAAGTCATCGCCGCGCAGCTTCGCGCCGCCGCAGTCGCCGATCTTGACGAGTTCGCCACGAAAGCCGATATCACCGCGCTCCGGGTCGAGACTCGGATCATCGGCGTCCTTTCCTGACTCGCCACCACGGCCGCCGTAGTCGGGGCGCTCCGGATCATGCTCGCCGCGCAGGCGGCCGGGTAGTGGGCTGGTACCACTGCACGGTGATGATGACCGGGTCACGCGGCCTGATCGAACTCGGTGCAGATGGGCTGAGACACCACCGGGCCATGAGGACATGGCCGGACCGGGAGCCGGCGCCGTGTCCGGACGATCCCGCACCGCGGACATCTCCGGACGCCCGCGACCCCGGGAGGCGCTCCCGGGAGGGGCGCCCGGAGCGTGCCTCCGTGCGGGGCGCGCTACCCGCGAATCCGGCGCCGGAAGTCGGCCTCGTCCGCGCACGACAGCGCCGCCGCCATCGCCGCATCACCGGACTGTGCGCCGAGGAGATCGCGAAGCGCCGCCGAACCCGGGGCCACTGCAATGCCCCGGGCGTTCAGCACCGCAAGCACGTTCTCCGCGAGCATCTCACCGCGGCCCTCGGCGAGACCTTCCCGCCGGCCTTCCGTCCGTGCAATCGCTTTTTGCGAACGCATGAGCGGATCGTCGTCCGGTTTCGTGCCCTCGCGCGCCCCCATCGTGAGCGCCACCCGCTCCAGCGCACGCCACGCACCCTCCGACATCGGCGTCTCCGTCAGCGCGCGGAATATCTCCTCCGCCCGCCAACCCGGAAACGCACGGCTCTCCGGCTCCTCCCGATACCCGTCGCCCCGGCGTACGTGAATCGTCAGCCCCGGCCTGCGCGCCGACGCCTCCCACGGCACCAGCACCCAGATCTCCGGAAACCCGCTCTGCATGTAGATGCCGAGCTTGCGCCGGCGCACGTCCGTCGTGTGGTCCACCTCCAGCACCACGTCCGGTAGTGGGTCCGCGCCCACCTCGATGGCCGGCCCCTGCAACCGCACCCGGTCCGGGTGCAGGTACAGCACCTCGTCGGCCTGCATCAGCCAGCGCTTGCGCCCCGTTGCATCCCGGTGCAACAGGTCCGCCGAGCCGAAGCAGGCGACGCGCGAGCCGCGCAGGATCTCGAATCGTGTGGCCATCTGCACCAGCCGCCGCGACGGCCCTTCATGCTCGATGGAGGTGGGCTCGCACACCCGCCAGGCCGTCTCGGTGGCGCCGTCCCAGAACTCCAGGCGGTATTCATGGTGCTCGAGTTCGCTCGCCGGCAGGTGGAACGACTCGCAGCCGGGGAAGTCCTCGTCGCGGTACTTCGCCGGTGCGCCGCGGCGGGCGGTACCGGATACGTCGCCGGATACATGGCTGGATACGTCGAATGAAGCAGTGCTCATGTCGTTTCCCCGTCGATGGGTGTCCAAAGCCTGCCGCCGCGGCTCGGACCAGCCGCCCCCGGCAGAGCCGCCGGCACGGATCCCGGGCCCGGATTGAAGCGCGGGACGCAAAGCCGCCTGGCCTTGCCGACGATCATCACCCCCGCGAGCGCAACGCCCGTGGCGAAGATCGACCCGATGATCCTCGGACAGCTCAACCGGCTCCCCGGTCCGTCGCCCTCCGTCGCAGCGCTCGTTCACCCCGTCGGCTCGCATCGGACCACTGTCGCGACGCCGGGAACAGTGCCCGAGGTCTCGGGCGGCGTAGTCCGAGGTCTCTTCGGGTGTCGGCGTGGGCCAGGCCGGCGCCATTGTACGGAGAAGGGATGAATGCCGGAGGCCGTCCCGCAGATCGGGCATTGCGAGTGAATCGCGATGTTGGACCGGGCAGTCTCGAACGGACCCCATCCGCCCCGCCGACGACCGGGGCGCCGCCGGTGCCGGAACAACAGGCCGCCCGACGGCCTGCGCGGCCCGATTCGCCGCGCCACGTGCAAGCGCCCCTTTCACCCGGCAATCGAATCACACCCGAGTGCTCCCGCCGCCAATCGTGTCGCATGAACAAACTTGCCCTGCTCGGTGCGGCCGTTTCGCTCGCATTGACCGTGGCACGAGATCCGCACGAGATCCGCGCTTGCATCGTTCATATGCGTATGTTTATCTGTCCGCGCCTGCTGCCGTTGCGGCGTAAGAAACTGTCGGCATAAGGCTTTTGGCGACAAGATCTGGATTTGTGGCGTGAACGCAACAGTGCCCGTTGGGTTCGGATCTGGCTATGGACACTCTGCCGGGACGTGCATACACTTGCCGGGGTCGGCCGCGTGCCGCACCAAACCGAGGCCTCGAATTGAGGCCACTTCTTTAACGAGAACGAGGAGAGCCTCGAACCATGTCTATAAGCAACAACGCACTCAAGATGTGCTTCGCTGCGGTGCTCACGGTGGGGCTTGCGGCATGCGGGTCGACCACCAAGCTCGATACGGCCAGGGACCAGCGCATGGTGGTCGACACCGCCATTAGTGATGCTGATACCGCAGTTGCCGGTCTGTCCGCAGAATCCACCGACGAAGAGGTCGAGGCGGCGAAGAAGCTGATCCAGGACGCGAAGGACGCCGTAACGGCCGCCACGGCCCTGTCGATGAATGATCAGGATGGACTGAACGCCCATATCACGACGATCGAGATGAGGTTGACCGATACCGAGACGAACATCACGGCCAGGGACCAGCGCATGGTGGTCGACACCGCCATTAGTGATGCTAATACCGCAGTTGCCGGTCTGTCCGCAGAATCCACCGACGAAGAGGTCGAGGCGGCGAAGAAGCTGATCCAGGACGCGAAGGACGCCGTAACGGCCGCCACGGCCCTGTCGATGAATGATCAGGATGGACTGAACGCCCGTATCACGACGATCGAGATGAGGTTGACCGATACCGAGACGAACATCAACGATCACCGCTTGGCCGTGCGTGTCGACACCGCCGTTGGTGATGCCGATACCGCAGTTGCCGGTCTGTCCGCAGAATCCACCGACGAAGAGGTCGAGGCGGCGAAGAAGCTGATCCAGGACGCGAAGGACGCCCTTGAAGCTGCGAACGAGAGGTCGGTAGTGACCCCAGCGAAGGCGACCGAGCATACCCTGCGTATCACGATGATCGAGCGAAGCCTTGACACGACCGAGACGGCCATCGAGATGCATCGCGCGCAGGTCGAGAAAGATGCGGAAACGCAGCGGATGGCGGATGTCGCGAAAGCTCGCGCCCAGGCGATGCAGTCCTACATGGAAGCCGATGCGTACGCCACGGAGGCCGATAAAGCTGCCGAGGCGGCCGAGAGGACTTCTCCAGGCTCCCCCGGTGCGATGGCAGCCAGAGAGGCTGCTCTTTTGGCGCGCACTGCCGCGGATGCCGCGGAGGCGGCGCATGACGCCATCACGGACGGCATGACCAAGGCAGAGGCCGACGAATTGGCCGACATGGCGGCGACCGAGGCTGGGAAAGCCAATTCCGAGTACATGATGGCCAAGGAAAAGAACGACGTTATTCAGAGCGCGAAAGCCGTCGACGACGAGGGACGGCGCGTGAGCGATGTCGAGGACGCCACGGAGGCAGCCGAAGGGGCGGCGAAGGCGGCTAGGGATGCGGCGACTGATGCACGGATGGTAGCCACCAACGCCCGAACGGCGGCGGTCGCTGCAAACGCTGCCTACATGAGAGCGGTGGAGGCTCGTACCGACAGCGGCGCGGCCAAGATGAAGGTCGATGCGGCGGAGATAGCTGCGACGGCGGCGGAGATGGCTGCGACGGACGCGGAGATGGCTGCTGACGATGCCGATGCCGCATACATGGGCATTGATGCCACCGGAAGCGCGAAAGACGCCGAGGATGCACAGAAGGCGGCCGAGATGGAGAGAGATACCGCCAAGGAGGCGCTGGATACAGCCAACGAGCAGTTGACGGCCGCAACGACGGCACGCAACGCCGCCATGGAGGCGGCGGGCACGCACGTCCTCCGCCTCTTCATGGCGGCGAACGGCGCTCACGTCATGGACGATAAGGGCACGCCAGCCGACGAGAAGGCTGACCATGTAAAGAGCGTTGGTGAGGCCATGGCAACGATATCGCGGACGCAGAACGGCAATCAGGGGTCCAGCACCGCTGTCATGATCACATGGCCCGGGGACACGGTAGACAACCCGGCCACGATGGGCACCAACGAGTTCACAGAGGGCATGCTGGGAATCACAGTGAATGTTGCTGGCACTACCAACATCACGGCCGAGTTGAAGGAAGACCGGGCGGCCATGGACCTCAACGGCGATGGCGATATGACAGACCCAGGTGAACCCCGCATCATCCAGACCGCCAGGAAGATCGCCGATCTCGGCAACTTTCAGGGGTACGAACTTTGGGAGGATGACGGGAACGCTAACACCAGCACGGACCGTGCCCGCGCGATCCTCTTCACCAACAAGCAGAAGGGCACCGACAGCGTTCTCCAGGTGATTGGAGTGACAGCACGGAGTGTTGAGAATGTTGCTGTTACGCCAACCACGCTCACCAAGCTCGGGACGAAGTCCGGGGATACGTATACTGGCGCAGAGTACACACCGGCCGGCGATTCGGCTCTCACGGGAACCCTGACCTGTCCCTCGAGCGCTACCTGCTCGGTCGACGCGACCACGGCCGTGAACGGCGCCGTCACCATCAACAGCGTTTCGGGCTATGTGTTCACCGGTAGTCGGGAGGCCAGGGAAGCCGTCGATGCCGCGGAAGCGATGGAAAACAACGACTACCTGGCGTTCGGTCTCTGGCTGGAAGAGGGCGATAACGGCGTTACCGACACCTTCGGCGCCTTCGCCTCCGGTGGTGCTGACTACGACGTCAATGTGGCAAGCGCCGTCACCGGCACTGCCACCTACAGCGGCAACGCGGCGGGCGCCCATCACAAGACGGGCGAGGGCGTCAACTGGTTCCACGGCGATGCCCGCCTGACGGCCAACTTCGGCACGAACGCTCAGCCTGGCACCATTTCGGGGGCAATCCGCAACATCCGGGTGAATGGCGATGCGGCGATGTCGGCCCCGATCTACCTGGGGGAGGCCAACCTGACCGACAGCAACGCCACCTTCAACGGCGCGGCCTTCATGGGCGCGGAGACCGCACCGGGTGCCCCCACGCATGAATTCGACGGCACGTGGAGCGGCACTTTCTTCGGTCCGACAGCGGACGACCCAAATACGGCACCTCTCGCGACCGCCGGCACCTTCGGTGTCACCAAATCCCAGGGTGCGGGAGGTGGCCAGGTGGTCGAGAGCTTCGTCGGTGCTTTTGGGGCTCACAAGGAGTAACTGCACAGAGCAGATCCGAAACACCAAACTGCATGCTCTGGAGGGTGGCTAATGGCCACCCTCTTTTTTTATGCGTGCCGAGCACAATCGACAACACGTTGGTGATCGATGCATGCTAAGGATCCTGACCGAAATTAATTTTCTACCTCATCGACCCCAATCTCCTTTCAGGAAGTAGGTACAGGCGTCACGATGGTGACGAGATCGAGCACATGACAGGGCACTGCTGCGGCCTACAACGGTGCTGACCTTCGGTAAGTTCGTCACTGACTCCGGGATTGTCTACAACGCCTACCCACTCAACCTCAAGGGAGAATCGATGCGAAAAACACGCCGACCGTTGAACCAAACCGATCGCTTCACCCCATAATGCAACACCCGCGTCGCTCCGCTCCGACTCGGTGATCGGCATCGCACCGGAATGGGTGATCGGAATCACTGGAATGCGCAGATCGCGGCGGTCGCGAGAGGTGCGGTGATCGACTCGTTCACATCAGTCGTATCTCCGTCGTCCTCTGTCGCACCGAAGAAAGAGCCACTCCAGGTGCCGTCGAATTCATGCGTGGTGGCACCCGGTGCGGTCTCCGCGCCCATGAAGGCCGCGCCGTTGAAGGTGGCGGTGCCGTCGGTCAGGGTGTACCCTGCGCCAGTGCACGTATCCCCGGACTTCATCCCGAGCTTGGTGAGCGTGGTTCCCGTAACAACAACATTCTCAACACTCCGTGCTGTCGCTCCAATCACCTGGAGAACGCTGTCGGTGCCCTTCTGCTTGTTGGTGAAGAGGATCGCGCGGGCACGGTCCGTGCTGGTGTTGGCGTTCCCGTCATCCTCCCAAAGTTCGTACCCCTGAAAGTTGCCGAGATCGGCGATCTTCCTGGCGGTCTGGATGTGGCATCAATGCCCATGTATGCGGCATCGGCATCGTCAGCAGCCACCTTCGCGTCCCTCGCAGCGCTCTCCGCCGCCGTCGCAGCAACACTCGCCGCATCGGCCTTCATCTTGGCCGCGCCGCTGTCGGTACGAGCCTCCACCGCTCTCATGTAGGCAGCGTTTGCAGCGACCGCCGCCGTTCGGGCGTTGGTGGCTACCATCCGTGCATCAGTCGCCGCATCCCTAGCCGCCTTCCATGTAGGACTGCATCGCCCGGGCGCGAGCGGCCGCGACATCCGCCACCCGCTGCGTTTCCGCATTCTTCTCGGCCTCATCGCGATGCCTCGCGATGGCCTTCTCGGTCGAGCCGAGGGTCTCCTCAATGGTGGTAATGCGTGCGTTCAGAGCGAGCGCCTGTTCCGCAGTCAACAACGACGTCGCGCCTCCCAGGGCATCCTTCGCCGCTGCGATCAGACCCTCCGCGGCCTCGACTTCAGCATCGGTGGACATCGCAGTGAGAGCCCCGATAGCAGTCATCGCCGCATCGATCGCGGCGCTGTGCCGGTGGCGCGGGCGACCTTCTCGAGGGTCCGCGTCGATGGCGGCACCCGGCCGCTCTCCGGACGCGCCACCACCGATTGCGTCGTCTTCATCCTCGCGGCCAGCTCCGCCTGGGTCATGCCGGCCCGCGTGCGCGCCTCGATCAGCGCACGGGCCAGTTCGAACTCCGGTCCCAGCCGCTCATGGGCTTCCCGATAGTCCGAGTTCCGGCTCCAGCGTTCATGCAGTTCCTCAAGCGTGCTCATTGCATAATCCGCGGTTGCGTTCGGTGTCTCGACGCGCCAATTCACGAGGCGGCACTGTATGGTAGGTTTGCGTGGTAGGTTTGCCATGAGGGTAAGTCGCTGCCTCGTCGGCTGGAATCCGCTGGCGGAATCAGGCGCGATGGAAAGGATGGGTGTGCGCGTGCGGCCGGGCTCGGCTGTTGGCGCTTGTGCGGCAGGGGTTGCCGGAGCGGTTGCCGGGCCTTGAGGAGCGAAGCATCATGTCCATCAAGGGGTCCGTGGGCAAGGGCGGGGGCAACGCCAGGGCAGACGTGACGGTGGTCCAGGCCGCGCTCAACGAAAATCTCGGCCGCACCCCGGGCGCGGTCCGCCTGGTCTTGGACGGCGTCTGCGGCGAGAACACGCAACGCGAGATCGATCGCTACCAGAGCAAGGTCATGGGGGTCGGCTCTCCCGACGGGCGCGTGGACCCGGCCGGCAGGATGATGCGGGACATGGCGGAGGGATTCGAGGGTGAGCTGAACCTCAACGTGCTGCAGGGCATCATGCCGGCGGCGAACGAGGTCAAGGTGGAGCTTTATCTGCCGTACCTGCTCGCGAAGATGAAAGCCCGCGAGATCGACACGCCGTTGCGCCGGGCGCACTTCCTTGCGCAGATCGGCCATGAGAGCGGTGCCCTGCGCTACAACGAGGAGCGGGCGAGCGGCGCCGCCTATGAGAACCGTCGCGATCTCGGCAACTCCGAAGACGGTGACGGCAGGCGTTTCAAGGGTCGCGGGCTGATCCAACTGACCGGACGCGCCAACTACAGAGACTACGGGAAGTCCATCGGCATCGACCTCACCGATGACGAGAACCGGTTGAAGGTCGCCCGCGATCCGGCGCTGGCCGTGGACGCGGCCTGCTGGTTCTGGCAGACGCGCAAGCTCAACCGGTTCGCGGATGACGACGATGTGGTCGAGGTGACACGGCGCATCAATGGCGGGACCAACGGCCTTGCCGACCGCAAGGACTACCTGGCGCGAGCTCGCTACTTCCTGAACACGTGAGCGCCCATGATCATCCGGTCCATCCGCCATCGGGGAGTGCGCCAGCTATTCGAGAACAATTCGTCCCGGCTGCTGAAGCAGGATCTCGTGGAGCGGGTGCGCGGCATTCTGGCTGCGCTTGCCCTGGCCGAGACCATGGAGGACTTCATCCGCGAGGCAGCGCCCGGATGGCGGGTTCACCGACTGTCGGGCGAGCGCCGGCACGAATGGAGCGTGTCCGTGTCGGGCAACTGGCGCATCACGTTCGAGGAACGCAACGGCGCCATCGAGCGCCTGAACCTGGAGGACTACCACTGATGACCAGCGGCGGCATCAAGATGGGGATGACACCCCCGCACCCCGGCGCTTTCATTCGCATCGAGGCCCTTGAGGAGTTGGGGTTGAGCGTGTCGGCGGCGGCGCGGATTCTCGGCGTGCGCCGTGCGATGCTCTCGGACCTTGTAAACGGCAACGCCTCACTGTCGCCCGAAATGGCGCTCAGGGTCGAGAAGGCATTCGGCCTCAGCATGGACCTTCTGTTGCGGATGCAGGCATGGCACGACGCGACGCAGATGCGCGCGCGGGCCGACGAAATCGACGTTCGGCGGTATCAGGAGTGAACGGCATGTTCGGTATCGCGATGGTACGGAGGGAGTGGATGCCATTGTTAGCGCAAAGCCGTAATGTCCCCTTTGAGCAAAGTTGAAGTGTCCCCTTTTTGCCTGTGGCGGGGGGTGTGTTTTGGCGGATTTTGGGAGGTTTTTGAGCGTGGGGGAGGCGGACCGTGCTGCGGTGGTTGCGCAGGTATCGGAGGGGCGCTTCCGGACGCTCCCGATGGTCACCGCTATCCTTCCGGTCTCGGACTCGTCCGTAGCGGTCGTACTCAGATTATCCGGCACCCGGCCGCTCTCCGGACGCGCCACCGCCGATTGCGTCGTCTTCATCCTCGCGGCCAGCTCCGCCTGGGTCATGCCGGCCCGCGTGCGCGCCTCGAACAGCGCGCAGGCCGGCTCGAACTCCGGTCCCAGCCGCTCATGGGCTTCCCGATAGTCCGGGTTCCGGCCCCAGCGTTCATGCAGTTCGTCAAGCGTGCTCATTGCATAACCTCCCCGGCGCGACGCAGCGCCAATTCGACCTCCCGGCGCGGTGTGCGCGAGGTCTTCTTCACGAGGGCCCGCACCACGACCACCCGCCGGCCGGTCGCGACGACATGGATCGCCCGCGCGATGCCGTCCCGGCCACTCAGGCGGATTTCCCACAGCGGGCCGGTCAGGCGCCTGACATGCGGTGCGCCCACGCGTTCCAGCCCGAACGTGGCGATGACCCGGACGGCAGGATGATGCGGGACATGGCGCAGGGATTCGAGGGTGAGCTGAACCTCAACGTGCTGCAGGGCATCATGCCGGCGGCGAACGAGGTCGAGGTGGAGCTTTATCTGCCGTACCTGCTCGCGAAGATGAAAGCCCGCGAGATCGACACGCCGTTGCGCCGGGCGCACTTCCTTGCGCAGATCGGCCATGAGAGCGGTGCCCTGCGCTACAACGAGGAGCGGGCGAGCGGCGCCGCCTATGAGAACCGTCGCGATCTCGGCAACTCCGAAGACGGTGACGGCAGGCGTTTCAAGGGTCGCGGGCTGATCCAACTGACCGGACGCGCCAACTACAGAGACTACGGGAAGTCCATCGGCATCGACCTCACCGATGACGAGAACCGGTTGAAGGTCGCCCGCGATCCGGCGCTGGCCGTGGACGCGGCCTGCTGGTTCTGGCAGACGCGCAAGCTCAACCGGTTCGCGGATGACGACGATGTGGTCGAGGTGACACGGCGCATCAATGGCGGGACCAACGGCCTTGCCGACCGCAAGGACTACCTGGCGCGAGCTCGCTACTTCCTGAACACGTAAGCGCGCCGTGCGCTCGGGTGCAAGTTCCTACGACACTTGACGGTGATTTCTAACACACTTGACCGAGATTCCTGCGCACTTGACGGTGATTGCTGAGTGACTTGACCGTCGCGTGCCGGTCGAACTCGCGTAGATCGGCAGGCGGCGTATCCGCCCTTGTCCCGAAACGCTTGCCGACCACCGGCACACCGGCTGATCAGGCGGCGATCTCCACCACCGTCGCCGTGCATTGCGGAGCCGGAACCGGCTCGCCGTACTCTCGCAGGCTCTCGATGTGCAGGACGATGGCCGCTCGGATCGCCCGGATGGCCTCGTCGTGGGTCGGCCCCGTGGCCACGCACCCAGGCAAGTCGGGTACGTAGGCGGCATAGTTTCCTGGCGCCCTCTCGATCACGATTGTGTATTCCATCTTTACCCCCTCTTCTTCACCGATTTCCAGCGCCAGGTGGAAACGCTTCAGCGCCAGGTGGTCGGGCTCAGCATCGAGCAAGCCAGGCTTGCCGCCATCGTCGAGCAGGAGTGAACGGCATGTTCGGTATCGCGATGGTACGGAGGGAGTGGATGCCATGATGCAGGTTCCGCCATGATCTCCACCATGGCGTCACCTACGGCCGGTGGACGGGCGGACCGGCGGACACCGTTGGGATGGGTAGCCTGCTTGGCGCGGTCTGCCAGCGCCGCCGAGGGTTGTGAAGGCTATATCACTCCCGTGCTGCCCCGAACGCGGCCGTGAGGTTTCCGGTATCGAGACGTTCCCACCGGAAGGCCCCGGTGACGGCCTCGTGGCCGGAGCCTCGGAACTGGGCGTCGAATCCCACCCACGATCCGTCCTGCGTGGATTGGATGGAATTTCCGTTCACGCGGATGCGGGTCGACAAATCCGGTCCCCACGATGCGTCGCCAGCAGTCAGATCGGTGAACGCGGCTGTGCCGTCCATGCCGGCGATGTCCACGGTGATGCCGGCGTCGCCCTGGACGGCGGCGCCGGCATCCGTGTACCCGACCATTTAGCCGGTCCAGGTGGCCGTGCCGGTGAGGTTGGAACGGGCAAGCGATGTCGCCGGCACCGGCCCTTCCTCCCACGCGCGAGTCCACTGCGTGCGGTACTCGACGCCGAAGCGCGCGGTACCGCCATCGGTCGTGAGCGTGCCTTCGAGCGCCGGGACGGACGTGGCCCACGGCCCAAGCGAGTTGTAGTTGATCTCACCGGGCGTCTGCCCGCCGTCGTAGACCGTATACGCGGTCATCAGTGCCTCGCCGTCGAGCCGGGGCAGTTCCGGCAAGCCGGCCTCGTCAGGCAGCGGCCCGCCCTGGTACGCGCCATCGGGCATGATGCTGGTCGGGTGACGGTGTTCGGAGACATGGCCGGGGAGGCCCATCGCGTGCACGAGTTCGTGGACGATGAGCCCGAAGGTGTTGTGCCACGAGGCGTTCGGGTCGATGAGGACCAAGTTGGAGATCATGTACGGCAGGTCATTGGTATGGACGTTGCAGCAACTCTCGTGGTAGCGCGACTGGCCTCCGTCGCCGTCGTAGTCGAAGGTGATGTGAATCTCCCCCGCTGGCACATCCAGTTCGAAGTCGGTGCGGAGTTCGGTCGGCGCACCCATGACCATTCGGTGCTCGACTGGAAGCCAATCGTTGATGAAGTCCACGGCCTTGGCGACCATGCGGTGCTGGTCGGCGGTTGCGTTCGACCAGACGCGCACGGTCGGCTGATCCTCTTCGACCACCGTGTGAACTACGGGGGTTCGTCCAGATGCATCGCGGTCTGGATTCCGCGTAACGGCCCGCCACAGCGGCATTTGGGGCCAGCGTTGCCAGCACTGGGGGCACTCGCCCCAAGGGCCGCCGCCAGCCATGTCCTTGAGGTAGTCGAGCAGGTCGATCGCGGTGGTGCCTTGTACGTGGGCACTCGAAGTCACCACCGGATCAGGGGGTAGAGGGCGACGGGGGCGCCTGAACGTAGCGACTGTCGGCAGAGCTGGAATAGGTGCCGCCGAAGGCGCCGATCATGTCGGTGCGTTTCACGGTTCCGGCCATGTGCTCGTGTTCCTCGCCCATGAAGGCACCGTCGACCCAGCCGTCTTCGTATCCTTCGCCGAAGACATTGGAGAAGAAGTTGCCGTTGACGCTGACCTTGTAGTCGATGTCTCTCGTGCTGAACCACAGGGGCGAAGTCGCCGACGTATCCGTGCTCCCCATGCGGTTGACGTAAAAGATGTCGCGGAACCGGAGGTCGTGCTCGCTCTCGTCGTCCGGCAGCGTGGCGATGTTCACCTCAAGCTCGGCGTCGCCAGCGAGCGGGGAGGGTCCCGAGAAGCCCACCAGCGTCCCCTCCCAGGTGGCCGTGCCGCGCAACCGGCGGTTGTCTTCAAGCAACGTGTCCGGATAGGTGCCACGAGCCCAGGGCTGCGGCAGCCCGTTGAACAGCGTGACGCCGAACTGCATGGCTTCGTCTTCGCTCTGGCCCATCAGGTGGAACGAGACATCGGCCCACTCGTCCCAGTCGTTGTAGACCTCGGTCAACTGGCTCATGTACATGATCTGGAGCACTTCACGGTCGATCTTGCTGATGATGTGCCGGCCGTTCGGGATGTACCCCCCGGCGGTACCCAGGATGCTGTCGGGGAACTCGATGCTGTCCACATGGCCGCGGATTCCGAGCGCGTGCAGCAGCTCATGCACGATGACGCTCCGCGGGTAGATGAACTCCGACATGTCCATGTCGTCAGGAAGCCGCACGAAGGCCCTGTTCAGGCCCGGAAGCGCGCACGCCACCGCCGTTGCGCCACAGTTGCGGCTGATACTGGAGCGGTTCTCAAGAGACACGACGATTTCGCCATAGGAGGCGAACGCGCTGTCTTTCGTTCCATCGTAGAGAAGGTGGAATTCGGCCGGCAGCGCATCGTTCAGGAGGAACAGGCTGTCGAACAGTGCCCGACGCATTTCGAGGTTCTCGGGCCTCATGAAGTCAGGGTCGATGTAGAGGAGCGGCTGAACCGTGAAGGGCCGAAAGCCGTTTCGGAGCGATTCGGCCAGCAGGTCTGCCTCGTAGTTCTCCAGTCGCGCGACTCCAACGCCGTCGCGCGAGGCCCCCAGGTAGATGTTGACGTCATCATCCGTGGTGGCGATGAGGTCGAGCCCCTCCCTCGGCTCGACATCGCCCCCGATGTGGATCTCGCCGAGAAACGTCAGATGCGTTCGGGTTGGGCTCGCATGTGGCACATAGGTGTGGTGGGTTCTGGCCCTAGGGATGCGGTCCTGCGGGACTTCGGGTGCGACGGACATTGAGCCGCCACAGCCAGCGAGAAGCAGGGCGAGTCCTGCGAGGAGGACGAGCATACGCATGTGGTGTCTCTCCCATGTGGTGTCTCTCCGTGTCGGCCAGCTCTATCACCGGGACCGGGACATCACCAGGACCGGGACTAGCCGCAGCGCTCGTGTCGAAGTTGGCCGTCAGGCGGGCATCGCCGTGGAACCAGTTGACGCCCTCGCCCGTCTTGTGATGGGCGCCCGCCGCGTTGCCGCTGTAGGTGGCAGTGCCGGTGACGGCGTTTGCCACATTGACGTCGTAGCCAGCACCACCGGAGGCGAAGGCGCCGGAGAGCTGGCTCATGACGCGGCATCTGTGAGTGTTCACAGGCGCATGACGCGCGCCCGCCCATTCCATCCTCCGACCGGTCAGGCCGCGGCGTTCGGAAGCCTCCGGTTCGGTCCTCCGAGATCGCGCTTCCCCATCAGCAGCCGGAAAGGGAGCAGCATCGCGGCGGCGACCGCGACTTTCACGCCGTAGTCGCCGATTGCCCAGGTCATCCACGGGAGTCCGGTGGCCGCGAAGGCGAGGCTGAAGAACAGCGCGGTGTCGAGGACGGAGGCGGCGGCCGAGGAGATCAGCGGCGCCTGCCACCACGCGGTGATGCGGCGCAAGCGGTCGTAGAGCCATACGTCGGCGAGTTGCGCGAGCAGGAACGCGGCCCCGGACGCGAGCGCGATGCGCACCGTCGAGGTGAACAGGGACAGGATCACCCCGCACGCGAATCCGACGTAGACCACCCGTCGCGCCGCACCGGGCCCGACCCGGCGGTTGATGAGGTCGGTGACGAGGAACGCGACCGGATACGACAGCGCGCCCCAGGTGAGCCAGTCATTGATCGGAATCCGGACGAGAAAGTTGGACGCAGCGACGACGCCCGTCATCGCGACGACCCCGGCGACGAACCAGTGCATGGCAAGCTCCTTCCTCAATCTCAGAGGCCCGGGTTGGCCCGGGGATCCGCGCCCGCCGTGGGATCCGGGTCAGCCTGGGGATCCGCGCCCGCCGGGGGGGGATCCGGGCCAGCCTGGGGATCCGCGCCCGCCGGGGGGGATCCGGGCCAGCCGAGGGATCCGCGCCCGCGGGGGGGATCCAGGCCAGCCGAGGGATCCGGATCAGCCGGGGGATCCGGGGCGGAGTCGTGCGTGGGTCGCCGGCGCCGCCACGAGCATCTCGCCGATACGTGCCCGCAGCCGTGAGCCGGCGAAATCTTCGTGCCGGATCAGGAGGCTTCCGCCGGCTCGGAGCCTGCGCCGCAGAAAATTTCGATGGGGTAAAGCTCCACAATCGGTCCCTATAGCCTTCATTTCTTTCCGACATTCCCCACTTTTCAAGCAATATGGCCCCGAATCCCCACCTCTACCTTTGGAGAGCGTTCTGCGGCGCAGGCTCCTCGGGCGGGCTGCCTGCGACCGAGAGCATGGCGTGCAGCAGCACGTTGCAGCCCATCTCCAGGTCTTCCGGCGTCGCGCTCTCGATCTCGTTGTGGCTGATGCCGTTCTCGCAGGGCACGAAGATCATGCCGGTGGGCGCCACCGCGCAGACCTGGCAGGCGTCGTGTCCGGCGCCAGAGACGATGTCCTGGTGAGCGTAGCCCAGTCCCGCCGCGGCCTGCCGGACCGCGTCCACGCACCGGGGATCGAACTCGATCGGGGGCTTCTCCCAGATCTGGTCGACGGTCACGTCCACGTCTCCCCGCTCAGCGAGGGCGGTGAATGACACCCGGATTTCGGCGTCCATCTCGGCCAGGACCCGCGCCTCGGGGTGGCGGATGTCAATCGAGAACCTCACCTCGCCGGGAATGGTGTTGCGGGAGTTGGGGCTCACGCTGAACTGGCCGACGGTGCCCACCGCGTGCGGCGCCTTGCCGAGCGCGATGTCCTCGACCCGCGCCGCCATCCGTGCCGCGGCCACCAGCGCATCCTTGCGGGCGGGCATCGGGGTGGTGCCGGCGTGCGAATCGCGCCCGCGGACCTCGATGTCGTACCAGCGCTGGCCCTGGGCGCCGCTCACCACGCCGATGGGGTTGCCCGCCGCCTCCAGGATCGGGCCTTGCTCGATGTGGGCCTCGAACAGTGCGCCCAGCGGGTGCGCGCCGCAGGGTTCGGCCCCCCGGTAGCCGATGCGGGCAAGCTCGTCGCCGAGTGTCGCTCCCTCGGGGCTCTCGACCGCCCAGGCGAAGTCGCGCTCGAACAGTCCCGCGAACACCCCGGAGGCGATCATCGCGGGGGCGAAGCGCGAGCCCTCCTCGTTGGTCCAGTTGATGACCTCGATCGGGGCTTCCGTCTCCACCCCGGCATCGTCGAGGGTGCGCACCACTTCCAGCGCCGCCAGCACCCCGAAGATTCCGTCGAACTTCCCGCCGTGGGGCTGGGTGTCGAGGTGGCTCCCCGACGCGACCGGGGGCAGGTCCGGATTGCGTCCCGGCCGGCGCGCGAACATGTTGCCCATCTCGTCCACGGTGACCGTGCAGCCGGCCTGCTCGCACCAGGAGGCGAAGAGGTCGCGCCCGCGCTTGTCGTCGTCGGTCAGTGCGAGCCGCCCGCAGCCCCCGCCGGGCAGCGCGCCGATCTTCGCCATCTCCATGATGCTCGCCCACAGGCGGGCGCCGTCGACCCGCAGGTTGCCGTTGGAGGTCGCCATTTGTGCATGTACTCCTGTGGTGGTTCGATTTCCGGCCCGGTGGCCGGGCCGGCCGGTGGGCGCCGCATCCGTGGGTTGTGGCCGTCGACGGGTCGGGCTCGTTGCCGCGGAAGCCGCATTCGCTCGATGCTCCCGCGCCCGTCGCGAGGTGCGCCGTCGGGCGGTGGCGAAGATACCCGTCCTCGATTCACGCGCCAAGGCGGCGGAGGCTGAGCCGCAGGACTTTCCCACGCTACGGTGAACGTGTCGTTTGGCAGCCGGATCAGTTATCGAGGTGGTTGGTCTCGGCCCGGTTGACCGTCAGCGGTGGCCATTCGAGTACCGAAATGGTTTCTTTCGGGCCCGAAAGGCGATTCGCTTTCCCGATTTCCGGGTTGAGGGGGCGATTCGCTGTCAAGAAAAATTAGCGTGGGAAAATTAGCGTGGGATGACCCTGGGCTGAGCCGGCCATTCCCGCCGGTGCTTCGGGAGGCCGGCCCGCGGTGCGGTTCCGGTGGAATTGCGAGCGCCGCCGCGTCCATTCGAAGCCATTTCCGGCGCGGGTTCCGGGCTTGGCGGGAATTGCCGAGGCTGAACCCGGCGGTGACGGTGCAGTATGCTTTCCGCCGCCCCGGTTCGCTCGTTCCGGCGCGCGCCCGCACACGGAGTCCGTCGCATGAAATCGCATGTCCGAGTGGCCGTCATCGGTGGCGGCGTGGTCGGTTGCAGCGTTCTCTACCACCTGACGAAGCACGGCTGGAAGGATGTCGTCCTGCTGGAGCGTTCCGAGCTGACCTCGGGTTCCACCTGGCACGCGGCGGGCGGCATGCACACCCTCAACTCCGACCCCAACGTCGCCAGGCTTCAGGACTACACGCTGAAAATCTACAAGGAGATCGAGGAGATCTCCGGGCAGTCCTGCGGCATCCACCTCACCGGCGGCCTCATGCTCGCCGACACCCGGGACCGGCTCGACTACCTCCACACCGCCCGCTCGCGCGGCCGCTATCTCGGGCTGAACACGGAATTCATCGATCCGCACGAAGCCGCGCGGATGCTGCCGATCATGGACCCGAAGCACTACATCGGCGTGCTCCACGACCCCAACGAAGGCCACATCGACCCCTCGGGCGTGACCCACGCCTACGCCGGGGCGGCCCGCAAGGGCGGGGCCGAGGTCTACCGCCAGACCCGGGTGACGGACCTCGCCCAGCGCGCCGACGGCACCTGGGACGTGGTGACCGACAAGGGCACCGTGCACGCCGAGCACGTGGTGAACGCGGCCGGGTTGTGGGCGCGCGAAGTGGGGCTGATGGCCGGCGTGGTGCATCCCTTCGCGCCGATGGAGCACCAGTACGTGATCACCGACGAGGTGCCCGAGATCGCGCACTTCGCAGGGGAGATGCTGCACGCCATCGACTTCGGCGGCGGGCTCTACATGCGCCAGGAGGGCCGCGGCGTGCTCCTCGGCACCTACGAGAAGCACGGGCGGCCGTGGTCCGAGCACACCACCCCCTGGGACTTCGGGCACGAACTGCTGCCCGACGATCTCGACCGCATCGGCGACAACCTCACCTGCGCCTTCGAGCGCTTCCCGGCCCTGGAGAAGGCCGGACTCAAGCGGATCATCAACGGCCCGTTCACCTTCACCCCGGACGGCAACCCCCTGGTGGGGCCGGTGCCGGGGGTGCGGAACTACTGGGCTGCGTGCGGGGTGCTGGCGGGTTTCAGCCAGGGGGGCGGCGTCGGGCTCGCGCTCGCCCGCTGGATGATCGACGGTGACCCGGGCATGGACACCTGGGCGATGGATGTCGCCCGGTTCGGTGACTACGCCGGGCCCGCGTACTCGCGGGCGATGGCTCGCCAGACCTACGCCACCCGCTTCCTGGTGCCGTTCCCGAACGAGGAGCGCCCGGCCGGGCGGCCGCTGCGGCGTACCCCCATCCACGACCGGCTGAAGGCGAAAGGGGCGGTGTTCGGGGCCGCGTTCGGGCTGGAGCAGGCGCTGTGGTACGCGCCGCCGGGCACCGAGCCGGTGGAGACCCCGACCTACCGCCGGTCCAACGCGCACGGCCCGGTCGGCGAGGAGTGCCGCGCGGTGCGCGAGGGCGTCGGCATCACCGAGACCTCGGGGTTCGGCAAGTACGAGATCACCGGCCCGGGGGCGGAGCTGTGGCTCGGGCGGCTGCTCGCCAGCCGCATCCCCCGGGAGGGGCGCATGGTGCTCTCACCGATGCTCAACCCTCGGGGCACGATCATCGGCGACTTCACCCTCGCCAGGCTCGGCCCCGAGCGGTTTCTGCTCCTCGGTTCCGGTCCGGCCGAGGCGTATCACCAGCGCTGGTTCCGCCAGCACCTGCCCGACGACGGGGTGAGCCTGCGGAGCCTGCGGACCGAGCTGGTCGGCCTGAGCATCGCGGGGCCGAAGGCGCGCGCGCTGCTCTCGCGGGTAACCACCGCGGACGTGAGCAACGAGGCGTTCCCCTTCATGGCCATCCGGCCGATGGAGGTCGGGCTCTCACCGGCCCTCGTCGGGCGCATCACCTTCACCGGCGACCTCGGCTACGAGATCTGGATGGAGCCGGACTACCAGCTCGCCGTGTACGACACGTTGCTCGAAGCGGGCGCGGATCTGGGCTTGCGCCACTTCGGCGGCCGGGCGCTCAACGCGCTCCGCCTGGAGAAGGGCTTCGGCAGCTTCACCCGCGAATACACCCCGGATTACACCCCGTTCCAGGCCGGTCTGGAACGGTTCGTGGACATGCGCAAGAACGACTTCATCGGGCGCGACGCGCTGATCGAGGAGCAACGGGCGGGGCCCGCCCGCAAGCGGGTGATCTTCAGAGTCGAGGCGAACGGCGTGGATGCGCTCGCCAACGAGCCGGTGCTGTGCGACGGCAAGACGGTCGGCTGGGTGACCTCCGGCGGTTTCTGCCATCACCTCGACGCGAGCATCGCCCTCGGCTACGTGCCGAGCGCCCTGGCCGAACGCACCGGCGGATTCCAGATCGAGATCCTGGGCGAAATGCGCGACGCGGTCATCGTGCCGGAGCCGCCGTTCGACCCGGACGGCGCGCGGATGCGGAGCTGACCCGATCTGCAGGGTCTTCGCCCCGGGTCAGGTAGCGAGGCCCTGCCCCCCGATGGGCGCCTTTACCCGCCGATGAACCAGGGCAGGACCCGCACTCCCCTGAAGTCGAAGGTCCGCTGCCCGCCGTGGATGAGGACGCCGCCCCGGTTCGGGTTTCCGGGCAGCGATGTCCACCAGTGGATGGTGTCGCATGCCGTCGTGGGGACCGTGCCGCCGGATTTGACCTCCACCGGAATCAGGCGATCGCCGGCGTCGATCAGTATGTCGATCTCGTGGCCGGTGGCGTCACGCCAGTGATACAGCGGCGCGTCGCGGCGTACGGCGGTGAGGTGCTTGACGAGCTCCGCGACCACGAAGGACTCGAACATGCTGCCGCGCAACGGGTGCCGCTCCAGGGTCGCCGCGTCGCGGATGCCGAGCAGGTAGCAGGCGAGGCCGGGGTCGAGAAAGTGCAGCCGGGGGCGCTTGCGGATGCGCTTTCGGTAGCTCGCGAAGTGCGGCGGAAGCGTGGTGACGAGATATCCGACCTGAAGGGCATGGAGCCAGCGCCGCACCGTCTGCTGGGTGACGCCGACATCGTTGGCCAGGGCCGAGAGATTCAGCTCCTGTCCGGTGCGGGCCGCAGCCAGGCGGACGAAGTTCTCGAAGGTGGGCAGGTCCGACACCCGCTCGACTTCGCGCAGGTCGCGCTCCACATAGGTCCGGAAGTAGTCCGCCAGCCAGTCGCCGGCATCGACCCGCCGGTCGTGAATGTACGGGTAGAAGCCGGTGACGAGGGTTTCCCAGAGGCTCTCGTCGGGTGGTGTCCATCCGGCGGTGTCGACTCGGTCCAGGTTCGCGGCGTCGATGCGCTCCCTGCCGCGCAGCTCCGCGAGCGAGAGCGGGTGCAGGGCCAGGACCGCAGTGCGGCCGGCCAGAGTCTGGGCCACGGACTTCATCAGCAGCAGATTGTGCGAGCCGGTGACGATGAAGCGTCCCGCGCGCCGATCCTCGTCCACCATCACCTGAATGTACGACAGCAGATCGGGAGCCCGCTGGATCTCGTCGATGACCATGCGGTCGGACTGCGCCAGCAGGCTGCGAGGGTCCTCGAGCGCCTGCATCCGCACGTCGGGCGCCTCCAGGGAGACGTAGAGATGGTCGGCGAATTCCGCGCGGACCAGGGTGGTTTTCCCGGACTGGCGGGGACCGGTGAGCGTCACCACCGGATAGGTTGCGGCCGCCTTGCGCAGTGCGGGTGTCAGATGCCGCGCAAACATGCGGTGATGCTCGCTGAAGGCGATAAGTGTGTCAAATTGATGATGACATCATCAATCTGACAAACAACATCGCATCCATTGGCACTGACCCGGAAATTTCCGGGTTGGCCCGGCACAAGATCCACGAGCATTCTGCCGCCTGCCGCCTGCATTTCCGGGCAGGTGCTCCGGGTTCGAACCACCGCATTCGGGGCTCGATGCGCGCCGGTGCTCACGCCTCCGGCTGCCGGCGCTCCGCCGGCTCGGCCCCCTCCCGCAGCGCGGTCAGGACCCGCTCCGCGAACCCGGTGCCCGCCTGCTCGTAGTAGTTGTAGGTGGTGGTGCACCCGCAGTCGAGGAGATCGGCGGCTTCCTCGGGGTAGACGTTGGTCGCGCTCAGCAACCCCCGGTACCCGGCGCGGCGGATCTCGTGGATCGCAAAGCGTTTCGCCTCGAGGTCGGGCACCGCCAGGAGGATCGCGTCCAGGCCGTCCAGGCACAGGCGGTGCCACAGGTCCGGGTCCTCGGCGTCGCCGTACACCACCCGCCGACCCTCGGCGATATGCCGGGCGACCTCCCCCGGGTCGGAGTCCAGGCCCACCACCCGCATCCCCCGCCCCTTGAGCTGCTCGTAGGCGCCGAGGCCGACCCGGCCCATGCCGAAGATCATCACGTCCGCGGTGCCGATCGAGATCGGCTCGTCGTCCGGATGCCGTTGCCGGCGTTCGAGGTGCAGGACGAACGGAGAGAGGCGCGCGTAGATCGCGTGCGAAGCGCGGTTGAGCGGGGCGGAGACCGCGAACGAAAGCGCGACGATGATCGCCAGCGTGACCACCCAGCTCTCCGCCAGCAGGCCGCTGGCGGCCGCGGCCTGCACCACGATGAGCCCGAACTCGCTGTAGTTGGCGAGCGCGAGCCCGGCCAGCACCCCGCTGCGCGCCCGGAGCTTGAATGCGACGAGCAGAGCGTAGAACAGCGCGCCCTTCAGCGGCAGCAGGGCCAGCGCGACGAGGGCCAGGACGAATGCCTCGTATCCGGGCAGGCCGGACATGCCGATGAGCAGGAAGAACCCCACCAGGAAGGCTTCCTTCAGCCCCCACAGCGTGTCGGCCAGCTCCTGCGCCTTCGGGTGGTCGGCGAGGAGGGTGCCGAGCACCAGCGCCCCCAGCTCCCCGCTCAACCCGAGCGCCTCGAAGCCGTAGCCGCCCGCGAGTGCGAGGCCGATGCCGAGCAGCAGCAGGATCTCCCCGTGGCCGGCGACATCGAGAAGCCGGTGCACCAGGCGCCGCGCCGGCAGCAGCGCGAGCAGGGCGACGGCCCACGGCGACGGCGCCGTCCCCTGCGACAGACCGAGCACCGCGATGGCGACCAGATCCTGCACGATGAGAATCCCGATCGCGACGCGGCCGTGGAAGGCGCCAATCTCGCGCTTCTCGTCGAGCGACTTCGCCACCACCACGGTGCTGGAGAACCCGAGAGCGCAGGCGACGAGCAGCGCGGTGACCCAGCCGGTACCGAGCCCGTGGACGATGAGGACGCCGACGAGGGCGGTGGACACCGCGAGATGGATGAGGGTGGTGCCCCAGACCTCGACGCTCACCACATTGCGCAGCCGCACCTTCATGCCCACCGTGAACAGCATGAGCAGGACGCCTGCGTGCGCGATGGCTTCGAGCCCGTCCGGTGCGTCGAACCCGGCCGCGTCGAGCGCGAACCCCGCCGCGAGAAAGCCGACGAGCGGCGGCATGCCGACGGCGCGGGCGGCGAGACCCAGGACGAATGCGCAGGCGATGAAGACCCCGGCCATGATCAGCCTCCGGTGCTCCTCGCTCGCCAGCGGTGCGTGCCGATCATCTGCAAGTCATCCGCAACGATCGGGCCGAAGCGGGTCTTGGACTCCGGCCGGAACAATCTTTCCGTTCAATGCCCCTGCCCCTCCGGTCCGGAAGGGGGTCGGGGTCCATGAGTGGAAAATCGGTGCTGCGTCCAACTCACATCCCCGCCCCCTCACGCCGCAGCACGCCGGTAGCCAGCCGGTGCGGGTCGTCTCAATTTCGGTCAGGATCCTTTCGTGACCGGTCTCGCCCCCTGGAGGCGATCGATCAGAGGCGCCAGAAACGGTTTGCCGGCTCGGATCTCCTCGATGCTCAGGCCGTTCAGCTCGTAGGGAAGCACCAGCCACTTGTCGGTCTCGTGCAGGTGGTAGTCCGGCACCCGGCCGGTACGGTTGCGCGCCGGCTTGTACCACGGCACCGCAATCCGCACCTCGCGCGGCAGGTTCCGACGCATGCGCGATGCGAGCCGGTCGATGACCGCCTTCACGTTGAGACCGGTGCTGTAGACGTCGTCGACGATGAGGAGCCCGTCCTCGGCGTTCATGGTCTCCAGCAGGTACTGGGTGCCGTGGATCCGGATCTCCGAGGACGCCTCGTCCACCATGCGCTGGTAGCGCTGCATGCCGCGATAGGAGGTACGCAGCGAGATGTGGTCGGTCTCCACCCCGAGGTGCTGCAGGCACTCCTGCACCGCGATCCCCACCGAGCTGCCGCCGCGCCACAGCCCCACGATGAAGCTCGGCCGGAAGCCGCTTTCGAAGACCTGAACGCCGAGACGGTAGGCGTCGAGCAACAGCGTTTCTTCGGTGACGAATATCTTGTCCACGGGGTCGGGTTCGTCCACGGGGCGGGGCACGCACGCTTGCCTGGATGGGAGGGCGTCAACATACTTCACCGCGGCCGGCGTGTGAAACACCGGCCATGCGTCCGGCGAGCGACCGGCCAGAAAACTCGGGAGGCAGGATGCTCTACATCGGTGCGCAGCAGTTGCTGGAAGACGCCTTCGAGCTCGGGGCGCGGGTGCTTGAGAGCCGGTTTCGCCCGAGCTTCATCGTCGCCATCTGGCGGGGCGGTGCCCCCATCGGCATCGCGGTTCAGGAACTGCTCGACTACTTCGGAGTGGAATCCGACCACATCGCCATCCGCACCTCGTCGTACCGCGGCATCGACGGGCGCTCGTCGGAGGTGCGCGTACACGGGCTCAACTACCTGCTGAAGAACATCGAGCGCGAGGACCGTCTGCTGATCGTCGACGACGTGTTCGACACCGGCCGCACCATCGAATCCGTAATCGCGACGCTGCGGGAGAAGGCGCGGCGCAACGCCCCGCGCGAGATCCGGGTCGCGGTGCCGTTCTACAAACCCTCGCGCAACCTGACCGACCGGGTTCCCGACTACTACCTGCACGAGACCGAGGAGTGGATCAAGTTCCCCCACTCCCTGGAGGGGCTGACGGCGGAGGAGATCGCACGCCACCGCCCGCACCTGCTCGAAGTGCTGCGTGAGGCGAAGGCCGGGTCATGACCTCGAAACGCCACCACCGCATCGGCGGGAGAGCTCCCGAGCCCCCTCCTTTCGCCGAAGGCGACGCGCAATAGACCACCGTCGACCGGGTGCCGGCCAGTACGGAAGGCGGTGGCGACCCTGAAGCGCCGTCGTCGTCATCGTCGAGTGCGACCAGCGCCTGCGCGGGTGACGGTCAGCACGGAGGGCGGTGACGATCCTGGCCTTGCGTGGTGTATCAGGCCAGTTTTGCGGGCGCATCGAACGCGGCGAGAAACCGCCCCGTGTCCCCGGGACTGGGCGAGTTTCTGGCAGAAATGCGTGTAAGTAACTGAGAGGACTCAGAAAAGGGGGATTATAGAGGAAAGTCACAAAGGAGAACGCCCGGCCGAAGCCGGGCGCGCGTCGTGGATTGTTCAACCGCCGACCCGTCCGCGGCCGCCAGGAATGCGGCGGCCGTTCCGGGAGCCTTCAAGGCGCGCGGCCGGTGCCCTCGTTCTTCGCAAGGGCGTGGCGGCAGGCTTGCGTCCGGCTACTGGTTGCCGCCGAGCAATTCGCCGCCGGGGCCGACTCTCGCGCAGCCCTTGCCGCCCATGAACAGGAAGTAGGCGCTGCCTGCCGTGCTATACCCACGTCCAGGACCGGGGGTGATGACCTGTACCACCAGCTCGCCGGGGCCTTGGTTGGGATTGTTGGCATTGCGGTTACTCCAGATATGGGCGCCAGCCTTCGGCCGCGCCTCGACGATGTTCTCGCCAAGACTACCGCCCGCGAAGGTGAGGGAATCTCTCCCGCCAAGCACATTCTGCCAAGCATTTGAGTTCACTTCCGGCGTGCGCCACTCCCAATCGGTGAACTCGGCACCGGTGCGGTTTGTATTGCGTGTGCTCAGAAATTTGACAGTCGTGAAACTCTGCGGCGTTACGTTGGGATTACTGGAAGACAAAATGACCTTGAAGCGGCCCGGCGTGGCGGAATCGCCGCAGCCGTCCACGACGGTGTTGCCGGAAACCGGCACAAGTCGGATCGTGCAGGTGCTGGTGGTGCATTGAGGAGGGGGAGGGGGGAGTTGCGCCTGCGCGGTCTGGGTGGATGCCATCAAGCCTGCGAGTGCGGCCAGGGCGAGCGTCAGTGACCGTTTAGTGGCTGCGGATGCCCGCGAAGTCTGGAATCTCGGGGGGGGGGGGGGGGGGGGGGGGGGGGGTGATTTCATCGGTGTGTGCATGGTCGTCGCTCCGTTCGCTGTGTTGTCGTATGCGTGGGCATGAAAGCATAGGCGCAGCGCCTACTCTTTGGTGATCGGACCACGCATGAGGAGGTACTGCAAGAGGGCCGGGGGCGCTGTTGACGTTGCTCGGTGCGGCGGGCGAGCGCTTGAGCTACGACCGCTGGTTTAAGGCGAACACGGTCAAGACCCGCAGCCATTCGCTGTTTCGCCAAGGGCTGATGCTCTATCAGCATATTCCCCACTGGCCCGAGCATCGGCTGCGCCCGCTGGTGGAGAGATTCTCACAGATGCTCATCGAGCAGCGCGTGTACCGTGAAATCTTCGGAGTCATCTGATCACCAAAATGAGGGGATGTTCAAGGCCCGTGACGGTTGCCAACAGGCCCGTGACGGTTGGCTGGCCACCAATCCGGATCGAGCACCTGGTCGGGGGTGTAGGGCGGATCGGTCGGGATCTTCGTAGCGTCGATACCATCCTGCGCCAGGCTGCGGGCGGCGCCGCGGCGGGCGAGCGCATACTCCTTCAACCACCGTTCGGGGAACTCGCGCCGCAGGCTGGGGCTGTCGTCGAGGATTCTCGATACGTCGTCCCGGCCGCGCGCGACCGTATCGATCCATCCGGCGCGAGGATCTTCGGCCGGCGAGTGCTCAAGTTTGAGCAAATGCTCCAGTATCACGCCGATGCGGCTGTTGACGGCGCGAAGATCGCTACGCCCCATGTCCTCGATCTCCTCGGCGGCGTGGTGCCAGTCGATGGGCAGATTGATTCGCTCGCCGGGAATCTGCCGGAGTAGAGCTGCCTGCTCCTGGGTCCAGCGATAGAAATCGACATCGTGGAGTCGGGCCGGATCGGACATGATCGTCCCCCTGTCTTGATCCGCCACGTCATGTGGCGTGGTGGCTGGCATGACTGCCGGACGGATTGCGCCTGCATCATACAAGTACCCCGGCGAGCCCTTGCAGGCGACGAGGCGTGCGAGCGCCATGTGCCGGCCGTCCGGGTCGGCGACGATTCCTTCTTCCCAGAACAGTACCCGCAGCGCGCGGAACCGTTCGAGTAGTTCGTTCGGTCGCGCCCGGAATCGGCGGCTCGATGGCCCGCCGACATCGACGGAGGTGATGTAGTGGTGTTCGTAGACGATGTGACCGCCGGGGCGGAGCGCGTTGATCAACTGCGGGATCAGCGGTCGGTCCAGAAAGCGCGCCACGACGATCACGTCGTAGGTGTCCCGCGCGATGTCCCCGCCGTCGAGGTCGGTCTCGATCCAGCGGATGGCGACGCCTGCGGCCTCGGCCCGTTCGCGGGCTTTCGCGAGCGCGACGGCAGAAATGTCCACCGCGTCGACCGCGTACCCGTGCGCGGCGAGGTGGATGGCGTTGCGGCCCCGTCCGCATGCCACGTCCAGGGCGCGGCCGCGCGGAAGGCGCCCGATCCACGCCGCGAGCAACGGGCTCGGGTGGGTGCGGGCGGCGTACTCACCCGCCGCGTACCGGGCGTTCCAGCGTTCGCGATCAGCGTCACTCATTGCCGTCGTTCCGAAGTCTCTGTCCATTGTGTGGCACCGATGATAGCGAGTCGGGGTCCCCCCGCACGAGGCGCCCCGCCGACAGGGGTGCCCGGCCGGTGTGGGTGCGTCGCCGGAAAACGCCGTTGCGGGTCCGCGCCGAACATCACCGGTGCCGGTGCGTCGGGCCAGCGAGTACGAGACAGATGGCTTTATCCCCGATTATAGTCGAACAGGTCGAATGCCTGCTCCGAAAGACGCACTGCGAAGTGCATCCGTACATGTCCTGCCCTTGTCAACATCCATCGACCAAAGGTTGTCGCTCGTGACGAAATTCGAGATCTTTCGTCGTCAGGCTTCCGTCGGAGCGCATGTGACCTTGCGCCTGACACGGGGAGGTGATGTCACCGGTCGCGTTACCGAGCTTGATGACACTTACATCCGCCTCGATCGCGAGGAAGGCTCCGTCACCGTCCTGGAGGACCTTCTGGCGGCCTGGGAGGTGCATCGTGGAGACAACATTGATGATCCGATGGATCGAGCCGGGGCGGCGCACTTCCGCTCGGATGCCGATGCCTACGGCTCGCAAGCGCCGCCGGCGACACCGCTGGTCGTTGCCCCCTCTGAAACCGCCCCCGAGATCCTGCAGGAGATTGTGCGGGTAAAGGCCGAGCTTTCCGTGATGGTGGCCCGCGCGCGACCTATCCCGCCGGAGCCGGATTTCCGGTTTCCGGAGATGGAGTTTCCGGCGCACTTGGTGCAGGAAGTGCGCCGGGATTGGGATCGGGCACGGAATCAGTATGACTACGCCGAGAAGGTCAAGGAGACCAGCCGACTCGCCAGCATCGTGGCGCAGGTACTGATGCCTTTGGAAGCACGCCACCCGGACTCGGTAACGACTCGAGCCCTGCTCGGCACGGTGCTGCTGAAGCTCGATCGCCGGTCCGAAGCACTCGATCGCCTCTCGACGGCGGCCCTGAGGTCCGATGAGCCCGCGCACTGGCTCGCGCTCGCAGCCGCGGCCGGCGAGGACACCCCGGTCGAGTGCTACGCGCTTCGCCGTCACTTCCTCCGGGCGCCGCCCGCGCCTGATTCAGAGCTGTGGCCCCGATACCTCGCGGTGGCGATGAAGCACCATGATCTGCGCCAGACCGCTCGCATCATCCGCCACTGGCATGGGCGGGCCGAAGACGATGCAGCGCTCCGTCGTGCGCTCTGCGAATCCGTGATCTACCTGCTGTCCCATCTGGAGGCCGAGGCGCTTGTGTTGAGGGCCACCGCTCTGATGCAAGCCTCGTCCGAGCTCCCGCCCGGCTGGGAGGATGCATTCGACGACAGCGCTTCCCCCTCGGTGGAGCTTGTTGCCGCAGAGCGGCGATTCGATCAGCCTCCCGCGCAGATTTCGGACAAGGGGGCGCCGGCCCATTCGCCCGCAGGAAGCCCCGACGTGCCCTCCGGCCGCATCGTGTCGTTCGGCAACCAGCGATTCGGGTTCATCAATACTCTCACAGGCGACTACTATTATTTTCGTATCGGCGACATCGAGGACGGAGACTTGCGCGATGTGCTGCTCGATGGACGATGGAGAGCGCTCGGTCCCGTCGAGTTCGATCTTCTCCCACGGATTCGTGGCCACAAGTACGAGCGCGCAGTCAGGATACGCCTACTGTTGGACGGTGACACTCTCCTCCAGAGAGCAAGGCGGCTCCTCCGGGTCGGCCAACCTGCGCAAGCGATGCATGAAGTTCGCCGTGCCCTCGGCAACGACCCGACCGATGAAGCTGCCCTCCGGCTGGAACAGGAGGTCAAGGAGAACATCAAGAAGGGACTTCGCGAGGGAGCTGGGTTACCCGAAGGAAGGGGACCATACGCACGTGCAAAACGCGCGCAACTCGCCGACCTGGATCTCGATGCGGCGGAGAAGCTCCTGAAACAGGCGATTCGCGAGCGAGACAAGCCCGAAAGCGCGGTCAAGGACCTGGCTTCCCTGCTCAACCAGCAAGGTCGTGTCTACGAAGCAATCGCCCTGTTGGAGGGCGAATCCAAACGGGCCAGGGACGCAAGCTCGTATGACAACATACTCGCAACTTTCTACGAACATACCAACCGCCACGACGATGCGGTTCGGATACTCGAACGGCTTTACCCCAAGACGCCTCGGGCGAAGCGGAACTCGGTACTGATACGGATAGCGTCCAGCCATCTCAAAATTCGAAAATACGACGCCGCCGAGAGTACACTCCGAAAACTTCTCGACGACGATCCACACAACAGAACAGCACTACGCCTGATCGACGTTCTGGAGAATGCGCGGAACGCGGAGAGTCAAGACGCGGCCGATGAGGTCATTGGCAATCTCGGACTGCTGACTGATGAGGGCGTAGTGCTCAGCGCGCTTGCTCGCACGGCGATCGAGCAATGTACCTATGAGGGCGTCGATCCGATACGAGTCAAGGAAGGTACCGCCGATGAGAAGGATGTCGGACGAGTCGTAGGCTTTGCCAAAGATTTGGGCAAGAGACGGCCACGCGATCGCGCCGCCTACTACCTTTCAGCCGCAACATTGCTCAATCGATTAAAGCACGAAGACGGCTCCAGACGTATATATGACTATCTGCGTACATATTTTACCTCGATGGCCGACGCTTCCTGGATGGATGGCAAATCCGTGGATGTGGTTCGCTCATACTACATCGAATCTCTTGCGTTGGTCGTCAATGTCGGACAGGAAGATTGGCGGAACTTAATTCGATATCTTGCAACCTTTTCTGCAGGAATGCAGCAAGATGCCGATGCGATACGCGCACTGGATAATCAATCATATTCCAAGTTCATAAAAAATCTCGATAAATCACTTGAGTCAATCACTTTACATCCCGAAAAACATTGGCTTGACGGCTTGGTAGCGGTCGGGTCCCAGAGCGCATTCGCTGAGAAGCAGCTTAGTGACGCATTTCTGCGAAGCAAGCTGTTACGAGGCAGGATCGGACAATCTCTCGGCAAACCCAGCCATCAAGACATGGATCTTCGAAAGATATGGGGATCAAGATGCAGGGAATACGCACGTGAGCACCGGAGTCGTCTCTATAGCTGCAAGGCCATGACGAGATACGCAGCCACCGTCGCATCGATGGAAGATCTTCGGATGGACATTGACAAGGCGGCGGAGAAGACTGGTATCGCGCTTGACCAGCAGAGGTTGAACAAACTCCGAGACATCGTGGACTTCGCACTGACGTTCTGCAGGGCCACCGGATTCGAGGAGCGGGAACGCAACTATCGGCTGGTCACCGAACGGGCTGAAGACATCATCAAGGAGGTCCAAAACGCACCGACCCAGTACTCTCACGAAGGGCTTCTGCCGGTCGCCGAGCATGTCAACACTTTGATCGAGCAAGAGTACGCGGAGATGAATCGGACCTCCGGCGCGGACTTGGACCTCGTTCTGATGGTGGACAAGTACCTGCCAGGACCGCAGGGAGAGCTGAGGCTTCAGTTCGCGGTATCCAATCGCGCCGGATGCAGCCCGGCCAGCTCGGTTCGAATTCGTCTCGGCCCCGATGGCTCCGAGTATTTCCGCGCCGACCCGCAGGAGCTGGAGGTCACCTCCACACTCCGGGGTGGAGAGACCCATGAAGCCCAAATGGTGGTGTACCCGCAGGATGCCGCGGCAAAGGACCGGGCATTCCCTGTAACTGCAACGGCCCGATTCCGGAATCGTCTCGGCGAGGACAAGAGCACCACAGACCATGCCTGGACCGTGGGGCTCTATCGTGACGAGGAGTTCCAGCCCCTGGAGAACCCGTATGCACCTTTTGCGGAGGGTGGGCCGGTCGACGATCCGGAGATGTTCTTCGGACGGGACGATCTTCTGAGTCGACTCGAGACCTCGCTACGTTCCCGAACGGGACGAAAGTCGATCGTCATGTTCGGCCAGAAACGGGCCGGCAAGTCCTCCATCACCGAGCATCTCCGACGACGCTTGGCCGAGGGTGACGATGTCCTGCCGGTCAGCTTTAGCCTGCAGGAGATCGTGTCGGACCTCTCCGAAGCAGCTCTGCTGCATCGCATCGTTCATGGAATCTCGGAGGTCCTCGAAGATCTTCGATTGGACGGCAGGAGCGTGCCGGAACTCTCCCCTCCACGCATCGACGAGATGCACTCGAACGCCACGCTGCGGTTTCATCAGATCATGTCCGGCCTTGTCAGGGAGATGCGCCGACGTTCGTCCGGTCTTCACATCGTCCTGCTGATCGACGAGTTCACCGAGGTCTTCAAGGCGATCCGGAGCGAGCGCGTACCGCGCGAGTTCATGAAGGCATGGAAGGCCATCATCGAGAAGGGATACTTCTCGTCGGTGCTGGTCGGACAGGACATCATGCCGGCGTTCAAGGCGGAGTTCCCCAACGAGTTCGGCGTCACGGAGGAATTCCGCGTGACCTATCTCGACGAGGCGGCCGCGCGAGCCCTCGTGCGGGAGCCGATCGGCGAGGAACGGTTCGCCGGCGATGCGGTGCGGCGGCTGCTCGACCTGACCGCGAACAGCCCGTATTACACGATGATGTTTTGCGCCCGGCTCGTGGACTATATGAACGCGACACGATCGATGGTGGTCACGGCAGCGGACATTCTCACGGTGAAAAACCACATGCTGCTGGGCGACGACCGCCGGCAGGACGACCGGAGACTGACGGTCGACAAGTTCGACAATCTGCTGGCGGCGGGTGACGGCAAGCAGGACTCCGGCATCGACCCCGAAGACACCCAGGCCGTCTGCGCCGCGATTGCCCGCACCGGCGGGGAGGGATGGTGCGCTCGCGAGGCAATGGGCGACATGTTCGAGCTTCGCAAGCTGGACATGCTTCTGTCGGATCTCGAGAACCGGGACGTGGTCGAACGGAGGGGGACGGCGTACCGCCTGCGCGTGGGGCTGTTCCGGGACTGGCTGGCGCTTCGGGGCTCTGCAAGATGAAGGAGAATCCCTACGCGGATTTCGGAACGATCATTACCGAAGAGCGCTTCGTGGGCCGCGAGGGTGAGCTGAGGACCATCGCAAGCCGGATCTTCGGGGAGCGCAACTTCGGCTCCATCGCGGTGGTCGGCCTCCCCCGCATCGGCAAGACGAGCCTGGTCTCCGAAGCGATACGGCGAGCCGAAGCACGTCCCATCGGGTGCCGCCTGGTTGTGGTCCGCTCGAACGTGGGCGAGCCCGGCTCGGTGGGAGAGCTGTTCAGGACCCTGATCGAGGAACTGGCCGAAGACATTCGTTGTCGCGGTCTCGAAAACGAGTTCCTGAACGGGCAGATGACCGACGCCCTTGCATCTCCGGCGATCGACTTCATCCGGGTCCGGGCAGTGTTTCGGGCACTGCGCCGGGCGGACATCCGTCCGGTGTGGGTACTGGACGAATTCGATGCAGGCCGCCGGTTGTTCGAGGACACGCCGCAGTTCTTTCACTGGTTGCGCGAGCTGTGTTCCAACCCGCAGTTCAAGGCAGCGGTGGTGATCGTCGCGAAACGCCGCCTCAAGGACGTCGCACGGCTCGCCGGCCGCGACTCCGATTACTGGGCGAACGTACTGATGACACTCGCGCTGAAGCCGCTGTCGGATGCCGAGATCGAGGATTTCTTCTCGCGGTTGGATGCCAACGGAGTGTATCTGGGTGAGGCGGAGCGGGCGGAGGTGCTCGCCGGGTGCGGAGGTCATCCCTATCTGCTCGACGCCTTCGGCTACCACGCCTGGGAACACGCGGAGCGGGGAGAGGAAGTGAGCGTCGGATGGGTGGAGAAGGAGTGCGCGACGCTGGCTCGGGAGTACTTCGAGCAGGTCTCGACCGTGCTTTCCGAGACCGTAGTATCCGATGGCACGATGCTGTCGAAAGCCGTCCAAGTGCTCGTCGGGCCTCAATGGGACGTTGTCGCGCAGGATGTGGACGCCCTTCGCGAGCTCGGCGTCTTGCTTGGCGACGAGGCGAACGGACTCCACGGATTCTCCCGGAGCTTCGAAGACCATCTGCGTGTCGTCGGGCGGGGCCTCGACCTCTGGTCGCTGTGGCGCGAGACAGAGCAGGCGTTGCGCGGGTATCTCGAACGCGGTTTGAAGGATAGATTCGGACTGGATTGGCCCGAAGATTTGGGCAAGGCCAGACCCAAGTTTCAGGAGAGGATCGTGCATTGGCGAAAAGAACGGGAGAAGGAGAGAAGAAGATTCGGCGATCGTGCCGAGTCGTCTCTTCTTGCCTACACGTACCCCATGCAGTTGTACGAGCTGATGACGGTCGACTGGCCGAGACTTGGTCAACCTCTGCTTGGAGCTGACAGAGCCGGCTGGGACAAGAAGTTCGGCGTGCTCGCGAAGGTGAGAACTCCGGTAGCACACAGCCGGGAAGGTGTGGTCGGCGACGGAGAACGCACTCAGGCAATGGGAATCTGCCAGGAGATCCTCGATCGTTACCGAGAACTCGCCCGCGAACGACAGGAGGAACCGCTGGAATGAGCAAGACCGTCGTCAGCTCGTGGAACGATTTCGATCCGCTGGAGCACGCGATCGTGGGGCGGGCCGATTTCACCTGCATCCCGCCGACCGAGCCTGCCACGGAGGCCAAGATCCCCGAGGACAGCGACATGCGGGGCATGTGGGGGCCGCGGCCGCCGGCGACGGTGGAGAAGGCGAACGCCCAGCTCGATCACCTCGCGGCGCGGCTGGAAGGGCGCGGGATCCGCGTCGACCGCCCGACCCCCATCCGGTGGAACCAGGCGGTGGTGACGCCGGACTTCATGACCGGGTCTTCGTTCGGCTGCATGCCGCCGCGCGACGTGCTGCTCACCGTCGGCAAGGAGATCCTCTCCGCTCCGATGTCGTTCCGGTGCCGCTACTGGGAGTACCTCGCCTATCACCCGCTGATGCAGCGCTACTTCGACGAGGATCCGGAGTTCCGCTGGGAGCAGGCCCCGCGCCCCCGGCTCACCGATGCCTCCTACCAGTCCGGCTACTTCGACGAGATCACCATCGAGGAACGCCTCGCCCGCACCGCCGCGCTGGACTTCGTCACCACCGAGCACGAGCCGCTGTTCGACGCCGCCGACATCCTGCGCATCGGCCGGGATCTGTTCTGCCAGCACGGACTGACCACGAACCGGCGCGGCATGGAGTGGCTGCAGCGCCACTTCCCGGACCATCGCGTGCACGCGGTGAACTTCCCCGGCGACCCCTACCCGATCCACATCGACGCGACGTTCGTGCCGTTGCGGCCCGGGCTCGTCATCAACAACCCCAAGCGGCGTCTGCCCGATGCCCAGCGTGCGATCTTCGAGGCCAACGACTGGGAGATCGTCGACGCCGCTCCGCCCGCCCACAACCGCCCGCCGCCGCTGTGCTATTCCAGCGTGTGGCTGTCGATGAACGTGCTGGTGCTCGACCCGAAAACGGTGGTGGTGGAGGCGAGCGAGGTCTACCAGCAGGAGCAGCTCGACGGCCTCGGCTTCGAAGTCATCCCGGTTCCGTTCCGCGACGCCTACCCCTTCGGGGGCGGGCTGCACTGCGCCACCGGCGATGTCCGGCGTCGTGGCGACTGCGAGGACTACTTCCCGAAGCAGGTTCCGGGGACGCGGATCCGGCCGATCTGAGCCGGCTTTTCGCCCCTCCGAATCGGTCGCCATCCCGCCGGCGAATGGGTGCGTTCAAGTTCCGCATCAGCCGCGAGTGCGGTCGCGACCAGGGCGAATGACCGGGCCGTACCGAGGCCATCGTGGCTGAAGTGAGCCGGACGTTGCGCGCGGCGAGGCCGATCTGCTGGTCGACGCCAACAGCGGCTTCTCGCCCGCCCGATGGCGTGAAATGATGGCCCGAATGGCTCACTATCGGACCGCACGCTGTTCCAGCTCCGGATCGGCCCGGAAAATTCACCGATTTGCGAAGCGAGGGCGCGGAGAAATCAGTCAGATCCGCGCTCGCGGTCGTGAACCGGTGACATTTCCGGATTGGTCCCAACTCCGCAAGGAATTCCCCACGATGGCCGCACCGCCCGAAATTCGACCGCCCGAGATCCGATACAGCGCCTGTCCTCACGACTGTCCCTCCACCTGTGCTCTGGAGGTCGAGCGCCTTGGCGAGCACCTCATCGGCAAGGTGCGCGGGGCGCGCGAGAACACCTATACCGCCGGCGTCATCTGCAGCAAGGTCGCGCGCTACGCGGAGCGCATCCATCACCCCGACCGCCTGACCACGCCGCTGCGCCGCGTCGGGGAGAAGGGGGCGCGCGAGAGCTTCGTGCCGGTGTCGTGGGACGATGCGCTCGACATCACGGCCGAGTCGCTGCTGAAAGCCGAACAGCGCCACGGCTCCGAGACCGTGTGGCCCTATTACTACGCGGGCACCATGGGTTTCGTGATGCGCGACGGCATCAACCGCCTGCGCCACGTCAAACGCTATTCGGGTCAGTACTCCACCATCTGCGTCACCCTCGCCTGGAACGGGTTCATCGCGGGGACGGGGCGCCTCGCGGGCGCCGACCCGCGCGAGATGGCGAAGTCCGACCTCGTGGTCATCTGGGGCACCAACGCGGCGGCGACGCAGATCAACGTGATGACCCACGCGCTCGAGGCCCGGCGCCGGCGCGCGGCCCCCATCGTGGTCGTCGATACCTACCGCAACGCCACCGCGAAGCAGGCGGATCTCTTCGTCTGCGTGCGTCCCGGCACCGACGGGGCGCTCGCCTGCGCGGTGATGCACATCCTCTTCCGCGACGGCCACGCGAACCGCGACTACCTCGCACGCTACACCGACTGCCCGGAGGCGCTGGAGCGGCACCTCGCGGACCGGACCCCGCCGTGGGCGGAGCGCATCACCGGGGTGCCGGCGGACACCATCGAGCGCCTGGCGGGGATGATCGGGACCACCCCGCGCACCTATCTCCGCCTCGGCTACGGCTTCTGCCGACAGCGCAACGGGGTGGTGAACATGCACGCGGCGCTCTCCATCGCCGCGGTGACCGGCGCGTGGCAGCACGAGGGCGGGGGCGCATTCCACAACAACGGCGACATCTACCACTGGGACAAGTCGATGCTGGAGGGGCAAGACGCCATCGACCCGTCGATCCGGCTCCTCGACCAGTCCCGCATCGGGGCGGTGCTGGACGGCGACCGGCGCGACCTCGGCGACGGCCCCCCGGTGACCGCGCTGTTCATCCAGAACACGAACCCTATGATGGTCGCCCCGGAGCTGGCGCGGGTGCATCGCGGATTCGCCCGCGCCGACCTCTTCACCTGCGTGCACGAGCAGTTCATGACCGAGACCGCGGCGATGGCGGACATCGTGCTGCCGGCCACGATGTTCCTGGAGCACGACGACGTGTACCAGTCCGGCGGCCAGCAGCACATCCTCCTCGGCCCGAAGATCGTGGAGCCGCCGGGCGAGTGCCGCTCGAACCACGCGGTGGTGTGCGCGCTTGCGCAGCGGCTCGGGGCCGAACACCCGGGGTTCGGGATGACCCCGCGCGAGCTGATCGACCACACCCTGCGCGCGTCGGGGTGGGAGGGTATCGACCGGCTGGAACAGGAACGATGGTTCGACTGCCAGCCGGACTTCGACGATGCGCACTACATCGGCGGCTTCGCCCACCCCGACGGTCGGTTCCGGTTCGCGCCGGACTGGGCGGCGCTCGCCCCGCGCGGCTTCGTGGATGACGCGCTGCTCGCTTCGATGCCTCGGCTCCCCGACCACTGGGCGGTCATCGAGGAGGCGACCGAGGAGATGCCGTATCGCCTGGTCACCGCCCCGGCCCGCCACTATCTCAATTCGTCGTTCACCGAGGCCCCGACCTCCGTGCGCCGCGAGCACCGCCCGAGCGTGATGCTCCACCCCGAGGACGCGATGGCGCTCGGGGTGCGCGACGGCGACCGCGTGCGCCTCGGCAACACCCGCGGCGACCTCGTCATTCACGCGGAGCTGTTCGCCGGGGTGCAGCGCGGGGTGGTGATCGTCGAGAGCATCTGGCCCAACCACGCCTTCGAGGAAGGCAAGGGCATCAACGTGCTGACCGGCGCGGACGCGGTGGCCCCGGCGGGCGGATGCGCATTCCACGACAACCGGGTGTGGATCCGGGCGGCATAGGCGAGGGAGGCCCGCCGGTTCCTGCGCGAGGATGGTGCCGTGAGCTACACGCCCGAGCGCAAGGTACGCCGCATCATCGACGCGAACCTGGAGTCGGACATTATGAACACCGCCGTCCTGCATCCCGTTGCCGGGCGCCTGCGGAGTGCGGGGCGCCGGGTGTATGCCGCGTTCCGCGCGACCATGCGCGATCGGGTCGTCCTGGTCTTCGTGTCGGCCCTCGTCGGGCTTGGCGTGCTGGACCCCGCCCGGCTTCCGGAGAGCCTGCGCTTCGTCGCCGGGGCGCTCGCCGGTATCGCGCCGTTCCTGGTGCTCGCGGTGGCCATCGCCGCGTTCACGGCCGCGAGCGGTGCGGACCGCCTCATCGCCCGCGCCTTCTCGGGCAGCCCCGGTCGCACCATCGTGCTCGCCTCGGTCGTGGGCGCCCTGTCGCCGTTTTGCTCCTGTGGCGTCATCCCGCTGATCGCGGCAATGCTGCGGGCCGGCGTGCCGCTCGCGCCGGTCATGGCCTTCTGGCTCGCGTCGCCCATCATGGACCCGGAGATGTTCGTGCTCACCGCGGCCGGCGTGGGCCTCGGCTTTGCGGGTGCCAAGACCGTGGCGGCGGTGGGCATGGGGCTCGCCGGTGGCATCGCGGTGCGGGCGCTGGAGCGCGCCGGCCGGTTGCGGACCCCGCTCGCCGACGCGGTGCGTCCGGGTTGCGGTGCGGCGTTCGATCCGCGCTCGCCCGTCTCCGTGCGGTGGCGGTTCTGGGAGGAGGCCGAGCGGCGGGACCGCTTTGTGCGCGACTCGCTCGGCACCGGCGGATTTCTCCTCAAGTGGCTGACCGCCGCGTTCCTGGCCGAGAGCCTCATGGTGGCGTACCTGCCGGCGGAGTCGGTGGCCGCGGTGGTAGGCGGTGACAACGCCTTCGCCATCCCCCTGGCCGCGGTGGTCGGGGTGCCGGCCTACCTCAACGGATACGCCGCCATCCCGCTCATCTCCGGCCTGCTGGAGATGGGGATGTCGAGCGGCGCCGCGCTCGCCTTCGTCACCGCCGGCGCGGTTTCGAGCATTCCTGCCGCCATCGCGGTCTGGGCGCTGGTCCGCCGCAGCGTGTTCGTCCTGTATCTCGCGCTGGGTCTCGGCGGCGCGATACTCGCCGGGGTTCTCTACCAGGTGAGCGGCGCTCCGATCTGAGGTCGGCGGGCCGGCGACTGCCCGTTCACATGTTCGGCGAGGGATTCCGGAGCAGGTCCACGAGGGCGTCGATGTCGTCCTCGTTGTTGTAGAGGTGGGCGGAGAGCCGGAGCCGGCCCCGGCGCACCGACACCGCGATGTGGCGTTCCGCGCACGCCTCCGCCAGGGCGTCCACATCCGCGGACGGTGGTTTGATCATCAGGATGCCGGCCCGATGCTCGGGCGCCGGTGACACCTCGCAGCCGATCGCCTCCAGCGCGCCCGCCGCCCGGTCGAGCAGGGCCGTGATGTGGGCGGCGGTGCGGGCCGCGCCGGCTTCGAGCAGCATGTCCACCGCCGCGCCGAGCCCATGGACCAGGGGGAAGGTCGGCGCCGCTTCTTCCAGTCGGGATGCGTCGGTACGCAGGTCGAACCGCGTACCGTCGAAGGCGAACGGGTCCTCGACGCTGTGCCAGCCGACGAGGGCGGGGCGGAGATTCGGCAGCAGGTCGCGGTCCACGTACAGGAATCCGATGCCGATGAGCCCGAGCAGCCACTTGTGCGAGCAGGCGGCCATGGCGTGGATGCCGCTCGCCTTCACGTCGATGGGGAACGCCCCGGCCTGCTGGATGGCGTCCACCACGAAGAGCACGTCCCGGTCCCGGCAGAGCCGACCGATGGCGTCCACATCGGTGCGGTGACCGCTCGCGAACTGCACCGCACTGACCGCGACCAGCCGGGTGCGTGGGCCGATGGCCTCCTCGACCGCCTCGGGCGTCACCGCCCCGTCCGTCACCCGCAACTCGCGCACCCGGACCCCGCGGTTCGCGAGATGCTTCCAGGCGTAGACGTTGGACGGATACTCCAGGGCGCTCGCCACTGCCACTTCGTCCCCGGGGCGCCAGTCGAGACCCTCCGCCACCAGCGCCAGACCCTGGGAGGTGCTCCGGACGAACACGATCTCCTCGGCCGAGGCGCCGACAAGCTCCGCGGTGCGCGCCCGCACTTCCGCTGCGCGCTCCCACCAGGCGGCCGACGCCATGTTGCCGTGCGCGACGTGGTCGTCGAGCCAGGCATTGATCGCCGCCCGTACCGTCGCGGAGCCGGGCGCCACCGCGGCGCAGTTGAGGTAGGCGTGGTCCGTGCAGACCGGAAACGCCTGGCGGTACGTCGTGCTCAGGGAAGGCATCGCGGCTCCTCGCCCGGTTCGGCCCCGCTCGGTGACGGCGGCGCATTGTACGGGCCGCCGCCGCTGGATGTCTTGAGCCGGCGGCATCCGACCCTGGTGGCGCCACTCCTACCAGCAGCAGAAACCGCCGTCGACCAGCAAATCGACACCGGTGCAGTAGGACGATGCCGCGGACGCCAGGAAGACGGCCGGCCCGACCATTTCATCCACCGTCGCCATCCTTTGCATCGGGGTCTGGCTCTCGAATGCCCTGGTCTGGTGCACCATTTCGGGCCGCGTGTTCATCGGCGTTGCGGTATAGCCCGGGCTGATCGAGTTGACGCGGATGCCTCGCTCGACCCATTCCATCGCCATGGACTTCGACATGTGAATCACGGCGGCCTTGGAGGCGTTGTAGTGCACCTGCATCAGGCCTCGGTTGACGATGACCCCGGACATGGAAGCGATGTTGATGATCGATCCGCGCCCATGTTTCAACATTGCGTTCGCCTCGGCCTGGCAGGAGAGGAAGACGCCTTTCAGGTTGACGTCCATCAGGGTCTGGAATTGTTCCTCGCTCATCTCCTCGGCCGGGTTGGCATTGGCGATGCCCGCCGCGTTCACCGCGATCCCGAGTGCACCAAGGTCCTTTTCCGTCCGCTCGACCGCTTCGCCGAGTGATGATCGGTCGGTCACGTTCACGCGGATGGCGATCGCTCTGCGTCCCGCTGCTTCGATGAGGCTGACCGTGTCGGACAACCCCGCATCCGTGCGAACATCAAGGCAAGCGACATCTGCGCCGCACTGGGCGAGCCCCACAGCGATGCGTTGGCCGATGCCGCTGCCGGCACCGGTGACGATGGCGACGCGGCCTGACAGGTCGAAAAGTGCAGGGGCGTTCAGGGTGACTGCGGTCATGTTTCAAATCGGCTCGCGCCGCACAGGGCGCACGAAACCGCTCCGTTCGATACCTACGACATGATCAGGCCACCATCAACGTTGATGGTCTGGCCGGTGATGTAGTCTGCGTCTTCGCTGGCGAGAAACGCCACGAGTCCGGCGACGTCCTTGCCCTCGCCGGCGCGCTTCATGGGGATGTTCCGAATCCATGCTTCCATGAGCTCTCCAGGGCCGTACTCGCCCAGCAACCGACCCCACACGCGGTCGTTGTAATCCCACATGTCGGTCCTGATGATGCCGGGACAGATGGCGTTGACGGTGATGCCGTCGCGCGCAACCTCTTTCGCGAGGCTCTGTGTCAGCCCCATCACGCCAAACTTCGATGCTGCGTAGTGCGGGGTATGGATGAATCCGTCGCGGGCCTGACCCGAGGCCGTATTGATGAGCTTCCCGCCCTCGCCGGATTTGCGCATCCGCCGAATCGCCTCCTGGCAGCACAGGAACACGCCCTTCGTATTCACGTTCATCGTATCGTCCCACTGCTCTTCCGTGAGTACCTCGATCTTTGCAATGGTGATGATGCCGGCGTTCTGGACGGAGATGTCGACGCGGCCGAACTCGTCTTCGGCCCGATCGTAGAGCGCTCGAACGGCCGCTGCGTCGCTGACGTCGCAGACCACCCCGCACGCGTTGGCTCCGTGGTCGCGAAGCGTCGATGCCGCGTCTTCAACCTGCTCTTCGACCGAAGCGAGCACCAGATTGGCGTCCTCGGCGGCGAACCGCTCGGCGATGGCGAGGCCGATTCCCCGGTTGCCGCCGGTCACTACGATGGTCTTTCCGGAAAATCGGTTCATCAGTGCCATCTCCCCCGTGTGCCTTTCGTCGGCTTGACCGGGCCGCCTTGATCGGACCTCCGAGTCCGGCTGGCCGTCGCGAGCTCCATGACGAGCACGTCGTCGGCTTCGTGTCGGTCCAGAATGCCTGCTTGCTGCCCATTCGACATGACCAGGATGCGGTTCGAGACCCCCAGTACTTCTTCAAGGTCGGAGCTGACAAAGATTACCGCGACCCCTTGCTCGGCCAGATCCACGATGAGTTCGTAGATCGAGGATCGCGCCCCGACGTCGATGCCGCGGGTGGGTTCATCCAGCAGAACGACGCGTGGCTCTCTGGCGAGCCATTTCGCCAGAACGACCTTCTGCTGATTGCCGCCCGACATCTCGTCGGCATTCTGGTGCCCGCGACCCTTGATCCCGAACTTCCTGATGTTGTCGCTCGCAAACTTCCTGACCCTGGCGCTGCTCACCCAACCGGATGTCGTCACGGATTCGAAGTTCGAGTAGGCGATGTTGTCCTGTATGCGGTGGTTCAATACGAGACCCTGCAGTTTTCGATCCTCAGGTACGAGAACGAGGCCGTTTCCGATCGCATCGCGGGGGCGGCGCGGCGTGATGTCCTCCCCGTTCAGGTAGACGTGGCCGGCGGCAATCGGGTCGGCGCCGGCGATGGCGCGCACGAGCTCGGTTCGGCCGGCTCCGACGAGCCCCGCGATACCGAAAATCTCCCCTTTCCCGACCTCGAAATTCACGCCGGAAAAGTGACCGAGTGCCGACGAAAGATCCCGTATTTCCAGCACCGCCTCATCGCTCGGAGTCGGAACGTCGGGGAATATGCGGTCCATGCTGCGCCCGACCATCGCCTCGACGATGGTTCGTACCGGCAAGTCGGCGGTGTCGAACTCTTCTACCTTGTCACCGTCGCGCATGACCACGATTCGGTCAGCGATCTGCTTGATTTCCTCCAGGCGGTGAGAAATGTAGATGATTCCTACGCCTTCCGATTTCAGCTTCTCCATCTGCGCAAACAGAAGTCTGGTCTCCGCGCCGCCCAGTGCGGCGGTCGGCTCGTCGAGAATGAGAAGCCTGGCGTCCAGGGTCAGCGCCTTGGCGATCTCGATGAGTTGCTGGTTGGCGGTCGAAAGTCCTTCGACCGTGCGTTTCGCGGAGATGTCCAGACCCAGACGTTCGAGGCCGCGGTGGGCGCGTTCTTCCATTTCCTTGCGGTCGATGCGGCCGGCTTTCATCGGATAACGACCGACGAAGATGTTCTCCGCGATCGACAGATGCGGCAGCAACAGCAGCTCCTGATGGATCATGCCGATGCCGGAATCGATCGCTTCGCGAGGGTTGGCGGGCGCATAGGGTGCGTCTCGCCATGTCATTTCTCCGGAACTCGGGAGAATCGTTCCGGAGATGACGTTCGACACCGTGGACTTGCCGGCGCCGTTCTCGCCGAGCAGCGCCACCACCTCGCCCGCGTACACATCCATGTCGAACCCGTGCAGGACTTCCGTCGGCCCGTAGGACTTTCGAATTCCGCGCAGTGACAGGATTGGCGAGCGGCTCTGCGAGGTCATGGCATCGCTCGTCGAAGAATCGGCGCCGGCGTCGAGTCTGCTACGGGTGCTTCTCCACGAACATCGGCGCGTTCTCGCAGGTCGTGAGCACGGCATTCGGGATCTGGCGGGCCGGAACGGAGGCGCCGTGTGAAACCGCGACCGCCGAGTTGACCGCCAGAACGCCCATGGCCTGCGTGGCCTGAGTTGCGGTCACGATGAACGGCGTGTCGCACTTGGCCAGGGATTCCAGCGCCGCCACGTCGCCGTCATAGCCGCCAACGACGATCTGGTCGGAGAGACCGGCAACCTCCACCGCTTTCGCGGCGCCCATGGCGATGGCGTCGGCCTGACCGAAGATGATCCTGACGTCGGGATGGGCCTGCAGCATGTTCTGAGCAATCGAGAAACCTTCGTCCGGGGACCACATCTGCGTCCACTGCTGGGCGACCAGCTCGATGCCCGGGTTCTCGTCGATGGCTCTCTTGCAGCCTTCGAAGCGCTGGACTTCGGGAGTCGTGCCTTTCTGGCCATGAATGATGACCATCTTGCCCTCGCCACCGGCGAGACCGATGAGGTGGGAACAGACCTGGTAAGAAGACAGGACGTTCTCGCCGTAGATCACCGTGTCACCGGGTTCACCTTCAGGCTCACGGTCGACGTTGATGACCGGGATGCCTTCCCTGCGGGCCAGACGGGTCGGAACCGCGGCGGCGGCGGCGCCGGCGGGGATGTAGATGAAGGCATCGATGCCCTGGGTCAACAGATCTTGCACCTGGCTGACCTGGGTGTTGGTGTCGCCCTTGGCATCGACGGTGATGACCTCGATGCCGAGTTTGGCGGCATAGCCTTCAACGCCCAGCTTGATCTGGTTGAAGTAGTCGGCTTGCAGGTTCGGTACGGCGAGGCCGAGCTTCTTGATTCCAGCCGCTGACGCCGTACCCGCGAACATCGCGAGAGCGGCCATGCACAGTAGACGCTTCAATGTAGCTTTCATCGCTGCTTGCTCCTCACTGATACCGGGTCGTGGTGCCTGTTCGTGACCCGTGGGTGGATGTCCGACCATGCGGACCTTGTCCCCGAGAAGCGTACGATGCCCCGCTCCCCGGGAGCTTCACTTCCTTCTGTGCTGGAACGTCTCGGCCGCGACCGCCAGCACGATGACCAGGCCGATGACCACCTGCTGCAGGAACGGAGAAACGCTGAGCAGATTGAGGCCGTTGCGCAGCACCCCGATGATCAGTACGCCGATGATGGTCCCGCCGACGCCGCCGGTGCCGCCGGAGAGGCTGGTTCCGCCAATGACCACCGCGGCGATGGCATCGAGTTCATAGGCGATCCCGGAACTCGGTTGCACCGCGTCCAGACGCGCCGCCAGCAGTATTCCGGCCAGGCCGGCGAGGGCGGCGCACACCGCGTAGACCAACACCGTCGCGCGCTTCACGTTGATGCCCGCCAGGCGCGCGACCTCGGGGTTGCCGCCGATTGCGTAGAGCACCCGGCCGCCCGCACGGTACCGCTGGAAGAGGACGGCAAGCACGAACACCACCAGCATCACCGCAACGGTGATGGTCAGGAATCCCCCGTAGCGGATGATGGCACCCAGGTTGAACCAGGGCGGGAAGCCGATGATCTGCGAGCCGTTGGTGATCATGTTCGCGAGTCCGCGCGCGATGGACATCATGGCGAGGGTGGCGATGAACGGCGGTACCTGAAACTCGGTGATCAGCAGCCCGGCGACGACGCCGGTGAGTGCCGCCGCGACCAGGGCCCCCGAGATGGCGACGCCCATCGGCAGGCCTGCTTCGACATTCAGGTAGCCGAGCACCATCATCGACAGCGCCATCACCGAACCGACCGAGAGGTCGATTCCGGCGATCAGGATGACGAACGTCATGCCCACGGCCATGATGCCGAGCACGGTGATCTGGTCGAGGATATTCAGGAAGTTCCGGATCGACAGGAACGAGTCGGTCGCGAAGCTGAGGAACACGCACAGCGCGAGCAGCCCCAGCAGTGGGCCGGTCGCTCCTCGCAACGAAAAAAACTCCGTGAGTCGGAGCCTTGCCTTCGCTTCCGGGGTAGCGGCACTCATATCATCGCTCACCAGAATTGCATAAAAATACAAATACGATGAAATATTCCCACAGGCTTTTTTACCTGTCAAGCGGACCCGTGGTCGGAGTCGTATTGTATTTTTCCTCTCTCATTTCATATTGGGATTTCCAGATTGAAGTTGATCAACGACAAGATCGCTTGACATGTTGTTCATGCGTATGTCTAATCAATCTCGCATAAATATGCGAATCAACCGATGAACGTTACAGAACTGCGCAGGACTGCGAACAGGATCCGCCGGCGGGATCTTCGGGCCGTCTTCGAGGCCGGGGCTGGCCACATCGGCGGGGAGATGTCCGTGATCGACATCCTGACCGCCCTCTACTTCCACATCATGAATGTGGATCCGGCCACCCCGCTCGACCCGAACCGGGATCGGCTGGTGCTGAGCAAGGGGCATACCGCCTGCGCGCTCTATGTGACCCTGGCCGAAAGAGGATTCATGCCGCGGGAGGAGATCTCGACCTTCCTGAAGCCCCGTTCGCGGCTGAACGGTCACCCGAACCGCACCAAGGTGCCCGGGGTGGAAACCAATACGGGACCGCTGGGGCATGGACTGCCGGTCGGTGTAGGCATGGCCGTGGCGGCCGGGCTTTCCGGCGCAAGCTGGCGCACCTTTGTCATCACGGGCGACGGCGAGCTGCAGGAGGGCAGCAACTGGGAGGCCATCATGGCGGCGGCTCAGTTCAAGCTGGACAGCCTCACGCTCGTCGTGGACCACAACCGTCTTCAGCAGGGTGCGCGCGTGGCTGACACCAACAGCCTCGCTCCATTGGCGGTCAAGCTGGAATCATTCGGCTGGGCGGTCGAAGAGATCGACGGGCACGACATGGAGCAGATCTGCAAGGCGCTGTCGCCCGGGGCCGTCACCGCCGGCAAACCGAAATGCGTCATTGCCCACACCCACAAGGGACACGGCATCTCGTTCATGTCCGACGACGTTGCCTGGCACCACAAGGTGCCGAGCCGGGAGCAGTACGAACGGGCAATGGCGGAGCTGGAAGCGGCTCGGGCCGCGATCGAGGAGGCTGTCTGATGGACCCGAGCGCCCGGTCCACGGAGCTGCACGACTGCCGCGACGCATTCACGGAAACATTGATGACCATCGCGTCGGAGAACTCGGACATCGTTGCGGTCTGCAACGATTCGGTGGGCTCCAGCAAGTTGGGCGCATTCAGGCAAAGATGGCCGGAGCGGCTGGTGAATGTCGGCATCGCCGAGCAGAACCTGGTCGGCGTCGGCGCCGGGCTCGCGAACGGAGGGAAATTGCCGTTCGTCTGCGCGGCGGCCTGCTTTCTGACCGGGCGTGCGCTGGAGCAGATCAAGGCGGATGTCGCCTACTCCAACGCGAACGTGAAGCTTTGCGGCATCAGCTCGGGCGTGGCCTACGGGGAGCTGGGACCGACTCACCACTCGGCGGAGGATTTTGCCTGGATTCGCGCCATTCCGAACATTGCGGTGGTGGCGCCGGCGGATCGAATCGAAACTTCCGCCGCCACCGAGTGGTCCGCCTCTTTCGAAGGTCCCGTCTTCCTGCGGCTCAGCCGGGTCGGGGTGCCGGATCTCTTCCCCGAAGGCCACAGGTTCGAGCTGGGCAAGGCCGACATGCTGCGCGACGGCCGCGACCTGACGATCATCGCCAACGGCACTCTTACGCATCGTGCGGTTTCCGCCGCAGAGCTTCTGGCCCGCAGAGGCGTCTCGGCCCGGGTCCTCAACCTGGCCACGGTTCGCCCGATCGACAAGGATCGGATCATTGCCGCCGCCCTTGACACCGGCGCCATCGTGACGTGCGAGGAGCACACCATCTTTGGCGGGCTTGGCAGTGCGGTTGCCGAGGTCGTGGTGGACCATGCGCCCGTGCCCATGAAGCGGCTCGGTATCCCCGGCACCTTCGCGCCGACCGGCTCGGCCGGCTTTCTGCTGGACGAATTCGGCATGTCCCCGGCCGGCATTGCGCAAAGCGCGATGGAGTTGCTCGCGAGAAAGGCCTGACATGACGCATCGTGCCATCCTCGCCATCGATGAAGGTACGACCAACGCCAAGGCCGTGCTGATTCGCGAGGATGGAGCGATTCTGGCCGGCGGCACCTGCCCCGTCGAAACCCGTCATCCCCGGCCGGGATGGGTCGAGCAGGGAGCGGACCGGATCTGGTCGGGCACCGTCGCGGCCATCGCGACCTGCCTGGAGAATGCTCCCGAGGCCGAGATCGTGGCCATCGGCATCTCGAATCAGCGGGAATCGATCCTGGCCTGGAACCGCCACACGGGTGAGCCGCTCGGCCCCGTGGTCACCTGGCAATGTCGCCGCACCTCCGCTGCCTGCGATGTGTTGCGTGCCGCGGGCCATGAAGATGTCGTCATCGCGAAGACCGGGCTGCCGCTCGACCCACTGTTCCCGGCCACCAAGGTGCGCTGGCTTCTGGAGAACCATTGCCGGGGCATGGCGCCCGAGTGCATCTGCATCGGCACCGTCGACGCCTGGCTGATCTGGAATCTCACCGGTGGCCGGGTGCATGCCACCGACGCTTCCAACGCGGCGCGGACGCTGCTCTACGACATCGGTACCGGTGAATGGGACGAGCAGCTCTGCGGCTTGTTCGGGGTCGATCGCGCTCTGTTGCCGGAGGTCCATGACAGTTCTCACGTCTTCGGGGAGACGTTGGGCGTGGACGGGCTGCCGGACGGTATTCCGGTCGCTTCCGCCATCGGTGATTCCCACGGTGCCCTGTTCGGACACGGCGCATTCGGGGCCGGCGACAGCAAGGTGACCTTCGGCACGGGCTCGTCAGTCATGACGACGGTCCGGGAGTTCACCGCGCCGCCCGAGGGCATCACGACCACGATTGCCTGGAGCCTCGGCGGAAGGCCGACCTATGCGTTCGAGGGCAACATTTTCGTCAGCGCATCGATCCTGCCCTGGACGGCGGAACTGCTGGGCTTGTCCGGGGTCGATGCGCTCATGGATCTTGCGCAAACGGTCGATGACAGCCTCGGCGTCATGCTGGTTCCCGCGCATGTCGGGCTGGGAGCACCGCACTGGAACGCCGACGCGCGCGGCGTCATCAGCGGTCTGACTTTCGGGGCCGGCCCGGCTCACGTGGCCCGTGCCGCCGCCGAGAGCATGGCGTTCCAGGTCTGCGATGTGGTGGAGATCATCGGGGTACACGGCTCCGTGGAGATCGGCAACCTGCATGTTGACGGCGGGCCGAGCCGGAACGCCTGTCTCATGCAGATGGTGGCCGACTACCTTGGTCACCCGGTCATCACCTCGCAGAGCACCGAAGCATCGGCGCGGGGTGCGGCATTCCTCGCCGGCCTTGCCGTGGGCTTCTGGCCGGACCTCGGCACCGTGGCCGGATTGGAAAGCCACGGCGCAACATTGCGACCGGGTCTCGATGCCGGCACTCGCCGCGCAATCCGTGCCGGCTGGCGACAGGCCGTCGCCCGGGCCGCGATCGTCGGATGATAGGATTCCTCCCGGAAACGCCCGATCACATTGACGGAGCAGGTTCTTGTCGCGCGTGAATGAACTTCGACTGGTCGCTCGGATCGCGCAGATGTACCACGTCGAGGGATGGCGGCAGGCGGAAATCGCCAGGCACCTGCGGATTTCGCAGGCGACCGTGTCGCGTACTCTGAAAAGAGCGCTGGATGAGGAAATCGTACGCACCACGATTGTCGCCCCGCCGGGGATCTACACGGATCTCGAAGCGGGATTGAGAGAAGGCTTCGATCTACCGGAAGCCATTGTCGTCGAATGCAGCGAAGATCGTGACGGAGCGATCATGGCCCGCATCGGCGAAGCGGCAGCTCAGTTCCTGGAAGTGACCTTGCAGACGGATGAGGTCATCGGCGTATCGAGCTGGAGCGAGACGATCCTGAAGATGGTGGACAACATCCACCCCAGGAATCCGGGCAAGGCCAGGTATGTGGTCCAGACGCTCGGCGGAATGGGCGATCCGGCCGTCCAGACCCATGCCACCCAGCTCACCACCAGGCTGGCACGTCTGACCGGCGCCGAGCCGCGTCTCCTCAATGCCCCCGGTGTTGCCCAGTCGCGCGAAGCCAAGCTGGTGCTCGTCAGCGATCCCTATGTTCGCGAGACCATGGACCTCTTCGGCAAGGTCACTCTGTCGATAGTCGGCATCGGGGCGGTGGAGCCTTCACGCATGCTGGCCGACAGCGGAAACGTGTTCTCGGCCAACGAGCTGGCCGAGGTCACCGGGGCGGGCGCCGTCGGCGATATCGGTCTGCGATTCTTCGACGAGGACGGAAGCTCGATCAAGACCCCGCTGGACGAGCGCGTGATCGGTATGCGGTTGGAGGAAATGGGCAACGTCGATCGGGTGATTGCATTGGCCGGCGGCAAGTCGAAGACAGAGGCGATTCGCGGTGCGCTCAGGATCGGCGTCATCGATGTCCTGATCACCGACAAGTTCACGGCGGAACGATTGCAGAGACCGGCGCTTTCCGGCCGCGGCGGCCAGGCTGCGCAGGCATTGTCGAGCTGACCGGACGTGGTGGCGGTCAAACCGGATCCGCACGGGCACTACTGGTAGGGAATGGGTGGAAAAGGGGGGAGGATTGGCAACCCGGCGGGGAATGCGGGCTATAATCCCGCCCCACGCGCCCGTAGCTCAGTTGGATAGAGTACCTGGCTACGAACCAGGGGGTCGGGAGTTCGAATCTCTCCGGGCGCGCCAATATATCATTCTATATTATTGATATTGAACGAGTTTCTAAATTCGGAATGACAGATGTCCCACTTTTCATCCCACATTGTGAACGAGCATCACTGACCCCTCGTACGCCCTCCTGTGACCCGTTCGGGAGCACGGCTTGACACTAACGGCTGGGTAGGCGGGGGCATTGCTGCACCCCGCCTATCCGGCCAAATCAACCGATCGAGCCGCCGCGACAACACCACCGGCACCGATCGGCTCCCGAATTCCTTTATTCATCCCAGGAATTCGTCTACGGATCAAAGCGGTCAATTCCTTGGGGGGATTCCTGGAGGGATGCGAGAAACAACTTGCGGGATGTGTCTGCGCGCTTGCTATCCCGCATCGGTCACCGATTCCCCATTTCGGGTCGCGGATCTTCCGAGTCGTCGAAGGGCGTGCATCAGCATGTAAGCGAACGAGGCGAAGTACAACCGCACCTGATTCGCCCGCATCGTGTGCGCGCTGGTGCGGTCGGCAAACAGGTCGAGTTGCTGCTCCTTCGATGCGGTTCTCCATGTCCCCGCGCGCGCAGTAGAGCTTCTCGTACAGCCGCCTGGCGGCGGCCTTGTGCGGCGAGAGCGTGGTGACCACGAACCGCGGATTCTCCCCCTTCGACAGAGACTCCGCCTTGCCCACCACCCGACGGCGACGACTCCACGAGCGTCGAGTCCGGTGGGTGAAGTCGCGGAACCGCCGGGCCGCCTCGCCGGTGCGCCGATGCACCGTGTGGGCCTCGTGCATCGCCGCGCCCAGCGCGCGCACCAGACGCCGATTGCGCGCCAGCCCCAGCCCGAAGCCGACCGCGTGGTCCTCGCACCACGTCATCAACGCGTCGCGGCAAAATCCCGAATCGCCCCGGATGTTGATGCGGGTCCGGGGCCAGTGCCGGCGCATCTGCCCGATGATGCGCTCAAGCGCCTCGATGCTGCCGGCCGAGGCGTCCTGATTCGATGTGCGCAGCCGGGCGCACAACAGGTGCTCGCCGCAGAAGATGTACAGCGGCAGGTAACAGTAGCAGCGGTAGTAGCCGTGAAAGAATCGCCCCTCCTGCTGACCGTGCAGCGGGTCATCGGTCGCATCAAGGTCGAGCCAGATCTCACGCGGCGCTCGAGCGTGCGACTCCACGAAGAGCTCGACCAACAACTCATCGAACGCGTGCGGGCGCGCCACGATGCGCTTGTAGCGGTCGTGCGCCGCCTTCTCGGGCTCGCCAAGTTCCATGCGGTTCAACGTACTCGCACTGGCCAATGCGTCGCCGCGGTCACGCGCGCGAATCCGCCTCGCGCCCGTCACATCGCGCTTGCCCACCAACAGTGACAGCACCGCATCACCGCGCCGCTCCGCGTGGTCGTTGAGGTCTTCGTATCCGAGCGCGATGGCATAGAGGCGCTGCGATATCAGCTCATGCACGTGATGTTCGACGCTCGCCGGGTTGCGGTAATCGACCCAACACTTCGAGACCTGCGCGGTCAGCCCGATGCGCTTGTCCACCTCGCGCAGCAGGACGCCGCCGGCGTCGGAACTGAGGCGTCCACCATCGAATCGCCCTGTCACCAGACGACGTCCAAGGGCATGAAACTCAAGCCGCTCGCCAGTACACTGTGTCTTCAAGGCTGATTCCTCGTTGGTTGGCGTAACTTGTTGATCGCACAACTGTTATGCCACGGGAAGCAGCCTTTCTCTACCCCATCGGTGAAATTTCCGGGCTAATGGCGCGGCGGTCGTCAAGTGCGGCGGACCATAGCGGCCGAGCGGTCGAAGAGGCCCTCACGAAGTCGAGCGGTGGGAACGTCCGTCCTGGCTGCGAGGACGAACGCTGCGCACCGCACCGCGGCGTCCTCATGGTCGAGAAGCGGGCCGACGAACGCAGCGGGCAAGGCAAGCCCGGCCGACGCGGCCGCCTGCGACGCGGCCGGCAGCAGCGAGGCCGGCAAGCCCTTCGACAGCACGATTCTGCTGAGCGTCGAGCGCGCATTCGTGCCGCCGAGACGAGCGAGAGTGTCGAGAACCGCGAGTTGCTCACGGAGCGGCTTCCCGACACCGAATCCGACGAAGCGCCGCCACAGCGCCTCGAGCGCCGGTATCGCCGCCTCCAGCGAACGCGAGACGACCTCCGAGCAGACGGCCTCGATATTCGACGGTCCCACCTTCTGAATCGATTCGAGCAAGTCGTCGTCCGAAAGCGTCTCCACGGGTGCCGCGGCCGGCGAAGCCATCGGCTCCGGGACGCGGTGGGCCATCACCCTGCCGCGCTCGGCGAACAGGTCCAGTTGGTGCGGCGTCGCTTCCCGATCCGAAGGTGAGGAGCCGGATTGCGGCAGCGCGGGACCAGTGTCCGATGGCTTCGTCATTGAGCGCAGGCGCGCAGATGAGAGGACCGACACTCGAATTCCTTCATCGCCGTGCGGGCGCTCCGACGATGATGTTGCTGCGAAACATCGCCCCCGGAAACGTCATCGCCAGATCTGCGGACCAAGGGCGTTCGCGCTTCGTGCTGTATCACTCCGCGTGATGGAAGATGCGGGTGGGGTTTGGATTGCACACGTTCAAGACCATCGCCGGAGAAATCGGGCCCCACAGCGAATTGATGCGTTCACCACCCCCGCCAATGGTTGAAGTTGATCGCAGCGTGATCCCCTCCTGCGGATGCCGCCACATAGAGGTCGAGGTCTACGGTAAGCAATGGGGTTTCAGCGGATACGACTTCCAGGAGCACCGCATCGGTCAGGCCCAAGCGGGGGAACTCGCCGTGGCGTACAGCTTCCACACTGGCGACGACGGTTTCCGGACTCTGTTCGACGAGACTCCGAAGCGTAACAAGGAGCTTCGAGCGCTGCGGCTCACCGTGCTGTCCGAGTAGATTGGACGCTTCCGTCAACGTATTGGGCGTCACGCACACATTACCTACTCGCGAAATTGCCTGGACCAAACGGTCATAGTCCTCGGCGTCGAATGTCCTCGTTCTACGGTGCTTGGCGATTAGATCTCGACCAACCAAGCCGACGACGAGCAGCACGATGAGGTTCGCGTCGATGAACAGGGCGTTCGGCATTCGCTATGCTTCGCTCGCAACAGCACGATGCTTGACCGACAGGACGCGACTCGTCTTGTCCTCGATGCGAACGATCTTGAAGGCGCGTTGCGAGTCTGCGCCAAGAACGCGGACGATAGGCGCTGCTGGCCGCTGCCAGACACGCGTAAATCCGATGGTGATCAGCCAGACTTCGTTGGATTCGTCAAACTCGACCTCTTCAAGTCCGATATCCACGATGGATTCGTCGGAAAATATCTCCGCAACTTGGCTCTTTGCGGTTCGCACAGCTTCCTTGACATCCATCGCGTTTCTCCTGCGAACGAGACAGGGGTACTACCGCGCGTTACTGCCCGGGGCGGCATCCCGTTGCTTGGGCGCGACGTCGCATCCGCTCGGTTGCCTGTCATCCCGGCAGACTGGAAGATAACCGAGATAGTCGCTCCACGCCTGCATCAGCGTACGCCGCCGCTCGAACAGGTCCGAGCGTGCATACGCCCCTTCGACGCCACCCACCGCATGGGCAAGCGCCGCCTCGGCCACCTCCGGGCGCGCCAATGCGTTTCCTGCGAACCGCCATCGGGTCCTTCTCCTGCTGGTCGCGCACTCCACACGGCTTCACCCGGTCATTCCATCGGTGCCGGCCGTTGCGGTTCCGCCCGTAGCGTCCGCGTGGGCGTCCCGGTCGACCGACCCGTCCGCAACCAGCGCCACCCCGTAGACGCTCCGGGCGTCTTCGCGGGAAATCAGCCCATCGGCCACGTCGGCGGCGACCAGTGCCGGGTCGCGTTGCCGCGGGTCGCCGTAGCCGCCGCCGCCCGGAAGTTCCAGCACCAGGCGGTCGTTGTACGGCACCGACTGCCGGCCCTTGCTCTTCAGGCGTCGGCCGGACTTCAGGCGGACCTCTCCGGGAGCGCCCTCGTGGCCGCCGAACCGGCCCTCGGGGGCGCGCCACGTCCGGTCGAACATGGCGGCGACGCTGAACGGGGTGCCGTCTTCGCCGCCGATCTCGAGGCGCTGGCCGAGACCGCCGCGGCAGCGTCCGGGCCCGCCCGAGCCTTCGCGGTACTCCTTGCGCCAGACGAGCAACGGAAACGATGTTTCCACCGCCTCCACCGGGGGGGTGCGGACGCCGCTCGGAAACGCCGTCGTCGAGAGGCCGTCCATCGCCGGTCGCCCGCCGCTGCCGCCGGAGTTGAACAGGATGACGTCGTAGTCCCGCGAAAGCACCGCCGCCCCGGCCGCGATGTCGGGTTCGACCGCCGTGGGGCCTCCCCGGATCATCGGATTCCACATCGCTCCGGCACCTTCGGCCGGTACGCGCTCGGGCACCACCTGCGCGAGGCAGCCGAATACCACATCCGGCAGCATCTGGCCGATGACGTGACGCGCCGATACCGGCATCGGCCGCAGCGCATTGAGGATCGACCCCGGAGGGGCGGACACCGTGATCGGCTCCAGCGAGCCGGCATTGCAGGGGACATCGGGCCCGACGATGCAGTTCACTCCGAACGCGGTATAGGCCAGCGTGAAGTTGTGGACCAGGTTGATGCCGAACGGGCTGGCGGGGGACGAGCCCGTGTAGTCGACATGAATGGCGCCGTCGCCGACGGTCAGCTCCGCGCAGATCCGGATCGGCTCGTCGAAGCCGTCCAGCTCGGTGGCGTGGCGGGAGCGACCCTCGGGCAGGGCCCGAATCGCCGTGCGGATGGCGTCCCGGGATCGGCCGATGATGTAGTCGCCGATGGTCTCGATGTCATCGAGGCCGAACTCCTCCAGCATGGCGACGAGGCGGCGGGCACCTTCGTCGTTGCAGGCCATCATGGCGTAGAAATCGCCCTCCATGTCGGTGGCGTTGCGGACGTTGGTGCGCAGCAGCCCCATGAGGTCCTCGTTGACCGCGCCCGCGCGCGCGAGGTGCATGATGGGAATGTTGATCCCCTCTTCGTAGCACTGGCGGGCATCCGGCCCGAAGCCCCTTCCGCCCATGTCGACGATGTGGCAGGTGTTCGCGAGCAGGCCGACGGCGCGGCCGCGGTGGAAGGCCGGTGTCACCACGGTGACGTCGTGATAGTGACCGACCGACAGCCACGGGTCGTTGGTCACGAACACGTCCCCGGGTTTCATGGTGTCGATCGGGAACGCTTCGAGAAAGTGGCCGATGCACACGGCCATGGAATTCACATGGCCCGGCGTACCGGTTACCGCCTGCGCCACCATCTGTCCCCGCCGGTTGAACACCCCGGCCGAGAGGTCGCCGCATTCGCGCACCGACTGGCTGAACGCGGTCCGGATCACGGTCTGCGCCTGCTCCTCGATGGCCGAGATCAGCCGGCTCCAGACCATCTGGTTGCGAATCTCGTCTCGCTCCGTCATCGCCCGTACCTCCTCGACAAACCGGATTTCCCACTTGTTACTGACAAGGATCGGAAGAACGCTCAAGCTCGTATGGCTCAGATCCGAGGGTCTGTGAGAAACGCGGCCGAATGCTCGTCTCTTTCCCATACGTCTTGATGCGCATCTCTCACCAGTCTTACGCCTGCTTGCCCTGCCTCGCGTTCGCCTTGCGAAATACGGGGCCTGCGAAGCAAGCCGATGCCTGACCATCTCCGCGCCCCTGGCTGCAACCCGTTTGGAAATCCAGGTCAAAGGGCCTTCTGCCTGAGTTCCACGTCGCCGCCGGGAAGGATGGCGGCCTCGAACCGCGCGTCGACCACGGTCGAGGTCTCGTCCTCGGCCAGGATGGCGGGCCCGGAGGCGGAAAAGCCGGGCTCCAGTGCCTCCCGGTCGTGGATCGCGCAGGCGACCGGCGACTCGAAGGCCGGGTCCAGAACCGGCCGCGAAACCGGCGCTGCGCCTCGGGACTCGTCCGACCGCCCCGGCTTTGGCACCGGCTCGGGAAATGGCGCGGTGGCGGCAGTGACTCGCCACGCGACCACCTCGGCCGCCGCCACCGTGCCGATGTCGCGGCCGAAGACCGCCCGGTACTCTTCGTCGAACCGTGCCTGCAAGTCGGCGCCCGCGCTTGCGTCGAACCGTCCGTTCGGCACCTCGACGGCAATCTCGTGACCCTGGCCCTGGTAGCGCATGTAGGCCTGGCGGCGAATCGACAGCGCCGCCGGTCCCGCGGCCATCCGCACGTAACCTTTAGCCTCGTCCTCCATGCCCCGGATGACGGTGTTTACCGCTTCGGCCGCGAACGCATCCACGCGCTGGTGGAAGGTGCGCACGACTTCGTAGGAAATCGGCGCCCGCAGGAACCCGACCGCCGACCCGACGCCGGCATGGCGCGGCACGATGATCCGCCGGATGCCCAGCTTCCGGGCGAGTTGGCATGCGTGCAGCGGGGCGGCGCCGCCGAACGCGATCAGGGTCCGGTCGTCCACGTTCTTCCCGCTCTCGATCGCGTGGACGCGCACGGCCGTGGCCATGTTCTCGCACACGATTTCGGTCACGCCGAAGGCGGCGGTGTCCAGCGAAACCGACATGGGCTGCCCCACGTCGGCCATCAGTGCGTCCTGCGCGCCGCGCGGGGCCAGGGGCATCCTTCCGCCGGCAAAGCCTTCCGGGTCGATGCGCCCCATGATCAGGTTCGCGTCGGTCACCGTGGCCCGGCGGCCGCCCCGACCGTAGCACGCCGGCCCTGGATCGGAGCCGGCGCTTTGCGGCCCCACCGCGATGCGGCCCAGCGCATCGACTCCTGCGATGGATCCGCCGCCCGCGCCGATCTCGACCATCTCGATGACGGGGATGCGCAGCGGGAGTCCGCTGTCGCGGCGAAACCGATACACCCGGGCCACCTCGAAGCGGCGGCTGGTCTGGGCGCGGGTGTCGTCGATAAGGCAGATCTTGGCGGTGGTGCCGCCCATGTCGAAGGAGACGGCCTTCTCGATCCCGTGCGCCGCCGCGATTCCCTGCGCGAAGATCGCACCGCCGGCGGGGCCGGATTCGACGAGACGCACGGGAAACGCCCGGGCGATTTCGACCGTCGTCAACCCGCCGCTCGACAGCATGAGCAGGAGCGGACAGCCGAAGCCGCGTTGCCGGAGCTGCGCCGCGAACGCCGTCAGGTATCGCTCCATCAGCGGGCGCACGTACGCGTTGGCGCAGGTGGTCGAAAAACGTTCGAACTCCCGGAACTCCGGAGACACCTCGCACGAGAGGGAAATCGACCAGTCGGGCCGATGCCGGGACAGATAGGTGCGCGCCAGGCGCTCGTGAACGGGGTTCGCGTAGCTGTGGAGAAAGGCGATCGCCAACGACTCGGTCCCGGCCGCATCGAGTGTCGGCAGCACCGCGTCGAGCTTTTCCGGGCTCAGGGGAACCAGCACCTCGCCGCGGCTGTTCAGCCGTTCCTCGACGGTGATCCGCCGGCGCCTCGGCACCAGCGGCTCCGGTTGCGTCACGTTGATGTCGTACTGGTCGGGGCGCCCTTCGGTGCCCATCTGGAGGGTGTCCCGAAACCCGTCCGTGGTGAGAAGCGACGTGGTGGCACCCCGGCGCTCGATGATCGAATTGGTGGCCAGGGTGGTGCCGTGAACGATGGCGCCGACCGCGTCCGGCCCGAGGCCGGCACGGCTCAGCATCCCCTCGATGCACTGCATGCAGCCCCGCTCCGGGTCCTTCGGGGTGGTCAGCACTTTCGAGGTGAACCGACGGTCGCCGACTTCGAGCACCGCATCCGTGAAGGTGCCGCCAACATCGACTCCGATCCGTGCCTGTCCGTCGACCATTCGCGTTCGCTCCGCTGCCTGATGCTCCCGGGCGCGCGCCGCACCGCCGAGCGCGCGCGGCAAGGCGCTACCGGGACATTGTCGGTCCGCATCCGTGACCGTGGCGAACAGATTGAAGGCGAGCATGAACGGTCGCTTGACGGATTTCGACAACTGTCTCCTCGGCCGCATCGCCGCGCAGCGCGGCGAAAGGGATTCCGGTCGGGCGGCGAGAATTGTCGGTTGGACGGCGAATTTCGTCATGCGCCGAACCATGCGGGAGCCGAGATTGTCGGCGATAGCGTGATCGAAGCCCCCCGGCTAAGATGGAGCCGACCGGCGCAGAACCGGGGCGTGATCGATTCGCTTCGGCCGGGACCGGGCTGACGGGAACACGTCACCCGCCTGCGCCGCCCTCCACGCTCGCTCAAGGAGACCGCCATGAAGAGACTGTTCACTCCGCTGCTGGGTTTCTTGCTGTCCGTCGGGCTGTCCGCAGCGCAGGCCGAAACCGTATGGAATCTCGCGACCGCCTACAAGGACAACAACTTCCACACCCAGAACATCGCTCGATTCGCCGCCGAGGTCGAGGAGCACTCCGGTGGAAAGCTCAAGATGACGATGCACACCGGCGCATCGCTGCTGAAGATGCCGGAGATCAAGCGTGGCGTGCAGACCGGGCAGGTCCAGATCGGGGAGATCCTGCTGTCGGCCTACGGCAAGGAAGATCCGTTCTTCGAGGTCGACGGCATTCCGTTCCTGTCCCAGGGCCAGATGACCGCCTGGGAGGTGTACGAACTCACGCTGCCCTTCATCCGGGCCAAGCTCGAGAAGCAGGGTCTGATGCCGCTCTTCTCCGTGCCCTGGCCGGGGCAGGGTCTCTACGCGCAGAAGCCGATCAGCACGACATCGGACTTCGAGGGCGTGAAGTTCCGCGCCTACAACGCCCTGACCGCCCGGCTGGCCGAGCTCATGGGCGCCGTTCCCACCACGGTTCAGTCCGCGGAAGTACCGCAAGCCTTCGCGACCGGCGTGGTGAGCGCCATGGTGACCTCCGCCGCGACCGGCACCTACACCAAGGCCTGGGATTTCACCACGCACTTCTATGACGTCAACGCCATGAACAACAAGAACATGGTGATCGTGAGCGTCGATGCGTTCAACGCCCTGGATGCGGACACGCAGGCGGTGGTGATGCAGGCCGCCGCCAAGGCGGAGGCTCGCGGGTGGATCATGAGCCGGGAGGCGCAGGTGACGACCACGCGCGAGCTGGCCGTCAACGGCATGACAGTCGCGCCGCCGAGCCCGGAGCTGCTGGGCGAACTGAAGGCCATCAGCGAGACGATGGTTCAGGAGTGGCTGGCCAAGGCCGGCGATGACGGCGCGCAGTTCATCGCCGCCTACCGGGCGCTGGGTACGAACTGACGGCGCCCAGAGTGATTCTCACCGGCGCTCCGGAGGCCGTCCGCCGCGCGATTCCGGCGGGGTTTCGGCCTCCGGAGTGTCCGGAGTTGACTTCGAGCGTGGGTTCCGGCCGGGCGGAGATGGCATCGGCACCCGCGGGGCGATGCCCGGTCGGCGGTCGGTTCCCGGTGAGGGGTGCGGGCCGGGGTGAGCCGGATTTGCGCCAGCCCTCTCCGCAATCCCTCTCTCCGCAATCCCTCTCTCCATCCGCTGTCTGCGGCATACCCACCGGTGTCGGGGCACGCACGGCCCCGAGAGAGGGGGTGCCCGATGACGGCCGAGCCCTCACCCGCGTTTCTCGAATGCGGGCTGGCTCTGCGCCATGCTGAGGCGAATCCTGAATGCGCTGTACCTCGGTGGCGCATTGGCGGGTGCGGGGTCGATCGTCGCCATCGGGCTTCTCATCGTGTCTCAGGTCACCGGGCGCGAGCTGGGGGTCCTGGTCAAGGGCGCCGATGATCTGACGGCATGGAGCGTGGTGGCCGCCGGGTTCCTGCCCCTTGCCTACACATATCGGCAGAACCGCCACATCCGGGTCACCGTCGTGGTCGAGCAGCTCGGCGGGCTTCGGCGCCGGTTGCTGGAAATACTCATCCTCCTCGTGTCGCTCTTTCTCGCGAGCTACATGACCTATTCCGCGTTCGACATGATCCGGGATTCGTTCCGCTTCGAAGAGCTTTCCCAGAACCTGATCGTCATTCCGATCTGGATCCCCCAGTCGTCCATCGCGGTCGGTTCGCTCCTGCTCGCCATCGCGATCATGGACGATCTCGTCGTTTCGCTTCTGGGCGGGCAGCCGGCGCATGTGGTCGCGGCCCGGGAATCTCGCCGTTGACCCCCGATCAGACAGCGGTCGCGATCACGATGGTCATCGCGCTGTTTGCGTTCCTCGGCGCCGGGGTGTGGATTGCGCTGTCGCTGCTCGGGGTGGGGTGGGTCGGGCTCGCGTTCTTCAGCTCCGTGCCGATCGAGAAGTCGCTGGCGACCTCGATGTGGCAGACCACCGCATCGTGGACGCTGGCCGCTCTGCCCCTGTTCATCTGGATGGGCGAGATTCTCTTTCGCGCCCGGCTTTCGGAGATCCTATTCCGCGGCATCGCACCGTGGGTGAGCTGGCTTCCGGGCCGGTTGATGCACGTCAACGTTCTGGGGTGCGGGATTTTCGCGGCGATCTGCGGATCGTCGGCGGCCACCGTTGCCACCATCGGCCGGATGTCGCTCCCGGAACTGCAAAGAAACGGCTACGACCGGACGCTTTCCGTCGGCAGCCTCGCCGGTTCGGGCACCCTGGGCCTGCTGATTCCACCCTCGATCATCATGATCGTGTACGGCGTGGCCGCGGACGTCTCCATCGTGCGTCTGTTTCTGGCCGGGGTGCTGCCCGGCGCGATGCTGATCGTGCTGTTCATGGGCTATCTCGCGTTCATGGCCATCGTTCGCCCGGGGGTCAGCCCGCGCGATACCGCCCGGATGAGCCTGCGAGAGAAGCTCGTGCTTTCCGGCGGGCTCCTGCCGGTGGTGGCGCTGATATTGGCCGTCATCGGGTCCATCTATCTCGGTATCGCCACCGCGACCGAGGCGGCGGCCGGCGGCGTCATCGGCGCCCTCGTTCTGGCCGCGTGGACGCGCAGCCTGTCCCGCAAGATGTTCTTCGAGAGCCTGCTCAGCGCAACCACCCTCTCGTGCATGATTTTCTTCATCCTGGCCGGCGCCGCGTTTCTGACCACCTCCCTCGCCTACACCGGGCTCCCCAGAGCCCTGGCGGGGTGGATCGGCGCCATGGACCTGAATCCCTACGCGCTGATCGCCGCGCTGTGCGTGCTCTACATCGTTCTCGGATGCTTCATCGAGGGAATCTCGATGATCGTCCTGACCGCGACCGTCGTGCTGCCGCTGGTCAGCGCGGTCGGATTCGACCTGGTCTGGTTCGGCATCTTCATCATCATCGTGGTCGAGATGGCCCAGATCACTCCGCCCCTGGGCTTCAACCTCTTCGTCATCCAGGGGCTGACGGGGCTGAACATCTTCACCGTCGCACGCGCCGCGCTTCCCTTCTTCATGCTCCTGCTCACCGGGGCGGTGCTGCTCACCCTGTTCCCCGAGATCGCGACATGGCTGCCCTCGACCATGGACTGACCCGGAAACGTCACCGCTTCACGGCTGCGGGCACGGATCCGGCTGTTTTCGCCGCGTTGAATATTGCCAGTTCGCGAATCGGTGAAATTTCCGGGCTGACTTGCGCGCGTCCGGGGTGCCGTGTTCAGGATTTCTGAGCGGGATCAGCCGATTCGTATCGGCTTCTACCTCGCGCGCGGGTTTTCCATCGTCCCCTTCATCAACGCGGTCGATCCGCTCCGGATGACCAACAAGCTGAGCGGCCGGCGCCTGTTCGAGTGGTCCTTCATCTCGCAGGACGGGCAACCGGTGGAAGCCATCAACGGGATGACCATCATGGTCGACCGTGCGCTGAAAGATGCCGTGGACTATCCGAACGTCATCTGCTGCGTCGAATTCGAACCCATCATCAGGGTCCGCCGCACGGTCAGGAACTGGCTGCGTCGCCTCGCAAGGCGGGGCGCCCATCTCGGCGCTCTGGGCGCCGGCAGCCTGTACCTCGCCGAAGCGGGATTGCTGGACGGGTACCGGGCGACCATCCACTGGCTCTACCTGGAAGGGCTCGCCGAACGCTTCCCCATGACCACGGTGACCCGCAGCGTCTTCGAGGTGGACCGCGGCCGCTTCACCTGCGCCGGCGGCACCGCGGCCATGGACATGATTCTGCACTTCATCGGCCTGCACTTCGGGCACGCGCTCGCCACCGAGGTGTCCGACCAGTTCATCATCGGCGGTATCCGTGAGGCTTCGGCGCAGCAGCGCACCTCCCACGGCATCCGGCTGGGTCTGACCGACCCGCGGGTGCTGCGCATCATCGACATCATGGAAGACCACATCGAAGACCCGCTCGACCTGCCGCAACTCGCCGCTCGGGCCGGTGTTTCCCAGCGTCAGATGGAGCGGCTGTTCCGCACCCACGTGAAGCGCTCACCCGTACAGTTCTATACCCGCCTGCGGCTCCGACATGCGCGCTGTCTGCTGCACCAGACGGATCTCGGCGTAGTGGAGATTGGTCTTGCCAGCGGATTCGGTTCCGCCGAGCACTTCTCGCGTTCCTTCAAGTCGGCATTCGGCGTGTCGCCCGCGGCGGACCGGCGCACGGTGCAAGGCACCGGTGCGCGGTCAAGCGTCTGATTCGGTCCGGGGGGTTACCGTTGCCCGGCCGATCGCAGCGCCAGCGCGATTGGTGCTGCGAGCGCGGTCCAGGCCGCGACGATGGCGGCGCCGGTGGTGAGGTCCATCGCATCGCCGAGCCCGCCGACCGCGATCGGGGCGGCGGCGGAGGCGGCGGTGGTCACCGTATAGAAGAGCCCGAACGCCCTTGCCTGCCGCTTCTCGTGCGCGAGTTCGCCGGCGGCCGCGTACAGCGCCGATGACGTCCCGTTGAGCGCGAGGCCGATTGGTGCGAGCAGCACCCAGAGCGCACTCATGGGCGCTGCGACGGCGGCGGCGATTCCGATCGCGGTCGCCACCTCGGTGATCACGATGGTGCGAACGGTTCCGAGCCGTTCCGCCAGAAAGCCGCAGGCGAACTTCCCGGCCGCCCCGCCGACGAAGATCAGCATCACGCCGAAGCCCACCTGTTCGACCGGCAACCCCTTCTCCACCATCAGAAACGGCGCCAGCAGCAGGAACCCGCTGCGCGACGAGGCGTCGATGATCGCGATGGCGCTCAGAAGCGTGAAGTCGCGACGGTGGGTGATGCCCCATCCCGGTGGGGCGGCCGCCGGCGACTCCGGCACCTTCTCGCCGGACAGGAAACGCTGCAGTGACAGGTGTACCCCGAGCGCGACGACGGCCATCGCGACGCCGCACGACCACGACGACATCCGCCAGCCGGCGATCCCGATGCCGAGCGCGAGCAGGGCGGGAACCACCGCCTTGCCCGCGTCCCCGGCGAAGTTGTACACGCCGAGCGCCGCCCGCGCCCCATCGCCCCGGTGCGCGCGGCTCACCAGGCTCGATGCCAGCGGATGCTGCACGCTCGAACCGAGTCCGGCCACCAGCACTGCCAGCAGCAGAGCCCGAAATCCGTCCGCCTCGGCCAGCAGCAGCCAGCCCACCGCGGTACCCAGGGTTCCGAGCGCGAGGAGGCGACGTTCGCCGAGCCGTTCGGACGCGAGACCGAACGGGATCTGGCCCGCGCTCATGGCGGCGTAGAACCCGCTCTTCAGCGCCCCGGTCTGCGTCAGCGACAGGCCGAAGGCCTGCGCCCACAGCGGCAGGAGCACGAGCAGGGCCTCGGACAGACCGTCGTGCGCGGCATGGGCGGTCGAGCACGACGCGAGGATCGGGCGCGGCGAACCGCGATGGGAGGAAGGCATTGCAGGCCGGAGGCTACCGGGAAACCGCCGCCCGTGCCATCGACAAGCGCCTGGCCCACGGGAAGATCTCCGAGGCTCAGCCCGGAAATTTCACCGGAGTTGGCCGAGGAGTGGGCGCGCCAGGTGACGGGTCAGTTCGCAAGGTGTGCGCGGGCGGCCGGCAGGTGTCGGGCCATCTCGGCGGCGGCGCGGGCGTTGGCGACGAGGAGGGCGCGGTTCGTGCGCAGGGTCGCGCCGCCGCTCGTCTCCGCCAGGGTTCGGAGCAGGAACGGAGTGAGCGCCTTGCCGCTGATGCCCGCGGCGCGGGCGCGGTGCTTGGCCTCCTCGACGAGGTGCTCGACTTCGGCGGGGTCCATCGCGTGCGCGGCGGGAACGGGGTGGGCAACCACCAGTCCGGTGTGCCCGAACGCCAGCACTGCGGCGGCGACGCGCCGCCGCCGGCCGTGCGCCCATCTGGCTTTCCGAGTCCGGGGCGCCCGGTCGGGGTCGGGGCGGCGGAGTCGCCCGGGGCCGGATGGCGGGGGCGGTTGGGCCGGTATGGCAGAAATGGTCCGGAAAGCAAGAGTCTTCCCGACTGCGCACGAGCGCGCGCCATCGAGATTGACTTGGCGCGCTCTCCGGTCGGGCGGAGGGGCGCCAGGTCGAGATCGACCGGGCGCCCCTCACGGTGCGGACGGTTCGATCAGTCGCGCCGGAGCGATTTGAGGTCGTCATCGTCCGGCATGAGCATGAACTCGGGGTAGGCTTCGATCCCGAGTTCGGCGGCGTCCTGCCCGAGTTCCTCGACCGTCTCGGAGACCCGCGCCCCGACCGTCTTCTCGATCGCCAGCCACACCAGCAATGAGGCGATGAACACGAACACGCCGACCGCGAGCACCCCGATGAGCTGGATGACCACGTCGCCGCCGGCCGCGATGCAGACCGCGAGGGTGCCCCAGACCCCGGCGAAGAGATGGGCCGGCACCGCGCCCACCACGTCGTCGAGTTTCAGGCTCTCCATCACCTTCATGCCGATGGTGCAGATGATGCCGCCGATGGCGCCGATGACGATGGCCCAGTAGTGATCGACGATGTCCGGGCCGGCGGTGATGGCGACGAGCCCCGCGATCGCCCCGTTCAGCCCGGCCAGCAGGTCGACCCGCCCGAGGATCGGCCGCGCGAAGCTGATGGCGGCCATGACCCCCGCTGCCGCCGCCAGGTTGGTGTTGGCCAGCACGTTGCTCATGGCGACCGCATCGGCCGCGCCGCCGAGCGCGAGCTGTGACCCGCCGTTGAAGCCGAACCACCCGAGCCACAGGATGAACACCCCGAGCGTCACCACCGGGACGTTGGAGGGCGGGGTGGACTTGACGGTGCCGTCCGGGCGGAACTTGCCCCGCCGCGCCCCGACCACGATGGCCCCCGCCAGCGCCGCCCAGCCGCCGGTGGAGTGCACGATGGTGGAGCCCGCGAAGTCCTGAAAGCCCATTTCACTGAGCCAGCCGCCGCCCCAGGTCCAGGCGCCGACGATGGGGTAGATGACGGCGGTCAGCACCGTGACGAAGGCGAAGAACGACCACAGCTTCACTCGCTCGGCCAGCGTGCCGGACACGATGGACGCGGCGGTCGCCACGAACACCATCTGGAAGAACCAGTCCGACATCGTGGAGTAGCCGTTGTCGATGACGGCCGCCTTTGCGCTCTCGTCTTCGCCGAGCAGCGCAAGCTCCGCCTCCGACGGGCCGTAGAAGAACTGGAACGAGCCGATCCAGCCCGAGACGTCGACGTACATCAGGTTGTAGCCGATGACGTAGTAGGCGAGTCCCGCGATGGAGTAGAGCCCGATGTTCTTGAGGCAGATGACCGAAGCGTTCCTGGTGCGCACCGAGCCCGACTCCAGCATGGTGAAGCCCGCGCACATCCACATCACCAGCGCCCCCCAGATGAGGAACGAGAAGGTGTTGAGCACGAACTGCGACTCGGCCGGCACTGCGGCGTGCGCGCTTCCGGCCGCGAGCAGAGCGGCCCCGCCCGCCAATACCTTTCCGGCCGTCTTCCGGCCGGAAGTTCCCTGATCGATACGGCCCGACGACCGACGATTGTCCTTGCTCATGCCCATCTCCTGTGATGTCCGTCATCCGCATGCCGTGCGGGCAGGCGGGGTTGTGGCTGGCGCCGATGAAGATCGCGCTGATCGCGCTCGATGCGAGCCGGCGTCCGAATCGGTCGGTGCGCCGGTCGCGGCTGGTACGGTTTTCCGGAGGCGCAAAGATACTGCAAATCGCCCCGCCGGTTCACCGCCGAGGCTTCTCCGAGCCTTCTCCGGCCGCCATTCCCGCCAGGTCGGGGCGTGCGCTTGGAATCCCCTGCATTGGCCGCGCGGAGGGTTGAAATCGCGCCGAAACCCCTGCGGGGCGCGGTCTCTCCGGATGCCGGCGGGAGTCGCTGATCCTGAAGGCGAGGACCTGAGACGAGAGCCCGAAGTGAAGCCTGAAGCGAAGGCCCGAAGCGAAACGCTGTACCGGACGGAAACGGTCGCATAGACTCTCGCTGGCCCTCGCGGAGATCGCCCGTGACCGTAGCCGCATTCGATGCGTTGAGCGCTGCCGACAGGCTGCGCGGTGCCGGCCTTGGCGAAGTTCAGGCACGGGCCATCGTGGACTCGATCCGCGATGCGCAGGCCGCCGGAATCCAGCATCTCGCCACGAAGGCCGACATCGCCGAACTCGAAGGCCGTATCGTCGCGCTGGAAGGCCGCATGGTCGCGTTGGAAGGACGGGTCAATGCCCTGCAATGGGTGGTCGGGATCCAGTCTGCGGTGCTGCTTGCCGTTGCGCTGCGCGTGTTCGGCCTGGTGTGACCCGGTCCGGACTCTGACCGAAATTGATTTTCCGCCTCATGAACCCCAATCCACCTCCGGACAGCGGGGGCAGGCGCGTTGAGCGGAAAGTTATCCCGATCAGAGTCCCCTGATGTGATCCGGGGACGATGAGTTCGAGCCGGTACCCCGCCCTTCTCCAGCCGTTCCGGCTGCGTCACCTGACCTTCAGGAACCGGGTCATGAGCACGAGCCATGCTCCCGGCTACGTGGAGGATCGGCACCCGAAGCTCCGCTACCAGCTCTACCACGAGGAGAAGGCAAAGGGCGGGCTCGCGCTCACCATGTTCGGCGGCTCGTCCAACATCGCGCCGGATTCACCCTCCGCCTTCGGCCAGATCTACATCGGCGACGACTCCATCATCCCCGTGCTGCGGGAGTTCTCCGAGCGCGTGCACCGGCACGGCTGCGCCATCATGTGCCAGATCACCCACATGGGGCATCGCACGCTGTGGAACGTGGAGGACTGGCTGCCGCCCCTTGCCCCCTCGGTGGTGCGCGAGCCCGCGCACCGCTCGTTCCCGAAGGAGATGGACCGCCACGACATCCGCCGCGTGGTGCGGGCGTTCGGCGACGCCGCGTGGCGCTGCCGGGAAGGCGGGCTCGACGGCACCGAGCTGCTCGCTCAGGGCCACCTCATCCATCAGTTCTGGACTCCGCTCGTCAACCGGCGCACCGACGCGTACGGCGGGAGCCTCGAGAACCGGGCGCGGTTCGGCCTGGAGGTGCTGGAGGAGATCCGCCGGCGGGTGGGGGACGACTTCCTGGTCGGCTTCCGGATGATGGGCGATGAGCTGAAGGAGGGCGGCCTCACCCAGGAGGACTGCCTCGCGCTCGCGAAGATCTACGCCGACACCGGCATGTGCGACTTCATGAACGTGATCGCCGGCCAGGTCGGGGACGAGCGGGGGCTCTCGAAGGCCATTCCGAGCATGGCCGGCCCGCGTGCGCCCTTCGTGCACATCGCGGCCGCGATGAAGCGCGAGACCGGGCTTGCGGTCTTCCACGCCACCCGCATCGCGGATCTGGCGACGGCCGAGCACTGCGTGCGCGAAGGTTACGTCGACATGGTGGCGATGACTCGCGCCCACATGGCGGACCCGCACATCGTCGCGAAGATGATGCGGGGCGAGGAGGATCGGATCCGTCCCTGCGTCGGCGCCGGCTACTGCCTCGACCGCATCTACGTGGGCGGCGATGCGCTCTGCCTGCACAACCCCGCCACCGGGCGCGAGCGGACGATGCCCCATGTGGTGGAGCCCGGCCCCGGCCCGAGGCGCAAGGTGGTGGTGGTGGGGGCGGGGCCGGCCGGCCTGGAGGCGGCGCGGGTCTCGGCGTTGCGCGGGCACGAGGTGGTGGTGTTCGAGGCGGCGGCTTCGCCGGGTGGGCAGATCGTGCTCGCAGCGCGAGCGACGTGGCGCAAGGATCTGCTGGGCGTCGCGCAGTGGCTTGCATCCGAGGTCGAGCGCCTTGGCGTCACCGTGTACCTCAACCGCTACGCCGAGGCCGACGACGTGCTCGCCGAGCGGCCGGACATCGTGGTCGTCGCCACCGGCGGGGTGCCGAACACCGAGTGGGTCGACGGCGCCGAGCATGTGGTCAATGCATGGGACGTGCTGGGGGGCCAGGTCGAGCCCGGAGCCGAGGTTCTGGTGTACGACGACCACGGAGACCATCAGGGGCCGAGTGTGGTGGACTTCCTCGCCACGCGCGGCTCGAAGGTCGAGCTTGCGACCCCGGACCGTATGGCGGCGCACGAGGTCGGCGCCAGCAATTTCCCCGTGTACCTGGAGAGCTTCTACTCGAAGGGGGTCCGGATGACCCCCGACCACCGCCTGCGCCGCGTGGAGCGCGACGGCAACCGGCTGCGCGCGACCCTGCGCAACGAATACAACGACGCGGAGGAGACGCGCGCCGTCGATCAGGTCGTGGTCGAGCACGGCACGCTGCCGTCCGCGGAACTTTTCCACGATCTCGCCCCCCGGGCCCGCAACGATGGCGAGCTGGACATCGAGGCGCTGATCGCCGGCCGCGCCCAGGCCGGCGCGTCGAACCAGGACGGGGCGTTCATGCTGTTCCGGGTGGGCGACGCGGTGGCCAGCCGCAACATCCACGCCGCGATCTACGACGCGCTGCGGCTCTGCAAGACGTTCTGACGCGCCGCGGTCGGCGGTACCGTTCGTGGGCCGAGGGGCCGTGTTGCTTCGGAATGCCGCCCGGAAATGTCGCCGATTGGCGAGGCGAGGGGGCGGAGATGGCTGGTTGCGCAAAGCGAACGCGAGTCAGGGCGTGCAGGCGTACCCGCAGGTACGTCGAGCCCCCGGGCCGCCTCCATGTCGCATTCAACGCGGCGAAAGCAGTCGGATCCGTGCCCGCAGCCGTGAATCGGCGACATTTCCGGGTTAGCCGCATTTCTCACAAGCCCATGAACTGGAACCATTCAGACCTGAGCGGTTCTCCAGTCCTGGCCGGGAAGGGCTGAGAAATGGCGGTCAGGCCGGGGCGGGGGTGGTCACCGGCCGGCTCCGGACCGAGCGGATGGTCGAGCGTGGGGCCGGGGACGTAGATCCTGCCATCGAAGATGAGACGCGCCGTGCGCACCAGGCCGGCGGAGACCACCTTGATGCCGCCGGCGGCAGGACGGATGTCGACCGAGACTTCGATCTGCCCCGCCGGGTGCTCGATGGTGACGGCCAGGGGACTCTGCGCCGGGTCGAGCCGTGCGACTTCCGAGGCCACGGTCCCCGGGGCCGCGGCGGCGCTGGCGACGCAGATCGCGCCGGTCGCGGCGTGGGCCTGGTGGGTGCGGGTCGGGACCAGGTAGCGCGACGAGATGCCGGGACCGGCGCGCGGAGGAGCCACGAGGGAGACCTTGGGGATCACCAGATCCGCGACATCGCCCAGACCCATCATCTCCCCTGCGGTTCGCCGCATCCGCTCCACGCGCGCGAACAGCGCGGGGTCGGCGTCGAGTTCGGCCGGGGTTTCGTATCCGGTCTTGCCGAGCGCGTCGGCCCGCACCAGCAGCATCGGCATGGCGACATCGATGAGGGTGACCGCCACGCCGTCGATCTCGTCCCGTGGGCGCCCCGAAGGCAGCATGGCGCCGGTTCTGGAACCGGCGCACCGCAGCAGGTTGAGCACCACGGGGGCGCTCGTTCCGGGTACGCCGTCTATCGCGACCTCCCCGTCGTAGCGAACCCGCTTTCCCGGCGTCTGCACCACGGCCTCGGCGAGCCCGCCGGTGTTGACCATGCGGATGCGCACCCGCGTCTCGCCGTCGCCGGCCGCGACCATGCCGCGCTCGACGGCGAACGGCCCGACCCCGGCGAGAAGGTTTCCGCAGCTCGGATTCAGATCCACGATCGCCCGCTCGACATGCACCTGGGCGAACAGGTAATCGACATCGACATCGTCCGCCGCCGAGGGGCTGACGATCGCGACCTTGCTGGTGAGCGGGTTCGCGCCCCCGGCCCCGTCGATCTGCCGGGGGTCGGGAGACCCCATCGCGGCGAGGAGCACCCGGTCGCGCGCCTGCGGGTCGTCCGGCAGGTCGGCCCGCTCGAAGTACAGCCCCTTCGACGTGCCGCCCCGCATCAGCGCGGCCGGAATCCCGATCTGCGCCCCGGGTCGCGCCGACGAATCCGGTTGCACGCTCATCTGCCGATCGAAAGGCCCAGTTTGCGGCCTTCGTAGATGGCGGCCGGCGCCTGGCGGGCGGCGAGGCAGTCGCCGATGGCGTGTACTTCGCGCTCCGAACTCGCGAGGGCGTCCGCCAGCCAGCGTTCCGGAGCGTTGACGGTGGCGAGCACCAGCGCGTCGGCGTCGATGCGCCGCTCGGACTCGTCGAGCAGGTCGACGACCGTCGCGCCGTCGCCGTGCCACTCCTTCACCGCGGACTCCACCACGAATTCCACCCCGAGGCGCTTCAGTCGTTCCCGCAGCGGCCAGTCGGCGGAGGTGCGCACGATCTCGCAGCCCACGAAGGGGTCCGGGGTCACGATGGTGACCGCATGCCCCTGCTCGGCGAGGTGCCAGGCGGTGCCGCCTCCGCGCCAGGTGCCGGTGTCGTCCAGCACGATGACCCGGTGCCCGGGCCGGGCCGCGCGGCGCATCACGTCCTCCACCGAGAACACGCCGGCCCGATCGATGCCGGGGAGCCGGTCCACGGTGGGAAGCCCGCGCTGCCAGCCGTTGCCGGCGGGTTGCGAGCCGGTCGCGAGCACCACCACGTCCGCGTCGAAGCCCTCCACCTCTTCGGGGTCCATCGGGGTGTTGAGACGTACCACCGCCTGAAGTTTCGTGAGCTGGCGCGCGTACCAGTCGAGGAGGTCGAGAATCTGCCCGCGTCGCGGCTGCATCCCCGCAAGGCGGAACTGACCGCCCAGCCGGTCCGACGCTTCGGCCAGGGTGACGCGATGCCCTCGCTCCGCCGCGGCCCGCGCCGCCTCCAGCCCGGCCGGGCCGCCGCCCACCACCAGGACCGAGCGCGGTGATTCGGTACGGGCGAACCGGTCCCCGCCCCACTCGAACTCGCGCCCCGCCGACGGATTGACGAGGCAGCTCACCCAGTAGTCGCGAGAGCGCCGGCCCCAGCACATCTGGTTGCACGACAGGCACGGCCGCACGTCCTCGGCCCGCCCGTCGCGCGCCTTGTTCGCCAGGTGCGGGTCCGCAATCTGGCCGCGCACGATGCTCACCATGTCGGCCTGACCGGAGGCGATGACGTAGTCCGCGTTCTCCGGGGTGCGGATGTGGCTCTCCGACTGCACCTTCGCGTGCCGCACCGCCTGCCTGATGCGCTCTGCCCAGGGCGGACCGAGCTTGTCCTCGTAGACGAACGTCGGCATCAGGCGTGTGAACTCGAAGTAGCTGCCGGTGCCCACCGTCACGTAGTCGTAGAGGCCGCGCGCGTCGTGCCAGGCCGCGATTTCCTGCTGGTCCTCGACCGAGAGCACGTCGGGGCGGGTGGGGTCGACGCTCACGCAGACCCCGATGACGAAGTCGGGACCGCAGCGCGTACGGATCCGCGCCAGGGTGCGCGCCGAGAACTGCATCCGTTTCTCGAACGAGCCGCCCCACGCGTCGTCGCGGCGGTTCGAGTACGGCGACCAGAACTGCTCGAAGAGCGCGTTGTAGGCGGCCATGATCTCGCAGCCGTCGAAGCCCGCCTCTTTCGCCCGGCGCGCGGCCTCGGCGAAGCCTTCGACGAGCTCCTCGATCTCGGCTTCCGTCATCGCGTGGCTGCCGTCCTGGTCGTGCATGGAGGGCATCCCCGAGGGCGACCAGTTGGGCTGCCAGGAGAGGTCGAAGTCGCCGTGCGCGCCCACATGGTAGAGCTGCTGGATCATCACCGTGCCGTGTTCGTGGCAGGCGTCGGTGATGCGGCGAAAGTGCGGGATGATGCCGTCGTCGCCGTGGCGGAAGTTGCCGCGCGTGAGCACCGCGGTGCGGTGGATGGGCACCGGCTCGACCACGATCATGGCCGCCCCGCCCATGGCGCGTTCGCGGTAGTAGCCGAGGTGGCGCTCCGCGGGCAGGCCCTCGGCGCTCATGTTGGCGGTGTGGGCGCCGAAGTTCAGGCGGTGCTTGAGGGTTTTCGCCCCGACCTGGATGGGACGGAAGAGGTGGGGAAAGGGGGTGGGCGTGGTCATCGATGGGCGGGCTCAGCCTGCCCCCCGGGCGTCGCGCCATGCGAGCCACCGCTTCACCGGGCTGAAGTCGAACTCCGGTCCGGCGACACCGACCGAGATTTCGTCCGCGCCGGCGTCGGCGATCGCATCGGCCAGGTCGAGCGCGGCGGCGTCCACCCCGATGGACCGGTCGATGGTCTTCGGGTCCCGCCCGACCTTGGCGCACCAGGCGTCCAGCACCGCGTTCTTGTGCCGCACCTGCTCGGCCGGCGTGCGCTGGCCGGCGCTGTCGCGCGCGAATCCGTGCCAGATGTCCGCGTGCTCGGCGGTGAGGCGCAGGGTGACCTTCTCGCCCGCGCCACCGATCATCATCGGCAGCGGACCCATCGGCGGCGGGTCGAGCTTGCCGAGCCGGGCCTTCATGCGCGGGATGGCGGCGGCGAGGTCCCGCAGCCGGCTCGGAGCGGTGCCGAATTCGTAGCCGTATTCGTCGTAGTCGCGTTTGAACCACCCCGAACCGATGCCGAGGATGAAGCGGCCGCCGGAGACGTGGTCGATGGTGCGGGCCATGTCCGCAAGCAACTCCGGATTGCGGTACGAGTTGCACGCGACGAGCGGCCCGAAGCGGATGGTCGAAGTCGCCTCCGCGAGCGCGGCGAGCATCGTGAAGCACTCGAAGTGCGCACCCTCGGACTCCCCGAACAGCGGGAAGAAGTGGTCCCAGGTGTAAACGCGGTCGGCGCCGAGTTCCTCCGCGGTCAGGAACGCGCGGCGGATGTCGGCGAAGGCGCAGTGCTGGGGGTATACCTGAACGGCGATTCTGGTCATGGTTTCGGTTTCCTGTCCGGCGAGACGATCGGTCCGCAGCAGGGGGAGACCGCAGTCCGATCAGGATACGGTTCGCAATGGTCTCACGAATGCTTGCTTTTCGATAAGCTTGCATCAGTGTCATGCCCGCGCCGGCGATGGATCGTTGGTCGCCGGTCACTGTCAACCAATGTCGAAGGGGAGGGAAGTCGATGGTCATCGAAGCTTTTCGAAGCCTGTTGTCGCGTTCTGTCGCGGTCGGTGCGTGCTTCCTCGGCGCGATGTCGTTCGCCCACGCCACGGAGACTCTGAACGCGCTTGTGTGGTGCGATCACACGGATCCGGCGTTGATCGAGCCGTTCGAGCAGGCACACGGCGTCAAGGTCAATCTCAAGGAGTACGAGGGCACCGGCACTGCGCTCTCCATCGTCGAGCAGTCGCAGCCCGGAGACTGGGACGTGTTCGTGGTGGACGGCGTTGATGTGCCGCGCGTGGTGGACGCTGGTCTCCTGGCCCCGCTGCCGGCCGACAAGCTCCCGATCAGCGATCTCTTCCCCGAGCTGGTGATGGCGGAGAACCATGATCGTGATGGCAAGACCTACGCGGTCTCGGAGAAGTTCGGCTACAACACCATCTCTTTCAACAAGACGAAGGTCGATCCCGCCGACATGAACGACATGTCGATCATCTGGAGCGACAAGTACGCGGGTCGCATGGCGGTCTACGACTACTATCTGCCCGTCATGGGGATGGTGGCCATCGGGCTCGGGAAGAACACTGCGGACCTGACCGAAGCGGACCTGCCCGCCATCCGGGAGAAGTTGTTCGCCATGAAGGCGTCGGCGAAGCAGATCGGCGAAGTGGTGTCGAGCCAGACCGCCATCGCTACCGGCGAGGTGGACGTGCTGGTAGGCGGGGGTGAGTGGGTGACGGCGGGACTCACCACGGAGATCCCCGATCTCGACTGGGTGTTGCCCGAGCAGGGTGGGGTGCGCTGGTCGCAGTCCATCGGGGTCTTCGCATCGTCGACGAAGCCGGATCTCGCGCTGGAATTCGTCAGGTACATCCTGAGCCCCGAGGGTCAGGCGCGTCTCGCCACCTCGTCGTGCTACTGGGCGATGCCGGCCAACGCAAAGGCGGCGGCGCATCTCACCGAGCAGCAGCGACGGGCCCTGCGCTGGGACGATCAGCCGGACTACCTCGCCCGGTCCCAGCTCTATCCCGTCCCGAGCGCCGAACTCGACGCGAAGATGCAGGACGTCTGGACCGAGTTCATGCAGCACTGACGGAGTCCGCACACAAAGAGCGGGACTTCCCCGGTGTCCACGGCGTCCGTGGCGGCGCACGAACGTCGCACCGGGTGGCGGCTGGTGCTGCCGGCGCTGCTTTGGACGCTCGCGTTCTTCGTCGTGCCGTTCGCCTGCATGGCGGCGATGAGCCTGTGGCGGCGGACCGGCGCCGGACTCGTGCGCACCTGGGATTTGCAGAACTACGCCGCGTTCTTCGCCAAGCCGTACTTCGTCGAAGGACTGGTCAATTCGCTGGAGATTACGGTGGTCGTCACCGTGGTCTCCGCGGTGCTTGCGTATCCACTGGCGTGGTTCATCGCCGAGCGCATCCCCGAGCGCTGGCAGCGCGCCGCCCTGCTGCTCGCCATCCTCCCGTTCTGGACGTCCTACGTGGTGCGCTCCTATGCATGGACGCTTGTGCTCGCCGGTAACGGCATCCTCAATCAGGTGCTGGTGGGCGCGGGACTCGTCGACAGGCCGATCGAGATTGCGTCGACGCGCATCGCCACCGTGATCGGGTTCGTGCACTTCTTCGTGATGCTGCTGACTCTGACCATCTACGCGAACCTGAAGCAGTTGTCTCCCAACTATGCCCGGGCGGCTGCCGATCTCGGCGCGAGCCGCGTGCAGACGTTCATCCATGTGATCGGGCCGCTCACCGTGCCCGGCATTGCGGTCGGCGCTTTCGTCACCTTCGTGCTGTGCATCGGCGATTACATCACGCCGCAGATCCTGGGCGGCAACAAGGAGCTCGTCCTGCCGCAGATCATCATGCAGCAGATTGGCCGCCGCGCGGATTTCCCGACCGCCTCGGCGCTGGCCATCATCCTGATGCTGGTCGTCACCGCCGTCTACGCCGGGTGTGCGCGCTGGCTGCGCCTGGAGCGGGCATGAGGATCGGGTCGGCGGGCGCGTACTGGCTCGGTGCGGCTTACGCTGCGGCGCTCTACGGATTCATCTTCCTTCCGGTGGCGGTGCTGGTGCTGTTCTCCTTCCAGGGCGGGCGCTTTCCTGTCCCTCCGTTCAACGGCCCTTCTCTGAAGTGGTACCAGGCGGTCTTCGCTGACGGTCGGTTGGTCGAGGCGCTGGCGAACTCGCTCGCGGTGGCGGCGCTGTCCTCGGCCGTTGCCTGCCTGCTGGGATTCCTGGCTGCGTACGGCCTCGCCCGCTATCGGCTGCCGGTCTCGGGCCTGCAGCGCGCGCTGCTCATGGCTCCGCTCGCAGTAAGCTACCTCATCATCGGTATGGGCCTGCTCATCATGTTCAACATGCTGGGAGTCTCCCGCTCCTTGCTCACTGTCGGCATCGGGCATGCGGTGATCAACATGCCGCTGTGCTTCGCGATCATCTACAGCCAGATGGGCGCTCACCAGGTCAATATCGAACGCGCCGCTCGCGATCTGGGTGCAAGCAACTGGCAAGTGATGCGGCTGGTCACCGCCCCGATGCTCGCCCCCGCCGTGATCGTGAGCTACTTCCTGTCGGTTACTTTCTCGTGGGACGAGTTCATCATCGCCTTCCTGCTGTCGCGCTTCGAGGTCACCCTGCCGGTGGAGATCTGGAGCCTGCTCCGATCCGGGCTCACCCCGAAGACCAACGCGGTTGGCTCCATCGTGTTCCTGGCCTCGATCCTGGCCGTGGTGGTACTGGAAGCGGTGGTGTTTCGCAGGACGAGGCCGAAGCCGAGATGACCGCGGATGTCGAGCTTGTCGCGGTGACCCACCGCTTCGGTGCGTTCACCGCGCTCGCGGATGTCGACTTGCACATCGACGCTGGACGTTTCGCGGTGCTGCTTGGCCCGTCGGGCTGCGGCAAGACCACGCTGCTTTCCATCGTCGGCGGTTTTCTCGTCCCGACCGAAGGCACGGTGGCCATCGGCGGCGTCGACATGACTGCACTACCGCCCGCCCGGCGCCCGACTACCACGGTGTTTCAGGACTATGCCCTGTTTCCGCACCTGACGCTGGGCGCCAACGTGGGTTTCGGACTCAGGATGCGCGGCATGGCGCGCACCAAGCGCGACCGCAGGACGCACGAGATGCTCACCCTGGTGGGTCTCGGCGAGGCGTTCCACAAGAAGCCGCACGAGCTGTCCGGCGGCCAGCGCCAGCGCGTGGCGCTGGCCCGGGCGCTCGCGGTGGAGCCGGACGTGCTGTTGCTCGACGAGCCGCTCGGCGCCCTCGACCTCAAGCTCCGCCGGCAAATGCAGGACGAGTTGAAGGATATCCAGCGGCGGGTGGGCACCACTTTCATCCACGTTACCCACGATCAGGACGAAGCGATGGCAATCGCCGACGACATCATCGTCATGAACGAGGGCTGCGTCTGCGACGCGGGGACCCCGGAGGCGATCTACCTGCGACCGAAGAGCGCATTTTCCGCCGCGTTCATGGGAGAGGCGAATCTTGTCGCCGGGACGGTGCGCGAATTCGGCGGTTTGTCGATTGAACTCGATACCCCGATGGGGAACGTCGTGCTTCCCGCGCACACCGTGGTGCATGATGACGTGCGGCCCGGTCATCGTGTGACTCTGTGCTTCCGGCCCGAGCATGTCGACCCGGGACAAGGGTGCGCAACGGTGGTCGATCTGGGGCCGGCGGTCGTCGCGGACACCGCGTTTTTCGGCACCCATCACCGGGTGCATCTGGTCCCGGCGCGGGCGGAGGATGTGCGCATCGTTGCGCATCTGCCGCAGATCCGTGCCGTTGCACCCGGCGATCGGATCCAGGTGCGGCTGGATGCATCGATGGCAGTGGTGCTGGCAGCGCAGGAGGGCTAAGTCATGCAACGGGCGGCACCCGAGGACTGGTATCGCGTCGAGCGGGTCGGGGCCGACGTGACTCATATCTGCGAGCCCTTCATCCGCGAGTTTTACCGTTGCAACATGTGGCACGTGCGCGGACGGGATCGGGACCTGCTGGTGGACAGCGGCATGGGCGTGGTCAGCCTGCGCACCTGGGTTCCGCTGGTGACCGGGAAGCGGTGCCTCGCCGTCGCGAGCCATACGCACTTCGACCATATCGGAGCCCATCACGAATTTCCCGACCGTCTGGTCCACGCCGCGGAAGCGGCGCTGCTGGCGTGCCCGACGCGCCCGGGCACCCTGGTCGAGCCCTATGTGAGTGACGAGATCTTCACCCGGCTGCCGCCCGAGCCGTACCGATCCGCTGCCTACGCGGTTCCGGCCGCGCCCGCCACACGCATCGTGGCCGATGGCGATGTCATCGACCTCGGCAATCGGCATTTCGAGATCATTCACACCCCAGGGCACTCACCCGGAGGGATCGCGCTCTGGGAGGCGGACACCGGGATCCTGTTTTCGGGGGATATCGTCTACGACGGGCCGTTGGTGGAAGACGCCTACCATTCGGACTCTCGTGACTACCATGCCAGCATGAAGCGGCTTTACGACTTGCCGGTGCGGACCGTGCACGGGGGACACTTCCCGAGCTACGACGGAGAGCGCCACCGGCGCATCGTCCGCCGGTGGCTGGATGAGAAGGAGCGCCGGTGATAGACGGGAGAACCCGACTGGTGGCGGGCGGGCTCATCGTCACCGGGAACGGCGCCGAGAACCTGACCGGCTTCCCGTTCGGACCTGAACCCAACGTGGTCGGCGCCTGAGCCGGCGCTCTTTGTCGACGCGCGAGCCTGCGCGCGGCGGGATGGGCGGGGGGAGTTTGCGGGCAGTGCCACCGGCGGGCTAACCGCCGGTGGCTGGAAGAGAAGGAGCGGGTTCGAGTCGAAGAGAGCGAAGGCGCCTCGCGCCGCCGGCGGACACTTTTCGCACTTTTCGTGCCCCGCCGGGCTGGCCCGCCTCAGTCGAGGAAGCTCCGGAGCTGTTCGGAGCGGCTCGGGTGGCGGAGCTTGCGCAGCGCCTTGGCCTCGATTTGACGGATGCGCTCGCGCGTCACGTCGAACTGCTTGCCGACTTCTTCGAGCGTGTGGTCGGTGTTCATCTCAATCCCGAAGCGCATCCGCAGCACCTTCGCTTCGCGCGGGGTGAGTCCGGCGAGGATGTTCTGCGTCGACTCCCGCAGCCCCTGCGAAGTGGCGGAATCGACCGGAGAGACGAGGCTCAGGTCCTCGATGAAGTCGCCGAGATGCGAGTCCTCGTCGTCGCCGATCGGGGTCTCCATCGAAATTGGCTCCTTCGCGATCTTGAGCACCTTGCGCACCTTCTCCTCGGGCATTTCCATCCGCTCGGCCAGCTCGTCGGGGGTCGGCTCCCGGCCCTTCTCCTGAAGGATCTGGCGCGAGATGCGGTTGAGCTTGTTGATCGTCTCGATCATGTGCACCGGAATGCGGATGGTGCGGGCCTGATCGGCGATGGAGCGCGTGATCGCCTGCCGAATCCACCACGTCGCGTAGGTCGAGAACTTGTACCCGCGCCGGTACTCGAACTTGTCCACCGCCTTCATCAGCCCGATGTTGCCCTCCTGGATCAGGTCCAGGAATTGCAGTCCGCGGTTGGTGTACTTCTTCGCGATGGAGATGACGAGCCGCAGGTTCGCCTCCACCATCTCCTTCTTCGCGCGGCGCGCCTTCGCCTCGCCGATCGACATGCGGCGGTTGATCTCCTTGATCTCGGTGATGGAGATCATGCTCTCGCGCTCGGTCGTTCCCAGCCGGAGTTGCAGGCGCTTGATGTCCTTCGAGAACGGTTTGAGCGCATCGCCCCAGGGGTAGTTCTTGCGCACCTGGACATGCAGCCAGGGCACGCGGGACTCATTGCCCGGGAATGCCTCGGTGAAGCGCTTGCGCGGCATCCTGGCCTCATGCACGCACATGCGCATGATTGCCCGCTCGTTGGAACGAACGCGCCCGATCACCTCGCGCAGGTTCGACGTGAGTCGTTCGACCATCTTCGGCGTGAACTTGATCTGCATGAACTCGTCGACGATGGCCTGGCGCATCCGGCCGGTCTCCTCCGCGTTCCAGCCGTGCGTGTCGGTGGTGGCCACCAGGCGCTTGTAACCCCGCCTCATCCTGGCGAAACGATCCGCGGCTTCCTGCGGGTCGGGTCCGGTATCGACTTCCTCCTCTTCGTCGTCCTCGCCCGCCGCCGCGCGCTGCTTCGGGGTGGGGATTTCCTCCTCCTTGGCGTTCGGATCGATGTAGTCGGTGAGAAGGTCGGTGAGCTTGGCCTCGCTCGCCTCCACCCGCGCGTATTCGTCGAGGAGCGTACGGATGGTCGGTGGGTAGGCGGCCAGTGCGGCCAAGGCCTGGTTCAGCCCCTTTTCGATCCGTTTGGCGATCCTGATCTCGCCTTCGCGGGTCAGGAGATCCACGGTGCCCATCTCGCGCATGTACATGCGCACGGGGTCGGTGGTGCGGCCGAACTCGCTGTCGATGGTCGCGAGCGCGGCGGCGGCCTCCTCGGTCTCGTCGTCGTCGGCGTTGACCGTCGACCCCATCAGCAGGAGCGCATCGGCATCGGGCGGCACCTCATGCACGGCGATGCCCATGTCGTTGATCATCGAGATGATGTCTTCAATCTGCTCGGGGTCGACAATGCCTTCGGGCAGGTGGTCGTTGACCTCCGAGTACGTGAGGTAACCTTGCTCCTTTCCCTTTGCAATCAGTAACTTCAATCGAGATTGCTGTTGATCGAGGTCCATGGTTCCACCTGCTTGGTAGATGTGGTTGGGTGCGTGCGGCCGAACGGCGAATCCTATCAGATCCGGTGATGTTCCGGATGAGCCCGCTCTGCTTGCGACCAGGGGCGCGTCACGCTGTGCCCGCCGCGCCCTGCGAAGGCAGCCCACGATCCGCTCCACTCACGATCAGGCCGCTGACGACCCAGGGACGGGACCCGCCCCGCCCCCGGTGTCAGTCGTCGCGCCGGGGGGCGGACTCCCGCCTCCGGGAGCGGCGAGCGGCGAGATCGGTGAGTTCGTGTCGCTCGTCGTCGCTCAGCTCGGATGGATGCCGCTTCGTCAATTCGTCGAGGCGGCGCTGCGCCCGGTGTTGTCCGCCGCGTTCGCGGACCAGCCGCAGGCAGCCCGCGAACTCCCTGCGAAGCCCCTCGGGGTCCGAGATCTGCGGTTCGCGGTGGGCGAGCGCCTCCAGCCACCGGGACCACTGGTGCTCGCGGAAGTGCTCCAGAAGCACTCCGGTGGTCAGGTCGGGGCGCGCTTGCAGCGTTTCAACCAGATCGGCGAGCAGGTCGGCGCCCGCGACGTCCGAGCCGCGCACCGTCGCGACCGCTCCGGCGTGCGCGGCGAGCGAAGGCTCGTGCAGCAACATGCGAATCGCACGCCTCACCGGGGTTTCCGAGGTCTGTTGGCGCACCGAATGCCCGAGCCGCCGCGCCGGGGTGCGGGCGACGGCGATCGTCGATGCATCTCCCGACAGCTCGGCGAGTCGTATCGTGAGCTGGCGCCGGTAGGGTCCGGGCGGGACCCTGTCGAACAGGGGGCGGGAGGAGCCGACGAGCCGGGCGCGTCCTTCGGGGGTGGTCAGATCGACGCCGGCGGTGAGGTGATCGAACAGGAACCGACTCAGGGGGATCGCGCCGTCGATGCGGTTCTCGAAGGCTTCGCGGCCCTCGGCCCGGACCAGGCTGTCGGGATCCTCGCCTTCGGGAAGGAACAGGAACCATGCCTGCCTTCCGGCCTTCAGCGCCGCCAGCGTGTTCTCCGCCGCGCGCCATGCCGCGCGCCGGCCGGCCTCGTCACCGTCGAAGCAGAACACGATGTCGGCGACGGCCCGGAACAGGCGCTGAACGTGCGCTTCGGTGGCGGCGGTGCCCAGCGTCGCCACCGCGTAGTCGATGCCCGACTGCGCGAGCGCGACCACGTCCATGTACCCCTCCACGACGAGCAGCCGCTTTGGCGAACGCCCCGCCCTTCGGGCGCGCCACAGCCCGTAGAGCTCGTGACCCTTGCGAAACACCGGCGTCTCGGGGGAGTTGAGGTACTTCGGTTCGCCACTGTCGATGATGCGCGCGCCGAAGCCGGTGACGCGCCCTTTCGCGTCGTGGATGGGAAAGGTGATCCGGTCGCGGAAGCGGTCGTAGGGCCGGCCGCCGTCGCCGGCGACAAGCATTCCGGCCCGGACGAGCGTCGCGCGGGCGCGCTCGTCCGCCCCGAACTCGCGGAGAATTCCGTCCCACCCCGGGGGCGCGAAGCCGAGCTGAAATTCGGCCGCGGTCTTCCCGGACAACCCTCGCCCCTTGAGATACTCGACTGCCCGTGACGCTTGCGGGTGGCGTCGGAGCTGGCGCCGGTAATACGTGTTCGCTCGCTCGAGCGCGTCGAAGAGGGGTTCGAGATCGTCACGGGCGCTGCGGTCGCCGCCGATTTCTCGGGGCACCTCGCGTCCGATCCGGCGCGCGAGTTCTTCCACCGCTTCGACGAACTCCAGGTTCGCGTACTCCATCAGGAATCCGACCGCGGTGCCGTGGGCGCCGCAGCCGAAGCAGTGGTAGAACTGCTTGTCCGGGACCACGGTGAACGAAGGCGTCTTCTCGTCGTGGAACGGACAGCACGCCTTGTACTCCTTGCCGGCGCGCTTGAGCGGGACGTAGTGCTCGATGACCTCGACGATATCGGTCGCCGCGACGAGGTCGTCTATGAAGGACTGGGGGATGCGCCCCGTCATGGCGTCGACGATGTCGAAGGGTCCGCCGGAGGGGGCCCCGCAGAGGCGGTCAGCCGGACAGCCGGGCTCTGACCGACGCGCTCACCGCCCCCATGTCCGCGCGGCCCTGCACCCGGGGTTTGAGCAGGCCCATCACGCGGCCCATGTCTTTCATCGTCGCCGCGCCGGTGTCTTCGATGACGGCTTCGATGATCGCGTCGACTTCGGCCGCATCGAGCGCTCGCGGCATGTACTGCTCGATGACGGCAATTTCCTCGCGCTCGCCCGATGCCAGGTCCTCGCGGCCCGCGTCCTCGTACTGCCGCACCGACTCCCGGCGCTGCTTGAGCATCTTCTCCAGCACCGCCACCACCGCGGAGTCGTCGAGGGACGCGGTGCGCCGGTCGACTTCCTGTTGCTTGATGGCGGCGGTCACCATGCGCAGGGTGCCGAGCCGCGCCTTGTCCCGGGCGCGCATCGCATCCTTGACGTCTTCGAGGATGCGGGTTTTCAGTGAATCGGCCACCGGGTGGGACGATGCAGGAGGGAGGGGGGCAGGAGGGAGAGGCTCAATACAGCCGGGTGCGCTTGAGCTGCTCGCGCTGGAGCTTTTTCATGTGGCGCTTGACCGCGGCGGCGGCCTTGCGCTTGCGAATCGTGGTGGGCTTCTCGTGGTATTCGCGACGGCGCACCTCGGTCAGTACGCCCGCCTTTTCGCACGCGCGCTTGAAACGGCGGAGCGCGACATCGAACGGCTCGTTCTCTTTCACTCGGATCTGCGGCATCGAGACGGGTTCCTCATCAGGCGGTGGTCGGTCAGCCGCGGAAATATACCCGCGTTCGGATCTTTCAGCAAAGCTGCCCACAAGCTGTCAGTCGCGAGGCAGTATTTCACTTCGGCTCCCGAGCCTCCGGGAAAGTCTGTGCATACGGGCCGGAGACACCGGGCAGAATTTCAAGGTGAGGCACCACTCGCGAATTGCATTTGCCAATCACCGAACGATGGGGCATACAACGGCGGATGCGCGTCCTCGGAATCGAAACCTCCTGCGACGAGACCGGAGTGGCGATCTACGATGCCACCCTGGGTCTGCTCGCCCATGCCGTGCACTCGCAAGTCGACATCCACGCGGAGTTCGGGGGGGTGGTGCCGGAACTCGCCTCGCGCGATCACGTCCGGCGGTTGCCGCGGTTGGTGCGGCAGGTGCTGCGGGCGTCGGATTCGCGGCCGGAGGACATCGGCGGAGTCGCCTACACCGCGGGTCCGGGGCTGGTCGGGGCGTTGCTGGTGGGCGCCGCGTTCGGCCGGAGCCTCGCCCGGGCGTGGGACGTGCCCGCGCTCGGCGTGCACCACATGGAGGGGCATCTGCTCGCCCCGATGCTGGAGCCGAACCCTCCCGCGTTTCCGTTTCTCGCCCTCCTCGTCTCGGGGGGGCACACTCAGCTCGTCGGGGTCGAAGCGGTGGGCTCATACGAGATTCTCGGCGAATCGGTCGACGACGCGGCCGGCGAGGCGTTCGACAAGGTCGCGACCCTGCTCGGCCTTCCGTACCCCGGCGGCCCCGCGCTGGCGGCTCTCGCGCAGCGCGGCGACCCCGGCCGTTTCCGGTTCCCCCGGCCCATGACCGACCGTCCCGGGCTGGACTTCAGCTTCAGCGGCCTGAAGACGTTCGCGCTCAACACCCTGAGCAACGCCCCGGGCAACACCTTGGCGAGTGGTGAGCACGACGAACGGTTCCGAGCCGATGTCGCCCGCGCGTTCGAGGATGCGGTCGTCGACACCCTGGTCATCAAGTGCCGCCGCGCCCTGCGGGCGACCGGACTGCCGGCGCTGATCGTCTCCGGTGGGGTCGGCGCGAATCGCCGGCTGCGCGCGGCGCTCGCCGAAATGGCCCGGGAGGAGGGCGCGATGGTGAGCTATCCGCGCCCCGAGCTGTGCACCGACAATGGCGCGATGATCGCCTATGCCGGGTGCTGCCGGCTCGCCCACGGGGCGTGCGAGCCTCGACGGTTCGGCGCCCGGGCGCGCTGGGCGCTGGAGGAGCTGCGGCCGCCGGGCGACTGACCGGGCTTGACCCGCATTTCTCACCCGGTCACGGCTGCGGACGTGGATCTGGCTGCTTTCGCCGCGTTGAATGTGACATGGGGGCGGCCAGGGTGATCGACGTACTGTCAAGTACGCCTGCGCGTCCTGACTCGCGTTCGCCTTGCGAAACCGGCCATCTCCACACCCTCGCCCGCAACCGGGTGAGAAATGCGGGTTAACCCTTCGGGTTCCGGGGGATGGAACAATAGGCAATCGCCACTGGACTGACGCGATCTCGAAAGGAATCGCAATCTTCCGACCATTCAGCCTGGCCTGTAGCTGTGCTCAACCCCCCGGGACCCGAAGGGTTGTTGCGCCAGGCGGACCATCCACGTCCCGTCGATTCGGACTCAGGCCCGCCGCGACGACCGACTCGTGCGGTCGCCGATGCGGCTCTCGGTGCCGCTGACGAGCCGCCGGATGTTCCCGCGATGGCGCCACAGCAGCAGCGCGGCGATGACCGCCAGAATTCCCGGGTCCGCCGGGTGGGGCGCGAGCCACAGCGCGGCGACCGGCGCGCCGGCGGCGGCGGTCATTGAGGCGAGCGAGGAGTACCGGGTCGCCGCCGCGACGCCGAGCCAGAGCGCGCACATCACGGCCGCCACCGGCCAGACGAGAGCGGCGATCGCACCGAGGGCGGTGGCCACCCCCTTTCCTCCGCGGAAGCGGAAGTACAGCGGATAAAGATGACCGAGGAAGGCGGCGAGAGCGCAGAGCGCCACCACCGTCGGCGACAGCGACAGGCCCTTCGCGAGGAGCACCGGGGCGACGCCTTTCAGCACGTCGCCGGCGAGGGTCAGGGCGGCGGGCCCCCGGCCGGCGATGCGCAGGACATTGGTCGCCCCCGGATTGCCCGAGCCTTCGCCGCGAGGGTCGGCCAGTCCCAGGGCGCGGCACACGACAATCGCCGACGCGACGGACCCGGCGAGATAGGAGACGAGCACGACGGCCGCGTCGATCATCGTGCTATTGAAGCGGGGCCGGCGCGAATCGGTCAAGCGCTCCGCCAACAGCGCCAGCAATTCCCGCCAACGCTCCGAGGCGTCATCCCACGGTGCTGTCTTGACGAACATTCGACCTTCAGGATGCCCGGTCCAGGCCACTTGGCTCGCATTTCTCGACCTGGTCAGAGGCGCGCGTCAGGACGCGCCGGGTTCGCACCGCACCTTCATCCGCACTTCTCACCGGCCCCCGGATCGGAGCCATCCAGGCCTGAGCGGTCCTCCGGCCCTTGCCGGGAACGTCGAGCAATGCAAGTTGAAGAGCGGGCTCCGGCCTGGTGGGAATGACTGCCAGGGCGCTCCGCATGGGACTTGCATGCGCGTCTGTCGCGGAGCAGGTAGAGTTCCGCGCATGCGGTAATCACTTACTGCGGGACGGCGCTACCGAAGGCGAGCGGATGCACGCATCGGAACCGAACGATCGGGAGACAAGAACCCTGGACATCATCTTCATCGAAGCGCTGCGGGTGGAGACCGTCATCGGTATATACGACTGGGAGCGCCGCATCCGGCAGCCGGTGGTCATCGACCTGGAGATGGGGGCCGACATCGCGCCGGCGGCGGCGACCGACGACTTTTCGGATGCGCTTGACTACAAGGCGATATCGAAGCGGGTGCAGCAGTTCGTGGCCGAGTCGAGCTTCTTTCTGGTGGAGACGCTCACCGAGCGGATCGCGGCGCTGGTCCTCGACGAGTTCGCGGTGCCCTGGGTGCGGGTGAAGCTGAACAAGGTCGGGGCGCTCCGGGGTGCGAAGGGAGTCGGCATCGTGATCGAGCGCGGGCGGCGGCCGGAATGACCGAGCGGGCGTACGTCGGCGTCGGGAGCAACATCCGGCCCGAGCGGCATGTACCGCAGGCGCTGGCGATGTTGCGGGCGGAGTTCGGGGATGTCCGCGCTTCGGGCATCTACGAGTGTCCGCCGGTGGGGTTCGAAGGCGAGGCGTTCCACAACCTCGTCGTCTCGTTCGAGACCGACGTCGGAGTCGACGATCTGGTCGCTTCGCTGCGCGAGATCGAGGACGCCTGCGGCCGACAGCGCGGCCCTGCGGCCCCGCCCTCGCGCACCCTCGATCTCGACCTGCTGCTCTTCGGCGAGATCAGGTTCACCGGCGCCGGCATCGAGTTGCCGCGTGACGACGTGCTCTCGTACGCGTTCGTGCTCGCGCCGCTCGCCGAGATCGCCCCCACGGTGATGCACCCGGTGGTCCGGCGCACGTTTGCCGAGCTGTGGAGCGAGTTCGAGCCCACCCACGAGATACGCCGCATCGCCGACCGCGTCGGCCGGTGACGGGAGGGAGGACGGCGGTGAATTTCTGCTCCCGGTGCGCGGCTCCGGTGGGGTGGCGCATCCCGCCCGGAGACAATCGCCCGCGGCATGTCTGCGACGCCTGCGGCACCATCCACTACCAGAATCCGAAGATCGTTGCCGGGTGCGTCATCGAGCACGAAGGGAGAGTTCTGCTCTGTCGGCGCGCCATCGAGCCGCGGTCCGGGCGGTGGACGCTGCCGGCGGGGTTCATGGAGAACGGCGAGACGATGGAGGAGGCAGCGGTGCGGGAGACGTTCGAGGAGGCGAACGCCCGGGTGGAGGTCGACGCCCTGTTCGCGGGCCTGGATATCCCCCGGATCAATCAGGTCTACGTGATGTTCCGTGGCCGACTCGCCGGCGGGTCGTTCTCACCGGGCGCCGAGAGCCTGGACGCTCGCCTGTTCGACGAAGCCGGGATCCCCTGGGAAGAGATCGCGTTCCCGGCCATCACGCGCACGCTGGAACTCTGGTTCCACGACCGCCGCAACGGCGCATTCGGAACCCACACCGACGTGATCCATCGCCGCGCGGCGTCATGAGCGGCGGCGAGGGACAGCGGGCGCCAGCCGGTGTGATGCGTGGGATCGAGGCGCAGATGAAGGCGACGCACCCTTGCCCGTACTCTTCACGAGCGGGCGCCCCGCAGCCGCTGACGCTCGGACGGTTGTTCTCCCGTCGCAGCCGAAACCGGGGGTATTTTCGGGCCGGATATGGACGGGCGCACGATTTCCCGCACCTTTCACCGACAGCGGCTCAGGGCTCGACGGTGGCGATTCCCCGGCCGCCGTCCACCGCGATCACCTCTCCGGTCGCGTATGACGCATCGAGGGCGAGCCAGGCGACCGCGTCCGCCACCTCTTCGGCGGAGCCGGTCCGGCGCAGGGGAACGAGCTGCTCGGCCCGCCGGCGCGCCTGCGCATCGCCGTCGCCTTCGGGCCAGAGCGCAATGCCGGGCGCGACCGCGTTCACCCGGACTTGCGGCGCAAGCTCCAGCGCCAACGCGCGGGTGAGCATGATCAGGCCAGCTTTCGCCGAGCAGTAGGCGGGATAGCCGGCGACGGGGTTGCGTCCATGGATATCGGCCAGGTTCACGATCGCGCCGCGGCGGGCGGCGAGGAGCGGCGCCGCGGCCTGGCTTGCGAAGAACGGCGCCTTGAGATTGGTGCCGATCAGATCGTCGAACTCCGCCTCCGTGGCGGTGTCCATCGGGGTCGGATAGAAGCTCGAAGCGTTGTTGACCAGCACATCGAGGGCTCCGAACCGCGTGGTGGCGTGGGCGACGAGCCGCCCGGGGGCCCCTCGGTCGAGGAGGTCGCAGCCGAACGTCGTCACTGTTCCCGGCCGTTCGAGGTTGAGCGCACGGGCGAGCGCCTCGGCCTCGTCGCGCGAATTCCGGTAGTGCACCACGACGTCGAGCCCCCGTCCGTGCAGGGCGCGCACGACGGCCGCTCCGATGCGGCGCGCGGCTCCGGTGACCAGCGCCACCCGGCGTCGGGCGGTGGTGGTGTTGCTCACCCGCACCTCCGCGCGGCTCCGCTGGTTCCGGTTGGCGCCGACGCATCCGGGTTCGGGCAAGGTGCACGGGATTCCCGCCCGGGTGGCAATGACGTCACCAACGCTTGTTCGTCACTCCCGCCAAAGCGAGAGTTCCGTGATACGGCGGTCGCATCGCGTCGAAAACACGTTGACCGGACCCGGACGGGCACCGACCTCCGGGCTCGATCACGCCGAGTTCGATCATGCCGGACGCCGCACGCCGCGCGGCTCATGGGAGGCGCGGGAGTTCCGGGCGGGGTTCGCATGGATTCGGGGTCTCCTCCCGTTCGAGGGGCGCCATGATAACGGACGCGCGCCGGCCGGCATGATGCGGCCGTTGTCGGGGTCCTTGTCCGGGTCGTTGCCCGGGTCTTTGGCTGGGCCGTCGCTCCGTTCTTTGCCCGCACTGTCCGATCTCGACGCCGCCGAGCGTGCTCACGTCGAACGGATGCATGCCCTCCTCGGAGCCGAGATCGAGGCCGCCGGAGGGGCGATCCCGTTCTCCCGGTACATGGAGACCGTGCTCCATGCGCCGGGGATCGGCTACTACCGGGCCGGTTGGCGGACATTCGGTGCCGGTGGCGACTTCGTCACCGCCCCCGAGATTTCTCCGCTGTTCGCGAGCGCCGTGGCGCGTCAGGTCGAGCAGGCTCTGTCGTCGATCGGGGTGAGGGAGGTCATCGAGAGCGGCGCCGGGTCCGGGGTGATGGCGGCGCAGATGCTGCGTGATCTCTCCCGCGGAGGAGGCGTCCGTTATCGCATCCTGGAGCCGAGCGCTGCGCTTGCGGCCCGGCAGCGGGAGACCATCTCCGCGCGGGCGCCTGATGCGCTTGCGAGCGTGAGCTGGCTCGATGCGCTTCCCGAGCCCGGATTCCGCGGCGTGGTGCTGGCCAACGAAGTTGTCGACGCCTTGCCGGTGGAGCGGTTCCAGGTGACCGCGAACGGGGTCCTCGCGCACGGTGTCGGTTTCGATCACGGTAGACCGGTCTGGCGCCCGCAGCCGGCGGAACCGTGGCTCGCCGAGGCGGTGGAGTCGCTCCAGCACGAGCTCGGATACCGCTTCCCCGTCGGTTACGTTTCCGAGATCGGGCCGGCGCGGTGCGCCTGGGCGGCGAGCGTGGCGGAGCGGGTGGAATGCGGCCTCGTGCTCCTGATGGACTACGGCTTCCCCCGCCGCGAGTTCTATCATCCGGATCGTCGCGACGGCACGCTGCGATGCCACTTCCGGCATCGCCGTCACGACGATCCTCTCGTGCTGTGCGGCTTGCAGGACATCACGGCCCACGTCGACTTCACCGCCCTCGCTCGCGCCAGCGAACTCGAGGTGGCGGGATTCACCACCCAGGGCGCCTTCCTCCTCGGGTGCGGATTGCTCGATCTGATCGCCGGCATCGACCCGGGCACCCCTGAATTCGTTGCATTGACCGCCCGGATCAGGCGAATTACCTTGCCCGGAGAGATGGGGGAGGCCGTGAAGGTCATCGCGCTCGCCCGCGGCATGGAAGTTCAACTCATGGGCTTCTCGGAGCGGGACCACCGGGCGCGCCTGTGAGCGGGGCGCGGCGGGGCGCGATACGGACCGGGGTGACTCGCGCGTCCTGACTCGCGTTCGTCTTGCAAAATCAGTATGAGGCTTGCGCAGCAAGCCGGAGCCTGAACAAGGCTTGCCTCGCAAGCCGATGCTTGACCATCCACGCGCCCTCGCTTCGCGAATCGGTGAAATGTCCGGGCTGGTGAGACTGCGCCTCGGACCAGGGAGTCCAGGTCGATGGAGTGGTTGCAGGTCCTTGTCCTCGCCGCCGTCCAGGGTCTGACCGAATTTCTGCCCGTCTCGAGCTCCGCGCATCTCGTCCTGGTGCCGGTGCTGACGGGATGGCCCGACCAGGGCCTCGCCTTCGACGTGGCGGTCCACGTCGGCTCTCTCGCCGCGGTGCTGATCTACTTCCGCCGGGACTTCCTGGCGATGCTGCGCGAAGGGCTACGTGGACCCCGGGAGCCCGGCGGACGGGTACGCCGCGGGTGGCTGGTGGTGATCGCGACCGTTCCCGTGGGGGCGGCGGGGCTTGCCGTCGACGCGAATCTGGCCGAGCCGCTGCGCGACCCCCTCGTCATCGCCGTCGCCACCATCGGCTTCGGCCTCGCGCTGCTGTATGCGGCCGGAGCGGCCGCGAAGGACCGCGGGATCGACTCCATCGGCGTCCGCGACGCGATCGTGATCGGCTGCGCCCAGGCCATCGCCCTCGTCCCCGGCACCTCCCGCGCCGGAATCACGATGACCGCCGGCCTGCTCGTCGGCCTCACGCCGGCCGCCTCGGCCCGGTTCTCCTTCCTGCTGTCGGCTCCGGTGATCCTGATGGCGGGGGCCTGGAAGGCGTTCCAGCTCGCCGCCGGCGCGGGCCACGTGGACTGGCCCGCGCTCGCCGCCGGGGCGCTCGTCGCCGCGCTCTGCGCCTATGTCTGCATCCACGCCTTCCTGCGCTTCATCGCCCGGATCGGCTTCGCGCCGTTCGTCGCCTACCGGCTGGTGCTCGGCACGGTGCTGCTCTGGGTCTTCGCGTGATACGGGGCGGGGAAACATCGCTCGCAGAGGAGCGAAGCGAGGTGGTGCCATCGGGCAATGCTGATTCGACAGTCTTTCGGCCTTCGGAGCGCCTGGCCGGGCCGATGTGGAGCGCAGGTTCCGGTCTGGTGTGAATTACTGACCGACCGGCCGGCCGGCCGGCGCGGACGATCGATCCCGTCAGTCGCGGTGCGCCGCGGATGCCCGCAGCCGCCCCAGCGAGGAGTTGCGCTCGCGCTTCCCGAGATACCCGGGAACGATGCTTTCGACGCTGCGCGCGGTGATCCCGAGCTGCCCCAGGCCGTCGCTCGCGCAGATGTTGTCGAGCTTCGTCGAGAGGTAGTTGTCGGTGCTGAACGGCTTGCCGGGGACAAGTTCGAGCACCCGCCCCTGGAGTTGCGAGAGTCGGTCGTCGAGCCCCACGATCAGCCGCCGCCGGCCGGTGATCCGGGCGGTGTAGGCGACGAGTTCACGCATCGTGTAGATGCGCGGTCCGCACAGCTCGTAGCGCCGGTTCGCGGTCGAATCGTCGCCGAGCGCGGTGAGGAACGCCCGGACCACGTCGCCGATGTACACCGGCGCGAACCGCGCCTCCGGGCAGGCGAGCGGGAACACGAACGGCGAGAGTGCGAGCAGGCCTGCGAACCGGTTGAAGAAGTTGTCACCGGGCCCGAAGATGATGCTCGGGCGGAAGCTCGTGACCGCGATACCCTCGCGCTCTGCCGCGTGCGCCGCCTGTTCGCCGCTGAACTTGGAGCGCAGGTACTCGCTGGGCGCATCGGCGCCGACGCCGAGCGCGCTCATGTGCAGGATGCGGCGCACGCGGCGGCGTCGACACGCCTCGACGAGCTTGCCGGGAAGCTCCGCGTGCACGTCCCGGAAGCGCTGGCCGGAGCCCGGGTGCTCGTTCAGGATGCCGGTGAGGTTGATCACCGCGTCGCAGCCCGAGAGATGGGCGTCGAGGTTCGATGCCCGGTGGACGTTCGTCTCGACGACCTCGCACGTCGGCATCACCAGCAGGGGCCGTGCGCGGCTCCGCCGCCGGGTGAGGACGCGGGTCGCGTACCCTTCGCGGGTGAGCGCGGCCACGAGGTGGCGGCCGACGAATCCCGAGCCGCCGAGAAGTGCGATCCGTTTCGTCACCATGTTCGTGAGTCGGAGGAGGAGGGGAGCCGAGCGCGTAGTTTCGCGGCCACCCGCCGAGCCGGTCAAGGCGCCGACGGGAACCGACGGGAACCAGGCCAAGATCGTTTTATTGGTGCCGCGCAACCAAGGTGCCGGGGCATATCCGCGCCGCTTCGACCGAACGGCGCAGGAACGCATGGGCGAGAGAGCCCGCCTCCCGCGTCGGATGCTCGCGGACCTCGCGGCCCGGATCGTCGAGCGTGCATACGAGCCGATGCGGCTGGAACTCGCCCACCTCACCCGCGCCGCCCCCCGCCGGGCGGCCCGCGGTCCGCGAGCGCGGGAACGGCGGCACGATTCGTGTATCATCGCCGCCCCTCGCGGTTGCAGTCCGACCGCACGCCTCGCGCCGCACCCCATCCCCTCCACCCCTTGGATCCCCCGGTATGGATCGCCCGGTGAAGACCTCCTGGCTTGACGAAGTGCGCTGGAACGAGCAGGGCCTGGTGCCTTGCGTGGTGGAGGATATGCACTCCGGGCGACCCCTGATGATGGCGTGGATGAATCGCGAGGCGTTGGAGCGCACGGCGCACGAAGGACGGGCGGTGTACTGGTCGCGTTCGCGGCGCTGTCTGTGGCGCAAGGGCGAACAGTCCGGCCATGAGCAGGTGGTGCGCGAGATCCGCCTCGACTGCGATGCGGACACGGTAGCGCTCGTGGTCGAGCAGGTGGGGGGCATCGCCTGTCACACCGGGCGCGAGCGGTGCTTCTTCCGGCGCCTCGAAGACGGGCGCTGGGTCGACGTGGAACCGGTGCTGAAGTCGCCGGAGCAGATCTACGGCAGGGGTTGAGCGATGGATGAGGTGCTCAAGGACCTCGCGGCGGTGATCGAGGCGCGCAAGGATGTTCCGGCCGCCGAGTCCTATGTCGCGTCACTGTATGCGGGCGGAGTGGACGCGATTCTGAAGAAGGTGGGGGAGGAGGCGGTCGAGGTGGTCATCGCCGGCAAGGGGGATGACCGTGACGCGCTCGTGCATGAAGTCGCGGACCTGTGGTTCCATTGCCTGGTATTGCTCGCGGCGCGCGGTTCGCACCCGGAGGCGGTCACCAGCGTTCTGGCCCGGCGGTTCGGGATTTCCGGCCACGCGGAGAAGGCCCGGCGCGGGGGATCGTGACGAGCTCGCCCCCGGCCTGCCCGGCTCGGTCCGGCGCGCGCGAGGGCGTCCGCACGCAGGCGAATCGCAGGGTCTCCGGCGAAGGTTGGTGGCGTCCCGCGCCGGCTTCGCCGGTTCCGGCCCCGACCGGGGGTGATCACCACCGGCCATCCGCCGTTTCGCCGGCTCGATCGGGGGTCGGTCGGGAATGCCGGAGTGGGGGGCGGGCGGGATTTGCGCTAAAGTCGCCGGCGGAACCGGGCCGGCAGGTCCGGAGGCATCCGGAAGAAGGCCCAGGAGAAGGCGTATGGGAATCAGCATCTGGCAGCTCTTGATCGTGCTGGTCATCGTGCTGCTGCTCTTCGGTACGAAGAAGCTGCGCAACATGGGCGGCGATCTCGGCACCGCGATCCGCAACTTCAAGGGCGCGGTGAAAGAAGGTGGCGACGAGGCGAAGGATGCGGAGGCGGCCCGTATCGAGAACGGCGAGGAGCCGGCTCCGGATGCCGCGAGGATGTCTGCGAAGGAGCGTGAGAGCGCTTGACGCACGGCTCGTCCCGGCCTTCGGCCCCGCCCCTTCTCCGCAGGTGGATGGGGGTTCGGCTCGAACCCCGGCGCCGTATCCCGCCCGGCGCGCCCCCGGGCTCCCTGCTGCACCGGACCGGCATGCGCCACGCGTGACGGGCCGGCTTGATACGCGCCCGGACCGATCTTCATGTTCGACGTAGGATTCCAGGAAATCACCCTGATCGGCCTGATCGCGCTGATCGTGGTCGGCCCCGAGCGGCTGCCCAGGATGGCGCGCACCCTCGGGCTGTGGACGGGCAAGATTCGCTTCTACGTAAATCAGATCAAGAGCGACATCGATCGCGAGGTGCGGGCGCAGGAACTCAGGGAGATGCTCGACAAGCCGGCGCGCGAGCTTGACGATCTGAAGAGCGTTGCCGAAGAGACGAAGGGCACGCTCGACCGGGCCAGGGGGGTGCTCGGAGAGGCGAAGGCTTCGTTCGACGGGGCAGTGGCCGGAGTCTCGACGGCCAGCGAGCCGGCCGCCGGATCGATTTTCCCCACCGAGCTGCCGGGCCCCGGGCCGGCGCGATCGGAATCGTCGGAGACGCCGACCGCGCCCTCCGCAGAGGTGGCTCCGTCGCCGTCGGACTCGCCGGAGATCCCCTCCGCACCTTCCACGGGAGCGGCCTTGCCGCCGTCCGCTTCGCCGGAGACGACCCCCCCGCTTTCTGCGCAGACGGCTTCACCACCGTCCCACTCACCGCAGACGGCATGCGCGCCTTCCTCGGAAACGGCTCCGGTGACCGCAGACTCCGAATCCACGTCCCGGCCGGAGCCCGCCTCCGTCGCAACGCAGGCCCGCGAGAGCGATGAACGAGCGCGCGAAAGACACTGACCCGGGGGGTGCGGCGGACTCCCAGGCCGAGATGACGTTCGTGGAGCATCTCGTGGAGCTCCGCAACCGACTGCTCCGCGTGGTGATCGTGGTCGCCGTCCTCCTGCTGTGCATGATGCCCTTCGCGAACGACCTCTACGCGTTGCTCGCGGCGCCGCTGCTGGCCCAGATGCAGATGGGCGGGAGCATGATCGCCACCCAGGTGGCGTCGCCGTTCCTCACTCCGTTCAAGCTCGCCCTGGTGGCGGCGATTCTGGTCGGGATGCCCTACATCCTGTACCAGTTCTGGGCCTTCGTCGCGCCGGGGCTCTACCGCAACGAGAAGCGGCTCGTCTTTCCGCTGATGGTCTCGAGCTCGTTCCTGTTCTACCTCGGGATGGCGTTCGCCTACTTCGTCGTGTTTCCGCTGATGTTCGCGTTTTTCCAGGCGGTGGCGCCGGAGGGCGTGGAGATCATGACCGACATCAGCGCCTACCTCGACTTCGTGCTCAAGATCTTCTTCGCGTTCGGGCTGGCGTTCGAGGTGCCGATCGCGACGGTGGTGCTGGTGTGGACCGGGTTCACCACGCCGGAGGCCCTGAAGCAGAAGCGGCCCTACATCATCGTCGGCGCCTTCGTGGTCGGCATGCTGCTCACCCCTCCGGACATCATCTCGCAGACGCTCCTCGCGCTGCCGGTCTGGGCCTTGTTCGAGCTGGGGCTGGTCTTCGCGAAGCTCTACGCGCGCCGCGCCCCGGACGAGAGTGCGAGCGGCGCACGCGCCGGCTGACATCATTTCGTGACCTGACCCGCAATGCGGGATAGACTGCGCGCGGTCCCGGGCTGGCGGCGCGCGCGGAAGTCCGGGGTCGCGTCAGACGACGATGCGGCACCCGTTGCGGACGGTGCGATGACCGGCGGGTGACCGAAGGGGTTGGCGCGGCATCGCAGGCACAGGGGGATTCCATGCACTTCGGTCTGCTCGATCTGCCGTGGTGGGGCTATGTCCTCGCAACCCTCGGCATGACTCACGTCACGATCATCTCGATCACGATCTACCTCCACCGTCACCAGGCACACCGGGCCCTCGACCTGCATCCGGCGCTGGCCCACTTCTTCCGGTTCTGGCTGTGGCTCACCACCGGAACCGTCACCGAGGAGTGGGTGGCGGTGCACCGCAAGCATCACGCCCGTGTCGAGTCCGGCGAGGATCCGCACAGCCCGCAGGTCTTCGGAATCAGGAAGTTGTTGCTGGAGGGGGCCGAGCTGTACCGCACTGCGGCGTCCGATCCGGAGACCATCGCCAGGTACAACCACGGGTGCCCGGACGATTGGCTGGAGCGCAACGTCTACAAGCCGTTCACGAACCGCGGCTACTACCTCATGCTGCTCATCGACGTGGTCCTGTTCGGCCCCATCGGCATCACCATCTGGGCGGTACAGATGGCCTGGCAGCCGGCGTTGGCGGCCGGGGTCATCAACGGTCTCGGCCACTGGTGGGGGTACCGGAACTACGAGACGCAGGACACTTCCACCAACATCATGCCCTGGGGCATCCTGATCGGTGGTGAGGAGCTCCACAACAACCACCATGCGTTCGCGAGTTCCGCGAAGCTGTCGATCAATCCCTGGGAGTTCGACATCGGTTGGTTCTACATCCGCGTGCTCCGGGCCCTGAGGCTCGCGAAGGTGAAGAAGTTGCCGCCCGAGGTGGTGATGGTTCCCGGCAAGGTCGACCCGGACCTCGACACGGTCCACGCGGTCACCGCCGCCCGGTTCCACGTCATGGCCGACTATGCGAAGTGCGTTCTGAGCCGGGTGTACGCCGAGGAGATCGCGAAGATCGATTCGAGTCAGCGCGGGCTTCTGGAGTCGGCGCGCTCGCTGCTGATGCGCGAGGAATCGATGCTGAGCCGGGAGGCGAAGCTGCGCCTGGAGCGGGCTCGCGCCCACAGCGACGCCCTCGAGACCGTCTACCATTACAAGCATCAGCTTCAGGCGCTGTGGCAGCAGCGCCATGCGACCCATGAGCATCTGGTCGAGGCGCTGCGCGAGTGGTGCCGGCAAGCGGAGGAGAGTGGGGTGCGGGCGCTGGAGGAGTTCGCCAGGACGCTGCCCGGCTACTCGATGCGTCGTTCGGGGCGCTTCATGGCCTGATTCCGCACCGCAGAAACGAAACAGCAGTTTCCCGGCCGGAACACAGGGTGGACTGCTGCGCGAAGACATCGGCCAGACGATGCAGTACAACAGGAACCCGGTGGAGAAAAATGCCGAACTGGAGCTGGGAAAACCGGAAACTGAAATACCAGCCGGAAGTAATGACAAGCCATGAACTGAACAGGAAATCGATACACGGAGAAACGGATAATGAAATTTGGACACATCATGAATACAGCCGCCGTCCTGCTGCTGGTGGCGGCCGCCGCCCAGCCCGCCGAAGCGTGGCTAGTTGGGCCGTGCTCCGAAAAAAACAAACATTACCCCGGGAGTCCGCCCGGTCCGTTTGAGCCAGAATCCGGATCCAGCACCATAGGCCTTACTACTGTTAAACCGCCTTGCGATCCAAATGGATGCGATGTCATCATACAGCCGAAACAGACGTCCGTGAAAACCGCCATACTTGACTACAGGGTGCCCGGCGAATCCGACATGCCCGGATACACCGGACCCGTCAGGGTGGCCGTGGTGTCGAACGATACACGCTTGGGCAAAATAGTCATTTCGGAGAAGAACTTGGGTATTCTAGTATAGTAAATGGTACTGCAGAAAACAGTAGTCGCGGACTCGAAACTTGGTACCTTCCTTTCACGGGTCTTAAGCCGGACCATTATTATGCACTGGTGATCTACGGCACTGGAGGTGGCTATAGCCCTGAAAAGCCTTTTTCCCGCAAATGCTTTCTGACCGACAAGGCTTCCTGACTCTCCGCAAAAAAGCAACTATTCGGCCTTTTCCGAGGGAACCCGGGACCGGGCCGATGAGGGTGGACAACGCACGAGCGCCCGAAGATTCATCATCAAGGTTCAGACCAGGGTTCAGACGTGAACCCTGCGGCGCGCTGCCGGCGCGCCCCTACTTGATCTTGCCTTCCTTGTAGATGACGTACTTGCGGGCGACGGGATCGAATTTCCGGATCTCCATCTTCCCCGGCATCGTCCGCTTGTTCTTGGTGGTGGTGTAGAAGTGCCCGGTGCCGGCACTGGAGGTCAGTCGAATCTTCTCGCGCATCCTTTCTCTCCTGTTGCAGTTCGCTCGGACCGGTCTGTTCGAGAGGGCTCAGATCTTGCGCCCCTGCGCCCGCAACTCCCCGAGCACGGTGTCGATCCCCTTCTTGTCGATGATCCGCATCGCCTTCGCCGAGACCCGCAACCGGACGTAGCGGTTCTCGCTCGGAACCCAGAACCGGTGCGAGTGCAGGTTGGGCAGGAATCGCCGCCTGGTCTTGTTGTTGGCGTGGGAGACATGGTTTCCGGTGACGGTGCGTTTCCCGGTGACTTCGCAGACCCTCGACATGGTTCGTTCTTCCGTGGCTAAGCCCTTCGGCAAGGCGGCGTCTTATAGCAGGCACACCGCCGCGGGGCAAGGAAGCTATCGGGAAGCGAACGTGAATCGACCGGGACGGCGGCCATTCCCGCCGGCGGCCTGACGGGCCGCCGTGCGAGGCGATTCCGGTGAAGTTCGGGCTGTCGGAGCGTCCATTCGGGTCGATTTCGGACGCATGTTCCAGCCCGATGAGAATGGCCATCCGAACGGTCGAGGATGGCCATCGGCCGGAACTACCCGGTCGGGACGGGATCGAACGAGCGGATTCTCAGCATCACCCGGCGCGCGCCCTCTTCCGTGCCGTCGACGAACGCCGAGCGGCGGTGCAGCACGTTGCCGCCGATCACGCCTTCGCCGGCCTCGAACCGCACGTGTACATGGTGTGGCGCGAGCGATGCAATCGTCTCTTCGAGTGCGGTGACGGCCCGCGCGGTGTCCGGCGTCGAACGCCACTGAATCGAGCGGGTGCGCATCGTGTAGCGCATGTGCAGTTTCGGGGGGGCATCGAGCCCGGAAATTTCATCGCTTCGCGAAGCGAGGGCGCCGAGATGGTCGCTCGGAGCTGCGCCCGCCGCCGTGAATGGGTGAAATTTTCGGTCCAGGAAGCGGAAGACGGGTCCGGTGCGGGCGGGCCGGACCACCGTTCCTTCGGCCTCGTGCACCGGGATGGTCATCGCGCATGGGTGCGCGAGGGCCTCGACCAGCGCAGGATCCCGCGCGTGCATCGCCGCGTAGACGAGGTCCGGGTCGAGCAGGGTGGTCTCGCCGCCGCTCGCGGCGGGAGACGCACAGTGCATCACGACGCTGCGAACGGACCGCTCCGGTGCGTTGTAGTAGCCGTCGGTATGCCAGTTGAGCGCGCGTGAGGTGAACGGGATCATTTCCGGTCCGCGCGGGCGCCGGGCCACCCGGACCGACGCGACGCCATGGTAGTCCGCGCCGAGCGTGAGATCGCGGCGGTGAAGTCCCATCGCGTTCGCGAACGCCGAGAGTGCGCCAGGGTTGCTCCGGCCGGGGTCGTTCCGGCTGGAGTCGCTTCGGCCAGGGTCGCTCCGGCCTGAGTCGCTTCCGCCTTGCGCAAATCGATAAAGCGCGAAGTTGAATCGTGCGCACTGTTCGGCGATGGCGTCACGTTCGGTTGCACGCAGCCGGTATGGATCCCGGATTTCGATCCGACGACCCGGCTCGCCCGTCGCGTGCGCCTCGCGCCGGGCGTCACACCATCGCGATATCTGGTTCAAATCCATGAGGTATTCCTTTCGAGATACGGGAGTTCAATCGTGTCCTCCTGTTTGGGCGGCTGCCGCAAGCGTACGCGGGCACTACAATCGCAAGCGATAGGCCGTTCGGCCCGGAAATTTCACCGATTCGCGAAGCGAGGGCCGTGGGTGGCCGTGCTCAACGCGGCGAATCGGGCGGTCTTGCGAAACCTGCGGCAGGCCTGAGCCGGATCCGTGTCCGCAGCCGTGAATCGGTCAAATTCCCGAGTGGGTGCCGCTGTTTCCGAATCGTGACGGTGGCTTCGCGCCCGGGTCGGCCGCAGGGGAGGGAGGTGACCATGAAGAAGCACGAGACGCCGATGCTGGACCAGCTCGAGCAGGGTCCCTGGCCGAGTTTCATCTCCGGAATCAAGAAGCTGCGCGACGAGCACGCCGACGGGCGCGTCAACGGGGTCGCGAACGATCTCCTCGGACAGCTCGAGCACTCGTACCAGACCCGGCGCGGGTACTGGAAGGGCGGTACCGTCAGCGTCTACGGCTACGGGGGCGGCATCATCCCGCGCTTCTCCGAGGTCGGCCAGCAGTTTCCGGAGTCACGCGAGTTCCACACCCTGCGGGTCCAGCCGCCGGCCGGTCACTACTACACCACCGACATTCTGCGCAAGCTGGCCGACTCCTGGGAGAAGTGGGGGTCGGGGCTCGTCACCTTCCACGGCCAGACCGGCAATATCATGTTCATCGGTGCCGACACCGAGAACACCCAGCACTTCTTCGACGAGATCAACGACTACGGCTTCGACCTCGGCGGGGCCGGCCCGTGCGTGCGCACCGCGCAGTCGTGTGTGGGCTCCGCCCGCTGCGAGCAGTCCTGTGCCAACGAGCACAAGATCCACCGCTCGCTCGTGAACAACTTCGTCGACGACATCCACCGCCCCGCTCTGCCCTACAAGTTCAAGTTCAAGGTCTCCGGCTGCCCCAACGACTGCATGAACTCGATCGAGCGGGCCGACTTCGCGGTGATCGGCACCTGGCGCGACGAGATGAAGGTGGACCAGGAGGAGGTGAAGGCGTACGTCGCGCGCAAGGGACGCAAGTACCTCATCGACAACGTCCTCACCCGCTGTCCGACCAACGCGCTGTCGCTCCACGACGACGACACCCTGGAAGTCGACGACCGCAACTGCGTGCGCTGCATGCACTGCCTGAACGTGATGCCCAGGTGTCTGTCGCCGGGCGACGAGAAGGGGGTGTCGGTGCTCATCGGCGGCAAGCGCACCCTGAAGATCGGCGATCTCTTCGGCACCGTGGTGGTGCCGTTCATGAAGCTCGACACCCAGGAGGACTACGACCGCCTGGTGGAGATCGCGGAGGAGACCATCGACTTCTTCGCGGAGAACGCGCTGGAGCACGAGCGGGTGGGGGAAATGATCGAGCGCATCGGGCTCGTCAACTTCCTGGAAGGGATCGGTCTCGAACCGGACCCGAACATGATCGCCCACCCGCGCGAAAGCTCCTACGTGCGCACCGACACCTGGGATGAAGAGGCCGCGAAGTGGTTCGAGCGCCGGCAGCAGGCGGAGATCCGAACGAGGGCTTGAGACCATGGCCAAGAAGCATCGCATGCCGATCGAGTCGGGATGCCCGGATGGGTTCCAGTACATGCACCCGATCATGATCCGGAACTTCGGGCAGTGGAAGTACCACACCCACCCCCGGGTCGGGGTACTGTGCCATGTTGCCGAGAGCGGTGACGCCATCTGGACGGTGCGCGCCGGCACTCAGCGCATCCTCGATGTCTTCACCCTGCGCAAGCTCTGCGAGATCGGCGACCGCTACGCGGATGGCCACGTGCGCTTCACCATCCGCAGCAACATCGAGTACATGGTCGACGACGAGGCGAAGGTCGAGCCGCTGATCGAGGCGCTCGAAGCCGACGGCTTCGTGGTCGGCGGGACGCAGAACTCCGTCGCCTTCATCTCCCACACCCAGGGCTGGCTGCACTGCGACATTCCCGGCACCGATGCCTCGGGGGTGGTCAAGTCCATGATGGACGAGCTGATCGACGAGTTCCGCCACGCGGAGATGCCGAACCGGGTGCACATCACCACTTCGTGCTGCCAGATCAACTGCGGCGGGCAGGGCGACATCGCGATCAACATCCAGCACACCAAGCCGCCGAAGATCAACCACGACCTCGTCGCCAACATCTGCGAGCGTCCGTCGGTGGTGGCGCGTTGCCCGGTGGCGGCGATCCGGCCCGCCATGGTCAACGGCAAGCCGTCGCTGGAGGTGGACGAGAAGAAGTGCATCTGCTGCGGCGCCTGCTACCCCCCGTGTACGCCGATGCAGATCAACGACCCGGAGCACTCGAAGCTCGCCATCTGGGTGGGCGGCAACCACTCCAACGCACGCAGCAAGCCCTCGTTCCAGAAGCTGGTGGCGGCGGGGATCCCCAACAATCCCCCGCGGTGGCCGGAGGCGACCGACATCGTCAAACGCATCCTGCGCTGCTACAAGGAGGACGCCCGCGACTGGGAGCGGATCAACGACTGGATCGACCGGATCGGATGGCCGCGCTTCTTCGAGCTCACCGAGCTGCCGTTCACCAGGTTCCACATCGACAACTGGCGGGGGGCGCGGAAGAGCCTCAATGCCTCCACCCACATGCGGTTCTGAGCCCGGGCCGCTCGTGAGATCTCTCGCTCGGATGGCCAATCGGATGACCAAATCGTTCGGTGCAGGCCATCACTCGCCACTCCCGGGGACGACCGGCCCCTTTCCGGCCCGCTCGGCCCGATGGCGCCCCGCCCGCGCCGGGGGGCCGGGGTGCGGGCGGACCGAGGCGCCGCGGTCGCCATGAAGATCGGACTGCTCGTCAACGAAGGCCCGTATCAGCACCAGGCGGCGGATACCGCGTTCCAGTTCGCGCAGGCCGCCATCGAGAAGGGGCACGAGGTGTTCCGCGTCTTCTTCTACCACGATGGGGTGAACAACGGCACGCGGCTCGCCACCCCGCCGCAGGACGACCGCCACATCCAGCGGCGCTGGACGGCGCTGGCCGAGACGCACGGCGTGGACCTGGTGCTGTGCGTCGCTGCCGCCCAGCGGCGCGGCATCTGCGACCCCGACGAGGCGAAGCGCAACGGCAAGGATGCCGACAACATCGCCCCGGGGTTTCGCATCTCCGGGCTCGGTCAGCTCGTGGAGGCGGCCATCGAATGCGACCGCCTGGTGACGTTCGGGGACTGAGGGCTGCGGACTGAAGATGAGCGCGGGAACGCGAAAGAAACTCATGTACCTCAACCGCCGCGCGCCCGGCGGGACGATCTATGCGGTGGAGGGACTGGAGGTGGTGCTGATCGGCGCCGCGTTCGATCAGGACGTGTGCATGGCGTTCGTCGGCGATGGCGTCTACCAGCTCAAGGCCGGGCAGGACAGCTCGGACTCGGGCTTCAAGAACTTTGCGCCCGCGTACCGGGCACTCGGTGACTACGACGTGAACCGCCTCTACGTCGAGCGCGAGTCGCTGGAGGAGCGAGGGCTCGGCGTGGACGACCTCATGCCGCTCACCTGGGAGGACGAGGACGAAGACTGGGCCGAGAAGTCGTCCCTCCGCGTCGTGGACCGCGCCGAGCTGGCTCGCCTCATCGACGCGCAGGACGTGGTGTTCAACTTCTGATCGTTTCCGGACTTTGCACATTCGGCTTTTGGAGTGTCCGGCCCGCATTTCGCGCCAGGTTGCGAGCAAGGGGGTGGAGATCGCTGTCTTCGCGGTTCAAAGCGGTGAAAACGCTCGGATTCGCGTCCACGGCCGTGACCCGCTGAGAAGTGCCGGCTGAGGTCGAACGCGATGCCGATTCTGCACACCGTGAACAAGTCGCCGTTCGAGAAGGATTCGCTCGACACCTGCATCGCGCATGCCCTTGATGGCAGCGCGGTGCTGCTCATCGAGGACGCGGTGTATGCGGCGTCGCGCGGGACGGTGATGGAGCCCCGCGTCCGCGACGCCATGCAACGCATGAATTTCTACGTGCTCTTCAATGACTGCAAGGCGCGGGGCCTCGGCGAAGACGCGCTCATCGACGGTATCGAGTGCGTCGATTACGGCGGCTTCGTGGATCTGGTCACCGGCCACGACTGCGTGCAGTCGTGGCTGTAACGCAACGGGAACTGCCCCATACACCGACGGAGGATCGACTGATGGGACTGGAAGTCAACGGCAAGACGTTGGACACCGACGAAGAGGGCTATCTCTCCAACCTGAGCGACTGGGAGCCCGAGGTGGCGCAGGTGATGGCCGAGGCCGACGAGTGCGACCTCACCGAGAACCACTGGGAGGTGATCAACTTCCTGCGCTCGTACTACGAGGAGTACCAGATCGCCCCGGCGGTGCGGGTGCTCACCAAGGCCATCGGCAGGAAGCTCGGCAAGGACAAGGGCAACAGCCGGTACCTCTACCAGCTCTACCCCTACGGCCCGGCCAAGCAGGCGTGCAAGTACGCCGGGCTGCCGAAGCCGACGGGCTGCGTGTAGCCGGTGCGGGCCGGGTTGCCGAAGGCGTGACCCGATGCCCGCTGCGTTCCCCGGGCCCTGAGCGCCGCCGACTCATGGCGCGTCGTCGGTCCCGGTGCGCGATCGGCGCGATGTGTGCAACCGGCTCCATGGATGCAACGCCCCGGAGTGCGCCACGATGCCGACCCTGACCACCCTGGTCGCGCTGGCGCTCCATGTCGCGGCCCTGATCCTGGTGGCGGGTCTCGTTCGCAAGATCGTGCAGTACGCACGGACTCCGGCGCCGCTCAAGATCCCCACCACGCCGGCGCCGGTCACCCGCACCGGCGTTGCGGGTCGGCTGGTCCGCGAGGTCGTGCTGTTCGAGAGCCTGTTCAAGGCGTCGAAGTGGACGTGGCTGTTCGGGTGGGTCTTCCACGCGGCGCTTCTCGTGGTGCTCGTCGGGCACTTGCGGTACTTCACGGAGCCGGTGTGGGCGCCGGTCGCGCTGGTGCAGGGGATCGCCCCGTACGCGGGGCTTGCGATGTTGGCGGGCCTCGCCGGGCTGTGGGCCCGCCGGTTCCTGGTCGACCGGGTGCGCTACATCTCCGCCCCGTCGGATCACCTGATGCTCGCGCTCCTTGTCGCCATCGGGGGAACCGGGGTCGCAATGCGCTTCGGCGTCCATACCGACATCGTCGCCGTCAAGGCGTTCGCCCTCGGGCTGGTGCGGCTCGACTGGCAGCCGATACCGACCGACCCCCTGCTGCTCCTGCACCTCGCGTTCGTCGCCGCCCTGATGGCGGTGTTCCCCTTCAGCAAGCTGCTCCACGCCCCCGGCCTGTTCTTCAGCCCCACCCGCAACCAGGTGGACGACCCGCGCGAACGGCGCCACGTCACGCCATGGGCGATGCGGCCGGGGGAGCCGCAGTGACGGGCGGGCGCGCAAGGGTACGCTGATGGCCAAACCCACCTTCGAGACCCCCCGCATCCCGGATTTCCCCGAGATCCCGGTCATCGTCGAAGGGGCGATGGCGCACAGCCGGCCGTTCGTGGCCGCCCCCGATCATCAGGAGGCGCTCGGTTTTCCGGGCGAGCTGGTCGATGACTGGCACGGCACCGCCATCGCCAAGATGGGCGAGATGCTCGGCAAGTACCGGGGGCTGAGAGTCTTTCTCGATGCGTGCGTCAAGTGCGGGGCGTGCACCGACAAGTGCCACTACTTCCTCGGCACCGCCGACCCGAAGAACATGCCGGTGGCGCGCCAGGATCTGCTGCGCAAGGTCTACCGGCGCCACTTCACCCTGGCCGGCCGGCTGTTCCCGAAGCTGGTCGGCGCCGCCGACCTCACCGAGGAGGTGCTGGAGGACTGGTACCGCTACTTCCACCAGTGCTCGCAGTGCCGACGTTGTTCGGTGTTCTGCCCCTACGGGATCGATACCGCGGAGGTATCGATGGCGGGCCGCGAGATCCTCGCCAGCATCGGCCTCGGCCAGAAGTACAGCAACGAGATCATCGGCAAGGTCCACAAGATCGGGAACAACCTCGGGCTGCCGCAGCCCGCGCTCGCCGACACCCTCGAAGGGCTGGAGGAAGATGTCGAAGACGATACGGGCGTGGCGGTACGCTTTCCGCTGGACGAGGCGGGAGCCGAGGTGCTGCTCGTCACTCCGTCCGCGGACTTCTTTGCCGAGCCCCATGTCGACGGCCTCATCGGCTACGGCAAGGTGTTCCACCAGGCCGGCATCCGCTGGACGCTGAGCACAAAGGCGTCGGAGGCGGCGAACTTCGGGCTGTTCATCGGCAGCTACGAGAACATGCGCAAGGTGGCGCTGCGCATCCGCGAGGCGGCGCTGGAACTCGGCGTGAAGCGCATCGTGTTCGGCGAGTGCGGGCATGCGTGGCGGGTCGCCTACAGCTTCCTGCACACGCTGGCGGGTCCGTTCGACTTCCTCGACCCGCGCTATCCCGTCCCCCAGCACATCGTCGAGGTCACCCACGGTCTGATCCAGCGCGGCGCGCTCACGCTCGATCCGGCCGCCAATGACGAGCGCCGCGTCACCTTTCACGATTCCTGCAACGTCGCCCGCGCCTCGCGCATGGGCGATACCCCCGGCGGACAGTTCACGTTCCCCCGGGAGGTGCTGCGCGCGGTGTGCAACCACTTCTTCGACATGGCCCCGGACACCATCGGCGAGAGCACCTTCTGCTGCGGCGGGGGCGGGGGGTTGCTCACCGACGATCTGGTCGAGCTGCGGGTCAAGGGCGCGCTGCCGCGGATGCAGGCATTCAAGGAGGTGGTGGAGCGCAACCGGGTGACCCACCTCGCCGCCATCTGCGCCATCTGCAAGAGCCAGTTCGCCAAGGTGCTGCCGTACTACGGCTTCGAGATGGATCGGATCCTGAGCGTCCACCAGCTCGTGGGCGACGCGATCGTGCTCGGCGGCAGCGATTGACCCCGAAACCGGCGATCAAGCGGACGACAAGAGATAGACGAGAGACCAAGCATGGCGACCCCCTGGAGCAAGACCTACCGCATGGAAGGCCACACCTTCCGCAAGTTCCGCGACGGCGATCAGGAATGGCCGGACTTCGAGTCGAGGATCTTCGACGCCGACCACTCCCACAAGTGTCCGACCTACGTGCACCGCACGCCGCCGTGCCAGGGAAGCTGCCCCGCCGGCGAGGACATCCGGGGCTGGCTCCAGATCGTGCGGGGGTTGGAGAAGCCGCCCGAGGGCATGCGCTGGCAGGAGTACGCCTTCCGGCGCGCGACCGACGCCAACCCGTTCCCCTCGCAGATGGGTCGGGTGTGTCCGGCGCCGTGCGAGGACGGCTGCAACCGCAACGAGGTCGAGGACTTCGTCGGGATCAACGCGGTGGAGCAGTTCATCGGCGACACCGCGGTCGCGGAGGGCTACGCGTTCGAGCCGCCCGCGCCCGATACCGGCAAGCAGGTCGCGATCATCGGCGGTGGCCCGGCCGGACTGACCGCCGCCTATCAGCTCCGCCGGCGCGGCCATCGGTGCACGATCTTCGACGACCACGCCGCCCTCGGCGGCATGATGCGCTACGGCATCCCCGGCTATCGCACGCCGCGGCAGTTCCTCGACCACGAAATCGACCGCATCCTCGCCCTGGGCGGCATCGAGACGCGCCTCGCCACGCGCGTCGGCCGTGACGTGGGTATCGAGGAGATCGAGGCCGGGCACGATGCGGTGCTGTGGACCATCGGGTGTCAGAGCGGGCGCCCGCTCCCGGTCCCGGGCGGCGACGCGCCGAACTGCGTGAGCGGGGTGAAGTTCCTCGAAGCGTTCAACACCGGCCGACTCCAGGTGGCGGCGGACCGGGTGGTGTGCGTCGGCGGCGGCGACACCTCCATCGACGTGGTCTCGGTCGCCCGCCGGCTCGGGCGCATCAACCGCATCAACCCGAAGGACCGGCCCGAGATGGTGGTACACGGCTTCGTTGCCCATGACGTGGCGGTGGCGGCGGCGCGCACCGGCGCCACCGTGACCCTGACCTCGCTGCTGCCGCGCTCGGGCATGACCGCGGCCGAGCACGAGGTGGAGGATGCGCTCAAGGAAGGGGTGTCGGTGCTGACCGGGGTGATGCCGGTCGAGGTGCTGCTCACCGCCGACGGCCGGGCGCGGGCGCTGCGCCTCGCCGAGTGCGACCTGGTCGACGGCCGCCCGGTGGCGCGCGAGGGCACCGAGTTCGAGATCGAGGCGGACCTGCTGGTCTCCGCCATCGGCCAGGGCGGCAACCTGGAGGGGTTGGCGGAACTCGACAACGGCCGGGGGCTGATCGACGCCGACCCGTTCTTCCGGGTCACCGACCGGCCGGGGCACTTCGTCGCCGGCGACATCATCCGCCCGCACCTGCTGACCACCGCCATCGGCCAGGCGTCCATCGCCGCGAGCTGTATCGACCAGCACCTCGGTGGCCTGAACCCCAAGCGGCGCCCCAGGGTCGACGTGCACCACTTCAACCTGCTGGAGAAGCTGCGCGAGCGGCACCTCGCCCCCGAGGACTACGACCGGCGCCAGAAGTGGGGCACCTGCTTCTCGAACTACGCGGTGCACAACTACGAAGACCGCAGCGCGCACGAGATCGTGGTGGCGGAAGACATGTTCCTCGGGCACTTCCCCCGCACCCCACGTCACCGGCGCGAAGAACAGGTACCGGAGGGTGACGCGGTGCTCGGGCACTTCCAGGAGCGCATCGTCGGGCTCGGCGAGGCGCAGGCGATGGCGGAGGCGGACCGCTGCATGAGTTGCGGACTCTGCTTCGAGTGCGACAACTGCGTCATCTACTGCCCGCAGGACGCGGTGTTCCGCGTGAAGAAGGACCAGGGTACGACCGGACGCTACGTGGACACCGACTACACGAAGTGCATCGGCTGCCACATCTGCGCCGACGTCTGCCCGAGCGGCTACATCGACATGGGCATGGGCGAGTAGCCCGCTCGGGCCCGGACGGTCGTGGTCAGGTTCGATCGGACACGATGCAATGCGAAGGGCCGGCGACGGATGAAACGGCGAATGGTCGATTGTGGCCCGGCCGAGTCGCGCAAGACGGCATTTGCGCCCTGCGTCATTCCCGCGAGAGCGGGAATGACGCCATCGGCATGGCTATGGTTGCGGCAACAACGTCACTCCCGCGAGAGCGGGAATGATGCCATCGACATGGGCCGTGGTTGCGGCAACAACGTCATTCCCGCGAGAGCGGGAATCCAGTGATCATGTCGCGGAATCGCCTCGTCGAACGTGCCGTCGCGGCGCTGGTGCTCGGTCTCGCCGGGTGCGTGCTCGGAGGAGGGGCTTTCCCGCCGGCACATGCGGCCGATCGGGTGCCGCGGCCGGTGATCGTCAAGGCGCACAGGGGCGAGGCATGCGTCGAGCCCCTGCCCGTCATCCGGCGCGATCACATGAAGTTTCTGATGCATCAGCGCGACGACACTGTGTACGGGGGTATCCGCGGTGCGCGTCACAGTCTCGTCGGGTGCCTCGACTGTCACGCCGCGAAGGACGATGCCGGACAGTGGGTGCGCATCGACGCCCCCGGACAGTTCTGCGCGAGCTGCCACGAGTACGCCTCCGTGCAGATCGACTGCTTCGGATGCCATTCCGCGCTGCCGATGGTGGCGTTCGGGGAGGCGGCCGAATGAACGGCCGGCAGACTCGAAGCCGCGACATGGTGGTTTCTCTCCGGGTGCTACCGGGGCGGGGCGCGATGTCGCCGGCGGTTTTGGAGCGGGTGCATCCGGTCTTGTGCAGGAGCGAGCATAAGGTGCGTCTATGCCCTCGCCTCGCGAATCGGTGAAATTTCCGGGACAGGGGGCCTGGTCGTGAAGGGTGAAGTGGATCGTCTCGGGCGGGTGGCGCGGCGCCGGTTTCTCGCGCGCGCGGGGGTGGTGGCCGGTGCGATCCTGGCGCCCGGGTTCGCCCTTGCTCCCCTCGCCGGTGCCGGCCGGGCCCGCGAGCCCCACGAGCCGGTGACCGGCGAAGTCCGTTACGGACTGTTCGTCGACTCCGCCCGGTGCGCGCAGGACTGCGATGCCTGTGTCCGCGCCTGCAACGACGAGCACGGCCTCGAACCGGTACACGGGCCGGCCACCGATCCGCAGTGGATCCACAAGGTCGCGCTCCGCGACCGCGCGACCGGTCGGATCAGCGCCCTGCCGCTCATGTGCCAGCACTGCGCGGATCCGCCGTGCGTCGACGTCTGCCCCACCGGCGCCTCGTTCCGGCGCGCCGACGGCATCGTGCTCGTGGACAAGCACACCTGCATCGGCTGCCGCTACTGCGTGATGGCGTGCCCCTTCCAGGCGCGCGCGTTCGTGCACGAGGCAGTGGAGAACCCGAGGCCCTGGTCGCCGCGGGGCAAGGGTACGGTGGAATCGTGCAACCTCTGCGTACACCGCATCGATGCGGGTGACGGCCGCGACCCCGCGTGCGTCGAAGCGTGCGCCGCCACCGGGCGCCACGCCATCGTCTTCGGCGACCTCAACGACCCGGATAGCCCGCTCTCGAAGGCCCTCGCCCGCGGCCCGAGCGCGGAACTCCGCCCTGACTTCAGCCTGGACACGGGCGTGCGCTACCGGAACCTTTGAGCGAGCCGCAACGGGTATCGGTGAATCAGGAAAATGCCGAGCGATCGATTACATGCACTCTCCGGCCAGAACCGGTCTCGCACCGCCTCCGAGCCCGGTGAGACCGTCATGATCCCCCACCGCGCAAGGCCCATCGTTCGTCTCTTGCCGGCCGAGGCGCAGGAACGCATCGCCCGCCGGGTGGCGGTGGAGCGTTTCCAGGCACAGCGCGCGGGGTGAAAGGCGCCGGCACTCCCAGCGGGGAGATTCCGGCCGCTCGCCACGAGGGACACCGGTATTGAGCGCTTTCGAATTTCGCGAGACAGAAGGCTGCGGTGCCGGCTTTCCGGTGCTGGTGCTGTTGCTCGCGCTCGTGACCCTCGCCGGCGTCCTCGCTGGACATCACATGGACGTCGAGGGGCATCATGTCACCGGCATGAACAACCGCATCGTATGGGGGCTGCCGCATGTGTTCGCGGTGTTCCTGATCGTGGCCGCCTCCGGGGCGCTCAACGTCGCGTCGCTCTCCTCGGTGTTCGGGCGCCCTGCGTACGAACCGCTGGCCCGGCTCTCCGGGGTACTCGCGATCGCGCTGCTTGCGGGGGGGCTGACGGTGCTCGTGCTCGATCTCGGGCGCCCGGACCGGCTCGTGGTGGCGATGACGCACTACAACTTCTCGTCGATCTTCGCCTGGAACATCCTGCTCTACACCGGCTTCATGGCGGTGGTCGTCGTGTACCTGTGGATGCACATGGAGCGCCGGATGCAGCGCCACGTGCGATGGGTGGGCGTGGTGGCGTTCGCGTGGCGCATCGTGCTCACCACCGGCACCGGCTGCATCTTCGGGTTTCTCGTCGCGCGCCAGGCGTACGACGCGGCGATCATGGCCCCGCTGTTCGTGGTGATGTCGCTCTCGCTGGGGCTTGCGGTGTTCATCCTGGTGCTGACGGGGGCGGCATGGATGACGGCACGTCCCCTCGACGCGGGCCTGCTCCGGCGGCTCGCGCGCCTTCAGGCGCTATTCGTCTCGGCGGTGCTCTACTTCGTCGTCGCCCGGCACCTCGCGAACCTGTACGTGGCCGAGCACGGCGCGGTGGAGCGGTTCCTGCTCCTTGATGGCGGCCAGTATCCGGTGGTGTTCTGGGTCGGGCAGATCCTGACCGGCACGCTGGCGCCGCTTGCCATCGTGTGGTGGTGGCGCCCGCGGTCGCACGGCTGGACGGCGGCCGCGGCGGCGCTGGTGGTGGTGGGAGGTCTGAGCCACCTCTACGGCATCATCATCGGCGGTCAGGCGGCGCCCCTCGACATCTTCCCCGGCAAGGAGGTCATCGAGGGTGCGCTCATTGCGGGGGAGCCGGCGAGCTACGCGGCCACCCTCCCCGAGTTGCTCCTCGGCCTCGGCGGCGTGGCCGTTTCCGGGCTGATTCTCGTGGTTGCGGTGAGAGTGCTGAGGATTCTCCCCGAGCGGTTCGATGAAGCGGATGCCGGTGCGCATCACTCCTCGAGCGTCGGTCCGGTTCCGGCCACTCGAGTCTGACGCATCCGCCGGCGCCAGCGGTCGGCGTCGTAGCCGGTGCCGCGATGCAGCAGGCAGCGGTTGTCCCAGATGACCGTGTCCCCGGCCTGCCACTGGTGCGCGTAGGTGTTTTCGGGCCCGGTCGCCCGCTCCAGCAGGTCGTCGAGGAGGCGGCGGCTCTCGAACCCCGTCCAGCCGACGATGGACCGGGCGTGTGAGCCGACGTAGTAGTTCTTCCGGCCGTTGCCCGGGTTCGTGCGTACCAGCCGGTTCTCGATGGGGGGCAGGGAGGCGGCGTGGTTGGGGTCCACCGGCGCGATCTGCGAGCGGGAGAAGACGTAGTCGTGGATGGCGTGGAGCGGCTCGATCTTGGCCTGCATGTCCGGGGGCAGCTTCGCGTAGGCGTTGCGCATGCTCGCGAACTCGGTCGCGCCGCCCTCCCCGGGCACCTCGTAGGCGTGGGTGATGGAGACGAAGGAGGGCACCCGCCGGAACGACGAGTCGGAGTGCCACAACTGGTTCCCCCGCTGGTAACGGGTGCGGGCGTGGGTGCTGCCCTGCTGGCTGCCATCCGCCGCGATGTTGCCGACGGTGCCGAACAGGACCACCTCGCCTCTCGTGCCCAGGGCGACATGCTCGGCCTCCGGCTCGCCCAGGCGGCGGGTGAACGCGAGCTGGGCCTCGTCCGTCATCGTCTGGTCGGGGAAGCACAGGAAGGACCAGGTGTCGATGGCGGCGCGGATTGCCTCGATGTCTTCCTCGGGCAGGTCCGAGGCCAGGTCGAGGCCCGTGATCCGGGCGCCGAAGGAGGCGTTCAGGGGTTCGATGGCGAGGTGGCTCATGCGGTCTCTCCGGGGGTCGGTGAATGGCTCGGGATATCGGTTGCGGGGCAGTTCGACCATCCTCGCGGCGGGCTTCGGGCGGTGTCGCGAGCCACCGTCGGCGCATAGTATGCCCGGCTTCGCCGCAACCAGTCCGTTCGACCCTGATAACCCGCACGACTCCGGTTCACCACCTGGATGCCGGTGCGCTGTTCCTCCTGATGCCCAGCGGATTCACCGCCACCGTGGGTGCGGCGTCGGTCAGAACCCCGCTACCCCACCGTCGCTGCGCGGGTCGGCGGCGCCCTCGATCACGCCGCTCGGGTGGCGGACGAGCGCCCCCGCGTGTCCCATTCGTTCGTCGTACGCCTCCACCTTTTCGACATCGTGCCCGGCGAGTCCGAGAGCGACAGCGACTCCGCGGTCGATGCGGGATTCGATCTTGAGCGTGGTGCTTTCCTCACCCCAGGTGCGGCCGAGCAGCCAGCGCGGGGCGCTGACCGCCTCCTGCAAGGGCCGGTCGAAGTACGCGTAGCGGGTCAGCACCGCCGCCTGGGTCTGAGGCTGGCCCTCGCCGCCCATGGTGCCGTAGGGCATGACGCGGCCGTCGGCGAACCGGAACAGGGCGGGATTCAGGGTATGAAACGGCTTGCGGCCGGGGGCGAGCCGGTTGAGGGCGCCGTCGTCGAGGCTGAAGCTGGAGCCGCGGTTCTGCCACTGAATGCCGGTCTCCTCCAGCACCACGCCGGAGCCGAACTCCCAGTAGACGCTCTGGATGAAGCTCACCGCGCGGCCCTCGCCGTCGACCGCGCCCATCCAGATGGTGTCGCCCGCGCTCGGGGGCCGGGGCCAGGGGAGCGCCTCGCCCCGGTCGATGGCCGCCGCCGCCGCGTCGAGCGCATCCGGGGTCAGGAACTGCTCGGGACGGCTGCGCATGAAGGCGGGGTCGGTGATCTCGCAGTCGCGCACCATGAACGCCTGCTTGGTGGCCTCCACCAGTCCGTGCAGGTGTGGGAAGCCGTCGGCCTCGGTGATCCCGAGCCGCTCGAAGATGCCGAGGATCATGAGTGACGCCAGTCCCTGGGTGGGGGGCGGGAAGTTGTACGCGGTGCCCGGCCGGAGCGTGAGGGCGAGCGGTGCCTTCGTCTCGGCCCGGTGGCGGGCCAGGTCTTCGCCCGAGAGCGGGCTGCCGATGCGCGCGAGGTCGGCGGCAATGGTGTCCGCGAGCGGGCCGCGGTAGAAGGAGTCGAGCCCGTTCCTGGCGAGCCGCCGGAACGTTCGCCCCAGACGCTCATTCACGAACCGATCACCTGCCGCGGGGATGGCCCCTCCTGGCAGGAACTGCTCCGCGAACCCCGGCACGGCTTCCAGCCCGGCGCGCTTGTCCCGGGTGTTGGTGTGCTGGCTGGCGGTGACCGGCACGCCGTGTTCTGCGTAGTGGATGGCGTCGTCCAGCAACTGCTTGAGGGAGTGCGTGCCGCCCCAGCCCCTGCCGACGGCGAGGGCTGCCTCCCATCCCGCGATCGTGCCCGCCACAGTGTTGGCGGCCAGGGGGCCGCGGTTCGGGATCGCCTCGAATCCCTGTGCCCGATACCACTCCGGAGTGGCTCGCGCGGCGGCCGCGCCGCCGGCGTCGATGGCGACGGGCTCCGTGCCCGGGGCGTGGACGATCCAGAATCCGTCGCCCCCGATGGCGTTCATGTGCGGATAGACGACGGCGATGGTGGCGGCGGCGGCGACCATCGCCTCGATGGCGTTGCCTCCGTCGCGCAGCACCGCGAGCCCCGACTGGGCCGCCAGATGATGAGGAGCGACCACCATGCCCCGGGTGGCGGTTGCGGTGTGGATCATGTGCGCCATGCCGGCCGGTTCACGAATGTTGGGGAGGGGGTGGGGATGGCGGGAGGGTTGCCGGGTGAAGCTGCCCCCGAAGCTCGGGGTCATCAAGGACAACTTCACCCAGCGACGGGATGGCCCCGTGGCTGGGTGAAGTCATCGGTGGCGCTACGCGCTCAGTACATCATCGCAGTAGAAGTGCCGGTCAAAGCAGTTCGCTTTCGACAGCCCCCTGATTTCGTTCAATCTTCTCTCACCCCTTCGGCAGGCTTACTGTGAGCAGATCAGAGGTGACAGCGTATTGAACGTGTAATTGAAATGTCCCTTGCATTTCCCGATATTCATCTCATACCACGCCTGCATTCTGCCGATTTCCCGGTCGATCTCTTGCTCCCGTGACTGAATCGAAATGTCACGAATCATCGGACAGATAAACGAATCGGTACACGTCTTGTCGAATTCGGCACCAAGGCCGGTCTTGCGATCGTTCAGGCGCTTCTCGACCGCGGCAACGACCGCATTTCCCTTTGTGGAGCACTGTGTGACAAGTTCGTCTTTCTGTGTTCGCGCTGCGGACAGGGTCGTGACCACATCGGAAAATGACCCGACGGTATCGGATTCCACCCAGGTCCGATTGGCATCGGACCATTCACCGAGCGGATATTCACCGAGAGAAACCGAATTGAAACAACTCGCATGCGCTGCTCCACCGAAAGTCAGAATGAGTCCGGTGAGTAATGACATGAGTTTCGTTTTCATGTTCTCGCTCTCCTGTTATCGAAATGACGCAGCGCCGCTCTGTCAGTTCGAGCCGGCGGCTCCGGCGGGCTCGGCGTCATGCACCTGTCCTCCGGCATCGGTCTCATCGTTCGGTTGGGGCTCGTCCGGCTCGTCCGGGAGATCCAGAGCCTCGGGAGCCAAATCGAGATCATCGGGTGGATTCAAGAAATCCAAGAAATCCAGTGGCACATTCGCGTCGCGAATGGTCCCCGTTGTCGCCGCATATTCCGGCAATCCGGGAATGTAGCCCGCGTGTTCCCAGGTCACGCCGTCCTTGGAGGTCTCCATGTCCATCAACTGTAGCTGAAAGAACTCGGGGATCCTCTCGACCGTGTCGTCCGTGAGGGTTTGCACGGTGATCTTCTTCGTCCGCTCGCCGACGTTGAATTGAAGGGTTCCCTGCGACCCGACGTAATCGCTCCCGGCCGTCGCGGACGCATCCTCGGTCTCATACCGCCAGCGCACCGCGAAATCGAGCTTTTCGGGAACCTGAACCGTGAAGACCGCCGGCTCCCCTTCGGTGACCTCTACGCCGCCCAGGTGAAACCAATCCTGTGAGTTCTTCGCCCAAAACTGGGCCTTCGCCTCCGGGACGCCCCCAAGGACCACCCCGGCCGAAACCGCCAGGGCCGCCAAAACGGTCCGTTCCACTCCAAGCAATGTTCGCTGTGTCGTCATCATGCATCCTCCCTTCTGGGGTGCGATTTCTGTCCCGCACCACGGACGGTACCTACGGTAGCGCCGATGTGGCGCCCGGGTCCAAGATCGAATCCTCATGGGTCGGATAGGAATTTCCTATCCCGGAAATCTCCAGGTCATACCCCGGGCGCCGTCGGCGGTCCTGCCGCCGGGGTGATCGATTCAGGTACATTCCGCCACCGCCTCCGGCCACTTCCGGGAGAACCTTCGATGACCTACGTAATCAGGGACCTGCCTGCTCAGGTGGCCCCGAGCCTGATCGAGAAATATGCGACGGTGGAGACCGCGACGGTCGGGCACCGCCGCCACCTGGGGTTCATGGACGGCGCCATCCAGTGCGTCCTTCCCGGGCGCCGGGTCGCGGGCACCGCGGTTACTCTGGCGCTGCCGGGGCAGGATTCCACCTTGCTGCACCACATCATCGGGTTGCTGCGTCCCGGCGACTTTCTCTGCATCGATCGGCTCGGGGATCGCAAGCATGCATGTCTGGGCGGCGGGGTCGCCGCGGCAATCAGGACGAGCGGCTGCGTCGGTGTGGCCATCGACGGTCCATGCACCGACCTGCCCGAGATCGCGCAGTACGATCTGCCGGTGTGGTGCCGCGGGGTGTCGCCGATCACCACCCGGCTCCACGATGTGGGCGGGAGCTTCAATGTCCCGATCGCCTGCGGCGGCGCCGTCGTATGCCCCGGCGACGTGGTCATCGCGGACGGCTCCGGGGTGCTGGTCATGCCCCCGGACGAAGCCGAGGCGGACGCGGACTGGGCACTGTCGAAGCAGGCGGTGGAGCCGGACGGACACCGGGCGCTTCTCGCCGGCGAGAAGCTCGGGGATCGGAGCGGTGCTACCGCGATGGTGCGGGCTCGGCTCGGGCTTGAACCGCCGAAGTGAGGCCCGGACCGACAGAGGCCCGGACCGACTCCTCGTCGGGACGCCGATCGAGGAAGATTGTCCGCGGGACCGGCGCCGCCCCCTTCCGGCCCGGGGCGTCGACGCAGCGCGGCGAGGAACGATGCCGGCCACCGTCTCGGGCTCCCGTCTGTGGCGTTCACTCCGGGCCGAGCACGAGGTCCGGCAGCCACAGGGTGAGCGAGGGCAGGTAGGTGATCATCACCAGCACCACCAGCAGGGGGATCAGGAACGGCAGCACCGCCACCGCCACCCGCTCGAAGGGCACCTTGCCGACCTCCACCATGATGTAGAGACCGATCCCCATCGGCGGGGTGGCGATGCCGATGAGCAGCGCGAGCTGCAGGACGATCCCGAAGTGCACGCGATCGACGCCGAAGCTGTCGGTGATGGGCAGCAGCATCGGTACCAGCATCAGCTTGGCCGGCACCCCCTCCACCACGCAGCCGACCAGCAGCACGAACACGAGCATGACGCCGAGGAAGACGGCCCGCGAGTCGGTGAGCGAGAAGATGGCGTCGCCGAGCCGCGCCGGCACCTGCTCGATGGCGAGCAGCCAGCCCATCGCGATCGAGAAGCCGATGATGATCATGATGACCGACGTCATCAGCATGGTGTCGGTCAACGCCCGCCAGAAGCGGCCGGGGGTGAGGGTCCGGTAGAGCCCGCCGAGCCCGATGCAGTACATGCAGGCGAGCACCCCCGCCTCCGTCGCGGTAACGAACCCCCCGAGGATGGAGCCGAGGATGATTGCCGGCGCCACCAGCGCCAGCACCCCGTCGACGCCGCGGCGCAGGGTCTCTCGCAGCGGCACCCGGGGCTGGGTGGGAAAGTCGTGGACCACGACCAGGATCCGGTTGAAGATCATGAGCGAGACCCCGACGATGATCCCGGGCACGAGCCCGGCGAGGAACATGCGCTCGACCGACTGCTGGGCCAGGAACGCATAGATCACGAGCCCGATGGAGGGCGGAATGATCGGGCCCACCACCGCCGAGCACACGGTCAGCGCCGCCGCGAAATCCGGCGAGTAGCCCCGCTCCCGCATCGCCTTGATCTCGATGGCACCGAGTCCGGCGCAGTCCGCCACCGCGGCGCCCGACACGCCGGCGAAGAGCATCGACGACAGCACGTTCACCTGCGCGAGACCGGCCTTGAAGTGCCCGACCAGCGCGTTGGCGAAGTTGAAGATGCGGTCCGTCATCCCGACCGCGTTCATCAGGTTGCCGGCCATGATGAAAAACGGCACCGCGGCCAGCGACGGCTTGTTCACGCCCTCGAGAATCTGCTGCGGGACGATGTAGAGGGCGTCCGAGAACTCGCTGGTGGCGAACGCGAGCAGCACCGCCGCGCCAATGGCCATGGACACCGGGACCCGCAGCAGGATCAGCCCGATGAAGCCCGTGAACAGGACCAGCGCCATCAGGTGTCGGGGTCGTGCGCATGCGCGGGGGGTGGGGCCGGGAGTCCGGCCCATGCCCGGGCGAGATCCACGCCGGCGTTGATGAAGATGAGGGCGCAGGAGACCGCGAGGGGAATGGACAGCGTGTAGCGCTCCATCTCACCCCAGGGGGTGACGACGCCGTCGATGACCCCGACCTGGCTCTCGAAGATGATGGGCATCTGCAGCAGCATCGTCCCCGTCACCAGCAGGATGACCAGATCGACGAACCACCGGGAGAGCCCGAGCGCGCGCGGGCCGAGGCGCATCACCACGAAGTCCACCGCGATGTCCTTCCCCAGCCGGTAGACGACGAAGAATCCGACGAACGACATCCAGACGAAGCACTGCATCGTCCACGGCCAGATCCAGTAGTAGGAGACGTCGAACGGCCGCAGCACGATGGTCGCCGCGGTGCCCACCAGCATCAGCAGAAGACAGACGTTGGCGACCACCAGGAACCAACGCGAGAGCGCCCCGAGCGCGCCGTCGATCGTGTCGACGGCGCGCCGGAAGATTCCGTTGCCCGATCCGGACAACCGGACGCTCGGAGATTTTTTCGAGGGATACCGAAGCGTGGCCCGCTTACGGCTTGCGGGTTGCCTCCACCGTCTCCAGGAAGCCATCGGGAAGCTCCCCGGCCGCCTCCTTGCGGCGGTAGTACTCGCTCATCACCTGCACGAACGGCGCTCGGTCCACGTCGACGAAGGTGACGCCCCTCTCCTTCATGCGCGCGATCGATGCATCCGCCGAGGCGCCCATCACCTCGTGGCTGTACTCGCCGGCGGCCGCGTAAGCCCGGCCGATTGCGTCCTTCAGCGAGTCGGGCAGCTTCTCGTAGGCCGCCTGGTTCACCATGAAGCCGATCGACTGGTAGTACTCGTCGTGGCGGATGACGTGCGGGCCCACCTCGTAGAAACGCATGTCCTCGACCAGCGCGATGGGACTGTTGACGGCCTCGACGATGCCCTTGTCGATCGCCTGGTAGACATCGGTCCAGGCCAGGGTCTTCACGTCCGCCCCGATGGTGGTCCAGGTCTCGATCGCGGTCTGGTTCGGGTGCATGCGCAGCTTCAGCCCCTTCACGTCGTCGAAGCTGCGCACATCGCGCGTCGTCACCATGACCCGGTAGGGGCCACGCAGGATCGCGGTCGGGTCACCGAGCTGAATCACGCCCGCCTCCGCCGCCGCCTTCTCGAACCAGCCCCTGACCATGTCGGTATTCATGAAGCGGACCCAGTGCGCGCGGTCGTCGAAGAGGAAGGCGGCGCTCATCCAGGTGATGTCCTTCATCCACTTCTTCATGTACGTGGACCCCTCGGCGTAGACATGCACGGTGCCGAGCTTGAGCTGCTCCATGACCGCATTGGTCTTGCCGAGCTGCTCGTTGGGGTACATCTTGAGCTTCATCTCGCCGCCGGAGTATTCGTCGACGAGATCCGCAAACCGTTGAAATACCTTCCCTTCCGAACTGTCGGGGGGCATCTTGTGGGCCATTCGCCATTCCACCGCGCTCCATGCGGGGGCGGCGGCGAGCAGGGACGACAGGACCAGGGTGGTCAGCCAGGCGATTCGGGGTTTCATCGGCGTCTTCTCCTCGTGGTGTATCGGGCGGGGACGGACCGGATGCGGGCGAACCGCGCCCGCCCCGTGCAGGATAGGCGCCCCACGCATCGGATCAAGCCGGACGTTGCCAGCCTGTCACCACCGGACAGTGCTTGCCCGCGTGGCGGCCTGGCCGAGCGTTGCAGCATCGAGGCGGAAAAGGAGTCGGTGCTCGCGAACATGCGCCGCGTCGCGAGCCTGAAGAGGGCGTGGAGGCGCCGCCGGCCTCAGTCGAGCAGGGCGGACGGGAGCCACAGCGAGAGCGCGGGAAATGCATGCACGATGGCGAGCGACACTAGCATCGCCACGAAGAACGGCGCGCTGCCGATGGCGACTTCGCTGAACGGGCGGTGCTTGGCGATGCCGTGGATGACGTAGAGGTTCAGCCCCACCGGGGGGGTCAGCAGACCGACCTCCATGATGATCACGAAGGCCACGCCGAACCACACCGGGTCGTAGCCGAGCGCCACCACCACCGGGAAGATCACCGGCAGGGTGATGATCATCATGGAGATGCCGTCGAAGAAGATCCCCATCACGAAGTAGATGGCGTAGATCAGCAGCATCACCATCAGGGGGGTGAGCGGGGCGGCGAGCACCATGTCGGCCAGGGCGCCGGGGATGCGCAGATGCGCCAGCACCACCCCCAGCAGCATCGCCCCCACGATGATGAACATGATGAACGCGGTCGACCGGGCGGTCTCGACGAGGGCGTCGCGCAGCACCGGCCAGCTCAGGGTGCGGAAGGCGGCGGCCATCACCAGCGCCCCGAAGGCGCCGACCGCGGCCGCTTCGGTCGGGGTCATGACGCCCGCATAGATGCCGCCGAGCACGACGAACATCAGGATCACGATGGGCACCACCTCGATGGTGCCGCGCAGCCGTTCGGGCCAGGAGACCGGCGTGTCGGCGGGCACCAGCGCCCGGTTCATCATCACCCGCAGGCCGATGTAGGCCATGAACAGCCCCGCGAGCAACAGACCCGGGAACACCCCCGCCATGAACAGCCGGACGATGGAGGTCTCGGTGATCACCCCGTAGATGATGAAGGCGATGCTCGGCGGGATGAGGGGCCCCAGGGTGCCGCCGGCGGCGAGGGAGCCGGTGGCGAGCCTGGCGTCGTACCGGCGCCGTTCCAGTTCCGGCAGCGCCACCGTGCCGATGGCCGCCGCGGTGGCGACGCTGGAGCCCGATACCGCCGAGAACAGACCGCAGGCGGCGATGTTGGAGTGGAGCAGACCGCCGGGCAGGAGCTGGAACCAGCGCGAGAGGCCCCGGTACAGCCCGCCGCTGAACCCCGTGCGCAGGATGATCTCGCCCATGAAGATGAAGAGCGGGATCGCGGTGAGCACGAAGTTGTAGGTCAGGTTGAACGAAGTGACCCCGATGGTGCGCGGCAGCGGCCCACCGAGCAGGAAGTAGTAGCCGAGAAAGGCCGAGAGCAGCAGCGCGAAGGCGATGTGCTGGCCAAGCAGCAGCAGGAGGATCAGCGGAGCCAGCAGGTACAGGGTGACGTCCATGGCGTCAGCCCGGATTTCTTGCCGGCTTATGGCTGCGAGCCCGAACCATCATCATCATCGTCCGCGCGGGAGCCGTAGAGGAGGTCGCGGAGCTTTCTGCCCGCGAGCAGGACCACCACCAGCGTCAGCACCGACAACCCGATGGGCAGGGCAAGCTGCGGGATCCACAGCGGTGTGTTCAGAGCCCCGAATGCGTCCCGCCGCCCGTAGTCCAGAGACCGCAGCATGGTGTCGGCCCCGTGCCATGCGAAGAAGCCGGCGACCCCGGCGGAGAGCGTCAGGGTGATCAGCTCGATGACCTCGCGCAGGCGCCGCGGCAGTCGGCCCACCACGAGGTCGATCCGGATGTGACGGCCCGCGAGCATGGTCTCGCCGAGGGCGAGGAAGACCAGCGCGACCATCAGGTAGCCGACAATTTCGGGCACCCAGACCACGGGCCAGTCGAAGACGTAGCGCACCACGACGGCGCCGGTGACCAGCAGGCACATGGCCATCACCCCCGCCGCGGCGACGGCCATCGAGAGCTTCGCGAGACCGACGATCAGCCGGCTGACGGCGCCGCCGCGGCGGGGCTGGGTTGCCAAGATTGTCTTCAGTTGCGTCCCAGCGCCTTCAGGGCGAGTTCGAGCGCCTCCGGCCCGTACTCGGTCGACTCCGCCCACTCGTCCCACACCGGGCGCAGCCGCTTCGTCACCTCCGCCTGGAATTCCTCGGAAGGGGCGACGAAGGTCATGCCGGCGTCCGCCACCATCCCGGCCACCCCGACCTCCTCGGCATCCCAGCCCGCCTGGATGGCGTCGCCGGCGGCCCTGGCCTCCTCGGTCAGAATCTGCCGGAGATCGGCGGGTAGCGCGTCCCAGGCGTCCTTGTTCGCGAGCCAGGAGACCCGGTTCGCCAGCGGCATCACCGTCATGTACTTCGTGGTGTCGCCGAAGCCCACCTTGATGCCGGAGCTGGGGCTGGTGATGGCGCCGTCGACCACCCCCTGCAGAAGCGCCGCCGGGGCGTCGCCCCAGGGGATGATCTGCGGACGGGCGCCGAGCAGCTCGAACGAGCGCAGGAGCACGCGGCTGTAGACGCGGATGCTCAGCCCCTCCAGGTCGCCGATGGTGTTCACCGGGTTCTTGGAGAAGATGCCCTGCGGTGGGTTGTAGAACACCATGCCGATCTCCACCGCATTGCGCTCGGCCAGCGCCCGGGTGCGCAACGGCTCGATCGCGTCCGCAACGATCATCGCCTGCTCCATGCTGAACACGAGCCCAGGCAGATTGAACATGGTGAACAGGGGCTCGTCGCCCGAGGTCTTCGAGTGGTCGAGTTCCACCAGCGGGAACTCGCCACCGCGCACGAGGCCGAGGACATCGGACTCCACCAGCCCGAGTTCGCCGTACTGGTGGAGCGAGAGGTCCAGCCTCCCGCCGGAGCGGTCCAGCACGCGCTGGCGGAATGCATCCTGCTCGGCCCGGACATTGTGCGGCGGGGTCCAGACCACGGGGACGTTCCACTTGAATTCGTCGGCGGCCCGGACGGGGGTGGTTTCCGTCAGGCTCGCGGCCGAGAGCGCCGCAAACGCGACGGCGAAGGCGGTTCTGTGAATCAGGGTTCTCATGGTTTCGCTCCTCCTCGAAGGGTGGCATCGCGCAAGGGTGGCATCGCGATGCGTCGCAGACCCGATTCGCCGCGCCGGGCGCACCCCGGTACCGCGGGCAGCGGGGCCGGCGGCGGCGCTCCAACCCGGAAATCTCGCCGATTCGCGGCGGCGGGTGCGAATCGGTGAAATTTTCGAGCCTGAACGAACGGTAGTCGAACGGACTCCACGTGTCGAACTTGCCCGCAGGCGCTCAGCAGTTCCCGCGGGAGCGGAACATGCGCCCGAAATCGCCGCGAACGGAGGCCTGGAAACTCGCCGAAATCGCTCTGCATGACAACCTCTCGGGCCGCCGGCGGGGGTGGCCGGCAGGCGTTTCAGGGCACCACCGCGTCGAGCGCCGGAAGCGGTTCTCCGCGGGAGACGCGGGCGATGTTGGCGAACATCCGCCGGACGGTGGGCTCGAAGGTGTCCGCGGCCATTGCGCCGAGGTGCGGGGTGAGGGTGAGGTTGTCGAGGTGGAGCAGGGGGCTGTCGGCGGGGAGGGGTTCGATCTCGTAGACATCGACGGCGGCGGAGTGAATGACCCCGGCGCCCAGCGCCCAGGCCAGATCGTCTTCGGCCACGACGCCGCCCCGCGCGACGTTGACGAGCGCCGCGGTCGGTTTCATGGATGCCAGCGCGGCGCGGTCGATGAGCCCGGCGGTGGCTGGCGTCAGCGGGCAGTGCAGGGATACCACGTCGGATCGGGCCAGCAGATCGGGGAGCGCCGCGAACGTGACGCCGAGCCGCGCCTCCTCGTCACCCCCGAGCCGATGCGGCTTGTTGTACACGATGGTGCATCCGAACCCGGACAGCAGTCGCGCCACCGCCTTGCCGATGGCGCCGAATCCCACCAGCCCGACCGTCTTGCCCGAGAGCAGGAACGGGGTCTGCCCCCGCCAGTTCTGCCACTCCCCCCGTTGCAGGCCGAAATGCCCGTGCGGGATGTGCCGGAGCGTGCAGATCATGAGCCCGACGGTGAATTCCGCCACCGCGGTCGCGTTGCTGCCGGTGGTGCGCGCCACCTTGACCCCCAGGGCGCGCGCGGTGTCGAGGTCGAGGTTGTCGACGCCGACGCCCCACTTGTGCAGCAGCCGGAGCCGTTTCCCCGCCCGCAGCACCGCGCCGCCCACCGCGACCTGACCCGAGATGGCGTAGTCCGCCGGCGCGATGATGTCCATCAGGTGGTCATCGCCGAGCGCGGTGGCGTGGGTGAGCGCGAAGCCCTCGGGCAGCAGGGCGCGGAGCCGGTCGGCCACCGTTTCGCTGATGGCATCGAGGACCACGATGGTCTCGGTCACGGGGGGTGGTGCTCCCGAAATCAGAGGCTGGAGAAGCGCACGCCGGCCCGGGCGAGCCCTCCGGCGATGCCGACCGGCGTGCCGTCGGCCCGCCAGCACGCGGCGCCGGTCAGCGTCCCGTCGTCGCCGAAGGCGATGGCGTTCATGCCGCCGCCGATGCGCGGCACGCGCGCGACCTCGTGCCCGCGCGCCGCGAGCGCACTTGCTGCCTCAGCGGAGAATCCCTCCTCCATCTCGACCACCCCGCCCTCGGTCCAGATCCGGGGGGCCTCGACCGCCTCCTGAAGCGACATTCCGTGGTCCAGCAGGTTCACCAGCGCCTGCAGGGCCGAGGGGAAGATCCGCAACCCGCCGGGCAGGCCGAGCGCGTGCAGCAGCCGCCCGCCCCGGCGCACCATCATCGGCGCCATCGACGTGAACACCCGCTTGCCGGGCTCGACCGAGAGCGCGCGGCCCGGATGCGGGTCGAAGTTGAACATGTAGTTGTTGGCGATCATCCCGGTGCCGGGGATCTGCACGCAGGCGCCGAACAGGCCGTTCAGGGTCTGGGTGGTGGCCACCACGTTGCCCTCGGCATCGGCCACGGTGACGTGGGTGGTGCAGCCCGATTCGCCGCCCGCAGCGCCAGCCGCACCGGATCGAGCGGCCGCGCCGGGTATGTCGGGTGCATCGGGCGGGTCGAGTCCAGGGCGCGCGCCGGATGCCGGGGAGCCGTCCCGTCCCGCCGGCCGGACCGACTCCGAACCGGACGGCGCGTGGATGGCTTCGTGGTGCGCGGAGGGGCGGCTGTCCGTCGGGCCGCCCGCCATCGGCTCCGGAGCTGACCCCGGGTCCGCGCCGAACACGCCGGGTTCCCACCGCCGGGTGCGGGCGGGGTCGATGAGCCGGCGGCGCTGTGCGGCGTAGTCCTTGTCGGTCAGTCGCGCCACCGGCACGTCCACGAAGGCCGGGTCCGCGGTCGCCACCGCGCGGTCCGCGAAGGCGATCTTCATCGCCTCGGCGAGCAGATGGAGCGCATCCAGGGCGCCGAAGCCCATCGCCCCCACATCGAAGCCTTCGAGCAGGTTGAGCATCTGCACGACGTGTACCCCCGACGATGCGGGCGGCGGCGGACCGAGGATCTCGAAGCCGCGGTAGGTGCCGCACACCGGCGCGCGCTCGATCACGCGGTAGGCGGCCAGATCCTCGCGGCGGACGAGGCCGCCGGTGCGCGACATCGTGTCCGCCAGCGCATCACCGAGCGGGCCGCCGTGAAGGGCGCCCGCGCCCGCCCGGGCGATGATGCGGAGTGTTTCCGCATACTCGGGCTGCATCACCCGGTGGCCGGCCCGGAGCGGAGCGCCGCCGGGCAGGAACCGCGCCGAGAGCCCGGGGTCGCGGCTCAGATCCGGCGCCAGGTCCGCCACGCAATCGGCCAGATACGGCGTCGCGGTGAACCCCCGCGCGGCGAGGCGGATGGCGGGCGCGGTCACGTCCTCGATGGACAGGACGCCGAAGTCTTCGAGCGCCCGGCACCAGCCGGCGAGCGCCCCCGGCACCGCCACCGCGAGCGGGCCGACCTCGTTGGCGCGCCCCACCGTCCGGCGGTAGTCCGGCAGGGTGTCGGAGACCGTCTCGTACATCGCACCGTGCGCGGCTGCGGGCGCGGTGCTCAGATCGTCGAGCACCACATGGCGGCCATCGGCGAGGCGGATGTGAGCCACGCCCCCGCCCAGCACCCCGACCATCATCGGCTCGACCACGGTGAGCGCAAACAGGGCCGCGACCGCCGCGTCCACCGCATTGCCCCCGCTAAGAAGCATCTCCGCCCCCGCCGCCGACGCGAGCGGATGGTTGGTCACCACCATCCCCCGCGAGCCGACCGCCGGCCGCTTCTCGCAGGTGAAGGTCGTGAAGTGCTTGCCAGGCTTATGTGTGTTCATGACGGCGGCAGGCTATCGCAAGACTTCCACCGGCGCGACGTATTCGGTTGGCATGCGGTTGGCAGCGGCGCCTTGCCCGCGACTCCCGCCAGCGTCCCCACAGGCTGCCATGCGGAGCGATTGCGGCGAGATTCGGGCCTCCAGCGCTTGAATTCGGGGCGATTTCGAGTGAACGCACCCGCCCGGTCGGAATGCCTGGCGCCTTGCCCTTGCCCCGGCGTTTTCGGGGCCGATTGACGTATGCGGGCGGGATCGCTGAACATCGCGGCGGAGTGGACGCAGGGCGTTTGCTCCCCACACACCGGATGATGTCATGCACTGCTACCTCGTTGTCTTCGGTCGGAATGACGCCGATGCCAGCGGCACCATCTCCCGGGCTTTCCCGCTGCACAACTTTCCGATCCTCTCGGGGAAGGCATGGGTCGTTGCCTCCGAACACCCGACCTGCGGAGATATCTGCGAGGCAGTGGGCATGGTACCCGGCGGCTTGCATTCCGGCGTCGTCTCCCGCATGGACGAATACAACGGATTCTTCGCCCAGACGCTCTGGGAAAAAATCAATGTCTGGTGCAGTCATCCATGAGCGATTCAGCGGATGATCACGACAACGTGGTGCCGATGGCGCGGGCGCGTCGCAACGGCAACGGAAATGGCGGCCCCCCCTTTGGAGAACGTCTGGCGCGGATTGAATCCCGGATGGAGAACATGAAGGAGAACATGGCGACCAAGACGGACATCGAGAAGTTGCGGGTCTGGATTCTGGCGGGCGTTATCGCAGCGTTCGTGATTGCTCTTTCAATCGGATTCCTCGTCCCTCGCGGGTGACTCTCGCCGCCGATCTCCTCTCGAACGGGCCGCGCGTGGTGAACGTCGGCCTGCCCCGGTTTGCCGACGACCTGCGCGGGGCCGGGGTTCCGGTGGTGGATGTCGCGTGGACGCCGCCGGCGAGTGCGGATGAGCAGGTGCTCGATGCCCTCGACCGCCTCACGGGGGCGGGTACGGTGCTGACGGCGCGGGTGGAGGCGGCGAACGCGGCCGCCGTCGAGCGGATGCTCGCCGCGGACCCCGTGCTGGTCGACGTGCGCCCGGCCGCGGAGGTGGTGCCCGGCCTCGGGGAACGGATGATCCTCCACGCTGGCCCGCCGATCGAGTGGGCACGGATGTGCGGCCCCCTGCGCGGGGCGGTGGCCGGGGCCATCGTGCTCGAAGGCTGGGCCCCGGACCTGGAAGCGGCGGGGGCGCTGGCCGCGGCGGGCGAGATTCGGTTCGCGCCGAACCACCACCACGACGCGGTGGGCCCGATGACCGGGCTCACCACGCGCTCGATGCCGGTGATGGTGGTGGAGAACCGGGCCCTCGGCAACCGGGCGTACTGCACCGTGAACGAAGGGCTCGGCCGGGTCATGCGCTTCGGCGGCAACGATGAATCGGTGCTCGATCGGCAGCGGTGGCTCGCCTCCACCCTCGGCCCTTTGCTCGGCGAGACGCTCCGCGCGGGGGAGGGGGTGCCGCTCAAGGCCCTCGTCGCCCGCGGCCTCTCCATGGGCGACGAGATGCACCAGCGCAACGTCGCATGCACGAGCCTGCTGCTGCGCACCCTCGCCCCGGCGCTGGCGCGCACCACCCGGGACCGGGCCCTGCTCGCGGAGGTGCTGGAGTTCATCGGCGGCAACGACCAGTTCTTCCTCAACGTGGCGATGGCCATGGGCAAGGCGATCATGGACCCGGTGCGCGGCCTTGATGGCGCGAGCATCGTCACCGTCATGTCGAGGAACGGCACCGACTTCGGGGTCCGGCTCGCCGGCATCGGCGAGCGCTGGTTCACCGCCCCGGTGGAGATGCCGCGCGGGCTCTACTTCCCCGGGTTCACCGCGGACGACGCGAACCCCGACATCGGGGATTCGACCATCGTGGAGACGGTCGGGCTCGGCGGGTTCGCGATGGCCGCCTCCCCCGCGGTGGCGGGCTTCGTGGGGGCGGCGGGCGCGAGTGCGGCGCTGGCCGCGACCCGCTCGATGTACGAGATCACCGCCGCGCGCAACCCGGAGTGGACGATCCCGGCGCTGGACTTCGCGGGGGTGCCGGCCGGCATCGACGCGCGCCGGGTGGTCGCGAGTGGGCTCGCCCCGACCATCAACACCGGCATCGCCCACCGCGAGCCGGGGGTCGGGCAGGTGGGCGCCGGCATCGTGAACGCGCCGCTTGCATGCTTCGAGCAGGCGCTGGTCGCGCTCGCCGAAGGGCTGGACGCACCGTGAGCGCCATCCCCAATAGCGGGCCTGTATCTCTCTGGTGCAGGGCCGCGCTCGCTGAAGGGCCGGACGCATCGTGAACGCTGTCTCCAACCACGGGCTTGTATCTCTACGTTATGGGGCCGCGCTCGCCGAAGGGCTGGGCACACCGTGAGCGCGGTGGTGGTCAACGAGGTGCGGCGCGGCTTCTACCTCGATTCGGTGGCGCTGATGCAGATCTCGGCGGAGCTGGCGGCGCTGGCGGGGGTCGAGGACGCGGTGGCGATGAACGGCACGCCGTCCAATCTGGAGATCATGCGCGAGGCCGGCCTGCTCGCGCCGCCGGGCGAGGCGGCGGGGCCGAACGACCTCGTGGTCGCGGTCCGCGCCGAGGACCAGCCGGCGGCGGAGGCGGCTCTCGTGCAGGCCCGGAGCGCCCTCGATCGGGAGGTCGCGCCGGCGGAGGAGGCCGGCACGTGGCGGCCGCACACTCTCGACGGCGCCGTCGAGCGCATGAGGGACGCGAACCTCGTGCTCGTCTCGACCCCCGGCGCGCACGCCGCCCGCGAGGCGCGCCGGGCCCTCGACCGCGGGGTGAACGTGATGCTGTTCAGCGACAACGTGCCGCTTGAGGCGGAGCGGGCGCTGAAGGAGCGCGCGCACGGGCTCGGGCTGCTGGTGATGGGGCCGGACTGCGGTACCGCTTACATCGCTGGGACGCCGATCGCGTTCGCGAACGTCGTGCCCCGGGGCCGGGTGGGGGTCGTCGCGGCGTCGGGCACCGGGTTGCAGGAGGTCGCGGTGCTGCTCGCGCGCGCCGGGGCCGGGATCTCGCACGGGATCGGGGTGGGCGGGCGCGACCTCTCGGATGCGGTGGGCGGGGTGAGCACCCTGGACGCCATCGATCTTCTCGCCTCCGACCCCGACACCGACCACCTCATCCTGGTCTCCAAGCCCCCCGGCCCGCACACCGCGCGCCGCGTCTTCGAGCGCATCGCGGCCGCGGGCAAGCCTGCCACCGCGGTGGTGTTCGGAGCGGAGGGGATCGAACCCCCGCCGGGCGGACCGGTCCTGGTCCCGACCCTCAAGGACGCGGTCGAGCGCGCGACGGGCCGCCCGATCGCGCCCGACTACGACGCCGCGGCCATCGCCCGGAGCGAAGCGGAGCGGCTCGCGCCCGGGCGCCACGCGCTGCATGGCCTGTTCTGCGGCGGTACGCTGGCGACGGAAGCGCATGCGGTGCTCGCGGCGGCGGGGATCGGCGCCATCTCCGGTCCTGCGTCGCCCGTGTCGCTCGGCCTCGCGTTGCCCGCGTCACCCGACCCCGCTTCGTCCGGCCCCGCGTCGCCCGGCCTCGTTGCGTCCGTGCCAACCGACCCCGCGTTGCCCGCGTCACCCGACCCCGCTTCGTCCGGCCCTGCGTCGCCCGGCTTCGTCTCGGCCGCTTCGCCCGGTCCCGCGTCGCCCGACCCCGCTTCGTCCGCGCCACCCGATGCGAACGTACCGCACCGGGTGATCGATCTCGGCGCCGACGAGTACACCGTCGGCCGGCCGCACCCGATGATCGACCCCGCCCCCCGCACCGCCGAGCTGCGCAAGGCCCTGGCCGATCCGCAGGTCGCGGTGGTGCTGCTCGACCTCGTGCTGGGGCTCGGGGCGCATCCGGACCCCGCCCGCCCGGTGCGCGACGCGGTGCGCGATGCGGAGTGCCATGCCGGGGGCGACCGCCCCGCGGTTGTCGCGTCGGTGTGCGGCACCGCCGCCGACCCGCAGGATGCCGGGCGGCAGGCCGCGATGCTCGCCGACGCCGGGGTTGCCGTCGCCCCCTCGAACGCCGACGCGGCCTCGGTGGCCGCCGCCATCCTCCGCCACCGGCGCTGATCAGCGCCCGGTGCCGCCGCACCGCCGCATCATGCGTGACCGCGTTCCGCGCTCGCCACCATCGATCGCCCGCTGCGCGTCAGGACTGCGGGGAGCCTGACACCACAGCGCGTCCGTGAGGCGGGAACGGCGCGCTGGATTGGAAGTTCCTATCCGACCCATAAGGATTCGATCCTGGACCTCCGCTTCGCATTGGCGTTACCGTGCACGCCGTCAATGGTGCGGGACAGAGGTCGCACCCCGGACGGAGGATGCATCATGAAGCAATCGGCCCCCGGACGATCCGGCGCAGGCGCTGCGCCGTCTGCTCGGTGCCTGCGTAGCGGCGCGGCCGGCTTCGCCGCCGCCCTGGTGCTGGCGACGCTGGCATCGCCGGTTGCGGCGACGGATGTCGTCGAGGTCAATGAAGGCGAGACTACGGTCCTCTCCATCACCCTGCCCTACGGGGGCATGACCGCTGTCCGATACACCTTGGGTACGGAGGACGGCAGCGCCAAAGCCGGCGTGGACTTCGAGGTGTGGGGGGAACATCAGCATGAATACGCGGTATTCCCCGTCTTCATGAGGGACGCACGGGTAGCGGTCAGAGCCTACCCGGACGAGGATGCCGACGACGAGCATTTCAGTCTGGTGCTCTCCGATCTGCAGACACGCAAGCGGGGCAAATGGAAGGCTCGACCCCGCTCCTGGGCCACGAGATACCTTCCTGCGAGCAAGAAGGTGCGCGTGACAATCATCGACACCATTGGCCGGGTGGGCCGGACCCACGAGGACGAGGAGCACGGTCCCCAGTAAGAGGGTCCGGTATGGCCCGATTGACGATCGGGTGGCGGTAACCGTACACAGTGGATCGGTCTGAATCGGGGGCTGGTGAGAAACGCGGCTGAATGCTCGCTTTCTTCACATACGCCTTGATGCGCATTGCTCGCCAGAAAACAGGTTCGGCCGCATTTCTCACCACGTCACGGCTGCGGACGCGGATCCGACTGCATTGACCGCGCTGAACGCGGCATCGGGGTGGCCTGGGGGGCTTGATGCCGCCAGCGGCGGCGCGGCAGGGACGGGCGGGTGGACTTCCCCGATGCAGCCCGCGCTCGCCACCACCGACCGTCGGGTGCGCTTCAGGATTGCGGGGAGCCGGGAAGGGCCATGTCCGGAGCGTGGAACCCGGTCGGGGCCGGTCAGCGCCGCGACCGCCGGAGCTGCGCCCGCAACGCGGCATTCTCCGCTTCGACCGCCCGGCGCGCGGCCGCCTCCTCGGCGGCGCGGGCCTGGACCTCGGCGTAGTCCTCCAGGTCCCGCCCCGTGTGCGGGTCCTGCCACCGCAGCTCGCCATGTGGCTCCCGCAGCCACGCGCACAGCCCCAGCGCCGGACTCCTGACGCCCCATGTCCCGTTGCCGAGGCGCTCCCTCGGCAACCGCCGATACGCCCCCTGCTCCAGCCCGTATCCTTGCAGTCGCGGCTCCAGCCGACCCCCTTCCGGGTCGTACAGAAAGTACTCCCCCACTCCCAACGCCGCATACCGCTCCGGCTTCTCGTCCCGGTCCCGCCGCCACGTTGACTCCGACGCAATCTCCAGCACGAAGTCCGGCGCCTTGCGCTCCTGCCACATCACATACGAATCGCGTAGCCGTTCTCCCACTCCGAATGCCACCAGCACGTCCGGCGCGATCGAACGCGCCCGCACCCCACCGTCCGCCTCCACCACGCCCTCTTCGTACACCAGCAGATCCTCCGCCACGCACGTCCCCGGCCGGCGCGTCGCGAACCACCATCCCAGGGCTTCGACGGTGTAGCGCAGGTGAGGTCCCTGCACCATGCTCTCAGGCATCGGTATGCCGTCGGTGCTCGGCAGTTCCCGGTCGGTGAGTGCGCGCAACGCCGCGAGCGAGGGCAGCTTCGGCAAGTCCTGAACGAGACACTCTGCGAACGACACCGGTCGGTGCGTCTTCACGGGCGCCGACGGTCCCGGTGGGCTGGCGGGCGGAGGGTGAATGGCGAGGGACGGGTCGGCGGCCATGGAGATCCTCCGTGGGCGGGCACCGGCGCTGCCGCGCCCGCGGTGATGACGAGTGCGCCGCGACGGTAGCACACCGCCACCACGCACCACAGCGCGCCCGCGAGGCGGGAACGGCTCGGCGGAACTGCGATTGCAGCCAGGCGGTCGGGTGCGGTCGGTGTGCCATCAGCGCGGGGCTTCGAAGATGACCGGGGGTCGGGTCCCGCCATCATGGACATGTCCGGGATGGGGGCGACAGGGCCGTAGGGCTCGCTTCGTGTCAGCCCTCGGCCCGCCGTCGTGTCGGCGCAGAACCCGGACGGGCGTCCGGGCGATCAGGGCGGGGCGGACCGCCCTGCGGTGTGCGTGACCGACCAGGCAGCCCCGCCAATGTCATTGCGTAGTGCCGCTCGGAGGCTGTGCGGCCGCTCGGGTACTTTCTCCGCAAGGGTGCGGCGGGCGCCGTGTTGCGGTGGGGGCGCTTCCGGTCGAGCGCCGTTCTGGCTGAACACCGGTCGCCAAGCGGCTCTCATCGCCCGTCGGACAGGCAGTTTCTGCCCCGTCCGTGAGGATTCGATCTTGGATCTTCGCGCCGTATCGCCGCTACCCTGTGCGCGGTGCGGGATAGAGGGGCCGTCACCCGGACGGAGGATGCCTCTCCGGCTCGGCTCTCCAAATTTGCGAAGAGTGTCCCCGTCATGCGGGCAATCCACTGGTTCAGAAGCGATCTGAGGATTGCGGACAACCCGGCGCTGGCCCACGCCGGCCGGCGGGCCGACGCGCTGGCGCCGGTGTTCGTGCTGGACGACGCCCTGCTCGCGCGGCATCGTGCCGCCCATCCCCGCCTCCGGTTTCTGCACGCATGCCTCGCCGATCTCGCCGCGGCGCTGGCGGCGGCGGGGTCCGGGCTCATCGTCCTGCGGGGGGCGCCGCACCGCTGCCTCCCGGTGCTGGCCCGCGCGTGCAAGGCGTCGCTGGTGACCTGGAACCGCGACTACGGGCCCCATGCGAAGGAGCGCGATCGCAAGGTCCGGGATGCGCTCGCGCGCGACGGGGTCGGCGTTCGCACCTTCAAGGACCGCGTCGTCTTCGAACTCGACGAGATCCGCACCGCCCAGGGCGGGGCCTACTCCGTCTACACCCCCTACCGGCGGGCGTGGTGGCGGCGGTATGAGACGCACCCGCCCGACGCGATCCCGGCCCCGACGCTGCCGCCGAGCATCCCCGAAGCCCCGGCCGATGCCTTGCCGCCCCTGCGCGGGCGCGGGGTCCGGGCGGATGCGACCGACATTCCGCCCGGCGGAGCCTCACCCGCGCGGGAACGACTGGATGCGTTCCTCGGCGGGGCGGCGCGCCGCTACCACATCGACCGGGACTTTCCCGCCCTCGCGGGCACTTCCCGGCTCTCGCCGTACCTGCGCTTCGGCGCCATCTCGGTGCGCGAGTGCGTCCACGCGGGGCGCGCCCTGGCAGCGGCCGAGCCGGAGGCGGAGCGGGGGGTCGGGACGTGGCTCGACGAGCTGGTGTGGCGCGAGTTCTACCACGCGATCCTGGACGCACACCCCCGGGTGCTGGAGGGCGCGTTCCGCGAGGTGTACGACGCGCTCGAATGGGACGACGACGCGGGCCGGCTGCAGGCGTGGCAGGCCGGCATGACCGGGTATCCGATCGTCGACGCCGGGATGCGGGAGCTGGCCGCCACCGGCTGGATGCACAACCGCGTGCGCATGATCGTGGCGAGCTTCCTCGTCAAGGATCTGCACCTCGACTGGCGCGAGGGCGAGCGCTGGTTCATGCGCCGGCTCGTCGACGGCGACCCTGCCAGCAACAACGGCGGCTGGCAGTGGGCGGCCTCCACCGGCACCGATGCGCAGCCGTACTTCCGCATCTTCAACCCCACGTCGCAGGGCGAGCGTTTCGACCCCGACGGGGAGTACGTCCGGCGCTGGGTGCCCGAACTCGAAGGGCAGCCGGGGAAGGCGGTGCACCGGCCGGGGGCGGCGGGGGAGACGTCGCGCGCCTACCCGGCACCGATCGTCGACCATGCGCGCGAACGGGCGGTCGCGCTGGCTCGGTTCCGCGCCGCGCGCGACGGGGGTTGAGACGGGATCAGTCGTTCAGGCCCCGGGCGTGGTGCTCCAGATGGTCGGCGATGAAGGTCTGGATGAACCAGTAGCTGTGGTCGTAGCCGGGGTGGCGTCGCAGCTCCAGCGGTTGGCCGGCCGCGGTGCATGCCTCTTCCAGCAGGTGCGGGTGAAGCTGGGCCTCCAGGAACTGGTCGTCCTCGCCCTGGTCGACGAGGATGGGCGAACACCGCCTTCCGGACCGGACGAGGGCGGTCGCGTCGTACTCCGCCCAGGCGGCTCGACCGTCGTCGCCGGCCGGAATGCCAGTTTGGTCCCCACCCGAGGCGCCACTCGAGCCTTCGCCTGGGTCGCCGCCCCGATCATTGCCCCCATTGACGCTCCCGGCAAAACCCCGATCACCACCCCGACCATCACCCCGAGCACCGCCCCAATCTCCACCTCCAGACCCTCCGGCGACGTTCCGAGTCACCCCTCCGGCCACCCCCCCGTCCACCCCCCCGTCCCCCCCGTCCACCCCCCCGTCCACCCCCCCGTCCACCCCCCCGTCCACCCCTCCAGCCACCCCCAGGTACCCACTGAACGCCTTTTCTCCCCACGGGCACTGCATCGGGGCGCAGATCGGGGCGAACGCGGATACCGTGCGCCAGGCGTCCGGGGCCTTGAGCGCGATGGTCAGGGCGCCGTGGCCGCCCATCGAGTGGCCGGTCACCCCGGTGGCGTCGTCCCGCACCGGGAAGCGTGACGCGACCAGGGCGCGGAGCTCCCCGGTGACCCAGGCGTGCATGCGGTAGTGGGCGGACCAGGGCGCCCGGGTGGCGTTCAGGTAGAAGCCGGCGCCGGTGCCGAAGTCCCAGTCGTCGTCCTCGCCCTCGATCGATGCGCCGCGGGGGCTCGTGTCCGGCATCACCAGCGCGAGCCCGAGCCGGCTCGCGTGGGCCTGGGCGCCCGCCTTGATGGTCGCGGTCTCCTCCGTGCAGGTGAGGCCCGCGAGGAAGTAGAGGGCGGGCACCGGCCCTTCCCGCGCGGCCGGCGGCAGGTACACCGCAAACCGCATCGGGGTGCCGGTCTCCCGTGAATGGTGCCGGTAGAAGCCCTGCACCCCGCCGTGGCAGCGGTGTTCCGAGAGGGTGTCCATTGTCCCGGACATCATGGATTGACCTGCCCTGGCCTCGGCACGTGGGTGATGTTCGAGGTCGGGACCGTTGACCTGGAGTCACAACGAGGAGAGCAGGTCACGAACGAGTGGCCCGAAAATACCCGGGTCAGAACTGCACCACGCTGCGGATCGATTCGCCTGCGTGCATCAGGTCGAACGCCCGGTTGATGTCTTCGAGCGGCATGGTGTGGGTGATCAGGTCGTCGATGTCGATCTTGCCGTCCATGTACCAGTCGACGATTTTCGGCACGTCGGTGCGACCCCTGGCGCCGCCGAAGGCGGTGCCGCGCCACACCCGCCCGGTCACGAGCTGGAAGGGGCGGGTGGAAATCTCCTGCCCGGCACCGGCGACCCCGATGATGATGCTCTCGCCCCAGCCCTTGTGGCAGCACTCCAGCGCCTGGCGCATGACCTCGACATTGCCGATGCATTCGAACGAGTAGTCGGCGCCGCCCTTCGTGATGTCCACCAGATAGGGCACGAGGTCGCCCTCGACCTCGCTCGGGTTGACGAAGTGCGTCATCCCGAACCGCTCCGCCAGCGCGCGCCTGGTGGGGTTCAGATCGACGCCGACGATGATGTCGGCTCCCACCAGACGCAGGCCCTGAATGACGTTCAGCCCGATGCCCCCGAGGCCGAAGACCACGCAGTTCGCGCCCGGTTCGACCTTCGCGGTGTTGATCACCGCGCCGATGCCGGTGGTGACACCGCACCCGATGTAGCAGATCTTGTCGAAGGGGGCGTCCTCGCGCACCTTCGCGACCGCGATTTCCGGCACCACTGTATGGTTGGCGAACGTCGAAGTGCCCATGTAGTGGAAGATCGCATCGCGGCCCGCGCTGAACCGGCTGGTACCGTCGGGCATCGCGGCACCCTCCGGAGTCTTGCGCACCGGCTGGCAACTGAACCGGCTGGTACCGTCGGGCATCACCCCGCGCCCCTGGGTCTCGCGGATGGCCTGGCAGAGGTTGGTCTTGCCGCTCAGGCAGTACGCGCACTGGCGGCACTCCGGGGTGTAGAGGGGGATGACGTGATCGCCCGGCTTCACGCTGGTGACGCCCGCGCCGACCTCGACGACCACGCCCGCGCCCTCGTGCCCCAGGATGGCGGGGAAAAGCCCCTCCGGGTCGGCGCCGGAGAGGGTGAATTCGTCGGTGTGGCAGATGCCGGTAGCCTTGATCTCGACCAGCACTTCGCCGGCCTTCGGCCCCTCGAGGGTGACGGTCTCGACGGTCAGCGGCTTGCCCGCCTCGTAGGCGACGGCGGCTCGGGTTTCCATGGTGCGGCGCTCCTCGGGGTTTGCGGAGATCGACAGGCCAGGAAGCTATCACACTCTCCGCCGCGATTCGGCCCGCCGATCCGCCGCCCCGGACCCGAGACTCAGGATCATTTCAAGCTACGGCGCAGGAGGTCCTTCCGGTGCTCCAACCTTCCTGATTATCCGCCCGATCCATGCGCTATCGGCTCCACCGCGCGCAATGGCTCGGCTCGAGACCGCTTGGGACTCTGGCCAGAATAACCTTCCAACGGGCCTGCGCCTCCGGTGCGGAAAGGGATTGGGGTCGATGAGGTGGGAAATTGATTTCGGCCAGGATCCTTACTGGGCCGAGAACCCCGAGCGGTGGGCCCAGCCGGTCATGCGCATCTCCAGCCACGCCATGACCGCGTACATGCCGATGCCTTCGATGGCGAGCGCCACCAGGCAGGCGAAGACCAGCGGGACCTCGAAGTTGGCCTGGGCGGTGAGCATCATGTGGCCGAGGCCCGCGTTCGCGGCCTGCGTCTCCGACAGCACCGAGCCGATGAACGCGAGGGTAATGGCGATCTTGAGCGAACCGAAGAAGTAGGGGAGCGAGCGCGGAATGCCGACCTTGGTCATGATGTCGAGCTTCTTCGCGCCGAGCGCGCGCAGCACGTCCTCCATCTCCGGCTCGATGGTCGCGAGACCGGTGGCCACGTTGACCACGATGGGGAAGAACGAAATCAGGAACGCGGTCAGCACCGCGGGGAGCCAGCCCGAGCCGAACCAGATGACGAGAATCGGGACCACCGCGACCTTCGGAATGGAGTTGAAGCCCACCATCAGCGGGTAGAGTCCGGCGTATATCCGCCGGTCCCAGCCGACGAACAGCCCGAGCGCCAGCCCGAACGCCACCGCGATCCCGAACCCCGCCATGGTGGTCCACAGCGTCTGGACGGAGTTCTTCCACAGGGCGTCGCCGAACTCCCACGAGGCGACGGCAATGAGGCTCGGGGGCGGGAGCACGTAGGGCGCGATCTCCAGCAGCCACACCGCCCCTTCCCACAGGACGAAGAGCCCCAGAGTGCACAGCCACGGCGCCGCCACCACCCAGTTGATGCGCATCGCCGCTACTGCCTCGCCTGCGCGATGTGGCCGCGCAGCTCGTGCACGAGATCGACGAACTCCGACGTGTAGAGCACCTCCGGATCGCGCGGCCGGGGCAGGTCCACGATGCGTTCGGCCAGAATCCGGCCCGGGCGGGCGCTCATCGCCAGCACCCGGTCGGCGAGGAACGCGGCCTCGCGGAGATCGTGGGTGACCAGCACCGTGGTGAAGCCCTTTTCCGCCTGGAGATCGCGGATGACGCACCACAGCTCTTCGCGGGTGAAGGCATCGAGCGCCGCGAACGGCTCGTCGAGCATCAGCAGCTTCGGTTCGTGGATAAGGGCGCGGCACAGCGCCGCCCGCTGCTGCATGCCGCCGGAGAGCTGCCAGGGGAACTTGTCGCCGGCACCCGCGAGCCCGACGGAGGCGAGCAGCGCATCGGCCCGGGCGTCGTAGGCGGAGCGATTTCTGCGGATTTGGCGCCGGTGCGGCTGCACGATCTCCATCGGCAGCAGCACGTTCGCCCCCGTCGTGCGCCACGGCAGCATGACCGGGTTCTGAAACGCCATGCCCGCGATGTTGACCGGCCCGGTGACCGGACGGCCGGCCACCCGCACGGCTCCGGCGCTCGGGAACTGCAGCCCGGTCACCAGCTTCATGAGCGTGGACTTGCCGCAGCCGGACGGCCCGACCACGGCGACGAATTCGCCCTCGGCGACCGAGAGGCTCAGCCCCTCGACCGCGAGTGTTCCCTCCACCGCTCCGTGGGGCCGGTAGCGGAGCGCGACATCCTCGACCTCGATGAACGGTGTCGCCATGGATGTCATGCGCTCAGCAATTTCCGCCGGCCCGGAACATGGCCTGAAACATGGCCCGGAACGTGCGCCCGGAATCGATCCGAACGGGCGCTCCCCGATGTCCGGAATCTCGCCGGAATCGCACCGCGTGATGGCCGGTAGGGGCACCGGCGGGCAGTGGATCGGTTGGAAACTCTGCCCGGTGTCTCCGAACTGTGTGCGCAAGCTTTCCCGAGAGTTCAGGAGTCAAGGTGAGATTCGCAGATGGGAATCGTTGCCATCCGGCCCGACGGCCCGCCGGGCCGAACGTCGTCGGCCGATGCCACCGAGAGCGGTCGTGGTCAGGGCACCATCCGGTCCGCCTCCGGCGGCAGGTACTGCGGGTCGAATATGTCCGCGGCCGCCGGCCGGTTGGTGAACTCGTAGGTGTCGGCGATCTGATCGATCGACCGCTCCAGGCGCGCCATGTCGACCCCGCCGAAGCCGTTCGCGCGCACCTCGTCGGTGATGATGTTCTGCGCGAGCGCCATCTTCAGCCGCTCCAGCTCCACCTCCTCGCGTGCCACGTCGTTGTGGTTCAGCACATGCTTGACCGCGCTTTCGGGGTCCTTCGCGGCTTCCAGGTACGCGCGCACGGTGACCGCCACGAACGCCTTGACCGCGTCAGGATTTGCCTTCGCGAAGTCCGGATTGACGATGACGACGTTGCCGTAGAGGTCGAGGCCGTGGTCACGCATCAGGATGAGCGAGATGTCCTCCTCGCCCACGCCTTTCGCCTTCAGGTTGATGTAAGACGAGAACGAGTAGCCGGTGATGGCGTCCACCTTGCCCGCCGCGAGCATGGGCTCGCGGACCGGGAAGCCGACGTTCTCGATGGTGACCCGCGAGGCGTCGATGTCGTTCGCCTTCACGAACGCTTTCCACTGCGCGTAGGCGCCGTCCGGGGCCGGGGCGCCGAGGATCCGTCCTTCCAGGTCTTTCGGCGCCATTACGCCGAGCGACTTGCGGCCGATGATCGCGAACGGCGGCGTGTTGTAGATCACCATGATCGCGGTCGGGGCGAGGTCGGGGTTCTGGTCCCGGAACTTGATGAGGGAGTTGATGTCCGACGAGCCCATCTGCCAGTTGCTGCCGTCGGCGACGCGGGGGATCGCCTCGCGCGAGCCCTTGCCGGTGTCCACGGTGACGTCGAGGCCGGCCTCGGCGTACCAGCCCCGGTCGAGCGCCAGCAGCACCGGCGCGTTCGGTCCCTCCCATTTCCAGTCGTTCGAGAAGCGGATGCTCGTCTGCGCCGAGGCGGTGGCGGCGCAGAGGAGTGCGGATATCAGCAGAATGGGCAGGCGCATGGTTCTCTCCGGTGTGATGCGTGGTCGGGTGGAAATCCGTGACCGGACTTTCGACGAATGCGCCCGGGTATGCAACCTCCATCGCTACTTCGGTTTGCTACTTCGGTTTGCTACTTCCGTGATCGCCCTCGCCCCGTTCAGGACCGCCCCAGGTGTCCCCGGCCCGCTCGGTTTGCCCCGGATGCCCCTGATCGCCCCAAGCCGCCCCGGGCCACCCCCAGGCTGTCCCCCAGGCTGTCCCCCAGGCCACCCCCGGCCGCCCCCAGGCAGGTGGTTCAGCGGAGCAGCATCCCCATGCTCAGGCGTTCCTCGGCCCGGAAGCCGAGGGATTCGTAGAACCCGCGGACCGCACGGTTGGAGGAGCGGATCTGGAGGTTGACCTTGCCGCAGCCCTCCGCCCGCAGCGCGGCGACCGCGTGGCGCACGAGGGCCGTGCCAATCCCGCGCCGCCGATACCCGGGCGAGACCGCGATCGCGTAGAGCCAGCCCCGATGCCCGTCGTACCCCGCCATCGCGGTGCCGACGATCACCGCTTCCGCATCGGTTGCGACGAACAGCATGCCGTCGCGTATCGCGAGCTTCGCGTCGAACACCCTGGCCGGCGCGTTGTGCGGCGGATCGTCGGGGAACACCATCTCCCACAGCGCGATCACGCCATCGCGGTCGGCAGTGGTGCAGCGGCGGATGGGCAACGGCTCCGGCTCCGGTCGGAGGGGAATTTGCGCCGGGGAGTATGTGTCCAGCGCCGGTCTGCGGGCAATGACCGGCAAATGAGCGGTACGAGGGCCAAGGGGCTGAAAGTGGTTTGTCCACGTGTGAGCCCGCCACCTACCGCCCCGCTTGTACAGCACGGTCCGTCCGTGCGCGCTATCGTGTTGTTCTGCCGTGGCGGTTCCGGACCGGGCTCTTTACACTGATTGGTCATGGTCGGGGCGATGCAAGTGGTTTCGCGATATCGCGGTGCGAACTGGGGCATCCCGCCGGCGTGTGCGAGGGATACCGATGGTGACGGGTATGGCGGAGCTTGCCTGGAACATCGATTTTCTCGATGCGAATCGAAAATGAGTGATGCGACCATACGCCGCGCCGCTTTCGACTGGCTCGCGGAGCAGGTTGCGCTGTACGACGATGTCCTTCCATGGCAGGTGCTTATCCGAGGGTTCGACTTCAAGGATGCTCGCGTGCCGCTGGTCAGCATGCAGGGGATATTCAAACCCCGTGTGTGCGAGCTGCCGCTCTCAATTCGTACCGCTATCGATGGGCCCTATGATGACCGGGCCGGAGAGGAGGGGCGCTTCCTCTACGCCTACCGCGGTATCGACCCGAAACATTCGGACAACGTCGGACTCCGCGAGTTGATGCGCAGGCGCATTCCGCTCGTCTATTTCTTCGGTCTGCTGAAGGGACGCTACCTCGCCGCGTGGCCGGTGTTCGTGGTAGATGACGATCCGCGCAGCCTGACATTCACAATTCAGCTTGACGACGCTGCGGTCCTGGACTCTGGGGTGTCCGCCGCATCATTGGCAGTGCTCAGCTACGAACCCGGCGGTGACGAGCGGCGCAGGTACGTCACCCGCGAGCTACAGGTTCGGTTGCATCAGCGCTCGTTTCGTGAGCGAGTGCTGCGCGCATACCGTTCTCAATGCGCAGTGTGCCGCCTCAGTCATCACGAACTCCTCGATGCCGCGCACATCGTGCCTGACAGTGAAGGCGGAGCACCGCGCGTGACCAACGGGCTTGCGCTGTGCAAGCTGCATCACGCTGCGTTTGACAAGCTGTTTGTCGGTGTGCGCCCGGATGGAATCATCGAGGTCAGACGCGACATCCTTCAGGAGAAGGATGGCCCGATGTTGCTCCATGGCCTGAAGCTTCTTCACGGGGGCCGATTGCATGCACCGCATCGAGCCGCAGATCGACCCGATCCGGACTTGCTCGAAATTCGCTACGAGCGCTTCGTGGAGGCGGGACGCTGAGGCTGGTCGACTCGCGCTGGAGTGTCACACGGTAGCAGGTTGTGAGATGGGAAAATGGCGGGCCAAGTGCTCATCGATTTCCAGGACGGCCCCCGAGGCGGCCGCGTCGCGACCGTGTGCCATGACAACGCGGCGAAGCTCAACATCATTGATGGCGGCGGTGCCGCGGCACTGGCCGTCGGTATCCGGCAGGCATGCGAGAGCCGGGACGTGCGAGTCGTCGTGCTGCGCGGGGCGGGCGAGGGCGCATTCATCGGCGGGGCGGACATCCGGGCCATGGTCGAGCTCACATCGGAGACGGCCCGGCCATTCATAAGGTCACTCCACGACGTGTGCGACGCGATTCGCTCCGCGCCGGTGCCGGTGGTAGCGCGACTGGCCGGATACTGCCTCGGTGCGGGTCTCGAAATCGCGGCCTCGTGCGATCTTCGCGTGGCCGACACCACCGCGAAGTTCGGTATGCCTGAGGTCCAAGTCGGTCTCCCGTCGGTGATCGAGGCGGCGCTGCTTCCACGTCTGATGGGCTGGGGAAGGGCAGCAAGGCTCGTGTACACCGGCGAGACGATCGGAGCGGAGCAGGCGTACGACTGGGGCCTGGTCGAAACCCTCGTCCCCGAGGGCGAACTCGACGATGCGCTCGCGTGCACCGTGAACCAGATCTGCGCCGCCGCACCCACCGCGGTTCGGCTCCAGAAGGAGCTGCTTCGCGACTGGGAGGAGTTGCCGCTGCGCGAAGCGGTCGAACGGAGTATCGACTGCTTTCCGAGGGCGTTCGCGAGCGGTGAGCTGCGCGAACGCATGCGGGCTTTTCTCGACCGCAAGCGGTGATGGCCTGAATCAGTTGAGGAAAGCATCGAGCATGGCGACGTTCAGGTCCCCGGACAGCAGTGCAGCAGACCGGCGGCCTCATCCAGTTCTGCGGGCCGCGTTGGTCTCAGCTCAAGATCGGGTGGTGCAATAACCTCACTTTCCGAAATTTTTTAATTTTAATTTCACTCCTTTACCGGGGAAATCTGAGCCGAGGCAGAATAAAACGCCGGTAAGCGACTGAAGTAATCCAGCGCCAATCTCCCCAACTCGGGAGGCGATGGTACGATAGGCGTAGATCATGGCTGGGAGCTACCCCTGCCGAGTCATGATAAGTCTGGTTGACGACGTGTTATTTTTCCGCGCGCAGCGCGTGCCTTTGGCCGGCCCGAAACCCGATTGCATGGCCCAGCGCGGCGCTCGTCAGTCGCGTCTGTCCATGCCACATGATTTGGTTTCCCGGGTCTGGATCGTGCTTTCGGTCCCGGTATCCGCCCAGATGCGCGACCAAGCGCACGGCGTCGCCGAGGCGCTCGGGGGCATCCAGGCCGTGCTCCAGGGCGTAGTCGCGCAGGAAGCCGAGTTCCTGGTCGGCGAACATCAACGGCGGGTCGCAGTCGGGAACTTGGCGACCGAGCAGCGTCATCACCATGATGCGCCAGGCGATGACGGCGTTGATCGCGATCGCGCGCTGCAGCCGGTCGGCGGTGCGGAACAGCAGGAACTCGACGCGGCAGCCGGATTTCAGGACCTGGAAGAAATCCTCGACGCGCCACCTTTGAAGATAGAAACCGACGATTTCGGCCGCGTCTTGTGCGGTTTTGACCTTGAGCGTGGTCAGCAGGAACCACTGCACGGGTTGCTCGTCGTTGGGCGACGCTATCTCCTTGATGTGAACTCCATGCACAGCAACCGGGTCTGCGCCCGGGACGGCATCCGTCGCCGGCAGCGTGACGCGGCGCAACCGCAGCTCGCAGGCTGCCAGGCGCTTCTGCCGCACGGGGCGGGCCTTCTTCCGGCTGGATTTGGGACGCGCCGTCAGCCCTTCGATCTCGACGTCGATCAGGCCGTCGGGCGTGCCGGCGCTCATCGTCGCGAACAGCTTCGGCTTCCCCTTTGCGAGCACCCTGTCGTACTTGGCGCGCACCAGCAGCTCGACGCGTGGACGGCGGCGCTGCACGTCAAAAAGCTCAAACATGTCGGCTTCGCGGTCGCACACGCACACCACCCGCGTCCTTGCGCCGATCTCGCGCGCGGCGTCGGCGGTGCCGTTGAAGGCTTCGAGCCAGCGCTGCGTCTTGCGGCGTTTCTCCTCGTGTTTCGAAAGCGTCTTCACCGGGTCGAAGCCCAGCGCGAGCACGCCGAGCGGCAGGCCCGTTGCGGTCACCGCCAGCGTCGCGTGCATGTGCAAGCCCAGGCTCGTCGCCGTCGTCTGGTTCGTGCCGATGAGCTGCAGCCCGTCGCAGCCGGGACGGCGCGAGAAGTTCAGGTCCGTGCCGTCCTGGATCGCCAGAACCGTGCGCTGGCCGCGCATGCGCTGGATGCTGCGCTCACGGTGCGGCGCGAGGATGTTTCGTGGCGTGGTCTCCGACTCCGCGGGCGCCTCGATCAGACGGTAGAAGGCGTTGACCGCGGTGTTGTCGGCGCCGGGAGCGGCATTGATCTTCTGCCCGGGATAAGCGGCCAGAAGTCCGGCGCTCCTGACCAGTCGTGCCGAAAGGCGTCTGTCTCCCAAGGGGGCTCCTCCGAACTCGTTCTGCGCCCAGTCCTGTGCGTTCAGCCCCTCGCCCGGTTCCAGCGAGGGCGCGTGCTCCACGGGCGCAACCCCCAGCTTCGTGCGCCAGGCGCGTTCCAACTCGTGCACGAAGACCGTCTTCACGCTCTGCGCCCGGCGTTTCTCCCGGTCCTGGCGACCGCGCCCGGCGGTCCTGCCCACGCACAGGAAGTTGGCCGCGCGCAGGCACGTTCCGTGATATCCCTCGTCGGCGAAGCTCTCAACGAGATACGGGCGAAAGCCGTAGCGTTGTTCGAAGTCGCCCGGCAGGCGGCGCAGGATGCGCCCGAGCACGTGGCTGGCCAAGTGCGGGCAGCGCACCGAAGGGCGGATCAAGAAACGGCTCAGACACACGACGCGCCGCAGATGTCCCCGGCGCCCGGCGTCGTCCCATCCAATCCAGCGGTCCCGCGCCGCGGCCCGCAGCGCGGCGGCGGCAAATCCCGCCGCCCCGAGCCAACCGTGCGCCGAGCCGACGAGGTAGCGGACCTGGCAGCCCGCGAAGGTCGTCATCCCGTGCGGGTGCTCGCGTGCGATCAGCGTGTTCCACAGCGCCCGGTGCGCCGCGTCCGCGACAGCCATGATCCCGAGGTCCCGTATCCGCTTGGGATGCGCTGGAACTCCTTCGGGCTCGGGGACATCGGTGTTGAGCAGGCGCGCCCGGCGCTCCACCGCCGAGCCCTTCGGCGGCGGAAGGACGATCTCCGGAACCCTCTGAGCCAAGGCGCCGAGCGCCTTCATGCAGCCGGCAAGCTGAGGGCGCCCGCGCGCGTCGGCGAACGAAAACTCCTCGCAGATCCGCCGGCCCAGGGCGGACCGACTGTCGAACCGCTCCTCAGACAGGATCGACCCTATACGCGCAACCGCCGCCTCGTCGCGCAATGTGCGGCTGATCTGGGACTGTGACATGGAACCAGCATGCCACGCGGAAAGTCCATTGTTCAGACAAAAATCTCATGACATGGCAGGCCTAGCCCGCATTTCTCACCAAGGGGGTAGTGGACGCAACTTTGGGGCACCCACGGAGTCCGATGTCGGCGGCACGGCCTGAAACGCCCCGTCTCGACCGTGCGCGGCCCGAACGCCGACACTTCTTGAGCCTGTTGGGGAGCCATCTGGTCCGATATCGGTCTGTCGCGACCGTCCCGGTCGCGGGGTCGGCGCCCGCACGACGCCATGGCCCCCCGGACCCTCAAGCCCGGTGATGCGCCTGCGTCTCGATGAGCCCGCGCCCTTCAACCGCGCAGCGGTATCGCCTCGAGTCGGGCCAGAATCGTGCGCAACACCCCCGCGCGCGGGTAACTCCCCGACATCGACAACCACACCTTGCGCACACTCACCCGGATCTGCGCCCCGACCTTGAGCACCTGCTCGCGAATCGTCGCGCACTGCGCCCGCGCCAGCGCCGTCCCCTCAAGCCCCAGGCGGCGCAACGCATGCATCAGCACATCGGCGAACGAAGCGAAGTACAGCCGCAACTGATTCGCCCGCATCTGGTGCGACGACGTGCGGTCGGCAAACAGGTGCAACTGCTGCGCCTTGATGCGATTTTCCATCTCCGCGCGCGCGCAATACCCCTGCTCGTACAGCGCCCGCCCCGCCCACTGCTCGACGGGGAACGAGGTGACGATGAATCGCGGATTCGCCCCACCGCTCAGGTGCTCCGCCTTCGCCACCACCCGGCGCTCGCACGACCACGTCTTGTGCGTGCGCTAGCGCAACTCCGCAAACACCCGCGCCGCCTCGCCACTGGCCTCGTGCCGACGCTTCGCCTCGGCCATCGCCTCGCCAATCATCGCCGTCCGCCGAGGATTCTTCGCCAACCCCAGAATGTACTCCACCCCCTCGGCCTCACACCAGCGCATCAGCGCGTCTCGACAAAATCCGCTGTCGCCGCGCACGATGATGCCCACCCCGGGCCATCGCGCCCGAATGCGCCCGACAACCCCCTCCAGCTCCGCCACCACCCCCTGCGCTGCATCGGTGTCCGCCGTGCGCAGCCGCGCACACAGCAGATGATGGCCGCAGAAGATGTACAACGGCACATAGCAGTAGCCCCGGTAGTACCCGTGGAAGAACCGACCCTCCTGCGCCCCGTGCAGCGGGTCGTCGGTCGCGTCCACATCGAGCACCACCTCGACCGGCGGCGCCTCCCCCTCGTGGGCGTCGAGGAACACGTCCACCAGCAGCGCATCCAGCCCCGCCGTATCCGCCTCAATCTTGCGATATCGCCGCTGCCCGGCCGCCTCGGGGGCAAGCTCCATCCGATTGAGCGTACTCTTGCCCGCCAGGGGCTTGCCCACATCCGAGGCCCGGCGCCGGCGTGCGCCCATCACGTCATCGCTCTCGCACACCAGCGCCCGCATCCGGTCCCGACACAGCTCGTCGTGGTCGTTGAGGTCTTCATAGCCCAGGCACAGCCCCATCACCCGCTGCCGGACCAACGACGCCACCGTGTGCTCGATGCGCTCGGGGGGGCCCGACCATCCTCGAAACACGCGCTCATCCGACCCAATAGCCCGATGCGCTTGTCCACCTCGCGCAGCAGCACCGCGCCCGCATCCGAGGTGAGTTCGCCGCCGTCGAATCGACCGACCACATCGCGCGAGCCCGGGTCATGAAATATCAACTTCCCTTCGGTACACTGTGTCGTCATGAGGCCGCGCTCCCATTGTGCGGTAACTAATTGATCGCACAACGTTTATCGCACAAGGCGCGGCCTCTCTCAACCCCCTTGGTGAGAAATGCGGGCTAGCCATGCGCAGCGTGGTTGTCTTCCCGCAGCCCGACGGACCCATGATGGCCAGGAACTCGCCCTTGACGATATCGGGGTCGAGCTCCTGCACCGCGGTGAAGTCGCCGAAGCGCTTCACTACCCCGTCGAACTCCACCAGTGCTCGAGTCACCTTGCCGTCTCCGCGGGCCTTCGGGATTTTCAGATCGATTCCGGAGCCGATCTTGGGGTCGATTCCGGGGTCGATTCCGGGGTCGATTTTCGGGCGGACTTTTCGGGCCTTCCCGATCCGCGCCGGGTCATCAGCAGCACCTGCGCGGTGATCACCAGGGTCATGGACGTGACGAACACGAAGGTGCCGATCGCGTTGATCTGCGGGTCGACCTGCCCTTGCAGGATCTCGAGGATGACGACGGGGACGGTCTTGTTCAGGCCGGACACGAACCATGCCACCATGAACTCGTCGAACGAGACTGCCGCGGTCAGGCAGAGCGCGGAGACGATGGCCGGCCATGTGAAGGGCACGATGACCTCGCGCATCGCCCGCCACTCGCCGGCCCCCAGGTTCCAGGCCGCGGCCTCGAGGTTCGGGTCCATCTGCGCGAGCCGCAGCCGGATGATGGCCATGGCGAAGGGCATGCAGAGCACCACGTGGGCGATGATGATGGAGACGGGCCGGCCCGACAGACCCACGTGCGACAGCCAGGCCAGCATCGCGAGCCCCATGATCACCAGCGGGATGGTCGGCGGAAGCAGGGCGAGGGCCAGATAGACACCCTTGCCGAGGAAGCGGTAGCGGTAGTCGGTGTAGGCGGCGCAGAAGCCGAGGAAGGTGGAGAGCACCGACACCGTGAGCGCGCTCGTGACTGACACCCGCAGAGCATCCCGGACGTCGGGGTCGCTGTAGACCGTCTCGTACCAGTGCAGGGTGAAGCCGCCGAGCGTAATGGTCGGGAAGCGGTCCGAGTTGAACGAGAACACGAAACTCGCCGCGATGGGCGCGAACACGAAGCAGAAGACCAGACAGACGTAGAGCCGGAGGAACAGCGCGATGGCGCGGTCGCCGGTCACGTCCGTTTCCGGTAGGCGGCGCTGACCGCGGCGAAGGCCACCACCAGCAGGGTGGCGATCATGGTCACCGCCACCACCGCCGCCTTGGGCCACTGCTGGCCCGACTTGATGGTATCGATGATGAGAATGCTGAGCGTCGGTGGCCGGCTTCCGCCCAGATAGTAGGGGCTGACGAAATCGCCGAAGGACAGGATGAAGCAGAACACGGCGCCAATGATCAGGCCGACCTTCGCGAGCGGCACCACCACGGTGAGAATCGTGCGCACGCGCCCGCAACCGAGGTTGTGCGCCGCCTCGATGAGCGTGCGGTCGACCGCAGCCAGCGAGAAGGTCTGCAGGATGACCACCAGCGGCAGGCAGAGTGTGAGGTAGCCGATCAGCGTCCCGATCTTCGTGTTGAGCATGATGAAGGGGTCGATTCCCATGAGCCCGAGCGCCGCGTTGATCACGCCGTGTTCGGCAATGATCACCTGCCACGAATAGACGCGGACCAGGTAGCTGGTGAAGAACGGGATGATGAGAAAGAAGATCGCCCAGCGGCGGGCGGCGTCGGAGAACCGGAATGCGAGCGCCCAGGCGCAGGGGAAGGCGATGAGGTTCGTGGCCAGGGTCGAAGCGGCGGCGAGCCCGAGCGTCAGGCCGTAGGCGTCCCAGAAATAGCCCTTGCCGTACATGCCGACCCAGTTGACGACATCGAAACCGGGCACCATGCGGTAGTTCCGCACCAGCCAGAAGCTGAGATAGACCAGGAAACCGAGCGGAATCAGAAAGAACAGGGCCTGCCACAGCACCATCGGCAGGCCCCACATCGCCGCGTACCCGTCGAGGCGAACGCGGCGCCCGGTTCCGTTCTCACGGCGACCTGAGCGGGCATTCGGGGGTGATTCACGGGTCATCGTCCCTCGGTGCGCCGCATCCGCAACCGGACTTCGCGGCACTCGGCGGGCCGGGACGGTGGGTCGTCCCGACACCGGCCCACCGCTACGTCCGCATCATGCGTTCTTGTACTCGGACCAGAACTCGTTCCACTCCTCAAGGCTCTGCTGCCTCGGGATGTCGCGATAGTGGATGCGGCCTTCGTCGATGAGGGTGATGGGGTTGTTGGCCGCCCCCTCCATCTGCCCCGTGCGCTTCGCTTCCTCCGGGGTCTGCTCCTGAAGCGCCTTCATGCCCGCCCTGGTCACGGTGAAGGCCGGATAGGCCGCCATGTTGGCCGAGCGGACCTGGCCTTCGGGAGACATCGTGTACCGGATGTACTTCTTGACGAGATCCTTCTTCGTCGATGTCGACACGATCGAGTAGGACTCGGTCCACTGGATGCCGCCCTCTCTCGGCACCGTGGCCCCGACCGGCGCCCCCGCTTTTTCCAGTACCCCCGATACCCAGTCGCCGATCCCCACGCAGGCCAGAATTTCCGCGTTCTGCAACGACGAGAAGGTGCCGCCGTAGTCGAAGAAACCCTTGACCTGCGGCTTCAGCGACAGTGTCTTCTCGCGCACTGCGGACCATGCGGCGGCGGAGATGTCGAACGGGCTCGGATCGACGTTGCCATTCAACAGGCTCACCTGGCCGAGGCTCGGCAGGTGCCAGTCGAAGTGGCCCACCTTCCCCGTGAGCTTCGGATTCCAGTAGAGGTCGTAGCTCATCGCCTCTTCGAGGCTCACGTGCTCCTTGTTGTAGGTCACGCCGAGGTGGCCGAACCGGTTGATCATCGAGTAGAGCTTGCCGTCCCTCCAGTGGCCGGGGAACCGGGTGAAATCCTCGTGGAGCATGTCGTCGAACGGGTAGTCGGCGGGCTCCATCTCGTCGATCAGGTCGCCGCGTTCGATGAGAATGCGCGCGAACTCCGCGTCGGTGTGGATGATGTCGAACGTCCCCGGCGGCGACTGCGCGAGCGCGGCCAGCATGTTGTCACCGCCCGCTTAGTACTTCGGTTTGAACTTGACGTTGTGCTTCGCCTCGAAGGCTTCGACCATGTCGGGCTCGGCCAGGCCGTACCAGGACAGCATGTTGATCTCCACCGGCTCGGCCCGGGCGGTGCGGATCCAGGGCGCGAACGGCGCGGCGAGCGCGGTGCCAGCGGCGACGCCGGCATACTTCAGAACCTTGCGCCGTGACGGCCTGGAGGGGCTCGATCCGCCTCGGGTCGGTGACTGCTTTTTGCTGGATGTCGGCATTTCCCTGGGCCCTCCCTTCGGTCTCGAGGTTTCGTCCGGCCGCCCTCGAATCGTGTCGGCGATGATTCGCGGCGGCCCCGAACCATCTGCGCGCGCGGGCCAGTCGGACGCGCCCGGCGGTCATGGGAACCAAAAGGCTCGCTGCGTGCCCATTATCACGCAAATCCGGTTTCCGATGCCGGCATAATCGGCACTTCCCGGGAGCGGGCCTCAATCCCGTTTCAGACACGGTGGATCATCGTGAACCGGTTCGAATTCAGAAAGCGATTCAGGACGGCGGGACCCGCGGTGCTGCCGGTCATTCACGCCCGGGATCGCGTGCAGGTCGTCCGCAATGCGCAGGTCGCGGTGCGCGAAGGCGCACACGGCGTCTTCCTCATCAACCACGACTTCCCGTTCGAGGCGCTGCTGCCCCTCGTTCGTGAAGTGCGCGACCGCTACCCGTCGCTCTGGCTCGGCGTCAATTTCCTCGGTGTCACCGGCGCGCGTGCGTTCCCGGTGCTGGGCGAGCTTGAACGTTCGGGCTGCGTGGTCGATGCGTACTGGGCCGATGACGCCCGCATCGACGAGCGCACGGAGGTGCAGCACGAGGCCGAAGCGATCGCCGAGGCGCGCCGCGCGAGCGGCTGGGGCGGCCTCTATCTCGGCGGCACCGCCTTCAAGAAGCAGCGCGAGGTGCGGCCGGAGCACTTCAAGACGGCCGCGCGGTGCGCGACGCGGTACATGGACGCGGTCACTACCTCGGGCGTCGCGACCGGACGTTCGGCGGAGCTTTCCAAGATCGAGGCGTTTCGCGCCGGATGCGCGGACCGCGCACTCGCCATCGCCTCCGGCGTCACTCCGGACAACGCCGGTGCGTACGCCGGCCTCGTGGATGCCATCCTCGTCGCCACCGGCATCAATCGCGCGGGAGACTTCTACGACATCGAGCCGCTGCGGCTGCGGCAGCTCCTCGCCGTGTGCCGCGAGGCCGGCGCGGGCGAACCCGAGCCGGATCCCACCGCCGGCTGGTACCTGCCGCTCATGGCGCCCAACGTCAAGGGCGATCGGTTCGCGTGGCTGGACCCGTCGACGGTCTACATCGGCGCCCGGGCGTTTCATGCGCTGGTCGACGATCTCATTGCGCCGTTCGATTCGGCAGACGTGGATGTGGTCGCCGGATTCGACGCCATGGGCTTCGTGCTCGGAAGCGCAATCGCGACGCGCCTGGGCAAGGGATTCCTGACCATTCGCAAGGCCGGGAAGATGCCGGTCGAGACCGACTCCGTCGACTTCGTGAACTGCTCCGGGCGGACGCAGCAGATGGAGATGCGCAAGCCGGCGTTTGCGCCGGGTACGCGGGTGCTGCTCGTCGATCAGTGGATCGAGACCGGGGGCACGATGGACGCCGGCATCCGGCTCGTCGAGCGCCAGGGCGGCGTCGTGGCGGGCATCGCGGCGGTGTGCATCGAGGAGACGTCCGGAGGCACCGCCCTCCGGGAGCGGTACCGATGTTCGACCGCAGTGCGACCCGGCACCGCGGCGCAGGCTGAGTGCAACTGCAAGACCATGGACCACTTCGCGGACTTCGATCCTGCCCGCTGTTTCCCGGAACTCCCGTAGCAGTGCCCCGGCACCAACCGCGTCATCCGGATGCCGAGGTCGGGAAGGAGATCCAGCCGCCACGGCACGAAGATTCAGCCGCCGAGACACGCCGACCTCTCCCCCCGAACCGTTCTCGGGATACGATTATCCGTCTTGAATTTCGTGGTCCGTGGCCCTACGTCGACCCGTTAGCGGCGCAGCCGAGGGGGGACTGGAAACATGCCGATCTACGAGTACGAGTGCAGGGGCTGCGGTGCCCGTCACGAATTCATCCAGAAGTTCAGCGACCGTCCCAGGCGCAAGTGCCCGACCTGCGGCAAGTTGAGACTCAGGAAGCTGATCAGCGCCGCCGCATTCCACCTCAAGGGTGACGGGTGGTACGTCACCGATTTCCGCGACAAGGGAAAGGGCAAAGGCAAGGACAAGGATAGCGGCAAGACGGATTCGACCGAGAGTTCGGGCGATTCGAAGCCGGGCGCGAAGTCTTCCGACTCGAAGTCCACCGACTCCAAGTCGGCGGAGAAGAAGAGCGGAACCGGCTCGAAAGCCTCCGGCGGCTCCGGCGACTCTTCGCAAGCTGCCTGAAGGAAGCCCTGATCAAGTCAGAGCTTCCCCGCGAGCAAAACCACGCTTTTGTCTTGCGGCCATGAGGAACTCCGTGGATGGAGTTTTTCAGAGCACACCGAGGGGTCGAAACGCACGGCCAGTGCCCACTGCGGCTGCCCCCCTGAGCTCGGGGCCACGAGCGCGCGAGCGATTCTCCGGCCTCTGGCCGGTACCGACCGAGGCGCGGGTCAGATGAGCGCGTGCTTCTTCAGCAGTCTTCTGAGTTGGTGGTAGCCCAGCCCGAGCATGCCTGCCGCCCCGACCTGACTGTGCCGGGATGCTTCGAGCGCCCGTTCCAGCAGACCGCGCTCGAATCGCGCCACTTCGGCCTGAAAATCGACGGGAAGTTCCGAGGCCGCACCAGGCGCTGCGGGTTCGTGCGCGGGCGCCGCCGCCGCGGGGTCCGACGCCCCGGCATCCATTCCGATCGGGGCGTGAGACGGGCGCCATCGGTTTTCGAACGGGTTGATGACCACGGTGTCCACGGGTGCATCCGATGACGCCGAGCGATAGACGGCGCGCTCGACGACATTTTTCAGCTCCCGCACGTTTCCCGGCCAGGCGTGCCCCAGCAACGACTCTTCGGCTCTCGGGCCGAATCCGGGAAACACGTCCTTGCCCAGGGCGCGCGTGATCTCCAGAGCGAACGCATTTGCCAGGGTCATGATGTCGGCCGGCCGGGCGCGAAGCGGCGGGATCGTGACGACCTCGAAGGCGAGCCGATCGAGCAGATCGGCCCGGAACCTCCCATCGTGGGCAAGCGAAGGCAGATCGACGTTCGCCGCTCCGATCACCCGCACGTCGAGCTGGATCGTCCTGCGTCCGCCGACCCTCTCCATCTCGCCGTACTCGATGACCCGGAGTACCTTTTCCTGCACCGCGGTCGACGCGTTCGCGATCTCGTCGAGCAGCAGGGTGCCGCCGTCGGCGCGTTCGAAGCGGCCGATGTGCTGGCGTTGCGCCCCGGTGAATGCCCCCGCCTCATGGCCGAACAGTTCGGTGTCGAGCAGCGACTCGGCGAGCGCGGCGCAGTTGATCTTCACGAACGGCCCATCCCAGCGAGGGGAGAGGTAGTGCAGGCGCGTCGCCAGCAGCTCTTTCCCAGTTCCCCGTTCGCCGATGACGAGACACGGCCTGTCGATGACAGCGAGGCGGGAGATCTGCTCCTCGACTTCCAGAAAGGAAGGGTCCTCACCGAGGATGGGAGGTGAAGTGGCCATCGGCGTGATGATAGCGAAAAAAGAAAATTATTTGCGAAAAGATAAAACAAATGAGTGAAATTCATCAGTGAACGATTCCGACCTCACGATGAATCAATGAGTTACGGATTGGCACGAACATCGCATTCGTCATATCCGCAAGTTCTCGTTCCACAACCCGAGGAGACAGACGGACATGACCATCTTTTCGCGCATTACCGACATCATCAACGCGAACATCAACGCCCTGCTCGAGCGCGCCGAGGATCCGGCCAAGATGATTCGGCTCATGATCCAGGAGATGGAGGACACCCTGGTCGAGGTGCGGTCCCAGTCGGTGCGGGGCATTGCCGACAAGCGGGAGATCGAGCGCAAGATCGAGCGCCTGGAGACCAGCGGGCGAGAGTGGGAGGACAAGGCGGCGTTCGCGCTCGGCAAGGGTCGCGAAGACCTTGCAAAGAGCGCGCTCCTGGTCAGGCGCAAGCTTGAGGATCAGGCGGTACTGCTGCGCGAGGAGCTTGAGGTGATCGAGGCGAGCCTCGCCCGCCACAGCGAGGATCTCGCCCGGTTGCAGGCGAAGATCGATGAAGCCAAGGCTCGCAGGGCGTCCATCGAACTGCGCATGAAGACCGCAAAGGGCCGGGTGCGCGTCAAGGAGGCACTGCACGACGGCCGCGTCGACGACGCACTGCAGCGTTTCGGATCTCTGGAGCGCCGGATCGACGAGCTGGAGGCGGGCGCCGAGGTCTACGACATGGGCAAGGCCAAGACGCTCGAACAGGAGTTTGCCGATCTGGAGGCCGACAGCGATGTCACCGAGGATCTCGCCAGGCTCAAGGCCCGGGTTGCCGCGGAGTCCGAACACTGATACGCGGTGTGACGTTCACGCTCGATACTGGCCATACACGCGGAGATCACAGTGGATACCGCCTTTGCATGGGCGCTGGCAGTGCCCGGGATCATCTTCCTCGTCGTTGTCGCTCCCTTGTGGGTCATCTTCCACTACGTTACGGCGTGGAAGCGTATTCGGGCCGGGGTCGCCGGCCCGGGCCGGGTCGCCGTCGACGGCACGGAGCTCGAACGCATGCGTGAACTCTGCGGACAGCTCGAGAATCGAATCGAATCGCTGGAGACGATTCTTGACGAGGAAGCACCACAGTGGAGAGAGCGATGAATCGCCAGCATTATCGTGGTCGCCGGTGCCGTCGCCGCCGCGGGCCGGTCAAGCGCGTCGTCCGCGGCCTCGCCGATGCGTTCGGCATTCCGCGCGGAATGGTGATTGCGGGATTCGTCCTGGGATTCATCTTCATCCCGCTGCCGGCGGTGCTGGTGTTCCTGGCCGCCCTGTACTGGGTGGACAATCCCGAACGGGCCCGCCGACACGTCGATTCCGCCTTCGATACCCTCCGGCGAGCCGGCGACCGAATCCGGCGAGGTGCGGCAAGCTCGGGAGTCGGCAGCGCTGGCCGCGATGCACACGAGCCATCGCACCCGCCCGTCGACCCTGACTCCCTCGCCCGGCGATTCGAGAGAGCCGAGCGCCGGACTCGCGCCATCGAGGAGTTCGTTGCCTCCGAGGAGTTCCGCCTCAACCGCGAGTTCCGCCGGATGGAGCGCGAATAGTCTCCGCCATCGCCCGCGCCGCACCCCTTCCCCGCAGGGGAAGGGGTGCGGCCATCGGGCCGGCGCTCCCGCACACCTCAGCCGAGTGCTTCGACGTCCGCCAGCGTCTTCCCGGGCTCCGGACGGCGTGTGTAGTCCAGGTCGATGTCGGCCGCGCGGACAACCCCGGTGCGGTCAACGACGAGCCGGGCCGGCACCGGCAGACTCCAGTCCGAAGATCCGCTCGACTCCGCCAGATCGATGCCGAGGCTCAGGTAAACCTCCTTCAGCGCCTCCGGCACCTGGAAGCGCAGCCCGAGCCCGGCGACGTACGCATTCCCCGGGTCCGACAACATCTCGAAGCCGAGCCCATGCCGTTCGACCATCCGCAGGCTGTGCTCTGCCTTGTGCGGCGTGATCGCGACCAGTGTCGCGCCGTGCTTTTCCAACTCCGGTACCACTGCCTGCAAAGCATACAGCTCTGCGTTGCAGTAGGGTCACCAGTGCCCTCGGAACACGGTGAGCACCACCGCGCCGCGGTCGAGCAGCTCCGCCGAGCGCACCACCTGACCCCGCGCATTGCCGAGCGCGAAATCGGGCAGCCGATCGCCCACCTTGATGAATCCGCTGTCGATCCCCGACTTGCGCAGCGTCTGCAGGGCCGCGCCCATCACTGCGCGCTTGTCCTCCGGAACCCGTTTCGCCCCCGCCTCGCGGATGGCGTCGAGCTTGCTGGCCAGGCTCATTCGCATGCTCCCTGTCGATGGGTGAAGTGCCGGCGTCAGAATACCATCCGCAGCATGCGGCGCACCCCTGGCGGGGTGACGCTGGCGAGCAGCCGTGAATCAGGGAAATTTCCGGGCTGGGGTCTCCGTCCCGCCGAATATCGGGTGTGGCGGGAAGTGCGGTCGTCCGCGGAACGCCGCAACGGTCGGATCCGTCCCCGCGGCCGTGAATCGGGGAAATTTTCGGGTTGGCACCATGGAGATCGCCGTCCGTGCTCTACCTGACGATGTTCGCATCGGCTTTCCTCGCCGCGACGCTGGTGCCGTTCGCGTCCGAGGTCACGCTGACCGCCGCCCTCGCGGCTGGAGGCAACCTCCTCTGGCTGGTGGCGGTGGCCACGTTCGGCAACACCCTCGGGGCGGTCGTCAACTGGGGGCTGGGACGGTTCATCGAGCGCTTCCGCGATCGGCCGTGGTTCCCGGCCGACGCCGGCCGGATCGATCGCGCGCAGGCGTGGTTCGGCCGCTTCGGGGTGTGGACGCTGCTGCTCGCGTGGATGCCCGTCATCGGCGAGGCACTGACCGTGCTCGCCGGTGCGATGCGCATCGGCATCGTGCCGTTCCTGATCCTGGTGGCGACGGGCAAGGGGCTGCGTTACATCGTCGTTGCGCTTGCGGCGGCGGAAACACTGGCGCGGTGAGTTCCGGGTCAGTTCAGCAGCCCGGTCGAGCGCATCGCGTTCCTCACCTTCTCCTTCGTCGCCTGAGTGGGCTCGACCAGCGGCAGGCGTACCTCGGGCGAGCACTTGCCGAGCACGCTCGCGGCGTACTTCACCGGAGCCGGGCTCGTCTCCGCGAACAGCGCGTCGTGGAGCGGCATCAGACGCTGGTGGGCGGCGAGGGCCGCCTTCGGGTCGCCGTCAATCCAGTGCGAGTGCATCTCCGCGCAGAGGCGCGGCGCGACATTCGCGGTCACCGAGATGCAGCCGTGACCCCCCTCGACGAGCAGCGCGAGCACCGCCGCATCCTCCCCGGAGAGCTGCACGAAGTCTTCGCCGCAGGCGATGCGGGTCTCCAGCGGCCGGGTGGCGCTGTTCGACGCATCCTTCACTCCGACCACGTTCGCAAGCCTCGCGCACCGCGCCATGGTCTCCACCGTCATGTCGACGACCGAGCGTCCGGGGATGTTGTAGATGAGAATCGGGAGGTCGACGGCGTCGTTGATCGCCCGGTAGTGCTGGTAGAGCCCTTCCTGGGTCGGCTTGTTGTAGTACGGGGTGACGACCAGTGCGGCGTCCGCCCCGGATGCCTTAGCGTGGCGCGTGAGGCTGATCGCCTCCTCGGTCGAGTTCGATCCGGCTCCGGCCACCACCGGCACCCGCCCGTTGGTGACCTCGATGCACAGCTCGGTTACTCGGCGGTGCTCGGGATGGCTCAGCGTCGGCGATTCGCCCGTGGTGCCGCAGGGCACCAGCCCGTGGGTGCCTTCCGAAATCTGCCATTCGACGAAATCGCCGAATGCGCGCTCGTCGAGCGTGCCGCCGTCGAATGGCGTGATCAGCGCTGCATAGGAGCCATGAAACATGGCCTCTCCTCCCTTCGCGGCCGCGATGGATGCGGCATCTTAGCAAGGCCCGCCGGTGCAGGCGGTGGCCGGGGTGGTCGGGGTAGCCGGCTCAGGTCAGTATGGTTCGATGATCGTCGCCTGCAGGGTGTATCCGGCGTCTCCGAGATCGTTCGGGTACGCGTCGGTGCGGATCTTGCCGGTCACCCACACCGGGTCGAACAGCCCCTGCAGCGGATAGCTCGCGACCGTCTTCACGTACACGATCTGGTTCGAGGGCGGCGGCGGCACATGGATGCACGCGCCGAAGTAGGGAACGAGCAGGAACTCCGAGATCTCGGTGCCTTCGAAGTCGAGCGGCACCACAAATCCGGGCAGCCGGATCTTCCGGCCGTCCAGTTCGCGGACCACCGGCGCCGAACGCACCGCTTCCTGGTAGGCGTTGAACAGCTCGATGGCGCGCACGCTATTGTCGGAGAGTGCGTCCGGATCGTCCCGACCCGCGCCCATCAGCGCATCGAGCACGTCCAGCGGGTTCCAGCCCTGCGGCATCAGTTCCTCCCACGCGAGCTCGCGCACTTCGTCCGGCGCCGCCATCGTCGAGCCGGCGGCAGCCAGGGTCGAGCCTGCGACGATCAGGGTCGAGCCTGTGGCGACCGGGGCCGAACCTGCGGTGGTCGGGGCCGAATCTGCGGCCGCCAGCGTGACGCAGAGCACGAAGGAGCACCCGGTCGCGGCCACTGCCCCGCGCCGGGACCATTTCCGGCCGCGGATCGCACTGGACTCGGGGGCATGTCCGGCGACGCCAGTGAGGGGATCGAAGGGGGACCATTTCCGGCGGCGGGGCGCACTGGACCCCGGGGCCTGATCCATGCCGGAGACGACCCGCGGGTTCCCGCCTCCGCGGAGATGACGGCGTTGCCGCTGGCTTGGCCTGCGTGGTGAGAACATTCTCAAATCCTCATCGAAAGGCCGTCGGCGAGCGAGAGACGATACGCGCGGAACCCCGGGACACTGCCGGCCACGAAGCCCGCTCCGACCACGGCGGCGATGATCCACCAGTCCGCAGTCACCGGCATCGCGAGCGACAGGTGCAAGCCGAACTCGCGCACGACGATCGGCTGCCCGACCAGCAGCGCCGCGTAGAGCAGTGCCACCCCGGCCGCGGCGCCGAGCAGGGCGAGGACCCCCGCCTCGCTCATGAACAGCACGAAGACGTGCAAGGGCCGGGCCCCGACGGAGCGGAGCACCGCCATCTCCCTCCGCCTGGCCTCCAGGCTGGAGAGAATGACGGTCAGCATCCCGAGCAACCCCGTCACCACGACCATGGAGGAGACCACGCGCAGCACATTCTCCGCAACGCTCATCAGATCCCACAGCTCCTGCAGCGCAACGCCGGGGATGATCGCCAGCAGCGGCTCCTCGCGGTACTCGTTGATCCACCGCTGCACGCCGAAGATGGCGATCTTCGAGTCGAGACCCACCAGGAACGCGGTGATGGTTTTCGGGGTCAGATCCATCGCGCGCGCCTCCTCGGCGGAGATCCTCGCCCCCGGAATCGGCACCCCGGCGACCCAGTCGACGTGCATCGCGGTGTAGCCCTCCAGGCTGACGTGCACGGCGCGGTCGACCGGGGTGCCGGTCGGCGCGAGGATGCCGGCCACCCGGAACGGCTTGTCGTCGTGCTCGAACAAGCTCACGTCACCCGTCCCGTGGGCGACGATGAGCGAATCGCCCAGTGCGTATCCGAGCCGCTCGGCGACCTCCGCTCCGAGCACCGCGTCGAAGACATCATCGAACCCACCGCCGGCGGCGAATTCGAGGGATTCGGTGCGGGCATAGCGGTAATGTTCGAAATACCCCGCCGAGGTCCCCATCACCCTGAATCCCCGGTGCGAGTCTCCCAGCGCCATCGGCACCGTCCAGCGCACCTTCGGAAAGTCCGCGATCTCCCGGTAGCTCTGCCAGGAGATGTTGCTGGTCGCATTGCCGATGCGAAACACGGAATAGAGCAGGAGCTGAATCGCGCCGCTCCGGGCCCCGACGATGAGATCGGTGCCGGAAATGGTGTTCGTGAACACCCCGCGCGCGTCGCGCCGTACCTTCTCCACCCCGAGCAGCATCGCGACGCTGAGCGCGATGGCGAGCAGGGTGAGACCTGCCGTGACGCGACGGTTCAGGACGCTCAGGAACGCCAGCCGGACGATCGCCATCGCCAAAGTCTACTCTGCCGCTACCCGGCGCGCCGCTTCAGGCGACTCGACTCAGGCGGTCCGGCTCAGACGGATCAGCTCGGGCGGATCGGCCCGGGCGGACCGACTCGGATGGACCGACAGCTCGGATCGGATTCGGCCCGATTCAACTTCGGGAGGGACACGCGCCGGTCGAAGGCGTCGCCGAGCCGGGGGTCGTGACTCGCAAAGAGCAGCGACGCGCCCGCTTCGTCGCACTGCGTGGAAAGGAGTTCGAGGAACTGCCGGCGGGCGCCTTCGTCGAGCGCGGAGGTCGGTTCGTCGGCGACGATCAGCTCCGGCGCTCCGATGAGCGCCCGCGCCGCGGCCACGCGCTGCTGCTGGCCGATGCTGAGGTTGGTGACCGCCCGCCCGAACAGATCGGCGCGGTCGAGTCCGAGCCGCGTGAGCAACCGGTGCGCCTCCGCCTCCGGCGTCCCCGTGTGTGCAACGGCCTGCTCCCGCCGCCGGCGCGAGAAGCGGCACGGGAGGGTGACGTTGTCGACCATCGAGAGGTAGGGCACCAGGTTGAACATCTGGAACACGAAGCCGACATGGTCGGCGCGAAAGCGATCGCGGTGCCGCGACGGCATCCGCACGAGGTCGGCGCCGAGAATCCGCACCGCGCCCTCGCGCGGGCTCGTCACCCCGCCGATCAGACTGAGCAGGGAGCTCTTGCCGCTACCGCTCGGCCCCTCGATGAACACCCGCTCCCCCGCCGCGACGGCGAAGTGCGCGATGTCCAGGACATCGCCCTGCCCATGCTTCCAGGCGAAGCGGACGTGGTCGATCTCGACGGTGGGCTCCGGCTCGGTGCTCACACTGCGCGCATCCGTGGTCGGTCACCCGGCCTGCCGGCCATGGTTCGCGCCATGGTCAGGGCCCTGACCGAAATCGATTTTCCACCGCATCGATTCCAACCGCATCGATTCCAACCCTCTTCCGGACGGGAGGATCGGCACGTTGAACGGGAAAATTACTCTGGCCGGGATCCTTCGCAGCGGGCTCGGCGGATTCCCGATCTCGCGGCCGTCACGGCGCAAATTCCGGCGATGCGGGTCCGGGCGAGAAATGGCGGCGGGTGCCCCCGAGCCTGCGGCGAACATGGAAGCCCCGCAATCGAGCCTTCATCCCGGTTCAGGGTGACAGCTCGACAACGGTTTCGCCGGGATGCAGCTCCATGGCCACCTGCGCGGTCGCGGTGACCGCCCGCACGTCGATCTCCTCGGCGTCGCGCAGGTGCTCGAACACGCTTACCTCGATGCGAACGAGCCGCTCCGGCGCATGACAGTGGAAGTGATATGTCGCATGCAGCTCCGAATGGGCGTCGCCGTCGGAATGCGCCGAGTGCCCGTCGTGCTCGTCGTGCCCCTCTTTCGCATGGTCGTGGTCATGATCACGGCCCTCCTGCGCATGGCCGTGCTCCTCGTGCTCTCCCTTCGCGTGTTCGTCCGCGTCGTGGTCGTGGGCTCCGTGCGCGTGGCCGTCGTGCTCCCCGGCGCCCATGCCCACGATCCCGGCTTCGGCCTCTTCCACCTCGCACTCCGCCGCGGCCAGCAGCACGAGTACCGACGCCGGATCCCGGAACGTCTCCGCCGCCCGGTGCACCGCCTCGCGCTCCGCATCGTCGCGCGGGGCATGCTCGAAGCCGACCACGTTCGCCGCCGGGATGCGGAACTCGACCACAAGCTCTTCCCCCTCGGCGACGATGTCGAGCATCCCGCGTCCATGCTCGTGGGCCCCGTGCTCACGATGCCCGTCCTCCGACGCCGCGTACGCAACCCCGGCCAGGATCGCCGGGATCGCGCCCGCGAGAACGCTTGCGGCCCATGTCGGCCGTGTGATCTCCGGCCCTGAAACAGTCTTCATTCGACTCGCTCCGCCATGCCCGCTCCTCAAGCCTTCACCGAATCCACCACCGCCCGAAATGTTATGTTATTTCATGCGTCGACGGACTACCAAGCCCGGAAATTTCAATGACCACCACCCGCGAGAGCCTCGCCGACGCCGGACTGTCGGGACTCCAGAAGGCGTTGATCCTGGTCACGGTGTCGACCTGCACGATGCTGTACGCGCTCACCGCGACCGTCATCAACGTCGCCCTCCCGCAGCTTCAGGGGGCGCTCTCGGCCACCCCCGACCAGATCGCCTGGGTGGTCACCCTCAATGTCGTGGCGACCGCGGTGGTCACGCCGATGACGGGCTGGCTGGTGGCGGTGATGGGCCAGCGGTGGCTGATGCTCTGGTCGGTGGCGGGGTTCGCGGTCACGTCGCTCTTCTGCGCGACGGCGCTGACGCTGGAATCCCTGCTGCTGTGGCGGGTGGGCCAGGGGATCTTCGGCGCCCCCATCGTGCCGCTCTCGCAGGCGATTCTGCTCGCGGCCTACCCGGGAAAGGACCGCGCCATGGCGCAGGGCCTGTTCGGGATGGCGGTGGTCATCGGGCCTGCGGTCGCGCCCGCCCTTGGCGGCTACCTCGCCGAGGCTTACGACTGGCGCTGGATCTTCTACCTCATCGTCCCCTTCTGCATCGCGGCGTTCCTGCTCTCGCTCGCCTTCGTGCGCGAAGGCGGACGGGACCCGTCCGTGCGCCTCGACTGGACCGGCTTCCTGGCGCTGTCGGTCACCATCGTCTGCCTCCAGCTCATGGTGGACCGCGGCGAGCGGCTCGGCTGGATCGACTCGGGCGAGTTCATCGTCTATGCCTGCGCCGCGGCCCTCTTCTTCTACGTCTTCCTCGCCCATACCGCCACCGCCTCTGCGCCGTTCCTCAACCCGACGCTGTTCACCGACCGCAACTACTCGGTGGGGCTCGTGCTGGTGTTCATCTACGGCATGCTGAACTTCACCCCGATCACGCTGCTGCCGCCGCTGCTCCAGACCCTCAAGGGATATCCGGACTCGCTCATCGGGCTGCTGCTCGGCATGCGCGGGATCGGCATGGTCATCGGATTCTTCCTCGCGAGCCGCATGGGCGGATTCGACCCCCGGCTGAGCTTCACCCTGGGGATGGTGCTGACCGGGGTGAGCGGCGTCATGCTGGCGGCATTCGAATTCAACATGCCGCCGTCGCTGATCACCGTCGCCTGCGTGATCCAGGGCATCGGGAGCGGCGTGATGTGGGTGCCGCTCACCGTGATCACGTTCGCGACGCTGCCGCCGCGGTGGCTTCCGGAGGGCGCGTCGATCTTCCATCTGCTGCGGAACTTCGGGTCGAGCCTCTTCATTTCGGTGAGCTTCATGGTGGTGGTGCGGAGCGCGAGCGTCAGCTACGCGGGGCTGGTCGAGCCGCTCACGCCGCTGAACGAGACGCTGCGGCTCGCGTTCGTCACCGGCGCCTGGACCCTCGACCACACCCCCGGCCTCGCCCACTTGAGCGCCGAAGCCCACCGCCAGGGCATGATGGTCGGCTATGCCAACGCCTTCGTGCTGTATGCCGTGGTCTGCTTCGCGACGCTGCCGCTGCTGCTGGTGGTGCGAAGCAGGCGCGAGAATGCGGGAGCATGACCGAGGTGAGATGCACCGCAATGACCGCCGCGGCGATTTCCCCGAGCTGATGATGCGCCCCCGTTACCGGGCGGGGGTCCCGACCTTCATGCGCATGCACCGGGCAGTTCCATTTGTTGCCAACCCATGTCCCCGAACATGTCCTCGAACGTTTGTACGGTGCCGGGCTGGTCCCGTACAATCCCGCGCCGCCTTAGATCGCTGCGGTTCGTCACGCGGGCGGCGCGGGGTGATGCGTGCCGACCGGAGCACCGCCGGACCGGCTGCATCCAGGGCGGTTCCGGAACTGCCCCGGGGCGATCCGCGACGATTCCGGGGCGGAAACTCGGCCGGGCCTGCATTCCACGTCTCTGTCAGCCTCATGGGCGGCGCTCCAGAGTGGACATCCACCGGTGAATGATCGCAGCTACAGCGACACGCTGGAGAGGGTCGACCGATTCATCGGCGACCCGTCGCATGCGCGGCAGGCTTCCATGATCGTGTTCTCGGGATCCGCCAACCCCCTGCTCTCGAAAGAGATCGTCGGGCACCTGCACATGCCGCTCGGCAAGGCGCTCGTGGATCGCTTCAGCGACGGCGAGGTGATGGTCGAGCTGATCGACTCGGTCCGCGGCAAGGACGCCTTCGTGGTCCAGCCGACATGCGCATCTTTCGACGGCAACCAGCGCCGCTCGGTCGACGAGAACCTGATGGAGCTGCTCATCCTCATCGATGCGCTCAGGCGCGCGTCGGCAAACCGGGTCACCGCCGTCATGCCGTATTTCGGATACGCCCGGCAGGACCGGCGCCCCCGCTCCGCGCGCGTATCGATCTCGGCCAAGGTCGTGGCCGACATCATCTCGGCCGGTGCGGACCGGGTGCTGACGATGGACATTCACGCCGACCAGATCCAGGGCTTCTTCAATATCCCGATGGACAACATCTACGCCTCGCCGGTGCTGCTTGGGGATATCTGGAAACACAAGTACCCGAACCTCGTGGTGGTCTCCCCCGATGTCGGCGGCGTGGTACGCGCCCGAGCCGTCGCCAAGCGGCTCGACGACGCGGACCTCGCGATCATCGACAAGCGCCGCCCGCAGGCGAACCAGGCGGAGGTAATGAACATCATCGGCGACGTGCGTGATCGGACCTGTGTGTTGGTCGACGACATCGCCGACACCGCCGGCACGCTGTGCAGCGCCGCGACCGCGCTCAAGAACGAGGGGGCGTCGCAGGTCGTCGCCTACTGCACGCACGCGGTTCTGTCGGGCGCCGCGATCGACAACATCGAGGCGTCGGTGCTCGACGAGCTGGTGGTGACGAACAGCATTCCGCTCCACCGCCGGGCCGCGTCGAGCGGCCGCGTCCGGCAACTGAGCGTGGCGGAGCTGCTCGCCGAGAGCATGCGGCGGATCAACGAAGAGGAGTCGATCGGCTCGCTGTTCATGGACTGATGGTGCGTGCAGGATCCGCACCCGATGGTGCGTGCTCGATCCAGGTCGAGCAGAACCCTTACCGAAACCGACTTTCAACTTCATGGACTCCAACCCCCTTCCGGACCGGAGGGGAAGGCACGTTGAACGGAAAGATGATTCCGGCCGGAGTCCCAACGCAACCCGCGGGTTGAACCCGGAGCCAAAGAACGATGAACGATGCAACGATGAACGATTTCGAGGTGATCGCTCGGCCGCGCACCGCGCTGGGCACGAGCGCAAGCCGCAGACTGCGCCGTTCGGGGCAGATCCCCGCGAATCTCTACGGCGAAGGCAAGGATTCCACCCCCCTCGCGCTGGAGGAGAACCGGATCCGGAAGCAGATCGAGAACGAAGCGTTCGTTGCCCACATCCTCACCGTCAGGATCGAGGGCGAGGACAACCAGGCGGTGCTGAAATCCGTGCACCGCGACCCCGTCACCGACCGGGTCATCCACATGGACTTTCAGCGGATCAGCGCGAGCAGCGAGATCCGCATGCACGTCCCGCTGCACTTCGTCAACGAGGAAGACTGCCCGGGCAAGAAAGCCGGCGGGATCGTCACCCACCTGCTGGTCGAGGTGGAGGTGGGTTGTCTGCCGAAGGATCTGCCCGAGTATGTCGAGGTCGACATGGGGTCGCTCGAGGTGGGCGATTCGGTGCACCTGTCGGAACTCGTGCTCCCCGGGGGCGTGCAGGTCATGGCCCTTGCCCACAACCCGGACAACGATCAGCCGGTGGTCAGCGTGCAGCATCCGCAGAAGGCGGAGGCCGAGGAAGGGGAAGCGGACGCGGAAGAAGAGCTCGCTGCCCCGGAAGCCGAGGCTGCGGAAGACTGAACCACGACGACCCCGCGCCGCACTTGAGCGCCCCCTACCAGCTTCTGATCGGACTCGGCAACCCGGGAGCCCGATACGAAGCGACCCGGCACAACGCGGGCGTGTGGCTGCTGGACCGGGTGGCGCGGCGCCACGCGGGCGGCTTCCGATCCCTGGCCCGATGCTCCGGCGCCGTCGCGGATGCCGACATCGAGGGCGTTCGAGTCCGGCTGTTCCGGCCGGACACGTTCATGAATCACAGTGGCCGGGCGGTGGCGGCGGTGGCGGGGTTCTACCGGGTGCCGGTCGAACGGATCCTGATCGCGCACGACGAAATCGACCTGCCCCCCGGCGCGGTGCGCCTGAAACGCGGCGGAGGTCATGGCGGACACAACGGGCTGCGGGATGTGGTGCCGCAGCTCGGGGGGGCCGGGTTCTCCCGCATCCGCATCGGCGTGGGGCACCCCGGGCACCGGGATCGCGTCATCGGCCATGTGCTCGCCCCTCCGCCGGCAACGGAACGCAGCGAGATCGACGATGCGATCGATCGGGTCGTCGGGGACATCGCCCGCATCGCCGGGGGCGATCTGGAGGGTGCGATGAACGCGCTCCACCGGCGCGATCGGGGCGCGGACGAGGCATGCCGGCCGGCACAAGAGTGACGATGCGAAGCGGCCGTTCCGCATCCCCCCTGCCTTGCGTCCGTCACCGCGCCCCCCGCAGGACTCCGGCCGAAATCGATTCTCCACCTCATCGACTCCAATCCCCTTGCAGACAGCAGGTGCAGGTGCGTTGAACGGAAAAATCATTTTGGCCCGAGTCCGCAGGCTGAACGGGAGAAGCCCGAGACCATGAACATCCGGTGCGGGATTGTCGGACTGCCGAACGTCGGCAAGTCCACCCTGTACAACGCCCTGACCAGCGCCACGGCCGCGGCCGAGAACTACCCCTTCTGCACCATCGAACCCAACGTCGGGGTGGTGCCGGTATCCGACCCGCGGCTCGAGCGGATTGCGGCGATCGTCCGGCCCGAACGCACGGTGCCGGCGGCGATGGAATTCGTCGACATCGCGGGGCTCGTGGCTGGCGCGTCCGCCGGCGAGGGACTCGGCAACCGGTTCCTTTCCCATGTGCGCGAAACAAGGGCCATCGCGCACGTCGTACGCTGCTTCGAGTCGGGCGATGTCGTGCATGTCTGCGGTCGCGTCTCGCCGCTTGACGACATCGAGACCATCGAGACCGAGCTGCTGCTCGCGGATCTGGAACAGGCGGAGCGGGCCCGGGATCGGGCCGCGAAGACGGCGAAGGCGGGCGACCGGGAAGCGCGGGCGCGCGAAGCACTGATGGCCCGTGCGCACGCGCACCTGGCCGAGGGCCACCCGCTGCGAACGCTGGAGCTGGGCGCCGAGGAGACGGCGATGCTCGCCTCGCTCTCCCCGCTCACCGCCAAGCCGGTGCTCTACGTCGCCAACGTCGCGGAGGACGGTTTCGGCGCCAATCCACTGGCGGAGGCGGTGGAGGCACGGGCGCGCACCGAGGGCGCGGCGGCGGTGCGGGTGTCGGCCGCGGTAGAGGCGGAACTCGGCGGTCTCGACGAGGCCGAACGGGCGGAATATCTGGCGACGCTCGGGATCGAGGAACCGGGCCTCGCCCGGGTGGTCCGCGCCGCCGGGACGCTCCTCGGCCTGCAGACCTTCTTCACCGCCGGCCCGAAGGAGGCGCGAGCCTGGACCCTGCGGCGTGGCTCCACCGCCGCGCAGGCCGCGGGCGTGATCCACAGCGATTTCGAGCGGGGGTTCATCCGGGCCGAGGTCGTCGGCTATGAGGACTTCGTCACCCTCGGGGGCGAGCCGGGGGCGAAGGCGGCCGGCCGCTGGCGCCTCGAAGGCCGCGACTACGTCGTGGCCGAAGGCGACGTCATGCGCTTTCGCTTCGCGGTGTGAGCCAAGTACATTGACCGCCATGCTCTCGGTGGAGGAAGCGCGGGCGTACCTGCTCGATCGGGCTCGCCGCATCGGGGAATCCGAGCGGGTCGCGACGGAGGACGCGCTCGGGCGGATTGTCGCGGCGGACGTGACCGCGCCCATCGACGTGCCCGGCCACGCGAACAGCGCGATGGACGGCTATGCGGTGCGGGCCGCAGACGTTCCGCATGCGGGCGAGGCGACGCTCCACGTCACTCAGCGAATCGCGGCCGGGGAGGTCGGCTCGGTGCTTGCGGCCGGGGAGGCGGCGCGGATCTTCACCGGTGCACCGATCCCGGACGGGGCGGACGCCATCGCCATCCAGGAGGATTGCCGGCGCGAGGGCGCGTGGGTCACGGTGCCCGGGCCACTCGCGGCCGGGACCTTCGTGCGCCCGCGGGGGAACGACATCCGGTCCGGGGCGGTGGTGCTCGCGGCCGGCATCCGGATTCGACCGCAGGAGATGGGGGTTGCCGCCTCGGTGGGGATCGAACGGATCGAGGTGCGCCGCCGGCCGCGGGTAGCCATCGTCTCCAGCGGAGACGAGTTGCGGCGGCCGGGAGAACCGCTCGGGCCGGGGCAGATCTACAACTCCAATCGGTTCACGCTGCTGGGCCTGCTCCGGCGGCTCGGCTGCGAGACGATGGACCTGGGCCTGGTGGCCGATACCTTCGCGGCCACGCGCGACGCGCTGCTCGACGGCGCGGCCCGTGCGGACGTGCTGATCACGACCGGCGGGGTCTCGGTCGGCGAGGAGGATCATGTGCGCCAGGCGCTGGAGGCCATCGGCGAGATCGAGATGTGGAAGGTCCGAGTCAAGCCGGGCAAGCCCATCGTCTACGGCCGCATCGGGGCGTGCGATCTGCTCGGCCTGCCGGGCAACCCGGTCTCCGCCCTGGTGACCTTCTGCCTGTTCGTGCGCCCGTTCATCCTGCGCCGCCTGGGGGCCGCCCGCGTGTTCCCGCCGCCGGTGCGGGTCGGCGCCCGCTTCGCATGGCCGAGGCCGGGCGGACGGCGCGAGTACGCACGGGCGCGGCTCGTGGAAGCCGAGGACGGCGACGCCGTGGCCGAGATTCACGAACGACAGGGCTCGGACGTCCTGTCCGCGACCTCCTGGGCCACGGGGCTCGTCGAGATCGCGGAGGGGACGACCATCGGCCCCGGCGATCGGGTTCGCTACTGGTCGTTCGGAGATCTGATCGAGTGACGGCGACCGTCCACATCCAGGAAGCGCCGTTCGACGCGGGCGCGCTCATTGCGCAGACGCACCGCGCGAACCCGAAGGTGGGGGCGGTGGCGACGTTCCTGGGGCTCGTGCGCGACATCAACGCGGGCGCCGAAGTCGCCGAAATGACGCTGGAGCACTATCCGGGGATGACCGAACGCGCGATCGAGGACATCTGCCGGGATGCGGCCGCGCGCTGGGAAATCCTCGATGCGCGCGTCGTGCACCGGGTGGGAACGCTGCGGCCCACCGATCCGATCGTCATCGTGGTGGTGGCGAGCGGGCACCGCCGGGACGCGCTCGAGGCGTGCGCGTTCATCATGGACTTCCTCAAGACCCGCGCGCCGTTCTGGAAGAAGGAACGCACCGGCGATGGCGAGCGCTGGGTGGAAGCGCGCGCGAGCGACGAGGCGGCGGCGGCGCGCTGGGAGTGAGGAGCTACCCCGCAACCTGGTGAGAAATGCGGGTTCGCGGCCCGGAACGCCGACCGCCTGGCCACCTCCGTGACCGGACCGACCGCTCGCGCGAGTCGCCCGGGAATTTCGGGTGAGCGGTCGGAAAGCCGCCGGATCCCCGGCGGCGCGGGAATGCACGCGGCCGCATCGCATTCGCCCGGCGCGGGGGAGTGACCGATCGGCCGACCGACCGCTCCCCGATCAGTACATGTGCTGCCCGCCGTTGATCGAGAGCGTCGATCCGGTCATGAAGCCCATGTCCTCGTCGACGAGGAACAGAACGCCCTTCGCGATCTCGCTCGCGCGCCCGAGCCGGCCGACCGGGATGGTGGCGATGATCTTCTCCAGCACCTTCTCCGGCACCGCCCGCACCATGTCGGTATCGATGTAACCGGGCGCGATCGCGTTCACGGTAATGCCCCGGGCCGCGCCTTCCTGGGCGAGCGCCTTGGTGAAGCCGTGGATGCCGGACTTCGCCGCCGCGTAGTTGACCTGGCCGTACTGACCGGCCTGACCGTTGACGGAGCCGATGTTCACGATGCGGCCGAAGCCGCGCTCGCGCATCCCGTCGATCACGCAGCGTGCCATGTTGAAGCACGAGGAGAGGTTGGTCTGGAGCACCGCGTTCCAGCGGTCGAACGACATGCGGTGCATGGTGCCGTCGCGGGTGATCCCGGCGTTGTTGACCAGAATCCCCACCGGGCCGAGATCCTGTGTGATCCGGCCCACCGCCCCCTGGCAGGCCTCGAAGTCCGCAACGTCGAACTTGTAGGTGCGAATGCCGCTGCGCTCTTCGAACCGCTTCGCCGCCTCGGCGTTGCCGGCGTAGGTCGCGGCGACGGTATGTCCCGCGTCGCGCAGCGCGATGGAGATCGCCTCGCCGATGCCGCGGGTTCCGCCGGTGACTATCGCTACGTGTCCCATGGTATTCGTCTCCTTGCCGGGGTCGGGTTGCTTCAACCGCGCTCCACGCACATCGCGATCCCCATGCCGCCGCCGATGCACAGCGTCGCGAGGCCCTTCTTCGCGTCGCGGCGGCGCATCTCGTGGAGCAGGGTGGTCAGCACCCGCGCCCCGGAGGCGCCCACCGGGTGCCCGAGCGCGATGGCGCCACCGTTCACGTTGACCTTGCCGGTATCCCACCCGAGATCCTTGTTCACCGCACATGCTTGCGCTGCGAATGCCTCGTTGGCCTCCACCAGGTCGAGATCGTCGGGGCTCCATCCCGCCTTTTCGAGCGCGCGGCGGCTGGCCGGAATCGGCCCGCTCCCCATGATCGAAGGGTCTACCCCCGCGGTCGCCCAGGAGACGATGCGGGCCAGGGGCTCGACGCCGCGCTTCTCGGCGTTCTCCCGGGTCATCAGCACCACCGCGGCGGCGCCGTCATTGATCCCGGAGGCATTGCCCGCGGTCACCGTCCCGTCCTTCGCGAACGCGGGCCGGAGCTTCGCGAGCGTCTCGACGGTGGTGCCGGGCTTGGGATGCTCGTCGGTGTCGACGATGCTCTCGCCCCTTCGGGTCCGGATGGTGACCGGAACGATCTCCTCGGCGAACGTGCCCGCCTTCTGCGCCCGCTCGGCCTTTTCCTGCGACGCGGCGGCGAACGCATCCTGCTGATCCCGGGTGATCTGCCACCGCTCGGCCACGTTTTCCGCCGTGGTCCCCATGTGGTACCCGTTGAAGGCGTCGAAGAGTCCGTCGCGCAGCATGGTGTCGACGAACTCGGTGGTGCCCATCTTGGTCCCGTTGCGCAGGTGCACGCAGTGCGGGGCCTGGCTCATGCTCTCGTGCCCGCCCGCGACCACCACGTCGCTGTCGCCGACCCGGATCGCCTGGTAGCCGAGCGCCACCGTGCGCAGTCCGGACCCGCAGAGCTGGTTGATGCCGTAGGCGGTGCGCTCGACCGGAATCCCGGCGTTGACCGCAGCCTGTCGGGCCGGGTTCTGCCCCGCGCCGGCGGCCAGGATCTGCCCCATGACCACTTCGTCCACCTCTCCCGGCTCGACCGAGGCGCGACGCATCGCCTCCTCGATGGCAATCTGGCCGAGATAGTGCGCGGGCACCGACGAAAGGCCGCCGTTGAACGCTCCGACGGGGGTGCGGGCGGCGGCGGCGATCACGACATCGTTCATTGTTGGGTGACTCCTGCGGAAAATGTTTTCCGCGTCGATGGACAGGACACTAAGTTGCAGGTTGCCGACCTGGACCGAAAAATTCACCGATTTGCGGCTGCGGACGCGGATCTGGCTGTTTTCGCTGCGTTGAACATGGCCGGAGTGCTCGATGCCGCTTGGCGAGCTTGCTCCTCACCGTCAAGTACGCCTGCGCGCCCGGACTCGCGGTCGCCTTGCGAAACCATACGAGGCTTGCCCCGCAGGCCGCCGCCCGACCATCCCGGCGCCCTCGCTTCGCGAATCGGTGAAGTTTTCGGGTCGGGTGAGTATTGTAGATGGACCTTGTGCAACGCACCAAACCCGATATCGGCCGATACCGAGTGAACCGCATGCACGCAAGAGATTACACGCTGCGCGAGATCGACGAACGCTTGGGTCTTCGCAAGGGGAGCGCGTTTCGCGCGTTCAAGCGGCAGCGACACCTGCTCAGGGAAAACATCGACTTCACGGTGCTGCCGGCGCACACCGCGCGGACCGAGATCGAGCGCCTCCGGGCGCAAGGACGGATCTACCGCTCCAGCATCAACGTGGTCATCCTCGCCGAATCGGGGTTCAAGCGGGTAAGAGCCGCGCTCGACGAAGACTGACAGGGGCGGCGGCGCCCGCTGCCTATTCGAGCGCAAGCAGGCGGTCCAGGGCGAGGCGGGAGTCCGGGGTCACGGGCTCGACCTCGCCGGCGGTGATCGCCTCGACGGTGTGGAACGCCACCCTCTCCACCTCCTCGGCCTGGAGCATGAACGGCCCTTCGTGGACGCAGGTGAACACCCGCCCGAAGCAGCGGTTGCGCTCGTCCTCGTAGTAGAAGTCGAACTTCGACTCGAGGGCCGTGTCGCGGATCCCGAGTTCCTCCTGCGCCTCGCGCTTCGCGCTCTCCTCGTACGACTCGCCGGCCGCGACGACCCCGCCCGCCGCGAGGTCGTAGTAGCTCGGATACATGTCCTTGATCGCGGTACGGCGCTGCACGAGCACTCGTCCCACGCGGTCGAAGACGAAGATGTAGGTCGCGCGATGCGGCAGGTTCTCGCTGCGCACGCGGTGGCGCGGCACCTCCGCCACCGGACGGTTCTCGTCGTCGACAACCATGACGATTTCCTGACTGGACAAGGCGGGCATCGCAACGTTGCTCCTGCCGGACGGTTCGGGAGTCCGGTGCGCCGGAGAGTATCCCGTTTCCGGGCGGTCGGTGGTCGAATGCTTCGAAAACACTTGGGGGGTGAGGGACTTCACGAGGAAGACGCTCACGCGTCCCCGCCTCTGCCAGCTCCATCCTGCCACGGCAGCGACAGTGCCGGCATCGCCTGACCTCCTGCCAGCCCGACCGCCAAATGTTTGAACGTTGTCAACAGGCCTTGACGCGGCTACAATGCCGACACGTCGATGGGGAGTGGAGTCGTATCCTTGCAGTGGCAACCCATTTCGGACTACGAGGTAGACCCTGCGGAACTGGCTGACAGGGAGCTGCGCGCTCTTTCGGATGTCTGGATGGACCGCCGGGAAATGCTCGTTGAATCCGACGATGTCACGGAATTTACCGAGCGACTCAAGCGCGAATGGGCGATAGAGACGGGCCTCATCGAGCGGCTGTACACGTTGGATCGCGGCATTACGGAGTTGATGATCGAGCACGGCGTGAACGCGGCCCTCATTCCCCACAGCGAGGGAGAGAATCCCATGCAGATCGCGGCGATGATCGGCGACCAGCAGGATGCCATCGAGAGTGTTTTCGCGTTTGTCAGGGGTGATCGCCGACTTTCCACGGGCTACGTGAAGGAGCTGCACAGCCTGTTTACCCGGAATCAGGAGTTCGTCGAAGCTCGAGATCAGTTCGGATGCAAAGCCCGGGTGCCGCTGATTCATGGGGACTACAAACAGCAGCCGAACAACCCGACGCGCCCCGATGGAACGGTCCACCACTACTGCCCTCCCGAACACGTCGCCTCCGAGATGGACCGCCTGATGGAGCTTCACATCGCCCATCATGCCGCCCCGCCCGAGGTCGAGGCCGCGTGGCTTCATCACCGTTTCGCACAGATCCATCCCTTTCAGGACGGCAATGGACGTATTGCGAGAGCCCTCGCCACCCTTGTGTTCGTGAAGGCCGGCTGGTTGCCATTGGTCGTACGCGACGGTGATCGCAAGAAGTACATCGACGCTCTCGAATCGGCCGATGGCGGCGACTTGAAGCCACTGGTCTCGTTCTTTTCGAGTCTGCAACGCGGGGAGTTCATCCGGGCCATCGGCATCACCCGAGACATCGAGCAGGCGGGCCGCGTCGATGCACGTATCGAGGCCATCCGGCAGCGGATAGCGCAGCGGCGGGACGCCTTGGAGAAGGAATGGCAAGCAGCCGTGTCCACAGCGCGCCAACTGCACGCGGTCGCCAGGGGGAGACTGGACGAAATCAGCTCCTCCCTGCAGGAGGCGATGAAGGATCACGCCGAGTTCAGCTTCTTCGTTGACGAAGAAGAGGACGAAGGCGGCCGGAGCCACTACTTCAAACGCCAGATTGTCTCGACGGCGAGAAAGCTGCGTTACTTCGCGAATACCAGGCACTACCGCTCATGGACCCGTCTGGTTACGAGGGATGGGAATCAGGGCAACATCCTGATTGCGTTCCACTGCATCGGGCATGAATTTCAGGGGGTCCTGGCGTGCTCGGGCACCTGGTTTCTCCGGGTTCGGACCGAAGATGGTGGCTTCGAAACCGCCGGTGAAGCGGTTCTTGGCGACGAAATCTTTCAGATCAACTACAGGGAGGACGCGGAGGATGTCCGGATCCGCTTCACGGACTGGCTTGAGCGGGTGATCGAGCGCGGACTCGCCCTCTGGGAGTCGGATCTCTGATCCGTGCCGCTCCTTCCCGAGCGTCCTCCGGAGAGTGGTAGCGACCGGTGTCGCCTCACCAGCGAATCACGCCTCGGGTAGTCCGGAAGTGGCATGGAAGCCGGGGTTTCGTCAGGATTCATTTTCGGATCTCTCCCACGGCTTCATGGACAGGATCGCAGCAATGCGGTGGGCGGTATCGGTGAAGTGCTGTACTTTCCCGGAGCGGAGGGGGCGACTGATCGATCCATACCGAAGTGTCCGCGAGGATCATTTCCGGATCTCGCTCTTCCTGCGCGGGATGTACTCGAGGTCCGGCATGCTGCCGCCAGCGAGGATCAGGCTCCGCGCCGCTTTCGCCCGGACTTCTTTCAGGGAATCACCCGCCGCGTGCTCGAATTCGTTGTTCAAGATCATATCCAACTCACCCTGAAGCACTACGAGCAGCCGATTATTCGGCAGATGTTCGGGGACCGAGTACAACCCGCGGGTCCGGTTGGCGGAGCCACGTCACCCCCGAAGCGTTACCCCCAGGCCCGGGGCGTCGAGGGTGCGCATCACGCCATCCTCCAGCCGGAAGCCGCCGTCGGCCACGTCGCGGGCAAGGTCGAGGCTGCCGTCGAGGTCGAGGTAGCGCGTCGCCGGCGAGGAGAAGGCGGCGTGCAGCGCGGCGGAAATGCTTACCACGCTCTCGTCCATGCAGCCCCACATGAGTTCGACCCCGGCGGTCTCGGCGATGGCGGCGATGTGCCTGGCGGTGTGGACCCCACCGCACTTCATCAGCTTGATGTTGAAGATCCCGCAGGCCCGGGGTGGCTGCACGAGCGTGAGCGCGTTGGCCGGATCGAGGAGCGTCTCGTCCGCCGCGAGTCGGTCCTTGACCGCATCGGGCAGGGCCCGCATCGCGTCGATGTCGGCCGCCTTCATCGGCTGCTCAAGGAACTCGATGTCGAGCGCCGCCGTTTCCTCCACGAACCGCGAGACCTCGCCCGCGGAATAGCCCTGGTTCGGATCGACCCGGATCACCGTCCCCGCGCCGGCAAAATCGCGCAACCGCCGGAGCCGGTCGATGTCGTCGTCGAGCGCATGGCCGAGCTTGACCTTGAGCACGCTGAACCCGCGGCCGAGGTACTCCCCCGCCTCCTCCACGGTGGCGGCGACGTCCTTGATCCCGATGGTGATCGACGTCGGGAGCGCCGCGTGGGCGCGTCCGAGCGCGTCGGCGAGCGGCACCCCGAGCTGCTTCGCCCAGAGATCGTGCAGCGCGATGTCGACCGCGGCCCGGGCGGCGGGGGCGCCGGGGAAGCGTTCGCGCAGTTCCCGGCAGAGCGCGGTCAGCTCGTGGACGTGGCGTCCGACGAGCCACTGCAGCGCCGATTCGGCCAGTGCGGCATCGCATGCATCCCGGGTCTCCCCGGTTACGAATTCCTCCGGCGACGCGCCGCCGAGCCCGATCGACCCGTCGGTGGTCTCGATGCGGACGATGCCGTTGCGCACCGAATCGACGGTCCGGAACGCGATGGTGTAGGGGCGAGAGAGCTCGAAATGCTCGGTCCAGGTGCTGATGCGTCGAATCTTCATCGATGCTCTCCGGTGCGCGGGAGGAACGGTGGCGCCGCCCACGGCGCGGTGGGCGCAAGGGAGTCCCGATCGTCCTCGGGCCCTGGCCCGATCGCTCCGAGGCCGACGGCCCGATCGCTCCGAAACCGCCGCCCCGATCGCTTCGAGGCCGCTGGCCCACTGTAGAGTGATCCTCGGCGCGTTTCCGCCCCGCGTCGACCGCCATTGCGATCCCATTCCCGGCCGAAGACCGGGAGGACACTTCAGCGGTATTCTTGCCAAGGACCGGCGGGGTCGTCCATGCACGATGCGATGCATGATGCGATCGAAACCGGTTCCGGTCGGAGCCGCCCGCACGGTTCCGCCGCCGGGAGCCGGCGAGTACCGGGCACTGGGGCCAACGGGAGCGACTGCCCGACCATGTTCCGATTTCTCAGGACCGAACCGGCCGCCGCCTTCACCGATACCGCCTGGCATTCGGTGCGACGCTCGTTGCCTCTCCTGGCTACCCTGGCCGAGCCCGATGCGGCGCGGGTGCGTTCGCTGGTCGAAGCGTTCCTGCGGACGAAATCGCTCGAGGGGGCGGACGGTTTCGAGCTGGACGAGGAGGCGCGTGTGGTGGTGGCCGCTCAGGCGTGTGTCCCGATCCTGGAACTCGGCATGGAAGCGTATGCCGGCTGGCGCTCGGTGATCGTCTATCCCGGCGGGTTCGTCTCGCGCGGCACGTCGGTCGACGAGGCCGGAGTCGAGCACCAGTGGGAGGAGCCGCGCAGCGGCGAGTCCTGGTCCCACGGGCCGGTGGTCCTGTCCTGGGAAGACGTCGCGGCGTCAGGCCATCTCGAGGGCTACAACGTCGTCATCCACGAGATGGCGCACAAGCTCGACATGCTCGATGGCGACTCCAATGGCTTTCCGCCCCTGCACGCCGGCATGGACGGAGCGCGCTGGTACCGCGTCTTCAGCGAGGCGTTCGAGGATCTGTGCGTCCGGGTCGACGCCGGGGAGGAGACCGACATCGACGACTACGCCACCGAGGGGCCGGATGAGTTCTTCGCAGTCGCGAGCGAATACTTCTTCGAGGCGCCGGAAGTGCTCGACGAGTGCTATCCGCAGGTCTACGCCGAGCTGCGCGCGTTCTATCGTCAGCATCCGCTGGAACGCATCACCGCGGCGTACCACCGTTGAGCGGACGCGGACGCCGTCCTTCGTCGGGCCAGCGGCGCGATCGGGAGACGGGCAGTGGACTTTCCCGATTCCGGCCCGCGGCGGCGCGACGCCGCGTGTTCGCTGCCCGTCATGCGCAAGGCCCGCTCCGGCACACTGCTCGTAGATTTCACCGATTCACGAAGCGAGGGCGCGTAGAGGTGGCCGTATTACGCGGCGAAGACCGTCAGATCCGTGCTCGTGGCCGTAAATCGGTGAATCTTCCGCGCCGGCTCACCGGTCCAGCTCTTCGGTGTCGATCGACTCCGGGCTGACGTGCCGCACATCCTTGCCCTTCACCAGAAAGACCACGTACTCGGCAATGTTCTTGGAATGGTCGCCGATCCGCTCGAGTGATTTGACGATGAACGTCACGTTGATGATGTGCCCGACGTTGCGGGCATCTTCCATGATGTACGTGGACAGGCGGCGGAGCGCCGCCTGGAACTCGCTGTCGAGTTCGGTGTCGCCGCAGGCGACCTGAATCGCCTTGTCCACATCGAGCCGGGCCAGCGCGTCGAGCACATCGTGCAGCATCCGGGTGGCGAGCGTCGACATGCGGAACGCGTCGCTGAGCAGGAGGGGGCCGGGCGGCGGGGTGTCGGAGCCGTGGATGTCGAGGGCCATGCGGGCGATGCGTTCGGCCTCGTCGCCGATGCGCTCCAGATCCGTCACCGTCTTGCCGAGCGAGAGGATCATGCGCAGATCCTTGCCCACCGGCTGGCGCAGCGCCAGAAGGTTGACGATCTGCTCTTCGGCCTGCACGTCGAGGAAGTTCACGACGTGGTCGCGGGCGACCACGTTGCGGGCGACTTCCGAATCCGCCTCGCGCAGAGCGTGCATCGCTTTCGCGATCTGGTCCTCGACCAGGCCGCCCATGCGCAGCACGATGCCGTTGAGGTCCGCGAGCTCCTGGTCGAAGCGCCGGAAGATGTGCTCTTCGGAGCTCATGGTGTGCGCCCCCGTATCTTCGGTGTGCGTCTTCGGTGTCCGGCGTCGGCCGGGGTTCAGCCGAACCGGCCGGTGATGTAGTCCTCGGTGAGCTTGTGGCGGGGATTGGTGAAGATGTGGTTCGTCTCCCCGACCTCGATGAGCCGGCCGAGGTGGAAGTACGCCGTGCGCTGCGAGACGCGGGCCGCCTGCTGCATCGAGTGGGTCACGATCACGATGGTGTAGTTCGCCCGGAGTTCGTCGATCAGCTCCTCGATGCGCGCGGTCGCGATAGGGTCGAGGGCGGAGCAGGGCTCGTCCATCAGGATCACCTCGGGACTGACTGCGATGGCCCGGGCGATGCACAGGCGCTGCTGCTGGCCACCGGACAGCCCGGTGCCGGGCTGTTCGAGCCGATCCTTGACTTCATCCCACAGCCCGGCCTTCTGCAGGCTGCGCTCCACGATCGCATCGGTCTCGCGCCGGCCGTCCACCAGACCGTGAATCCGCGGCCCGTAGGCGACGTTGTCGTAGATGGATTTCGGGAACGGATTGGGCTTCTGGAACACCATGCCGACCCGGGCGCGAAGCTGCACGACATCGAGGCGGGGGTCGTGGATATCCTCGCCGTCGAGCCTGATGCGGCCCGTGACCCGGCAGATGTCGATGGTGTCGTTCATGCGGTTGAGACAGCGCAGGAACGTCGACTTGCCGCAACCCGAGGGCCCGATCATGGCCAGGACCTCATTGCTGCCGATGTCGAGGCTGACGTGCTCGATCCCCATCTTGTCCCCGTACATCACGCCGACGTTGCGCGAGGTCATGCGCGGGTGCTCGACCGTGACCTCGCCGACCGTCTCGATGTCGTCCGGCACCGGTTCGAGCCCCGGTTCGGGCAAGGGCTCGGGCCCCGGCTCGGGCAAGGGCTCGGACCCGGGCCCGGTCATTGCCAACCGCCCGGCCGGCGGTGGGACCGGGGCCGGCCCGGGAGTGGACATCCGTTCGGCGGTCACATTCATCTGCGTCTCCTGAAGTGGCTGATTGCGGTGTTCCGGACGCAGCCCCGGCCCGACGGACAACCGGGGTACGTTCTCTCGATCCTGGCCCGCATTTCTCACCAGGTCACGGCTGCGGACACGGAGATGACTGCATTGGCCACGTTGAGCGCGGCCCGGGTGCTCGACGTACTGTCAAGTACGCCTGCGCGCCCGGACTCGCGTTCGCCTTGCCAATCCAGCCCTCTCCGCGCCCCCGCTCGCAACCTGGCGAGAAATGCGGGCCAGTGGCTACCAGCGGCGCTCGAACCGTCGTCGCAGGACGAATGCAAGCGCATTCATGGTGATGAGGAACGCGAGCAGCACCATGATGGCGGCGGACGTGCGCTCCACGAACGCCCGTTCCGGGCTGTCCGCCCAGAGGAAAATCTGCACCGGCAGCACCGTCGAAGGGTCGAGCGGGCCGCCGGGGATATCGACGATGAACGCTACCATGCCGATCATCAGCAGCGGCGCGGACTCTCCGAGCGCCTGGGCCATGCCGATGATCGTCCCGGTCAGCATCCCGGGCATCGCGAGCGGCAGGACGTGGTGGGTGATCGTCTGCATCTTCGACGCGCCCATCCCGAGCGCGGCCTCGCGGATGGAGGGCGGAACGGACTTCAGCGCGGCGCGGCTCGCGATGATGATGATGGGCAGGGTCATCAGGGTCAGCACCAGCCCCCCGACCAGGGGCGCGGAGCGCGGCAGCCCGAAGAAGTTGATGAACACCGAGAGCCCGAGCAGCCCGAAGATGATGGACGGCACCGCAGCAAGGTTGTTGATGTTCACCTCGATGAGGTCCGTGAGGCGGTTGGTCGGCGCGAACTCCTCCAGGTAGACGGCGGCCGCGACCCCGATGGGGAACGACAGCGCCAGGGTGACCAGCAGGGTGTAGAGCGAGCCGACGGCGGCGCCCCGGATCCCCGCAAGTTCCGGCTCGCGCGAATCGCCGGCGGTGAAGAACGCGGTGTTGAACCGCTTCTCGATCCGTCCCGCCTCTTCGAGCGCCTCGACCCACCCGATCTGGTTGTCCTTGACCCGCCGCTCGATCTGCGGCGCATCGCGGTCGATATGGCCCTTGACGAGCATGTCGATGTCGTCGTCCGCGGGCACCCGGATGCGTTCGGTACGGCCGACGAGCCCGGGGTCGGCGAGCAGCCGTTCGCGGATCATGAACGCCGCGCCCGAACTCACGATGCCGTACAGCGTGCGCTTGTCCTTGCGGCCCTTCACATCCGGGAACATGTCCCGCATCGTCTTCCTGACCAGCCCGGGATAGTTCGCGCCCGACAGCGCCTCCGGGTCCCGGGCTTCGCCGAGGCCGAGCACCTCCGGATCGTAGGTGACCTCCAGCACGATGTACGTCTGCTGGAACGCGGTGTAGCCGTTGCCGATGATGCTCGTGAACAGGGCCGCGAGGGCGAGGATCGCAAGCGCGATCGCGACGATCCCGTACGCCCGGAAGCGGCGTTCCGCCGCGCGCCGCCTGGCCAGTCGCCGCGCCATCGCATCGCTGGTGTGTACGCTCGCGCCCATCGGGGTCATCCGCGGTTTCCGGGATCAGTCGTACTGTTCGCGGTACTTGCGCACCACCCGCAGCGCAATGACATTGAGACAGAGCGTGACCACGAACAGGACGAGCCCGAGCGCGAACGCGGCGAGCGTCTTGGGGCTGTCGAACTCCTGGTCGCCCACCAGCAGGGTGACGATCTGCACCGTCACCGTGGTCACCGCCTGGAGCGGATTGGCGGTCAGGTTGGCGGCAAGGCCGGCCGCCATCACCACGATCATCGTCTCCCCGATGGCGCGCGAGATCGCCAGCAGCAACCCGCCCACGATGCCGGGCAGGGCAGCCGGCAACACCACCTGCCGGATCGTCTCCGACCGGGTCGCCCCCAACCCGTAGGAACCGTCGCGCAGCGCCTGCGGCACGGCGTTGATGACGTCGTCGGACAGCGACGAGACGAAGGGGATGATCATCACCCCCATCACGAGCCCGGCCGCAAGCGCGCTCTCGCTCGCCACGTCCAGCCCGATGATCGAACCCGTGTCCCGGATGACCGGGGCCACGATCAGGGCCGCGAAGAAGCCGTACACGACGGTGGGGATGCCGGCGAGGATCTCGAGGACCGGCTTCGCGACCGAGCGGAACGCCGGCGTCGCGTACTCGGCGAGGTAGATGGCCGCGAACAGCCCGATGGGCGCGGCGACGGTCATCGCGATGAACGAGATGAGCAGGGTGCCCGCGAACAGGGGAATGGCGCCGAACGCGCCGGACGACCCCACCTGATCCTCCCGGATCGCCATCTGCGGGCTCCAGTCGAGACCGAGCAGGAAGTCCGCGATGGGAACGTGCCCGAAGAAACGAACCGCCTCGAACAGCACCGAGAGCACGATGCCGAGGGTGGTGAAGACCGCGACCGTCGAGCTGGCGATGAGCAGGACCCGGACGATTTGCTCCACCTGGTTCCGCGCGCGCAGTGACGGTGACACCCGCCGCCACGCGAGACCCGCCCCGGCGATCGCGACACAGAGCACGACGACTGCGGACGCGGCGGCCGCGGTGCGCTTCAGCTCCAGGTAGTGGTCGGCGGCGGCACGCAGCTCCGGGACCACCTCGCCGGAGACGATGTTGCCCTGCGCCAGGTTGCGGATGTCGTTGACCACGAGGTTCAGGCGTTCGGGCGGCAGCGCCCGGATCTCCGCGGAGAGATCGGCAACCACGAGGCTCTCGACTATCGACGACTCGAACGACACCCACAGACCGAATACGACGACCGCCGGAAGCGCGCACCACAACGCAGTGAGGCTTCCGTAGTAGCCCGGCCGCGAGTGCAGGTGCTTCGTGCCGCCGCCGCTCGCGGCCGCGACGGCGAAGGCGCGCCGCCGGCCCAGATGGAACGCGGCGGCGCTGAGCGCGAGAAGGGCAAGGACGAGGGCGGGAGCGGGCATGGTTCGGGGTCGGGCAAGTCTTCGTTGACAGGGCATGCACTCGGTCGTTTCCGTTCCCCCCGGCGTCGGCCGCAACCACCGCCGGCGCCGCCCTTCCCGGCCGGAGGCGATTCCCCGAGGGCCGCCGCCCTTAGCCCGCATTTCTCACCAGGTCACGGCTGCGGACCCGGATCTGACTGCATTGGCTGCGTTGAACACGGCCCGGGTGCTCGACGTACTGTCAAGTACGACTGCGCGCCCGGACTCGCGTTCGCCTTGCCAATGCAGCCCTCTCCGCGCCCTCGCTCGCAACCTGGTGAGAAATGCGGGTTAGACCGGAAATTTCACCGATTCCCGGCTGCGGGCCCGGATCCGGCTGCTTTCGCGGCGTTGAATGCGGCCAGGGTGCTCGACGTACCTGTGGGTACGCCTGCGCGCCCCGACCCGCGCTCGCCTTGCGAAACCAGCCATCTGCGCACCCTCGCTTCGCGAAGCGGTGACATTTCCGGGCTGGCCCGCGCGAGTGATCAGAGGCTCAGGTTCGCCAGGTTCTTCACGTCCGTGGCGAACTTCATTCGCTCGTCATCCGTCATGGGAATCATTCCCTTGTCGGTGAGGTAGCCGTCTTCGCCCCAGGCCTTGTCGCTGGTGAACTCGGCCAGGAACTCCTCGATTCCCGGAATCGCGCCGACATGCGCCTTCTTCACGTAGAAGTAGAGCGATCGGGAGACCGGGTAGTCCTGCGCGGCGATGTTCTCGAAGGTTGGCTCCACCCCGTCGACCACGGACCCCTGGATCCGGTCGGAGTTCTGGTCGAGGAAGCTGTAGCCGAACACGCCGAACGCGGCGGGGTTGGCGTCGAGCTTCTGCACGATGAGGTTGTCGTTCTCGCCCGCTTCGACGTAGCCGCCGTCCTCGCGCACGGTGTGGCAGGTGGCCTTGTACTGCTTGCCGTGCGCTTTCTTCATCGCCCTGATCCAGCCGATCGCCTTGCAACCGCCTTCGAGGCCGAGCTCGGCGAAGGCGTCGCGGGTGCCGGAGGTCGGCGGCGGGCCGAGCACCTCGATCTTCGCATCGGGCAGGGAGGGGTCGATCTCGCTCCACTTCGTGTACGGATTGGGGACCAGGGTCTCGCCGCCGTTCGGGTCCGGCACGTCCCTGGCCAGCGCGAGGAAGATCTGCTCGCGGGTAATCCGCACCGGATCGGATTTCCGGGAGTTCGCGAACACGATGCCGTCATAGCCGATCTTCACCTCGATGACCTCGTTCACCCCGTTGGCGGCGCACTTCTCGACCTCGCTCGCCTTGATGCGCCGCGAGGCGTTGGTGATGTCGGGGTGCTCCACGCCCACGCCGGCGCAGAACAGCTTGAGGCCGCCACCGGAGCCGGTGGACTCGATCTTCGGGGTCCTGAAATCGGTGGTCTTGCCGAACTGCTCCGCCACCACCGTGGCGAAGGGGTAGACGGTCGAGGAGCCGACGATGCTGATGTAGTCGCGGGCCTGGACCGGCCCCGCAACGGCGGTCGCCACCGCCGCCAGGATGAGCGTACGCTTCATGGATGGCATCTCCGAAACTGAGGGGGTTGGAGCCGGATTTCTCGCCAGTTCCCGGCAAGACTCGGAGAACCGCTCAGGCCTGCGTGGTTTCGGTTCAAGGGCTTGCCGGAAATGCGGTCGAATGCTCGTTTCCCTTGCGTATGCATGGACGCGCATTTCGCACCAGGTCACGGCTGCGCTCTCGACAGGCTGAGAAGTCCGGGTCAGGAAGAAAGGTCTGGTGTGACTCCGGAGGCCGAAGAGTGCGGGCGAGCACTATCGCCAAGCCGCCTCGACCTTCTGACGACGCTTTATATCCCCATCCCATGACAACCATCGGTCATGAATTTGACATGCATGTGACAGCGATTCCGGCCGACCTCCCCATCGCCGCGCACGCGCCGCGCATCGCGCGCGCGGTGGCGGAGCATCCGGTCACCCTGGTGGTCGGGGCGACCGGCTCGGGCAAGAGCACCCAGCTCGCGAAGATCTGCCTCGCGGCAGGGCGGGGCACCGGCGCGATGATCGGCCACACCCAACCCCGGCGGATTGCCGCGCGCAGCGTGGCGGCCCGCATTGCGTCGGAGCTTGGCGCGGACCGCGGCCGGCTCGTCGGCTGGCAGGTGCGGTTTCGCCGGCACACCGCGCCAGAGACCCGCATCAAGCTGATGACCGACGGCATCCTGCTCGCCGAGATCCAGGGCGACCGCAACCTGCGCGCCTACGACACCCTCATCATCGACGAGGCGCACGAACGCACCCTCAACGTCGACTTCGTCCTCGGTTACCTGAGCGGGCTCGTGCGCCGGCGTCCGGACCTGCGGGTCGTCGTGGCCTCGGCCACCCTGGAGGTGGAGAAGCTGCGGGCGTTCTTCGACGAGGCACCGGTCATCGAGGTGGAGGGTCGGACCCACCCGATCGAGGTCCGGTATCGCCCCGGCGAGGAGGACGACGACATCCCCGAGAAGGTCGCGGGGGCGCTCCGCGAGATCGGCGACGCGCCGGGGGATGTGCTCGTGTTCCTGTCCGGCGAACGCGAGATCCGGGAGACCGAAGCCCGGTTGCGAGGTCTCGCGCGGCCGGATACGGAGCTCTTCCCGCTCCACGCCCGGATGTCGGCGGCGCGCCAGCAGGCGCTGTTCACGCCCGCCACCGGTCGCCGGGTGGTGCTGGCGACGAACATCGCCGAGACCTCGCTGACCGTCCCCGGCATCCGCTTCGTCGTCGATGCGGGCACCGCCCGGGTGAGCCGGTATGCGCACCGCACCGGCGTGCAGCGGCTGCCGGTGGAACCGATCTCGCAGGCATCGGCCGACCAGCGGGCCGGCCGATGCGGGCGGGTCGGCCCCGGGACGTGCATCCGGCTGTACGAGGAGGCGGACTTCGAGGCGCGCCCCGCGCACCCCGAGCCCGAGGTACGGCGCTCCGACCTCGCGGCGGTGCTGCTGCGCATGCTTTCGCTCGGCCTGCGCGACGTGGAGCGGTTTCCGTTCATCGACCCTCCCGACCGGCGCCACGTCAACGACGGCCTGCGGCTGCTGCGCGAGCTGGGGGCGCTCGACGCCGACGGGGCGCTGACGAAGACCGGCCGCCGGCTGGCGCGGCTGCCGCTCGATCCGAGAATCGGGCGGATGCTGCTCGAAGCGGATGCGCTCGGTTGCGTCGCCGAGGTGCTGGTGATCGCGAGCTTCCTGAGCGTGCCCGATCCCCGCGAATGGACCCCCGGGCGCAAGTCCACAGCGCAGGCGGCCCAGAGCCGATTCACCGATCCGCGCTCCGACTTTCTCGGCGTCGTGAATCTCTGGCGCCGCTTCCGCTCGGTCGCGAAGGACCCGGGCGAATCGATGCGCCGGTTCTGCCGGCGGCACGCCCTCTCGCCGGCCCGGATGCGGGACTGGCTGGACGTGCACGGCCAGATCCTCGACCTCGGCCGCGAGCTCGGAATCCGGCCCCGTGCGTTCGGAGCCCCGCCGGGGCGAATCCACCGGGCGCTCCTCACCGGACTGCTGCGCTGCGTCGGCACCCGTACCCCGGAAGGCGGGTACTCCGGGCTGCGGGGAACCGCGTTCCGGCTGGCCTCGGGTTCGGTGCTTCACCCGGCGGTGGCGCCGTGGATCGTCACCGCCGAGATCGTGGAGACGGAGCGCGCGTACGCATTCACGGCCGGCCGGATCCGGGCGGAGTGGGTGGAGAAGGCGGCCGGCGACCTGGTGCGCCGCACCCACTTCGACGCGCACTGGGATGCGCGTCGCGCCGAGCCCATGGTGTTCGAGCAGGTCGCGCTCTACGGCCTGACCCTCATCGCGCGGCGCCGGGTACGGTTCGCGCCGGTGAGCCGGGAGGGCGCGCGCGAGGTGTTCGTGCGTTCCGGGCTGGTGGAGGGCGGGTACGAGTGCGCCCACCCCTTCGTGGAGCGCAATGCCCGGGAACTCGCCCGGCTTCGCCGCGTGGAGCACAAGCTCCGCAGCCCCGGGGCGGTGGTGAGCGAAGGGGCGGTGTTCGCGTTCTACGATGCCCGCATCCCGTCGCAGGTGGTGGACGGGCGGACCTTCGAGGACTGGTTCGCGGGCCTCGGCGAGGCGGGGCTCGACAAGAATGGAGCCGGCGGGCTGGAGTTTGGCCGCGAGGACATCGCGTCCGGGGTGCGTCTGGCCCGCGAGGCGGATTTTCCCGACGTGCTCGGGGTCGGGGACCAGGAGTTGCCGCTCTCCTACCGGTTCGCGCCCGGCGAGGACGACGACGGACTGACGGTGACCATCCCGCACGATCTGCTGGTGCACCTCGATCCGGGTCGGTTCGAGTGGCTGGTACCGGGCATGCTGGAGGAGAAGGTGCTCGCGCTCCTGCGCGCCCTGCCCAAGAGCGTGCGGCGCACGGTGATGCCGCTGGCCGACCTGGGGAGGGAGTTCGTCGCCGGGGCGCGGTTCGGGGACGGTTCGCTCAACGAATCGCTGGCCCGCTTCCTCGACCGCACGCGCGGGGTCTCCGTGCCGCGCGACGCCTGGTCACCGGCGCGGCTGCGGCGGGTGTTGCCGGCCCATCTGCTCATGCGCTTCGAGGTCACGGACGGAGAAGGCGCGGTGCTGGGCCGGGGCCGTCAGCTCGACGTGGTGGAGAGGCGGCTGGTCGGACGCTCCGAGCCGGCCGAAGCGCGCCCGGGCCCCGGGTCCGGGCCGAACGAGCGCGGGTACACATCGTGGACCTTCGGGGCGGTGCCGGTCGAAGCCGAGGATCGGTCCGGAGACCATTTCGGCGTCGTCTATCCGGCCCTGTACGACCTCGGCCCGGGGGTGGTTGTCGAACATTTCCAGGCGCGCGGTGCGGCAGAACGCAGCCACCAGCGCGGGCTCGTGCGGCTGTTCGCGCTAGCGTTGCGGCGCGAAGCCCGGGAGTGCCTGCGGGCGCTTCCCGGCATCGACGAGCTGGGTCTGCTCTACGCGATGATCGCGCCTCCCCCGGATTGGGTGGACCCACTCCTGCAGGTTGCGGGCCCGCGGGTTGCGGGAGAGCCCGAGCCCGGCACCGGCGCCGAAGCCCGCCGCGACCTCGTCGACCGCGCCGTCGCCCGCGTCTTCGTCGCCCCCGCCGGGCCGATTCGCGAGCGCCGCCGGTTCGAGGAAGTGCTGGCCTCGGGGCGGGGAGAGTTTGCCTCCGAACTCGCAAGGTCGCTTGATGACGGGCTCGTGATTCTGCGGGCCGCGCGCAAGATACGGGGGCTCATGGACGGCCCGAATCTGCACGCGCCGCCGGAATCGCTGGCCGACGCCCGGCGCCAGCTCGACGGACTCGTGCACCACGGCTTCCTCGCCGCCACCCCGGATGACGCGTTCGCGTCCCTGCCGCGGTACCTGGAAGCACTGCGGGTGCGCCTGGAGAAGCTCCGCCGCGGCGGGGCGAACGATGCCCGCCGGCTCACGGAGATTCTCCCGCTGCAGCAGCGTCTCGAATCGAAGGCGCGCGCCGCCCGGGCGCGCGGTCGCCGCGACGCGGAGCTTGCGCGCCACCGCTGGATGCTGGAGGAGTACCGGGTGTCGGTCTTCGCCCAGGAACTCGGCACCGCCTTCAGCGTGTCCCGAAAAAAACTGGACCAGCAATGGTCGCGAGTCGCGGCGTTCTGAACCGCGCATCGACTCGGCGCCGATCGACCGCGTTCGCGGGCGGCGTCTCCGAAGCATGGTTCCGGGATGAAGCCGTGCGTGACGCAGCCATCGAACCGATCTTTCGACCCCGTGTCTTCGACCCCGTGTCTTCGAACCCGTGTCCTCTGACCCGTGGTCGCCCAAGAGTTCGAGAGCCTGCACGAACAAATCCGCCGCAACGCAGAGTCGTAGACGGCCTTGCGGCATCGAATCGGGCGGGATGCCCTCTCGCTTCCTTACTCCGTCGGCAGTGGCCTCAGCACTTTCCTGTCAATCAAACCCTGAAAGTGGCTCGTCACACTCTCGGCCAGTGCCCGATCACGGATCAGGACGCCGAGTTCGATGTTGCGGTCGAGGGCGGCGTCGGTGAGGTTCGCGGAGGTTGTGAAAACCGATTCGCCATCCGCCACGACCGCCTTGGCATGAAGCACGCCGGCGAGACCATCGATCTCGAGCGACCGGGGGTCGTAGAAGACGCGAGGCCGCGTCTCGCCGGGCCAGTCCGCGGTCCGGAGCCGATCGGCGAACCGGCGTACGAGCTGATCCGCAGCGGTGGTGTCGCCTCGTCCTCGCTGGATGTTCAGCAGCATCGTGACCCGGAGTTCGGGCATCGTATCCATCCGACGCGCCAGAGCGGCGAATGCCCGTGGGCCGTCGAAGTAGACGTAAGTGCTTACCCACACAGACCGCCTGGCGCTCCCCAGCAGCTCTTCGTACACCCGCCGGGTGTCGCGAGCGTGGAGGCCCGGCACCTCGGGACCGGACCACACGAGGTCCGGACTCGACGAGCGAGCACGGGCCTGCTCGACGGCGCGAAGCCATGCGGCTGCGGCCCCCCGGAGACTTCCATGCGCTCCAGCGCATTCAGCTCCGCGAGCAAAGCATCGGCGCCATCGTGCAATCCCAGGACGGAGCCAACCGTTGCCGCAGACGACGAAGCCGAGATGAGCCCCGTATCGAGCGCGCCCTCCAGCCTTCGGCGCAGGTGCGGCGGGAGGTTCACCAGAGCGTCGGTCATGGGGGCGCGGGGAAGAACGCAGCACCGTCCAACCCGAGCACCGGTACGACCAGAGCGCGGTCGAGATAGTCGTTGCGCATCTCGCACGAGGTCTCGGCGATGAGCGCGCAGCCGTGGCAGGCGGACCCGTGCAGCCACCGCCCTTCCATACTGGTGCCGGGTGCATGTTGCGCGCAGATCGGATCGTTCGAGCACAGCGTCCCCATCCGCAGCGCATCCGCGAGATGGTCTTCGATGTGTCGGGCTTGCTGGACGAGGCCACCGAGCGTGCCTTCGGCATCGGGCGTGCCGGTGTAGAGGAGGATTCCGTAACGGGTCCCTTCCGCCCCTTCTTCCACGTAGATCCGCTCCCGGATCGAACTCGCCGGGTAGCCGCAACGCATGGAGAGCGACCGAATCAGCAGGTGCGAGAGGGTATGCAGCAGCACGTAGGGTCCGCCCGGAAATGGGCGCTTGACCTTGCGGCTCTCCCCCCAGGCCTGATGGCCTTGCCGCAGATCATCAAGGCGTTGCTGCACCGCAGGGCGTTGCAGCCAGTCCGCAACCGCATCCGCCCCGATCCGGACGAACACGCCTTCGCCGCGGTTCTCGACGGCGGGGAACCACTGCGGCTCCAGGGCGATGTCCGCGCGTTCGACATCGGTCTCGTACTCACCGTGGATATCCGGCACCACCGCTTCGAAGCGGGTGAATCCGACCAGGGCAAGGACTTCGCGCAGACGATGGAGCTGAACCACCGACGCGATACCGTCGCTGATGCGGCCGGGCCGCCGCCACGCGGCATCGGGCAGGCGCCGGGCGTGGAAGTCCGGGTCGATAGGTACGTCATCCCCGAACCCCTCCTTCGCCCCGAGCAGTGCCTCCAGCTCGACCTGCTTGACCGGCCGCTCCCCGCCCTGGCCAAGCCTGATCGCACCGATGGCTTCAAGTACCTCGCCGTCCTCGAATGTCGCGAGCACCTCTGCGATCTTCGGTTTCTTCTTGATAAATGCGAGCCCAGCCGGGTCATCCACGATCCGGAGGTCGTCCCAGATCTCGCGGACGGCGCCCTCGACCGCCGAGCCGCGATCGGGCAGCGAGAGCGCGCTCACGATCTGCGGAAAGTACGCGTTGGAGGCGGTGCGGATGAGCAGCCGACTGCGATGGTTGCAGTCTTCGTTGGTGTTGATTCCGAGCCAGGGTCGGGCGCCCCGGCAGGTGCCGAGCGGATTCTGGTCGAGTTCCGCCGCTTCGTAGAGACGCCGCGATCGACCGCACTCGCAGCGCACCACCAAGTCGGCCAGGTCGCCGGTGATCCCGGTCTCGTCGAGCCAAAGCTGACGCCGGCATCGGTTTTCAGGACCGTGGACGAAACCGGCCCAGTCGAGGTCGTCCACGTGTCCGCGCGGACAGGCCCGCACGAAGCGGGTGGGTACCACGGGGAGGCGGTCGAATCGGCCCCTCTCGTCCAGCGCCTTGCGATGCACGAGACGCCGCGAACGATCGGATCGTTCGCCACCGCCTGCTTCCTGCACCACGAACCACTCCGGGAATCGCCACGCCCCGATGCCCTTCGCCCTGGCCCAAGGCTCGCCGGGCTCCGGCGGCGGCGCGTAGAGCCGCGGAGCGGGGACGCCGGTCATCACTCCAAGCTTGCGGGTCAGCCGCGGCTCGATGATCTCGTCGAGGTGGCCCGGATTCGGCCAAGTGTCGAGCCCGCCGACAATCGCCGAGTGTCGGGGGAGATCGATGAGGGCACCCGGTCCGTAGGTGGTGATCACCTGGCTCTGGCGGATCTGGCCGTGGACCTTGCGTGTCATGCCTCGTCCTCCACCTGCTGCCGATCGGCCTGCTCACCGGATGGGTCGTGGGGACTGCACGCCTTGCGGTTCATGCCCCATCTTCCACCTGCCGCCCGGTGAGATCCCGGAGAAAGAGGTCAACCACCGGCTCGACGTCGCGCAGCGATCGGTTGACGCGAAATTTCCGGTGGTGCGGGGATTCGAAATCCTTGTCGAGCATCTCGCGGAGCAACGGCGTGGGAGACCCGAGCTCGTAGCGCTGGTACTGCACCGCGACCCCGGCTTGGCGGTAGTCGTCCACCACCGTGTGCCACGCATCCAGCAGATCCACGACCCGGTTCTGCACACTGCGCAGGCGCTCTTCCCGTTCGACCTCGTCGGCGAGCGGTTGCTGTTCGACCCGTTCGCGAAACGTATCGAGAAGCCGGCGCTCCATGGCGGCGCGCACCGCTTCGATCCGCTCCACGCCCTGCGGCGGCGTCAGCGCGGGCTCCGCGTGGCGGGCCAGCCCCACGAGGGCGCCGGGGAATCCGCGATCGAGGGCGCGGGCGGAGAACGGGGTCACACTCGCCACCTCCACCGAGCGGTAGAAGGTCTCGTGATAGTGACGGAACCGCTCGTAGTGCGAACGATCCCGCGGCTTGTGCGCGTTCAGCAAGGTGACGACGAGCCCGGGTCGCCGGTCGTCGCGCCCCACCCGGCTCGTCGCCTGGATGTACTCGGCATGAGTCTTCGGTTGGCTCAGCACCACCATGAGCCCGAGCCGGGGGATATCGAGACCCACCGAGATCATGTTGGTGGCGATCGCGCAGTCCACGCGCTGCGCCTCATGGAACGGACGCTCCAGGCGCCGGCGGGCGTTGGCGACCTGACCGGTCGAGACGCGCGAGGTCAGTTCCACCACGTCCGAGACCTTCCGGCGGTCCTGAAAGAGCCCGCGCGGCTCATTCGTCCGCTTCCGGGCGCCGTACTGCTTGATGGTGTTCTGCACCTCCTCTTCGAGGATGCGGCGCGCGCCGCCCAGCTCGCGCAGGCTGTTGAAGTAGCCGAGTACAGTCATGTACGGGTCTGCGGGATTCCACTCTTTGCGGTGCCCTCCGGCATCGCGGTAGGCCCGCTCGGCCGCGCCCATGAGCGCGAGCCACACCTTGCGCATGAGCACCTTGGGGTTCCGGCCCGGGGAGGTGATGCCGAGGTAGAGTCGTCCTGCCGTCTTCTCGACCGGCGCCGAGTGGGCAAAGAACGAGTCGCGCCGGTCCGGCCCCGGCGGGGGGAAGACCTGCGTCAGCGGTCGCGCGAAGAGGGCCTGGACCTGGTCCTGCGCGTGACGGACGGTCGCGGTGGAGGCGACGATTTTGGGCCGTATCCTGCGTCCGTCGATCTCCCGCAGGCACAAGGCTTCGATTGCGGCCTCGTACAGGCCGACCATGGTGCCGAGCGGTCCGGAAATGAGATGCAGTTCGTCCTGGATGATGAGATCGGGCGGAAGTAGCGGCTGGCCGAGCCGTTGTCCGCCGGAGGGCTCCGATGCACCCAGGAACCCGGTTTTGTCGGAACGCCGTGCGCCCCCGAGGAGCTTGCCGGTCTCGGCCACCCAGGGGAGCGAGGCGAACTTGTCCGCGGTCGCGATGAGGAAGGCCGGCAGGCGGCGGTAGACGGGCTCGTCCACAGCCAGGATCGGCAGGGGCCGATCGCCGCTGAAATCGCATTCGAAGTTGGCGCAGACGATACGAAGCTCCCGGGGGCGATCGTCGTCCGGCAGCAGGGTGAAGGAGTCGGACCCGAATCGGGTCCCGCACCACGGACAGCTCTCGAGCGGGATCGGAGAGGGCCTGCTCCCGGGATTCGTCTTGAACCGACGGGTCTTCGCCCGAGCGGAGTCGCTGCGCTTTTCGCCCTTGTATCCCATGAGGTTGGGCGTCGCCGCCTTGCCGACCCACAACCCGATCTCGAACGGCCACGCGCCGTACCGCGCCGCATCCGCTTCGCGTTCGAGCTCCAGTGCGCAGACCAGTCCGGAGGCGCGGGCAAGCTGGTCCAGGGTGAGCAGGCGCAGGGTATAGCGCATGATGATGCTCACCCCGGCGCCCTGCACTCCGTGCTGCCCGGGATTGCGCAGGCGCCGGAGCACCATCGTGAAAGCCGCAAGGCCCAGGTAGGCTTCCGTCTTGCCGCCGCCGGTCGGGAAGAAGAGGAGATCGACGATCTCGCGGTGCGGGTCGAGCGGATCGGCAAGGCCCGGGAGGTTCAGCAGGATGAACGCGAGCTGGAAGGCACGCCATTGCGGCGACTCCCCGTCGCTGAACTGCGCGCCGAGCCGCTGGCGGAGCGCGCGCGAGACCGCCCGGTTCGCCACCCGGAATGCGTCGAGCGCGTCCTCGTCCGACCCGAGAAGCGTGATGCCCTGTTCGATGCGTTCCGCCGCGTGTCCGGCGCGGAGCAGCAACCCTTCCGCCGTGTCACGTCGGCCGCCCTGAAGGGGTTTCGTGGTTTCGCGCTGATCTGCGATCCACGCGCGGTACTCGCCGACCAGGGGGCGGAGTGCAGCGGCGGCCGCCACACCATCGTTCAGGGCGCCGAGGGCATCCATCGAGAGCTCGACGGTGGGGACGGCCCGGGTCTCGGTCTTCTCGACCGAGGCGCCTGGAATCCAGGCCGTGCGCAGGCACCGGCAGGCGCCGTCGACGATCTCCCAGTCCGCCGACACCCCGTGACCGGTCGCGTACTCGGGAGTGTCCGCATAATGAAGGTCGGCCACCTGATCGTCCCAAGTTTCGGCCCGTGTGCCGCGGGGGTCCGGTCGGGGGACGAAGGCGCGATCGCTCCGCACTTCAATCTCGGCCTGGAAGGCGTAGCCGAGGTCGGGGTTGTCTTCGTCCGGCCGGCGCCGGTTCACGAGGAAGACCGAGACCGAGCGGGTCCCCGCGGGGATACCCGCGATCCCGGCGGGGTCGATGGGCCGTGCCTCCGCATGGAGCGAGAGGCCGTCGCTGTCGGCGATGAAGTAGTGGTCCGGGTGCGCCGTCGAGACCGGGACCGTGCGCTCGTGCTGTTCCCGTTGCCACACGGAGGACGGTTTGCCGTCGGCATCCTCGATCGGTATCGGTGCGTAGTCCGCCCATCGAGCGGTGACGTCGACCGTGTCCATGTCCTCGGGGACCAGGAAACTCAGACCCATGGACGATGGGAAGAAGCCCTTCTTTGCGGCCTTGCGATCCTCTGTCGACTCCTCCGCGAGCCCGACCGCGTCCGGGGTCTCGTCAAGTTCGTCCTCCTCGTCGGCGTCGGCGCTCTGCTCCGGCGATGCACCGGCGGGGATCAGAAAGCCCGTGAGGTACCAGTTCGAGGGACGCACCCATCCGGGCAAGCACTCGGAGGCGAGCGCGTGACCGGCGCCGGGGCCAATCAGGTCGAGGTTCAGGGCTTCGACCAGGCGCTCGCGGATTTCGAGGGAGGTGGTGGGGGCGTTCCGGTCAGTGGATCGAACATCGGACATGGAAGAGGGAGCTCGGTCGTTCATCGGTGACGGTCCCCGCGCATGATACGGCCGATGGGGGTTGAATCAGAAACTGAAATCACTTCCTATCGAATGGGTTTTCACTCCGCCCCTTCGGCCGAGGCCGTACCCCACTCTGAAGACGTCCGGAATGTTGACGCGATCGTCATGCATACGAAGAAATATGCCCAATGACCCAAGATCTTCACGAATTCCATCCGCGCCATCATCGATATGGAGAGGCGGTAGTTTTACCTCATCCTGATCCACATCTTCCGCCAACAGATCAAGAACCCCACCTTTGCGCCATCGTTCTGAGATTTCGCCGAAATCACACGGGACGACCATCCCCTTCAACGGATTCAATACTTGATGTACCCAAGGATAATCTTCCTGTAGTTCTCTCACTCGTATCTTGGACGCTTCCTGTACGCCACGTTTGATACTTTCGTAATGTAAAGGGTATTTGTAATCTGAGCGTTGATTCTCCGTATCATCCGCCGCCGCTCGAAGTGCTGCCAGAAATGAACGTGGACTTACCCTGCCTTCAGTGTCGGCTAAATGATTCGGGATCCATGTATACGGAAAACCGCGCCTCCGATCGCGACCCATCCATGGCCCTGCTATCTGATGAAATTTTTCTCTCTGTTTCTCCTCCTTGACAACCAATTTTCGTGGCACCTCATACAAATTCTGATTTCCAATTGGCGTAGATGTCCAATCATTTTCGTCCAGAAAATTTCTCAGAGAATCAGCATTCTTGTCTTTATCATTCGCGAGATAGTGCCACAGTAACCCGTAGAGTTCGTGGCGGGGCCAGCTCAGCTCAACAGCCGAAGATAATGCCTTGGATGCATCGGGAAAATCCCCTATCTCGCTTTCGTTTAACTGATCCGATCTCAGAAATATCTTTAGTCGAATTCTTCTATATGAACGCATCTCAATCGCGGTTTGCAATAATCCGCGAATTATTTTATACATATCTTTCCAATCATCTGCACAACGATCGAGCGCATCAAAAAGAATTATACAGTATATTTCTTTTTCATTAAATTTTTTATCGCAATTCTCAAATAATCTATCAATTTGTTCGGGTTTATTTCTCACGTAATGTACGCGATTTGTCCATGATTCTTCACTCCGAAGCGGATGATTATTATCCGCCAATTGCCAAGCTTGTACAGATCTCCAGATGTCTCGCGCACCAAGTTTCCGCCTCAGTAGATCTCGCAGTACATCCTTGCTCGGATATTCATCGATTGCGGGCGTAACTCCGAATCCCTTGAGAACCACTGTCTTCTCACTCAACGTGGAGCGCCCCGCACGTCGAGCCAGAAGGTGGCGAACGTTCGGATTCTGGAATGCACTCCACCAGAATGTCTTCCCGGCTCCGCGCATACCCGTTACGAGAAGACTGTCCGGGTTCATGGCCTTGGCGTGAGAACGTGGCAAATAGACATCATCGAGGGCAGGTGCATCCCCGTGACTGGTACCTTCCGGTAGGGAAATAAGTGCCCGGGACAAGTTGCAGAACAAGTGATCGTTCATGATTGTTCTTCCGTTTCGAATCCGAAGCGCTGGTCAAATTGCTTGAGGAATTTCGTGTAGGCTACGGTCACTGACGTTTGATCCAAATTACGCAAGGATGTCCCGCTGGCAAGACCGAGTGTCCAGGTAATCTGAAGTGGATCGTGGGGGGCATCTTCCTCGTTGAGATCGAAGGAAAAGCGATCGACCGAGAGATTGTCAGATATTTCATCATAGAGATTTTCTTGAAATAGCGTCCACGAGCGCTCCTTGAATCCAGTCATGTATTTATGAACATCGCGAGTGTCGGGCGTCAGTGCGGAAACAATTGTTAATTTCTCGCGAATCATAGCGGCAAGATTTGTGAATCGCCAATGTTGAAAAAGAATTGCATAGTCATCCCACGTACTCGGAGTATCGGTTGCAAATAGCAGGACTTGAGCGCCGAGATCCGTCACGGTAGCCGCCGCAATATCATGCAACCCACTGCGGCTTTCCAGAAGAATCACTGAGGGATTGCATAGATTCTGAAGATTCTCCAGCATTCGATCTAATCTATGCCTCCACGGTTCAGGGGAATCCATGTACACCCGGCCGAGCTTGGCTAGATACTCTCCGGGTTCGAGGCCGTGAGCAGGGGCTACATACACATCACCCTCCAAGTTGCTAGCCCACGCTGGGGAAATTATTGACCTATCCAATATTGCATCACCCTGACCGACCAAATCCTCAACGAACCAGTCGGTGAGACCAAACTCCGGTCGGCCGCGCGAGTCAAGCATTGCCGATGACAGACCGGGAGACTCCAAATCCAAATCGACGACAAGTACCCGTTCCCCGCTGTGCGCCAGATGCCACGCGAGAACCGCAACGGTTGTGGTGCGGCCGACGCCACCCTTGACGGAATAGAGTGTGAAGCGATTAGCACTCGATGTCTTGCTTGGTGCCCGGACCGTCCACCAGCCACCTCCGGTGACCAGGCGGTCGGCCCAATGGACACCAGGTCGAATTTCCTGCGCCGCATCGTCGAGGGTGCGCAGCAATTCGGGACCCACGAAGAGCACCCCGTCCCGCGCCGGATAGCCGTGCGCGCCCAGTGCGTCGTGCAACATCCGGGCGAGAGCGTACAGGGTGTTCCTGGCTGGCTCATGGCACCGAATGTCTTCCGATACGGAGATTCGTACCTTTCCGTACAAATCCCTAACCAAGTAGACGGGGGTCGCGTCATCCGGGATACCTCCCAACCCGTCGAGTGCACGGGTGACGAGAGCGAATACTTCATCGAATGGGACGAATCGATTGTTCATGGGTGACCGGATTGCACGGCAAGTTGGACCATTGGAATGACACCGCGAGCCGCTGCGCGATGCGGTTTCACATTTTCTCGACGGAAATGCCCGCCAGCGGCGTAACGGTTGTGATGCGACCAGTCGTCGAACGGAGTGTCTGCGGGGATCACGGACAGAAATCGGGCCCCGTTCCGGCTCTGCGCAAAGGTCACGAAGACAGGCCAGAGGTCCTGCACATGCTTGCTGTATCGCGGCGGCGGCCGTCCTTGTTCATCGATGGGCATTCCCAGGACCCGCATCACGGCTTTCAGCCCACACTCCGCGCTGAGGCCGTACAACTGGTCGGCGTTCGCCCAGCGTTCGTGCTCGAAGAGCAATTCTGCGTCCTCCCAGTGCCGGCGATGGGCATCAGCGAAATCGGTGGGCTGGATCATCGTCGGATGCATTCGCTTCGTCAGAGCATCGCTCGGGCTCGGGCTCGGGCCCGAGCACGGAGTTGTGCTTCGATCCGTGTATACAATCGGGGCCGCGGCGCCGACCGATCGGTGAGGGTAACGGTCAACGCGTACAACTCCTGTTCCGAAGAAAGATTCTGACCCCACAGCGGATCGTTCCGGGTCACCACAACGAACCAGGAACTCTCGCGCATCGCTTTTGAGGGTTGCGAAAATCTCCATGTGGAAGCCTGAACGGTGCCGCGCGACCGAATTGTTTCCGGAACGCCACGTCCGGCTGTACGTTCCGTGATCCTGGCGGCGGCGCCCCGATCAACTGCGGCATTGAACGATTGGGCGACATCGTGGAGTGTGTCGGCGGGGACGAGTTTGAAACTGATGACTGAAGCCCGGTAGTCGATTCGGGTAGTCCGCACATCTGGACGATACGCGAGCGCGACCGTCAGCTCACGTGGTCGTCTTCCACCTTCCCAGAAGGCTGCGGGAACCGGAATTTCGTAGAAGTGGTGGCGACGGTTCTCGATGGATTCCTCCGCCCAAAGCGTGACACGGTCCTCCAGCGACCGGTAGAGCGCCGACCGGTCAATCAATCCGTAACCAGTCACCTTCCGCACTATCTCCTCGTCGCCGGCGAACAAATCCACGCACGGACACGGCGTCCGGGCGTGCGCCACCAGCAACGCACGACAGAGATCGACACTCGCGTCCGGAAGTTCGGACAGAAGAGTCGCAGCCGCATTAGCCACTCGCGGCGCTGCGAAGCTCGTCCCCGAGTTCTCGGAAAATGGTCGGCCTGCGACGAAATCGTGCGAGGTCGACAGTTCTCCGACGCTCTGGTGCCCCGCTGCGAGAAGACCGCCGGCCCGGACATTGACCATCATGTTCCCGCCGTAGTCCACGAGATCCGGTTTGATGGCACCGTTCACGGAAGGTCCATGCCGCGTGAATGGAGAAGGTTGGTCGGTCCGCGCGACCGGGCGATAGGCGGGGTCATCCGGCCATCGCTCGTTGCGCTCGTAGCGGGCGAGGCTTCCGATCGTAAGGATGTTCAGCGCAGGTGCGGGATCGAGAAGGGTTGCGGTATCTCCGAGCAAGTAATCCGGATACTCTGCGCACCAGTCGGTGGGACCGTCGTCGTCGCCCCCGTAGTTGCCGGTAGGTACGACGAACAGCACGTCGAGCTCACGGCTCAGGGCATCCAGTGTGACTGCGAAGCCGGATACATGTCGGCCCAAGTACGGCTTGTTGTGATCGCCGTAGGAGAGGTTGAATACGCGGCAGCCGTAGTTCTCGACGAAGTAGCGGATGGCTTGCTCGACCTGATTCTCGATGAGGTTGGGGTCGCCCTGATTCCGATGGTCCAGAACTCGGCCGCTGAACAGCCGCAGCTCCGGAACGAATCGTCGGTTCCGGAGAGAGGTGGCGACATCGTCGTAGAGTGCGATACCGGATACGAACGTTCCATGCCCGTGATCGTCGGCTACGGGAGCACCGGCCAGGAAGCTCTGCGCATCGCCGACCGCGGGAGCGAGGATCGGATGCCCCGCGGCGACCCCTGTGTCGAGGACGACAATTCCGGGAGCGTCGGGCGGAGGATCGGATACCTCATCCAGTTGCTGCACGTCGGCCCGGACGAGGATCGGCTCCAGGCCAATGCGCGGCGGGAGATCGACGGTGCGGACGTCCCGATGTTGGAGCAGGTCGTCTGCGACGGCCGAAGAACAGCGGACACGGTAGATTGTCAGGTAAGGCTGCCGGACCGCATCGAGAATCTCTCCACCGCGCTCACCTAACCATGCCTCGAATGCGCGACGCATCTTGGCCATGTGGTTGCCACGCGCTAGCGGCCACAATTCCACGTCGATCATGAAGAACTCTGTATCCGGAAATCCGTCAAGCCGCAGCGCCCAGCCAGCGCGGTCTTCGGGTGACCAGTGGTCCAGGTCTTGAAGCGCGTAGAGAATGTTCTGGTAGGTAACCCCATCGCCGGCCGCAAGCCCGGCGAGCTTTGCCTCGAACTCCTCGAGTTGCTGCTCTGTTGCGAACGCAAGGAGCAATGTGTCTTCTTCCTGACTGACGATTTCGACATCGGCGGAGGCTTGCGCGATTTGTTCAGGTTGTATCTTGCTGGTCAGGGTGATTTTGATGAGACGCCGAGCGTCATAGCCACCAATGTCGGTCTCGGCCATTTCGCGCGCCGCCTGTAGGCGTTCGCCCAGCATCGCGCCGTGTCCGCGGGGATCATCGGGCGGCGCACCACCGGGAAAACCACGTCGAGACCTTCGCTCGACGACAGGTTCCTCCCGTCGCAATTCCAGGTGTGGCCGGCTGTCTTCCATCTCAGGCATGGGAACGACTCAGCGTATCCTTGCTCGTTGTCGCCTCGCCTTCTCGCGGCGTCTCGCCACTTTCAGGTGTTCGATGCGCAGCCGCAGTTCGCCGCCCTGGAGTACCATCTCCTTCAGTGCTCGACGCAGCACGCGCTCCACTTCCGCGTGCGTGGCGTCCTTGAACCAGCCCTGCCCCGCAACATCGTCGATGGAGAACTCGCGGTGCACGCCCCGAAGCTTGACGCTCAGCAACCGTTTCAGTTGGGGGACAGTGGGCGGTTTGAGGAACAACACTTCCTCGAATCGCCGCCAGATGGCCGTGTCCAGCATGCTCTCGTGATTGGTGGAGGCGATGATCAGGCTTGGGCCTTCGTAAGCGTCGAACATCTGGAGGACAGCGTTGACGACCCGGCGAAGCTCCCCATGCTCCGACGCATCCTCACGCTCCTTGCCCAGAGCGTCGAACTCGTCGAAGAGCGCAACCATGGGGGATGCAGCCACGAAGTCGAACACCTTGCGGAGGTTGGCGGCGGTCTCGCCGAGGAAGGACGACACCACGCTGTCGGTGCGGACAATGGCAAGGGGTCGCCCGAGCTCGCTGGCGATGACTTCGGCGGTGAGCGTCTTGCCGCAACCCGACGGGCCGCACAGGAGCAGGCGGTCGCTCGCACGCAGTCCATGGGCTCTCAGCACCTCTTCGCGATTGTGCTCCCGGAGGATTTCCCTGACGGCAGACACGTTCTCCGGGGACAGCACGATGTCCTCAAGTCCTCGAACCGGCTCGCGGACCGACAGCAGAGGGATGCCCCGCTCCCGGTCCTCCGGGATGGTGGCGGTCAGGTTCCGCAGCGCCGGAGAGGACGGGGGGTGGGAGCGGCCATACAGAATGGATTCGAGGTCGCTGGCCAGCAGATGGTGCTGCTTCTGTCGCTCGTCGGCGATCATCTGCTTCGCCACGCCGCGAAAGGCATCAAGGTTCCCTTCCGCGCCGGAGCGGATGAGACGTCGAAGCAATTTGCCGTTCGACACGTTCAGCTCACTCGGCTATTGCTTGCCACTGTTGAATCCGCACTCCCTTAGCGACCGGCAACTCGTGCGGCGAGCTCTATCCAGTTACCCATATTCTGGTAGCCGTTGTCCTTGTTCCAGAGGTAGAACCGATAACCATTGGGTATTTGACCGCAGCGATCCGATGTATTTCCAGATAAATTTTTTATTTTACTGATGTCTACACCGAGTAATCCATTACCCTTGTTCTCGCTTTGTTCGATTTCGTACCGAACGTACTTGCTATCGCAAGTATGAGATCCTACCAGGACAACCGTGACGGACGTACCAACGAGCTGTTCTCTAATCCATCGCTTGATGGCCTCGTCTCCGCCTCGTTTTACTTCCTCAAAAGCAACAGCATCCAGAAATCCTGCTGCTTCTTTGCCTTGTGTGACCCAACTATTGCGGACGACCATGGCGCGGGAAACGTCATGCTCGTATTCGAAACTGAAGAATACTTTGCGAATCATCGCAGCAATCTCCCTCTAATGTTAGCTGACAGCTACGGTCAGCGTGATGATGGTGATAGCAAGAGCACCATAAAAAGATATAAGAGTTCTCGATAGTGCAGCGTCCAACCAGGTTCGAATGCAGCTCGTTTTGTACGCAGCGGTATCCATCGAAAAATCGATCGCGCTCTCGTCCAAACTCCGAACATGATCATAGAGCGATCGGAACAAACGTTCCTGGCACAGGAAGTATCCATCGAGACCCCAGAAGAAGAATACGGGAACGAGGCCGATATACATGAAGCTGCCTGGTCCTTCCCGGGCGAGCAAGACGAAGAGGGCAGCGACGAGAACCACGGCCCATCCTTTCATCCGAAATGAATCGGAAGCGAGGCGGTTGACCACGCCCTGGATGAATTCGAGGTGCTTAAGCTTCGGATCCATCAGGATTCCCTCCGGAGGCGGCTCCGTCCGAGGTTCTCTCGTCCCAGAGTGTATCCGGTTCAGACGCAGCAGCGGGAACGCCCCGGAAAGAGCGGGCTCGAGATCGGCGCGTGCCAATCCTCGGGGCTTCCGTGTGATCGCGGCCTTCCGCCCGCTGCTCCGCTTCGAACTGCTCCGCGTTCAACGCGAGCAGGCGGGCGAGGACTTCATCCCGGATCTCGTCGGGCCAGCGGTAGCGCCAGGGTTTCTTCCGGGTGCCCCATGATTCCTCGTCGATCTCGTAGTCGAGGAGGAATTCGCAGTCGGTGGGGATGTCGGTCCAGCCGTAGGCGTCGAGGACGGCGCGATCCATGGCGGTGTGCAGGTCACGGAGTGTGGCGATGTCGGAGTCGGTTTCGTCGGGGTCGTGAAAGCGGTTATAGGTTCTGGTCAAACCCTCGTCGTGCCGGACCATCAGATCCGCGCGGTGACGGTAGTAGTCGGCGCCGGCGCGTTCGAGATCGGGATGGGTGTGCCAGTCATCGTGAAACGGGAACGTTTCGAAGCAGTCGGAGGGGGTGTAGCGGAGATCGTCCTTCATCGTCGGTCCCAGGAACGCCGACCATATCTGGTGAATGCGTGATTGCAGTACCGCAAAAGCGGAGTGGGTATCCAGCGGAAAAACGATCAGCGTATGACCAAACACCATCTGTGGGGACAAGAAAACCAGCGCCTGGACGTTGGATGTTTGAGGAATTGCAAGCACTCGATCCAAGTCGGCAATAGCAGCTTGTAGCTCCTTGGCGAGTGAACCGTACTGCCACCAGAACGCGGCGCGTTTTCTTCCGATAGCGTTCCTGGTGAGTTTGGCGCGTTCTGGCCTCACCCTATCCTCGACGATCGCCAGCAACTCCGGCCAATCCGCCGCCACCGGCCCCGGATAGTCCATCGGCACGACGCCACTTCGCAGCCACTCGCGGCGCCGTTCATCCTCTGCCCCAGTCCACAATTCCCCCATGTCCTCCCGCCGCAACGGCCAGTCCCGGAAGTTGATGACGTACCGGTGGTGGGCGTGGGTCGGGCTCGTGTTCACCTCCTCGCCGCCGATGTACGGAAAGATCGCCTCCCGATTGCGAGGCTCTTCCGCGATGAGCCGGTGCATCTCGGCGATGGGCGTGGCGACCCCTTTCGTGTCGGTATCGTCGAACGTGAAACCCATTCCCAGAACGTAGCTGCCCACGAAGCTCTTGCCCGCATTCGCCTTCAGCCGCGCCGGATCATCGTGCCCGCCCCGGTGGAAGAGAAACGCGGTAATCGTGTCCACCGCCTCCCCATCGAGGCGCTTCACCCCCGGAAAGCGCCCCTTGTGCACATGAAGCACGCTCACCACCACCGCTGCGAGTCCCGGCCACTTCACGCGCCGCTGGGCCTCGTAGATCTCCCCGCCGTTGTTGCAGATCCAGCGCAGGCCCGTCGAGCGTGTATCCCCTTGGGCGATGGTGTTGGTCGCGATCAGCCCGGCCGTGCCGCCGGTGCGCAGCAGTCCGAATGCGCGGCGGAAGAAGTGGGCGACGAGATCGGCGTTGCCGTGGCTCTCCTCGTGCACCTGCTTGAGCCAGTCCGGATAGCCGGCGACATTGGCCGCGGCGACGGCGTTCTTGCCGGCGAACGGCGGGTTCCCCACCACCGCATCGAACCCCGGGTTCTCCCGGTCGAACACCTCCGGGAACTCGATCTCCCAGTGAAACGGCGCGAGCGGCGGCTCGTTGCGCCGGATCTCCTCGATCCAGCCCAGATAGCGGGGCGTCTCATCTCGCTCCACCGCGTCGGCGAGCTGCCTCCGAAGATCTTCGCGCTGCCTCGGCTTCGACCCCTCGAAGAACGCGGCGAGCGCCAAGTCACCGAGCAGACGCACGTTCTCGGTCTCTCGTCTCGAATCGTCGCAGAGGTGTCGAAGTTCCAGCTCGGATACCGAATCGTCTGCCTCCCGGATGCGCCGGCGCAGTTCCCGCGCCCTTGCCAACCACTCGCGCGCCCGCATCGCCTCGAATCCGGCCTGGAACGGTTGAGCGTCGTCCTTCCAGTGGAACGCTTCGAGCTGCCTCCGGGAGAGCCCGACCAGCGCATCTCCGGGGCGGAGGGCGTGGTCGAGGAAAGTGAGGGGGTGGTCCTTCGCCAGGGTAACGAGCCACAGCGACAGCTTGGCGAGGTCGACCGCCTTGGGGTTGCGATCCACGCCGTAGAGGCAGCGCTGGGCGATCTGGCGGCGGGCAAAGATGATTTCATTCTCGTCCGGCGGAATCTCGGGCATGGCGTCGTGAGCCTGCCACGCCTCGACCAGCGCATCGCCGAGCTGGCGGCATGCTTCGACCAGGAAGGCCCCGGAGCCCATGGCGGGGTCGCAGACCTTGAGATCGAGGATCTGCTCGGCGCGGAGCGGACCATTCCCTTCGGTGCGCAGGCGCTCGAAGATCGGCGCGAGTGCAGTCCGCACAATCGGCTCGGTGAGCTCGCGGGGCGTGTAGTGCGACCCCGACCTGCGCCGCTCCTCGTTAGGTTGCAGCACCATGGCGCCCTCGGGCACGAGGTCCGGGGTCGCATTCCGATCGATGACCGGGTCGAGGGCGGCGTGGAGCGCCTCCATGGTATCGGCGTCGCGCACCGCCTGCAGTTGCCCACCCGTCAGCTTGCGATCGGTTTGGTCCTTCAACCACTTGACGCGATCGGGGGGCGCCTGGTCGAGCAGCGTGCCGAGATTGATCGCGGCTGGCGCGCCCTGCTTCTTCGCTGCCTTGATGGCGACGGTGAGACCTCTGGCCGTCTCCAGACGGAAGCCCATCATCGTCTCGTAGACCGAGCCGACATGCTCGACATCCAGCGCACGGTACGAGATGCGCTCGCCGTCGAGCACGATGAGCTTCTCCAGCACCCGATAAACGGTGCCGTCAGGAACCCGGGGCGGATCGATGCGTTGATCGATCTGCCGGACGTCATCCTCGCCGCGCCCCTCCAGAAAACGATACCGGTCGGGGTCGAAGAGGGCGCCGTGACGCGGAGGGAGCTGCATCACCCCCGCCCTGGCCCCGTCGTGGACCATGCGAAACAGGGCGAGAAGCTGGGCGTATCCGCCGAAGCGCTGGTCCATGGTGTCCGGGTGGAGCGCCGCGTCTTCGCGCAGCCGCTCGTGGAGCCCGGCGAGTGAGTAGGCGCCGAGAAAGGTCTCGTCCTGCGGCAGCATGTCTCGCTCCTCGGCGTAGAGCAGGAACACGAGCCGCAGCACCACGGTAAGCAGCCCGCGGTAGACCTCGTCGGGGTTCTCCGCGAGCGGTTCGCGCAGAAGCGTCCCCTGGGAGGTGTCATGCGCGGCCTGGAATCCGCGCAGCAACTCGTAGAGCGCGTGCAGGACCTGCTCGGCGAGGCGCTCGCTCACCTCGTTCTGGTACTTGCGGCTGTCCTCGAGCAGGGCGGCGAGGCGTTTCTCGCGCGGCACGCTCAGGAGCCGGGTCTGGCCGAGGAGCAGGCGCATCGCGGTCGAGATCGGTCGACCGGCGGTGATGAGCATGTCCGCAACGCGAAAGTCGAGCCAGCCGGAGCTTTCGCCCCATGGCGCCGAAATGAGGCGAAGGACGGCGCCGTTGAAGAGCAGTCCCGCCGCGACGCCGGTATGGCGCAGGAGGCGTTCCATGCGGCCGTGGGGTGAGGCTTCGATGCTGCCGTTCGCCCGTGAACGGCCGCGCGTCACGCGGTCGAAGTTCTCGCCCGGCTCGCAGACGCAAACGAGAAGCTGCCAGGGCGATGCATCGTTTGCCGTGCGGTCGTCAGGTTCGGCGCCCGGACGGACCGGCTGCGGATACCCGCCCGGATCGGTGGCGCCGCAAGCCGCCCCGTCCTCTCGCACCGCGGAAACCGGTCGTTGCGAGGAACCCGGCGGCCTCGCGGCGGAACGTCGTAATGGTTCCGCCCGGACCGCGAAATCCGGGCGCAGAACCTCGCCTCCGTCGGGAAGCACCGTTTCCAGTTCGGCCGGAATCGGAGCTTCGTCAGTGCCCGCGTAGCCGGCTGGCGAGAAATTCCACCCCAGCACCGAGCGTGCGAACGAGCGAAAGTCCGGCAGCCGGGGGTCGGCGTCCGGGGCGCCTAAGGCGGCATCGCGTCCCCGCTCCTCCACGCACCCGCGGAGCAATTGCTGTCCTTCGGCGTCACGCCGATTCAGCAGCGCGCCCGCCTTGACGAGGGCCGGCGCGGAGATCACCAGTCCGGTGGGGCGGACGAACCCGATCCACTCCAGATGGGCGGCGATCTGGGGGTCGAGTCGGGCCATCATCTACGCCGGGGCGAGCAATGAAATGATGTGAAGCCTCGTTCGCATCGGGTATTGCAACGATGAGGGCTCGTATCAGCGACGATGGTTGGTGACGCTACGACGCGCACCCTGGGCCGCGGGCCTTGTCCAGCAACCGCTGGCTGGTCGCCAGATCGGAGCGTCCGCTACGGACGGCGCCGACGAGATCGCCCGCCAGCCCGGCACAGGTCGGTGACGCGGCTTCGGCGTCGCGGACCAACACGTTCTCGATGATTTCCCGTACGAGGGAAGATCGAGTCACGTTGCGCCGTCGCGCCTCACTCGTCAGCGTGGCGTGGAGTTCGGCTGGCAGATTGAGGATCAGGACGCTCATGGGAGGATGGTAAGTCGGTCACTCACGCGTCGCCATATGCGTCTCGTCCGTAGCCGTAGTGCCTTCACGCCTGTGCAGGGAGTACCGATCTCGCCGGTAGGAGAGCCCTTGGGTGTCAGGTTCCTCGCTACACGGAGACATGGGAAGGGGTCGAGCTCCATACTCTCCGACAGAGGGCGGCCGGTGTAGGCTACGCAGATTGTGGCCACGGTGCTCGATGTCCCGTCAAATGCCAACGACCGCCGGTGTGGCTGAAGTCTCATCCTCGAAACTCACCCAATCGGCGTCGAATCTCTGGTATGGCTCAATGTCCGCCAAGGTAATTTCATCGGCTCCCAGGACTTCGACGCCATCACACTCGATGCCGGGCTCGAACTGGTTCCAGAATGCCTCGACCTCCTCCTCGATCTCGATCCGCTTCCTGGCCCAGTCGGCCTCCCCTCGTTTCAGGTGTGGAACGGCGAGGACGAAATTGCACTTGTATGGCGCGTTTGCCGGAAGCTCGTCGAGCGTGCTGAGCCGGAGGTATACGCCCTGTATCCACTCGCTGTGCTTTCGCAGAAGCCTCTGCCAGTCCTTCAGCTTCGAGCGCCAGCGCTGGTCGAACCCTGTCGGGAAGGCCGCCCGGATGTACCGTTTGGCGAGCCATTCCGCGACCAGCCGACGCTCCTTGTCCGGGAGGCACCGCGCTGGGGACTCCTGCATCAGCAAGTCTCGCGGGATCGCCCATCGATCGTGGACACCGCATGACAGAACGACCGGGGTCTCCCGCGCTTCGATTGCAAGCTGAAGCGTTCGCGGGTTTCTGCCCCATGACTGGTGCCGATCTACTTTCCCGGTGACAGCAGCCCTCAGCCGCAGGACCTCGACAACAGGCTCCTTGTCGATGCTGACGTTGACGACATCGCAGTCGTGGCTGGTCAGCACCAGCCAGTCGGAACTGTCCACGTCCACCGTTCGGGGAGCGTACTCCTTCGCGAGCTTTGCCAGCGCGTCTCCCAGGATTGCGCCTTGACGCCAGCCCTGCTTCGCTATTTCCCCGCTGTCGAACACCTCGCCATGCGCTACCGGTTCGGCCAGTCCCGGAGTGCCATGTTCCTGGCGAGCTGCTCTCTTCGCTGCTCTCGTCCAGGATCTTCGAAGCCGAGATTTCGCAGCCGCTCTTCTCGGGCGGCTCTCCTTCGGGTTGCCGCGTCTCCGAGCGTCTGTACCTCTTCGATTACGCTGACGACACGGTCTTCGTCGATCCGTTCCTCGGACAGCAACTCCAGAAGTGCCGGCCCGTCGAGATCCGTGGGCTGGCGGACGAACCGCGCGTTGAGTGGGCTGGTGCCTGAGGCCTGAGCCCTCACCATGCAGCGCAGCACGGAATGGAGCCGGTCGGTATTGGCCGGGTTGGGCTCCTTGCCGCTAAACCACTCGTAGAGGGCGGGACGGCTCACCCGCAGGACTCGCGCGAGCTGGGACTTGTTCAGCGAGAGGGCCGCCCGCACCTCCTGCATCTGCTCGATCACGGAGAGCTGCAGGACATCGCGGAAGCCGAATGAATCGTGCGGTGCTCCCGATTCCGGCGCGGGCTCGACAGGCCGGAGTGCGACGACGCAGGGGCTCGATCCGACATGAAAGGAGAATGGATCGTAATCGGAGTCGAGCGCGATGATGCCTCCGCTGCCGGAGTATGCGAGCCGTAGCATGATCTCCCGCAGGCTCTCCTGCACGCTGGCCATGGTGCGGGAGTCGTCCGCCAACATGGCATGCGCGCGTTTTGCGGCCTCGAAATCCGCGTAACTGATCGTCGGTGTCATTTCCACACCTCGATTGCAGTCTCGGTCACCACGTGTTTGTGGAAGGTCTCGATGATGTGATCGTGCATTTCGAATGCTCGCGCCACGACCCAGTCGGCATTCGGGTCGAAGGCACCCTCGATGTAGTGGTCCGTGTCGATTAGCGTGATCAACTCGCCTGGCTTTGCCCGGTCGGTGTATTTCGGTGCCCCGCCAATGAGGTCGGGAGGCAACGAGGCTCCCTGGTCGTTCTGGACGACCCGCACGATCATGGTGCCGGGGACATCACCCCCAACATGCGTTTTCCCCGTACTCTCGACGTGCAGCCGGTGGGTTCCCGCTCGAAAGACCTCGTCTGCCGTGCCATGGAGGCCGGGTCGGAGATAGGTGCGGAAGTCCTCGCCTTCGCGTGGTTGGACGACATCGATGTACCGAAGCCCCACGCGCTGGACGACGCCCAGACGTTCATGCTCGGTCGTCGAAAGGACCGTCCGGACGGCGTGCCGGAGCTTGTCGGCGAAGTTCTCGAATCGTTCGTAGGCGGTAGTCTGCAGGACGACACTGTCCTGCGTCACCACAACGCTCCAGGTCTCGTCCCTGGTTCGGTACTCCCACTGTTCCTGCTCGATCACCTGAACGGGAACCCCTGCGCCCAGACCGAAGTTGATCTGCTGGACCTTGCCGGCGCGCTCAACGGGAAAGCCGTACTGGCGAAATGCCTCTTGTATCTCCGGGATGTATTTGTCCATCTGGCGGATGGGACTGAATCGGACTTGACCCAGCACCAGCGTCAGGGGCTGTTGGGACAAGGGCACATACCGACACTTGCGTTCCATGACCTGCTCCTGCTGCCCTTTACAGTGAATCTTACACTCGACTCGTGCATCTGGAACATCCTGGATGCAGTTGCCGGAATTCTCGGCTGCATCGTCAGTCAATCGACACTGAATACCGGGTGAGGCTGTCATCCATCAGCGGGATACAGTCGGCGGAACGCTGGCACAACGCGTTTCTCCGCCTGCCCACTCTCAATTCGACTCCGGCCACAGATACACGAGCCCCACGGGTTCCACCCGCGTCCGCTGGATGTCGTAGAAACGCCGGATGCGCTCCGGCTCCCGCTCGATGTCCGCGTCGAATTGCTCGAGGCGCCGTTCCCAGTGACGCATGTTGGCTTCGAGCTGCTGCCGTGCGTCCCGGTCGTCGCCGAAATCCATGGCGATCTGCCTGAACTCCCGGCGGTGTCTTTCGATCTCCTCCATCACCCGGCCACGCTGCCGCTCCAGCGTCTCTTGCAGCAGTTTCGATTCGCGCTCACCGCGTTCGATCAGCGCTTCGGCCGCGGCGCGGGCGGATTCCTTCGCCCGTGGTTCAAGGTGGTGCAGCAGCTCCTTGATGTCGCGCGGAGCGGCGTCGAGCAGCCGGCGCTGCACGATCTCGTCGGGGGCTGAACCACCGCCGCCCAGCGATTCTTCGAGCAATGCCAGCGAGCGTATCTCCGCCTCGCGGGCATAGGCCCGGAGTGGTTCCCGGCGAAGCGCGGGTTCGGTCCACCGGGCGGCGATCGGCACCAGTTCTTCGTGCAGGCGTTCGGCGCGACGACCGTAGAGCGAGAGGCGACCGAGCAGTACCACTCGCGGAACCGAGTCCCTTGTCTGCGCGAGGCACGCGCGCGAGAGGTCGTGGTGGATGAACCCCTGAGCGCGGAACCGGGCCAGCAACCGTTGCGCGACCCGTTGCTCCAGGTGAAGGTGCACGGTGTCCTCGCCGAGCATGCCGGAATCCTCGAAGATCACCGGCCGAATCGGTGCGTCGCGGCGCCAGTCCGCGAGCTTCTGGTCGGTCTTGCGAGGCTCGCGCAGCGTATCCAGGGTCGCGGCCCAGCTCGCATCGGTCGCTGCCCGCCGGTCGAGGGCGGGGAAGGACCAGATCGTGCGGCCGTCCTCGCCCCGGCCCTCCTCGAGTGGTGGTGCGCCCAGCAGCTCGAGAGAGCATGAGAGCGCCTCGCGAAACGGCACGGCGTCGAACTTCGCCCACTTCCGGGAGCGCTCGAGAAGCGTCTGACAGCGATCGATCCGGACGAGCAAGTCTTTCCGGCGCTCGCGGGCGGATTCCAGCTCCTCGCTCGTCGCTCGCTTGCGGCCGTCGTCGAGGTCCAGCGCCCGGATGGCGTCTCTGAGCGCATCGGCGTCTTCGTGACGGATGCCGCCGCGGAGCCTGTGCTCCACGTCGTCGTCGATGACTTTCGACAGGCTTCCGAGCTCCCGCCTGATGGTCTCGGTCTTGCGGACGAGCACCTCCAGCACCCGGTCCTCGGCTCGTTGCGGGAGGACGAAGTAGTGGCAGTTGACCTCCGCGGCCGGCTGGAGCTTGCGGTCGATGCGGCCGTTGCGCTGCTCGATGCGGCCCGGATTCCAGGGCAGGTCGAAGTGGAAGAGGTCGGCGCAGTGAGCCTGGAAGTTCAGGCCCTCGCGGGCGGCGTCGGTGGCGATCAGGATGCGCAGGGGGTCCTTCGCGGGATCCGCGTTGAACCGGCGCTGGATTGCCTTGCGCCGGTGCCCGCTCGTCAGGCCGTCGATGACCTCGATGCGTTCGTCGGCGCGATCGGTGTCTTCGATGGCCTGCTCCAGAATGTTCTTCAGGTAACGTTTCGTCCCCTCGCGGTTCTCCGTGAAGATCAGGACGCGACGCAGGTTCCACGCGGGAGGATCCCCGGCCGGCGCTTGCCCGAAGGGCGGCAGCTCGGGGCACTGATGTTGGCGGATCCAGTCGATGAGCCGGCGGGTCTTGGCGTCCGGACGGTGGCGGGACGCCTCGGCCACCGCCTGCATACGGTCCAGGAGCATTTGCTCATGCGCCCGGAGGGCCGCGACAGCATCACGGGGGAGTTCGGCTCCGGCGTCGCCTTCGGGGTGAGATCGGATATCGCGTCCCGGCTCGGCTCCCGTGTCGCCGTCGAGGTGCGCTCTGCCGTCGCCTTCGAGACCCGAGCCGAGGATACGTTCGCGGCAGTACGTCCCGGCGCTGCGTCCGGAGTCCGCTCCGCCATCGCCCGCGTCCTCCATTCCGGCGCCAGGTCGGCGGTCCGTCTCGGCGACGGCGGTCAGGGCCTCGATCTGCCGACTCTCCTCCGCTTCACTCTCCTCCCCCGTCCACTCTCCGCGTTCGTCGTCGGCATCCGGCGGCGTCACGAAGAGCGCGGCATCGCGTTCGCCGATATCCGGCGGCCCGGCGGTGTCCGTCTCCACCGCTCCATCCGCCTTCGCCCAGTGGCGTTCGACCGTCTTGCGGTGTACCACCAGGCTGCGTGCGAACGCTTCGATGGACGACAGCAGCCGCTGTTGCAGCCCCACCACCAGCAGGCCCGCTGCGGCTCGAGCCTTGTTCGAGGCGTGCTCGTGCCGGCGTTCCCGGACGGTGCGGTATTCGTCGAGCAGCGTCGAAAGCACCAGTTCCGGGGCGTCCGGCGGCAGACCGTCGATGATCATCGGTTCGACATTGCGCCGCGGGAAGCCGCCATGAACCTCGCGGATGTCCTCCTTGAGCCGACGAACCATCACATCGTCCAGCACTCCCTTGCCCCGCACCTTGACCCCGCGCGTGAAACGGTACGGATCGAGCAGTTCCAACAGGGTCGAGAAGCTGTTCGAGTGGCCGTTGTGGGGGGTCGCGGACAGGAACAGGCGGTGCTCGAAACGCCCGGCCAGGTCGCGGATCGCGCGGGTAAACTTCGTCTCGATCCCGTAGCGCCCCCCGCTCGCGGGGGCGGCGTGATGAGCCTCGTCGAGGATGAGCAAGCTCCCCGGCCGCATTGGCCCCAGCCACTCGCGCAGAGGGTCCGCGTAACCCGGGTCGATCAGGAGGTTGTGCGAGACCAGGAAGCGGCTGTGGGTGCGCCAGGGGTTGATCCCGAACCCGCGCTCCCGGCGCATGCGCGAGAGATACGCCCGATCCAGTATCTCGAAGAGGAGTCCGAAACGATCTTCCAGCTCCCCCTTCCACTGCTCCAGCACCGAGGGCGGAGCCGCGACCACCATCGTGTTCACCTTCCTGCGCAGCAGCAACTCGCGGGCGATAAGACCCGCCTCGATGGTCTTGCCGAGCCCGGTGTCGTCGGCAATGAAAAGATTGACGCGCGGCAATCGGAGCGCCTTGCGCAACGGCTCCATCTGGTAGGCGTCGATGCGGATCCCGGCCCGGAACGGTGACTGGAAGAGGCTCGGGTCGGTCGCGGTCACGCAGTGCCAGCGCAGCGTGTGCAGGAAAGCCGCGAACTGCCGAGGCGAGTCGAAGCCTCTGGCCGCGAGGTCGGTCCAGCCTTCATCCGCCAGAATCCGACGGTCGAACTCGTAGTCCCAGAAGACCGAGAGTGTCTGCCCCTGCGAGTCGTCCTCGGCGCAGGCGAGCCTCACAACGGCGGACTCCCCGGGCGCCGGCGGCTCGACGACCTCCTCGACGAGCCAACGCCGGGAGCGCACCTGGACCAGTTCACCTGCGGTCGGCGGCCGCGCGGGAAATCTGGCGGATTTGCCGTTCACACGCCCGATCACCCGAGTTCAAGCTCTTCCAGCAGCACCGCGAACTGGGCGGCGTGCATGTCGCGGTCGAGGCGGCTGCCCTGGCGGACGGGTCTCGGGAAGCTGAACTTGAGTACGCGGAGGTCGGGCAGTTCGAACCGGCGGACCGAAGTCGCCTCCACGCGGTAAAGATCGGCGACGCGCGGCAGGGTCAGTTTTTCGCGGATCTCCGCCCAGGCCACGGCCGAGCCGCAGAAGACGTCCACGGTGACCGTGAACGGACCGGCGTTCTTCGAGCGCACGCTCTGTGCGCGATCACCGAGGCGCGCCATGGCCGAGCTCCAGGGTGTCGAGGGTGAACGCGGACATCGGATCGTCGAGTACCAGGGCGTGGTTCAGCCGGAATTCGTAGAGTGGGCCCCGGTCGGTCTCCGCCGGTGAGTACGGGAAGGCGAAGGTCGGAAGCTCCTCGTCCTCGGTGAGCGGGAAGTGGAGCAGGAACGGGTTCGCGAGCTTGGCGATCTCGTGCGCTGTTTCCTGGGTGCCGGCGGTCACCGTGCAGAGAATGCCGACCTCGTTGGCGTCGCCCCCGCGCGTCTCCAGCGCGCCGAGCGCCGCGTCCCGGCCGATGATGCGGAAATCCAGCGCGAAGTCCCGGGCGGCGGCGGCGGTGCGGGCCGGGATCTCGTCGGTCAGGAACTGTCCGAGCCGCTCGACCCAGCGCCCGGCGTTCTCGACGTAGCGGCGGTTGCGGAGCATCACCAGGGTCGTCGTCTGGAACCCCGCGAGTCCCGCGCCTTCGAGCTTCACCGTGTAGGGGTTCGCGGGGAGCCACTCCGAGCCGGTTACCCGCACCGAGCGGTCGTCGACGGGCCGGTAGCGGGCGCGCGTGACGTCGAGCGCGCCGCCGGGCTCGGTCAGGATGAAGGGGTCGGCGTTCTCGTAGAGCATGTGGGCCGAGACCGAGTGCGGGGTGCAGCGGGCGCCGGTGGCCTGCGGTTCCACCGTGAAGCCGGATTCGTCGACGGTCACCAGCACCACGCCGCTCATCGGTCGGGTCGAGCAGAGCGCGCCGCATTCGGCGACCTTGGCGCCGTGCCAGGCCGCGCCGGGGTGTTCGCCGTGCATGAGCGGCAGCGCGGCGATGCCGGCGGTGTCGGTCGCCCGGCCCGCGATCACGATGTCGGCGCCGGTCGCCAGCGCCTCGTGGAACGGTTCGGCGCCCGCCAGGGCCACGATGTTGCTATATCGCCCCGGCCGATCCCCGGTGCATCCGGCAGCGCGACGAGGCGTCCGGCGGCGAACGCATCGGCCATCGCGCCCGGCGGTTGGGAGGACCGAATGGTGGCCACCCGCACCCGCTGGCCGATCTCACCCGCCACCTCGTCGGTGATCGCGACCATCCAGTCGACCATCGCGTCGGTGCCGCAGGTCCCGGCGGATCCGATGACGAGCGGCACGCCGGCCTCGGCCCGGGCTTCCATCAGCGCCCGCCACTCCGCTTTCGTGGAGGCGCGCGAATACTTCGAGACCCCCGCGCCCAGATAGAAAGGGCCGCTGTCGGTCGAGCCGCCGTCGATGACGATGGCGTGCGGAGCGCGGGCAAGGCCGCGGCGCAGCGCCTCGCGCTCGAAGCCGAGCCCGAGCACGCCGGACGGAATCAGGACCCGGGTGGGCAATGGCTAGTTCCGCACCGGGCCCGGTCTCGTGAGCAGGTTGCGCAGGAACAGAGGGGCTACGAACCCCGCGATCGCCGCCACCCACAGCCCGATCGAGATCCCCGACGAGAACAGGTAGGTCCAGTCGCCGTCGGAGATGACCATGGCGCGGCGCAGGCTGTCCTCCATGTTGTTCCCGAGCAGGATGCCGAGAATGATGGGCACGGTCGGCACTCCGATCTTGCGGAACAGGTAGCCGAAGAGCCCGAAGATGATCATCAGGATGAGGTCGAAGGCGCTCCCGGAGAGCGAGTAGATGCCGCCGAAGGAGACCATCGCGATTCCGGGGAGCAGGATCCACGGGGGCACCGAGAGGATGCGCACGAACAGCTTCACCATCGGCACGTTCATCACCAGCAGCACGAAGTTCGCGATGAGCAGGGCGGCGATGAGGCCCCACACCACCTCCGGGCGCTCGCTGAACAGGAGCGGACCCGGGGTGATGTTGAGGGTGAGCAGCAGCGCGAGCAGCACCGCGGTGGTGCCGGAGCCCGGCACGCCGAGGGTCAGCATCGGCACCAGCGCCCCGCCGGCGGCGGCGTTGTTGCCGGCCTCCGGGGCCGCCACTCCGCGCGGATTGCCGGTGCCGAAGGTGGCGCGGTCGCGCGCGACGGATTTCTCCGCCATGTAGGCGAGAAAGCTGCCGAGCGAGGCGCCCGCTCCCGGCAGCAGGCCGGCCACGAAGCCGATGGCGGTCGAGCGCAGCATCGTGAACGTGCTGTTCACGATGTCGCGGACGGGCACCGTGATCCGCTCCAGCTTGACCCCGATGGCCGAATTCCGGCCGTGGCTCTCCATGTAGATGAAGATCTCGGACACCGCGAACAGCCCCACGATCGCGACCAGGAAGTCGATCCCGTCCATGAGGTGGATCTCGCCGAAGGTGAGCCGCGGGATCCCGGTCTGGTTGTCGAGCCCGATCATGGCGAGCCCGAGCCCGATGGCGGCCGCGAGCGCCGCCTTGGCCTGGTTCTTGGAGGCGAGCCCGCCGAGGGTGCAGAACGCGAGGAGGTAGAGGGCGAAGTACTCCGCCGGCCCGAACAGGAAGGCGATGCGGGCGAGGATCGGGGCGAGCAGCATGAGGCCGATGGTGGCGAGCAGGGCGCCGACGAAGGACGCCACCCCGGACAGCACCAGCGCGTCGCCGGCCCGGCCCTTGCGCGCCATCGGGTATCCGTCCAGGGTGGTCATCAGCGCCGGCTCGTCGCCGGGGATGTTCAGCAGGATCGACGAGATCCGCCCCCCGTACATGGCGCCGTAGTAGACCGAGGTCATGAGCACCAGGGCCTCGGTGGCGTCGAGCCCGAGGGAGAACGCGAGCGGGATGAGAATCGCCACCCCGTTGGAGGGGCCGAGTCCGGGCAGCGAGCCGATGACGGTGCCGATGAAGCAGCCGCCCACCGCCAGCATCAGGGTGGAGAACGTCAGCGCGACGGCAAAGCCCTGCGCGAGGTTGGCCCACAGATCCATGCGGCGGCGCCCGGTTCAGCCGGCGAAGAGGCGGCCGAACGGCGCAAGGCTCAGGCCCAGCGCGAACTTGAAGATGGCGAACAGGAGGACCGAGATCCCGACCCCGCAGAGCCCGGCGGCCACCGGCCGCGGCGAGATCAGGTAGCTGATGGCGGCCGACGCCACCGCGGCGGGGATCAGGAAGCCGAGCGGCCGGAGCGCGACCGCGAACCCGTAGAGGACGACGAGCGCGACGGCAATGCGCCCGAAGGTCGCGAGCGGCGGCCACCCCGGCTCCTCGTCGGGGCGGAGCACGATCACGAGCGCGCACACCAGCGCGACGCCCCCCACGAGGTAGGGGAAGGTGCGCGACCCGACCGGATCGGAGAGAAAGCCGACCTGGATCTGCGCCGCGCTCGCGATGTAGGCGAGCGCGACGCCGATGACGCAGAGGCCGAAGATCCGGTCGGTCTTCACGACCGGGTTGTCGAACGACCGAACTTCGCAGCCGGGGTTACTGGATGACGCCGATGTCGCGCGACAGCATCTCGATCTCGCCAATCACGCCGTCTAGCCAGCCCTGGAACTCGTCTCCGACCAGCGTGAACGGCGCGAGGCCGTTGGCGACCATCGCCTCCGCCCACTCCGGCGACGCCGCGACCCTGGCGAGCCCGTCGGACCACTTCCGGTAGTCGTCGTCCGCGATGCCCTTCGGCACGTAGAGCCCGCGCCAGTTGACGGACACGATGTCGATGCCCTGCTCCTTCGCGGTGGGGATGTCCTCGAAGCCGGGCACGCGCTCGTCGGTGAACACCGCCACCACCCGGATGTCGCCGGACTTCAGGAAGCCGACCACCTCCGACATGTCGCCGGTCATCGCCTGGGTGTGGCCGCCGATGGTCTGGGTGATGGCGTCCGCGCCGCCGTCGACGCCGATGTACTTGACCCTGGTGATGTCGGTGAACCCGGCGCGCCCGAGCGCCATCAGCACCTTGAGGTGGTCGAAGCCGCCGGCCGCCGAACCACCGGCGAAGGTGACCGAGGACGGATCCGCCTTGACCGCATCGAGCAGCTCGACCAGCGACTGATGCGGGGAATTCGCGGCAACCGCGATGATGCCCGGGTCGGCGCCGATGGCGCCGAGGAACCGGACCTGGTCGGCGGTGTGTCCGGCGTAGGCGTTCTGGGCGAGGCGGGTCGCGGTGGCCGAGGAGGCCGCGACGATCACATCCCCGTCCTCGTTGCGGTCGTTCACGACGTGGCTGAAGGCAAGACCCCCGCCGCCACCGGCCATGTTGGTGACCTGAATCGGTTTGTCGACCACCCCGATGTCATACATGATCTTGCCGATGGTCCGGCAGGTGAAGTCCCAGCCGCCGCCGGGGTTGGCGGGCGCGATGCACTCGGCCGCGAGCGCCACCCCGGACATGCTCATTGCCCCGGCCAGTACGCCGGCGGCGATACCCTTCTCGAATCCTGATCTCATGTTGTCCTCCGACCGCAGCGGGTCTCGATTCAATACCGTGGATTTCCGGCCGACGGTGGCGCCGGGCCACCGGCGGTATCGCCGGGTTGGTGACGCCGCCAGCGACGGCGGCATGCCTCACCCCGCGCACTTGGCCCGCAAATGTCACCGATTCCCGGATGCGGGCACGGATCCGACTGCTTTCGCCGCGTTGAATGTGACATGGGGCGGCCCGGGCGCTCGACGTACCTACGGGTACGCCTGCGCGCCCTGACTCGCGCTCGCCTTGCGAAACCAGCCATCTCCGCCCCCTCGCTTCGCGAATCGGTGACATTTCCGGGTCTAGCCCGCATTTCTCACCAGTCACGGCTGCGGACGCGGATCTGACTGCATTGGCTGCGTTGAACGCGGCCCGGGTGCTCGACGTACTGTCAAGTACGCCTGCGCGCCCGGACTCGCGTTCGCCTTGCCAATCCAGCCATCTCCACGCCCTCGCTCGCAACCCGGTGAGAAATGCGGGCTAGCCGACCGGTGGCGGTAACCATACGGTTTTCGGGCGGCGATTCAACCGGAGCCGGCGCGGCCGCCGCCACCCCCGCCGGCGCTGCGGGGGGCCGTCACGCGGTGCGATGGCGGCGGGAGGTCGATCCCCGCCGCGTCGATTGCGTCCATTGCGGGCAATGTCGAGAAAATGTCCCGGTCCGGCGAGAATGGCCGGAGGCGGGGCACATCGACCGATCGCGGTCACGGTGGCGCGTAGAATACGGGCCCTGACCCGGAGATTTCACCGCCGCCGTGAATCGATGAAATTTCCGGGCTGATATGGCCGCGCCCCCGCGCGTCCGGACTCTTCGAGGAGAAATCGGTGGATTCGGATCTGGTCCTGCTGTGGCTGCAACTCGTCGCGGCCGCGGCCATCATCCTGGTGGCGGCGACCCGGCTCGCCCGATCCGCGGATGTCATCTCCGAGAAGACCGGTCTCGGGCGCTCGTTCGTCGGGGTGGTGCTGCTCGCCACCGCCACCTCGCTCCCGGAACTCGGGACCGGCGTGAGCGCAATCGTCATCGTGGACGCGCCGGACCTCGCGGCCGGCGATGCGTTCGGGAGCAATCTCGTCAATCTCCTGATCATCGCGCTGGCGGACTTCTACTGGAGGCAGGGTCCCATTCTCGCCAGGGTCGTCACCACCGCCATCGTGGTGGGCGTGCTGGGGATGGCGGTGATCTCCATCACCGCCATCGCGATGTTCGTCCACACTTCCACGCCGTGGTTCTCCGGATGGCACGTCAGCCCGTTCACGGTGGTGCTGGCGATCTCCTTCGTTGCCGCGATGTACCTGATCTACCGCATCGACCGCTCCGTCAGTGATCCGGATGAGAACCCGGATCAGTACGCCTCGACGAGCCTGTCCCGGGCCGTGGTGGTCTACGCGGCCTCCGCGTCCGTGGTCATCGCCGCTTCGGTGTGGCTCGCGGGCACGGGGGAAGGCATCACCCATGTGATGGGGTGGGACGCGAGCTTCGTCGGCACTCAGTTCCTGGCCATCAGCACATCGCTGCCGGAACTGGCCACCTCGTTCGCGGCGCTGCGGCTCGGGGCACCGGAACTTGCGATCAGCAACCTGCTCGGCTCCAACCTCTTCAACGTGGGCTTCGTGTTGAGCATCGACGACCTCGTCCTGGTGGACGCGCCCCTGTGGTCCGCCATCGCCCCGGTCCATGCGGTGACCGCGGTGTTCGCGATCCTGATGACCTCGGTGGTGGTGATCGCCCTCGCGGTCCGCCGAACCGCCGGGCCACGCAAACAACGCCTGACGCCGGAGTCCGGCGCGCTCGTCGTGTTGTACGCAGTGGCGAGTGTGCTGGTGTTTGCGCTGGGGTGAAGCCCATGCCCGATGTCCAGCGGCGAACGGAGCGAAGCGACCGACCGCGGCTCCTGATCGCGGTCGGCGGCAATGCGCTCCATCCCGGGCGTAGCCCCGGCACCGTCGAGGAGCAGCGCGAGTACGCGGCCCGCACCGGTCGCGCCCTGCTCCCCATCATGCGCGCGGACAACGAGCTCGTCATCACCCACGGCAACGGGCCGGTCATCGGGAAGATCCTGATGCGCCAGGTGCTGAGCCGCGAGCGGGTGCCGCCCATGAGCATGGATGTCTGCGTTGCCCACAGTCAGGGCGGGATCGCGTACCTGCTGATGCAGAGCCTGGAAAACACGCTGCGCGAAGCCGGGGACGACCGCCACGTGGTGTGTCTGCTGACCCAGGTCGAGGTCGACCCCGACGATCCGGCCTTCGGGGATCCGACCAAGCCAATCGGGTTCTTCTACGAGGAGGCCGAGGCGCGGACGATCGGAAAGAGCCTCGGCTGGACGATGCGCGACGACGCGGGGCGGGGCTGGCGCTGCGTGGTGCCGTCGCCGCGCCCGAAGCACATCGTCGACATCTCGCTCATCGAGGCGGTGGCCAGGAGCGGGGCGGTGGTCATCGCCGGGGGTGGCGGCGGAATCCCGGTAGTGCGGGACGCCAACGGTGTCCGCCGCGGCGTCGAGGGGGTCATCGACAAGGACCTGAGTTCCGCGCACCTGGCCGGGGTGCTGGGGATCGGGGAGTTCATGATCCTGACCGCGGTGGAGCAGGTGCAGATCGGATTCGGCACCCCGCGGGCCCGGAACCTCGGCACGGTGCGGGCCGAGGAACTCCGGCGCCACTTCGAAGCCGGCGAGTTCCCCGCGGGGAGCATGGGGCCGAAGGTGGAGGCCGCGCTCCGCTTCATCGACGGCGGCGGGCGGCGGGCGGTGATTGCCCACCTCGACGCGGCCGAGGCGGCGCTCGCGGGCGAAGCGGGGACGCAGATCCTTCCCTGAACCCGGAAATTCCCGCCAGGTCATCCCGCGATCGAAATCGCTCCGAAGGCCGAAATTCCGCCGAAACCGCCCAACCGCCCGGCGTTCCCGGAGCGCCGGCGGGAATGGCTGAGACCGAGGTTCCGCCCGTCCGTCGCGGATTGACCGTCGCCGCTCGGGTCCGGAGCTGCTTTCGTTTCGCCTCTGTCCGTCCGCGGAACTGCGACCTTCCCACCACTCGGCCCGTCACGCGTCCGGCGCGATCTCCCCCGAGACCCCCAGCCGCTCGTGCATGACGGGGCTGGTGGTGGTGTACTGGAGGAACTGCCGCGCGTTCGGGTCGAGGTGCTTCTGCACCGCGAACGCGACCAGTGCCGCCTCGTGGAAGCCGCTCAGAATGAGCTTCTTCTTCCCGGGATAGGTGTTGATGTCGCCGATCGCGAAGATGCCGGGGACGCTGGTCTGGAACTTTTCCGTATCCACCGGGATCTGGCGTTTTTCCACGCCGAGCCCCCATTCGGCGATCGGGCCGAGGTTCGGCGAGAGGCCGTAGAAGACCAGCAACTCGTCGAAGCGCACCGAAACCCCCGCCCCGTCCTTCTCGAACGGCTCGACCTCGATGCCCTTCAGGGTGTCGCCTTCCTCGATGAGGCCCGTGGGGCGGCCGATGAGGATGCGGACGCGGTCCGGCTCCGCTTGCGCCATCGCCCGCAGCCGCTCCACCGACACCGGTTGGGCGCGAAAGCCCTCCCGCCGATGCACCAGAGTGAGACTCTTCGCGGCCGGCGCAAGCTCCAGCGCCCAGTCGAGCGCCGAATCGCCGCCGCCGAGAATCGCCACCGCCCGGTCGCGGTACCGGGTCTTGTCGAGCACCTTGTAATCGACATTGACCCCGACATGGCGTTCCACCCCGGCCACCCGCAGCGGCCGCGGCTGAAAGGAGCCCAGTCCCCCCGCGACCACCACCGCGCGCGCGAGGAAACGGGTGCCGGCCGAGGTTTCGAGCGAGAACCTGCCGTCGGTCTCGCGCGCGAGTTTCACCACCATCTCGCCCAGGTGGAGCTCGGGTGCGAACGGCCTGATCTGCTCTTCGAGGCGCTCGACCAGCTCCTGTGCGCCCACCACCGGAAGCGCGGGGATGTCGTAGATGGGTTTGTCCGGATAGAGCGCGGCGCACTGCCCGCCGATCTCCGGCAGAGTGTCCACGAGATGCGTGCGGATCCCGAGCAGCCCCAGCTCGAAGACCTGGAACAGGCCGCACGGGCCGGCGCCGATGATGACCACGTCGGTCTTGATGCTCATGGTGGTGCAACCCTCCGGGGCGATGACGGATTGAGCGAACCCGTAGCGACTCCACGGCGACTCCGGGAGTTCGGCCGCGCGACTCGGGTCGTCGAGCATGGAGCCGTCAGGGTCCCGAAGGTGTTGCGCGGCGGGGTAACGGCATGTGTTCGACCTGCGGGCGGCAATCGTACACCGAACGCTCTTCCCGGACAGGTGCGGTGACTCCGCCTCTCGGGAGGTCGGCGGGAACCACCGACACGGAAGACCTTGCGTTGCCGGAATGCGCCATACCGCTAAAATGACTCGGCACGGTTCACTCGGGAACGCTTGAAGGAGCCCTCAATGTCCCAGCCGCAGCAAGCCTTCAAGTGGGTCGGCACCCGGCCGGTGCGCCCCGACGGGGTGCCGAAGGTCACGGGAGCCGCCAGGTTCGGCGCCGACTACCACCTGCCGGGAATGCTGTACGGAAAGGTGCTGCGCAGCCCGCACGCGCACGCCCGCATCCGGTCCATCGACACCTCGCGGGCCGAGGCGCTGCCCGGGGTGAAGGCGGTGATGACCGGGGCGGATCTGCCGGACCATCCGTTCGAGTACGTCGGCCCGGAGCGGCTCGCGGTCAACTTCTGGCACGTCACCCGCAACGTCATGGCGCGGGAAAAGGCGCTCTACGAGGGGCACGCGGTGGCGGCGGTGGCGGCGATCAGCAGCGTGGTCGCGAACCGGGCCCTCGCGCTCATCGACGTCGACTACGAGGTGCTCCCCCACGTCATCGACGTGGAGGCGGCGATGGCCGACGACGCGCCACTGCTGTTCGAGGACATGATCACGCGCGGGGCGGAGCCGGCGCCGGAGCGCCCGTCGAATGTCGCCAAGCGCGTCGGCTTCGAGATCGGTGATCTCGACGCGGGCTTCGCCGAGGCCGACGCGATCATCGAGAAGCACTACCGCACCGCGCCCATCCACCAGGGGTACATCGAGCCGCAGGCCTGTCTCGCGCACTGGGAGGGCGGCGGCAAGGCGGAGCTGTGGAGCTCCAGCCAGGGGCACTTCACGGTGCGCAACCTCACCGCGAAGCTCACCGGCATGACCATCGGGGACCTGAAGGTCAATCCGGCCGAGATCGGCGGCGGGTTCGGCGGCAAGACCGTGGTGTACCTGGAGCCGGTGGCGCTCACGCTGTCGAAGATGTCCGGCCATCCGGTGCGGATGCACATGTCGCGCGAGGAGGTGTTCAAGGGCACCGGGCCGACCTCCGGTGCGTCCATGACGGTGAAGATCGGAGTGAAGCGCGACGGCGCCATGACCGCGGCGGAGGCGGTGCTCAAGTATCAGGCCGGTGCGTTTCCCGGCTCTCCGGTGATGAACGGCTGCATGTGCGCGTTCGCACCCTACGCCATCCCGAACCAGCGCACCGTCGGCTACGACGTGGTCAGCAACCGGCCGAAGGCGGCCGCGTACCGGGCGCCCGGGTCGCCCATCTCGGCGTTCGCGGTGGAAAGCACGCTCGACATCGTGGCCAAGACGCTCGGCATGGACCCACTCGAGTTCCGGCTGAAGAATGCCGCCACCCCGGGCACGCAGATGGTCTACGGCCCGAAGCTCGCGCACGGCGGTTACGTCGAGACGGTGCAGGCGCTGCTCGACCACCCCGGCTATCGCGCGCCGCTCGGGCCGAACCAGGGGCGCGGGTCGGCCTCCGGCTTCTGGTTCAACGGGGCGGGCGATTCGGGCGCCAACGTGTCGGTCAACGCCGACGGCACCGTGACCATCGCCACCGGCAGCCCCGATATCGGAGGCACGCGGGCCTCGATGGCGATCATGGCGGCCGAGACGCTCGGCATCGACTACAACCTCATCCAGTCGAACGTGGTCGACACCGAGACGGTGCCGTACTGCCACGTCACCGGCGGGTCGCGCGTGACCTATGCGACCGGCCTCGCGGTCATCCGGGCCTGCGAGCAGATCATCGACGATCTCCGGGCGCGGGCGGCGTTGATGTGGGATGTGGATGTCGAGGCGGTGGTGTGGGAGGACGGGCACGCGAAGCCCGCGAGCAGCAACGCGGGGGATTTCGAGCCGCTCTCGCTGAAGGACATCGCCTCGAAGTTCAGCGCCACCGGCGGCCCGATCGGAGCGACCGGGACCGTGAACGCAGGCGGTCAGGCCCCCGGCTTCTCGACCCAGTTCTGCGATGTGGAGGTTGATCCGGAGACGGGACGGGTGGAGATTCTCCGCTTCGTCGCCGCGCAGGACGCGGGGCGCGCGATTCATCCGAGCTACGTCGAGGGCCAGATTCAGGGCGGCGTGGTGCAGGGCATCGGCTGGGCGCTCAACGAGGAGTACATCTACGACGAGGACGGCCGGATGAGCAACGCGGGCTTCCTCGACTACCGGGTGCCGGTCGCGTCGGACGTGCCGATGATCGAGCCCATCGTGGTCGAGGTGCCGAACCCGAACCATCCGTTCGGGGTGAAGGGCGTGGGCGAGGTGAGCATCTGCCCGCCGATGGCGGCGATTGCGAACGCGGTGGCCGACGCGGTCGGGCGGCGAATGCAGGCACTGCCGATGTCACCGCCACGAATGCTCGAAGCGCTCGACCATCGCGACGGCCCGGAGCTGTGACCGCCGGAACTGTGACCCCCGGGGCTACCGGCGCCGGGGCGGTCACCATCGGGGCGGTCACCGTCAGAGTCGTTCTCTCCACCGGGACGAGCGTCTCGCACACTGGTGGAGAAAAGGAATTCGAGGTCGGGGCCCGCAACCTGCGCGGGGTGATCAAGGCGATGGACGCTCGCTTCCCGGGCCTCGGGGCGTATCTGGAGGAAGAAACCACGGTCGCCATCGACGGGCAGATCCACGAGACCGCGTACTTCCAGCCTCTGAGCGAGGGCGCGGAGGTGTACTTCCTCCCGAAGATCGAGGCGGGGTGAGGTGCGGGAGTACCGACTCGAAATTGCGGCGGCAGCGAGGCGGTGCGAACTCGCCGCGACGCGCACCTGCAAGCCGACCCGCCCCCGAGTCGGTACCAAGTCACGCCGGAGTCTGCTTCGGCCCAATCGGGGTGCTCAGGCGATCGACCGGCGCAGCCCCGGCCTCCTCCAGCCCGGCCAGTTCCCCCACGGTGACCGGCTTCACCGGGGGTCGGATGCGGCAGTGCCCCACCGCGCCGACGCCGATGTGTTGCCGTTCGGCGAAGATCTCGCTCACCACCGTCGCGCACATCCGGCCCTGGCATGGTCCCATGCCGCAGCGGGTGAACGCCTTGGCCTGGTTGGGGCCCGGGCATCCGGTGCCGATCACGCGCTCGATCTCCGCGACCGTTACCTCTTCGCAGCGGCATACCGTCACTGTCGGATCGGACGGGCGACGCGACGCCGGTCCGGGTTCAAACGTCAGATCCAGGAATTCCCGGAAGCGTCGGTGACGGGCAAGCGCCGCGCGGTGCGGCCTGGCGAGTGCGTCCCGCTGGTGCGCACCAATCCTGCCCAGGCGATACGCCGCCTCGAACCCCGCGATGCGCCCCGTCTCCACCGCAGCCTCGGCGCCGAGGATGCGCGCGCCGTCCCCCGCCACCAGCACCCCGGGTTCGCTCGTCCTTCCCCATGCATCGATCACGGGACGGAAGGCATGCTGGCGGCCGTCCCAGGCGTGATCGAGACCCGCCGCGAGGGTGAGGTGTGCGTTGGGGATGACGCCCTCGTGCAGAAGCACGAGCGAAGCCGGTATCGAATGCTCGCGGCCGCGGTGCCGGAACCGCACCGATTCGACCTGATTCCGGCCTTCGATCACGAGATCGCGGGCCGGCATGACCTGCACCCCCCGGGCGGTTAGCCCGGAAATTTCACCGATTCGCGAAGCGAGGGTGCGGAGATGGCTGATTTCGCAAGGCGAACGCGAGTCAGGGCGCGCAGGCGTACCCGTAGGTACGTCGAGCACCCTGGCCGTGTTCAACGCAGCGAAAGCGGTCAGATCCGCGCCTGCAGCCGGGAAGCGGTGAAATTTCCGGGTTAGGGCGCGTCGCCAGCCAATGCCCTTGAACAGCGCCCCCGGCATTGCCAGCGCTTCCGGCAGGGTGCCGGCCGCGCGGCCCATCCATCCGTCGGGCATGGTGAGCAGCACCGCGCGCACCGGTGCGCCCGCGCGCACGAGCTGCCACGCGACGAGATAGACGAGAGGCCCCGACCCCGCGATGACCACGGGGACCCCCGGAACGAGTCCCGCGCTCTTCATCAGCGACTGCGCGCCGCCCGCGCCCATCACCCCGGGCAGGGTGGCCCCCGGCCCCGGCACCGCCCGTTCCTGCGCGCCGCTCGCGACGATCACGCAGTGCGCCCGGACGATCTCGGCCCCGCCGCCGCGCAGGATGCCAATCTCCAGCGGCGCCCTCGCGTCCTCGCGACGCGCCGCCGGGCTCAGCTCCCACACCGAGGTGCGCGGCGAGTACTCCGCCCCGCACTTGCGGAACGCCCGCACCAGCGCCGCGCCGGCCGTGTAATCCCTGCCCAGCACCTGCGCCGTCTCCGGCCGCTCGGCGGTGACGGTCTCGACGTTGCGGTAGATCTGGCCACCGGGCGCCGCTTGCTCGTCGAGCACCAGCACGTCGGCGCCGTGCTTGCGCGCGGCAATCGCAGCCGACATGCCGGCCGGCCCGGCGCCGATGATCGCCAGCCCGACGGTCCCGCTCATCGGGGTATTGCCCGCGCCCCGTGCTGGCGCCGCACCCGCATACCCGCTCGCGCCTCGACCATGCAGGCCTGCCGGTTGGGCTCGCCGTCGATCTCCACCAGGCATTCATGGCAGTTGCCGATGAGGCACCAGGGGCCGCGCGGCGCGCCGGAGACGGGGGTGGTGCGGAACTCGAGGACGCCGTTGGCGAGGAGTGCGGCCGCCACGGAATCCCCCGCGCACGCCTCCAGAGTCGTCCCCTCGAAGTCGAACGCGATGGTGCGGACCGGATCAGGCAGCCTGCGAAACATCGAAGCGATCCGTCGCGAAGCAGGTCATCCCTTGCGGGATCGCGCCATCGACTACCCAGCGGCTCACCTCGAGCGCATGGTTCGCGGCCAGGGTGACGCCGCTGTGGCAGGTGAAGACGAAGGCGCCGGGATGGGCTCGCGACTGCGCGTAGATGGGAAATCCGTCCGGGGTCATCACCCGGAGCGCGCCCCAGGTACGCACCACGCGGAGTGACGCGAGGCCCGGGAAAACGCGCATCGCGCGGTGGGTGATGTCGCGGCTCGTGCGGGCGAGCACCGAGGTGTCGAAGCCGCGGTCCTCGTGCGATGCGCCGAGCAGCATCGCGCCCTCGTCGGTCTGGCGTATTCCGAGGGTCGGGTGACCGAGCCACGGGGCGGTGCGCTCGGTGACGACGATCTGTCCGTGTTCGGGATGCACCGGCACGTCGAGCCCCACCATGGCGCCGAGCGCCTTCGAGCCGTGGCCGGCCGCGATGACCACCTTGCCGCCGGTGATGGTTCCGCGTTCGGTGCGGATGTCGAATCCGCCACCGCCCAGGGGCCGGATGGCGTCAGCGCGCGCCCCCGGGAGGTAGTCCGCGCCGAGGCCTGCGAGCGATGCGTGCAGACCGCGCATGAGCTTGAGCGGGTTCGCGTGGCCGTCGTAGGGGCAGTAGGCACCGCCGACGACTTCCGGCCCGCACGCCGGCAGCAGTTCCCGCACGCGGGCGGCGCCGAGAATCTCGTACTCGTAGCCGGCGTTGCCGACCGCCCGCTTCAGGCCCGCAAGCTTCGAGTCCAGCGCGCAGAGCTCCTCCTCGGACAGGGCCGCAACCACGCCGCCCGGGCGGGTGTAGCACGAGGCAAGCCCGCCGTCCTCCGCCAGCGCTTCGGAGAGTTCGAACCAGCGCTCGGACGAAGCGCGCGACCACAGCGCGTACTCCGGCCGCCCCACGCCCTTGCCCTGCACCCACACGAGCCCGAAATTGCCGCGGCTCGCGCGGTACGTCGCGTCCTCCTCGTCGAGTACCGCCACTCGCTGCCCGGCGCGCGCGAGGCCGTAGGCGACCGCGCCGCCGACCAGGCCGGCACCGATCACCACCACGTCGTAGCCTTCGCCTTGCATCGCAACGTTCTCGGGGACAGGAGATGGCCGGGCTCAAGGATACCGCGGCCCGGCCTGCGGCCAGACCCCCGCTCGACCACCCCGCTCGACCGCATCGAGGCCGATCGTGACATCCGGCCCGGTGATCCCGGTGACGCGACGCTCCGCCTCGCCCGGCCCGACCGATCGACCGAGCACCTCCCCGCGCCCGATCCCGGCACGCGATGCGTCGGCGGAGTCCCGCCCACCGAGCGGTTTCTCACCAGTTCTCGGCCAGGGCCGGGGTTCGGTCTCGGGTCGGTGACTCCGGTTCGAGGATCTGTGAGAAACGCGGCCACATGCTCGTATCCTTCCGATGCGCCTTGATGCGCATTTCTCACGCATTCTCACCAATTCGGCATCCTCGACGAGGCCGTGATAGGGTCGAAGGTCCGGCCAGGTTCGACCGAGCCCGGTCATCGCGACGAGAGAGGAAGAAATAAATGACGAAGAAACGAATCGAGATCCAGCGCATGCTCGGGGACAAGCACCTCACCAGGCGCGAATTCCTCGGCTACACGAGCGCCATGGGCCTGTCGCTGTCGGCGGCCAGCGCCCTGTGGTCCGAGCGGGCCCTGGCCGACACCCCCAGGGTCGGCGGTCACCTGCGTTGCGGCCTGAACGACGCGAACACGATCGACTCGCTGGACTCCACCCAGTACAACGCGACCACGATGATCGTCATCAGCCGGGCCATCCGCGACAGCCTCGTCGATGTCGGCATCGACGGGCGGCCGGCCCCGAACCTCGCGGAAAGCTGGGAAGCCAGCCCCGACGCGAAGGTCTGGCGCTTCAAGCTCCGCCAGGGCGTCGAGTTCTCCAACGGCAAGACCCTGACCACGGAAGATGTCGTCAACTCCATCAACGTGCACCGCGGCGAGGAGACCAAGTCCGCGGCCAAGGGTGTATTCGCGGGGATCAGCGATGTCCGCGTCGACGGTGACGACACCGTCGTGGTGGAAGTCACCGACGCCAACGCCGACTTGCCGTTCCTGTTCACCGACTACCACTTCAGCGTGGTGCCGACGGTGGACGGCCAGGCGGACCTGCATTCCCGGGAAGGAACCGGCTGCTACTTCCTGCGCGAGTTCGACCCCGGGGTGCGTACGACTCTGGAGCGCAACCCGAACTCCTGGCAGGCAGGGGCGGCCGGCTTCGTGGACTCGGTCGAAATCCTGGCGATTCTCGACGACACCTCGCGCGTGAACGCGCTCGTCAGCGGTTCCGTCGATGTCATCAACCGTCCGGACCTGAAGACCATCGCGCGGCTGCAGCGCGTCCCCGGCGTGCAGATCGTCGACGTACCGAGCAACCTCGCGTTCACGCACCCGATGCGCACGAACGTGCCCCCGTTCGACAACAACGACTTCCGGCTTGCGCTCAAACACTCCACGCCGCGTCAGGAGTTCGTCGACAAGATCCTCTTCGGCTACGGCGTCGTCGGCAACGACCAGCCGCTCGGCCCGCAGTTCGCAAGCTACGACCCGAATCTGACCGTCGCCTACGACCTCGACAAGGCGCAGCACCACCTGAAGAAGTCGGGCCTCGAAGGCACGAAGTTCGACATGAGCACCTCGGACACCGCCTACGGCGGGGCGGTGCTCGCGGCGCAGCTCTTCGCCGAGCACTGGCAGAAGATCGGCCTGCAGCCGAACATCGTGCGCGAACCCAAGGACGGCTACTGGAGCGAGGTCTGGAACAAGAAGCCGTTCTGCAGTTGCTACTGGGGTCCCCGTCCGGTGGAAGACCTGATCCTGTCCATCGCGTATCTGTCCGATTCCCCGTGGAACGACACGGTGATCAACATCCCGCGCGTGGACGAGCTGGTGGTCAAGGCGCGTGGCGAGCTCGACCAGGCCAAGCGCATCACGATGTACCAGGAGGTCCAGCATCTCATCAGCGGCGAGGGCGGAACCATCATCCCCGCCTTCGGCAGCGACGTCGCTGCGGTCAACGACAAGGTCGGCGTGCCCTCGCAGCTCGGTGGCGGCTGGGAGATGGACGGTGGCCACTTCATCAAGCGCTGGTGGATGAAGGGCTGACGCTGCGACCGGCAAGTATCGAACCGGGGGCGGCACCGGCCGCCCCCGCAGTACGTTCCGTGCGACTCGCATACGCGCCGCAAATTCCGCACCACCGGCCGACGCGCCCCCTCCGCCCCATCGCGGCCCTGATCGTCGCCCTAACCCCTCATCCGCGAGCTGTCGGCCGTCCCGAGCGGCCGTCCCTGGCATCCGTCCCGAGCGTCCGTCTCGGGCGGCCGTCCTGCATCCGTCCCGGGCATCCGCCCCAAGACATCTGTCCCAAGAGGACGCCCCGAGGCATCCGCCCCGGGGAGACAAAGTGCAATACCGGCAGTTCGCCCGATCGCCGCGCTCAGTCGCGCCGGCCGTCGATGATCGCTTCGGCGAAGTCGAGCAATCCCGCCGCCACGTCCCCGAAACCCGCGAATTCGGGGTTTGTGCGCGCCCCGCGTCGGTACAGATTGACGAGCTGGCGGAACACGATCGCGAGCCGGAACACCGACAGCACGCGGTAGAAGCGGAAATCTCCGATGTCGATGTCCGAGCGCCGGGCATAGGCGTCGAGGATCTCGGCCCGGCTGGGAAAGCCCGGCGCCGCGCTCGGCATCTGCCGGAGCTGATGCATGGCGGGATGATCGTCGGGCTCGGTCCAGTAGCTCAGCAGGATGGCGAGGTCGTAGAGCGGGCACCCGCGCGTGCACATGTCCCAGTCGACCACCGCGACCGGGGTGAAGCGGTCGGGGTCGAGGAGCACATTGTCGAGCTTGAAGTCGTTGTGCACGAGCGAGACCGCGCGCTCGGGCTCGATGTGGTCCTCCAGCCAATCGACGATGCGCCGGATCCGGCGACCAAGCCGGGGATTGGGCCGGGGATCGGGCCAGGGATCGGGCCGGGGCTCGGGCTGGGGGTCGGACTGGGGATCAGGCCGGGGGTCGGACTGGGGATCGGGCCGGGGCTCGGGCTGTTCGTCGCAGGCGAGGTACGCGCGCCTTGCCCAGCCCGCGACCTGGCGCGCGAGGAATCCGTGCGGGCGGCCGAGGGAGTCGAGATCGACCGCGGCGGGCTCGACACGGTGCAGGCTGGTGAGCACTTCCACCAAGTCCGCGGCGATCCGCGCCGCCCGGTCGGGCCGGCCCGAGAGCGCCGGCGGCAGTTCCGCCCCGACCGTGGTGCCCGGACGATATTCCATGAGAAAGAAGGGGGCGCCCAGAACCGTGATGTCCTCGCACAGGTGGAACGCGCGCGGCGCGAGCGGGAATGCCCGCCACAACCGCGAGAGCACCCGATGCTCGCGTACCATGTCGTGCGCCCCGGGCGGCAGCGGCCCCGGCGGCGGCCGGCGCAGCACGCACGGTGCCCCGTCCACGCTCAGCAGGTAGTTGAGGTTGGCGAAGCCCGACGAGAACCGACGAGGCGGCGCGTCCGGAACGAACCGGTAGCCGTGGGCTTCGAGGTGGCGGGCAAGGCGCGGCCAGTCCTGACCGACGGCATCGGGGCGAAAATTCATCAGCCATTCTCACCCGAAACCATCCGGGCGGCCGCGGCTCAGGCGCGCGTGGCGCGGAACACCCGCTCTCCCTGCTCGTCGATGATCTTGCGGGCCTTGCCGACCGACAGGGAAATGGCCGCTTCCCGCGACGTCGACGTGTCGGCGCGAATGAAGCGGATTTCCCTGGTCTCCCCGTCGATATCCTTGCGGATGCACCCTTCCGTCGACCAGCCTCCGCTCGCCTTGCGCGGGGTAGCGACGATGGTGAAGCCCTCGTGCTCCACCGGCTCCGCGCCTTCCGGTTCGCGCTCGCCCCCGTCGCCCCCGCCGCCGAGCACGTTCTTCAGAAATCCGAGCATCGTCCCGCCCCCCCTTTCCGGCTCGATGATGCCGCCATTGTCGTCGAAGGAGGCCCCCGGGCGCGAGCGCCGGGTTCGACCGCATCCGCCGGAAGGACCGCTCACGCACCGGTGACGGTCGATCAGTCCGGAAATGTCACCCACTCGCGAAGCGAGGGTGCGGAGATGGTCAGGCCCCGGTTTGCTGCGCAAGCCTTGTATGATTTCGCAATGTGAACGCGAGACGGGGCGCGCAGGCGTACCCGCAGGTACGAAGCAAGCTCGCCAAGCGAGCGGCACCGAGCGAGCTTGCGAAGCAAGCGGAACCGAGCACCCCGAGCCACCCCTGTGCCGTGTTCAACGCGGCGAAAACGGTCGGATCCGTACCCGCAGCCGGGAATCGGTGACATTTCCGGGCCAGGAAAGCGACGCGATGACTGAAACCGTCGGGCGCGACTGCGTCGAGTTCGTGCATCTCCTCGCCGATGCCGCGGGCGGGATCGTGCGTCGCGCCGCGCGTTCGCGGCGCACCGGGCACCGCAAGGCGGATGCCTCGCCGGTGACCGAGGCCGACCGCGCGGTGGAGACCCGGCTGCGCGAGATGATCGCGGCCCGCTTTCCCGATCACGGGGTCATGGGCGAGGAGTTCGGCGGCGAACGGCTCGACGCCGAGCACGTCTGGGTGCTCGACCCCATCGACGGCACCAAGGCGTTCATGGCGGGATTGCCGATGTACGCCACCCTGATCGGGCTCGCACGGGGCGGACGTCCGGTGCTCGGCGTCATCGACCAGCCGGCGACACGCGAGCGCTGGACGGGCATCGACGGCAACGGAACCCGGCGAAACGGTGAGCGGGTGCATACCAGCGCCCGCGAGCGGCTCGGCGATGCGCTGGTATGCACGACCTCGCACGAGTACTACGAGGGCGAGGATGCGCGCGCCCTGCGTCGCATCGTCTCCGGTTCCGCGTGGATGGTGTACGGCGCGAACGGCCTCGCATTCGCGCAGGTGGCGGGCGGATTCGTCGATGTTGCCCTCGAGGCGAGGGTTGGCGTGTACGACTACTGCGCCCTCGTTCCGGTGGTCGAGAATGCCGGCGGGGTGATGACCGGGTGGCGGGGAGAGCCCCTGACGCTCGATCCCCCGCCCGGCGGGAGAATCCTGGCGAGCGGCAACCGGGTGATGCATGACGCCGCGATGACCTGTCTGGCCGAACCGGGTTGAGACGGTTCTCCACCGGCCCCGCCGGCCCCGCGCGAGCCTGACCATCTCCGCCCCCTCGCTTCGCGAGTGGGTGACATTTCGGGTTCGGTTCGCTCGCATGGCCCGCGCCCGGGCGCCCGCTCCGTCATGCGTTTGCGCTTCCGGACTCCGCGGCGGTCGAGTCCCCGCGTCCGGAGTGCGCGGCGGCGAAGACTCCTGCCGCCAGAGGGCGGATGCGCGTGCTCGCCCCGGCGCCCGGGCGGGACCGCATGATCGCGCGGCTGATGACGAGCACCGGGATGAGTCCGCAAGCCGCAATCACCAGTGATGGGGTCGCCGCCTGGGTCAGCCGTTCGTCCCTGGCCAGGTTGTAGGCCTGAATCGCCAGGGTGTCGAAGTTGAAAGGCCGCATGATGAGCGTCGCCGGAAGTTCCTTCATGACGTCCACGAAGACGATCAGGCCTGCGGTCAGCATCCCCCCCGAGAGAATCGGCAGGTGCACCCGCAGCGCCGTGGATACGGGTCCGTGGCCCAGAGTGCGGGAGACGTCTTCCATGGTGGGCGTCACCTTGGCGAAGCTCGCCTGCACGGTATGCAGGGCCACGGCCATGAAGCGGACCAGATAGGCGAACACCAGTGCGGCGATGCTGCCCGTGAGCAGCAGGCCGACCTGGATTGCGAGGTTCGCCTCCAGCCACGCGCTCAGCGCATTGTCGATGGTCGCCACCGGAATCAGGATGCCGACGGCGATGATCGACCCCGGAATCGCATACCCCATTCCAGCCACGACGTTGGCGCCCGACGTGATGCGCGATTTCTCGATACGCGCGGCGTAGCACAGCAGCAGCGCGAGGGCGACGGCAAGGATCGCGGTGACGCCGGCGAGGAGCACGCTGTTGGTGGTCAGCTCGACATAGCGCGGACTGAAGAGGTCATGGCCTGCGGTGAACGCCATCCACAGCAGGATCAGGATCGGGGCGAGGAAGCCGACCACCAGGGGCGCGGCACAGAACAGGGCTGCGCTCCATGCTCGCCATCCGTGCAACCGGGTGGGTTCGATCTGCTCGTACGTCCCGCCGATTCGATAGAAGCGGGCCCGGTGGCGGCTGAAGCGCTCGAGCAGCAGCAACGCGAACACGAAGGCCACGAGGATGCTCGACAGTTGGGCGGCGGCCACGCGGTCGCCCATGGAGAACCAGGTCCTGTAGATGCCCGTCGTGAACGTGCTGATCCCGAAGTGCGCGACAGTGCCGAAGTCGGCCAGGGTTTCCATCAGGGCCAGCGCCGTCCCGGTGACGATGGCGGGGCGAGCCAGCGGGACCGCGACGGTGCGGAATCGGTTCCACGGCGATTTCCCCAGGGTCGAGGCGGCCCCCAGCACACTGATGGACTGCTCCAGAAAAGCGGTACGGGCAAGCAGATAGGTATAGGGCATCAACACCGCGGAAAAGATGACGATGGCGCCCTCCAGGCTGCGAATCTGCGGAAACCGGTAGTCCCGAACCCCCCAGCCCGTCAGGTCGCGAATCCAGGTTTGCAGCGGGCCGGCGGCCTGAAGAAAGTCCGTATAAGCGTAGGCGACCACGTAGGCCGGCACCGCGAGCGGCAGGATCAGCGCCCATTCGAACAACCGGCGGCCGGGAAATTCGCACATGACCACGAGCCAGGCGGGGCCGACCCCGGCGACCACCACCCCGACGGAGACGCCGGCCATCAGGATCAGGCTGTTCGCGATGTATTGGGGGAGGACCGTCTCCACCAGGTGCGGCCAGTTTCCCTGGCCGGGCTGGAAGATGCTGGAAAGCACGCTGAGAACGGGCACCGCGACCAGTGCCGCCACCACCAGCGCCGCCCCGGTCAGCCAGGGGATCCGTCTCGGCGACGGCTGCGTTCTCATGTCCGCTCAGGGCCCCGGGCCCGGGCACCGATGGGGCTCGACGGGGCCTGCTCGCGGAAGGAGTCCATCGAACGAGGGGTCAGGGAAGGCCGCAAGTGGACGGATCGGTTCCAGCGCACCGGTCCTTTGGTGAACCGGTTTCCGACGGGCCGGCCCTCTGAAGGGCCGGCTTTGTCAGCATTCGCGGTGCTCGCAATCCTTGCGAGCGCAGTGGCCGTGCATCACCAGCGAGTGGTCGGCGAGGCGGAAGCCGTGCTTTTTCGCGATCGTGACCTGCCGGCGCTCGATGGTGCTGTCCACGAACTCGATCACCCGGCCGCAGTCGATGCACACGATGTGGTCGTGGTGCTCGCCCGAGTCGAGCTCGAACACTGCGTGCCCCCCCGCGAAGTGGTGTCGGATGACGAGCCCGGCGGATTCGAACTGCGTCAGCACGCGGTAAATCGTTGCGAGACCGAGGTCGTCGCCCGAGCCCATCAGGGCCCGGTAGACGTCCTCCGCGCTCATGTGCCGATCGCGGTTCTGCTCCAGCACGGACAGGATCTTCAGCCGCGGCTGCGTCGCCTTGAGGCCCACATCCTTCAGTTCTTCGCTTTGCATCGTTCGGCCTCCGCGCCCTGGCAAGCCGGCACCGGAGCGACGACGGCGCCCCCCGACCGTCCACCCCGGACTGCGTTCCGGTGAGATGTCGTCACCCTACCGCTTCGATGGTGCCATCGCCACCGTGGGCACGTGGGCTGTGGGCTCGGGGCCGGATTGAACGCGGTCGATGCAGTCGGATCCGTGTCGCCGCCGTGACTGGTGAAATGTGCGGGCTGAACGTACCCATGGAAAGACCCCGGTACGGTGCCGTACCGGGGTCGCTGCGGCGCGGGGTCGGTTCGAACCGGATTACTGGTATCCGGCGCGATCGTAGATCTTTTGCGCCTCGGGCTGATTCTCCCCAAGCGCGGACAGGTTCAGGGTATCGGATCTGAAGATGCCGAGCTGCGCCACGCTGTCCGACAGGCCCACGCCCATCACGGCGGGATATTCGTCGTTGCCGGCGGAGAAATACTCCTGCGCCGCGTTGCTGGCGAGATATTCGAGGAACCTGACGGCGTTCTCCCGGTTGGGCGCGTGCTTCGCCACCCCGGCGCCGGAGATGTTGGCGTGCGCGCCGGTCGAGCCCTGATTGGGGAACACCCAGCCAATGCGCGACATGGCGTCATCGTCGAGACCCTTCACGTCCTTGCGCAGCGCCCGCGCGAAATAATACGTATTGGATATGCTCACCGCGCATTCGCCGGAGGCGATGCCGCGGAGCTGATCCGTATCCCCTCCGGCGGGGTCGCGGGCCCGGTTGTTCCACACGCCCTCGGCCCATCGCGCCGCCGCTTCGCGGCCCTGGTGGGCGATGATCGAAGACAGTAGAGACAGCATGTAGATGTTGCCGGAACTGCGGGTACAGACCATCCCCTTCATCTTGGGATCGGCAATGGAATCATAGGTCTGGATGTCCAGCGGATTCACCCGGTCCTTGTCGTAGAACAGGATCCGGAGCCGCTGGGAAAAACCGTACCACTTGCCTTCGGGGTGACGCAGCCATTGCGGAATGCGGGCGTTCAGCACCGCCGACGTGACCGGCTGCAAGAGACCCGCCTGGTCGGCGCGCCAGATGCGGCCCGCATCCACGGTCAGCAACACGTCGGCGGGGCTGTTGGCACCCTCGGCCTTCATGCGCTCGATGAGGGCATCCGCCTTGTCTTCGATGCGGTTGATCCTGATGCCGGTGGCCTGCTCGAAGTCGGAGTACAGCCGCTCGTCCGTATCGTAGTGGCGGGAGGAGTAGAGGTTCAGTTCCCCCGCCGCCTGCGCTTGCGTCACGGCAAGCAGCGACAACCCTGCGGCGGCGGCGATCAAGCCGGAAATTTTCCCGGAAATTTTCATTGGTTCACTCCTTGCGGGTCTCATCATGCTGGTTGAGGGCGCTCTGTGCCCCGGCGCGTCCTGACGGGTTCCACCATCCCTTCCGTTGCGGACGGGGGTTCGGACTCCGTGGGCGCAAAATGTAATTTCGTTACCTAGTAAATGCAAGTGATTCTTACTTTCATTCTCAATTGGGACTGGTGCATGGTCATCCCCGCCCCACGACGGGGAGGCGCCCGAGCATCACTTATGCCCGCCAGGCACCCCACCTCGTCGGGGGTGGATCGAGTTGGACCACGGCAGACAGACGCAGGGACTCACAGAGAATCGCGCACGGTGGACCGGCACCGAATGCCATCGGCCGAGCGACATCGGCCGCGCAACCCGGGGAGCGCATGGACCGGGTATACTGCCCGGCGGTTTCGACGGATTGACCCGACTGAAGGGGCCCGACTTGAGGCTCCCGGTTGAGAGTTCGCCTGGTGAACAACTGCCCATGTCGCGCCCCTGGCGGGTGACGACGCTTCCCCCTTCCCGGATATGGAGTACGCCGATGAAGCCGCGCGACCCGAAGGTCATCGAACTTCTCAATCAGATCCTCAGGAACGAGCTGACGGCCATCAACCAGTACTTCCTGCACGCAAGGATGTTCGAGGACTGGGGCCTGTCGGAGCTCGCCAAGCACGAGCGGTCGGAATCGATCGAAGAGATGCAGCACGCGGAAGCGCTCATCGACCGCATCCTGTTTCTTGAGGGCCTTCCCAACCTGCAGGATCTCGGCAAGCTCCTCATCGGGCAGGACGTGAAGGAGATCCTCGAGTGCGACCTCGCCCTCGAAATGGTGGCGATACCGGCACTGCGCGAGGCGATCGAGTTCTGCGAGGAGGCGGGCGACTACGTCACCCGGCAGTTGTTCGACGGGATCCTGAAAGCCGAAGAGTCCCACGTGGACTGGATCGAGACCAATCTCGATCTGATCGGGAAGATGGGCATCCAGAACTACATCCAGTCCCAGACCGGCTGACCGAACCCCCACTCCGACCAACTGCCACTCGGAACGGTCGAGAACCAACCGCCAACGCCAGCGGCGCATTCACCGCGCCGCACGACCTCCGGCGGATAGCCCTCCATAGGTAACGGCGTCGGGTGCCGGCGCCACGATCGCCGGCCGCACATCGGGCGCCATGGGCTTGAATGCTGCGGGTCCGGTCGGGAGAGACGGGGCGTTTCGAGGGGCGTCCGACTGCCGACCGAAGCGTCCGCGTCAGTCTCCCCGAGACGCTGCGGCTTCATCGCCGCTGAGAGCGGCGCGCTGAAACGAGGGGCCACATCGCTCGGCCAGGAGGACTTCGAGTCCGGGTGAGGTCGCCCCGCGGTCGGGCAGCAGGACCATGCTCCGTCGCATCGCCGCCCGCTCGACAAGGTCGAGCGCGAATTCCCGGCACGTCCCACACCCGAGCCCCGCCCCGAGTCGGTTGGCGACCCGCTCCGCGAACGAACCGGACGCTCCCACCTCCGGCTCGGAAGCGAACGCGGCGGCCGCTTCGACGAGCTCCCGGTCGGTGACGCGATTGCAGAGGCAGACGTACATGGCACGGCCAATCCGGCTGAATCGAGGGTAAGGGTAAATAAGAATGATTGAAATTTGCAACACAATCCGACCGCAATTTCCTCCGGGGCGGCAACCGCCCTCGGCGTGACTCCGTTCGGACGCTCCGGAGGCCGGAATTTCGCCGGGAGGCCACAGGACGGTCTCCAGCCCGCATTTCTCACCAGGTCACGGCTGCGGACGCGGAGATGGCTGCATTGGCTGCGTTGAATGCGACATGGGGGCGGCCCGGGGGCTCGACGTACTGTCAAGTACGCCTGCGCGCCCGGACTCGCGTTCGCCTTGCCAATCCAGCCCTCTCCGCCCCCTCGCTCGCAACCTGATGAGAAATGCGGGCCAGGGGGCGGGCGGGAACCGCGGTTGCGGGATTTCAGGCTGAATCGCGAAATCCCGGTCGATCCTGTGGTTGCGGATGCGAATCGTTGCGAATCGCTTGTATTCGGATTCGGGAACGGTTATATGCCTGCGCTTCATGTGCAATGTCGCTTCTCATTAGCTGATGCGCAGACTCGATCTCTCCGGCATCTCGCATCGTTTCGACGCAACCCTCGCCGTCGACGATGTGAGCATCGGTGTCGAGGCCGGCGAGTTCGTGTGCCTGCTCGGTCCGTCGGGGAGCGGCAAGAGCACGCTGCTTCGGCTCGTGGCCGGCCTGGAGACCCTGCAGTCCGGAAGCATCACGATCGACGGCGCGACGGTGGCCGAGGGGGGGCGGGCGCGACAGACCCCGCCGGAGAAGCGCGGGGTCGGCCTGATGTTTCAGGACTACGCGCTGTTTCCCCACCTCACTGTCGCGCAGAACATCGGTTTCGGGCTGCGCAGGGGAGCGAGAGCACGCGGCGGCGCATGGATCGAGCGTGCGCTGGCCGACATGCACCTCGCCCACCTGGAAACACGCTACCCCCACACGCTCTCGGGCGGGCAGCAGCAGCGCATCGCCCTGCTGCGGGCGCTCGCCCCCGCCCCGGCGATTCTGCTGCTCGACGAGCCGTTCTCCGGCCTGGACGAGCATCTGAGTCAGCGCGTGCGCCATGAAACCCGGGAAATCATCGCTGAGAGCGGCGTCACCACCCTGATGGTCACCCACGACCCGGAGACGGCGATGTGTCTCGCGGATCGCATCATCGTCCTCGACCGCGGGCGGGTGACGCAGGATGCTTCGCCCGTCGATCTCTACACCACTCCCGCGGACCCGTTCATCGTGCGGTTGTTCGGGCCGGCGAACGAGTTCAGCGGCGCGGTGCGCGACGGAGGGCTCGATACCGTGCTCGGCACCGTCCCTGCCCCCGGGGTGGAGAACGGCAGAAGGGCGCAGTGCCTCGTTCGCGCCGACGGGATCGAAATCGCGGCCACCCCGCCGGACGGCGACCCGAGGTACGTCCGCATGCGGGTCGAGACCGCGCGGGTGCTCGGCCCGATGAGCCACCTGCTGCTGGCGCCCGGCTCGGGCCAGGCGTCCGCAGCTCCGCTCTCGACCATCGAGGCCCGGCTGCCGGGGATCCACGTACCGCCAACCGGAGCCGAGATCTGGGCGCGCGCGCGCGAGGAGCAGACCTTCGTCTTCGCCCTCTGACGGGCCGTGCCTCGCGTGACGGGCCGACGCCCGCCCCCCCCTCTCCCTCCAACGAGCATTCCGCTCCGACCATCGCTCGCCGGGAAGCCGTTTGCTCTGCGGCGGGCGGCGCCATCTTTCGCTTCAGCCCACCGGCCACGCCGTGAAATGACCCTGGTGAAATGACCCCGGCGGCTGACCGCCCCGCCTTGAATCGGTGCCGCGTCGGCCCCGATAATCCGCGTCCGCCCGGGGGCAGGGTCCGGGCCGCGAACCGGGAGTCGAGCATGAGTGATTCAGCGCACGTTGCGTCCAGGGTTGGGCCAGGGGATGGACCGGGGGCCACGTCCGAGGGTGGGCCCCGGAAGGTCGCATTTCTCGGCCTCGGGGTCATGGGCTACCACATGGCCGGGCATCTCGCGAAGGCGGGCCATGCCGTGACCGTCTACAACCGGACCGCCTCGAAGGCCGAGCGCTGGGCCGGGGAGTTCGGCGGCGAGCCGGCGGCGACCCCGGCGGCGGCCGCCGCCGGAAGCGAGATCGTGTTCGCCTGCGTCGGCAACGATGACGATGTGCGCTCGGTGACCGTGGGCGCGGATGGCGCCTTCGAGGGGATGAGCCCCGGCGCGGTGTTCGTCGACCACACCACCGCCTCCGCCGATGTCGCGCGCGAGCTTGCGGCGGCGGCGGCGGAGCGCGGCCTGGGGTTCATGGACGCACCGGTGTCGGGCGGGGAAGCCGGCGCCGTGAACGGGGCGCTCACGGTCATGGTGGGGGGCGAGCCGGCGGTATTCGACCGGTGCCGCGGCGTCATCGACGCCTACGCCCGCGCCGTCACCCGGCTCGGCCCGGTCGGAGCCGGCCAGCTCACCAAGATGGCGAACCAGATCTGCATCGCCGGCGTCGTGCAGGGGCTTTCGGAGGCGCTGAACCTGGCCGAGCGCTCCGGCCTCGACGCCAAGCTCGTGCTCGACGTGATTTCCAAGGGCGCGGCCCAGTCCTGGCAGATGGAGAACCGGGGCGCCACGATGGTCGATGACGAGTTCGACTTCGGGTTCGCCGTGGACTGGATGCGCAAGGACCTCGACATCTGCCTCGCGCAGGGGCACCGGGTGGGGGCGCTGCTGCCGCTGACCGCGCTCGTCAACGAGTTCTACGCGCGGGTGCAGGCCCGCGGCGGCGGGCGCTGGGACACCTCCAGCCTGATGCGCCTGCTCACCAGCCCGTAGCCGGCGCGCGGTCGAGCGGCGCTGCCTCGCCAGACGGAGGAGTTCGATGAAGTTCGACACCAGGGTAGTGCACGCCGGCATTCGCCCGGACCCGACCACCGGCTCGATCGTCCCCCCGATCTACCAGACCGCAACCTACGTGCTCGACGAGGTCGGCCGCGACAAGGGCTTCGACTACACGCGATCCGCGAACCCGACCCGGCAGGTGCTGGAGGAGAACCTCGCCGCGCTCGACAGCGCCCGCTTCGGGGTGATGTACGCAAGCGGCATGGCCGCGGTGGACAGCGCGCTCAAGCTGCTGCGGGCGGGCGATCACGTGGTGTGCTCGGATGATGTCTACGGCGGCGTTTCGCGGCACTTCAACCAGGTGCTCGCGAGCCACGGCCTCGGGTTCACCTACGTCGACACCTCGGCGCCGGAGACGGTGCGCCAGGCGATCCGGCCGGAAACGAAGATGCTCTGGGTCGAGACGCCCTCGAACCCGCTGCTGAAGATCACCGACATCGAGGCGATGTCGGCGATCGCGAAGGAGGCGGGGATCTACCTCGCGGTGGATTCCACCTTCGCGACGCCGGTGTACCTGCGCCCCATCGAACTCGGCGCGGACATTGTCATGCACAGCACCACGAAGTATCTGAGCGGCCACAATCAGATCATCGGCGGCGTGCTCGTCACCGACCGGGAGGACATCTTCGACCGGTTCAAGTTCATCCAGAAGACCATCGGCGCGGTGCCGAGCCCGTTCGACTGCTGGCTGACCCTGCTGGGGGTCAAGACCCTGCATCTGCGCATGCCCCGGCATACGGAGAACGCGCGGGCGGTGGCCGAATTCCTGGAGAGCCACGAGAAGGTCGAGCGGGTGACCTGGCCGGGGCTCGCCTCCCATCCCTCGCACGCCCTCGCGCGAGCGCAGATGTCGGGATTCGGCGGGATGATGACGTTCGAGCTCAAGGGCGGCGTCGAGGCCGGGCGCACGGTGATGAACGCGGTGGAGCTGGCCGGACTGGCGGAAAGCCTCGGAGCGGTGGAGACGATGATCACCCATCCGGCGACGATGACGCATGTCGACGTCCCGGTCGAGGAGCGCCGCGCGCGCGGGCTCGGCGACGGCCTGGTGCGTCTGTCGGTCGGCATCGAGGACATCGACGACATCATCGCCGACCTGGAACAGGCGCTCGACAAGGCGTGAGGTCGGGGGCCGGAGCATCCCGCGCTCCGGATTGAACCCGCCTCCCGGTGGGCCGGCAGTCCCGCGGATTGGCTCAGCCCGACCGGCAGGTGCGGCCCGGGAGTGGGCGCCGGATGTGGTATCGGGCAGCAGCACTGCGCTCGCCCGACCGTCTGTCCGCCCATCCGGGCCGCGGAGTCCTGCCGGGAGTGGGCGTCGAGAGCCGCCCGCGTCGGCATCGGCTGCACCCCCGCCCCGCCCCCGATTCCGAGCGGGTCCGGCCGGCGGCGTCGGGAAGTGATTTCGTCGGGGGTCGAGTCAGCCAACCCGAGGTTTCACCGATCTGCGCCCGCAGCCGCGAATCGGTGAAATTCTCGGCTACCTGACGTATTCCAGCCCCTCGTTCGTGAGCCGCACCATACCCCGCGGGTACCGCGCGTCCCCCCATTCGATCCGTCGCATTTCCAGCGTGCGGCCGACCGAGAGCGCAATGCCGATCCCCATCCGGCAGTAGTTTCCTCCCGGGCCCGGGGTGAAGATGACCGGTCCGTTCGGCCCGAAGACGAATTCGATGGAGAGCGGTCCGGCGGACGGGTCGCAGTCGAGGCCGGGGATTCGCTCGCCCCTTTTCAGCACGAAGACAAGTGCCGACTTCGGTACGAACAGGGGCTCGGTCCCGCGTTTGAAGTCCCGGGGTACGCCGAGCGCGCCGAGTCGCTCAAGCGCCTCTGCGCCGGTCTGGGGGCGGTGCCAGCCAAGGGCCGCGTAGCTGAGCCTCGACTTCGTCGCGGCATTCGCCTCGGGAGCGGCTGTCGCTCCGGCGGTGGGCTCCGCGCCCGGGGTCCCGGCCCCGGAGGCAGCAGAGTCCGAAGCGGATACGTCCGGGCCCGATCCGGACCCGACCGCATCGTCACCGGGTGCGGTCGTGGGCTCGCCGCCCGGCGTGTCCGCCACCGGAGACTCCCGACCCGGCTCTGGCTGCGCCTCGGTCCCGGCTTCGGTCCCCGGCGCCCCCGGCTGCGGTATCCGTGACTCCGCCGGGACGTTTTCCTCCGGGCCGAGGGGAGCCAGCCCGAGCGCTTCGAGTGTCGCCGCATCGGCCCGCCCGGTGTCGGGCAGGCCGACCGCCCGCTGGAACGCGCTGAGCGCGCTGCGGGTGCGCGGCCCCATGGCGCCGTCGATCGGGCCGGGGTCGAAGTCTCTCTCGACTAGCGCTCGCTGGACCGCCTCGGTCGTGGAATCGGCCGCCGCATTCTCCGCCGCGCCCGCCCCGACGAGCAGAACCACCAGCAAGAGCCCCGACGCGCAACGCCGCCGCCACCTCGCCGACCGCGTCCGCCGGGCTGGCGTCACCGCCGTGGAGGGTGGTCGTGCGGACCCGAGCGCGGGATGCGAACCACCGATGCCGGCGGCGCGGCACCTCGCACTCAGGTTAGGAAAAGCCTCACTGGGTTCCTGGCCTCGCGGCAATGTCGGCACCAACGCTTTTCGGTCATTCCCGCCCGAGCGGAAATCCCGCGATTGCACCGAAGCCCAGCGCGAAGCGGTGGTCCATGCCGGTCGATTGCTCATGATTCCCGCCTCCGCCGTCTCACCGGGCCGTGAAGGTGGCCGGGGTTGCGGCCGACTCCCCGGCACCGTCGCGGGGGCGCAGATGCGCGTGCCAGCGCCGCTCCCACCGCTTGAACAGCCAGGCGATGACGAAGGTCAGGCCCAGGTAGAACACCCCGGCCGCGATGAACGATTCGAACGGCACGAAGTGACGGGAGTTCACGATGCGGGCCGCCCCGAACAGGTCCACCAGGGTGATTACCCCCGCGAGCGCACTGCCGTGCAACATGAAGATGACCTCGTTGCCGTAGGCGGGCAGGGCCCGGCGAAACGCGCTCGGGAGCACGATGCGGGCGTGGATCTGCCAGCGCGACATCCCGACGGACCGGGCCGCTTCGAGCTCGCCGTGCGGCGTGTTGGCAATGGCTCCGCGCAGGATCTCCCCCGTGTACCCGGCGGTGTTGAGCGCGAACGAAAGCAGCGCGCACCACCAGGCCTCGCGCAGAACCGGCCAGAGCAGGCTCTCGCGCACCGCCTCGAACTGGGCCAGGCCGTAGTAGATGATGTACATCTGGATCAGCAGCGGCGTCCCGCGAAACACGTAGATGTACGCCGCCGCGGGCATTCGGAGCCACCATCGGCGCGAGGCCGCGAGCAGCGCGACGGGAATGGCCAGGGCCAGCCCGCCCGCCAGCGAGAGCGCCACGAGCTGCACCGTCGTCCACAGCCCCTCGAAGTAGAGCGGCAGGTTCCTGACGATGACCTCGGCGTCCATGCTCAGGCTTCCCGCACGCCCACGCGGTAGCGCCGGTTGAGCCGGCGCAGGCAGAGGTCGGAGGCGCCGGTGAGCAGCAGGTAGAGCACCGCGACCACCGTGAAGAAGGTGAAGGGCTCGCGCAGCGTGTTTCCGGCCTGCGCGGCGCGGAACACCATGTCCTGCAACCCGATGACGGAAACCAGGGCAGTCGCCTTGGCGAGCACCAGCCAGTTGTTGCCGAAGCTCGGCAGGGCATGACGCACGCTCGCCGGCAGGGTGATGCGGAAGAATGTCTGCGCCGGGGTCATGCCGAAGGCGTGCCCGGCTTCGATCTCGCCTCGCGACACGGCAAGGATCCCGCCCCGGAACGTCTCCGTCATGTACGCCCCGAAGATGAAGCCGATGGAGAACGTACCGGCCGCGAAGGCGCTGATCTCGATGTAGTCCCAGCCGAGCGGCACCCCCAGGCGTTCGCCCAGCTCGGTCAGCTCGGCCCCGCACCAGTTCACGAAGATCTGGCCCCCGAAGAAGAGGATGAACATCAGCACGATGTCCGGGACCCCGCGCACCACCGTGGTGTACACGGCTGCGGCCCCGCGTGCGAACCGCGAACGGGAGAGCCTGGCCACCGCGCCGAGCAGGCCGAGGACCACGGCCAGGGCCAGGGAGGCGAGCGCGAGCTTCAGGGTGAGCGCGAAGCCGGCGAGGATGTACGGGTAGAGATAGCCGTCCAGAAGGGCGGGGCGGCCGAGGGTGGCCCTGAGCAGGGCGTCAATCGGTTCGAACACGGCGGCGGTGCCCCCGGATTCCGCCGCCGATCGGCGCAATCCGGGGCCGGAGCGTTACTGCGGCAGAGGCTCGCCGTAGACGTTGAAGTTGAAGTACTTGTCGTTGATGGCCTGGTAGACGCCGTTGCGCAGTATCGCGGCGAGCGCCGCGTCGAGCCTGGCGAGCAGTTCCGTGTCATCCCGGCGCACCGCGATGCCGGCGCCTTCGCCGAAGTACTTCACTTCGGTGAAGTCGGGCCCGACGAACTCCCAGTCCTTGCCCTGGTCGGTGCCGAGGAAGCCATCGGCCATCGCCACCGAATCGGCGAGCAGCAGGTCCAGCCGGCCCGCCACCGCGTCCAGATAGGCTTCGTCCTGGGTCGCGTAACGCTTGATCTCGATGTCGTCCCCGAAGACCTCGGTGATGAAGTTGTCATGGGTGGTGGCGCGCTGCACCCCGACCGTCTTGCCGGCGAGGCCGGCGGCGTCGATGGTGATGCCGGCGCCCTTCTTCTGCGCGAACTTCGCGGGCGTGTTGTAGTACTTGGCGGTGAACGCCACCTTCTTCTTGCGCTCCTCGGTGATCGACATCGAGGCGACGATGGCATCGTACTTGCGGGCGAGGAGGGCGGGGATGATCCCGTCCCAGTCCTGCTGGACCAGCGTGCACTCCGCGCCCATCTCCGCGCACAGCGCGTTGGCGATGTCGATATCGAAGCCGACGAACGTGCCATCCGCCGACACCGCGCTGAACGGCGGGTAGGCGGCCTCGATGCCGATCTTGACCTTGTCCGCGAACGCCGGACCGGCCGCGAGAACCAGGGCGGCGAGCAGGGCGGTAGTGAGTCTTTTCATGGTTGCGAGTCTCCTTCGTGTTGCTGGGGGGTGGGTGGTTGTCCTGCTTCCGAGGTGGGTGATTATTCCATCCGGGGAGTGGGTGACGATCTTTCCCGGAGGGCAGGTGACTGACGAAGTCCCGTCGGGAGGTCGGCGCTAAAGAATCGGCGAGACTTCGGGCCAGTGGCTCCTCATGGGGGTGGCGAGCATACACCCGAACCGGCCCTTGCCAGTCCTGCCTGGGGAATCGATGGCGGTGAAACCAGCGCGCTACTTCAGCGTGCCGGCGAGGAACTGCCGGAATCGCTCCGAGGCGGGCTGCTCGAACATCTGCCCGGGCTCGCCCGTCTCTTCCACCCGCCCTTCGTGCAGGAACGTCACCCGGGTGGAGACCTCGCGCGCGAACCCCATCTCGTGGGTTACCACCAGCATGGTGCGCCCTTCCTCGGCCAGACCGCGCATGACCCTGAGCACCTCGCCCACGAGCTCCGGGTCGAGGGCCGAGGTCGGTTCGTCGAAGAGCAGCACCGCGGGCTCCATCGCCAGCGCCCGCGCGATCGCGGCGCGCTGCTGCTGCCCGCCGGAGAGATGGGCGGGGTAGTAGTCCTTGCGGTCGTGCATGCCCACGCGCTCCAGCACGGCTTCTGCGCGCTCGACCGCCTGCGCCTTCGGCAGCCGCAGCACCTGCCGCGGGGCTTCCACGACGTTCTCCAGCACCGTCATGTGCGACCAGAGATTGAACTGCTGAAACACCATGCCGAGCTTCGCGCGGATCCGCTCGACCTGCCGGCGGCTCTCGGGCACCGGCGCGCGGCCGGTGGCCCGGCGCATCCGGATCAGTTCCCCCTGCACGGACACGTCTCCGGCGTCCGGGGTTTCCAGCAGATTGATGCAGCGGAGCAGGGTGCTCTTCCCCGAGCCACTGCTGCCGAGGATCGAGACCACGTCGTGCTCGTGGGCAGTCATGGAGATGCCCTTGAGCACCTCGAGACCACCGAAGCGCTTGTGGAGATCCTCGACGACGAGCGCTTCGCGCGGCTGGCTCATGCGGACCGTCTACCCGGTAGGGGCGAGCCATGATACGGCAAGAATCGGTGGTGGCTCCCATCCTGTCTGTCATGCATCCGCGTGCGCGCGGGGGGCAATCACCGTCGATCGTGTGTGTCGGGTCAGTCGTTGTCCGTGATGTTCATCGTCACCCGGCTGGTTATGACCTCAGCCCCTCATGCCGGGTCCGTGTTCCTGCTCCATGGAGGGCGGTGGCGACCCCGGCCCGACGCGGGGCATCGGCCGATCCTGCGGGCGCCCCGAGCCCGGTGAGAAACCGCCCCGTGTCCCCGGGAATGTATGAGTCTCCCGCGTCCCCGGTCCGTGTCCCCGGGAATGGCCGAATTCCCCGTGTCCCCGTGTCCCCGGGACGGGGTCGGGTTTCCGGCAGGGCGGTGCGCAAGTGATTGAGGGTGCTTGAAAAAATGCAGTGCGGGGTGCGGCGGAGAACGGCGTGGGAGTCAGGTACTGTGGGTGTGATTGATTCCGACTCGACCCGAGGCAGGGGGAGACCCACCCACGAGCGGGAGGAAGCATACTGCGTCGGCTGTGTTGGCAAATACCCTTCAGCGACGTGATTGTCTTGTGTACGACATTTTCGCCGGGGGGATTGAGTGCCGTCCGGTGGGGATTCTCGTTCGGGAGCGCGTGTTCTTTTGTCTGTGTTTCCAATGCGTTGGTGAAGTGTCGGGTGGGGCGCGAAGAGCCTCTGGGGCCGTGACCGGCGGTCGCGGTGAAGCGTTCGCTCGGAAATCGGGAATGGTCTCGTTCATCCTCTGAATTCGCCCCCGGCGGGGATGGTGTTCGGGAGTGCTTGGGGTGCGATATTCAACGTTGGGTAACACGGGGGACACGCGGGGATACACATCTGGTGGCTTGATTGTTGTCGGATGAGACGTGTTCTCATTACTGTTTGCTGGCCTCCAATCCTCTGTTCTCCCTCGCAATGCGTCTCCAGCACATCGCCCCGAACAGGCACCTCCATGCCCCTGGGGACACGTTTTCCCTCAATCACACCCACAGTACCTGACTCGATTCGTCGCCGGGGACTGCCTGAACACCGGGCCGTGGAGGCGTCACGCCACGGCTTGAAGAGACCCCCACCCACGCGCACCAAGGCTTGCACGACCCCACGGTCTCAGCGTGTGGGGGACAAGCCAAGGCCGAGACGCAAGAGCCGATGACGATGCGTCGCGGGGTGTCATGTTCGAAGGCACGGGGCGGCGGTGTGAGACCGGCCCACCGCATGGCTCTTCAAGGTGGTCGCCGCCGACCGGGCGGTAAATCTTCAAATATCAGGAGCGCACGCAATGAATGCACGAACCAGCTTGTTCACCAGCCTCGCCATCGCGGCGGGTCTGGGGCTCGCCGGGTGCGGTGGGTCGAGCAACAACAATGATGACGCAGGGGACACTCCGCCTAGGTCCTACGATGTCACGCTTGGGGACGGACATGGTCTTGAGGCAGGGACAACTGCTCTGGCGTCGGGTGAGACCACCGTCGACGGAACGACTCTCACCTGCACCCCTGCCGAGGGCTCTACGGGATGCAGCCTCACCGTGACCAGGGATGACGTGCTTGGCACGCATACCGCTACGGCTACGGGCGGCATGGTGACGGTCACACCACCCACACCGCCGGAGCCGATGGTGAGCTTGCCCCTCCCGGACGGACACAACGTCCGAGACCGGCTCGATCAGGACGATGAGAACCAGACGGATCGGTTCCGGGACGGCAAGTACCTCGATATCAGGGCGGGGGGGAACATCAATTACGGCGGCGTGCGGTTCGCGTGCCCGGCGGGTGGGGATAACTGCCGGGTGACCTTCACGACTGGCCTGAACAACGACAGCGTTGAAGCGACCACGGGCGGCGAAGGAAACGGAACGGCCACGGCGATACTCCTGTCGACCGAAGCGGTCGGAACGGGCGTCGGCCTGGCGACTCTGCGGGAGGAGATTACGAAGGGACCGGCTCCCTCGCCGAGCGCCCTGTCCAAACGACTCGGTTATCCAGAAGCGGACACGCAGAGGGATGCCAATACACCTTTCCGCTCAGGGCATATGACGACCCCTGAAAGTACAGGTCATGAGGCGGCAACAGCGCCTTCCGGGGATAAGGCGTGGCACGGTGGTCCGTGGAGGGGCGTTTCTTGGGAGCCGACCAGTAGCGAGATATCTGTCCGGTTCGACAATCAGGCCCCGCTCATGACGTTCGCAGAAAAGTATGGCCTGAATCGTGGCAACGCCAACGACGTGAGCATTACCGAAGGAAGACTGTTCGGCACAGGCATCAGCAATGACCCCGTGGCCCAGAGGGTGGATTTCTGGAATCTCTTGAGGGCTACCGAGGACACGGGTAGAGCGGGGGCAGGGCCGGTGTCTATCACGGCTGCTCAGGGGACAGGCGTTGACGACTACAGAATTCCTGCCACCTTTGACGGCGTGCCTGGCACCCTCATATGCGCCACTGGTTGCGGCACGATTACGAGTGAACGTATCACCGAAGGCGGGGCGCAGGTAGGTAAGCTGAGAGGCCCTACTACCGGCGCAGGCGCCGATAGTTGGACGTTCACGGCCACCAGCAGCACGGCTACCGTAGCTGGCCTTGGCGACAGGGAAGACTACCTGGCGTTCGGCTGGTGGCGGAAGGACGATAGTGCGGGCGGTCGCTTTTCCGATTTCGAGCCGATCTACGGCGGTCGCATCCCCTTCATGTACGTCGACTCCGGCAATGACAGCCTTGAAGGGAAGGCAACTTACGTTGGAGGCGCGGCAGGGAATTACACGGACTACAGCGGTCGCGGAGCGCCTGCAACGAATCCCGCCGCGAGCGGTGATGACCCCGCTGACCGACCCGACCGCCACGGCGGATGGTTTGTGGCCGACGCCGAGCTGACGGCTGAGTTCAACTTCGACGAGGGTCCCGACGATGGCACCGATGCGGGTACTGCAGTCGACAGCATATCGGGGACGATAAAGAACTTCAGGGGTCGGCATGGGTCCTTGGGAACTTGGCAGGTAAAGTTGGACAGCACTCCTCTAACTGTGAATACCAGTTCAACCACTCCGGTTCCAGTAGAAATCGCTACTCCTGCTATGAACACCTCGGGGAATGCAGACGGAGAAAACTGGCAAGGACGTTGGGGCGGCAGCTTCTTCGGTGAGAGTGCCGAAGACCACTCAAGACTGCCGAGCGGTGTAGCGGGCTGGTTCCATGCGGCTACTGGCACTGAATACCCGAATGCAAGCGGTGGTGTAGAGGTTCGCTACGACGGAGCTGTTGGCGTCGCCGTCCAGGGCTCTTTCGCCGCACCGCGGAAGCCGTAAGGCATCACCACAGCCATCGGGCGCTCTACGCCGGAGCGCCCTATCTACGGGGAAACAAGTCGCTGTGTCGCTGCACCCGCTACGGCACCGCGACCCCTTCACCTTCACAGGACCCATGACGCATCCCGAGGGAGACGGACACATGAAGCACGCTCACATTGGCTTGGTGGCTCTCGCGGCGGTGTTGGTCGCGGGGTGCGGAGGGGGGTCGAACAACAAGACGAATGGCGAGGAAGGGGCAGATGCACCCAAGCCTTTCGACGTAGTGTTGCCGCTCGGCCATGGTCTCTCGGGCGCAGGGGAGATCGAGATTGAAGCAGGCGAGTCCAAGACGACCGGCAGCGGTGCGGTGCTCTCATGCCCCGCCAGTGCGGGCGATGATGGATGCGTAGTGACCGTGAAAGTCGCTGACGCCGCGCTCGGCACCTTTACAGCGACGTCTACCGGCGGGCTGGTAACGGTAGCGATACCGAAAGATCCAGAGGTCGAGCGCCTGGAGAGGGAGCGCGATACCGCTATCAGTGAGAGGGATACAGCCCGTTCAGAGCGGGATTCCGCGAGGTCGGAGCGCGATACCGCCAGAACGGAGCGGGATACTGCCCGGACGGAGCGCGACGAAGAGACGGAGCGGGCCAATGAAGAGACGGAGCGGGCTGATAAGGCAGAGGATGAAGCCGAGGGCGCCGGAAACCAGCTTCGGCAGAACAATGCGCGGCGGGTGCTCGCTGGACTCAATCCGGGACGGGCAGCAGCTCCAGTTCCTACCCAAGGAGGAGGAGAAACCATAGCGGTCACGCCTCGATTCCGGGCGACCGCTTTGGTGACCCCGAGTCCTGCACTTTCAACGCCAACGACAACGCCTGGCAGTAATGGGAAATGGTTCAGAACATCGATTTCAGATAGCGATTTCGCGACCACCGATAGGCTCGATGTATACTCCGATGTCGAGGCCCCTAAGGGAATTTCGTTCAGGGAGAGCGACTACAACGACGGTGTAGCAGCTAGTGCAATCATCAATACTGATGCGCTAGGCGTTGCTGCACTCTATAACCCAAGCGATAGTTCTCCTACAGCAGTTATCGACAGTACAGATAAGGTAGTCGGCTCAGTCCTGATCTCTGCTGGTACTGCTCAGCACACACGGGTATCCGGCGTTGACGCTTCCGTATTTCCGAAATCAACAGATGCTGAGAAAACGTTCGCAGTAGTCGATCGAGGCTTCTACACCAAGACAGCGATCGATGCGGGGAAAAAATGGTATGAACTCGAAAACGACAACGATCCTGGTACCGATCCACTTACGGTAACTGGTACTCCCGGCTGCCCATGCAAAAGTACTGGATATCCTGTAACTCCCACAAACGCTTCAGATCCGGAAACGTTCCGAGACGACAAGCGTTATCCTCTCCGCTGGACCTATGAGACACCTGGGAGCATTGCGGGCGCCCGCGGAACGTTCACTTGCGCATCTGGCTCAGGGAACGGTCCGGCGAAACCGGCGGATCCTAATATATGCGGCGTAACTAACCAGAATAACCACTTTTCATTCAACGGACCGTGGGTATTCACCCCTGACAGCGGTGCGCAAATCCAACTCGATGACGCCGAGTACATGTATTTCGGTTGGTGGGCGCGTCAGTTGAACCCGAACAACAGTGCCGGGACGTGGACATTCCACACCTTCCACGGACCGGCGACAGGCGGCAATCGCTCGACTGAGGCTGAGATTGCGCGGCTGAGTGGTCCTGCAACCTACAAGGGCGTCGCTGCGGGATACTATTCTTTCTTCCAGCCCCTTGACTCAAGTTCAGACTATGGCGAATTCACCGCTACTGCGACCCTCAGAGCGAACTTCACAGAGACCGGAGGTTCACTTGGCGGCGATGAAACCGTCTCCGGAACTATCGACAACTTCCGGACGATTAATGGTAATCGCGAGGGGAGGCCGGATTGGATTGTGACGCTCAAGCAGACAACCATTACGGGGAGCCGTGTTGGCACTGTCGGCGGCGGTGCGGGAGGCGCAGGAGTTGAGGCTTTGCGGGCCGGAGCCCCTGTGTCTTGGAAGATTGAGGGTGAAGCGGTTTCTGCCCCGGACGCCGGGGAATGGGAGGCTGCATTCTATTCCAACCTACCGGCTGCCAAGCGGGGAGGAACTGGTGCAGTGAATCAGGAAGACGCTACACCCGCTGGAATCGCCGGCACATTCGAGGCCGAGTACCACAACGTCGGGAAGATGGTCGGAGCCTTCGGCGCGCACAAGGAGTAGCCGGCTCCCCGCGACCGTATCTAGGAGCAATACACGATGGCCACCGAACGCTTCCTGCACATGCGGCTCTCGCGCGAAGACTGCGCGAATCTCGATGCGCTGGTGGACCGGGTGAACCGGGAAGCACCGGGGAAGGAGCGGCTCGAATGCTGGGTGACGCCGCGGATTCAGACTCAGAGCGACGTGGTGCGGCTCGCGATTGCGGAGGCGTTGCTCAGGCGCTGCGAGGAGCGCGTGTAGGCCGCGCAGAATAGACAGGTTTACGGAGTGGGTGGCGGCGTCGCCTCACGGGGAACCAGATTCTTTACGAGGGCGCTCCCGGCGTCGTCGCTCTCTCCACCTACAACGGTGCGGAGGAAGTCCGATGGGAGGGGATTTGGAGATACAGCTTTACCAATCGCAGACGGCGATATGGCCCTTCACTTCGCGGATTGAAGGTGTCGGCCGCACGGCGACGCTTCGCGCCCCTGTCACGGGAGAGTTCGCAGTTGCAAGGGATGTAGACAAGGCTTTCGACGGCGACTGACGGGGCGACGCACGAATACCGAACCGGGAGCGGTGTCGGCGTTTCGCGGGGATGTCTCAGGTGATCCCCTCGGGACGACTCCGACCGACATCGCTCCCCCCTTCTCTCGCCGCTTCGGCGGCCTCGGACCTCATGGGAGAGGCGTCATCATGGCCGACACCCGGTGGTGATTGCACCGCCATGCAGGAGCGACCGCCGGTTGCCCCTGCGGGCCGGCGTCGTGATGACTGACACCTGGTGGTGATTGCACCGGCCCCGGCGTGTCTCCCATCACGCCGGGGCCACCTCTCGGCGAATCCGGTATCGAGCCAGGCTCACCGAGCCCGATGAATCGGCCGCAGGCCGGCTGGCGCAATCTCGCTCAGGGCCACAGATCGGCGAGGCTGAAGGTCACCGCATCGAACGGAGGGATGGCGACCGGGTCGGCGTCCGCGGCGGTGGCCGTCAGCGCCCACTGCCCATCGCGCAGCTCGAACGCCTCCAGAAGCCGGGCCAGCGGATCCACCAGCCACAGGTGGGCGACCCCTTCGCGCGCATACACCGAGCGCTTGCCGCAGAGATCGAGCTTGCGGGTCGAGGGCGAGAGCACTTCGCAGACCCAGTCCGGCGCCAGGGTGACGTAGGCGGTGTCGGGAAATTCAGGCATCCGCTCCCGGCGCCAGCCGGCGAGGTCCGGTACCACAATGTCTTCGTCGAAGTGCAGCTCCGGCTCGAAGACGATCCACCACCCGCCCGGACCACCATGTCTCTTGCCGAAAGAACCGATGAGCTCTCCGCCCAGATACGAACTGGCGTGCGCATGGGGCATGGCCGGCCGGGGGTGGGTGTGGAGGGTGCCGTCGACGATTTCGGCCACCCGGTGCGCGGGGGCGTCGAGCACATCCTGGTAGGTCGCCCTCGGCGCCGCCGCAGGCTCATGCTTCCGGGTCGCGGCGCCTGACAGGTCCATGATGCCCCTTTGTTGCCTCGCCCCAGGATGACGGGTCCGAACGCCGGGCTCGGTGAGAATTCCAGGCCGGGACGTTAGCACGTCCGGCAAATTTGCGAGCCGGCATCATCCGACCGCAGACCGGCCGGCGCAATCTCGCTCAGGGCCACAGATCGGCGAGGCTGAAGGTCACCGCATCGAACGGAGGGATGGCGACCGGGTCGGCGTCCGCGGCGGTGGCAATCAACGCCCACTGCCCATCGCGCAGCTCGAACGCCTCCAGAAGCCGGGCCAGCGGGTCCACCAGCCACAGGTGCGTCACGCCTTCACGCGCATACACCGGGCGCTTGCCGCACAGATCGAGCTTGCGGGTCGAGGGCGAGAGCACTTCGCAGACCCAGTCCGGTGCCAGGGTGACGTAGGCGGTGTCGGGAAATTCAGGCATCCGCTCCCGGCGCCAGCCCGCGAGGTCCGGCACCACAATGTCCTCGTCGAAGTGCAGCTCCGGCTCGTCGACGATCCACCACCCACCCGGACCACCGGGGTTGTTGTCGAAGGGTCCACCGATCTTGACGCCGAGAGACGAACTGGCCCGCGCATGAGGCATGGCCGGGCGTGGGTGGGTGTGGAGCATGCCGTCGATGATTTCGGCCACCCGGTGGGCGGGGGCGTCGAGCACATCCTGGTAGGTCGCCCTCGGCGCTGCCGCAGGCTCATGCTTCCGGGCCGCTGTGCCTGCCATGTTCGCGATGCCCCCCTCGTCATGTCGCCCGAAGATGGCGGAGCCGAACGCCGGGCTCGGTGAGAGTTTCAGGCCGGGACGTTAGCACGTCCGGCAAATTTGCGAGCCGACATTATCCGACCGCAGACCGGCCGGCGCGACTCGCTCAGGGCCACAGATCGGCGAGGCTGAAGGTCACCACATCAGTCGCCCCAACCGAGTGCGTACCAGATCGATCTCGGCCTTCGGGGTCTTGGTGCCCGTCCGGGACTTCTTCGTAAAAGGATGCGCAGGGATGCGCAGGCGTTACCGCGAGTCACCGTCTCGTTCGACGCTGAAGAGCAGATCGAGGCCGTGCCGCTCGCCTGATTCCACTTCGAGGCCGAGGTGATCGGTGAGGCGGTAGTCGACGAACACGCTCCCGGTCCGACGCACCAGCGAATGCACGTACCGCACCCCGAAGTCGGCGCTCAGCCGCTTGCCCAGTATCAGCGACGCATCGGCGGTGTCGCCGACGCCGCCCACGTCGACACTCAGCTCATCCAGCCCCAGGTCCGATCGAAGCCGCGCGCCGACGCCCCTCGTGCCTTCGAGCCCGAGGCGGAGCGCCGCCTGGGACAGGAGGGCGGTCTCGCGCTCGCCCGCGCTTGACAGGGTACGGCCGGTGAGCACGAGGGAGAGCGCTTCCGGCTCGGCCAGGGGCGGTTCGGAGAAGGCCCGCGATCTCGGGGTGCTGATGGTGCCGCCAATCGTGATGCCCGCGGTGATGTCCCCGGCTCTGCGCACGGCCCGAATGTCGATCCCGGGGTCGTCCAGCGGGCCGGCAAACGTCACGCGACCGTGCTCGATATCCAGTTCCTGACCGTAGAGCGTGAACCGGCCGTCCGTGAGGTCGAGGGTTCCGAACCCCTCCAGCACGCCGCCCGGCGTCTGTCGGACCCTCAGCTCCCCGGTCAGTCGCGAAAGCAGTCCATAGCCGTCGAAGACCACCTCGTCGCCGAGCACGACCAGCAAGTCCGTCCCGACATCCGGTCCGCGGCCGGATTCGGGTTCGGGCTCGGGGTTGGGGTCGGCCCGGGAGTCGGCTCGGGATTCGGCTTCGGATTCGTCCCGGGAATCGGCCCGAGAGCTGGCCCGAGAGTTGACCTGGGATTCGTCCCGGGAGCCGGCCAGAGATTCGGCCCGAGAGTTGGCTTGGGACTCGGTCCGGGAATCGACCCGGGAGTCAGCCTGGGACTCGGTCCGGGATCCGTCCCGGGAGTCGGTCCGAGATTCAGCTTGGGAGTCGGTCCGAGAGCCAGCTTGGGAGTCGTCCCGGGAATCGTCCCGGGAGCCGGTTCGGGAGTCGGCCGGGGGCTCGCCCCGGGAATCAGTGCCGGTTCCGGCCCCGGTGCGGCTGACCAGCACCTCGTCGGCGGACACGTCGACAACCCCTTCGGTGCGCTCGCGCGGGGTGATCCGGGCCTGCGGAACCACCACCCGCCCGCTGATCTCGAGCGTTTCGCCCGCCGCGGCGATGGTGACGTCCGGGGATATGGTGACGACCGCTTCGGGAAGGCGCACGATCTCGAACGACTCGCCGGTGATGGCGAGGTCTTCCGCGGTCCACCTCGCCTCCGCCCCCAGCCGGCCGGATCCGTCGATGCCGAGGTGTCCGTCTCCCGAGCGCAGCACCCCGCCGATGGCGATCCGCTCCGCGTCGTCGGCCCGCGCTTCGAGGTGAGAGTCGGAGAGCTCGATGCCGAGATCGTGGACGCGCGCGCCATCGATTTCGACCCGCGCGACGCCGAGCGCACGGGGCGCGCCGACGGTGCCGCCGATGCGGGCCTCGACGAACGCCTCGCCCTCGGCCGAGAGCGGGCCGGCGACAAAGGCGGCTATCGGGTCGAGCCGCGGCAACGACACATTGATCGCCCCGTCGAGCGATGCCTCCCGGCCCCGACCCTCGACGCGCAGGCGGCCCTGCACCGGTCCGTCGCCGCCGAGCACCGACCGGAAGTCCATCTCGGTCCGGCTCGCCTCGACCGTGATATTCAGCGCGGTGTCGGCGTGCGCGACCGCCAGCGGCTCGCCCTGGCCCAGCGGCACCGTCAGTTCGCCCGGAGACACGCGGGCCGCGATGCGCCCTTCGAGGCGGCCGCCGTCGAGCGACCCCGCCCCCTCGACGTCCAGAGCGCCGGTCAGGCTGGACTCGGCCGGCAGCCACGGCCGCAGCGCCGAGAGCGGGAGTGATTCGATGCCGAACCGGGATTGGATGCGGTCCGTGCGCTCGAAGTCCGCGCAGGCGCGGGCCCCGGTGCCGGACTTCAGGCAGGTGGTCCCGATTCGGAGCCGATCGGCGTCCACGCCGAACTCCGACGCATCCGCCAGGCGCCAGGTCTCGCCGCCGGCCGCAGTGAACGTGGCCTCGGCCAGCTCACCGCGCCACCGCCCGGCTGCCATCCCTCCCGCCAGCCGGAGGTCCAGGTCGCCGAGGCTCGACGTGGCGGTTGCGTGCGCGCTGTGGGCGGCGAGGGCGCCGTCGGCCCGGAGCTCGACGGACCCGATGCGATGCGCCCCGGCGCGGGCCTCCCCGACCTGCACCACCACCTGCGACTTCGACTGCGCATCCGCAATCTCGGCCTCGATCGTGGCCCGCCGGGCGCTCCAGTCCCGGTAGTGCAGGTCCCGTCCGGCGAGGCGCATCGTCATCCGCGGCGACGCCACGGCCCCTCTCAATTCACCCTCGCCCGAGAGACGCCCCTGCGCATCCGGAAGCACCGCGCTCAGGTCCGGGGCATCGAGCGAGAACGCGAGATCCATCTCCCGGTGGTGGTCGTACATCCCCTCAAGCGCCAGACGGTTGTCTCCCGAGCGCAGAGACACCCCCTGCGCGCTCAGTCGCCCGCCCGCCACCGCCACCGTCCCGCGACCCGCGACCGGATGATCCCGCAGCCGACCTTGCAGCTTGCGGATATCGACCGTGGCATGGGGGGCGCCATCGGCCATCCGGCCCCGCACCACGGCGGAGGCATCGAGCGTCCCGTTCCACTGCGACCAGTGCCGGCCCGGGTCGAGCCCGCGGGCGTCGACCTCGAGATCCCAGCCGATCTCGGGGCGCCACCCGATCCGGCCGCGCGCCGTCGTCTGCCCGGCGAGGGCGCGGATCAGCAGCGGTTCCAGGTCGAGGCCCGCATCGTCCAGTACCCCGGTCAGCGTGATGTGGGCGGGCGGCAACGTTTCCGTCTCCAGCGCCCCGTCGAGCTGGATCTCCAGCGCATCCAGCGGACCGTTCAGCGCCAGCGCCCCGTGGGAACTGGACAGCGCGGCGGGTCCATTCAGGGGTCCATCCGTCGTTCCATTCAGGGGTCCGTTCACGGGTCCGTCCAGGGGTCCATTCAGGGGTCCATCCATCGTTTCATCCACGGGTCTATTTGGGGGCCATCGCAGATCGGTCCATTCGGACACCATGCGGAGTTCGGGCGCCGGGTCGGCCGGCCTGATCTCGCCGGTGCTCGACACCGCGAACGGGGCCGAGAGCGCGTGCGTGAAGCGCAAGGCCCCGGAGGGGTTCCCGCGCACGGTGCCGGCGCCGCGAAGCCTCACCTCGCGGGAGACGGTCTGCGCACCCCAGGCGAACGAGCCCGTGACTTCGGTCTCGCCGGCGGCCGTGACCGTCGCCGATGCGCTCACGTGCGCGTCGCGCACCCGGTCCGGCGCCTCCAGCGCCGCGGTGAGGTCGAGCTTCGCCAGGGCGGTGGTCCCCCTCGCCTCGAGCCGGCCCCTGGGGCTCGTGACCATCGGCGCTCCGGCGAGCGGCCAGAAGAGGCCGTTCCACCGGGCGACGGCTTCGAAGCCGGATGCGTCCCCGAGCGACAGCGTGGCGTCGGCCGAGGCGCTGAACGGCGAGATCACGCTCGGGCGCAGGACCACCCGCCCGAGGTCGCCGCTCGCGTCGAGCGCGCCCGACAGGGTCGTGGCCGATGCCGTCACCGCCCGCCAGTGCGCCCTCGTGGAGGATCCGGCCGTTGCACCGGATGTCGAGGTCGCACCCGCTGCCGTCGCCGCCCGCCAGCGCGCCGTCAGCGCGAATGGCAGCGCCGCCGACGGCTCGACCGACCCCGTCCCCTCCAGCGCGATTCGCATGGCCGGCAGCCGGTCGGCGGCGAGGTCGAGGTCGAGGGCGAGGCGCAGGGCGTCGAGTCCCCCGCCGAGCTCGAAACGTCCCTCCGGGCTTCGCACCGACGGCGGCCCGATGAGCGGCCATCGCAGATCTTGCCATGCGCCGCGCGCCTCCAGCTCGTATCCCTGCGCGGTGCGCCTCCACCGGCCGCTCGACCGGAGTTCGACGGGCGCTTGCATGGCCGCGTCGAAATCGAGGGACTGCGCATTGCCGGCCATGGTCAGCCGCCCCTCGTGGGTGGCGCCGTCGGCGTGGCTCGTCCACTGCGCTTGCAGGTCGAGCCCGAACGGCGCCACCGGCGCCATGGTGCCGTTCGCCGCGAGCCGCCAGGTCGGGCCGGTGAGGTTCAGGTCGGCAAGGGTCAACCGCGTTTCGGTGAGATGGGTGGAGAACGTCACGGATTCGACCGGAACCTCCTCCCCGCCCACGACGACGGTGACGTTCGTGGCGGTGACGGCCGGCGCCGCCACCCGCAGGACCGGCCAGGCCGGTAGGGCCGGCCCCGCCGGCTGGACTGGCTTCGCCGGTGTGATCGGCTTGGCCGATTGGGCCGATTGGTCCGACCCCGCCGGCGTGACCGATCCGGTCGACTGGGCCGGTCCCGCTGGTGCGATCGGCTCCGCTGGTGTGACCGACCTGGTCGATTGGGCGGATTGGTCCGACCCCGCCGGCGTGACCGATCCGGTCGATTGGGCCGGTCCCGCCGGTGCGATCGGCTCCGCTGATTGGGTCGACCCCGTTGGTGTGATCGGCTTGGCCGGCCCTGCGGCCGGCCCCGGTCCCACCCCCGGTGCCGCATCCGTGGATGCCGGGGCTTCGGGCAGTGCGATCCTCACCCCGTCCATCGCGAGCGCGTTCAGGTGCATCTCTCCCGCGAGCAGCTTCGCGGGGTCCAGTGCAAGCTCCAGCGTGGCTGCGGTGAGGTCAAACGACGGATGGCGAATCCCGAAGTCGCGCACCCGCACCGTGTGGGTCAGGCGCCCCGAGACCTCGCCGATCCGCACGCGATCACCGGCCCGCCGGTCGACCCCGGCCAGAATCCAGCGCGTCCCGGTTTCGGTCGCGGGCGCGGCGGCCAGAAGTGCGAGAACCACCGCAACCACCACGGCCGCGACGCCGCCGCCCCGCGCCGCCGCGCGGAGGAAGGCGCGCGCCGCCCCGGACCGGGCGTGGGCCGCAGACACCCCTCCCGGGCGACGCTCCCCGGGTCCGTGGTTGTCTCCCACCCTCACAGGTCGGGTCCGAGCCGCAGATGCAGGCGAAAGCGCTGCGTGGCGTCGAGCGGTCGGGCCACGTCGAGCCGCACCGCGCCGATCGGGGACTGCCGGCGCACGCCGCGACACCGCTCCCCGGGTCCGTGGTTGTCTCCCACCCTCACAGGTCGGGTCCGAGCCGCAGATGCAGGCGAAAGCGCTGCGTGGCGTCGAGCGGTCGGGCCACGTCGAGCCGCACCGCGCCGATCGGGGACTGCCAGCGCACGCCGAGCCCCACCCCGACCTTGAGCCCTTCGTTGCGGTACCCGGTGTCGAATGCGTTCCCCGCGTCGGTGAATACCGCTCCGCTCCACCGACCCCGGATCGGATGTTCGTACTCGATGCTGCCGACCGCGAGCATCCGCCCGCCCACCACCGTCCCGCCGCCGTCGACCGGGCCGAGCGAGGCGAACTCGTAACCCCTGACGCTGCTGTCGCCGCCGGCGAAGAACCGCTGCGAGGGCGGAAGCGCATCGAAGCCATCCACCGCCATCGCCCCCAACTCGGCCCGCGCGAGCAGCCGCCCGCCCCCCGGCACCGCCCGCACCCAGCCGGCCGAGCCCGAGAGCCTGAGAAAGGACACGTCCGAACCCGCCGCCTCGTGGCTGCCCCGCATCTCGCCGTGCAGCCGGTAGCCGTGGCTCGTCCGGAGCCGGTCGTCGTAGCGGGTCGTCGCGAGGCTCACCCCCGGTGTGAGCAGCCGGGCGATGCCGCGCGTTTTCCCCACCGAGAAGTCGTCGTAGGTGAGCGACACGAAGCGGGTCTCGATCCAATCGTCCCACCGTGACTTCGTCTGCGAGACGCCGATCCGGGCCTCACTGGTGCGCGAGGTCTCGGTGCGCTCGCCCACCACGCCCGCGTCGAGGGTCAACCACTCGGTGCGCGGATCCGCGAGAGGGATTCGGTACTCGGCGTCGAGCGAGCGCCGGACCAGCGACGCCGCGCTTCGTGCCGACCACCGATGCCCGCCGGCGCTCGCCCGCCGATCCTCGTAGCCGAGCCGCAGCCGCGGCCCGGCGTCGGTGGTGACCCCGGCCCCGGCCGTGAACGCATGTCGCTTCCTCGGCGTGAGCGAGACCTCGACGGGGACCGCGCCATCCTCGGTCCGGTCGATGCGTGGATTCACGTCCACGCGCTCGAAGTAACCGCTTTGCGAAAGCCGCTGGCTCACCTCCACGAGCCGGTCGGCATCGTACGGCGCACCCTCGGGCCAGGCGGCCAGGCGCTCGACGAGAGACGCATCGAGCGCGGTCCGCTCGATGTCGAGCGCCCCGAACCGGAAGCGTCGCCCCGGCCGGTAGACGAGCTCCACATGGGCGCTCCGCGCCGCCACGTCGACGGTGAATCGGCGCGTGACGAACTCGCCTTCGAGATAGCCGTGCTCCGCCGCGTAGCGTTCGATGGCGCGTCTCGCCTCTTCGTACCCGCTGTGGTCGAGCACCTCGCCGGTGGCCATGCGCAGCGTGTCGAGATGCGCAGCGAATGCCTCGTCCCCGCTTCCGGTGCCCTCCAGGCGCATGTCGACAACTTCGATGAGCACCGGCTCCCCGGGCGATACGGACACCGTGGCGTGCGGGCACCCGTTGCTCTCGCCCTCTTCCCCGCCGAGCGTGACCGTCACCGATTCCGGTTCGTAGTAGCCGAGGGCGCGCAGGCCATCGCGCACCTCGTCCGCCGCCCGCTCCACGAGCCGCTCCACCCGCCACCGGGGAGCGTCGCAAGCCTCCTTCGCGAGCGACAGGTGCGCATGGACGTTGCGGGCCAGCGGGCCTTCAACGCCTTGCACGGTCACGTCCACGGTGTGCTCTGATTCTGTTGCGGCCGGTCCACTGGCGTTCGCGCCCCCGGAATCGAGTCCGTTTCCGTTCCGATCGCCGCTGACAGCGCAGCCGCCCGTCATGACCGCCCCCGCGAGAATGCACGTCAGGATCGCGCCGGACGGAGATTTTCGTCGGTATTCGCCGCCGGGTTCGGGCGGGCGCCGCCGGGTCCGTGCGTTCATGAATATCCGAGTGCGTGATGCCGGGAAGCGGATCGAAATCGCCACCCTCGTATTATAGTTCGCCTGGATCGTTGAGGATGATTCCGGCCGATTCGACGCCGCTCCCGCGAGGGCATTCCCTGATGGCGCGCCTGTTCCTGTCCGCCGCCCACAAGTCGTCCGGCAAGACCACCGTCACGGTCGGGATCGCGGCGGCGCTGCGGGCCCGCGGCCTGGTGGTGCAGCCGTTCAAGAAGGGGCCGGACTACATCGACCCGATGTGGCTCACCGCGGCGGCGGGGCGGAACGGCCGGAACCTCGACTTCCACACCATGACGCGAGAGGAGATCCGGGCGGAGTTCGCGCACCACGGCGCGGGGGCGGACCTTGCGATCGTCGAGGGGAACAAGGGGCTGCACGATGGGGTGGCGGTGGACGGCGCGGACAGCAACGCCGCGCTCGCGAAGCTGCTGGATGCGCCGGTGGTGCTGGTGGTGGACACCCGCGGCATCACCCGCGGGATCGCGCCGCTGCTGCGGGGCTACCGCGATTTCGACCGCGCGGTGCGCATCGTCGGCGTCATCCTGAATCAGGTCGCCGGAGCGCGTCACGAGGGCAAGCTCGTGCAGGCGGTGCGCACCTACACGGACGTGCCGGTGCTCGGAGCGCTCGGCCGGTCATCCGACCTCGGGCTCGACGCCGAGCATGTCGGCCTCGTCCCCCCGGCCGAGGTCGCGAAGGCCGAAGTCCGCGTGGCGCGGATCGCGCGCCGCATCAAGCAAGGCGTCGACCTCGACCGCGTGCAGGCACTTGCGTCGCAGGTCGAGCCGCTCGTGGCGGCTGCGTCCCAACCCGAGACGCGCGATGGTGGCTTGACCAGCAAGGGTCTGCGGGTCGGGTCGTCCGCAGTTGCCGCATCCCGACCCGAGACGTGGGACGGTAGCAGGACCAATGATGCGCCGCGGGTCGAGCCACCCGCAGTCGCCGCCCCGGCTACGGCCCGACGGGGCGCGGTGCCCCCCTCGCCCGACGTGCGCATTGCCATCGCGCGTGACGCCGCGTTCTGCTTCTACTACCCGGGCGATCTGGAGGCGCTGGAGGCGGCCGGTGCGCGGATCTTGCCGTTCGACACCCTCCGGGATCCGGCGCCGCCGGAAGCCGACGGCATCTTCATCGGCGGCGGATTTCCCGAGCGCGCGATGGACGCGCTGGAGGCGAATGCGCCGATGCGCACGGCCCTCGCGGAGCGAATCGCGGCCGGGTTGCCGGTGTATGCGGAGTGTGGCGGGCTGATGTACCTGGCGCGCCGCATCCGCTGGAACGGGCGAGCGCGCGAGATGGTGGGCGCGATTCCCGCCGATGTCGTGATGCACCCCCGGCCCTGCGGCCGGGGCTACGTGGTGCTGGAGCCGACCGGGGACGCCCCGTGGGCGCCGGCGGCGAACGGTGTGGTCCACGCGCACGAGTTCCACCATTCCACCCTGGAGAACATGACCGGCGCCGACTGGCGCTTCGCCTGGCGCGTCCGGCGCGGCCACGGCATCGACGGCGAACACGACGGCATCGTCATCGGCCGCCTGCTCGCAAGCTACAGCCATCTGCGCGACGTGGCCGGCTGCCGCTGGGCGGATCGGTTCGTCTCCTGCGTGCGCAGGCATCGGGGCGGATCGCTCGGAGACTGAAGACGCGCTTCCGATGATATGTGCCATACGGGCCGAAGTAGCTCGCTGGACGAGCTTGGTGCGCGACCGCACCTTCGTCCGCCGGGAGGCTGTGTTGTCGAGCCGGATCGAGGGCACCCGGACGACACTCGCCGAACTTCTTGCCGCCGAAGCCGGTGCCAAGGGTGCGGCGGACAGCGCCGATCTCCGTGAAGTCGCGAACTACGTTACCGCGCTCGAATACGGGCTCGACCGTCTGCGCACGCTGCCGCGCTTGCTTGCGAGCTGTGGCTACCTCCGCGACACCCGCCGCTCCTACATTCCCCAGATCGTGACCGTGGCGCCGGCCCCGGTGTCCTCGCGCCGGAACACCTTGTCCCGCCACGGTTTCGACGATCGGTCGAATACGATCAGGTGGCCCTCCTCGGCCGCGCAGCGGTCCATGTACGCGCGGGTTTGCCCCAGCCCTGCGGCGACGGTGCCGTTCAGACTGCCGTGACGGATCTTGCATTCGATGACGATGCGCTGGGGGGCCGTCCCGGATCCGGTGCAGGTCGCAGGCCAGACGATCAGCAGGTCGGTGCGCATGCGCCCCAGTCCGTATTCCCGTTCGATACGTCCACCGCTGTTGACCACCCGTTGCAGGAACGCCTGCAACAGCAACTGTGGCCCCGCCTCCCGGTACTGATAGCGTTCGAGCCAGTGCTCCGAATGTTCCCGGAAGAAGGTCTGGAACGCGGCCAGCAGCTTGTCGGCCCGCAGGCGGCCGCTTTGCGGGTCCACGTACCAGGCGGTTTCCTGGTTGAGGAAGTCCTGATCGCCGTAGACCAGTTGTCGGGGGACGACCTCCCGGTAGATGGGGTTGGCGATGCGAATCGGGCCATCCCTGGCGATGAGGCCCAGATCGCGGGCGTAGTCCACATCGTCGTCCGGTATGCCGCCGGCGGGTGTTTCGCCGCTCAGCAGCGGCTCCACGACGCGCCGCACCCGTTCCTCGCGCAGCTTGTCCGCGAGCTGATCCAGGTGCGTATCGCGACGAAGAACGAGCTGCTCGCCGGCATCGCGCACGGCGTCGAGCGTCACCGGCCGGCTCCGATCCGGATCTTCGCCCCTGAAGCACGCCTGATAGGCGAGCGCATTCACCAGCCACGGCTGGCCCCGGGTTAGCGTCCGGATCGCCTCGCCGGCATCCGGCTCGAACGCCTGTCCCGTCTCCCGGGTGTGCTGGGCAAGCAGCGCTTCCATTTCCGGCGGCGAGAAGTCCCCCAGCCGCAGGGACTCGGACTTGATGTTGAAGGCACTGCCGCCGGTGACGATGGACTTTCCGGCGGAGGAATGGATGCGGTAGTCGCGCACGTCCCGGACACCGCACAGGACGATGCTCTGCGGAAAGCCGGAGGGACGCTGGTCGTACCCGGCGCGCAACTGTCTCAGCACGGACAGGAGCGTGTCGCCGATCAGCGCGTCGATCTCGTCGATCAGCAGCACGAGCGGTCTCTTGTCCGCTTCCGCCCATCGGCCCAGGACTTCCTCAAGGGCGTTGTATGGCCCCGCCCGCGCCAGCGCCTCCGGCCAGATGTTGGCCACGAAGTCGTCGTTCAGGGTGGATCGGGCCCGCCGCGCGGTGTGGTTGAGGATCGACCGCGTCGCGGCCTCGACATCCTCGCGCGCCGCCTGGCCGATCTCCACGTTGACGTAGACGCAACGGTAGCTACCGCTTCGGTTCAGCTCGTCCCTCAGCGCGAGCAGGGTGGAGGTCTTCCCGGTCTGACGGGGTGCGTACAACACGAAATACCGTTCGCGGTCGACGAGCTGCCGTATCCCGCGCAGATCGATGCGCTCCAGGGGCGGTATGCAGTAGTGCCTGGCCGCGACGACAGGTCCGCTGGTGTTGAAGAACCGCATCGCGGCATTGTCGCACCAAATGAACTTGGCCGAACGAGCGGCAGGGGCGATCTGGGGCCGCCACACGGAGCCGCCACACCGCTTCGCGCACGACAGCGACATCAGGCCGGACCCTGGAAGCCCGCTCCCGCCCCTGCGTGACGGTCATCGCGTGATCGGGACTGTCCGCACGGGCGGTGCCGTCGCCTTCGGTGTGGGTCATCGCCACCCAGCCGTGGCAGGTGGCCATGGCGGGCAACTGTCGCTGCGGCAGGCAGCTTGACCGCCTCTGTGGTGCAACAGAAGATGGCCGAGGTAACGGACGCTGCGGCGCGAGTGAATCCATGCTGACCCGACTGCAAGTTTCCGGGTTCAAGAACCTGGTGAACGCGGATCTGCGTTTCGGTCCGTTTACCTGCATGGTCGGTCCGAACGGGGCCGGAAAGTCCAATCTGTTCGATGCGATTCGGTTTCTTCATGCATTGTCCGGGCATACGCTGATGGAAGCGGCGGCTTCAGTGCGTGATCAGGACAGCCGTACTACGGACGTTCGCAATCTCTTTCATCATGCAGGTGGCCGATATTCCGATCGGATGTCCTTCACTGCGGAGATGATCGTTCCGACGAAGGCCGTCGATGATCTCGGACAGGAGGCTGAAGCCAGCATCACGTTCCTGCGCTATTCGCTGGAGCTTGCGTACAGAGATCCAGGTGATATCCGGACACCGGGATCGCTGGAAATCACGAAGGAGGAGCTGACCCACATCCCGCAAGGTGCCGCTGCGAAGCAGCTTCTGTTTGATCATCGAGCGAAGGACTGGCGACGATCGGTGGTGCGTGGCCAACGCCGCGTGCCCTACTTCATTTCGACCGAGGAGGAAGGTGGGCAACGGATTATCAAGCTGCATCAGGACGGAGGGAGCAGTGGACGTCCGTTGAGCCGATCAGCAACCAATCTACCGCGCACGGTGCTGTCGGTGGCCACTGCGGCGGAAAGCCCCACCGTCGTGGTCGCCCGCCGGGAAATGGAAGCGTGGCGGATGCTGCAACTGGAACCGTCAGCACTCAGGAGGCCCGACGAGTTCTCCTCGCCTGCACGCCTGGCTGCGGATGGTAGCCACCTCGCCGCGACCGTGTATCGGATGGTCCGCGATTCGGGGCCGAGTGGCCGTGATGCACTCGCAGCGGAGAATGCGTCGCGGACTTGCAGCCAGATCGCCATGCGGTTGAGCCAGCTCATCGACGATGTGCGCAATATCAGGATCGACCGTGACGAGAAACGGGAACTGCTGACGCTGTACGCGGAAGATGGGGAAGGGACCCATCACCCGGCGCGCGCGCTGTCGGACGGCACCTTGCGGTTCCTGGCTCTGGTGGTGTTGGAGACGGATCCGGAAACGGATGGCTTGATGTGCCTTGAGGAACCGGAAAACGGTATTCACCCGGCGCGCATACCGGCCATCCTGCAACTGCTGCGTGATATCGCGGTCGACACGTCCCAACTGGTCGGACCGGAAAATCCGCTGCGTCAGGTGATCGTCAACACCCATTCGCCGGCGGTTTTTCAGGAAGTTCCGGACGACAGCGTCATCTTCGTCAAGACACGGGAAGCGATGGATGAACACGGGCGTCTGTTCAGGAAAGCCTGCTTCCAATGTCTGTCGGGTACGTGGAGAGCCAGGGGTGATGGGAATCCGGATGTTGTGGCTCGCGGTGATCTGCTCGCCTACCTGAATCCGGTGGTGCGCAATAGACCCCCAGAGGTGAAGGTGAAGGAACGGCGGGTCGTCGATCGTGAAGACCTGCAGCGTTTGTTGCCTTTTCCGCCTTCTTCTTCTTCTTAGACCGGTGTCGGAATGCGGGAGCTCCGCTTCACGCTTGTGGCCGACGGTTCGTCCGACAGGGCGCTCCTCCCGATTTTCATCTGGCTGCTGCGAGAGCACTTCGGAAGGATTCCCATTCAACCGGAGTTCGCGGATTTGCGGCGTCTCCCGAATCCTCCCCGAGAGCTATTCGAGCGCATCGCCAAGAGTGTTGAACTGTATCCTTGCGACCTGCTTTTCGTGCACCGCGATGCCGAGCGGTAGCCCATTGAAAATCGCGTGATGGAGATTCGCGAGGCGCTGGAGCGATTGAATCAGGGGAGTGCCCTTTCCCGTGGTGTGGCACGCCGGGCATCCGGCAAGGTTATTCTTGGCGTTATCCGTGTTGGGCGTCGCCATGGGCGTCGCTCGCGCCGTGACTGCATGGAGGGCTCGGGATGGCAAGGGGACACCACGGCATCGAGTTCGAGGTGGTGGAAGGTTGGGAGCGTCTTCCGGAGGGCTGGTCGTTCACCGAGGTGGCGGGGGTTGCGGTCGATTCGCGTGATCGGGTGTACGTCTTCTGCCGCGGCGAGCACCCGCTCATCGTGTTCGACAAGGACGGCAAGTTCCTCGACGCCTGGGGGGAGGGGATGTTTCCCCGGCCGCACGGGATCTTCATCGATCACGAGGATCGGGTGCATCTCGTTGACTGCGGGGACCACACCATCCGCACCTTCACCACCGGCGGGATGCTGCTCCGCACCGTGGGAGAGCCGGGCCGGTGCTCGGACACCGGGTTCGTGCCGGAGGTCTCGCCGGTGCGGTACGGGGGCGAACCATTCAACCAGGTGACGAATGTCGCCGTGTTGCGCGACGGGAGCATGTACGTCGCCGACGGCTACGGAAACGCCCGTGTGCACCGGTTCGATGCGAATGGGACGCTGGAATTCTCGTGGGGCGAGCCGGGGAGCGCCCCGGGGCAGTTCAACCTCCCGCACGGCATCGCGGTGGACTCCGCCGGCACCGTCTACGTGGCCGACCGCGAGAATTCCCGCATCCAGCTCTTCTCGCCCGAAGGCGAGTACCGCACGAGCTGGGACTTCGTGAACCGTCCCGACGACATCTTCATCGACGACCAGGACAACGTGCACGTGGCGGAGCTCGGCTTCCGCAGCGGGGTGAGGGCGGTGCCGCACTTTCGCCTGATGACCGAGCCCCCGCACGGGCACGATCCGATCGCGCGGGTCGGGATCTACGACCCCGATGGCGCCGTGCAGAGCCGGATCGGCGGGGAGGAGGAGGTGCTGCCCGGCAACTTCATCGCCCCGCACGGGCTCTGGATCGACTCGCGGGGGGATCTCTATGTCGGCGAGGTCACCGTCGCGTCCGGCGCGGCGGCCCGGCTCGCGCCGTTCACCGCGCAGTGCTTCCAGAAGTTCAGGCGCTCGGGGCAGGCGGTTCGTCCAGGGCGCACCGGTGGTCGAAGATGATGGCCGCGGCATGCGCGCACACGTCCCGAACTTCGTTCCAGTCATGCCAGCGGGATTCCAGATTGTTGTACTCGGACAGGCTCGTGCCGTCGAGGTCGTAGGGCTTCGGGTTCGAAAGCTGGACCAGCATCTGCTGAAGGGCCGACTCGCCGTTGTCTTGCGGATAGAGCCGGTCGAAGCGCTCGAAGGCAGCCCCCGTGGCCGCATCGCCGCCGCGATCCGCCAGGGCCGCGAAGTCCACGTAGTCCCGCGTGGCGTTTCGGCGAAGCAGGAGAAACCCCTTGATGCGAAGGATCTCGGCCTCGGTGGGAATCCTGATTTCCTGATTTCCGACGGAGACGGTCATCGTCTCCAGCGGTTCCGCGCGAATGAGCTGCCGGACCCCGGTCTCGATACCGTCGAGACGGCCGAGAATCGGCCCGGAAATGTCACCGATTCGCGAAGCGAGGGTGCGGAGATGGCTGGTTGCGCAAGGCGAAGGCGAGTCAGGGCGCGCAGGCGTACCCGTAGGTACGTCGAGCACCCTGGCCGCATTCAACGCGGCGAAAGCAGTCGGATCCGTGCCCGCAGCCGGGAATCGGTGACATTTCCGGGCCCGAACGGGCCGATTCACTCGCGCGGTCGTCCATCCCGCCACGGACTCCAGTTGTTCCAGGATGTCATCGAAGCGTGGGCGGAGGTCGGTCAGGATGTGATCGGCGTCGCGGGAGGCCCGATGACCGGCATGAATTCCCGCCGCCGTTCCACCGACCAGTACGGCGTCCGGCAGAAGACGCTGCAAGCGAGCAGCCGACGAGAGGACTTGCTCCCAGTCAGGCGGCGCCTTGCTGGCGGCAGGCTTGGACATAGTGCATCCAGAAGTGATACCGCTGTGCATACGGGTCAGGAACATGGGCGCGACAGACACGCTCGATTCGGTCGAACAGTGGTTGGTCGTCCTGATCGCCCCGAAGAGCCCGGCGCAGATCGGCCCAGTCCACCCATCGTCCGCGGGAGATCACATCGTCGATAGCCGCGAGCGTATAGCGCTGGTGGTTGAGATGGCGGTGCCGCATGTGCTTCCTCGCGAGCCTGCGCCGAGAGGTCGGAACGGATCGATGTCGGGGAGTCTATCCCAGTCCTGCGGCTTCGGACCTCGGGTTTGCCCCGGACCGCGTGAAAAGATCCTGCCGGCAGGTCGGGCCGGATTCGCCTGCGCGATGTCCGTAGACTGTGCGCGGCGGGTATCTCACCAGGGTTGAATGTGTCCAGATGCCTGCGGGTGACCATGGTCTACCCACCGAGCCGAGCTGTGCCGTGCCGGCCCGAACCGGCTCCGAGCCGAACCGGAGAAGAACCGATGAGCGAACGTTTCGAATTCGACCGGGTCGCCCGCGTGCCCGCGCCGGGCGACAACGTCGCGATCGCGACGCGCCGGCTCGAGGCGGGCACTGTCGTCGCCGACGGGGGGGCGGGGTACCGCCTTCCCCACACCGTGCTGGAGGGGCACCGGTTCGTGCGCACTGCGGTTGCGGACGGCGCCCGCCTCACCTCGTGGGGGCTCCCGTTCGGCATCGCGACCCGCGCCCTCGACCCCGGGGAGTACGTGTGCAACGCGAAGATCCTGACCGCGCTGGCCGAGCGCGACATCGACTTCGCGCTGCCGGCGGCCGCGAACTTCACCGACACCATCGAGACCTTCGCGCTGGACGAGGCGTCGTTCAGACCCGGCCGGCAGGTCGAGCGTGTCGACTCCGACGCGACCTTCGACGGCTTCCGCCGCCCCGGCGGACGCGGGGTGGGCACCCGAAACTTCGTGGTGGTGCTCGCCGTCACCTCGCGCACCAACGGATTCGTGCGCCGGGTCGCGGAGCGGGCCGCGGCCCGGGCCCGGGCCATGGCCCGGACCATGACCCAGGCTACGACCCAATCCATGGCCCGGACTCAGACTCGGACTCAGGCCCAGACTCGGACCCAGGCCCAGGCCCAGGCCCAGGCCCAGGCCCAGGCCCAGGCCCAGGCCCAGGCCCAGGCCCAGGCCCAGGCCCAATCCATGGCGCCCCCCGGGGTCGACGGCGTGGTCGCGGTAACCCACACCGAGGGCGGTGGCGCCGGCCGCCCGAACAATCTCGCCCATGTGCTGCGGGTGCTTGCGGGCTTCATGGTGCATCCGAACGTGGGTGCGGTGCTCGCCGCCGACGACGGCACGGGCGCGTACTCCAGCGACGATGTCCGGCGGTTCATGCAGGCGCGCCACTACCCGCTTGACCACGTACCCCATGCGTTCTTCCGCCTCGAGCGCGGTTACGAGGAGGAGATCGCGCGCGCGACGACGCTCATCGAGGGCTGGTTGCCCGAGGTTGCCGCCGCCCGGCGTACTCCGGAGCCCGTCGGCGCGCTCCGCCTCGCCCTCCAGTGCGGCGGATCGGACGCCTTCTCCGGCGTGTCCGGCAACGCGCTGGCCGGCTGGGTGGCGAAGGAGGTCATCCGCCACGGCGGCTCCGCCAACCTCGCCGAGACCGACGAACTCATCGGCGCCGAGCCCTACATCCTCCGCAACGTCCGCGACGCCGCCACCGCGCGCAAGTTCCTGGCGAAGATCGACGAATTCAAGCGCTACGCGGCGAACCACGGCGCCACCGCGGAGGGCAACCCGTCCGGCGGGAACAACTTCCGGGGGCTCTACAACATCGCGCTCAAGTCGCTCGGCGCCGCCCGCAAGAAAGACCCGGAAGTCCGGCTCGACCACGTCATCGACTACGGGCAGCCCATGCGCCCGCCGGGGTACTACTTCATGGACAGCCCCGGCAACGACCTGGAGAGCATCGCGGGGCAGGTGGCGGCCGGCTCGAATCTCATCCTGTTCATCACCGGGAACGGCTCGATCACCAACTTCCCCTTCGTGCCGACGCTCAAGTTCGTGACCACCACCGGCCGGTTCGAACTGCTCGCGAACGAGATGGACGTGAACGCGGGCCGCTACAACGACGGCATGGACATGGACGCGCTCGGGGCGGAGACCTTCGGGCTTGCGCTCGACATCGCTTCGGGGCGGCGCAGCAAGGGCGAGCTGGCCGGGCACGCCCAGGTCTCGGTGTGGCGCGACTGGCCGCGAACCGGGCGGGAAGGGCTGGAGGAGGCGCGCCGGCGGCCGGTGCCGGATGGGCGCCCGATCCCGGTGCGTGACGCACCGCCGCTCGCGCTCGCCTTCGATGCGGTGCCGGCCGGCGACGGGTTCGCCGCGGACCGGGTGGCGCTCGTGATGCCGACCAGCCTTTGTTCGGGTCAGGTGGCCCGCCTCATTGCCGAGGATCTCGACGCGCACCCGCCGCCGTGGAGCGACGTGTCCCGCTTCGTGGCCCTCGTCCACACCGAGGGGTGCGGGTCGAACAATGCGGCGGATCTTTTCCTCGACACCCTTGCCGGCCACCTCGCGCACCGCAGCGTGCGCCACGCGGTGCTGCTGGAGCACGGCTGCGAGCAGACCCACAACGACGCGGTGCGCCACCACCTTGCCGCGCGGGGCCTCGCGGCGGACCGGTTCGGGTGGGCCAGTGTGCAGATGGACGGCGGGATCGCCAGCGTGCGGGCCAGGGTGGCCGGATTGCTGGAGGCGATGACGGCAGAGCGCGCCGCCGGAACGCCTCCCGAAGCGGCGGCCGAAACGGCTGCCGGTGACCCGGAATACGTCGCGCGGTTCGGCGAGCAGTCCGCCGCGGATGGAGCGACCTTCGCGGAAACCGGGGCGACTCCGGCACTGACCCTCTCCGGAACGCAGACCGTCTCCCGGGCCCGGATCGTCTCCGAGGCACAGGCCGTCTCCGGAGGATCGCGATCCGCCCCAGGATTCGAAAGGATGACGGTGGGAGCGGACGAGCTCCGTATCGCGCTCACCGCGAACGGCCCGCTGCCCGAGGCGATGGGAGAGGCGTTCGGCCGGCTGGCGACCGGCCTTGTTGCGGCCGGCGCGACGGTGGTGGTGCCCGACAACGCGGGACTGCTGGACAACCCGAGGTTTCGCCGGGCGGTGTTCCCGGCCGGCGCGGCGCCCGGTGCCTCGCTCGCTTTCGGCCATCCTGCGGGCGAGGCCGGGTTTCACGTCATGGAGGCCCCGACCGAGAATCCGGTGGAGACGTTCACGGGGCTCGGCGCCACCGGGGTCGATCTGATGCTCTGCCACATCGGGCGGATCCCGCTTCAGGGGCACCCCATGCTGCCGCTGGTCCAGGTGACGGCCGACCCCGCGGTGGCGGCGCGCTACGCAAGCGACCTCGACCGGGTCCTCACGCCCGCGCGGGACGTGGCCGGCACCGCCGCCGAGGTCGCGGCCCTCATCGCCGACGTGGCCTCGCACCGTTGCCGGCCGAAGCTCTGGTCGCGCGGCGTCACCGAGTTCCAGCTCACCCGCGGGCGCCTGGGTCTCTCGATGTAACAAACTCTCGGTAAAACGGAGCTCTCGCAAATTGAGAACTCACCCGTGGGCGCCTGAGTCTCCCGATGTAAAAGGGTCTCTCGATGTAACAGGGTCTCCCGATGTAGTCGGTCGGGCGTTCCCGAATCGTTCAGGTCCGGGCGCCGGCCGCGACCCCGCAGGCCGGGCGCGATTCCACAACCACCGGCGCTCGCCGCCGCTACAATGATCGCAGGCGGAGGCTCGCGTGCCTTTCGAATGGGAGGGATGCGCACATGTTCACCGTGACCAGGGCCGCCGCGAAGCAGATTCGCAGCACCGCCGTTTCCGGCGATGCGGAGGAGCTGGCGTTGCGGGTCGCGGCTTCGCGCACCGGAGACGGCGGCATCGACTACCGCATGGGGTTCGACGAGGTAGGCACCGGCGATACCCTGCTCAGCACCCACGGGGTCGACGTGGTGATCGCGGCGGCCGACAAGACGCTGCTCAACGGCACGGTGCTCGACTACGTGGAGATCGAGCCCGGCGACCACCGCTTCATCTTCCTCAACCCCAACGACCCCCACTACCGCCCGCCGAGCGAATGAGGGAGCAGGTCACCTTGCGGTACACACTGGAGAGCCGACGAGGAGCTGGATGGAACGGGAGGGAGTGCCCGTGGCCACTGCCAGGATGAGTCGCGGAATCTCGGTAACACTGGCCCGGAAATTTCACTGGTTCCCGGCTGCGGGCACGGATCTGACCGGTTTCGCCGCGTTGAGCGCGGCCAGGGTGTCGATGTCGCTTGCTTCGCAAGCTCGCTCCGTACTGTCAAGTACGCCTGCGCACCCTGACTCGCGTTCGCTTTGCGGGAACAGCCATTTCCGCGCCCTCGTTTCGGGGATCGGTGAAATTTCCGAGCTGGCCGGACGGGAGCATGCGCTCGGGGCGTTGGTCGTGCGCTTCCGGTTCCGGTCATGAACGCCCCCCACCCGGATGCCGCCGATCGTCCGGACCTGCCGGAGGGGCCGCGCACCGTCCTCAGCCGGTTCGTGATGCCCGCGGACGACTGGGCGCGCGACGATGCCGACCTCGGCCCGCGCACCGTCGATGCGCTGATGCTGACGTTGCTGGCGGTGCTGGTCGTTGCCGCCGGCGCGGCGGTGGCGTGGTACCGCGGTGCCGCCGACGCCGGAGTGGCCCTGGGGGTGACGCTGGCCGCGCTCGGCCTGGCCGCGGTGCTGGTGTTCGTGGCCATGCGCAAGGTGCGTCGTGACCTCCACGCGCCGCTCGCGCGGCTCTACGCCTGGGCGCTCGGCATGTGCACGGGGGATTTCTCCACCCGGGTTCCCTCCGGTGGCGAGGGCGCGTATCGCAAGCTCGCGTTCCACATCAACCGGCTGTCCGAGGCGCTCGAAGGTCTTGCGGACGAGATGGATGACGTGGTGTGGCGTCAGACGGAGCGGCTACGGGAGAAGAACGCATCGCTCGAGCTGTCGAAGACGCTCTCGATCGTTCGCGAGCGCGCGGCCATCGCCCATGAGTTGCATGATTCGCTCGCGCAGACGCTGGCGAGCCTGCGTTTGCAGGTCGACCTGCTCGCCGATTCGCTCTCCGGCGCCGAACCCGCGCCACCGGAGCTGGCCCGCATCCAGGCCACGCTGGAATCCGCCAACATCGAGCTCCGGGAGTTGATCGCCAGTTTCCGGGCCCCGGTCGACGGGCGCGACCTCCGCACCGCTCTGGAAGAGCTGGCCACCCGCTACACCGCGCAGAGCGCGATGACCGTGCACTTGCAGATCGACGGCGAACTGCCGGATCTCCCGGCCGGCCCGCAGCTCCAGGTGGTGCGCATCGTGGGTGAGGCGCTCGCGAACGCCTGCGCCCACAGCGGCGCGGAGCTGGTCCGGGTGCTCGTGCGCAGCGACGCCGCGTCGGTGCGGGTGCTGGTGGAGGACGATGGGCGGGGGTTCTGCATGACCGCGCGCGACGCGGCCCCCGGTGAGCATATCGGCCTGTCGGTGATGGGCGAGCGCGCGCGGTGGCTCGGGGGCTCGCTCGACATCGAGAGCGAGCCGGGAGAGGGAACCCGCGTCAGCCTGGCCTTCCCGAAATCCGCCGCCGGAGTGGCGGCGCGGGCTCATGCCCACTGAGCCGCGACCCACCGAGCCGCGGCGCACGGAACCGCAGCCTGCCGACCCGCGCCGACTCCGCGTGATGATCGTCGACGATCACACGCTGTTCCGAAGCGGCCTGAGCGAGCTTCTGGAGCGGCGGGGGATCGAGGTGTGCGCGGCGGTCGGTGATGGCGAGGAGGGGTGCCGGCTCGCGGCCGACATCGAGCCGGACGTCGTGCTCCTCGATCTGCGCATGCCCGAGCCCGACGGATTGTCCGTGCTCGAACGGCTCGCGGGGCTCGGCCTTCGGTCGGCGGTGGTGATGCTCACCACCAGCACCGACGAGCGCGATCTCGTCACATCGCTGCGTTCCGGTGCGCGCGGTTACCTCCTCAAGGACATGGAACCGGACCAGCTCGTCGACGCGCTGTCCGCGGTCGTCGGCGGAGAAACGGTGGTCGCCCCGGAAATGACGGGCGTTCTCGCGAAGGTGGTCAAGGGAGGGGCGCTGGACTCCGGTCGCCCGGATCGGTTCGCCACCCTCACCCCGCGCGAGTTCGAGATCCTGCGCCACCTCGCCGAGGGGCAGAGCAACAAGGAGATCGCGCGGGATCTGGGCATCACCGACGGCACCGTCAAGCTGCACGTGCGCTCGATTCTGAGAAAGCTCGAGGTGCGCTCGCGGGTCGAGGCGGCGGTGCTCGCGGTCGAGGCGCGGATCTTCCAGCGCTGATGCGACTCGCTGGTGTGACCGGCGCGACCATCCGCCGCTGATGGAGCGCCCGGTTCCATCAATTCAGCTGTCCTGGCCCATTACCCCCCTCTGGTTCGGAGTTCGACGAGCGCGAAACGAACGCCGACTCCGAGCTGCGGTCCGGGTGATACCAGGCGAGCTTGTCCCGCAGCCGGACGACCTCGCCGACGATGGCGAGCGTCGGTGCGCGCACCCCCTTTCCCTCGATGCTCGACGCCAGGGTGCCGACGGTGCCGGTGTGCACGACCTGCGCGGCGGTGGTGCCCTGTTCGATGAGCGCGGCCGGCGTCTCCGGCGGGAGTCCGTGGCGCAGCAGGCCGTCGCAGATGGCCTCCAGACCCGCGAGCCCCATGTAGATCACCACCGTCTGATGGGGGCGGACGAGGCTGTCCCAGTCCAGGGTTTCTTCCTCGATCTTGTGGCGTCCGGTCACGAACACGCACGATTGAGCGTGATCGCGGTGGGTCAGGGGGATGCCCGCATAGGCCGCGCAGCCCGAGGCGGCGGTGATCCCGGGGACCACCTGGAACGGAATCCCGAGGGCCGCGAGGGTCTCGATTTCCTCTCCCCCCCGGCCGAAGATGAACGGGTCGCCGCCCTTGAGCCGCAGTACCCGCTTCCCGTCGAGTGCGAGCCGGGCGAGCAGATTGTTGATCTCGGGCTGAGGGATCGCGTGGTGGCCGGGCTGTTTCCCGGCGTAGATGCGTTCGGCGTCGCGTCGGGCGAGATCGAGCACCGCGTTCGACACCAGGCGGTCGTAGACGACGACATCCGCCTTCTGCATGAGGCGCAGGGCCCTGAAGGTCAGCAGGTCGGGGTCGCCGGGGCCGGCCCCGACCAGATACACCTCGCCGGCCGTCGCTGCGCTCCCGGGTTCGGCGAGGGCCGCGGCGAGGGCCGCGGCGAGTTTGGCGCGCGCCTCGGCCTCGCGTCCTGCGAGCACCTGCTCTCCGATGGGGCCGTCCACCACGCCTTCGAGGAATCGGCGGCGCTGCGTCGAGTCGGAGATCCGTTCCACCACGTCCGGGCGGGTCTCGCCGAGAAACCGGGCGAGCCGACCGAACCGGGCCGGGATGAGGGTCTCCAGGCGCGTGCGCAGAATGCGGGCGAGGATGGGCGCCGCCCCGCCGGTGGAGACCGCTGCGACCAGGGGCGAGCGATCGAGAATCGAGGGCAGGATGAACGAGCACAGCGGCTTGCGGTCCACCGCGTTCACCGGAATGCCCCGCTCGCGGGCGGCCATCGCCACCGCGTGCGCGAGCGCCTCGTCGTCCACCGCGACGATCACGAGCCGCATGCCGTCCAGATCGCCTTCGCGAAACGCTCGCCGGTGCCACGTGCCCCCGGACTCGTCGACGAGTCCGCGCAGTTCGGGGGAGAGATCGGCGGCCACCGCGACGAGCCGCGCGCCGGCCCGTCGCAGCAGTCGGGCCTTGGGCTCGGCCGCCGGCGACCCGCCGACCAGCAGACAGGGCTCACCCTTGACGGCAAGGAAGATCGGCAGGTAGTCCATGGAACGCGGGACCTCGCGGCAGGTGCGGTGTGGAAGGTGCCGCGAACCCTGCGCGCGGGTCGATATCTCCGGGGAGAGGGTGTCCGGAGTTCGGTCTCGTCCGGCCGGCTGGCTCGGCGCGGCGGACTTCGCCGCCGGCCGCGCGCGTTGCCACGGGCCGGCCCGCGTGGCAGGCTCGCGATGGAGCGCAGCGGGTGGCGGAACGCGGCTCGCCGGGGAAGAGTCGAACCGGAGCCATCCCGGCCGGAGCGGCTTCCAGCCCTTGCCGGGTACGGGCGGGGAATGCGGGCAGATCGGGAGGTGATCGATGACCATCGTCGGGAGGTTGTTCGCAATCCTGATGCTGGCGACGTCTGTGGTCCATGCCGGCGCCGGGGTGCGATATCCCGCGCCGGATGGGGGCGCGGAGGTACTCCATCAGCGCGATGGCGCTCAGCAAGACGGCGTGCTGGTCGAGGAAGAAGAGGAGGAGGACGAGGAGCCGGATTGCGAGTGAGGCGCCCGTTGCGGAACTCTCCTCGGCCCGAATCCCGCCGGGGCGGATACGCAGCGGTTGCCTCCCGCATGCCGGCCGAGCGATGCGTCGGTCCGTCGGCGGTGCCGTCCGCCCCGGGCCCGGGTTGTGAAGCCGGAGCGCGCCGGCGACGGAATGGCTCGGGGAGGGATGCGATGCCGGTCGCCGGTGGGCTGGACCCTTGCAGATATCGAGGTGGTATCGAGGTGATCCGAGCCAGGATCACGATCGTTGGTCAGATCGAGAGGAGGAAACGATGATGCGCACGGTCAACGTATTTTTCGCAGCCGCCGCCGCGACCATGCTGGCGGCCCCGGTGGCGGCCCCGATGGCGGCAGAAGTCGAGGTCAACATCATGCCGGGGGTGCCGTCCGTGGAAGTGATGCACATGGGCGAGAAGGTCGTGATCCAGCGGAATCAGGACCAGAAGAACACCGTCAACCCGGCGTTCGCCAAGACTTCGCGCAAGTGCCCGCCGTTCTGCATCCAGCCGACGAGCCTGGGCCCGGGGGTCGAGACCATCGGCGAGGATGAGGTGCTGCGTTACGCCAGGGCCATGAGCGAAGGCGACGCCAGTATCGTGCTGGTCGACTCGCGCACGCCGGACTGGGTGGAGCGGGGGACAATCCCGTCCGCCGTCAATCAGCCGTGGACCTCGCTCAATCCCGCGAAGGGCGCCGATCCCATCACCATCGCGGAGATCATGGAGGAAGTGTTCAACGTCAAGTCCAACGAGGAACTGATGGACTTCTCGGAGAGCAAGACCGCAGTGCTGTTCTGCAACGGAATGTGGTGCGGTCAGTCCCCGAACAACATCAGGAATCTGCTGAAGTTCGGCTACCCCGCGCACAAGATCAAGTGGTACCGCGGGGGCATGCAGAACTGGGAAGTCCTGGGGCTCACCACCGTCCCGGGCGGCTGAACCGCAACCCGGCCGACAGGCGGCGGCCCCGCCGCCCGTCGGCACTATCGCGCCACGATTGCCCTATTTCATCTACAAGCTGCGGCCGCCGCTGCCGCCGGAGAGTGCGGGGGTGTTCGCGGCCTACCGAGAGGCGCGCACCGCCGCGCGGGAAATGCGCCGTGCTCTCGGTCGTGACGATCCGGTGACGGTGCGGATGGTATTCGCACCGAACGAGGCCGAGGCCGAGCGCCTCCTGACCGAACGCCGCGAGCCGCGTCCCCTCGGTGAAGATGCGTGAGTCGCCGGGAGCGCGGTGCGACACGGGACGTGCCGGGGACGAGCATTCGGCTGCATTTCTCACGGGCCCTCGACACGAAGCCATCCAGGCCCGAGCGGTGCTCCGACCTCTGGCCGATAATCGGCGGGTATGTCCGGGTCGGCACGAAGGGCTCCCGATCCGGTGGACCCTGACGAGGATCAAGCGATGACGGAATTCGATCAGGAACTCGATGCGTGCGGCCTGAGCTGCCCGTTGCCGATACTCCGGGCCAAGAAGGCACTCACCAGGATGGCGAGCGGGCAGGTCCTGCGCATCATCGCGACCGACCCCGGGTCGGTGAAGGACTTCGAAGCGTTCTCGCGCCAGACCGGAAACGAGCTGCTGGAATCGACCGAGGACGGCGGCCGGTTCTACTACCGGCTGAGGAAGGCATAGCCTTCATCTGCCCGGCAGCAGGAAATGGGCCGCGGCCGCGACCACGCGGTCGGTGTCCGACGGCCGTGCCTCGACCCGCACGTTGGCCGCGCGGCGACCCTGGCGGATGATGACGCCCCGGGCGACGCACTGCGGTGCGATGGTGTGATGGACGGACTCTCGATCGCGATCGTCATGCTGACGTTTCTTCTCGCGGGCGGCGTGAAGGGAGTGGTGGGGCTCGGCCTCCCGACCGTTTCGGTGGCACTGCTCTCGGCCGCCTTCGGCATCGAGGCGGCGCTGCCGTTGCTGGTCATTCCCTCGTTCGTGACCAACGTCTGGCAGGGGGCGATCGGGGGGCACGCGACGGCGCTGTGCAGACGCTTCGGCATTGCCCTCGCCATCATTCCGATCACGACGTGGATCGGCTACCACTACATCTTCGCCGCGGCGCCGGAGGCGATGAATCGCGCCCTCGGAGCGGCCCTGCTCATCTACGCGGGGCTCGGTCTCCGCACGGCGAAGTGGTCGGTGCCGATGCGGGCGGAACCGGCGCTGACGCCGCTCGTCGGGGCCTTCAACGGCCTCGTCACCGGCGTCACCGGCACCTTCGTGGTCCCCATCGTGATGTACCTCGAAGCCCTTGGTCTCGACCGCGACGAGATGGTCCAGATGATGGGCATCACGTTCAGCATCTCGACCGCCGCGCTGGCCGGGGTGCTCATGTGGCACGGTGCGTACCGGATCGATGCCGGTCTGGTGTCCGCGGCGGCGGTGGCGCCGGCGATCCTTGGGATGATGGTGGGGGCACGGTTGCGGGCTCGTCTCACCCCCGCCACCTTCCGCACCTGGCTGCTCCTCGGGCTCGGTGCCATCGGCCTGAAGCTTCTCGTGACGGGGTGAAGCCGCGGTGGATTCGGCTCCGAGCGGACTGCACGGTCATCCCCCGCGACGAATCTCCGGCGTTTCCGAGCCGCCCCGCCGCCTGGAGCATTGGGCGACTCCCGGGCGGGGGTTCGGGTCGGAATTCTGGCGAGAGGCTGGCAAGGGCTTGTTATCCGTGTCGGATTGGGAGTACCGCGTCCGATATCAATTCTTGTGACACAAGGAATAGATACGTGGCATATATCTCCGACCGCTGACGCAGCGCCGACACCGCCACCCGGGCGTCGGCGGTGAGGCCTGTGCTTCCTGGCGTCGGTGTACGTGATGATGCCGGCGACGCCTTTCGACGCGTCGGAATCGAATCCCGTCCAATTCGGATTGAGAGAGCGTCCAATTCGGAATCAAACTCCGTCCGATTCGGAACGCAACCCGAGATTCGCCCTGTCTCGGCCTCCTTGGGCTCAGCCCGACCACGCCGCCCGCCGGAAGTGCGAACGCATCCGGTCCAGCACGTCCACATCCATCTGCCTCAGCACGTCGAGCATGTCGAGCGGGACCCAGTTCTCGCGGATGCGGCCTTCGTGCAGCAGGTAGAAGTCCATCACCCGCATCGTGATCTCGCGGCCCGTCGGCCCGACCCCGGCGAAGTTGCCGCCCCGGTGCAGCGCGTACACCGACGGCCAGCCGCCGGTCACCGCGTAGGGTCCGTCGCCGACGTGGATGTAGTGGCCGCCACCGAATTTGCGCTTCAGCGCCGGGTGGTCGTTCCACTGGTCGCCGCCCTGGCGGTTGGGGAAGGCGATGCGGAACGGAAGCTGGTGAAAGTCCACGAACCCCTGCAATCCCCGCGTGGTGCCGATCCCGGCGGGGCCGTACCACATCATCTTCGGGTGCCAGTGGTCCTTCTGGGGCATGTTCAGGAGCGCGACGCGGTCGAGCCCGTCCTCGTCGTCGAAGTCGGCCAGCGCGCCGTGCATGGCCAGCACCCTGCGGATGCTGTCCGCGGACTGCTCCGGGTCCTGCGCCTTGAGCACGATGCCGTCGGCGGTGATGGGGCCGGGCCACATCGCCTCGGTCCCGAGGCTCGGCGCGATCGGCCAGAAGCCGGTCTGGCGGATGACGTCCAGCACGTCCCACAGGCACCATGACTGCGCGATCCGGCCGTCCTCGACGTGGTGCACCTCCCCGTAGCGGATGTAGACCGGCCTTCCGGTGGCCGGAATTCCCAGCCAGTCGTGGCGGAAGGTTCCGCAGTAGTGACCCATCGCGGCCACCATGTCCCGCCCCTCCCAGGTACCGCCGATGAAGATGAGATCGCGGCGTTCCAGGTCGGGGAAGGCGTGCCGGAGGGGGCTCCAGACGGTGTCGAGAATCGCCTCCACGCCGCGCATCTCGTCGAGCGGATGCGAACCGCGCCACGCGGCATCGGGGTGGTAGAGCGACGCCAGCCGCGGTGCGAGATCGGCGTGCGTCTCGAACGCGGCCAGACGGTACAGGGCGCGGTGGAAGTCGCGCTTGCAGGCAAGAATTCGGGCATCGGCGGCGGGCTGACCGGACATTCGGATCATCTCCTCGGGACTCTGGAATCGCACCAATCCGACTTGTCGCCGGGGCCATTTCACGCTGACGAGAGGGCAAGCCTCTCTCCGGGGGAGAGTGTCTCACTCTTGTTCCCGGACTCTCGGGAAGGCCCGTGCATGCAGGCCGGAGACCCCGGACAGAATTTCAAGGTGAGGCACCCTCCGGGGGAAAGTCGGCGGGTCCGGTATACCACCGGCGCAGCATGATCTCGACCCCGACCCGCGCCGGAGGCAAGCGTTCCGTCGGGCCATGGAGTTGGCCGGGACTGTAGCGTGGTTCGTGCATCAAGGCGCTGGATTTCCGGGCGCCTTACGCACTGATATCCGCCGAGCGCCAGACCCGGAACCGCCCGACGGAACGTTTACCGCAGGAGGCAGTCCGGTTTGACGGCGTGAGCGTCGGGATATCACCAGTGCAGCGTGATCTCGACCCCGACGGTCTGCTCCGGCTCGGTGGCGTCGTTCTCCCTGCGTACCGCCTTGAGGTCGAAGGAGAGATCCGGTGCGCTCTCCGCCTGCGGCGTGAGCCGCCAGCCCAGACTCAATTCGCGCGCGCCGGAGGCGAGATCCACCCCGGCGTGCGGGCTGCCGGTCCAGCGCCCGGCGAAGACGGGCGAGCCGTATGCCGCTTCCATCACCCAGCGCGATGTGGCCGCACTGCCCGTGCGGCTCTCCATCGGGGCGGAGGAGAACAGCGCCTCGATCCCGTCGCTTGCCTCGCCGCCGAATTCCTGGCGCAAGGACAGAGATGGCCCTCGCTCCGTCGACGGCGCGGGATCGAAGGCCAGCGCCGCCGAGAACCCCCGGTCCTTCAGGGCGTCGTTCTCGTGCGCGATGAGGGTGCGGCCCGAGAGGTCGAGCGAGAGGCCGAGCGCAGGAGCGACCCAGGCGATGCCGCCCCCGAACTCGATCCCGAAGCCGGTCTCCGCATCCCCGCCGTCATGGCGGGCGCCGATCTCCAGCTTCGGCTCGAGGCTCGCTCCGGACCATGCATCGGCCCACGCCCCGGGATCGTCTTCCTCGTCCTCCATGGCGATGCGCCAGCTTCCCTCCAGGCCCAGCCGGAGCCGGGTCACGTCGGCGTCCGACCCCGCCAGGCCGGCGACCTTGTCCGAAGCGGTCCGCATCCACAGCGCATCCGAAGTGAGCGCCAGTGCGGGACCGGAGCCCGAGCCCGCTCCGGGCTCCGTCCCGGCGGCGGGCGCCGCCAGCAGGTCGCTCCGCATCCCCGCCGCGGTCATGGTCCAGCGCGTGTCGGTGCGGTAGCGTTCCTCCATCGTCTCCAGTGTCAGCTCGCCCTTGCCGTAGCCCGCAGCGCCCCAGAGCTTGAGCCGCTCCGAGGCTTGCATGGAGGCGTAGGGGATGGCGGCGTCGAAGGATGCCTTCACGTTGCCGTCGCCGGCCCGCGCCGCGTCGTCGCAAGACGCCGGTCCCGGCGCCGCATCCCCGCCGTCGTCACAGCCGGGGCCGGTCGCGCCGCCGGCATGGCTGCCTTCGCCCTTGCTGTGCGCGAGCGCGAGACCGAACAGCCACCGGTCCCGCGCATAGTCCGCCCCGAACAGGGCCGTGGTCACCTCGCCGTCGAGCGAGAGGGTGTCTTCCCGGCCGTCGAAGCGACCCTCCGCCGCCCGGCCCCAGAAGGCCGCGCTGCCGCCCGCGTCGTCCGGCACTCCGGTCAGCGTGAAGCGCGAGCCGAGCAGCGCCTGGCGCATGGTCGTGGTCTGCGGCGCCTCGTAGAATTCGCCGAAGTGGTCCGCGTCATCGCCCAAGCCTCCCCGGGTGAGGCCGTCCGCGTCGTCGCCGAAGCCTCGCGGCGTGAAGCCGAGGCCGTCCGCGTCACCGGAGCCTTGTGCGGAGCCGGTCGGGCCGGGGGCCGCCTGGCCATTCCCCGCCAGGGCGAAGGAAAGCGCCCGGCCCGCGAACGCGCCCTCCATCCCCGGCGTGCGCGGTGCTGTCAGCCGGTCTGCAATCCCCTCCAGCGCCTGCTCCGCCACCGTGCGCCCGAAGCGCGCCAGCCATGCCGCCGGCATTGGATCCGAGTTCTCGATGGTGCCGGTCGCACGATCCCGGGCGAACGCGACCCCGGCGGGCTGAAGATTGGACAGCACCACGGTCATCGTCTCGCTGCCCTCGTCGATGTCGTCGTCATGCACCCACACCGGCAGCCGCTGCATCCGCTCGCCCTCCTCGAACCGGAACTCCCTCCTGTTCAAGTACTGGTAGTCGTTGGGCGAGCGCGCGGTGCCCGATTCGGATTCCGCATGGAACGCCACCGGGCCCGGCGCCGGCCGGTTCAGCGTGACCTCGAACCACAGGTCCTCCGCGCCCTCCTGCGCGCTGGCGTCGGCGATCGACACGGTCAGCCCGTCATAGGGACTGCCGCCGCCAGCCTCAATCCCTTGGAGCGCGGCAGCCACGGGAACCCAACGGCTCCATCCCTTGTCCGCATGGCTCTGCGCCTCAAAGGCGGTCATGGGCGGAGCGACGCCCTCGTTCCCGCCGGTCAGCGCGTACAGCGCGCGCCGCCAACGCTCCATGTGCTCGGCCCCGTTGAAGGTCTCTTCGGCGTAGGACCGCACGTCCGCGATCAGCGCCGGATCAACGTTCGGTGGCGGCTCGGCGGCCGGCGCTTCCGGCGCGTCATCGTCGAGCACGGTCAGATCGACCGAGGCGGCGGCGCCGCGGACGAATGTGGCATTCGTGCCAGCAGCGTCGGTGGTCAACGGTTCGCCGATGGCGATCGTGAAGGTCTCGTCGTCGGTGTCGTCGTCCTGGCGGATCTCGAAGCCCGCTTGCCCGTAGTGGTCTCCGTGATGGATGGTCAGTCCCGTGGGGCAGACGAAGTCGTCCGCCTCGGCGCTGCCGCCGCCGCACGTCAGCGGAATGCGGATGGAACGGCGCGCGCCGTAGGGCGCGGTGGCCGTCACCCGGATGATCGTGTAGTCGTCGCCCTCGGTGACTACGTCATTGTTGACACTGATCGACACCTCGAGCGGGTCGGGCATTTCGCCGGTGATGGTGCCGATGGCCCTGCTCATGCGGCTGCTCGCCCAGACCAATTTCCCGTCCGCCGAGTTGATGCCCACCCGGCCCATGACCTCCGGCGCGAGCGGCAGCGGATATTCGTTGTTGGGATTGGCGAGCGTCGCGCCCACGGGGTCGTGGATGTCCAGGAAGAAGGTCTCGCCCGGGTCGTAATGCCCGTCGTCGGCGCGCGCCCACACGCGCACGATCTTCTCCTGCTCGCCCGCATCGAAACGCAGGACGCCGTCGACGGTGTCGTAGTCCCTTTCGTCCCAGTTCACCCCGTCGTCCCGAGGCACCCTCAAGCCCCAGGCCTCCCCGGAAGTGGTGCGGTACTTCACCTCCACGCCGCCCGGCGACGGCTGCGACAGATGCACCCGGAACTCCAGCCAGTCGCCTTCGGGGCCTTCGGCGTCGTCCACCGAGATGGTGAGGGCGCCGGGCATGACAGACTCGGTCCTCAGCACCTGCACGCGCATGTCGGCTTTCACACCTTCATATTCATGGCCGCTGGCGGTGTGTGGGACCACCATCAAGTCCATGCTGTCGCCGTCGTCCTGGAGTTGCGCTCCACTGGCATACGCTTCTCTATCCGCGGACATCACGACGGTTTGTGGCTGGTCCCAGTTCGAGGGTGTGAATTCAAGTTCCATCGGCTGGCAATTCAGGTAGCTGTCATCCAGCTCGACGATGTTGACCTTCACTTTTGCGCTCGGCTCGCTCGAGAGCCTCACTTGGTACGACTGCTGTCCGCCAAGCTGCATTCGAATCGAGTTCGGCATGAGCACAACGGCCGGCGCGTCGTCGTCCGCGACGGTCACGCCCAATGCCGCCGACACGTCGTCGTAGCCGCCGCCCGAGGCGGTATGGGTGAGCGTCACGAGATCGGCCACCGCGTCGTCGTCTTGCCCTGCCTCCACCGTCACCGTTTGCGCCTCCTTCCAGTTCGAGACCGTGAACTCGATCCGCGTGGGATCAGGGGTCAAGTCCGTGCCCTCGTGGCCGGTCAGGGCGACGGTCACGGCGGCATCCGGCTCGCTGGCAAGCGCAACGGTGTAGTCGGCGCTGCCGCCTTCCTGCACTTCCAGGGCAGTCCGCGAAATCAGGATGCGGGGCCGTGCGCCATCGTCGTTGTTGTCATCGTCGTCGGCCACCGTCACTGCCACGGCGGCGGCGGTGACGCTGCCGTAGTCGTTGCCCTGGCCGGTGGCGGTGAGGCTGTGGGTGATGCTGGCCGCGCGCTCGTCGCCCGCATTGTCGATATCGTCGTCTACGGCGGTGACGGTGACGGCCTGCGGCGTATTCCAAGTTGAAGCGGCGAAGTTCAAGGAGCTTGGCGAGACCGTGGCGACCGTCGTGTCGCCGCTCTCGACGGCGACCGTCACCGTGCCGGCGGCCGGCTCGGAGTCGAGTGCGACGGTGTAGGTGCGGACGTTCTCCTTGGTGCTTTCAGTCGCGGGGTCGTCGGCCTCGGCCAGCGACAGGCTGGTTGGGGAGACGCTCACCCCGCGCTCGTCGTCGTCGGTGATGGTGAGGGTCGCGCTAGCCGCCTCGATGTCGCCCAGACCGCCCTCGATGCTGATGGCCTTGTCGGCCGCGTCGACGTCATTGTCGGCGGGGGTGAGCGTGAAGGCCGCCGTTCCGCTGGCCTGCCCCGCGGCGATGGTGATGGTGAGGTCGGCGACCGTCGCGTAGTCCGTGCCCTCGACCGCCGAGTCGGCGGCCGCGCCCACGGCCACGGTCACCTTGATGGGTTCGGCGAAGCGCATCGTCCCGCCCAGAGTCGCCGTCACCCGCGCGGTCTTCGCCCCGCCGCCCTCGGCGACGCTGTCCTGGACGCCGCTCGTCCCGGTGTCGGCGTCCACCGCCAGGGTGATGCTGGCGGGCGCGGGAGCGGCATCGTCGTCGGTCACCGTCACGGCCACCGGCGCCACGGTCACCGAAGCGTAGTCGCCGCTGCCCGCGGTGATTGTGTGCGCGATGCTGGCGGTGCGCTTGTCGTCCGCGTTGTCGATGGCATCGTCCACCGCCGTCACGGTCACTGTCTGCGCCTTGCTCCAGTCCGCCGGAGCGAAGGTGAGGCGGGTCTTGTCGAGCGTCACCGGCGGGCTGTCCCCCGCCGAGAGGTCGATGACCACGCTGGCCGTCGGACGGCTGGTGAGCACGACGGTGTAGGCGCCCTCGTGCTCCTTGACGCTGCCGGTCTGCGGGTCGTCGGACTCGCGCATGGTGAGGGCGGTCGGATTGACCGTCACCCCGCGGGTGTCGTCGTCGGTGATGGTCAGCGTCTGGCTGGCCGGGTTGCCGATGCCGTTGCCGCCGCTGGCCGCCGCCGAGACCGCCACTTCGAGGTCGGCGGCGTCCACGTCGTTGTCAATGGCGGTGAGGGTGACCGTGCCCGTGCTCTTGGTTTCACCGGCGGCGATGGTGAGCGTCTTGTTGCCGCTCGGCGTGACCCCCGCGCCCGCCGACACCGTCAGCGTCAGCGCCTCGCTGGTCGCGCCGCTCAGCGTCGCGGTCACCTTGCTGGCGTTGCCCTGGCCGCTCTCGTCGATGGTGGCGGGGTCGAGCACCAGCGTCGCCGTCGGCGTGCCGTCGTCGTCGGTGATGGCGCCGGTGCCGTCCGCCGCCGCGACGGTCGCGTTGGACGGGTTCGACAGGCGCAGGACCACCGTCTCGTTGGCCTCGTCCGTCGTGTCGCCGTTGACGGTGACGTCAATGGTCTTGCTCGTCTCGCCGGCGGCGAAGGTGAGCGTGCCGGCGGTAACGGCGGCGTAGTCGTCGCCCGAAGTCGCCGTGCCGGTGCCGGCATCGGCGTAGTCCACCGTGACCGTCCGGCCGCTCGCCGCGCCCAAGGTCACCGTGAACGTGAGCGCCGCCGTGCCGCTGTTTCCTTCGGCGACGCTCGGGCTGTCGATGGACAGCGACGGCGCTTCGTCGTCGTCGGTGATGGTCAGGGTGGCGTCGGCCGGGGCGGCGACGCCGTTGCCGCCGCTGGCGGTGGCGGAGACGGTGACCTGCTTGCCAGCATCGTCCACCGCGTCGTCGGTGGCGGTAATGGTGACCGTGCCCGTGGAGGCGGTGTCGCCGGCGGCGATGGTCAAGGTGGTGCCGGCGAGGGTGAAGTCGGTCGCCGCAGCGCCGGTGCCGGGCGCGGCGGCAACAGTGAGCGTCACCGCCGCGCTCGATGCCCCCGAAAGCATGGCGGTCACGGTGGCGCGGGCACCCTCGGCGATGGTGGGCGGGGTGAGAACAAGGCTCGCCGCGGGCACAGTTTCGTCGTCGGTGAGCGCGATGGCGGCGCCGGTCACGGTGAGGCCCGCCGCCGCACCCTCCAAACTGATGCTCTCGGCGCCCTCCCATGTGGTGTCCTGGGTGGGTGTCAGCGTGAAAGTGGCGGTGCCGCTTGACTGTCCGGCAGCAATGGTGATGGTCTGGTCGGCGACGGCGGCATAGTCCGCACCCTCCCGGGCGCTGTCGGCGGCGGCGCCCACCGCCACTGTCACCGTTGTCGCCTTGGTGAAGGTCGCGGTGTCCGTCAGGGTCGCCGTCACCCGCACCGTTTTCGCCCCGCCATCCTCGGCGAGGGACGTCTGCACGCCCTCGGTGCCGGTGTCGGCATCCACCGTCAGCGTCAGCGCGGTCGGGGCCGCGTCGTCGTCGGTGAGGGTGACCTCGGCGTCGGTCACGTCGAGGGTGCCGGCGGTGCCGGCGACGGTGAGCGTCTCGGCGCCCTCGGCGAGGCTGTCGTCGGCCGGGTCGAGGTTGAACGTGCCCTCCGCGCTCGCCGCGCCCGCCGGTATGCTGATGCTGAAGCCGTTCACCGCCGCGTAGTCGGTGCCCGAGACGGCGCTGTCGGCGCTGTCGCCCACCGTCACCGCAACCGCGGTTGCCGCCGCGTAGGTGGTGCCGCCCGTCACCGTCGCCGTCACGGTGACGGTGGCCGCCGCGGCCGCGTCCTCCGCCACCGAGGCGGGATTGACCGACAGCGTGATGCCAGTCGGCGCGTCATCGTCGTCGGTAATCGTGCCCACGGCCTCATCATCGGTGACGGTGGCGCCAGTGGCGCCAGTGAGCTTGACCAGGAAGGTCTCGTTCGGCTCATCGACCGTGTCCTCGGCGGTCGCCACCGCGAAGGTCTTGGTGGTCTCGCCCGCCGCAAAGGACAGCGTCCGCGCCGTCGCCGCCGCCGTGTAGTCGGTCCCGGCGGTGGCCGGCTTCGCCCCCTCGCGGGCATCGGCGGCGGTGTTCCACCGCACCCTCGCCGCCGCCCCCGTCGCCCCGGCGCGGGTCACCGTGAAGGTGACGGCCTCGCCCTCCGCCGCGCTGGCGTCGGCGATGGCGAGGGTGGGGGCGCCGTCGTCGTCGGTGATCGACACCTCGGCCTTGGTCACCGTGAGGCCGGTGGCGGCGCCGCTGACATCGATGGTCTCGGCACCCTCGGCCACCGTGTCCTGGGTCGGCGTGAGGTCGAAATCCGCCTCCCCGCTGGCCGCCCCGGCCGCGATGGTGATGTCGAAGGCCGACACCGCGGCGTAGTCGGTGCCGGCGGTGGCGGTGCCGCCGCCGACCGTCACCCGCACCGTCTTCGCCTCCGGGTAGCGGGTGGCGCCGTTCACCGCCGCGGTCACCGTGACCTCGGTCTCGCCCGCGCCCTCGCCGACGGCGGCGGGCGAGACCGAGAGCGTGATGCCCGTGGGGGCGGCGTCGTCGTCGGTGAGCGAGAGCGTCGCCCCGGTCACGGTGAGGCCCGCCGCCGTGCCGTCCAGGCTGATGGCCTCGGCGCCCTCGGCGAGCACGTCCTGGGTCGGCGTCAGCGTGAACTCCGCCTGGCCGCTCCGCTCCCCGGCGGCGATGGTGAGGGTCTGGTCGGCGACGGCGGCGTAGTCGGTGCCTTCGGTGGCGCTGTCGGCGGCGGCGCCCACCGCCACCGTCACCGTCGTCGCCGTGGCGAAGGTGGTGGCGCCGGCCAGGGTCGCGGTGACGCGCACGGTCTTCGCCCCGCCGTCCTCGGCGACGGACGTCTGCACCCCCTCGGCCCCGGTGTCCGCGTCCACCGTCAGCGTCAGCGCCGTCGGCGCCGCGTCGTCGTCGGTCACCGTGACGGTCACCGGGTCGGCGGTCACCGCGCCGTAATCATTGCCCTCGCCGGTGGCACTCACAGTGTGGGTGAGGCGTACAGTGCGCTTGTCGCCCGCGTTGTCGGTATCGTCATTGACCCCGGTAACCGTCACCGTCTTCGGCGTGTTCCAGTCGGTGGTGGTGAACGCCAAGCTAGCCGGCGAGACAGTGGCTATCTTGCTGTCGTCGCTCGCCACCGCCACCGTCACCGTGCCAGCAGCAGGCTCGCTGTCGAGCACCACCGTGTAAGTGCCCTCGTTCTCCTTCGTGGTGCTGGTTTCTGTATCGTCCGCCTCAAGCACGGTTAATGTCGTCGGGTTGACTGTCACGCCCCGGGTGTCGTCGTCGGTGATGGTGAGGGTCTGGCTCGCCGGGTTGGCCACGCCGCTGTCGCCGCTCGCGGCGGCCGAGACCGTGACGCTGAGGTCGGCCGCGTCCACCTCGTTGTCGATGGCGGTGAGCGTCACCACGCCGGTGCTCGCGGTCTCCCCGGCGGCGATGGTCAGCACCTTGTTGTCGCTCACCGTCACCCCCGTCCCCGCCGACACGGTGAGCGTCAGCGCCTGGCTCGTCGCCGCGCTCAGGGTCGCCGTCACAGTGCTGACATTGGTGGCGCCGCTCTCGTCGATGGTGGCGGGGGTGAGCACCAGCGTCGCGGTCGGCGCGGTCTCGGCGTCGGTGATGGTGAGCTCGGCATCGGTCACATCGAGGGTGCCCGAGGCGCCGGACACCGTCAGCGTCTCGGCGCCCTCGGCGAGGCTGTCGTCGGTCGGGTCGAGGCTGAACGTGCCCTCCGCGCTCGCCGCCCCCGCCGGAATGGTGATGGTGAAGTTCGGGACTGCGGCGTAGTCGGTGCCGGAGACGGCGCTGTCGGCGCTGTCCCCGACCGAGACGGTGACCGTGGTCGCATCGGCATAGGTGGTGCCGCCCGTCACCGCCGCGGTGACGGTGACGGTGGCCGCCGCGGCCGCGTCCTCCGCCACCGAGGTCGGATCCACCGACAGCGTGATGCCCGTCGGCGCGTCGTCGTCGTCGGTGATGGTGCCCGTGGCGGTGTCGTCGCTGACAGTGGCACCATTGGCCCCGGTGAGCTTCACCACGAAGGTCTCATTCGGCTCGTCAATCGTGTCCTCAGTGGTGGCGACGGTGAAAGTCTTCGTGGTGTCGCCAGCGGCAAAGGACAGCGTCGCGGCAGTGGCCTGCGCCGTGTAGTCGGTGCCGGCGGTCGCCTGCTTCGCACCCTCGGCGGGATCATCAGCTGTCGCCCACTGCACCGTCGCCGCCGCCCCAGTCGCCCCAGAGCGCGTCACCGTGAAGGTGATAGCGTCGCCCTCGGCGGCGCTCGCGTCAGCAATGGCGAGGGTGGGGGCCACATCGTCGTCGGTAATCGACACCTCGGCCTTGGTCACTGTGAGGCCGGAGGAGGCGCCGCTGACATCGATGGTCTCGGCACCCTCGGCCACCGTGTCCTGGGTCGGCGTGAGGTCGAAATCCGCCTCCCCGCTGGCCGCCCCGGCCGCGATGGTGATGTCGAAGGCCGACACCGCGGCGTAGTCGGTGCCGGCGGTGGCGGTGCCGCCGCCGACCGTCACCCGCACCGTCTTCGCCTCCGGGTAGCGGGTGGCGCCGTTCACCGCCGCGGTCACCGTGACCTCGGTCTCGCCCGCGCCCTCGCCGACGGCGGCGGGCGAGACCGAGAGCGTGATGCCCGTGGGGGCGGCGTCGTCGTCGGTGAGCGAAATCGACGCATCGGTCACGGTGAGCCCCGCCGCCGTGCCGTCCAAGCTGATGGCCTCGGCGCCCTCGGCGAGCACGTCCTGGGTCGGCGTCAGCGTGAACTCCGCCTGGCCGCTCCGCTCCCCGGCGGCGATGGTGAGGGTCTGGTCGGCGACGGCGGCGTAGTCGGTGCCTTCGGTGGCGCTGTCGGCGGCGGCGCCCACCGCCACCGTCACCGTCGTCGCCGTGGCGAAGGTGGTGGCGCCGGCCAGGGTCGCGGTGACGCGCGCGGTCTTCGCCCCGCCGCCCTCGGCGACCGAGGTCTGGACGCCGTTCGTTCCCGTGTCGGCGTCCACCGTCAGCGTCAGCGCCGTCGGCGCCGCGTCGTCGTCGGTGACCGTGACCGCCACCTCGAAATCCTCCGTCGCCCCGTAGCCGCCGCCGCTGACGTCGTGGGCGAGCGTCGCGGTGCGCCGGTCGCCCGCGTTGTCGATGCTGTCGTCGGTGGCCGTCACCGTCACCGTCTGCGGCTCGTCCCAGGTGGCGGCGGTGAAGGTGAGCGAGGTCTTGTCGAGCGTCACCGGCGAGCCGTCGGGGTTGGTGATGGCCACCGTCACGGTGCCCGTGGGCTCGCTGTCGAGCACCACCGTGTAGCTGCCCTCGTTCTCGGTCACGCTGTCGGTGGTGCCGTCGTCGGCCTCCGCCAGGGTGAGCGGGGCGCCGGCCACCGTCACGCCGCGGGCGTCGTCGTCGGTGATGGTGAGGGTCGCGTCGGCGGGGTTGGCCACGCCGTTGCCGCCCGCGGCGGTGGCCGAGACCGTCACCTCGAGGTCGGCCGCGTCCACGTCGTTGTCGATGGCGGTCAGCGTCACCGCGCCGGTGCTCGCGGTCTGGCCGGCGGCGATGGTCAGGACCTTGTTCGTGCTCGCCGTCACCCCCGCCCCCGCCGACACGGTGAGCGTCACCGCCGCGCTGCTCGCCGCGCTCAGGGTCGCCGTCACCGCGCTCGCGTTGGTGGCGCCGCTCTCGTCGATGGTGGCGGGGTCGAGCGCCAGGGTCGCGGTCGGCGTGCCCTCGTCGTCGGCGAGGGTGACCTCGGCGTCGGTCACGGCGAGGGTGCCGGCGGCGCCGGACACCGTCAGCGTCTCGGCGCCCTCGGCGAGGCTGTCGTCGGTCGGGTCGAGGCTGAACGTGCCCTCCGCGCTCGCCGCCCCCGCCGGAATGGTGATGGTGAAGTTCGGGACTGCGGCGTAGTCGGTGCCGGAGACGGCGCTGTCGGCGCTGTCCCCGACCGAGACGGTGACCGTGGTCGCATCGGCATAGGTGGTGCCGCCCGTCACCGCCGCGGTGACGGTGACGGTGGCCGCCGCGGCCGCGTCCTCCGCCACCGAGGTCGGATCCACCGACAGCGTGATGCCCGTCGGCGCGTCGTCGTCGTCGGTGATGGTGCCCGTGGCGGTGTCGTCGCTGACAGTGGCACCATTGGCCCCGGTGAGCTTCACCACGAAGGTCTCATTCGGCTCGTCAATCGTGTCCTCAGTGGTGGCGACGGTGAAAGTCTTCGTGGTGTCGCCAGCGGCAAAGGACAGCGTCGCGGCAGTGGCCTGCGCCGTGTAGTCGGTGCCGGCGGTCGCCTGCTTCGCACCCTCGGCGGGATCATCAGCTGTCGCCCACTGCACCGTCGCCGCCGCCCCAGTCGCCCCAGAGCGCGTCACCGTGAAGGTGATAGCGTCGCCCTCGGCGGCGCTCGCGTCAGCAATGGCGAGGGTGGGGGCCACATCGTCGTCGGTAATCGACACCTCGGCCTTGGTCACTGTGAGGCCGGAGGAGGCGCCGCTGACATCGATGGTCTCGGCACCCTCGGCCACCGTGTCCTGGGTCGGCGTGAGGTCGAAATCCGCCTCCCCGCTGGCCGCCCCGGCCGCGATGGTGATGTCGAAGGCCGACACCGCGGCGTAGTCGGTGCCGGCGGTGGCGGTGCCGCCGCCGACCGTCACCCGCACCGTCTTCGCCTCCGGGTAGCGGGTGGCGCCGTTCACCGCCGCGGTCACCGTGACCTCGGTCTCGCCCGCGCCCTCGCCGACGGCGGCGGGCGAGACCGAGAGCGTGATGCCCGTGGGGGCGGCGTCGTCGTCGGTGAGCGAGAGCGTCGCCCCGGTCACGGTGAGGCCCGCCGCCGTGCCGTCCAGGCTGATGGCCTCGGCGCCCTCGGCGAGCACGTCCTGGGTCGGCGTCAGCGTGAACTCCGCCTGGCCGCTCCGCTCCCCGGCGGCGATGGTGAGGGTCTGGTCGGCGACGGCGGCGTAGTCGGTGCCTTCGGTGGCGCTGTCGGCGGCGGCGCCCACCGCCACCGTCACCGTCGTCGCCGTGGCGAAGGTGGTGGCGCCGGCCAGGGTCGCGGTGACGCGCACGGTCTTCGCCCCGCCGTCCTCGGCGACGGACGTCTGCACCCCCTCGGCCCCGGTGTCCGCGTCCACCGTCAGCGTCAGCGCCGTCGGCGCCGCGTCGTCGTCGGTGACCGTGACGGTCACCGGGTCGGCGGTCACCGCGCCGTAATCATTGCCCTCGCCGGTGGCACTCACAGTGTGGGTGAGGCGTACAGTGCGCTTGTCGCCCGCGTTGTCGGTATCGTCATTGACCCCGGTAACCGTCACCGTCTTCGGCGTGTTCCAGTCGGTGGTGGTGAACGCCAAGCTAGCCGGCGAGACAGTGGCTATCTTGCTGTCGTCGCTCGCCACCGCCACCGTCACCGTGCCAGCAGCAGGCTCGCTGTCGAGCACCACCGTGTAAGTGCCCTCGTTCTCCTTCGTGGTGCTGGTTTCTGTATCGTCCGCCTCAAGCACGGTTAATGTCGTCGGGTTGACTGTCACGCCCCGGGTGTCGTCGTCGGTGATGGTGAGGGTCTGGCTCGCCGGGTTGGCCACGCCGCTGTCGCCGCTCGCGGCGGCCGAGACCGTGACGCTGAGGTCGGCCGCGTCCACCTCGTTGTCGATGGCGGTGAGCGTCACCACGCCGGTGCTCGCGGTCTCCCCGGCGGCGATGGTCAGCACCTTGTTGTCGCTCACCGTCACCCCCGTCCCCGCCGACACGGTGAGCGTCAGCGCCTGGCTCGTCGCCGCGCTCAGGGTCGCCGTCACAGTGCTGACATTGGTGGCGCCGCTCTCGTCGATGGTGGCGGGGGTGAGCACCAGCGTCGCGGTCGGCGCGGTCTCGGCGTCGGTGATGGTGAGCGCCTCGGTGCCGGTGACGGTGGCACCGGAGGCGGCGGTGCCGGCAATGCCGACGGTCTCGTTGCCCTCGAACACGGCGTCGGGGGTGGGGTTGAGGTCGAAGGTGGCGGTGCCGGTGGCGGCGCCCGCGGGGATGGTGATGTCGAAGTCCTCGACCGCCGCGTAGTCGGTGCCGGAGGTCGCGGTGCCGCTGCCGCCGACGCTGACCGTCACCACCTCGGCGGCCCCGTAGCGGGTGGCACCGCTGACCGTGGCGGTCACGGTGACGGTGGTGTCGGCGGCGTCCTCGCCCGCGGTGGTCGGGGCGACCGAGAGCGTGATGCCCGGCGCGGTCTCGGCGTCGGTGATGGTGAGCGCCTCGGTGCCGGTGACGGTGGCACCGGAGGCGGCGGTGCCGGCAATGCCGACGGTCTCGTTGCCCTCGAACACGGCGTCGGGGGTGGGGTTGAGGTCGAAGGTGGCGGTGCCGGTGGCGGCGCCCGCGGGGATGGTGATGTCGAAGTCCTCGACCGCCGCGTAGTCGGTGCCGGAGGTCGCGGTGCCGCTGCCGCCGACGCTGACCGTCACCACCTCGGCGGCCCCGTAGCGGGTGGCACCGCTGACCGTGGCGGTCACGGTGACGGTGGTGTCGGCGGCGTCCTCGCCCGCGGTGGTCGGGGCGACCGAGAGCGTGATGCCCGGCGCGGTCTCGGCGTCGGTGATGGTGAGCGCCTCGGTGCCGGTGACGGTGGCACCGGAGGCGGCGGTGCCGGCAATGCCGACGGTCTCGTTGCCCTCGAACACGGCGTCGGGGGTGGGGTTGAGGTCGAAGGTGGCGGTGCCGGTGGCGGCGCCCGCGGGGATGGTGATGTCGAAGTCCTCGACCGCCGCGTAGTCGGTGCCGGAGGTCGCGGTGCCGCTGCCGCCGACGCTGACCGTCACCACCTCGGCGGCCCCGTAGCGGGTGGCACCGCTGACCGTGGCGGTCACGGTGACGGTGGTGTCGGCGGCGTCCTCGCCCGCGGTGGTCGGGGCGACCGAGAGCGTGATGCCCGGCGCGGTCTCGGCGTCGGTGATGGTGAGCGCCTCGGTGCCGGTGACGGTGGCACCGGAGGCGGCGGTGCCGGCAATGCCGACGGTCTCGTTGCCCTCGAACACGGCGTCGGGGGTGGGGTTGAGGTCGAAGGTGGCGGTGCCGGTGGCGGCGCCCGCGGGGATGGTGATGTCGAAGTCCTCGACCGCCGCGTAGTCGGTGCCGGAGGTCGCGGTGCCGCTGCCGCCGACGCTGACCGTCACCACCTCGGCGGCCCCGTAGCGGGTGGCACCGCTGACCGTGGCGGTCACGGTGACGGTGGTGTCGGCGGCGTCCTCGCCCGCGGTGGTCGGGGCGACCGAGAGCGTGATGCCCGGCGCGGTCTCGGCGTCGGTGATGGTGAGCTCGGCATCGGTCACATCGAGGGTGCCCGAGGCGCCGGACACCGTCAGCGTCTCGGCGCCCTCGGCGAGGCTGTCGTCGGTCGGGTCGAGGCTGAACGTGCCCTCCGCGCTCGCCGCCCCCGCCGGAATGGTGATGGTGAAGTTCGGGACTGCGGCGTAGTCGGTGCCGGAGACGGCGCTGTCGGCGCTGTCCCCGACCGAGACGGTGACCGTGGTCGCATCGGCATAGGTGGTGCCGCCCGTCACCGCCGCGGTGACGGTGACGGTGGCCGCCGCGGCCGCGTCCTCCGCCACCGAGGTCGGATCCACCGACAGCGTGATGCCCGTCGGCGCGTCGTCGTCGTCGGTGATGGTGCCCGTGGCGGTGTCGTCGCTGACAGTGGCACCATTGGCCCCGGTGAGCTTCACCACGAAGGTCTCATTCGGCTCGTCAATCGTGTCCTCAGTGGTGGCGACGGTGAAAGTCTTCGTGGTGTCGCCAGCGGCAAAGGACAGCGTCGCGGCAGTGGCCTGCGCCGTGTAGTCGGTGCCGGCGGTCGCCTGCTTCGCACCCTCGGCGGGATCATCAGCTGTCGCCCACTGCACCGTCGCCGCCGCCCCAGTCGCCCCAGAGCGCGTCACCGTGAAGGTGATAGCGTCGCCCTCGGCGGCGCTCGCGTCAGCAATGGCGAGGGTGGGGGCCACATCGTCGTCGGTAATCGACACCTCGGCCTTGGTCACTGTGAGGCCGGAGGAGGCGCCGCTGACATCGATGGTCTCGGCACCCTCGGCCACCGTGTCCTGGGTCGGCGTGAGGTCGAAATCCGCCTCCCCGCTGGCCGCCCCGGCCGCGATGGTGATGTCGAAGGCCGACACCGCGGCGTAGTCGGTGCCGGCGGTGGCGGTGCCGCCGCCGACCGTCACCCGCACCGTCTTCGCCTCCGGGTAGCGGGTGGCGCCGTTCACCGCCGCGGTCACCGTGACCTCGGTCTCGCCCGCGCCCTCGCCGACGGCGGCGGGCGAGACCGAGAGCGTGATGCCCGTGGGGGCGGCGTCGTCGTCGGTGAGCGAAATCGACGCATCGGTCACGGTGAGCCCCGCCGCCGTGCCGTCCAAGCTGATGGCCTCGGCGCCCTCGGCGAGCACGTCCTGGGTCGGCGTCAGCGTGAACTCCGCCTGGCCGCTCCGCTCCCCGGCGGCGATGGTGAGGGTCTGGTCGGCGACGGCGGCGTAGTCGGTGCCTTCGGTGGCGCTGTCGGCGGCGGCGCCCACCGCCACCGTCACCGTCGTCGCCGTGGCGAAGGTGGTGGCGCCGGCCAGGGTCGCGGTGACGCGCGCGGTCTTCGCCCCGCCGCCCTCGGCGACCGAGGTCTGGACGCCGTTCGTTCCCGTGTCGGCGTCCACCGTCAGCGTCAGCGCCGTCGGCGCCGCGTCGTCGTCGGTGACCGTGACCGCCACCTCGAAATCCTCCGTCGCCCCGTAGCCGCCGCCGCTGACGTCGTGGGCGAGCGTCGCGGTGCGCCGGTCGCCCGCGTTGTCGATGCTGTCGTCGGTGGCCGTCACCGTCACCGTCTGCGGCTCGTCCCAGGTGGCGGCGGTGAAGGTGAGCGAGGTCTTGTCGAGCGTCACCGGCGAGCCGTCGGGGTTGGTGATGGCCACCGTCACGGTGCCCGTGGGCTCGCTGTCGAGCACCACCGTGTAGCTGCCCTCGTTCTCGGTCACGCTGTCGGTGGTGCCGTCGTCGGCCTCCGCCAGGGTGAGCGGGGCGCCGGCCACCGTCACGCCGCGGGCGTCGTCGTCGGTGATGGTGAGGGTCGCGTCGGCGGGGTTGGCCACGCCGTTGCCGCCCGCGGCGGTGGCCGAGACCGTCACCTCGAGGTCGGCCGCGTCCACGTCGTTGTCGATGGCGGTCAGCGTCACCGCGCCGGTGCTCGCGGTCTGGCCGGCGGCGATGGTCAGGACCTTGTTCGTGCTCGCCGTCACCCCCGCCCCCGCCGACACGGTGAGCGTCACCGCCGCGCTGCTCGCCGCGCTCAGGGTCGCCGTCACCGCGCTCGCGTTGGTGGCGCCGCTCTCGTCGATGGTGGCGGGGTCGAGCGCCAGGGTCGCGGTCGGCGTGCCCTCGTCGTCGGCGAGGGTGACCTCGGCGTCGGTCACGGCGAGGGTGCCGGCGGCGCCGGACACCGTCAGCGTCTCGGCGCCCTCGGCGAGGCTGTCGTCGGTCGGGTCGAGGCTGAACGTGCCCTCCGCGCTCGCCGCCCCCGCCGGAATGGTGATGGTGAAGTTCGGGACTGCGGCGTAGTCGGTGCCGGAGACGGCGCTGTCGGCGCTGTCCCCGACCGAGACGGTGACCGTGGTCGCATCGGCATAGGTGGTGCCGCCCGTCACCGCCGCGGTGACGGTGACGGTGGCCGCCGCGGCCGCGTCCTCCGCCACCGAGGTCGGATCCACCGACAGCGTGATGCCCGTCGGCGCGTCGTCGTCGTCGGTGATGGTGCCCGTGGCGGTGTCGTCGCTGACAGTGGCACCATTGGCCCCGGTGAGCTTCACCACGAAGGTCTCATTCGGCTCGTCAATCGTGTCCTCAGTGGTGGCGACGGTGAAAGTCTTCGTGGTGTCGCCAGCGGCAAAGGACAGCGTCGCGGCAGTGGCCTGCGCCGTGTAGTCGGTGCCGGCGGTCGCCTGCTTCGCACCCTCGGCGGGATCATCAGCTGTCGCCCACTGCACCGTCGCCGCCGCCCCAGTCGCCCCAGAGCGCGTCACCGTGAAGGTGATAGCGTCGCCCTCGGCGGCGCTCGCGTCAGCAATGGCGAGGGTGGGGGCCACATCGTCGTCGGTAATCGACACCTCGGCCTTGGTCACTGTGAGGCCGGAGGAGGCGCCGCTGACATCGATGGTCTCGGCACCCTCGGCCACCGTGTCCTGGGTCGGCGTGAGGTCGAAATCCGCCTCCCCGCTGGCCGCCCCGGCCGCGATGGTGATGTCGAAGGCCGACACCGCGGCGTAGTCGGTGCCGGCGGTGGCGGTGCCGCCGCCGACCGTCACCCGCACCGTCTTCGCCTCCGGGTAGCGGGTGGCGCCGTTCACCGCCGCGGTCACCGTGACCTCGGTCTCGCCCGCGCCCTCGCCGACGGCGGCGGGCGAGACCGAGAGCGTGATGCCCGTGGGGGCGGCGTCGTCGTCGGTGAGCGAAATCGACGCATCGGTCACGGTGAGCCCCGCCGCCGTGCCGTCCAAGCTGATGGCCTCGGCGCCCTCGGCGAGCACGTCCTGGGTCGGCGTCAGCGTGAACTCCGCCTGGCCGCTCCGCTCCCCGGCGGCGATGGTGAGGGTCTGGTCGGCGACGGCGGCGTAGTCGGTGCCTTCGGTGGCGCTGTCGGCGGCGGCGCCCACCGCCACCGTCACCGTCGTCGCCGTGGCGAAGGTGGTGGCGCCGGCCAGGGTCGCGGTGACGCGCGCGGTCTTCGCCCCGCCGCCCTCGGCGACCGAGGTCTGGACGCCGTTCGTTCCCGTGTCGGCGTCCACCGTCAGCGTCAGCGCCGTCGGCGCCGCGTCGTCGTCGGTGACCGTGACCGCCACCTCGAAATCCTCCGTCGCCCCGTAGCCGCCGCCGCTGACGTCGTGGGCGAGCGTCGCGGTGCGCCGGTCGCCCGCGTTGTCGATGCTGTCGTCGGTGGCCGTCACCGTCACCGTCTGCGGCTCGTCCCAGGTGGCGGCGGTGAAGGTGAGCGAGGTCTTGTCGAGCGTCACCGGCGAGCCGTCGGGGTTGGTGATGGCCACCGTCACGGTGCCCGTGGGCTCGCTGTCGAGCACCACCGTGTAGCTGCCCTCGTTCTCGGTCACGCTGTCGGTGGTGCCGTCGTCGGCCTCCGCCAGGGTGAGCGGGGCGCCGGCCACCGTCACGCCGCGGGCGTCGTCGTCGGTGATGGTGAGGGTCGCGTCGGCGGGGTTGGCCACGCCGTTGCCGCCCGCGGCGGTGGCCGAGACCGTCACCTCGAGGTCGGCCGCGTCCACGTCGTTGTCGATGGCGGTCAGCGTCACCGCGCCGGTGCTCGCGGTCTGGCCGGCGGCGATGGTCAGGACCTTGTTCGTGCTCGCCGTCACCCCCGCCCCCGCCGACACGGTGAGCGTCACCGCCGCGCTGCTCGCCGCGCTCAGGGTCGCCGTCACCGCGCTCGCGTTGGTGGCGCCGCTCTCGTCGATGGTGGCGGGGTCGAGCGCCAGGGTCGCGGTCGGCGTGCCCTCGTCGTCGGCGAGGGTGACCTCGGCGTCGGTCACGGCGAGGGTGCCGGCGGCGCCGGACACCGTCAGCGTCTCGGCGCCCTCGGCGAGGCTGTCGTCGGTCGGGTCGAGGCTGAACGTGCCCTCCGCGCTCGCCGCCCCCGCCGGAATGGTGATGGTGAAGTTCGGGACTGCGGCGTAGTCGGTGCCGGAGACGGCGCTGTCGGCGCTGTCCCCGACCGAGACGGTGACCGTGGTCGCATCGGCATAGGTGGTGCCGCCCGTCACCGCCGCGGTGACGGTGACGGTGGCCGCCGCGGCCGCGTCCTCCGCCACCGAGGTCGGATCCACCGACAGCGTGATGCCCGTCGGCGCGTCGTCGTCGTCGGTGATGGTGCCCGTGGCGGTGTCGTCGCTGACAGTGGCACCATTGGCCCCGGTGAGCTTCACCACGAAGGTCTCATTCGGCTCGTCAATCGTGTCCTCAGTGGTGGCGACGGTGAAAGTCTTCGTGGTGTCGCCAGCGGCAAAGGACAGCGTCGCGGCAGTGGCCTGCGCCGTGTAGTCGGTGCCGGCGGTCGCCTGCTTCGCACCCTCGGCGGGATCATCAGCTGTCGCCCACTGCACCGTCGCCGCCGCCCCAGTCGCCCCAGAGCGCGTCACCGTGAAGGTGATAGCGTCGCCCTCGGCGGCGCTCGCGTCAGCAATGGCGAGGGTGGGGGCCACATCGTCGTCGGTAATCGACACCTCGGCCTTGGTCACTGTGAGGCCGGAGGAGGCGCCGCTGACATCGATGGTCTCGGCACCCTCGGCCACCGTGTCCTGGGTCGGCGTGAGGTCGAAATCCGCCTCCCCGCTGGCCGCCCCGGCCGCGATGGTGATGTCGAAGGCCGACACCGCGGCGTAGTCGGTGCCGGCGGTGGCGGTGCCGCCGCCGACCGTCACCCGCACCGTCTTCGCCTCCGGGTAGCGGGTGGCGCCGTTCACCGCCGCGGTCACCGTGACCTCGGTCTCGCCCGCGCCCTCGCCGACGGCGGCGGGCGAGACCGAGAGCGTGATGCCCGTGGGGGCGGCGTCGTCGTCGGTGAGCGAAATCGACGCATCGGTCACGGTGAGCCCCGCCGCCGTGCCGTCCAAGCTGATGGCCTCGGCGCCCTCGGCGAGCACGTCCTGGGTCGGCGTCAGCGTGAACTCCGCCTGGCCGCTCCGCTCCCCGGCGGCGATGGTGAGGGTCTGGTCGGCGACGGCGGCGTAGTCGGTGCCTTCGGTGGCGCTGTCGGCGGCGGCGCCCACCGCCACCGTCACCGTCGTCGCCGTGGCGAAGGTGGTGGCGCCGGCCAGGGTCGCGGTGACGCGCGCGGTCTTCGCCCCGCCGCCCTCGGCGACCGAGGTCTGGACGCCGTTCGTTCCCGTGTCGGCGTCCACCGTCAGCGTCAGCGCCGTCGGCGCCGCGTCGTCGTCGGTGACCGTGACGGTCACCGGGTCGGCGGTCACCGCGCCGTAATCATTGCCCTCGCCGGTGGCACTCACAGTGTGGGTGAGGCGTACAGTGCGCTTGTCGCCCGCGTTGTCGGTATCGTCATTGACCCCGGTAACCGTCACCGTCTTCGGCGTGTTCCAGTCGGTGGTGGTGAACGCCAAGCTAGCCGGCGAGACAGTGGCTATCTTGCTGTCGTCGCTCGCCACCGCCACCGTCACCGTGCCAGCAGCAGGCTCGCTGTCGAGCACCACCGTGTAAGTGCCCTCGTTCTCCTTCGTGGTGCTGGTTTCTGTATCGTCCGCCTCAAGCACGGTTAATGTCGTCGGGTTGACTGTCACGCCCCGGGTGTCGTCGTCGGTGATGGTGAGGGTCTGGCTCGCCGGGTTGGCCACGCCGCTGTCGCCGCTCGCGGCGGCCGAGACCGTGACGCTGAGGTCGGCCGCGTCCACCTCGTTGTCGATGGCGGTGAGCGTCACCACGCCGGTGCTCGCGGTCTCCCCGGCGGCGATGGTCAGCACCTTGTTGTCGCTCACCGTCACCCCCGTCCCCGCCGACACGGTGAGCGTCAGCGCCTGGCTCGTCGCCGCGCTCAGGGTCGCCGTCACAGTGCTGACATTGGTGGCGCCGCTCTCGTCGATGGTGGCGGGGGTGAGCACCAGCGTCGCGGTCGGCGCGGTCTCGGCGTCGGTGATGGTGAGCGCCTCGGTGCCGGTGACGGTGGCACCGGAGGCGGCGGTGCCGGCAATGCCGACGGTCTCGTTGCCCTCGAACACGGCGTCGGGGGTGGGGTTGAGGTCGAAGGTGGCGGTGCCGGTGGCGGCGCCCGCGGGGATGGTGATGTCGAAGTCCTCGACCGCCGCGTAGTCGGTGCCGGAGGTCGCGGTGCCGCTGCCGCCGACGCTGACCGTCACCACCTCGGCGGCCCCGTAGCGGGTGGCACCGCTGACCGTGGCGGTCACGGTGACGGTGGTGTCGGCGGCGTCCTCGCCCGCGGTGGTCGGGGCGACCGAGAGCGTGATGCCCGGCGCGGTCTCGGCGTCGGTGATGGTGAGCTCGGCATCGGTCACATCGAGGGTGCCCGAGGCGCCGGACACCGTCAGCGTCTCGGCGCCCTCGGCGAGGCTGTCGTCGGTCGGGTCGAGGCTGAACGTGCCCTCCGCGCTCGCCGCCCCCGCCGGAATGGTGATGGTGAAGTTCGGGACTGCGGCGTAGTCGGTGCCGGAGACGGCGCTGTCGGCGCTGTCCCCGACCGAGACGGTGACCGTGGTCGCATCGGCATAGGTGGTGCCGCCCGTCACCGCCGCGGTGACGGTGACGGTGGCCGCCGCGGCCGCGTCCTCCGCCACCGAGGTCGGATCCACCGACAGCGTGATGCCCGTCGGCGCGTCGTCGTCGTCGGTGATGGTGCCCGTGGCGGTGTCGTCGCTGACAGTGGCACCATTGGCCCCGGTGAGCTTCACCACGAAGGTCTCATTCGGCTCGTCAATCGTGTCCTCAGTGGTGGCGACGGTGAAAGTCTTCGTGGTGTCGCCAGCGGCAAAGGACAGCGTCGCGGCAGTGGCCTGCGCCGTGTAGTCGGTGCCGGCGGTCGCCTGCTTCGCACCCTCGGCGGGATCATCAGCTGTCGCCCACTGCACCGTCGCCGCCGCCCCAGTCGCCCCAGAGCGCGTCACCGTGAAGGTGATAGCGTCGCCCTCGGCGGCGCTCGCGTCAGCAATGGCGAGGGTGGGGGCCACATCGTCGTCGGTAATCGACACCTCGGCCTTGGTCACTGTGAGGCCGGAGGAGGCGCCGCTGACATCGATGGTCTCGGCACCCTCGGCCACCGTGTCCTGGGTCGGCGTGAGGTCGAAATCCGCCTCCCCGCTGGCCGCCCCGGCCGCGATGGTGATGTCGAAGGCCGACACCGCGGCGTAGTCGGTGCCGGCGGTGGCGGTGCCGCCGCCGACCGTCACCCGCACCGTCTTCGCCTCCGGGTAGCGGGTGGCGCCGTTCACCGCCGCGGTCACCGTGACCTCGGTCTCGCCCGCGCCCTCGCCGACGGCGGCGGGCGAGACCGAGAGCGTGATGCCCGTGGGGGCGGCGTCGTCGTCGGTGAGCGAGAGCGTCGCCCCGGTCACGGTGAGGCCCGCCGCCGTGCCGTCCAGGCTGATGGCCTCGGCGCCCTCGGCGAGCACGTCCTGGGTCGGCGTCAGCGTGAACTCCGCCTGGCCGCTCCGCTCCCCGGCGGCGATGGTGAGGGTCTGGTCGGCGACGGCGGCGTAGTCGGTGCCTTCGGTGGCGCTGTCGGCGGCGGCGCCCACCGCCACCGTCACCGTCGTCGCCGTGGCGAAGGTGGTGGCGCCGGCCAGGGTCGCGGTGACGCGCACGGTCTTCGCCCCGCCGTCCTCGGCGACGGACGTCTGCACCCCCTCGGCCCCGGTGTCCGCGTCCACCGTCAGCGTCAGCGCCGTCGGCGCCGCGTCGTCGTCGGTCACCGTGACGGTCACCGGGTCGGCGGTCACCGCGCCGTAATCATTGCCCTCGCCGGTGGCACTCACAGTGTGGGTGAGGCGTACAGTGCGCTTGTCGCCCGCGTTGTCGGTATCGTCATTGACCCCGGTAACCGTCACCGTCTTCGGCGTGTTCCAGTCGGTGGTGGTGAACGCCAAGCTAGCCGGCGAGACAGTGGCTATCTTGCTGTCGTCGCTCGCCACCGCCACCGTCACCGTGCCAGCAGCAGGCTCGCTGTCGAGCACCACCGTGTAAGTGCCCTCGTTCTCCTTCGTGGTGCTGGTTTCTGTATCGTCCGCCTCAAGCACGGTTAATGTCGTCGGGTTGACTGTCACGCCCCGGGTGTCGTCGTCGGTGATGGTGAGGGTCTGGCTCGCCGGGTTGGCCACGCCGCTGTCGCCGCTCGCGGCGGCCGAGACCGTGACGCTGAGGTCGGCCGCGTCCACCTCGTTGTCGATGGCGGTGAGCGTCACCACGCCGGTGCTCGCGGTCTCCCCGGCGGCGATGGTCAGCACCTTGTTGTCGCTCACCGTCACCCCCGTCCCCGCCGACACGGTGAGCGTCAGCGCCTGGCTCGTCGCCGCGCTCAGGGTCGCCGTCACAGTGCTGACATTGGTGGCGCCGCTCTCGTCGATGGTGGCGGGGGTGAGCACCAGCGTCGCGGTCGGCGCGGTCTCGGCGTCGGTGATGGTGAGCGCCTCGGTGCCGGTGACGGTGGCACCGGAGGCGGCGGTGCCGGCAATGCCGACGGTCTCGTTGCCCTCGAACACGGCGTCGGGGGTGGGGTTGAGGTCGAAGGTGGCGGTGCCGGTGGCGGCGCCCGCGGGGATGGTGATGTCGAAGTCCTCGACCGCCGCGTAGTCGGTGCCGGAGGTCGCGGTGCCGCTGCCGCCGACGCTGACCGTCACCACCTCGGCGGCCCCGTAGCGGGTGGCACCGCTGACCGTGGCGGTCACGGTGACGGTGGTGTCGGCGGCGTCCTCGCCCGCGGTGGTCGGGGCGACCGAGAGCGTGATGCCCGGCGCGGTCTCGGCGTCGGTGATGGTGAGCGCCTCGGTGCCGGTGACGGTGGCACCGGAGGCGGCGGTGCCGGCAATGCCGACGGTCTCGTTGCCCTCGAACACGGCGTCGGGGGTGGGGTTGAGGTCGAAGGTGGCGGTGCCGGTGGCGGCGCCCGCGGGGATGGTGATGTCGAAGTCCTCGACCGCCGCGTAGTCGGTGCCGGAGGTCGCGGTGCCGCTGCCGCCGACGCTGACCGTCACCACCTCGGCGGCCCCGTAGCGGGTGGCACCGCTGACCGTGGCGGTCACGGTGACGGTGGTGTCGGCGGCGTCCTCGCCCGCGGTGGTCGGGGCGACCGAGAGCGTGATGCCCGGCGCGGTCTCGGCGTCGGTGATGGTGAGCGCCTCGGTGCCGGTGACGGTGGCACCGGAGGCGGCGGTGCCGGCAATGCCGACGGTCTCGTTGCCCTCGAACACGGCGTCGGGGGTGGGGTTGAGGTCGAAGGTGGCGGTGCCGGTGGCGGCGCCCGCGGGGATGGTGATGTCGAAGTCCTCGACCGCCGCGTAGTCGGTGCCGGAGGTCGCGGTGCCGCTGCCGCCGACGCTGACCGTCACCACCTCGGCGGCCCCGTAGCGGGTGGCACCGCTGACCGTGGCGGTCACGGTGACGGTGGTGTCGGCGGCGTCCTCGCCCGCGGTGGTCGGGGCGACCGAGAGCGTGATGCCCGGCGCGGTCTCGGCGTCGGTGATGGTGAGCTCGGCATCGGTCACATCGAGGGTGCCCGAGGCGCCGGACACCGTCAGCGTCTCGGCGCCCTCGGCGAGGCTGTCGTCGGTCGGGTCGAGGCTGAACGTGCCCTCCGCGCTCGCCGCCCCCGCCGGAATGGTGATGGTGAAGTTCGGGACTGCGGCGTAGTCGGTGCCGGAGACGGCGCTGTCGGCGCTGTCCCCGACCGAGACGGTGACCGTGGTCGCATCGGCATAGGTGGTGCCGCCCGTCACCGCCGCGGTGACGGTGACGGTGGCCGCCGCGGCCGCGTCCTCCGCCACCGAGGTCGGATCCACCGACAGCGTGATGCCCGTCGGCGCGTCGTCGTCGTCGGTGATGGTGCCCGTGGCGGTGTCGTCGCTGACAGTGGCACCATTGGCCCCGGTGAGCTTCACCACGAAGGTCTCATTCGGCTCGTCAATCGTGTCCTCAGTGGTGGCGACGGTGAAAGTCTTCGTGGTGTCGCCAGCGGCAAAGGACAGCGTCGCGGCAGTGGCCTGCGCCGTGTAGTCGGTGCCGGCGGTCGCCTGCTTCGCACCCTCGGCGGGATCATCAGCTGTCGCCCACTGCACCGTCGCCGCCGCCCCAGTCGCCCCAGAGCGCGTCACCGTGAAGGTGATAGCGTCGCCCTCGGCGGCGCTCGCGTCAGCAATGGCGAGGGTGGGGGCCACATCGTCGTCGGTAATCGACACCTCGGCCTTGGTCACTGTGAGGCCGGAGGAGGCGCCGCTGACATCGATGGTCTCGGCACCCTCGGCCACCGTGTCCTGGGTCGGCGTGAGGTCGAAATCCGCCTCCCCGCTGGCCGCCCCGGCCGCGATGGTGATGTCGAAGGCCGACACCGCGGCGTAGTCGGTGCCGGCGGTGGCGGTGCCGCCGCCGACCGTCACCCGCACCGTCTTCGCCTCCGGGTAGCGGGTGGCGCCGTTCACCGCCGCGGTCACCGTGACCTCGGTCTCGCCCGCGCCCTCGCCGACGGCGGCGGGCGAGACCGAGAGCGTGATGCCCGTGGGGGCGGCGTCGTCGTCGGTGAGCGAAATCGACGCATCGGTCACGGTGAGGCCCGCCGCCGTGCCGTCCAAGCTGATGGTCTCCGCGCCCTCGGCGAGCACGTCCTGGGTCGGCGTCAGCGTGAACTCCGCCTGGCCGCTCCGCTCCCCTGCGGCGATGGTGAGGGTCTGGTCGGCGACGGTGGCGTAGTCGGTGCCTTCGGTGGCGCTGTCGGCGGCCGCGCCCACCGCCACCGTCACCGTCGTCGCCGTGGCGAAGGTGGTGGCGCCGGCCAGGGTCGCGGTGACGCGCACGGTCTTCGCCCCGCCGCCCTCGGTGACGGATGTCTGCACCCCCTCGGCCCCGGTGTCCGCGTCCACCGTCAGCGTCAGCGCGGTGGGCGCGGCGTCGTCGTCGGTGACCGTCACATCCACATCGAAGTTCTCCGCCGCCCCGTAGCCGCCGCCGCTGACGGCGTGGGCCAGCGTCGCGGCGCGCTTGTCATCCGTGTTGTCGATGGCGTCGTCGACCGCCGTGACGGTCACCGTCTGGGGGTCGTCCCAGGTGGCGGCGGTGAAGGTCAGCGAGGTCTTGTCGAGCGCCACCGGCGAGTTCCGCGGGTTGGTGATGGCCACCGTCACGCTGCCAGTGGGCTCGCTCATCAGCGCCACCGTGTAGCTGGCCTGGTTCTCCTTGGCGTTCTCGGTGGCGCTGTTGTCGGTCTCCGCCAGGGTGAGCGCCTTGGATGTCGGATCTACCGTCACGCCCCGGGTGTCGTCGTCGGTGATGGTGCCGGTGGCGGTGCCCGCGCCCTCGGTGCTGGCAATGGTGGCGTTGGTCGGTGTGCCGAGGGTGACGATGACCGTCTCGTTCGCTTCGTCGGTCTCGTCGCCCTTGACCGGGATGACGATGTCGGCGGTCGTCTGGCCGGTGGCGATGGTCACCGACTTGGCGGCGGGGTCGTCGTAGTCGTCGTCAGCCGTCGCGCTGCCCGAGATCGTGTAGGGCACTGTCACTGCCTTGCCGCTCGCCGCGGAGAGCGTCACGGTGAAGGTCATGTCGGTGGTCTTCTCGGGGTCGTCGCCCTCGGTGACATCGGCGGCGTTGGCCACCGAGACCGTCGGCGCGCCGTCGTCGTCGGTGATCGTGCCCGTGGCCTCGCCGTCGGCGATGGCGGTGCCCGCGCTGGGGCTCGCGAGCGTCACGGCGAAGGTCTCGTCGGGCTCGTCGACGGCGTCCTCGGTCGTCGCCACGGTGAAGGTCGCGGTGGCGTCGCCGGCCTTGAAGGAGAGCGTCTGCGCCGTCGTCTGCGCGGTGTAGTCGGCGCCGGCGGTGGCCTTGTCCGCGCCTTGCGTCGTGTCGTCGCCGGTGGTCCATTGCACCGAGGCGGCCTTGGCGGTGTCGCCGGTGCGGGTGACGGTGAAGGTGATGGCCTCGCCCTCGGCGGCGCTGGCGTCGGCGACGGCGAGCAGCGCGTCGGCGCCGGTGATGGTGCCGGTGGCGGTGGCGTCGGCGATGGTGGCGCCGGTGGCGCCCGAGAGCGTCACGGTGAAGGTCTCGTCGAGCTCGGCGAGCGTGTCGCGCTTGATCGCGACCGTGAAGTCCTTGCTCGTCTCCCCGGCGGCGAAGGTGAGCGCCTCGGTCTTGTGGGTGTAGTCCTCCGGGTCGGTGGCGGTGCCCTCCGATGTCGTCGCGGCGACGGTGACCGGTGACGCGCTCGGCGTCGAGAGCGTCACGGTGAAGGTCGCCGTCGCGCCCTCGGCGGCCGCGGCGTCGGCGATGGAGAGGGCCGCGGCGTCGTCGTCGGTGATGGTGCCGGTGGCGGTTCCGGCGCCGGCGGTGGTGGAGACGGTGGCGTTGGTCGGATTGCCCAAGGTCACGATAACCGTTTCGTTGAGCTCGTCGGTCTCGTCGCCCTTGACAGGGATGGTGATGGTGCCGGTCGTCTGCCCGGCGGCGATGGTCACCGACTTGGCGGCGGGGTCGTCGTAGTCGTCGTCCGCCGTAGCGCTGCCCGAGAGCGCGTAGGGCACCGTCACGGTCTTGCCGCTCGCCGCCGAGAGGGTCACGGTGAAGGTCATGTCGGCGGTGGTGTCGGGATCGTCGCCCTCGGCGACCGCCGCCGCGTCGCCCACCGAAACCATCGGCGCCCCGTCGTCGTCGGCCACCGTGACGGACACGGCGAAGTTCTCCGCCGCCCCGTAGCCGCCGCCGCTGACGGCGTGGGCCAGCGTCGCGGTGCGTTGGTCGCCGGCGTTGTCGAGGTCGTCGTCGAGCGCCGTGACGGTGACCGTCTGGGCAGTGTCCCAAGTGCCGGTTGTGAAGGTGAGGGTCGTCTTGTCCAGCGTCACCGGCGAGTTCCGCGGGTTGGTGATGGCCACCGTCACGCTGCCGGTGGGTTCGCTCATCAGCGCCACCGTGTAGCTGCCCGCGTTCTCGGCCACGCTGTCGGTGGTGCCGTCGTCAACCTCATCCAGCGTCAGCGGCGCGCCCGCCACCGTCACGCCCCGGGTGTCGTCGTCGGCCACCGTCAGCGTCACCGACGCCGGGGCCGCCACGCCGTTGCCGCCGCTCGCCGCCGCCGACACCGCCACCTCGAGGTCGGCGGCGTCCACGTCGTTGTCGATGGCGGTCAGCGTCACCGCGCCCGTGCTCGTGGTGGCCCCGGCGGCGATGGTCAGGGTCTTGTTGTCGCTCGGCGTTACCCCCGCGCCCGCCGACACGGTGAGCGTCAGCGCCTCGCCGCTCGCCGCGCTCAGCGTCGCCGTCACCGCGCTGGCGTTGTCCGCCCCGCTCTCGTTGATGGTCGCGGGGGTGAGCACCAGCGTCGCGGTGGGGGTGCCCTCGTCGTCGGTGAGGGTGACCGTGGCATCGGTCACGGCGATGTCGCCGGCGGCGCCGGACACGGTGAGCGTCTCGGCGCCCTCGGCGATGGCGTCGTCGGTCGGGTCGAGGTCGAATGTGCCCGTGGCGCTCGCCGCGCCAGCCGGTATGCTGATGTTGAAGCCGTTCACCGCCGCATAGTCGGTGCCCGAGACGGCGCTGTCGGCGCTGTCGCCCACCGTGATGGCGAGAGCGGTCGCATCGGCGTAGGTGGTGCCGCCCGTCACCGTCGCCGTCACGGTGACGGTGGCCGCCGCGGCCGCGTTCTCCGCCACCGAGGCGGGATTCACCGACAGCGCGATGCCGTCCGGCGCGCCGTCGTCGTCGGCAACGGTGATGGCAACATCGAAGTCCTGCGCCTGCCCGTAGCCGCCGCCGCTGACGTCGTGGGCGAGCGTCGCGGCGCGCTCATCGCCCGCGTTGTCGATGTCGTCGTCCGCCGCCGTCACAGTGACCGTCCGGGCCGTGTTCCAGTCCTCGGTGGTGAAGGTGAGCGAGGTCTTGTCCAGCGTCACCGGCGAGTTCCGCGGATTGGTGATGGCCACCGTCACGTCGGCGGTCGGCTGGCTGTCGAGCACGACGGTGTACGTGGCCTCGTTCTCCTTGGCGTCGGTGTCGCCGTTGTCGGCCTCGGCGAGGGTGAGCGCCTTGGACGCCGGGGTCACCGTCACCCCGAGCGTGTCATCGTCGGTGAGGCTGAGGGTGGCCTTGGTCACGGTCACCCCGGTGGCGGCGCCGGTGACATCGATGGTCTCGTTGGCCTCGTCCACGTCGTCGTCGGTCGGGGTGAGGTCGAACGTCCCCTGCGCGCTCGCCGCCCCGGCGGCGATAGTGATGTCGAAGGCCGCCACCGCGGCGTAGTCGGTGCCGGCGGTCGCGGTGCCGCCGCCGACGGTGACCCGCACCGTCTTCGCGTCCGGGTAGCGGGTGGCGCCGTTCACCGTCGCCGTCACCGTGACCTCGGTCTCGCCCGCGCCCTCGCCGACGGCGGCGGGCGAGACCGAGAGCGTGACGCCGGTCGGGGCGTCGTCGTCGTCGGTGAGGGTCAGCGTCGCGCCGGTCACGGTGAGCCCCGCCGCCGTGCCGCCAAGGCTGATGGCCTCCGTTCCCTCGGCGAGCGCGTCCTGGGTCGGCGTCAGCGTGAAGTCCGCCTGGCCGCTCGACTGCCCGGCGGCGATGGTGATGGTCAGGTCGGCGACAGCGGCGTAGTCGGTGCCCTCGGTGGCGCTGTCGGTGGCGGCGCCCACCGCCACCGTCACGGTCGTGGCCGTGGCGAAGGTCGTGGCGCTGGCCAGGGTCGCGGTGACGCGCGCGGTCTTCGCCCCGCCGTTCTCGGCGACCGAGGTCTGGACGCCGTTGGCACCCGTGTCCGCGTCCACCGTCAGCGTCAGTGCCGTCGGCGTGGCGTCATCATCGGTGATGGTGCCGATGGCGGCGGCGTCGGCGATGGCGAGGCCGGCGCTGGGGCTTGCGAGCGTCACGGCGAAGGTCTCGTTCGGCTCGTCGACGGCGTCCTCGGTCGTCGCCACGGTGAAGGTCGCGGTGGACTCCCCGGCCTTGAAGCTGAGCGTCGCGGCGGTGGCCTGCGCCGTGTAGTCGGCGCCGGCGGCGGCCTTGTCCGCGCCTTGCGTCGTGTCGTCGCCGGTGGTCCATTGCACCGAGGCGGCCTTGGCGGTGTCGCCGGTGCGGGTGACGGTGAAGGTGATGGCCTCGCCCTCGGCGGCGCTGGCGTCGGCGACGGCGAGCAGCGCGTCGGCGCCGGTGATGGTGCCGGTGGCGGTGGCGTCGGCGATGGTGGCGCCGGTGGCGCCCGAGAGCGTCACGGTGAAGGTCTCGTCGATCTCGGCGAGCGTGTCGCTCGCGATGGCGACCGTGAAGTCCTTGCTCGTCTCCCCGGCGGCGAAGGTGAGCGCCTCGGTCTTGTGGGTGTAGTCCTCCGGGTCGGTGGCGGTGCCCTCCGATGTCGTCGCGGCGACGGTGACCGGTGACGCGCTCGGCGTCGAGAGCGTCACGGTGAAGGTCGCCGTCGCGCCCTCGGCGGCCGCGGCGTCGGCGATGGAGAGCGTAGCCGTGTCGTCGTCGGTGATCACGCCCGTCGCGGCGCCCGCGCCCTCGGCGGTGGAGACGGTGGCGTTGGTGGGGGCGCCCAGCGTCACGATGACCGTCTCGTTCGGCTCGTCCACCTCGTCGCCCCTGACGGCGATGGTGATGTCGGCTTCCGTGTCGCCGGCGGTGATGGTGACCGACTTGGTGGCGGGGTCCGCGTAGTCGTCGTCCGCCTCGGCGGTGCCGGTGAGCGCGTAGGGCACCGTGACGGTCCTGCCGCTCGCCGCGGACAAGGTGACGGTGAAGGTCATGTTGGCGGTGGCCTCGGGGTCGTCCCCCTCGGTGACGGCGGCGGCGTCGCCGACGGAGACCGTCGGGGCGCCGTCGTCGTCGGTGACGGTGAGCGTGACCGCGTCCGGGGCCGCCACCGCGTTGCCGCCGCTCTTCGTGGCCGACACCGCCACCTCAAGGTCGGCGTTGTCGCGGGCGTTGTCCACCGCCGTCAGCGTCACCGTGCCGGTGCTCGCCGTCGCCCCGGCGGCGATGGTCAGGAGCTTGTTCGCGCTCACCGTCACCCCCGCCCCTGCCGACACGGTGAGCGTCAGCGCCTCGCTCGTCGCCGCGCTCAGGGTCGCCGTCACCGCGCTGGCGTTGGTGGCGCCGCTCTCGTCGATGGTCGCGGGGGTGAGCACCAGGGTCGCGGTCGGCGTCGCGTCGTCGTCGGTGATGGTGCCGGTGGCGGTGCCTGCTCCGGCGGTGGTGGAGACGGTGGCGTTGGTGGGGGCGCCGAGGGTGACGATGACCGTCTCGTTCGACTCGTCGGTCTCGTCGCCCTTGACGGCGATGGCGATGGTGCCGGTCGTCTGTCCGGCGGCGATGGTCACCGACTTGGTGGCCGGGTCGTCGTAGTCGTCGTCCGCCTCGGCGGTGCCCGAGAGCGCGTAGGGCACCGTCACGGTCTTGCCGCTCGCCGCGGACAGGGTCACGGTGAAGGTCATGTCCGTGGTCGTCTCGGGGTCGTCGCCCTCGGTGACGGCGGTGGCGTCGCCGACGGAGACCGTCGGGGCGCTGTCATCGTCGTTGACCGTGACGGTCACGGGGTCGGCGGTCACCGAGCCGTAGTCGTTGCCGGCGCCGGCGGCCGTGACCGTATGGGTGATGCGCACGGTGCGCTTGTCGTTCGCGTTGTCCGTGTCGTCGTCGCCGGCGGTGACGGTGACGGTCTTGGGCGTGCTCCAGTCGGTGGTGGTGAAGGTCACACTCGACGGCGAAACGGTGGCCGTCTTTGTGTCGGCGCTGTTCACCGCGACCGTCACGGTGCCAGCGGCGGGCTTGGAGTCAAGGACCACGGTGTAGGTGGCTTCGTTCTCCTTCGTGTTCTCGGTCGCGGCATTGTCCGCCTCGGCCAGCGTCAGCGCCGAGCCGCTCACACTCACCCCGCGGATGTCGTCGTCGGCCACTGTCAGGGTCTGGTTCGCCGGGTTGGCCACACCGTTGCCGCCGCTCGCCGTCGCCGAGACCGTCACGCTCAGGTCGGCGGCATCCACAGCGTTGTCGTCTGCGGTGAGTGTCACCGTGCCCGTGCTCGTGGTGGCCCCGGCGGCGATGGTGAGCGTGTTGTTGTCGCTCGACGTGACGCCCGCGCCCGCCGACACCGTCAGCGTCAGCGCCTCGCTGCTCGCCGCGCTCAGGCTCGCCGTCACCGTGCTGGCGTTGGTGGCGCCGCTCTCGTTGATGGTCGCGGGGGTGAGCAGCAGCGTCGCGGTGGGGGTGTCGTCGTCATCGGTGATGGTCCCGATGGCGGCGGCGTTGGCGATGGCGGTGCCCGCGCTGGGGCTCGCGAGCGTCACGGCGAAGGTCTCGTCGGGCTCGTCGATGGCGTCCTCGGTGGTGGCCACGGTGAAGGTCGCGGTGGCGTCGCCGGCCTTGAAGCTGAGCGTCGCGGCGGTGGCCTGCGCGGTGTAGTCGGCGCCGGCGGTGGCTTTGACCGCGCCCTCGGTGGCGTCGTCGCCGGTGGTCCACCGCACCGAGGCGGCCTTGGCCGTGTCGCCCGTGCGGGTCACCGTGAAGGTGAGGGCGTCGCCCTCGGCGGCGGTGGCGTCGGCGACGGCGAGCAGCGCGCCGGCGCCGCTGATGGTGCCGGTGGCGGTGGCGTCGGCGATGGCCGCGCCGGTGGCGCCCGAGAGCGTCACGGTGAAGGTCTCGTCGAGCTCGGCGAGCGTGTCGCTCGCGATGGCGACCGTGAAGTCCCGGCTCGTCTCTCCGGCGGCGAAGGTGAGCGCTTCGGTCTTGTGCGTGTAGTCCTCGGGGTCGGTGGCGGTGTCTTCGGAGGTCGTCGCGGTGACGGTGACCGACGAGGCGCTTGGCGTGGAGAGCGTCACGGTGAAGGTCGCCGCCGCGCCCTCGGTGGCCGCGGCGTCGGCGATGGAGAGCGTGGCCGTGTCATCGTCGGCGATGGTGCCGGTGGCGGTGCCGGCGCCCTCGGCGGTGGAGACGGCGGCGTTGGTGGGGGCGCCCAGGGTGACGACGACCGTCTCGTTCGCCTCGTCGGTCTCGTCGCCCTTGACGGCGATGGTGATGTCGGCTTCCGTGTCGCCGGCGGCGATGGTGACCGACTTGGCGGCGGGGTCGTCGTAGTCGTCGTCCGCCTCGGCGGTGCCGGTGAGCGCGTAGGGCACCGTGACGGTCTTGCCGCTCGCCGCGGACAGGGTCACGGTGAAGGTCATGTCCGTGGTCGTCTCGGGGTCGTCGCCTTCGTCCACCGCCGCCGCGTCGCCCACCGACGCCGTCGGCGCGTCGTCGTCGTCGGTGAGTGTGTGGGTGACCGCGGCGATGTCGATGCCGCTGTCGTCAGCCTCGGGGGTGAAGGTGATGGCTTCGTCGGCCTCGTCGAGGGTATCGTCCGTGATCGACAGGCTGATCGCGGCGGACGCCGACGCCTCGCCTTCGTCGATGGTGATCTCGATGGGATCGATGGCCGTGTAATCCGCTCCCGCCACCGCGCTGTCGCCGTCCGCGCCGACGGTGACCGTGACGGTCTTGTCCTCGCCGTAGGTGGTGTCGCCGAGCACCGCCGCCCGCGCAGTCAGCGACCGCGTGCCCCGGTCCTCGCGGGTGCTGGCGGCGGTGTCGCCGAGATTGTCTTTGGTCTCGGAGGGCGTCAGGGTGAACGCGATGCCGTCGGGCGCATCGTCATCGTCGGCGATCTCGCCGGTCACGAGCGCATAGGCATAGCCCGTCTGGGGGTTTTGGGGTGCGGGATGCCTGATGCCGGGCGCGAACGGGGAGCCGTCGCCAGCATACTGGACGGTCACCTGGAGCTTGATGGTCTCGTCGTCCTCATGCCGGACATCGCCGATGACCTTCGTGCCGAACGTCTTGCGGGAGTCGCCGACATTGAAGTTGACGACCTTGGCACCAAAGCCAAACCTGTGATCGAGCTTGCCCCCACTGGAATGCCATATCGTGGTGCCCCGATCCCCACTATTCGGGCCGGCGAACAATACGATGTTTTCGCGCGCTGGCCGCTGCAGCGTCACGGTCCAGGTGATGTCCGTGTCGCCGCTGTCGCCTTCGGTGACCGAGGGCGAGTCGATGCTGATGACGTTCGGCGCGTCGTCGTCGTACACGCTCACGGCCACGCTGCCGGCCGCCACGTCGAGGCCGCCGGCGCCCGTGACGCTGTGGCCGATCGTGATTTCCTGCACTGGCGGATCGTTCTCGATGCTGTCGTCCACCGCGCTGACCTTGACCGTCTGCCACGCGCTCCAGTTGGCCGAGTTGAAGGTAAGCGAGGATTTGTCGAGGGCGATGCGCGTCGTCTCCGGCGGCAAGCTCATCGCCACTGTCGCATCGGTCACCGGCGCGAAATTGAGCTTCACCCGGTAGGTCTGCTCGTGCTCCCTGGCGCGCGTTGATGTAATGTCGCTCTCCTGGACGCGCAGGGATTGGCGATTGATCACGAGGGCCGGGGCAAAGCCGTCCCTGATGCCGAAGTCGAGGTTCAGGCTGGACGTGGTGGTGGAGGCGCCGGAGACCGCATCGTGGAAGACCACGTCGTCGTTGTCGGCGCGCAGCTCGACGCGGAAGGTCTCGACCGCCGGCTCGTCGATGGCGTCGGCGAGCGTCCGCGCGAGCTCCACGAGCGAGGCGGCGCCTGCCTTGTATTGCAGGCTTTCGGGGCCGCCCGCGCCGGAGAGGGCGAGGTCGCCCGCGCTCGCCGCGCCCGCGCCGCCGAGCCCGCCGAGGCGCCAGCGCAGCGCCACCGAGCCCGGCCGCCCGGCCACATCCCCCTGGGTGCCGTAGGGCTTGTAGGCGAAGCTCGCGCGCACCGGCGCGCCTTCGCCGGCAATGGCGCGCCCGGTCCAGGGAACGCCGGCGTTCACGTCGATCTGACCGTACACCACGTCGGTCACCGTCACCGACAGCGCGACTGTGGCCGTGTTGCCGTCCTCGTCGGTGACGCGCACGGCGATGTCGTACACGTTGTCGCCATCTCGGTCGGCGGGCGCCTCGAAGTTCTGCGCGGGCAGCGTCAGCTCGCCGGTGTCCGGATCGATGGTGAAGCGCGCGGCGTCGTCGCCTTCGACGGTCCAGGCCACGCCGCCGTCGGGGGTGCCGGTCCAGACCGGGGCGGGCGAGGTCCACGCGCTGTTCTCCGACGCGCTGACGTCGGCAAGGCCCGAAATCGCCACCGACCGGGCGTCATCGTCGCGGATCTTCACAACGGCGGCGCGCCGGTCGATGATGATGTCGGCAAAATCGACTTCGGCGATGACGACTCTGAACTGTTCGGTTTCCTCGGGGACGGTGTCTTCGGTAGTGGGCACGCGCAACTGCGCCTCGGTCTCGCCCGCCGGAATCACGAGGGCGCAGCGCTCGTCCCCGGCGGCGCAGGCGGTGAAATCCCCGGGCGGCTCGGCGGTGCCTTCCCTGGTGCGGAAGCGGATCGTGATGTCCCGCTCGACGGGCTTCGACAAGGTGACTTTGACGCCCGCGGCGTCGCCCTCGTCGCCCACCGCGTCGAGAACGGACAAGTGATACGCCTCGTCGTCGCGGATGGTGGCGGTGGCGCTGCCGCCGCCGGGGGCGGGCCGGAAGGGCAGAACCGTGGAAACGCCGGCAAACAGCTCGGCAATGGAGAGCGTCAGGGTCTTGTCGCCGTCAAGCACATCGTCGGCGAAGGTGGGGACGCTGATTCGGCCCACCGGCTCGGACTTGCTGGTCGCCGCCGACGGGTTGAAGAAGCGTTGGTTGCTGCCCGGCGTGTAGTGAGTGTTGCTCTTCGCGGTGTCCGAGTCGGCGCCGAACTTGACTTCGGCGAACGGGCCGGAGGCTTTTTTCAGCGCCGCCAGGCCCTCGTCGCTGTCCACGTAAATGTCGAAGTGCGCGTCCTCCCCTTCCCAGGGCGAGTTGGCGCTGACCACCCGGAAGCGGTGGATGTCGTCGTCGTCCAGAATCGTGAAGACCGTTTGGGCCTCGACCTGGTCCGTCTGCCGCGCCAGGGTTGCGATCGTTTTGGAGTTTTCGTCGCCCGCTTTGGCCGAGGTGGGGTCGAACCAGACGATGAAGGTCTCGTCCGGCTCCTTGCGGCGGTCATCGACGGTGCTGACCCAGAAGCTCGCCTCGTCCTCGCCGACCTCGAATGAGAAGAAGGCCGGTGTCGCCCCATCCGTGGCTTGGCCGCAGGCACTCACCGGGTTGTTCTTGCGTTCGATGAAGACGTCGATTTGTCCGCTGGGAGCGGGAGCCGCCCTGCTCAGCATTCCGGCGTGGCCGCGCTCATCATGGCGCCCCGTCGGCAGGAGACAGCCGAACAGGCCCGACGCCCTGAACTCGGTGCGGTCGCGCTTGACCCGGATGCGCACCGACCGCCCTTCGCGAATGGTGGTGTCCTTGTTCGCGATCCAGTAGCGCGTGCTGTCGTTGTCGCGGATCTTGGCGAGGCCGACGCCCTTGGCGATGGTCGCCCCGGGGTCGGCGCCGCCGGACTTGAAGGCGATGACGCCCTGAAAATATTCCGAATTCTCTTCTGCATCATCATCCACTACCCGGATCGACGGCAGCTTCACTTGCGTCGTTCCCGGCTCGAAACGCACCGTGCGCGGCGTGGCGAGGCCTTCGTAATCCTGTGCCGGGCCTGCGCCCAGGGCGGTGTTCGGAACGAATCTGCCGGTTTGCGTCGGTATCTTGGGCCCGCCGCCATCCTTGGTGCTGAACTCCACCTCCACCGGATAGGTGCGCGGGCTGGAAAGCCGCACCGTGAACGCCACCGGCTTGCCGCCCTCCCTGACCTGTGCATCGTCGATGCTGAGGGTCGGCGTGTCGTTGTCGAGAATGGTGGCGGTGGCGGTGAGCGGGGCGAGAATGTCGGCCTTCTCGCTGTCCCGCTGGCTCGTGAAGAACAGCGGCTCCTCGTCGCGCAGGACGACCAGCGCCACCTCGAAGGTCTCGGTGGGCTCGTCGATGCTGTCGTCGATGGTGGGAAATTCGAGGTTCTTGCTCGACTCGCCCGCGTTGAAGGTGAGCTGGCCGCTCTCCGCGCCGGTGTAGTCCATGCCGCGGGTAGCGCCGTGCATATCCGGCGCGCGCACCCGCCACTCGAGGCGCACCGGCACGGCGGGCGCCGGGTTCAAGGTGATCGGCAGGATCAGGGCCTCGCCTTCGTTGGCGGTGGCGTCGCCGACGGCGATGGCGGGGCGCTTGTCGTTGTCGCGGACGATGCCCACCGCCCGCAGCGGCCCCAGGTCGAGGCCGGCGACCTCGGGGTCGGTCAGCACCACCGAGAAGTCCTCGGCGGGCTCGTCGATGCTGTCCTCCAGGGTGGCCACGCGGATGACCTTGTCGATCTCCCCGGCCTTGAAGCGCAGCGTGCCCGAGGCGGCGGTGTAGTCCTTGCCGGCCTCGGCGGAGTGGGCGGCGAGCGACTCGGTCTTCCAAGCGACGCTGATGTCGGTGGCCGCGGCCACGCCGAGGGTGACGGGGAACTTGAGCCGATTGCCCTCGGTGGCCGGCCCCTTGGGCGCGGCGATGCGCAGGGTGGGGCCGTCGTAGATGATGCCTGCGGCATGGCGGTTGGCCGGATGGTGGATCAAGCCTGAGTTGTCTGCATAGGCTTGGAACAGATAGACCCGGAAATTCTCGCTCGATTCCTCGCTTGAGTCGGCCAAGGTGGGCACTTCGAGCTGGATCCCGCTTTGACCGGCGGCGATGGTGACTGACCGGTCCTGGTCACCGCCGAAACGGCCGAAACCGGCGGGGAAGTCGCCCCTGTTGACAACCCCGTCGCTGCCTTGATCGTCCCGAACCCACCAACGTATCGTGACATCTTCGTCAAGGGCGCCGATTTGCCACTTGCCGTCCTCGTGGATCCAGATGTCGGCGTGGAAGACCGCGGTTGCGCCCTCCTGCACCACCACCGGCCCGGCTCCCGGAGCCGCTTCGCGCAGCCGCACCTGCGGCTTGTGGGCGTCGTTGTCGGTGATGGCGCCCCTGGCCGTGACGCCGCTGGCGCCGTCCTCGAGGTCGGCGTTCCGCGCCTCGGTGAAACGCAGCGCCACGTACTCGTCGTCCTCGACCTCTTCGTCGTCAATGAGCGTGACCGAGACGGTGCTTTGCTGCGGCCCATCGCCCTTGTCGGCGGGGAAGGTGATCACCCCCTTCGTCCGCGCCGTCGGCAGAGACTGGTAGTCATCCCCCGAAGTCGCGCTGCCCTTGCGGGTGTCGTGGTACTTGACCGTCACGGCCTTGCCTTGCGGCGGGTTGGTCAGCGTGACCGTGAAGTCGAGGGTGCCATCGCCTTCGGCGGCGCTCGGCGCATCCACCTTGATGCCGGGAGACGGATCATCGTCCGTGATGGTGATGGTGGCGAAGTATTCCTTGACGCCGCCGGGGAGCCGAAGGAACTTGGGCTGGTCGAACCGCACGCAGAGGGTTTCGTTGCCCTCGTGGTACTGGTCGTCCATCAGGTTCCCTCTGAAACTCCCTCTTCTGAACTCGGGCCGCTCCTTGTCCCAAGAGAACACCACTGGCCCAGGGAAGCTTGTCCGCGGCACGCGCCCGCCATCCCCGTCCGCTTGCGACAGATCCTGCGCATTGGCGGTGGCCTCGCAGCCGCCGCCTTCGGCCAAGGAGATTCTGACGCTTGGGTCTTGCGCACTCGTGGCGATGTTGCCTTCAAGTCGTATTGGCAACCTGAAACCGTTGATGAAAGTCCCCAAAGCGGGATCGGTATAGAGGTGGTCTTCCGCCACCGTGATGTCCTGAATGCGCAGCACGCGCGTGGCGTGCCCCGGATCGTCCTTGACGGGCACCGTGAGCGTGGTCTTTCCGGTCAGTTTGTAATAGTCGCTCGGCCGCAAGGTCACCTTGACCGATCCATTGCCGGTTTTCGAATCGACCCTGGTTGGTATCTCGATGGCTTTCTTTTGCTTTTTCCGAGTCTTGGAGGCGCCAAAGCGATGGGTCTTCACGCCCTGCTCGGCTTCAGCCAGGAAGTCGAACGCAGAGTCGTCATCGACCTGCCACGATGCGGTCACCTGACCCCCGTCAGTCGCATTTGCCTCGGTCACATCCCGAACCAGCCGGAAGTTGATGGTGCCGCCCTCGTTCACGCCATCGCGCTCCAGGTCGCCGCTCGGCGCCTGCAATGAAATCTTCGGGCAATATTCGGGATCGTCTTTCACAAGGAAGCTGTATGTTCGGTACCGGCCATCCGCCGGACGGTGATCCACATCGACGTCTGCTTCCGCCACCAGACTGACAGTGACCCGGCCGTCCTTGCATATGGCGGCGCGCTGGATGGGTATCTCTATGGATCCGTCCTTTGTTTCATCAACCCTCAAGAGACTGTGCGGGCCAAACGCCGCTCTTGGTCCCACCAACTCATAAACCATATTGACGAAGTCGATCTGGGGGTCATCGGAGATCGTGGTTTTGACAGTGGCATTGGGATCGGCATAGCTACTCGCTGCTTTTCGTTTCCTCAGACGTATCTTGATCGTGGCGGTCCCCCCTTCTGTCACAGAGAAGCCCTGCGGATCGATCCAGGCGACGTAAGGCTTTTCCTGCGCAGACGCGGTGGCGGGCAGCAGCAGGCACCAAGTGGCGAACAGTGACAGGCACAACAGGACGAGCGAACGGCGAGCCGCGCAGACCCGGGGAAGCAACCCCGCGGCGCTGCTCAGGAAACTGCGCAGCATGACGGGAAGCAGTTCTGAATGGCTGCGCAGGCGGCGGGCCGGCCAACTCTGATGGCAGACTCCCGAAACCAGTCGGGCGCGGGCACGAGCTGGCCGGGACGCATCGGGCTACGTCTTGCCCGGAGCCGCCGCCGGGCGTCGGGGATACTTCGGCAGGGGGTTACCGGGCCGTGGCGGTGCGCGGCCGGCCGACTTACACGGTAACGGGCGGGATCGACTCGCTGCGCGACTTCCGCCCGAGCCGGAGGCATTCGCGGCACGGCACGGCACGGCACGGCACGGCACGGCACGGCACGGCACGGCACGGCACGGCACGGCACGGCACGGCACGGCACGGCACGGCACGGCACGGCACGGCACGGCACGGCACGGCACGGCACGGCACGGCACGGCACGGCACGGCACGGCACGGCACGGCACGGCACGGCACGGCACGGCACTTATGATACGAACTACGAGCCCGCTCGATCCCGCTTGTCAATCCCTCTGAAGGGTGATGCAGGCGTGACGGATCAGACGCCGTCCAGGCGATTGGATGTGCAAACATGCAGCCAGATTCCGATGCTGCTCCGACAACACCGAGACTCCCGCCCGATCGGACGCCCGACATACCCAGAGCGCCGGAGGCATCCGTTCAGTAACAGTAGTCGCTTCCGGGTGCAGTGTACCCCAATTGCAGGGATATGGACTTCAGTCAGGGTTCGGGCCACGCGCCGCGATGTGGCCCCTCCCCGCGGGGTCGAGGGGCTCTACCGGGCGAGCGCGGTCAGCGCTTCGAGATACAGGGTGGCGCGCGCCTTCGAGAAGAAGTCGAAGAACAGCGCGGTGGTGCCGATCACGATCATCGTGAGCCCGATGGCCTTGAGCGTCGGCGAGGGCACGAGGAGGAACATCGCCAGCCCTCCCGCGATGAGCACCGAACCGGCCACGAAGGTGTAGAGATACCAGCCCATGAACCCCTCGACCCGCGCGGTTTCCCGCTCGACGAACGCGACGGGGTCGCGCGCGTGGGCCTCGCTGAACGCATCGATCCGCTGCACGTTGCGGATCTCCGACGCGATGCCGTTGGCGACCACATACAACCCGAAGACGAGCAGCGGCACGATGAGAGCGCGCCCCGCGGGCGTCACCGCGAACTTCCAGAGCAGGCCGGTCGAGATCACGAGGAGGACGGCCAGGACGCTCGCCGCCGCGTTCTCCATGCGTTCCCCCTGGACCCAGGCCAGGGCATGGTCGAGCGCGCTCATGTGCCGCCCCCTTCCCTTCGCGCCGCCGGGCTTCCCGGGGCGGCGCCGTCGAGACCCTCTCCCTTGCGCATTCCCGCTCTCCTGCGAGGCCTGTCCTTGCCAGGCCGGGCCGCCCCGGCAAGCCGGGCGCCCTCGGATATTGCGCGGAGTTTCGCGTACGCGATGTCCGGATCGACGGCGCCGAATCCGGCGAAGGTGCCGAAGCCGCAGTCGGACCCGGCGATCACACGCTCCGCGCCCACGATGTCCACGAAGCGGCCGATGCGCTGGGCGACCAGCTCCGGGTGCTCGACGAAATTGGTCGTGGTGTCCACTACGCCGGGCACCAGGATCCGGTCGTCGGGAATCTCCGACCGGCGGTCGCGGAATACCGTCCATTCGTGCCCGTGCCGGGGGTTGGCGGTCTCGAACAGCACGTATCGGGCGCGCACCGACATCAGGAGCGTGAACATCCGGTCCATGCCGATGTCGCACAGGTGCGGACCCTCGTAGTTGCCCCAGCAGATGTGGACCCGAACCCGGCTGGGGTCGACGTTGCGCAGGGCGTGGTTCAGGGCTTCGACGTTCGCGGCGGCCGCCGCCACGAACTCGTCGTCGGTCAGGTCCGTGAACTGCGTGTGCCGGGCGAGCCCGAGGTCCGGGCAGTCGACCTGAAGGTCCAGGCCCGCCGCCACGATGCGCTCGTATTCTTCGCGCATCGCGTCGGCGAGGGCCGCGAGGTAGGCGTCGTGGCTCGGGTAGTACCGGTTGGGCTGGAACAGGGCGATGACCCCGGGCGAGGCGGCGTTCATGAACCCGCGCGCGGCGCCGTGCTCGCGCATCGCCGCCCGCAGGTGCGCGATGTCGGCGTCGAGCGCCGCGTGATCCTTCGCGCGCACCTCGCCCACGCACTCCGGCCGGACGTACTGCGGGGTGCCGCCGGCGCGGGCGATGCGCTCCAGGTAGCCGGGGAAGATCTTCAGATCCGCGGGTATGCGGCGCGGGCTGTCCCCGGCGAATCCGGTGTAGCGCTCACTGACGTAGGTGGCGTAGGAGATCTTCGAGGTCTCCCCGTCGGAGACGATGTCGACGCCGGCCTCGACCTGCCGGCGCACGGTCTCGGAGACCGCGCCGGCCATGCAGGCGTCGAACGCCGAGGCGTCGACTGCCTCCCCGCGCTCCTTCGCGAACAGGAAGTCGACCACTTCCTGCGAACGGGGGAGGGAGCCGACGTGGGTGGTTGCTATTGCGTTCATGTGATTGCGCTCATGATCCCGCCCGTGCGCTTGGCCCTGGTTCGGCTGCGTGCATCACCACTCTCCCTTGCATGTGTCTCACTCTCGCTTGTGTGTATCCCACTCTACATCAATGCCCGGGTCGGACCGGCCGGATCGTCGGTGGCGGTGACGCGATAGAGACTTGCCTCTCCCGCGCGGGCGGGTGCGAGGCGGTGTCGCAGCCCGGGCGGGACCGCGCAGGTATCGCCGGGGTTCACAACGGTCTCGCCTCCGTCCCAGGACAGGCGCCAGTGGCCGCGCATCACCATCAGCACCTCGTGACGATCCGTCGCGCCGGGCGCGTCCGGAGTCCGGGGTGCGTCTGCAACGGAGCCGCGGGTCAGCAGCTCGACCTCGAATCCGGGCCGGTCCCGAATCACGCCGCGCGCGCCGATGACGGAGCAGGGCCGGCCGCCGGCGGCGAGCGCGGTCAGGTTCCGGTAGCGGGCAATGAACGTACCGGCCACCTCGTCCGTGGTGGGCTCCGGCACGGCCGCGAGCGCCGCGTCGTCGAGCGGCGGCATCGGCCCGACCCCCGGCGGCAACGCCTCGCCCTTGCGGGTGTCGTACAGCCTGCCGTTCTCTCCGAGCACCAGCCCGTGCGCCCGGGCCTCCTCCAGCACCTGCGGCGCCCACACCACGCCGCCGCCCGCGTCGTTCCCCCCGAGGATCGCCATCAGCATTCCGTAGTCGGCGCCGATGTTCTCGAAGCCGCGGAAGATGCCGGTGGGGATGTCGAAGATGTCGCCCTCTTCCAGCACTACCTCACCCGCGGTGCCCCAGCGCCCCCAGAAGAAGCGCCAGCGTCCCGTGAGCACGAAGAACACTTCCGCGGTGCGGTGCAGGTGCAGGGAGTTGCGACACTTCGGCGGCTGGCCGGCGGCGCCGATGTTGAACCCGGGTGTCTCCTGGAGGTGGACGTGCTGATCGGCGCTCTCCGAGACTCCGGCGCCGATGATGGTGAAGTTCTCCTTGCGGTCGGAGCCGGGGGTGTGGGCGTCGATGAAGGCGCTGCGGCAGGGAACGAGGTCACCGTGGCGCACGATCCGCCGTTCCATCTCGGTCGGGGTCAAGGCCGGTCCTCCTTCAACCGCAATGTCCGCCGGCGCCCCGACAGGCCGTCACGCGGGGCGATGCCGACGAGCTTCGGGCCGGCGGAGCGTTCATTCGGGGCAATTCAGGGCGCATGTTGCGGCGGAAATTGCTGCGCCTTCAACCTGCGTCCGTCGGCCGGGCCGGATGCACCGCAGAGGTGTGCGCGGGGTCCGCAACCCCGCCGGTGTGCAGCAGGATCTGCTTCCAGACCGCGACCTCGTCGTAGACCACATATTCGCGGCGCAACCCCCACGGCCCGAACTCGGCGTGCGAGAACCCCATGAGGTAGACCTCGGCGCCGGTCGGAGGGCCGAACCGCCCCCAGCCGTCATGACGGCCCCGCAGACTCCAGCGCAGCGCCGCGCGGGGCGGCATGAGCGGGTCTTCGCGGCCGATCCGGTGGTCGATGGCGAACGCCGCGGAGGGGAAGCTCGCCCGCAGCGCCATCCAGAACCGGGTCGCGAAGGCGTGGGAGCTGCCGCTCGCGCCGGGGGTGTATTCGAGCCGGCACGCGCGGTCGTACTCGGCCGCGACGGCCGCCATGTCCGCCGCCATGATGCGGGTCAGCAGGTCCGCGTACTTCTCGCCCCAGGGGTTGTCGTTGCCGCGCCCCGCGTAGGGCCCCGGCCGATCCGCGTCCGGTGCGAACGGCCGGATGCAAGCCTCCGGGCCGCCCTCCGAATCGATCAGGTGGCGCGCGTAGCCGGCCGGCTCCCACCCGAGCTGGCGCACGATCGCTCCCTGGTCGCGGATGATCCATTCGTCGTCGATCCGGTTGTCGCGGGCGTGGCAGTCCGCGACGATGCGGTACCGCACCGTCTTCCCGCTCGCCTTCCCGTAGGCGCCGTCGCCGGCGTGGGTGGCGGTGGAGAGGATCCGATGCGAGCTGAGCAGCCCCTCCTCGGGGGAGCCGCACCAGATGACGTCCTCGCCGAGCAGCTCGCGATCCGGGAACTCCGCCAGGGTCGCCAGGGTCGCGGCGATGACCCGCTCGTTGCCGACCACCACCGAGGCAGGCGAGCGCACTACGATGTCGGGCGCGTAGAAGGATCGGAGCGTGCCGATGCCTCGCCCCTCCCAGACTTCCCGGGTCACGCCCAGGATGAAGTCGGGGAAGTCCCGGTACTTCGGGTCGAATCCTCTCAAGAGAGCCATCCTTTCCGGGAACGCCCGGAATTCCGGGAACGTGCGGTATTTGGCGACGCCGCCCGAGGGATCATGTTTGATGCCGATGCCGATACGGACGGCATCGGCGCGGAATCGGCCGGACGACGCAGCGGCATGATAATGGCGGGTGGCCGCAAAGCGGGATCAACAGTGCCTGCTTGCGGTGTGCGGGTGGATGTGCGAGCCGGTACCACGGGCAGACGAACACGGTGCGGCGTGGCGCCGGGCACCTCGATGTCGGGGCGAAGCATCTCTACCGCCTCCGCTCGGCGGCTTCCGCCGTCATCACGGATGCCTCCCGCCGGGCCGGAGCGAGACCGCGGGCGGGCCCGGGGCGGCGGGGCGGGGCGGCTCCCGTTCGCCGCGGTCGAACGCTTCCCACCCGTGCCCGCCGAACACGTCCACGCCGAGCTGGGCCATGACGTGCGCGAAGTCCACCGACACCCAGTTCTCCACGATCTTGCCGTCCACGACCTTCCAGAAGTCCATGTAGCGGATCTCCACCTTCCTGCCCGTAGGCGCGACCCCCATGAACTCGCCGCTGTGCACCGCGTGCTGGGCGCCGAAGCAGGCCGCCCACTCGCCCATGTAGAGACGCGCCTCGTCGATCGCGACCTTGCTGGAGAACGCGGCCTGGAACGGCCGCTGCCAGTGGTCCTGGAACGCGGCCAGCCCGTGCTTGGTGCCGCATCCGAAGTTGCCGCGCCAGACGAAGTCCGCGGCGAAGAACTCGCCGATGTCGTCGATGCGGTGGTCGTTGAGTGCGTCCACCATCGCCTCGATGACACGCCGGGTGTCCTCGGTCCTGCCGGGGTCGGTGTCGCGCGACCGGAGCGCCTGTTCGGGGCGGTTGCCTTTCATCCTGGTCATCCTTTCATCCCTTGACGGCTCCGGCGGTGAGGCCGCTCACGATCTGGCGCTGGAAGATCATCACCAGCAGGAACAGCGGCGCGGTGATGGACACCGCGGCCGCGATCGCCTCGACCTGATCGGTGGTGGTGGTCTCGCGGTTGAAGTAGCCGGCGATGGCCGGGACCATGGTCTGGTTCTGCGCGTCGAGCAGCAGCGAGCACACCAGGAAGTCGTTGTAGGCGAGCAGGAAGCTGAACAGCCCGGTGGTGATCACCCCCGGCCACATCACCGGCATGATGACCCAGCGAAACGCCTGGAAGTGGGTGCAGCCATCCACCCGCGCCGCCTCGTCGAGTTCCGCCGGGATGTTCTGGAAGAACGAGCGGAGCATCCAGATCGTGAACGGCTGGTTGATGGACACCAGCACCGCGATGACCGCCCAGGGCTGGCCGTAGAGCGTCGGCGCCGCCTCGCCGAGCAGGGGTGCGAGGATCTCCGCCGAACTGATGAACACCGGCAGGTAGCCCGCGACCAGCACCGAGTGCGGGAGGGCACGGAACACGAGCGCGACGATGAGGAGCCAGAACGCGAGGTTCGAAGCCGAGCGCGCAAGCCCGTAACCGGCGAGGGTGCCGACGGTCAGCGAGACCGTCACCACCCCCCCGGTGACCACCAGGGAGTTGACGAAGTTCCGGCGGAACCCGTTCTCCACCCAGACCGCCTGGTAGTGCTCCGTGGTGAGTCCGACGATGGGGGTGCCGAGGAATCCGGCCCAGGGTCCGACGACCGCGTTCAGGCCGCCGAGAACGGGCGGCAGGACGGCGAAGAAGACGATGATGAACGCCAGCCCCAAGAGGAGGGCCCCGGCGGTCCAGCCCAGCCAGAGCCAGCCCCCCGGCGCGACGCGGCGCACCAGACGGGGGAGCTTGCGCACCGCGAGCCGCACCGCGTACCACAGCACCACGAGGCCCACCGCGATGTCGAGCGTCGAGAGCCCCTTGCCGTTCGCGCGGGTGTCGGGGCCGAACACGACCGCGAGCGGATTGGAGGCGAAGGCGTCCACCGGCTCCTTGAAGCTCATCACCGCGATCCACAACAGCGGGAAGGAGGCGAGCAGGCACCACAACGCGAGGAACCCGGCCGAGGTCAGGCGGAGCGAGAGCGGCTGGCGGAGCGCGGTGGGGGTGCTCACCGGCGTGACCTCCGGCGGCGGTGATCGCGCCCTCGGCAGCATGTGTACGCCCCGCCATGCGTGCGACCGGCAGTGCTCACCGGCGCGACCCTCCGCGGTGATCGCGCCAGGTGCGCCGGAGCAGGGGGACGAGGAGGGCCACGATGCCGATCATCGTCAGCATCGCGCTCGCCGAGGCACGCGAGACCGCGCGGTTGCCGGCGTCATCCGGGGTGAGGAAGTCGTAGGTGAGCCACTGCAGCGAGATCACGTGGGCCTGGCTGGAGAAGCCGACGATCTCCTCGAACACCCGGTAGGCATCCATCAGGTGAATGAGGGCGACGAAGACGATGAGCGGCATCAGGTGCGGGATCACCACGTAGCGCAGCCGCTCCCAGCGGCTCGCGCCGTCGATGATGGCGCTCTCCAGGGTATCCATGTTGATGGTCTGGAGCCCGGCGTAGAACACCACGAAGGCGAACGGGGCGACGTGCCAGACCCGGTAGAACAGCATCAGGAGTTCGATGGTCCAGCCCTGGGCGAACATCGCGATGTCGCGCTCGAGCCACCACTCCAGAAACGCGGTCATGATGCCGTCGCCGATGAAGAGCCACCGGATCGACAGCGCCCCGATCACCGGGGTGATGATGAACGGCAGCAGGGACACGAAGATGATCGGCCCCCGGATGGAGCGCACCGCGTTGTTGACCGCGAGCGCGATGCCGAGGCCGAACAGCAGAATGAGCGGCAGCGTGATGAGGGTGAACGTCAGCGTGAACCGCAGGGCGGCCCAGAAGTCGATGTCGAGGATGTCCAGCCAGCGCCCGCTCGTGATGGCCTCCCGCAGCCGGTCGGGTTCGAGAACGTTGCGGTAGCTCTGCAGACCGACGTAGGTGGTCTCGGTGACGGTCCGGCCGGCCTCGTCGAGGACCGGCCGGGTCTTCAGCTCCGTGGTGCAGATCTGCCCGGTGAAGCTCGGGGTGCAGGACTCCACTTCGACGGTTTCGAGCACCGGCTGCGTGAGGTGGAAGCTCTGCCACAGCACCCCGACGAGGGGCGCGGCGATGAACACCAGCATGAGGGCGAGCGACGGACCGACGAAGGCTGCGAACGTTCTGAACTTCATCGGTCCGTCCTTGCCGGCCCGGAGATTTCACCGATCCGCAATTTCCGGGCCAGCTCGCACGCGGTGCGATCCGGCGGGATGTCGGCCTGCGCCGGCGTGTCCATGCGGGGCGCTTTCGAGCGCATGTCCCGGCCGGAATGGCTCTCGCGCTGCGGACGGCGCGCGCGACGGCGCCTTGCCGTCACGTCGGCGCCGTCGTGCGCTCCGCGCCACGCGGTCGGTCAGAGCAACCCCTGCTCCTTCGCCGCGGTGAGATAGGCGGCCTCGATGTCCGCCAGGGTGGTGGCGGCATCCTTGGCGCCGGTCAGGAAGTCGGAGACGCCGTTGCCGAGCGCGGTGTGCATGAGACCCATGGCGGAACTCGCCGGATAGGGGACGGTGCCGTTGTTCGCGGTGTCGATGGCGCCCCGGGCGACGGGCGTCGCCTCGAATCCGTCGATCAGCCACACCGCGGCATCGTTGTTCGCCTCGACCATCTCGCGGTCGATGCCTTCCATCGCCACCCGGAACGCGGCTTCGGCCACCTCGTCCGACATGTTCTTCGCGAGCACCACGCCGTCCCACCACAGGGTGGAGGCGGGTCGGCGGCCGGCAATGGCGGCGGGGGCGGAAGCCATCTCCACCTTGCCGACCACCTGGCTCTCGCCCTCGTCGTCCATCGCCCCCGCGCGGCTCGCCCACAGGTTCGCGATCGCGATCTTGCCCTGCTGGAACTGCTGCTGGACGTAGGTGGAATCCGAAACCAGGTACTCGGGGTCCATGTACGCGGTGAGGCGTTTCATCATTTCCAGTGCCGCGACGCCCATTGCGTTGTCGATGGTGGGGCGGTTTTCGCTGTCGATGAACGTGCCGCCCATTCCGAGGTGCATGTTCACGAACTCCTGAGCGAGGTTCCAGCCGGTCTTGAAGGTGCCGCCGAGCGGGTACTCGACCACCCCGGCCGCCTGGATCGCCTCCGCCGCGGCCAGGACTTCTTCATAGGTTGTCGGCACCGCGAGGCCGAGGTCGTCGAGGATGTCCTTGCGGTACATGAGGTGCTGCGCGTTCACCATCATCGCGATGGCCATGGTCTGCCCGTCGATCCGGATGAGCTGGTTCGGCTTGAGGTGCTGGCCGTGCTTCGCCACCAGATCGTCGAGGGGTCGGATGGTGCCCTGGTTCAGCAGGGGCACCAGGGTGCCGTTCGAGACGCCGCCGATCTGGTAGAGGGCGGGGTTCGCATCGAAGGCGGCGGGTTGCTTCTGGCGGAACTCCTGGTCCAGTTCGGCTTCGAAGTTGCCGCATTCGGCCATCGCTCCGGAGACCGCTTTCCAGGCCGCGAATCCGGCCGACAGCATCTTGAGCGGGGTCTGGTTCTCGAAGGCGCATCCGGCCCAGGCGCTCGTGGCAAACAGCGAGATGGCCCCCGCCAGCGCAATTCTCTTCAGCATCTTTCGGTCTCTCCTCGGGGTGAACAAGTTTCTCGGGTGGGTGGATCGGGACTCCGGCCAAAATCATTTTTCCGTTCGACGGGCCCGTGCCTCATGCCTGAGAGGGGATTGGAGTCGACGAAGCGGGAAATCGGTTCCGGTCAGGGTCGTTGCGGCTCGTGTTCATTCGTTCGGTCATTCATTTTCGTTCGTTCGACTCGGCCCGGCTCGTCAGCCTTCCCGAGGGCCGGGCGATTTGTGGTCGGTGGAGGTGGTGAACCCGATCATGCGCGTTTCGACCGCTGGTGTCGTCATGTCTCGATCCTCGTTCCTGTCGCGCGGTCGAAGAGGTGGCAGATCGCGGCGGGGACCGCGATGGAAACGTGTTGCCCGATGTCGACCCGAAAATCCTTGTGCGCCTTCACGGACACCAGCGCGCCGCCGAGCCGGACGGTGATCATCGTCGCGTCGCCGAGCAGCTCGACGGTATAGACGGGGGCGGTGATCTCGCCGTCGCCATCGGTCGGCGTGGCGTCCTCGGCGCGGAACCCGAGGGTGACCGGACCGTGCGGGCCATCGGGGCCATTCGGGCCATCGAGGCCGGCCAGGCCCTCGATGCGGAGATTCGGCCCGGTGAGCACGCCGTTCGCGAGGGTTCCGTCCACCAGATTCATGGCGGGCGAGCCGATGAACCCGGCCACGAACGTGTTGCCGGGGCGGTCGTAGATCTCCTTCGGGGTCCCCACCTGCTGGATGACGCCCCGGTTCATGACCACCACCCGGTCGGCGAGGGTCATCGCCTCGATCTGGTCATGGGTGACGTAGATGGTCGTCACCTTCAGTGCGTGCTGGAGGTTCTTGATCCGGGCCCGGGTCGAGACGCGGAGCTTGGCGTCGAGGTTCGAGAGCGGCTCGTCCATCAGGAACACGGTGGGCTCGCGGACGATGGCGCGGGCAAGGGCGACGCGCTGGCGCTGGCCGCCGGAGAGCTCCGCCGGCTTGCGGTGGAGGAAGTCCGTGAGCTCCACCATCGCCGCCGCGCGCCGCACCCGATCGTCATGAGCGGCCGGGTCGACCTTGCGCACCTTGAGCGGGAAGCGGATGTTCTCGTAGGTGTTCATGTTGGGGTAGAGGCCGTAGGACTGGAACACCATGGCGATGTCCCGATCCTTCGGGTCGAGGTCGTTGACCACCCGGCCACCGATCATGATGTCGCCCGAGGTCGCTTCCTCCAGCCCCGCAACCATGCGCATCGTGGTGGTCTTCCCGCACCCCGACGGGCCGAGGAGCACGAGGAATTCCCGGTCTCCGACGGTCAGGTCGAAGTTGTCGACCCCGACGAAATCACCCCAGCGCTTGGTGACGCTGCGCAGTCGGATCTCGGCCATCGCTCGTCCCTGCGGTGGAACCCGCATGCAGATCTGCATGTTGACTCGGCAGGCTAGGCCGATGGCCGGAAACGTGTCAACGCTGCGCCCCGCATTCGCCCGCGCCACGGCCTCGGGAACACGACAAAATCAGCCTTATGATATGGATCTGGGTGAACGGATTGAAGCGGAAGTCGAGCGAGTGGCCTGACTGGAGTCGCCAGGCGCGGATGTCGTACCGAGACGAGAGGAAGCCATGCCATGACCATCGATGAACGACTGAACGAGCTCGGGATCGAGCTCCCCCGCGTGCCGGCCCCCATGGGGAATTACGTGCACGCGGTGCGCACCGGGAATCTGCTCTTTCTCGCAGGCAAGGGGCCGGGCGGCGCGACCGGGAAAGTCGGAGCCGGGATCACGGTCGAGGAGGCGTATCACCATGCCCGGGAGGTCGGGCTCGTGCTTATCGCGGTGATGCGCCAGGAACTCGGGAGCCTCGATCGGGTGAGCCGTATCGTGAAGGTGCTGGGGATGGTGAATGCGGGGCCGGAGTTCGCCCAGCAGCCTGCGGTCATCAACGGTTGTTCGGATCTCTTCGTCGAGGTCTTCGGCGAGAAGGGGCGCCACGCCCGATCCGCGGTGGGCGTGGGCTCGTTGCCGGGCGGGATCCCGGTGGAGATCGAGGCCATCGTCGAGACGGACTGAGGCGTCATGATCGGATCGGGACGCAAGCCGCCGATGCCCCTGCCGGATCCGGCCTGACCCTCCAGCCCCCTGTGCGGATTCGGTGGGCGCGGGTGGCCATCACGGACGGTTTGCCGGCGGGCCTGGTCATGGACGCGGAAGCTCACGATGTTCCCCGGGGGCGAGTTGGTATTGTGTGAAAGGTAGAATTGCCTTACTTTTCGCGCCCAGCTTCCGCATGGAGTCGGATCCATGGCCATCACCCTCACGGTGACTTCCAAGGGGCAGATCACGCTGCGCAAGGAGGTGCTGGCGCATCTCGGCGTAAGCCCCGGAGACAAGCTCGACATCGACCTGCTCGCGGACGGGCGGATGCAGCTTCGGCCGAGGCGCGGCACGTCGGCGGCGGCCGTCTTCGGCATGCTCGTGAAGCCGCAGAAGTCGCTCTCCGCCGAGGAGATAAGCGAGATCGCCGCCTCGGGATGGGCGGGCGAAGAGTGAAGATCACTGCGGACACCAACGTGCTGTTGCGCGCGGTGGTCGGGGACGACGCGGCCCAGGCCGAGGCGGCCCGGACATTGCTCCTGCGGGCGACGGTCATTGCCGTGCCCGTCCCGGTCCTCTGCGAGTTGGCCTGGGTGCTGCGGCGCGGATACGGCTACGGTATCGGTGACATCGCCGGCGCCATCGAGGCGATCGCCGACATCGACGCCGTGGTCACCGACTCCCCCGCCGTCGACGCGGGGCTGACCGCTCTGCGCGCCGGCGGCGATTTCGCGGACGGGGCCATCGCCGCGCAGGGCGGACGCCTCGGCGGGGCGATGTTTGCCAGCTTCGATCGCAGTGCCGTCGCCCGGCTGCGAAGCAACGGCGCGAGCGCGGCGGACCCCGCCGAGCTGACGGTCTGACATGTCGCCCGCGATGCCTGGTTCCGGCGGGGGCCATCTGGCAGACCCACCATCCGCCGGGCGGGCGGTCTGACGTGCCGCCCGCGATGCCCGACAGCCTGTGGGCGGCTACCGCGCCTCCCGGCCCGGAGTGTCCGCCGCTCGACGCGGATGACTCCGCTGACGTGGTGGTGGTGGGGGCGGGCTACACCGGGCTCTCGACCGCGCTCCATCTCGCCCGCGCCGGCCGGCGGGTGGTGGTGCTCGATGCGGGCGAGCCGGGGTGGGGGTGCTCCGGCCGCAACGGCGGGCAGGTGAATCCGGGCGGGGCGAGGATGCTGCCGGAGGATATCCTCGCGGCCCTGGGGCCGGCTCGGGGCGAGCGCTTCCTCGAATTCGGGGATCGGAGCTGCGACCTCGTCTTCGAGCTCATCGAACGCTATCGCATCGAGTGCGAGGCGATCCGTCCGGGCTACGTCCAGGGCGGGTTCGGAGCCAAGGGACGCCGGTTCAACCGCGAATGGGCGCGCCAGTGGACGGAGCGGGGCGCCGAGGCGCGGTTTCTCGATGGCGACGAGGTGGCGTCGATCCTCGGCACCCGGCGCTACGACTCCGGGATGCACGATGCCCGCGGCGGCAACGTGCAGCCGCTGGCCTACGCGCGCGGGCTGGCCCGCGCCGCCATCGGGGAGGGCGCCGTCATCCACGGCGCGAGCGCCGCCACTGCCGTAGTGCGTAACGGTGCCGGCTGGTCGGTGCGTACCGAGCGGGCATCGGTGGAGTGCGAGTGCGTGGTGCTGGCGACCAACGGCTATACCGGCGACTTGTGGCCGGGGCTGCGCCAGTCGGTGGTGCCGGTCGCGAGTTTCGTCACCGCCACCGCGCCGCTCGGCCACAACGTGCTGCCTTCGGTGCTGCCGGGTCGCCACGCGGTGTCGGAGACCGCGCGGATCATCGTCTACTACCGGCTCGACGCCGAGGGGCGGTTCGTCATCGGCGGGCGCGGGCGCTGGTTCGATGTCGATGAACGCGGGGAGGCACCGCATGTGCAGGCCGCGGCGCGCCGGCTCTTTCCGTCGCTCGAAGGGGTGGACTGGGAGTACCACTGGGCCGGCTGGCCGGCCATCACCCGCGATCACCTGCCGCGGCTGTTCGCCCTGGACCGGGGCGTCTACGCGGGCCTTGGCTACAACGGGCGCGGGGTGGCGGGCGGAACCCTGATGGGGCAACAGCTCGCGAACGTCATCCTCGACGAGGCCGAGCCGCTGGTGGAGGTGCGCGGCCCCGAGCGGTTCGCGTTCCACCGGTACCGCCAGGTCGGCATCAGCGCCCGCCTGCTCACCGGCACGCTGCTCGACCGCTTCGATCGTCGCAGCGGGTAGTGCCTCCGCCGGCGGCCGCGGTGAACGCCTCGGCTCCGAAACGGAAGGAGTTCCGCGGTCCGCGACCTGGCCGCGGGGGCCTCCGCTCGGTGCGAAAGCCCCTGCGGTTTCGGTTCAAGCGTTGCCGGGCCAGGACCGCGCGGCCTGCAAGTTGCGGCACCACCGGCCGCTGGTCGGGGGTGCCGGTATTGTTGCCCTGGGCTGGAAGTCCCGGATGCGGGGTCGGGCGTCCTCGGGGCTACGCCTTCGCGGTGCGCCGACGAGGCGTGGCCCGGGACGGCCTCGCCTCGTCCTGCTCGGCCTCGTCCTGCAGCCCGTAGCCCGCGAAGCCTCTCGCGGTACGCTCGATGGCGGCGTCGCTCAGCAGCACCGGACCGCCGATCTGCAGGCTGAGGTAGTACTGGCGCGCGATGGTCTCCAGCTCGATCGCGCGCCACATCGCCTTGGCCAGGGTCTCGCCGATGGCGATCATGCCGTGATTGGCGAGCAGACAGGCGGTCCGGTCCCGGATCGCGGCGAGCGCGAGATCGGCGAGCTTCTGCGTGCCGAACGTGGCGTAGCCGGCGCAGCGGATGTTGTTCCCGCCGAACGCGGCGATCATGTAGTGGCAGGCGGGGATCTCCTTGCGCGCGATGGCGAGGGTGGTGCAGTACGGCGGATGGGCGTGCACCACCGCTTGCGCGTCCGGGCGCTCGCGCAGCAGGTCGAGATGGAAGCGCCATTCCGTGGAGGGCGTCTTCGTGCCCGCCCACGCGCCGCCGCCGTCGAGCGGGAACGAAGCGATCATCTCGGGTTCGAGCTGGTCGTAGGGAATCGCCGACGGCGAGATCAGCATGCGGTCTTCGAAGATGACCGAGATGTTGCCCGATGTCCCCTGGTTGATGCCGCTGGCGTTCATCTCCCGGCAGCGCGCGACGATCTCGCCCCGCAGCGCCTTCTCCTTCGGTGTCATGGTTTTCTCCCGTGGGCTGGCGGCGCGTCGTGGCGTTGACATCGATCCACCAAAGCGGAAATATTTGCAAGCGTTGCAAAATCTCGCAACCCGCAAGTCCGCCGGTCCGCCGCCAACCCCCACGACGTGATTCACGGCCTCGCGGAGAAGACCGCAGCGGAGGCCTGACTGCTCCCCGTGCCGCTGTTTGCGAATTCGGTGACCGAGAAAGGAGCGGATGATGGTCGCCGTCGCGGGCGGCGTCGAGAAGGTCGAGGCGGTGCGCGCGGTGCTGCGCAGCGGGCTGCTCGACGGACTGATCACGGATGAGGCGACCGGGCGCAGCCTCATCGAGGGGGAGTCGGCGACGGCTCCCCCCGACCCCGCGCCCTCGGATTGAACCGGAAGCGAGGAGACTTTCCATGTACGAGAAGGAACAGGATCGGGTCCAGGCCTACCTGGACGGAAAGATGAGCCGCCGCGAACTGCTCGGGAGCATGTCCGCGCTCGGCGTCTCGGCCGCGGCCGCCAGCACCCTCGTCGGGCTCGGATCGACGCGCGCCTTCGCGGCCGGCTTCGACGCGATGCAGCACCAGGGCACCGCCCTCAAGCTGCTGCTCAACAAGCACCCCTACACGGACGCACTGCTCGCCAACCTCGACGCCTTCAAGGCGATGACGGGCATGGAGGTCACTTACGACATCTTTCCCGAGGATGTCTACTTCGACAAGGTGACGGCGGCGCTCTCTTCGCGTTCCAGCGAGTACGACGTGTTCATGACCGGCGCCTACATGACCTGGACCTACGGGCCGGCGGGGTGGATCACCGATCTGAGCGAGTGGATCGAGGACGGCGACAAGACCAACCCGAACTACAACTGGCAGGACATGCTGGCGGGGCTGCGGGCGTCCACCGCCTGGAACGGCATCCCGGGCGGCGCGCTCGGCTCCGCCGACGCGAAGCAGTGGTGCATCCCGTGGGGCTACGAGCTCAACAACCTGAGCTACAACCGCAACATGTTCGAGCAGGCGGGCGTCTCGGCCCCGAGCAACATGGGCGAGCTGCTGGAGGCCTGCGCCAGGCTCTCCACCGACCTTGAAGGGGTCTACCCGATCGGGGTGCGCGGCTCGCGCTCGTGGGCGACGATTCACCCCGGGTTCCTCTCCGGGTACTCCAACTTCGGCGAGCGGGACCTGACCGTCGCCGCCGACGGCACCCTCTCCGCCGCGATGAATACCGACGGCTCCAAGGCGTTCCATCGCGACTGGGTGAAGATGATCCAGGACTACGGGCCGAAGAACTGGTCCACCTATACCTGGTATCAGGTGGGCACCGATCTCGGCGCCGGCGCCTCGGCCATGATCTTCGACGCCGACATCCTCGGCTACTTCATGAACGGCGGCGGCAACAAGGAGACCGGCAACATCGCCTACGCGCCGTTCGCCGCCAACCCCGCGGCCGAGGCGCCGACCCCCAACGTGTGGATCTGGTCGCTGTCGATGTCGAACTTCTCGCAGAAAAAGGACGCGGCCTGGCACTTCATGCAGTGGGCGACGGGGGTCGAGCACGGCCTGTTCGGGGCGCAGCAGATGGACTTCGTGAATCCGGTCCGCCAGGCGGTGTGGGACGACAGCACCTTCCGGGCCCGGATCGACGAGACCTATCCCGGCTACCTGCACCAGCATGACGTTTCGGCGCCGGGGGCGCAGATCTACTTCACCGCCCAGCCGCTGTTCTTCGACCTCACCACCGAGTGGGCGGCCACCCTGCAGAAGATGGTCGCCGCCGAGGTGCCGGTGGACGAAGGGCTGGACATGCTCGCCGAGAGCGTGAACAACCAGCTCGCCGACGCCGGGCTGCGCTGAGGATGACGGGCACGCCGCGGGCCGCCGGAACTCCCGGCGGCCTGCGCGCGGGTTCCGCCGGCGGAGGTGCTGCGGACATGGCCGATGCGTGACGCTTTGCGCCGCCGCGCGCTGCCGTACCTGCTGAGCCTGCCGGCGTTGCTGGTGTGCATCGGCATCCTGATCCCGTTCGGCACCGCGATCTACTACTCGCTCCAGCGCTACCGGCTCAACCTGCCGCACCTGCGCAAGATGAACTGGGGCGAGAACTACCTCAAGTTCCTCACCGATTCCGAATTCTGGAACACGCTCCAGGTGAGCCTCGCCTACACCGGCCTCACGGTGGGGTTGGAACTGCTGCTCGGGCTCGGCATCGCGCTCCTGCTGCAACGCTCCACCCGGTTCAACAACTTCGTCTCGATCCTGCTGCTGCTGCCGCTCATGACCGCTCCGGCGCTGGCGGCGCTGATGTGGAAGCTGATGACCAACCCGAACTTCGGGATCCTGAGCTACGGGGCGAGTCTCGTCGGCTTCGAGGACATGAAGTGGGCGTCCGATCCGTCGACCGCGCTGCTGACCGTGCTGCTGGTGGATATCTGGGTCTACACCCCGTTCATGATGATCCTCCTGCTCGCCGGGCTGCGGTCGCTCCCCCGCCAGCCGTTCGAGGCGGCGGCGCTCGACGGGGTGCCGCGCACCTTCGTGTTCTTCCGCATCACCCTGCCGATGCTGACGCCGTACATCATCACCGCGTCGCTGTTCCGGCTGCTCGACTCGATCCAGCAGTTCGACATCATCTACGCCATGACCCAGGGCGGCCCCGGCGACACCCTCATGGTGTTCCAGGTCGAGGCCTACCTGCAGTTCTTCCAGGCCACCAACATCGGCAAGTCGGCGGCGCTGCTCCTGGTGCTCTGGGTGATCACGTTCATCCTGTCCAACCTCTTCGTGAAGCAGTGGCTGCGGCTGCGCGAGCAGGCGCAGGGAGCGGGCTGAGACCATGGACCATCAATCGACGCTCGAGCGGGTGGTGCGCGGGGTTCTGATCGCGCTGGTCCTGCTCTTCTTCATGTTCCCCATCGTCTGGATCCTGATGATGAGCTTCCAGACCAACGAGCAGATCCTGCGGATCCCGCCGTCGCTGGTCTTCGAGCCGACGCTGGAGAACTATCGGGCGCTGATCACCGGGCGGCTGGAGACCCAGGCGGGAACGCTCGACATCCGGTTCATGTCCAACCTGTGGAACAGCCTGGTGCTCTCGGTGTGCTCGGTGGCGCTGGCCCTGGTGCTGGGGGTGCCCGCCGCCTATGCGTTCGCCCGGTTCCGGTTCCGCCTCGGCGAGGACATCGCCTTCACCCTGCTCTCGTTCCGCTTCGCGCCGCCGCTGCTGGTGCTGCTCCCGCTCACCCTGTACTTCCAGGATCTGGGGCTGGCCGACACCTACGTCGGCCTTATCTGGGTCTACCAGCTCATCTGCCTGCCGCTCATCCTGTGGATCGTCCGCGGGTACTTCGAGGACGTGAGCCCCGACATCGAGCACGCCTATCGTGCCGCCGGGCACGGCTGGCTGACCACGTTCCGGCGGATCTCGATTCCGCTGACCGCCCCCGGCATCGCGGCCGCCGGGCTGCTCGCCTTCATCTTCGCCTGGAACAACTTCATCTTCGCGCTCGTGCTCGCGTCGGCGGACAAGCAGCCGGTGACGGTGGGTGCGCTCGCCTTCGTGACCGCCTCGGGGATCCAGTACGGGCAGATCGCGGCCGCCATCGTGCTCTCGATCACGCCGACCCTCGCCCTGGCGCTCTACGCCCAGCGCTACCTCGTCGAGGGGCTGTCGCTCGGTGCGGTGAAGGGGTAGGGGCGGGGGCCGGCGGGGTGTCGACCATCGAGCTTTCCGGCGTCTCGAAGCGTTTCGGGGCGGCCGTCGCTCTCGACGGCGTCTCGCTCCGGGTCGAGAGTGGGGAGACGGTGGCGATCATCGGCGCGTCCGGCGCCGGCAAGACGGTGCTCCTTCGTCTCGTCGCCGGGGTAGAGGACCCGACCGGGGGGACGATCGCCATCGGCGGCGCCGACATGGCGGATGTGGCGCCGGAGCGGCGCGGCATCGGGATGGCGTTTCAGAACTTCGCGCTGTTCCCGCACATGACCGCGTTCGACAACATTGCCAGCCCGCTCACCGCGCGCGGCGCATCGGCCGATGAGGTGCGCCGCGGGGTCGAGTCCGTGGCGCGGATGTTGAAGATCGAAAGCGTGCTCGACCACCGCCCGCGAGCCCTTTCCAACGGACAGAAGCAGCGCACCGCGCTCGCCCGCGCGCTGGCCGCGTCCCCGTCCGTCCTGCTGCTCGACGATCCGCTGCGCAACGTGGACGCCAAGCTGCGCTTCGAGATGCGCCTGGAGTTCGAGCGGCTGCTCGCCGATCAGGGCGCAACCACGCTCTACGTCACCCAGGATTATCGGGAGGCGATGGCGCTCGGGGACCGCATCGCGGTCATGGACGGGGGGCGTCTCGCGCAGGTCGGGACCCCGGAGGAGATCTACTTCGCGCCGGCCGGCGTCGAGGTCGCCCGTCAGTTCGGCGACCCCGCGATCAACCTCGTGCCCGCGCAGCCGGCGGGCGACGACCGCGGCGCGTTCGCCACCATCGGCGGGGCGCGGTTCGATCTGGCCCCCGGCGCCGATGCGGCGGCGAGCGGTCGCGAGTGCGTGGTCGGGATCCGGCCCGAGGCGTTGGCGTTCACCGAGGATGCGGTGGGCGCCTTCGTGGTCGAGGCGGTCACGCCGCTCAATGAGAAGGTGGTCACTCTGGTGGCGGGGGCGGAAGGGACCGAGCTGCTGGTATCGCGTCCTTCCCACGAGCCGACGCGGCGCCCGGGCGAGCGGGTGACCCTGCATGTCGCGGCCCGCGAAGTGCTGCTGTTCGCGCGCGAGGACGGGGCGCGGCTCGGCGGCGAGGCCGGGAGCGCCCGCCCATGAGTGCCGCCGCCCTTGCCCTCGACCGCATCGACAAGGTCTACAACCCCGATGGCGCTCGCCCCGTCCACGCGGTGCGGGCGATGAGCCTTGAGCTCGCGCAAGGGGAGATCGGCGCGCTGCTCGGCTCCTCGGGCTGCGGCAAGACCTCGACGCTGCGCATGATCGCGGGCTTCGAGGCGGTCACCGGCGGCGCCATCTCCCTGACCGGCCGCGCCATCCAGGCCGAGCCTCCGGCGCGGCGCAACGTCGCCATGGCCTTCGAGGGGTACTCGCTCTACCCGCCGCTCTCGGTGCGGGACAACATCGCCTTCGCGCTCAAGTCCCGGCGCCTCGATCCGGCCGAGAGCGCGCGGCGGATCACGGAGATCGCCGAGCTGCTCGAGATCGACGACCTCCTCGGGCGCCGCCCGTCATCGCTCTCCGGCGGACAGCAGCAGCGCGCCGGTCTCGCCCGCGCCCTGGTCCGTGACGCCGATCTCTACCTGCTCGACGAGCCGATGGGGCAGCTCGAACCCCGGCTGCGGGCGGTGCTGCGCGGGCGGCTCAAGCACTACATCAAGGCGCGGGGGCTCACCGTCATCCTGGTCACCCACGACCAGACCGAGGCGAACGCGCTGGCCGACCGCATCGCGGTGATGGAGGACGGCGTGCTCCAGCAGTTCGCGAGCCCGGCGACGCTGCGGGATCGGCCCGCCAACCGCTTCGTGGGTGCGTTCATCGGGGAGCCGCCCATGAACCTGCTCCCGGCCGAGGCGCGGGCCGACGGCGCCGGGATCGGCTTCGCGCTTCCGGGTGGCGCGCGGCTCGCCTACGGCTCCGGCGAGATGGCGCCGCCCGTCCGCGAAGCGGCCCTCGCGCGCGGCGCGGTGATCGTCGGCGTACGGCCCCACGCAATCCGGCTGTCCGGGGCGGGGCTCCCCGCCCGGGTCGCCGCGAATCAGTGGATTGGCGATCAGTCGCACGTCGCGGTGAGCTTCGCGGAGCAGACGGTGGTGGTGGTCGAGCATGAGCGGATCACCGCGCGTTCGGGAGACGCCGTCGGTCTGTCGATCGACGCCGGCGACCTGCATGTCTTCGACGCCGGTAACGGGGCCGCGCTATCGCACGGGGAAGTGCTCGCATGACCCGCGACGTGCTCATCGGCCTGGATGCCGGGACGTCGGTGCTGAAGGCGGTGGCCTTCACGCGCGAAGGGAAGCAGGTCGCGGTGGCGGCGCGCCCGAACCGGTATCGGGCCGGCGCCGGCGGCGTGGCCGAGCAGGACATGGCCTGGACGTGGGAGGAGGCGGCCGGGACCCTGCGCGATCTGCTGTCCGGTGCGCCGGCGATCCGCGAGCGCATCCGGGCGCTGGCGGTGACGGGGCAGGGCGACGGCACCTGGCTCATCGACGCCGACGGGGCGCCGGTCGGCCCCGCCTGGCTGTGGCTCGACAGCCGCGCCGCGGACGAGACCCGCGCGGTCTGCGCGGGGGCGCACTACGGCGCGCTGTACGAGACCACCGGCACCGGCGCGGCGCCGTGCCAGCAGTCGAGCCAGCTCGCGTGGATGGCCCGGCACACCCCGGAGGTTCTCGCGCGTGCGGCCACCGCGTTCCACTGCAAGGACTGGCTCTACTTCCGACTGACCGGGCAGCGGGCGACGGACCCCTCCGAAGCGGTCTTCACCTTCGGCGATTTCCGCACGCGCGGGTATTCCCCGGTGCCGCTCGCGCAGTTCGGGCTCGAAGCCCACGCCCGACTGCTGCCGGCTATCGTGGACGGGACGCGGGAGTCGCATCCGCTCGGGGCGGAGGCTGCGGCCGCGATCGGGCTGCCGGAGGGGTTGCCGGTGGTGCTCGGCTACCTCGATGTGCTGTGCACCGCGCTCGGCGGCGGGCTCTACGACCCCGAAGGCCGGGCCGGTCTCTCCGTCATCGGTTCGACCGGGGTGCACCTGCGTTACACGCGCGGCGCCGACACGGTGCGGCTCGGGGCCGAGCGCACCGGCTATACCCTCTGCTTCCCGGTCCCGGATGCGTATGTGCAGATGCACTCGAACCTGTCCGCAACCCTCAACCTCGACTGGCTGCTCGACCTGATGCGCGAGGTCCTCTGCGCCGCCGGCATCGAGAAGAGCCGCGCCGACCTGCTGCCCCGGGTCGATGCCCTCGCCCTTGCCGCCGAGCCCGGACGGGCGCTCTACCATCCCTATATCTCGACCGCGGGCGAGCGCGGGCCGTTCCTCGCCCCGGAGGCGCGGGCGAGCTTCACCGGGCTCGATTCGAATGCCGGACTCGCGGATCTCGTGCGCGCGGTGCTGGAGGGCCTCGCGTTCGCGGCGCGGGACTGCCACACCGCCATGGGCGAGACACCTGCCGAGGTGCGCCTCGCCGGCGGTGCGGCCCGGTCCGCGGCGCTGCGGGCCATCTTCGCCGCGGTGCTGAACCGTCCGGTGCGGGGTACCGGGCGCGAGGAGGCGGGCGCCGCCGGGGCGGCGATGATCGCGGCCGTGCAGCAGGGGCTCTATCCCGACATGGCGGCCTGCGCCGCCGACTGGGTCACGCCGTATCTCGGGGCGGCCGAGCCGCCGGACGCGACGCTCGCGGCGGCCTACGAGCGGCTGTTTCCGGTCTATGTCGAGACGCGCGCCGCGCTGGCGCCAGTCTGGGCGTCGCTGGCCGCCGTTGGCCGGGGGGCGGGCCGGTGAAGCGGGAGGTCGTGATCATCGGCGATCGGTTCATGCGCCCGGAGACGTTCGCGGGCGCGCTCGGCGACGCCTGCGGCGACCGCGTGGAGGCGCGGCTCCACGCGCTGCCGTGGCCCGACGAACCCATGGAGCACGGCTACCGGTATGGCGGCGGCGACCGGATCCCCGGTATGGAAAGGCTCAGGGAGTACATGGGCGACCCCGACGACATCGTCTCCAGAATCGGCGGGGCGGAGATCCTGATCACTCATCTCGCGCCGCTCTCCGCGCCGATGCTGGAGCGGTTGCCCGAGCTGAAGCTCGTTGCGGTCTCGCGCGGCGGGCCGGTCAACATCGACCGGGCGGCGGCGCGCGAGCGCGGCATCCGGGTGGTGAACACGCCGGGGCGCAACGCCTCTGCGGTGGCGGAGTTCACCATCGGCGCGATCCTCGCCGCCACCCGCAACATCACCCGCGGCCACGAGGCGTTGCGCCGCGGCGAGTGGCGGGGCGACCTCTACCGCGCCGACGAGATCGGCGACGAGCTGTGCGACATGACCGTCGGGGTCATCGGCTGCGGGGAGGTGGGGATCCGCGTGGTGCGCCTGCTGCGGGCATTCGGCTCTCGGGTGCTGGTGGCCGACCCCTACATCCAGCTTGCGCCGGAGGACGCGCAGGGCGGCGTGCGCCACGTCGGGCTCGGGGCGCTTCTCGAAGCGGCGGACGTGGTGACCCTGCATGCGCGGGTCACGGCCGAGACCGAGGGTTTCATCGACGCCGCCGCCTTCGCGCGCATGAAGCCGGGCGCGTTCTTCGTCAACACCGCGCGCGGGCCGATGGTGGACTACGAGGCGCTGACCCGGGCGCTCGAGTCCGGCCGGCTGGGGGGGGCGATGCTGGAAACCCATGCGGTCGAGCCGGTGCCGCCGGACTGCGCGCTGCTCCGACTGCCCAACGTGACGCTGACCCCGCACATCGCCGGCGCCTCACTCCGGACGGTGCGCGTCGCCGCCGCGCAGGCGGCCGAGGAGGTGCGGCGTTTCATCGCCGGCGAGCCCCCTCTCAACCCCTGCTGACGGCGGCAGGGGGATGGAGGCGACGGGCGGGCGAAGCGCGCGCGAGAGGCGCGTGAAGGACGGGAGCGCGGGGGGCGACTCCCGGGCGATCCACTCCGGGGCGATCGACCCCGGGGCGATCGGCTCCGGGACGATCGACCTCGGGGAGATCCACTCCGGGGAGATCGATCTCGGGGAGGTCGACGTCTGCGTCATCGGCGGCGGCGTCAACGGGGCCGGCATCGCCCGCGATGCGGCCGGGCGCGGTCTTTCGGTGCTGCTGTGCGAGAAGGGCGATCTCGGCGAGGGGACCAGCTCGCGCTCGGGCAAGCTGATTCACGGCGGGCTGCGCTACCTGGAGCACCTCGAATTTCGTCTGGTGCGCGAGGCGCTGATCGAGCGCGAGGTGCTGCTGGAGTCGGCGCCGCACATCGTGTGGCCGATGCGGTTCGTGATGCCGCAGGGCTCGGGCGACCGGTCGCGGTGGCTCGTCCGGCTCGGGCTGCTGCTCTACGACACCCTGGGCCGGCGGCGGCGTCTGCCGGGCACCCGCACCCTCGATCTCGCCCGGGCGGTGGAAGGCGCGCCGCTGAAGCCGGATTTCCGCGTCGCCTACGAATACTCCGACTGCTGGGTCGATGACGCGCGCCTGGTGGTGCTGGCGGCGCTCGATGCGGCCGAGCGCGGGGCGCGCATCCTGACCCGCTGCCCCTGCGTGGAAGCCCGGCGCGAGTCGGGGTGGTGGGTGGTGTCGATGCGCGAGGAAGCGACCGGCGCCCTGCGGCGCGTGCGCGCCCGCGCGCTGGTCAACGCGGCCGGTCCGTGGGTGGAGGAGATCGTCACCCGGGTCGCGGGGCGGAACTCCGCCTCGAGCGTGCGGCTGATCAAGGGCAGCCACCTGATCACGCGCAAGTTCTGGGCCGGCGAGCAGGCGTACCTGATCCAGAACGACGATCGGCGGGTCATCTTCGTCAATCCCTTCGAGGACGATCTCGCCCTCATCGGCACCACCGACGTCCCGTTCGCGGGCCGGCCCGAGGAGGTCGCGACGGACGCGCAGGAGGTCGACTATCTGCTGCGGGCGCTCGGGCGGTACTTCATCGCGCCGCCTGGGCCGGATGACATCGTGGCGGAGTTCTCGGGGGTGCGGCCGCTCCACGACGACGCGGTGGAGAACCCGAGCGCGGTGACGCGGGACTACACCTTCGACCTCGATGCGGCCGACGGCGCGGCGCCGATGCTCAGCGTCTTCGGCGGCAAGATCACGACATTCCGCAAGCTCGCCGAGCATGCGCTGGAGAAGCTCGCGCCATTCCTCCCCGGTCTCGGCTCCGCCTGGACCGCCGGCGCGCGGCTGCCGGGCGGCGAGGGGATCGAGGGCGCCGATTTCCCCGGTTTTCTCGCCCGGTTCCGCGCCGCGCATCCCTGGCTGCCCGCCGGGCTCGCGCACCGCTTCGCGCGCCGGTACGGAGACCGCGCCGAGCGCCTGCTCGACGGCGCGCGATCCTTGGGCGATCTCGGGCCCGACTTCGGCGCCGGCCTCCACGAAGCGGAGGTCGCCTACCTGATGCGCAACGAATGGGCGCGCACCGCGGAGGATGTTCTGGAACGACGGACGAAGGCCGGCCTTCGAATCGACGCGGCGACCCGGGTGCGGCTCGATGAATGGATGGCGGCGTCAGAGCACGGGAATTTCGCCGATCACCGGCGATATCGACCATAGTACGAACGCGCAGAGCAGCAGCGCGATCGCGATGGGAAGTCGGGCCAGGGCGGGTGGCCAGTCATCCATGCTATCGGCGAATCTCGCCACTCGGTCCTTCCCGAGCACCAGGGCGCTGGCGGCCGCCAGCGCCATCACGAGCGCCAGCATCCGGAATGCGGTCGGGCTGGACGCGACCGGGGCCGAGAACCAGAGCAGGGCGGCGAATACCAGACGAGCGGTGGCTGCGCCTGTCGCTCCGGTGCCGCCGATGAAGCCGCGGGCGACCGCGATCAGCCACGGTGGGCTCAGGACGCCGCGCAGGAACAGGACGCCCAGCAACCCCGAGACGACGGCGAGAATGTGGGCGAGGACGAGGGTCATGCGTGCTCGAGTGATGCGTGCCGGGTCATGTGTGTCGGTGAACGGACCCGTGGAGTTGAACTACCATACCCGCCCGGAGTTGATCATCCGTCACCGCCGAGCCGGTCTTGAGGCGCATGTTCTCCCGAATCGCCCGAATCGCGCTACCGCTGTTGATCCTCGCCGCCGGCATCGGCGGGATGACGGCGCTGGTCAAGAGCAAGCCCGAGCGGGAGGCGCTCGGGGTCGAGGAGCGCTCGTGGCCGGTGGCGGTCGAGGCGATCGAGCCGGGAACGGTCACTCCCCAACTTCTGCTCTTCGCCCTCGTCGACTCCCCCCGGGTCACGCACCTGTCCGCGGCGGTGACCGCCGATGTGGACACCGTCGATGTGCTCGAAGGGCAGCGGGTGGGTGTCGACGATCGCCTGCTCGCCCTTGACGATCGCGAGATCCGGTTTGTCGTCGCGCAGCGCGAGGCCGAGCTGGCCGGGTTCGAGGCCGACCTGGAGCACGAGACGCTGCGCCACCGGAACAACCTGACCGCGCTGAAGCATGAGGAGGAGCTCCTCACCCTCGCCCGGCGCGAAGTGGCGCGGGCGCGGGACCTCGCCGAGCGCAACGTGGGATCGCAGGCAAGCCTGGACCAGGTGCGCCGCGAGGAGGAGCGTCAGATGCTCGCGGTCCAACTGCGCCGGCTCGCGATTCGCGAGCACGCCGCCCGCCGCAAGCAGATCGAGGCACAGCTCGCCCGCGCGAGGGCCCAGCGCTCGCAGGCGATGCTCGACCTGGAACGCACGCGGGTCCATCCGCCGTTCTTCGGGCGCATCACCGAGGTGTTCGTGTCTCCGGGGGACCGGGTGCGACCCGGGGACCGGCTGGTGGCGATGTTCGACCGCGACATGCTGGAGCTCCGCGCCCAGATTCCGCTGCGCCATCTTCCCGTGGTGCGCGCCGCCCTCGACGGGGGCGCGTCGCTTTCCGCCCGGGCGCTGGTCGATGGTCAGGAGGTGCGGGCCGAGCTGCACCGGCTGACGGCACGGGTGGACCGCGGCTCGGGAGGCGCGGACGGCCTGTTCCGGGTGACGCGCGGCAACACCTGGCTGCAGCTCGGCCGCACGGTGGAGCTGGTCATGGACCTGCCGGCGGTCGAGGGGGCCGTCACCGTGCCCCGCGAGGCGCTCTACGGGACCGATCGCGTGTTCGTGCTCGACGGAGAGCGCATGAGGAGCGTCGAGGTCGAGCGGCTCGGCGAAACCCTGAACGGCGACGGCGGCACCCGGTTGATCCTGCGCAGCCCCGACCTGAAGCCGGACCGCCCGCTGATCGTGACGCACCAGCCGAACGCGATCGACGGCCTGAAGGTCAGGGTCGCCGAGGCGCCGCCCGGCTGATCCGCCCGCATCCGATTCGCCTGCATCCGCTCCCATCGCCCGCCGGCCCTTCGCCCCGCATCGATCCGGATCGACCGTCCACCGCACTTGCACGATGACCGCACCGTCCGCGCCCGGCCTGTCCCCGAGCGACCGTTCCACCGGTCTCGTCGCGGCGTTCGCGGGTCACCCCGTCGCCTGCAATCTGTTGATGGCGATCATGATCCTCGCCGGCGCGTGGGCCCTCAACCGGCTGAACACGCAGTTCTTTCCGACCTTCGACATCGACTTCATCACTGTCACCGTGAAGTGGACCGGCGCTTCCGCCGAGGACGTGGCGGCGGCGATCACCGAACCGATCGAGCGCGAACTGGTCGGTCTCGACACGGTGCGCGAGATGAAGTCGACCTCGAGCCGGGGGTCTTCGGCCATCACCCTGGAGTACGAGGAGGGCACCGACATGGCCATCGCCCTCGAACAGGTGGAGGAGCGGGTCGCGTCGATCCGGAACCTGCCCGGGGCGGCGGACGCGCCGACCATCAGGCGCATCATCAACTACGAGGAGGTGGCGCGCCTCCTGGTGACCGGCCCGGACGTGCGCAGCCTGCGCCCGATCGTGCGCGAGATCGAACGCGAGCTGCTCGACCTCGGCATCGCGAAGATCGAGATACTCGGTCTTCCGGCGGAGGAGATCGCCATCCAGGTGCCGTCCGCGGCGCTGCGCGAGCTCGACATGTCGCTCGCCGATGTTGCCCGTCGGGTCGCGGCCGTCAGCGTGGACCTCCCCGCCGGCAGCGTGGGCCGCGACGAGACCGCGAAGCAGCTCCGCGCGCTCGATCAGCAACGCGACGCGACGGGCTTCGAGCGCCTCGCCCTGCGCGCGGGCGACGACGGGCGTTTCCTGGCCCTCGGCGATGTGGCGACGGTGGAGCGCCGTGCCCGCGATGGCGAAATCCGTACCCGCTACGAGGACCGGCCCTCGGTGAGCCTGCTGGTCAGCCGCGCGGAGGCGTCGGACAGCCTCGAATCGGCCCGCATCTTCCACGAGTGGATCGACAGCCGCCGCGGCGGATGGCCCCCCGGGGTGGAGGTCTTCGCCTACGACGAGTCCTGGGAGCTGATTCGCGAACGGACCGTGCTGTTGCTGAAGAACGGCGCCAGCGGCCTGATTCTCGTCGTCGCGGTGCTGTTCCTGTTTCTCAACACCCGGGTCGCGTTCTGGGTCGCGGTGGGCATTCCGGTGTCGTTCATGGCGGCGCTCGGAGTCCTCTACGGGCTCGGCGGCAGCATCAACATGATCAGCCTGTTCGGTCTCATCATGGCGTTCGGCATCATCGTCGACGATGCCATCGTGGTCGGCGAGGACGCGCTGACCAGACGCCAGGCCGGGGACGCGCCGCTCGTCGCCGCCCGCGGCGGCGCGCACCGGATGCTCGCGCCGGTGCTCGCCTCGTCGCTCACCACGGTGGCCGCGTTCATGCCGCTGATGCTGGTGAGCGGCATCATCGGCAAGATCCTGTTCGACATCCCGCTCGTGGTGATCTGCGTGATCATCGCTTCCCTGATCGAGAGCTTCCTGATCCTGCCCGGTCACCTGTACCACACGTTTCGCAAGAGCGGTGCCGGCCGGGTCGGTGCATTCCGGCGCTGGTTCGACGACGGGTTCGAGCGGTTCCGCGACCACACCTTCCGGCGGCTGGTGACCGCCGCGGTACGCCGGCCCTGGACCACGCTCAGCGTTGCTCTCGCCACGATGCTGCTGGCCGTCGGCCTGCTGCGGGGCGATCGGATCGCCTTCAACTTCTTCCCCACCCCCGAGGGGCAGATCCTGTTCGCCAGCGTGAGCTTCGCGGCCGGGACACCGCCGGATCGGGTGGAGCGGTTCGTTGACCATCTGGGGCAGACCCTGAAGGAGACCGAGGCGCATTTCGGCGAGACGCTGGTCGACCTTGCGGTCGCCCGCCTCGGCCATCAGCAGCGCCCCGGCCAGCCGCAGGGTCTGCGGGGCGACCAGTTCGCGAGCCTGCGGGTGCAGCTCGTCGAGCCTGATGGCCGCGAGACGCGCAACGCCGAGTTCATCGCCGCGTGGCGCGAGCGCATCGTGCTCGCGCCGGGCCTCGAATCGCTGTCCCTGACCGAGGTGCGGGCGGGGCCGCCCGGCCGGGATGTCGAGGTCAACCTCACCGGAAACGATGCCGGTGCGCTGAAGGCGGCGGCCCTGGAGCTTGCGTCGGTGCTGGTGACGGTGCCCGGCGTGAGCGGCATCGAGGACGACATGCCGTTCGGCCAGGAGCAGTTCATCGTCCGCCTCACGCCCCAGGCGAGCGCCCTCGGGCTGACCGTGTCCGATGTGGGCCAGCAGTTGCGGGCGGCGTACGACGGGCGCGTCGCCCAGATCTTCCAGCACGAGGGCGAGGAGATCGAGGTACGGGTGATGCTGCCCGACGAGGAGCGCAACGACATCGCGAGCCTCGGCCACCTCTCCGTCGCGCTGCCCGGAGGGGGGAGCATGCCTCTGCTCACCGCGGTCGACATCGACACCCGGAGGGGCTTCGACATCCTGCGCCATGTGAACGCACAACTGGGGGTCACGGTCTCTGCGGATGTGGACCCCGCCGTCACCAACGCCAACGCCGTGGTTGCGGACCTGTCCACCGGGCCGCTGGTCGCGATCGCCGAGCGCCACGGGATCGAGTGGTCGTTCAAGGGCCGCCAGGAAGACCAGGCGGAAACGCTGTCCGACATGGCCTGGGGCGCGGGGCTCGCGCTCGCGCTGATCTACCTGGTGCTCGCGTTCGTCTTCGCCTCCTACGGCTGGCCCCTGGTGGTGATGTCGGTGATTCCGTTCGGCCTGGTCGGCGCCGTCTTCGGGCACTGGGCGATGGGCATCGATCTGACCGTGCTGTCGATGTTCGGCTTCTTCGGGCTGGCCGGCATCGTGGTGAACAACTCGATCATCCTGGTCAGCTTCTACAAGGAGCTGAAGCAGCGTGGCCATCCGTGGCGGGACGCGGTGGTGGACGCGGCGTGCCTGCGGCTGCGGGCGGTGCTGCTCACCTCGCTGACCACCATCGGCGGCCTCACCCCGCTGCTGTTCGAGACCTCGGTCCAGGCGCAGTTCCTGATTCCGATGGCGGTGTCGATCGCGGCCGGCCTCGCATTCGCCACCTTCCTGGTGCTGCTGCTGGTCCCCGCGCTGCTGACCGTGCACGAGTCGGTGGCGACGCGGTTCGAACCCCCGGCACCCCGAACGGCGCCGGCGCCGGGATAACCCGGAAATTCCGATGCAACGACCCATCGCCCCCTCGGCCGATGCCGCCGCCGCTCCCGCCGGTGTGGCCCCTCCCGCCGCGGTTGACTACCCGAGTTCGGACGGGAAGCCGTTGGCGGAGAACGACCCCCAGCTCCACGCCATTCTCTACGCGGTGGGGGCACTGCGGGTGTACTACCGAGACCGCCCGGACGTGTACGTCTCGGGCGACCTCCTCGTCTACTACGAAGAGGGCAACCCGCGGGTGTCGGTGGCCCCCGATGCGTTCGTGGTGTTCGGGGTCGAGGACCGGAGACGGATGAACTACAAGGTGTGGGAGGAGGGGAAGGGGCCGGATTTCGTGCTGGAGGTGGCGTCGCCGAGCACGTGGCGTGAGGATGTGCAGAGGAAGCCTGCAATCTACGCGGGTCTCGGAGTCCGCGAATACTTCCTGTTCGACCCGATGGGGGCGCACTACACGCCGCGGTTGCGGGGGTATCGGATGGCAGGCGGAGCGTACGAGCGGCTGACGGCGGTGGAGTCCATCGACCGGACGCTCGCGCTGCGGAGCGAGGTGCTGGGGCTCGACCTCCGCACCCGGGGCGAGGAGATTCGTTTCCACGACCCGGCGACGGGGGAGACGCTGCTCAGCCACGGTGAGATGGCCGCCGCCCACCGCGACGCCGAGGCGCGGGCCGCCGCCGCCGAGGTGCGAGCCGCCGACGCCGAGGCGCGGGTCGCGGAGCTGGAGGCGCGCCTGGCAGCCCGCCGCTGAGCGTGCCCATTCCGCAACGGGTACGCACCGGCGGCCGCTGACACCGGATCGGTGTACGGACCGCGCATCCGGCCACTCCCGGCTCAGGGCAGATCCCTGGCTACCCGGAAGCCGACGTTGATGTCCCGGAACCCGGTCGGGTTCCTGACCCGGGCGGCGGGGCGGCTGGCCCGCGGGAGGCTGAGCCAGGAGCCGCCGCGCATCACGCGCTGGCGGCACGAGGGGTCCGGCGCGACGGCGGATCCGTCTGCGGGGGCGCTTTCGTAGCTGTCTCGCCCGCAGTCCTCGACCCACTCGTAAACGTTTCCCACCATGTCGTGTACGCCGAACGCGTTGGCGGGAAGGGAGCCGACGGGGGCGGTGCGGTCGTCGTCCCACGCGCTCCCGCACCAGTCGCAGTTCGCATTGCCCCGGCCGACATCGGCGCCCCACGGGAAGCGCGTCTCGCTGCCTGCCCGCGCCGTATACTCCCACTCGGCCTCCGTTGGTAGCCGGTACCGCTTTCCGGTCGTCTCCGACAGCCAACCTGCGTACGCTTGTGCATCCTCCCAGGTCACGAGCATTACCGGTCGGTCGCCGCGGCCGAAGCCGATGTCACCCACGCCCGGCCGGCACGGGCCGGCCGCGACGCAGGCGTCCCACTGGGCGAACGTGGTCTCGTACCTGGCGATGGCGAACGGGCGCGGGATGTTCACCGCCCGCACCGGCCCTTCGTCGGCGTCGCCGCCTCCGGACAGGTCACCCATGCGGAAGGCCCCGGCCGGCACCGCCACCAGCTCCGGGCACGCCTCGCAGTCGCGGATGATCGCGCCGGGTTCCTCCGCGCGCGCGGCGTGGCTCCACAGGAGAATCATGACCAGAGCCCCGACCCCGGCAGTCGCCCATCGTCCCCTCGAAAGAACGCTTGAGGCCATCATCCCTTTCCTCCTTGTCGCTCTCTCAGGGAAGCTAATGCAACGGACTTGTCCGGATCAATCGGCACGCGATATGTGGATTCACTCGCGATCGGCTTGTATATTCCGAACATATACAGATGATGATCGATTTGACACGAATCGTCGGGTTCCAGTGGGATCGAGGAAACGCGCGGAAGAGCGCCGACAAGCATGGCGTCAGTCAGACCGAAGCCGAGCAGGTGTTCTGCAACGAATCGCTTCTGGTCGTCGAGGACGTGAAGCACGGTGGATCGGAGATGCGGTTTCACGCTCTGGGTCTCACCGATTCCGGGCGCCGGCTGCATGTGACGTTCACGCTGCGCGTGGAAGGTACGCGAATCCGCGTCATCTCGGCCAGGGACATGCATCGCAGGGAGAGAGTCATCCATGACCGGGAAACGTAGTTCGGTTCCCGTCTTCGAAACCGAAGCCGAGGAGCGCGTCTACTGGGAGGCCCATGACTCCAGCGCGCATGTGGACTGGAGCCGGGCGCAGCGTGTCCGCCTGGCGAACCTCAAGCCGTCGACCAGGGCAATTTCCCTGAGATTGCCGGTCGACCTGCTTGAGCGGATCAAGATGGCGGCCAACAAGCGAGACGTCCCCTACCAGTCGCTGATCAAGTTATGGCTGTCGGAGAAGATCGACGCCGCCTGAGGCACCTTGCCGACGCGCGCCGTTCGGAATCTTCGCGCAACCTCGGCGGTCCGGTCGCCGTCTCCGGCTTCAGTTTCCCGCGATCGTCATCTGCTCGATGAGCAGGGAGCCGGTGCGGATGCCTCCGCGGGTGTCGACATCGGCACCGACCTCGCGGATTCCGAGGAACATGTCCGCGAGGTTCCCCGCGATAGTGATCTCCTCCACCGGATAGGCGATCTCCCCGCCTTCGACCCAGAAGCCGGAGGCGCCGCGCGAGTAGTCGCCAGTCACGATGTTGGTGCCCATTCCCATCAGTTCGGTGACCAGCAGCCCGGTGTCCATCTCGGCCAGCAACGCCGCGAACGACCTTGTCCCCGCGTCGACGGTCAGGTTGTGGACGCCGCCCGCATTGCCGGTGGTGGACATGCCGAGCTTGCGCGCCGAGTAGCTGTCGAGGACGTAGCCCTGGAGCACCCCGTCGCAGACCAGGTCGCGCGGCGCGGTCGCCACGCCCTCGCCGTCGAACGCGGCGCTTGCGAGCGCGCCGCGCAGATGCGGTTGCTCGTGGATGTGGAGGTGGTCGGCCATCACCCGTTCGCCGAGCCGGTCGACGAGAAAGCTCGCCTTGCGGTAGAGGTTCGCGCCGCGCACTGCGGCCACCAGGTGACCGACGACACCCCGCGCGATGTCCGCTTCGTAGAGTACGGGGGCGTTGCGGGTGTCGAGCTTGCGCGCCCCGAGCCGGCCGATGGTGCGCCGGGCTGCGGTGAGGCCGATCTGCGACGCGGTCTCCAGATTGGCGGGATCGCGCGCGCTCGAGTACCAGTAGCCGCGCTGCATCCCGGAAGAATCCTCGGCGATGACGACGCAGCTCACCCCGTTGCGGCTGCTGGAGTAGCCTTCGAGGAAGCCGTGCGAGTTGCCGTAGACGAAGTCGCCGTCGTGCCGGGAGACGGAGGCGCCGTCGGAGTTGGTGATGCGCGCATCATGTTCGCGCGCCGCGGTCTCGGTCTCGAGCGCGAGCGAAATCGCCTGATCGGCGTCGATGTTCCAGGGGCGGAACAGATCGAGGTCGGGCGGGTCCACCGCCATCCGCTCGGGGTCCGCGAGCCCCGCGAACTCGTCCTGCGCGGTGTGGCGTGCGATCCGGCATGCCGCTTCCACCGTTTCGCGTACCGCGGCGGCCGTGAAGTCGGTGCTGCTCGCCGAGCCCTTGCTGTTCCCGAAGTACACGGTGACGCCGAGGCTGTTGTCCCGGGTGTGCTCGATGGTCTCGACCTCCCCGAGCCTGACGTTGACGTCGAGGCCCGCGCTCCGGCTGAGCGCGGCCTCCGATGCGCTCGCGCCCCGGCGGCGGGCGGTGTCGATGGTCAGCGCGACAATCTCGCGCAACGAGTCGAGGTCCGGCTCGTGGGGGTGTTCGGCGCTACGGGTGATGTCGTTCATTCGGGTTGGTCGCCAGGGTCCGGGTTCGGGGCAGGGAGACGGATTCTACATGCCGGAATCGCGCCGCGAGCCGGCCTCTCGGGGCGCCGGTGCGTCATCGCGGCCGCATCCGGATCGCGCCGTCGAGGCGGATGACGAAGCCGTCGAGCATCGGGTTGGCGACGATGCGGGTCATCGGGTCGGCGTCCGGGTGGCGAGATACAATCCCGTCAGGCAAGTCAGCAACGCAATCGCTCCCGCCTGATGGCCCGCGGCCAGCGGGATCGGGACGTGGAGCAGCAGGGTGGAGATTCCGAGTCCGATCTGGACGGCGACCGCGACGAGGCTGGCATGGGCCCAGAGGCGGGCTCCGCGCGATGCGCGGGCCCCGAGGCTCGCGACCCAGGCCGCAACGACGGCGGCGCCGCTCACGAACGCCAGCCCCCGGTGGGTGAACTGGGCCGTCACCGGGTTCTCGAAGAAGTTCCGCCACCACGGTGCGGCCTCGAACATCCCGGGCGGCACCCAGTAACCACTCATTGTCGGAAACGTGGGATGGAGGTATCCGGCCTCCAGTCCGGCGACGAAAGCGCCCATCACCAGGGTGACGAACACCGCCCCCCCCGATGCGAGGGCCAGCCCCCCGACGGCGCCGGAACCGGAGCCGGTCGCGGCGGCGCCGCTCGGGCCGCAGAGGCCGAGCAACCGCAGCGCGAGCGCAAGGAGGTAGACGTAGATCACCACCGCGAGCGAGAGATGGGCCGCGAGCCGGTACTGGCTCACCCGGGGCTCGTCGACGAGTCCGCTCCTCACCATGTACCAGCCGAGCACCCCCTGAAGGCCGCCGAGCACGAACACCCCGACGAGTCGCGGAGTCATCCCCCGCGGGATCGCACGCATCGCCAGGAACACGAGAAACGGCACCAGAAAGGCGATGCCGACGCCGCGCCCCAGCATGCGGTGCGCATACTCCATCCGGAAGATGCGCTTGAACTCGGCCAGCGACATCCCGCGATTGACGAGCCGGTATTCGGGCGATGCCCGGTACGCGTCGAACTCGCGCTGCCACGCCTCGGTGCCCACCGGCGGCAGGACGCCCGCCACCGGGTGCCACTGGACCATGGAGAGCCCGGACCCGGTGAGCCGCGTCACCCCGCCCACGACCACCATCGCATAGACGAGCACCGCGCACGCGAGCAGCCAGATCCCCACCGCGCCGGGGCGTGCCGGCGGCGTCCGCGATGGAGCGTCCATCAAGGTTGCGGTTCCGTGCATGATCACCCGCTCATTCTCGCCCGAACCGACGGTTGCCGCATCCGTCGCGTCACCCGATGCCTGTTCGCCAACCGATCCATGCAGGCCCACTCGAAAGTCCCGGCCGACGAGTCCCCCGAGCGCTCATGCGTGACTCGTTGCGCCGACAGCCTGGTCGATTGTGGAACGATATCGGTGGTCAGCGCCCGGTGGCGGTGACTTTTGAATGGCCCGGCGGGGACCGGTTCGCCGCTTGAGTCCCGGCCGGGCGTGTACTACTGTCCACGGGGCCGAAACAGGCGATCGATACGGAGGCAGGACCATGATGAAGACAGCAAGCAGGCGCGCGTTGCGCGCGACGGGGCGGAAGGTTGCGGGCGTGAACGACGGGGTGGAGGAGAGGTTTGCGCTCCGGGGGTTGACAAGCGCGGTCGGGCGCTCCGACAGTAGAATGGTCGCCGGTCGCCGGTCGCCGGTCGCCGGTCGCCGGTCGCCGGTCGCCGGTCGCCGGTCGCCGGTCGCCGGTCGCTTCACTATTAGCGCCCGCATCGCGGGGCCACTCTCGCCCGCTCACCTCCCCGCCTGAATCTCCCCCCTCCTTCGGTTGGCGCTTCGACGCCTGCCGCCCGTTCCGGCCTGCGCGCCGGGGACTCCTTCCCTCGTTCGCCGCCCTGCTGGTGGCCTTCGGACTGGCCGGACCAGCGGCGGCACAACTGGTCATTCCCGCGACCACCGGCACGGAAGCCTGCACACAAGGCGGCGCGTCGGAAGTCAACCCGACATACCTTGATCCCCTGCCCACCCCCACCCAGACGGGCCTGACCTTCACCCTGACCCTGACCCAGGCCCAGCTCCGTGCCTTGGTGAGGGAAACATCAGCCAATACATTTCAGGTGACGGTCCAGGTGGCGGAAAACACACCCACCGGCGCAGGCTCGCGAGCTTTGATCTGGAGCGGCGCAAACAATGTCACGGACATCTCCCAGTCTGTAACCATTGGCAGCCTGACGAGGAACACGCGGTATGTGGTCATCATTCAGGAAAACAACCATGGCGCGGCAATCCGCCGCTGCTTCAAGACCCGCGGCGAGTTCACCAATGCCGAGCAGGGTTTGAACTCCGACGGGACGCTCCCCGATCTGGGCAGATTGTGGCCCAGCACAACAGGATGTTTTCGGGTGGCCCGCACGCGGCAGGACATTGCAGACTGCATGTGTAACGGCACGCGGAGTGGAACCCTGATCCTCGCCGGCCAGGTCGTGGGGAGCCAACAGGCCAGGCAGGCCTTGGGATGCCCTAACCTCACCAACTAATGCCTGTGCCGGGCGATGGCCGGTCGCGGCAGCGAGCCGGATACCGTTGGCACCCCTGACCGGTCACGGCGCACCCCGCACCGTGGCCGGTCAGGGAAAGGTCGGGGGCGGATGCGCGGTGCGCCGCCGCCCCGGATCTGGCAGGCACCCCGGGGATGCCTCCCGGGCTGTGGATGAACCTGCAAGCAACCTGTGATCCGGACAAGGCGGCCAGGGCGAAGAGAGTGGCTTGATGGCCGCAGGATGAATGTCGGAACCGCCCGTGGATCCGTATCGGCCTGACGCGGCGGAGTTCGAGGTCTTGTCGCCAGCGCACCCCGGGATGCTGTGTCCGCGCGGCGGCGGGAACGGCCGCGCCCATTGCCCACCCATGGCGCTCACCCATCGCTCACTCATGGCGCGTCCAAGTTGCGGCGCGGGAACGGGATCGTGTAGCTTCGCGCCGCCACTTCGCGGCCCGCGAAGTGTGCGCGGCCGCGAAAGACGGAGCCCGGTGACGGGCGGCCACATCGGGCCTCGCCCGCGTCTGCCAACCCGACTTTCCCCGCCGCCCGGATCCATCCGACGACCCCCGATGCAACCGAACGAGCGAATCCGATTCATGGCTCAGACGACACCCTCCCAGCCTCTGCCCACGCCTCAGCACGAGCCCGACATCCGGGTCTCGGTGCATCAGACCTTCGGGTTCGACTGCGATCTCGACGTACCGGCGTTCAGCGAACGCACCGAGCACGTGCCGGTCATCGACGACGCTTACCGCTTCGACCGGAACACCACGCTCGCGATCCTCGCGGGCTTCGCCCACAACCGGCGGGTGCTGATCCAGGGTTACCACGGCACCGGAAAGTCGACCCACATCGAGCAGGTGGCGGCACGGCTCAACTGGCCTTGCATCCGCATCAATCTGGACAGCCACATCAGCCGCATCGATCTGGTGGGCAAGGACGCCATCGTGCTCCGCGACGGCCAGCAGGTCACGGAGTTCCGCGAGGGGATCCTGCCGTGGGCGTACCAGCACGCATGTGCGCTCGTGTTCGACGAGTACGATGCCGGTCGTCCCGATGTGATGTTCGTCATCCAGCGGGTGCTGGAGGCAGAGGGCCGGCTCACGCTCCTTGACCAGTCGCGTGTCCTGCACCCCCACCCGGGATTTCGCCTCTTCGCCACCTCCAACACCGTCGGGCTGGGCGATACCACCGGGCTCTACCACGGCACCCAGCAGATCAACCAGGGCCAGATGGACCGCTGGAGCCTCGCCGCGACCCTCAACTACCTGAGCCACGATGCGGAGTGCGCCATCGTGCTTTCGAAGGCACCGGAGTACGACGACGAGCAAGGGCGTCGGACCATCGCCGCGATGGTGACGCTCGCCGACCTCACCCGGTCCGGCTTCATCGCCGGCGACGTGTCCACGGTCATGAGCCCGCGCACGGTCATCACCTGGGCGCAGAACGCGAAAATCTTCGGCGACCTCGGGTTCGCGTTCCGCCTGACGTTCCTCAACAAGTGCGACGAGGTCGAACGCTCGATCGTCGCCGAGTACTACCAGCGCTGCTTCGGCACCGAGCTGCCGGAGACCGGCGTCCATGTGACCCTGACCTGACGATCGGGCCCTTGGCGCATCCCGGCGGGGCTCCATTCCGGACGGTGATCCACTAGAGGTCGACGGGCTTCATCACCGGGCCGGATCTCGGGAACGCCGCGCCGCGCAACGCGACTCGCCGGCAGGTGGGATGCCTATCGCGAACCGCAGGCGGGACAGACGATGGCGACATTGCCCAAGCAGGCTGCGGATCGGGCCACCGGGGCCCTTGACGAACTCCGCCGAACAACCGGGGCGGCGTCCCGGGCCATCGGCCGTACCGCGGAGATCGATGTCGAATTCGTAGTCGAAAACCCGGGGGCGACGGGAAGCACGGTACGGATCGAACGTCCCGACGCTTCGCTTCCGTACCAGCAGGTGGTGCGCGCCCGCGGGCAGGCGGACTCGGCGGCGCTGAAGCGCCGTCACCACGACGCGGCGTTCCACGCCCGGCACGCGCCGCGCAGCACCCGCGCCCGGCAGGTGTTCAACGCCCTGGAACAGATGCGGTGCGAGGTGCTCGGCGCCCGGGCGATGGCCGGGGTCGCGATCAATCTCGACGCCGCGCTGGAAGCGCGGATCGCGGCGCTGAACCTCGGTGACCTCGGAGACTCCGACCAGGCGCCGCTGCCCGAGATGCTCGGGTTGCTCGCCCGCGAAGCCATGCTCGGCCAGCTCCCCCCGCCCTCGGCGGTGAAGGTGCTGGAGCACTGGCGCCCGAAGATCGAGCGCATGGTGGGGGCCGACCTCGCCGAGCTCTCGCGCTGCGTGCATGACCAGGGCGCCTATGCGCAGGCGATGCGCGAGCTGCTGCGCTCCCTCGGATTCTCCGACGAGCAGGCGGACCCGCAGCACGACGCATCCGACGATGACGCCGCCGAGAGCGAAGGCGAGCAGAGCGCGACGGACGAAGGCGAGGCCGGCGACGCGGATGCCTCTTCCTCCGAGAGCATGGACGGCGCCGAGATGCGCGACGGCGCGGGCGAGGATGAGGCCGACGCCGGCGACATGGAGAGCCTCGACCCCGGCAGCCTCGAATTCGGCGAGGACGACTCCGAGACCCCGGGCGAAGCGGTGTGGCGCCCCCAGCCGGGACACAACCTCCCCACCCGCGACCTCTATCACGCCTATTGCACCGATTTCGACGAGATCGTGGACGCGGCCGAGCTGTGCGAGCCGGACGAGCTCAACCGCCTGCGCGCCCACCTGGACCAGCAGCTCTCGCACCTGCAGAGCGTCATCGGCAAGCTCGCCAACCGGCTCCAGCGCCGGTTGCTGGCGAAACAGGTTCGCTCCTGGGACTTCGATCTCGAGGAGGGCTACCTCGACACCGCCCGGCTCGCGCGGGTGGTCGCCAACCCCACCCACGCCCTCTCGTACAAGATGGAGAAGGAGACCGGCTTCCGCGACACCGTGGTGAGCCTGCTCATCGACAACTCGGGCTCCATGCGCGGCCGTCCCATCGTGATCGCGGCCATGAGCGCCGACATCCTCGCCCGCACGCTCGAGCGGTGCGGGGTCAAGGTCGAGATCCTCGGGTTCACCACCCGGGCCTGGAAGGGCGGGCAGTCCCGGGAGCGGTGGCTCGCGCAGGGCAAGCGCCCGAACGCGGGGCGGCTCAACGATCTGCGCCACATCGTCTACAAGTCCGCGGATCAACCCTGGCGGCGGGCGCGGCGCAGTCTCGGCATCATGCTGCGCGAGGGGTTGCTGAAGGAGAACATCGACGGCGAGTCGCTGCTGTGGGCGCACCAGCGCCTTCTCGGCCGACCCGAGCAGCGCCGCATCCTGATGGTCATCAGCGACGGCGCCCCGGTCGACGACTCCACGCTCTCGGTCAATCCGAGCAACTATCTGGAGCGGCACCTGCGCCAGGTGATCGAGTACATCGAGCACGCGAGCCCGGTGGAGCTGCTCGCCATCGGCATCGGTCACGACGTGACCCGGTACTACCAGCGCGCGGTGACCCTGGTGGATGCGGAGCAGCTCGGGGGCGCGGTGATGGAGCAGCTCGCGGAACTCTTCGATGCGGACTGGGAGCAGCTTGCGACGCGGCGGCGCAAGGCGGTGCGCTGACCCCCCCTCCCCGAGCCACCACCCGGCTGCGTTCAACGTTCAACGCGGCCACTCCAGCACCGCCAGTTCGGTCCGCACCCGTCCGGGGAACGCTTGGCGCTCGCCAGGACCAGCACCAGTGCCTCCGCCCACTGCATGGCCTGCACGTGATCGCGCACCCGGCGATGTTGCGTTCGGTGTTCGCCAGATAGTTCTCCCATTCGTCGGGGGAGAGCACCGGCTCGAAGCCCTCGCGGTACAGATCGATCACCCGCAGCTCGTGGCCCGCATCGCTGAGCGCGGTGCGGGCCGTTTCCAGCATCGCGGCGCCGAAGCTCGTCTTGTTCGGGCGGCAGAGGACGATCGATCGGGCCGCGCCCCGCCGGCCTCCCGTCAGCCGCCGGCGAGCTTCTTCTTGATGTCGAGTCCGTGACCCTTGTTGACGAACTGGTCGGTCGCGACCTTCGAGAGGTCCACCGCGCCGGCCTCGATGATGCCGGCGGTCACCGCGAGGTCGTGGAACGCCTTGACCCGCGCGAGGCTCATCGCCCCGATCCCCTGCGTCTCGGCCTCGCCCACGTCGATGATCCCGAGCCGCGCGAACTGGTCCATCTCCGCGTCGAGCTTCTCGACCGTCATCTCCGGGTTGTGCGCCATGATCGCCGCGTAGGCGGCGGTGCGGTCGCCGTAGATGAAGTTGTACCAGCCCTCGATGGTGGCGTTGACGAACCGCTGCACCAGGTCCGGGTTGTCACGCACGAGCTCCCAGCGCGTCTCCACCGTGGTGGAGTACGTGCTCCATCCGTTGTCGGCGAGCAGGTGGGTCTCCACCTCGGCGCCCGCGGCGGCGGCGTACAGGGGTTCGGCCGTCGCGTAGCCCTGCTGCACGATCGAGGTGTCGCTCAGGAACTGCGCCAGGTTGTAGCCGTAGGGGCGGAGCTGCTCGTCGCGAAAGCCGTGCTCGGCCACCATCCAGCGCCAGAAGCTGAACTGCCCGTCCTTCGAGATCAGTACCGTGGGCGCCTGCGCGAGCCCCGCGAAGCCGCCCTCGTACATCCCGCGATGGGCCAGAAGCGCCTGCGGATCCTTCTGGAAGAAGGCGGCGACCACCACGGTGGGAATGTCGTTGCGGACATTGTCGAACGACAACAGCAGGTTGCCGGTCATCAGGAAGTCGATGCGCCCCGCCGGCAGCATCGGCCGATTGTTCATCTGCGGGCCGCCCATCATGATCTCGACATCGAGCCCGTACCGCTCGTAGGTGCCGTCGGCCTGCGCCTGGTAGAACCCGCCATGGCCGCCCTGCGCCAGCCAGTTGGTGGCCATGGTCACCTTGTCGGTGGCGGCTGCGAACCCCGGAACCCCGGCGATCGCGGCGGCCGCGAGCAGCGTTTTCAGCAGTGGTTTCCTCATCGTCGTGTCTCCTTGGTCGTCGGTGGGTGGTCTTCGGTCAATCGGTCGCTCGGCCCGTTGGTCAATCGATCGGTCAGTCGGCCGGCCAGCCGGTCTTCGCCATGTCGGCGGTCCATCCCCGGGTCTTGCCGGGATTCATCAGGCCGCAGGGGTCGGCCCGGCGCTTGAATTCGATCTGCGCGACGTTGATTTCCTTCATGCCGCCGTCCTCGATGGTGACGACATGGGGATCGAAGATGGTACAGCCGTCACGCTCCTCAAGCTCGGCGATCAGCCGATACATCGCCTCGCGCCCACGATAGCGCACGAGCGGCAGGGCGAAGATCTGCACCTCTCCACCCATCCGGGCCATCTCGTGGTGCCAGTACACCTCGTCGCCGTAGCGCTCCATCTGGCGCTGCACGAGATCGGGATCGAAAGGGTGCGGATAGGCGACCTGGAGGTAGGTCCAGCCCCGGTCCACCTGCAGGGCCTGGAGCGTGGTGTGGTTCCAGCCGCACTCCCAGGCGGGAGGCAGGCGCTTGCTCGCGAGAGTCTGCGCGTTCATCGCGAAGGAGGTCCGGCCCGCGTGCGCGGCGGCCAGGGTGCGAAACCGCGGCGTCTCGGGCGGCGCGACCATGGCGAACACCGCGTCGCGATCGGGCGGGAACAGATCGCCGAACCGGCGGTAGTAGGGTGCGAAGCGGCGTTCGACCGGGGTCAGCAGGTAGCAGTCGAGCCCTTCGGCCTGCGCCGCCATGGCGAAGCGCAGGGCCTTCGCGTAACCGTCGAACAGCGCCGCGCAGTGCATCCAGTCGGTCGCCGGCGTGAGGGCGACCACGAGCTCGACCACGATCCCGTTGGTGCCGTAGGCGTGGTGGACCTTCTGCACATCCTGCCCGTGCAGCTCGATGACCTGCGGCTCGGGTTCGACGGTGAGGACCCGGGCCCAGGTGACGTTGCCGGGGTCGCGCAGCATGCCGTGACGCAGCGAGCCGACCCCTCCCGAGCCGCCGGCGAGAAACCCGCCGATGGTCGCCACGCGCCGGGTGGAGGGATACATCACCAGTTCCTGCCCGGTCTCGCGCGCGGCGTCGTCGATGTTTGCGATGCGCGCCCCCGCCTCGACCCGGACTCGCCCCGGTGCGATCTCGATGACCTGGTCGAGCCGGGTGAGGTCCATCACCACCCCGCCTGCGAGCGGTACGCACTGCCCGTAGTTGCCGGTGCCGCCGCCGCGCACCGTGATCGGTACCCGGTGGCGGGCGATGACCGAGGCCGCCCGCCGCACCTCGTCCTGATCCCGCGGAATGACGACGAGCTCGGCGGTGAGTCCCTCCAACCGCTCGGCGAGGATGGGGCTGTACCAGTAATAGTCCTTCGACCGCGCCCGCAGGAGGGCCGGGGCGTCGCTCGATTCGACGCCCCCGAGCTCCGCGCGCAGTGCCGCCCAGTCGATATCCCGCCGTTCGATGGCTCCGTTCATGCCGCCTACCTCTCGCGCTCCATCTCGCTCTCGTGCCAGTGCCCGAGGACCGCGTTCGAGAGCCAGCTCGTGAACAGGAAGATGGTGATGCCGAGCAGGGACACGAGCAGCAGTACCGCGAACATGCGGGGGATCTCGTTGCGGAAGCCCGACTCCAGGATCCTGGATGCGAGCCCCGTGTTCTGCCCCGCCGCCCCGGCCACGAATTCCGCCACCACCGCGCCGATGAGCGACAGGCCCCCCGCGATCTTCAGCGCCGCCATGAAATAGGGCAGGGCCGAAGGTGCGAGCAGCAGCCGCATCCGCTGCCAGCGCGTGGCGCCGTAGAGCGTGAACAGATCGCGCAGGTTGTGGTCGGCGCTGCGCAGCCCGATCACGGTGGAGGAGAGGATGGGGAAGAACGCCACGATCCACGCGCACACGAGCAGCGCCGCGAACGTGTTGCTCACGTAGATGAGGATCAGCGGCGCGATGGCGACCACCGGGGTCACCTGCAGCACCACCGCGAAGGGAAAGAGGCTCATCTCCACCGTGCGCGAGAGCGCGAAGCACATCCCGATCAGCACGCCCCCGACGATGGCGAGCCCGAGCGCGCACGCGGTCAGCTTCACCGTGAACCAGAGCGAACCGGTGAGGGAGGAGAAGTCGCGCACCAGGGTGGAGGCGATGAGGCTCGGGGCGGGAATGAGATAGTGCGGAATCTCGTGGTAGCGCACGAGGAACTCCCAGAGCCCGAGCGCCGCCGCCAGCGTCAGGGCCGGCATCGCGAACGGCAGTACCCGCCACGCCGGGCGCGGGGCGGGGCCGGAATCGAGCCGCGCCGCGCCCATCACCCGGCCACCTTCGGGTGGCGCGGGCAGGGGCCGGAACCACCCGCCGCCGGCCGACCACGGGGTGAAGAGGGCCGCGCCGCCGGCGGCGAGTCGGAAGACAGTGACCTGCGGTCGCACCGGAGCGCCGGGCGCAGGCAGGGGCCGGTGGTCCCGGCCGGGGCGTCAGTCGCCGGGCGCATGATCCCCTGCCGCATGATCCATGGTCTCCGCGAGCGCCTCGCTGACGATGCGGCAGCGGGTGGCGTACTCGGCGGTAGTGCGGTACTGCTCGGTGCGCGGGGAGCCGTCGGCGAGATCGATCTCGTCCACGGCGCGGCCGGGGCGGGCGCCCATCACGATGACGCGGCTCGAGAGATACACGGATTCGAACACGGAGTGGGTCACGAAGACCACGGTGAGCTTCCGCGCTTCCCACAGTGCGAGCACGTCGTTGTTGAGCTTGAATCGGGTCATCTCGTCGAGCGCCGCGAACGGCTCGTCCATCAGCAGCAGCCGCGGCTTCACCACCATCGCCCGCGCAATGGACACCCGCATCTTCATGCCCCCCGACAGCTCGCGCGGCCAGGCGGTGGCGGAGTCCAGAAGGCCCACGGAGGCGAGCGACGCCTCCACGTCCGCCCGCGCCGCCGCCTTGCCGATGCCCTTGAGCCGCAACGGCAGCCAGACATTGTCGAACACCGTCGCCCACGGCATCAGGGTGGCGTCCTGAAAGACGAATCCCATGTCTCCGGCCGTGTCCCGGGCCGTGTTCCTGGCCGCGTCCCCGGCCGCGTCCCCGGCCGTGTCGCGGGTCATATTCCCGGCCATATTCCCGGCCGGGCTCCGGGCCGCATCTCCGGCAACCCCACGCTCGGCAACCCCACCGGCGCCCGGGGTTTGCCCGTCGAGGGTGATGGTGCCCGCGGACGGCGCCAGCAGCCCCGCCATCATCCTGAGCACGGTGCTCTTCCCGCAGCCCGACGGGCCGAGCAGGCTGACGAATTCGCCGTCGCGGATGGCGAGCGACAGACCGTCCACCGCCACCGTGCCACGGCCGAAACGCCTCGACACGCCCCGCATTTCGATGAGGGCGCGGCCTGCCTCCGGCATTTCCTGCGCCGCGGGCACCCGCCGACCGCTCACCACTCCGGCTTGTTCGCGAGCCCGTCGAGAGACACGCGATCGATATCGACGAGCGCTTCGACCAGCCGCTCGACCGCGAACGCCACGGTCGCCTCGCCCTTCTCCAGCGTGGCGGCGGCGGCGTTGCCGCACGCCCCGGCCGGGTTGAGGTCTTCGATCTGCCACGCTGGCCGCGCCCCCCGGGCAAGCGAGAGATGCCGGCTGCCGGCCTCCCAGTCACGGGTGCGGGAGTGGAAATCGCGAGCCCTGGTCATGTCGACGTGGTCCGGGTCGAGCGACAGCATCACCGAAGTCTCCATCTCGCCGGCATGGATCCCATGGCGGAGTTCATCCTGCGGATACATCCCCTCCGGCAGGCCGCCCGCCCACCAGTTCATGCAGACCACGAACATCTCATGGCGCACGCGCAGTTCCCGGGCGACGATGTCGATGACCGGAATGTTGCCGCCATGCGAGTTGAACAGCACCATCTTGCGGACCCCGGCGCGGGCGACCGAGGCGCCGATCTCGCACCACGCCGCAATCACCGTCCCGGCGCTCAGGGTCAGCGTTCCGGGATAGCTCAGGTGCTCGTTGCTCTTGCCGATGGCCTGGGTCGGGAGGAAGACGGCGGGGCTGTCCGCGGGCAGCGCATCGGCCAGCCTGCGCGCCAGTGCATCGGCCACGCAGGCATCGACCGACAGCGGCAGGTGCGGGCCATGCTGCTCCACCGCGCCGACGGGAAGCACCGCAATCAGTCGTTCGCGCGGCAGGCGCGAGAACTCCTCGCTCGTGTAGTCGATCCAGAAACGTTTCATCCGTCATTCCCGCCAGGCCGGAATCCGCTCTCGAAATTGCCCCTCAGTATGCGCTGAAAAACGCCATCCATGGAGTTTTTCATGGTCGCAGAGCGTGGCTCTGTCTTGCTCTCGGGTGCAATGACTGATGTCGCCGAATCCGGCGGCACATCCTCGTGCCGCCAAGGAAGCTCCGAGATGAATTGTACTTCAGCCGTTCCCGCCGGGCCGAAGCACGCGCTCGAAAATCGCCCTCACCGGATGCCCCGGAGGCCGAAATCTCGGAGGACTCCCGCCGCATAATGGCTTTCCGGCCCATCGACGGGGATGAATGGTTGCGAGCGGGCCGCCTCCGCCGGGCAGGGCTCGTTTTTTGTCCGGCGGCGGTTGATGTGAGCGCGTTCAACGGGTCATTGGGGGGAGAGTTTCGTTGTCTGGATGTCCGTTCGGGCCGCAAAATGGTCCTGCCCCGCCGGGCCGAAGCACGCTGGGTTCCGGATGAATCGGAGTACACTGCCCGCCATGACCGCGTGGTTGCCGCACAATCCGAGCTCCGTGCCGCCATCGGCGCCGCCGCGCCGGCGACCCGACGCCCGGGGCGCTTCCGGGCGGTCGCGCCGGACTCTGTATCTTGCGGGGCTCCTGTTCGTCGTCGCCTTTGCGTGGGCGGCCGGCGTTCTCGACCGGGCCGCCGCCCTCGGCGTGAGATTCTTCGAACTCTACGCCCAGTCCCAGCTCGTGATGCTCAAGGCCGCCGGCCATGTGACCGACGGACGCGCCGAGTACGCCGTCCTTCTCGACGACACGGTGACCATCGCCGCGCTCGAGGTGGAGCTCGAACCAATGACCACCATGCGCTACGAACGCGAGTCGGCGGTGCCGGGCTGGATCGTCGTTTCCGTGCGAGCCGGCGACCGCGATGCGGTGAGCGCACTGAAATCCGCGGAATTCGCCCGCCTCGTGATCCCGAACCGGGGACTCTGGATCTGTCACTGAGGCCCCCGGCATGACCGGTCAGGCCGAGTGTCCCGTGATGGCCGGTGTTGCCCGAGGCAGCCACAAAGCCTTTCGGACCCGAGCCCATGAGCGCAAGGACCCTGGTTGGAATGATTCTTGAGGGTTATGGCGGGAAATCACGAAGACGCCACACCAAGGGCAGCGCGGCGGTTTTCCTCGCCGGCACGGGAATGAATCGTGCTAAAAGTCAGCCGCGCAGCAATGCGAGAATGCTGTCACGCAACTCGACCTCGAATACCTTTCGCACCTGCTCAATGTCCGTTCCGTGCTCATACGCACCGGCTCGGATCGCCTTTTCCAAGTTCTTATCTTGGGTCATCTGCGCCTCAACATAAGACACGCAAAGCTCGAATACCTCCCATTCGAGCTTGCCGGTCGCCTGCTCTGTCAGGTTCAGCGCATGGGTGTTCGCCCAATTGCGGGCTTTCACGGTCGCCGAAATCCGCTCCCCGAAGTTCGTCAGGCGGATCGGGCTGCTCGCCTGAACCGCAGGCGGTGGGGCAAGACGTTCCAGGATATCCCCGATGGTTTTTCGGATGTCCGCTACGGCAGAGGCGAGCGCATCAAGGCGGGCATCCACTCGCCCGGTCCAACGAGAGACTCGGACAACCGCGATCACCACGGCCACCACTACCCCCGCAATTACCCACCAAGGGGTCACAGTCAGTTCAGGCACCATGCGCACCATTGCCCCGAGGGGCGGACAATCATGATTTTCACAGGAAATCCTGTCAATGCTTGCGTTTCATTGCCAACAGTCACAAAAGTCAACGAACCACGCATGGCTCGCGCGCACCATCGAGCCGGCTCTGGAGCCGGAGCTGCCGATCTGTGATCCGCACCATCACCTGTGGGGCTTGCGCACCACCGGGGTAGCGCCGCGCTATCTGCTCGACGACTTCCTGGAAGATCTGTCGCACGGCCACAACGTCGTGTCGACGGTGTTCATCGAGTGCGGCGCCATGTTCAGGGCCGACGGCCCCGAAGCGCTGCGCCCGATCGGCGAGACCGAGTTCGTCAACGGCATCGCCGCGATGAGCGCGTCGGGCCGGTACGGTCCGACCCGCATCGCCGCCGGCATCGTCGGGACCGCGTACCTCGATCGGGGGGATGCGGTGGCGGAGGTTCTCGATCGCCAGATCGCCGCCGGTGGCGGACGCTTCCGGGGCATCCGGCAGGGCGCGGCGTGGCACGAAAGCCCGGAAGTACCCAATCATCGCACCGGGCCCGCCCCCGACATGTACCATGACTCGCGCTTCCGGGCGGGCTTCAGGCACCTCGCGCCGCGGAACCTCTCGTTCGAAGGCTGGTGCTACCACCCCCAGATCCCGGCCCTGACCGATCTCGCGCGCGCGTTCCCCGACACCACCATCGTCCTCGACCACTTCGGCGGCCCGCTGGGGATCGGTCCTTACGCGGGCCGGGCGGACGAGGTGTTCGCCGCGTGGCGGCGCTCGATCGGGCCGCTGGCCGAGTGCCCGAACGTCGTCGCGAAGCTCGGCGGCATCGCGATGGAGGTCAACGGCTTCGGGTGGCACGAGCGCGAGTCGCCGCCGACAAGTCAGGCACTGATGGAGGCCACCCGCCGCTACTACGAACACACCATCGAGCGCTTCGGCGTCGAGCGCTGCATGTTCGAATCGAACTTCCCGGTGGAGAAGGTGAGCTGCAGCTACGGCGTGCTGTGGAACGCGTTCAAGCGATTCACTGCCGACTACTCGGTGGATGAGCGCGCGCACCTCTTCCACGACACCGCCACGCGGGTCTACCGCCTCGGCCCGCACCGATCTCGCGGCTGAAGCGCGCGCCGGAAGTGCCGGTGTTCAGTCCGCCGCGGCCGGGGAGGGAAGTACGCCCTGCAAGCGTTTCCGCATCCCGGCGAGGTCTTCGTGCCGGGTCTGATCCATGCCGAGGGGCGTCACCGTGACATAGCCCCGGCGCACGAGATCGAGGTCGCAGCCGGGCGCGTTCGGTTCGTCTTCCCGAATGGTGTAGATGTGGAAGACACGCCGGTCTCGAAACGAGGGCCTCTCTTCGATCGAGATGGGCCCCGCGCGCCAGCCGCTGTGCGCCACCTCCAGCCCTGCCACCGCCTCGCCGTCCGCCGGCGCGGGGTAGTTCACGTTCAGCACCTGGCGCGGCGCGCACAGGGCGTCGAACAGATGTGGCAGGAGGAGCGCGGTCAGGTCTTCCGCGCAAGCCCAAGTGCGGCGCTCGCCCTGGCCGGCGTGCCTTTGGCTGAAGGCGATGGCGGGCACGCCCAGCTCCGCCGCCTCGAAGCAGGCGCCTATGGTGCCGGAGCTGCCGATGTCGTTCGCGAGGTTCGAGCCCGCATTGACGCCACTGACCACGAGGTCCGCGCCTCGCGCCCCGAGAAGCCCGTTGAGAGCGACGAGCACACAGTCGGCGGGGGTGCCGTGGACCGCGAAGCGCCGTTCACCGCGCGGCTCCACCTGCACGTTCTGCCTCCAGCTCATCGCGCGCCCGCGCCCGCTCTGGTTCTCCGCCGGCGCGACCACCCACACGTCCTCGCTGCAACGCCGCGCGGCGTGTTCCAGTATCGACAGTCCGCGGGCGTCGATTCCGTCGTCGTTGACGACGACGATCCTGCAATCTCGAATGCTCATTGCGTACTCGGGCTCTCCGACCGGACCGGGAACGGACTCTACACGTAAAGTCCCTCAGTGCCTCGTCGCGCCCTCGAAATTCACTCTCCGACCATCAGGCCGCTCTCTTCGCCCTGGCCGCCTTGTCCAGATCGTAGGTCGCTTGCAGATTCATCCACAATTTGGGAGACGTCCCCAAAGCGTCTGCCAGATCCAGGGCGGCGGCGGCGGTCACCCCTCGCTTGCCTCTGATCAATTCATTGAGTCGCGTCCGCGTCCAGCTAATCCTGTTCGCAAACGCCGCCTGGCTCATGCCCATGGGGGCAAGAAACTCTTCGAGGAGCATTTCCCCGGGGTGAAAAGGGCTCTCCGGTTGCTTGTCCATCGTATTCATCCCGATTCAGTGATAGTCGATTACGCGTACATCACTTGCACGTCCGATGCTCCATTTGAACACGAGTCGCCACTGATCATTGATCCGGATGGAATGGAATCCGCTCCAGCTCCCCTTCAGTCTCTCCAGCCGATTGCCCGGTGGCGCTCTCAGATCTCGCAGGTCCGTTGCATCATGCAGATAGAGCAGCTTTCTTCTGGCTGCCCGGCGGAGTTCGGCGGGGAACGAGCGGGTTGCTCTGCTTCTCCTGTCATTGAACAGGTCCTCCGCCAGGATGTTCCCAAACGTCGAAATCATGTATCGATGTTATCGGAACTCGATAATGAAGGACAGTCGAAAGCTCTCCCTGCGAGCCAGCCTCGACCAGCCCGCTGGCGTGATGTACCGTCGCATGTGTACATCGACGCGCGGCCCCGGGCGGGTGCGCCTTGACCACTCCCCGGAGAACCCGCGATGCAACCACCCATCCACTACCGTTCCATCGTCGAGCTGGGGCGGGCGATCCGGGCCGGCGCGCTGACGGCGGTTGCGGCCGTGGAGCAGTTCCTCGATCGGATCGACGCGCTGGAGCCGCATCTGCGCGCGTTCACGGTGGTGTGCCGCGACCGCGCGCTCGCCCAGGCCCGGGCGGCCGACGCGCAGCTCGGCGCGGGCATCGACCTCGGCCCCCTGCATGGCATCCCCTACGTGGCCAAGGACCTGTACGACGTGGCGGGCCTGCCGACGACCGCGGGCACCCGCCTGCTCGCCGACAACGTGCCGGAGGCCGACTGCGCCGTCGTGGACCGCCTCACCCGGGCCGGGATGGTGCTGCTCGGCAAGACCATCACGGTGCAGTTCGCCTACGGCGGCGCCGGCATCAACACCGACCAGGGCACGCCGCACAACCCCTGGCATCCCGAACCCCACCTTCCCGGCGGATCGAGCTCGGGCACCGGGGTCGCGGTGGCGGCGGGCCTGGCGCCGATGGGGCTCGGGTCCGACACCGGCGGATCGGTGCGCATTCCCGCCAGCATGTGCGGGGTCACCGGCCTCAAGACCACGGTGGGGAGAATCAGCCGATCCGGCGTCTACCCGCTGAGCGCAAGCCTCGACAGCGTGGGCCCGCTCACCCGCGACGTGGCGGACGCCGCCATCGTCTACGAGGCGATGCAGGGTCACGATCCGGCCGATTCCACCACCCGCGGCCAGACGCCTCACGACGTGACGAGCGGGATTGACCGGGGCGTCTCCGGGCTGACCCTCGGGGTGCCGCGCGCGGTGTTCTGGGAGGACTGCGACGCGGAGGTCGAGCGCCTGGTGCGAGAGGCGATCGCGCACCTGGAATCCCTCGGTGCGAAGGTGGTGGACATCGAGTTCGAGCCGGCCGAGGCGGCGCGGCGTCTCAACCCCCGGGGGCTGGTGATCGCGGCCGAGGCCTATGAGGTCAACCGCCGCCTCGTCGATTCCAGCATCGAAGCGCTCGACCCCGTCGTCGCCTTCCGTGTCGTGCAGGGTCGCGACATCCCGGCGCACGAGTATCTGGCGACGGTGCGGGCCTGGGAGGCGCTGCGCGCGGATGCGGTGCGGGCGCTCGACGGCATCGACGGACTGCTCTGTCCGACGGTGATGGTGCCGCCGGCCCCGGTCGCGGACGCGCTCGCGAGCACCGAAACCTACGCCGAGCGCAACCTGCAGGCGCTGCGCAACACCGCGATCGGCAACATCCTGGCGCTGTGCGGGCTGAGCGTGCCCTGCGGCTTCACCGCCGGCGGACTGCCGGTCGGGCTGATGATCTACGGCAAACCCTTCGACGAGGCCCCGGTGCTGCGCGTCGGTCACGCCTACCAGCGCTCGACCGACTGGCACCGGCGCCATCCGGCGCTCGACTGGCTCGGTTGAATCGACCCCCCGGCTTGCAAGACAAGCGGATGCCCGACGACCTCCACGCCTTCGGACCGGAGCCATCCGGGCCCGGGCGGTTCTCCGGTCATGGCCGGGGTCATGGCTGGGTCATGGCCGGTAACGAGTGATGAAATGTGCATCAGGGCGTGCGGGAGGGAAACGAGAATTCAGTCGCATTTCTCACCGGCCCCTGACCCGGGGCCGTGCAAGCTTGAGCGGTTCTCCGGTCTCTGGCCGGTAATCGGTGAAATTTCGGGGTTGATGGTATGACGCGCCCGCCGGAGCGCATGGCGGCCACGCGGTGGTTCGTCGTGGGCGTCATGATCGCGAGTGGAATCGCCGCCTCGCTCCATGTCGGCAAGGTTCCGCCCGCGCTGCCGGCGATGCGCGAGGATCTGGGGCTCGGGCTGGTGGCGGCAGGATGGGTCGCCTCGATCTTCAGCCTGATCGGGGCGGCCATCGGCATCGCGAGCGGGCTGGCCGCAGACCGGCTCGGCGCCCGCCGCGTTCTCGCCGCCGGACTCGTGCTTCTGGTCGCGGGTTCGGGGTGGGGCGCCACCACCGACTCGGGCGCCGCCCTGCTCGCGACGCGCGTCCTCTCCGGCTTCGGGCTCGTCACCATCGCGGTCGCCGCCCCCGGGATCATCGTCACCGTCGCCCACCCGCGCGATCATGGGCTTGCGCTGGGCGCGTGGAGCATCTACATGCCGGCGGGCATGGTCATCGCGATGCTGAGTGCCCCTCTCGTGCTGCCCGGGGCGGGGTGGCGCGGCCTGTGGCTGTTCCATGCGGGCCTCACGGCCGCCGTGCTGGTCATCGTGCTGATGACCACCAGAGGTGCCTCGGCGCCTGCGGGTGCCCCCGGGCGCATCAGCACCGAGGCGCTGCGCCGTCCCGGGCCCTGGCTTCTCGCCGCCGCGTTCGCCTGCTACACGGTCCAGTTCTTCGCCGTGGCCACCTGGATGCCGACATTCCTGGTCGAGTCGCACGGCCGCGCCCCGGAGGCGGCCGCGCTCGCCGGCGCGCTGGTGGTGGCCGCCAACATCCTGGGCTGTCTGGCCGGCGCCTGGCTGCTCCACCGCGATGTCGCCCGCTGGAAGCTGCTCGCGGTCACCTTCGTGGTCATGGCGCCATGTGCCGGCGGCGCCTTCTCCTCTGCCCTCGCCCCGGGGCTCGCGGTCGCGCTGGCCACGATCTTCAGCGCGGTCGGGGGCCTGCTGCCCGCGGCCGTTCTCGCCGGGACCGCCGCACACGCGCCGAGCCGCGGCCATGTCGCCACCGTCAACGGGTTCGTGGTGCAGGGCTCTCATGTCGGCGTCGTGGTCGGGCCGCCGGTGTTCGCGATGTTCGTCGCCAGGTTCGGGAGCTGGGAGCAGGGCTGGGTGCTGATGGCGGCGCTCGGAATCGCGGGGCTCGGCGTGACGGCCGGGATCCGGGCGGTGGAGCGGGGGATGTCTTGATTACCGGCTTGGGTTCGCTATTCTGCGCGCCGTCGGCCCGCTCCGGCGCAGTGCCCGGGAGTCGGCGCCGCGCGGGGGTGCCCGTGGCCTGCGCCGGCAACATGGGCGTGCTTCCATTCAGGGCCGTCGCCGCCGGCCGATTGACCAATTGACCGATCGACTGTCGCGGTGTGGCGTGTCAGTTCCGAATCTCACCAAGGAGCAACTCCCGATGAGCAAACGCTTTCTCTGTATGAGTGCCGGCCTGTCGTTGCTGGCCGGCACCGCCCTGGCGGCGGAGTGTCCGCCGATCACCGTCGCCGACGCGATGGGCGTCGGGGCCGGGAAGTACCCGCAACAGTACGAGCGGACCGAGTTCGAGCAGCTCGCAGGCTGCACCCTCACCTTTCAGGAGAATCCGGCCATCGCCGAGCTGAACGCGCGGATCGCCGGGAACCCGGATCTGCCGCCGCTCGCCGAGCGCCTGCCCGATGAGCCGCTGGTCATGGCGCCCTACGACGAGATCGGCCGCTACGGCGGGGTGCTCGACGTGCTCTCGAACGCGACCGAAGCGGGCACGTCGGACTTCCTGTCGGTACGCCACGTGAACCTCGTGCGCATCTCCGACGACCTCCAGACCATCGTGCCCAACGTGGCGAAGGACTGGGCGTGGAACGACGACTTCACCGAACTCACGTTCTTCCTGCGCAAGGGCCACAAGTGGTCCGACGGCGCGCCGTTCACCGCCGAGGACGTCAAGTTCTGGTACGACGACCTGGCCCTCGACGAGAACGTGAGTCCCAAGCCGAGAGACTACGTGCTGGTGGCGGGCGAGCGGATGCAGGTGGAGGTGATCGACCCGCAGACCGTCAAGTTCATTCTGCCCGCGCCGAAGCCGGGGCTGCTCGCGCACTTCGCGACTTCCTACGCCCAGGGCTTCCAGCCGAAGCACTTCCTCGGCCAGTTCCACCCGAAGCACAACCCCGACGCCGACAACTACGCCCAGTCACTCGGCTTCGAGAACGGCTACGCGGCGATCGCGGCCTACTTCGGCAACTCCGACTGGACCGACACCCCCACCCCGATGCTGGCCCATCCCGACAAGGTGGATGGACTGCCCAAGGCCACGGTGCCGACGCTGGAGAGCCACATCTACACCAGGGACACCACGCAAGGGCGTCACCTCGTTGCCAACCCCTACTTTCACGTGGTGGACACCGCCGGCAACCAGCTCCCCTACATCAACGAGCAGGACGAGGTGTACATCAACGAGAACGAGGTGCGCATCCTCAAGCTCGTGAACGCCGAGGTCGACTACAAGTCGCAGTCGGTGCGGCTGCCCTCGGCCCCGATTCTCCTCGACGGCCAGGAGAAGGGCGACTACACCATCGATCTGCGGCCCACCATCGCGATGCCGACGTTCTCGTTCAACGTCACGTCGGAGGACCTGGAGAAGCGCAAGGTGTTCGGTGATCTGCGTTTCCGCCAGGCGATGTCGGTGGCGATGAACCGCGAGGAGATCAACGAGGTCGCCTTCTTCGGGCTCGGCACGCCGAAGCAGTACACCGGCTTCTCCCCCGAACCCGAGTTCATCCCCGACGAGTGGAAGCAGCACTACGCCCAGTACGACCCGGATCTGGCCAACCGGCTCCTCGACGAGGTGGGCCTGGCCGACACCGACGGCGATGGCATGCGCGAGCTGCCGAACGGCGAGAAGCTGGTGCTCGACATCCGGTTCGCCACCCAGGGCGTGTCCGGCAAGGTGGTCGAGCTGGTGGCGCAGCACTGGACCGACGTCGGGGTGCAGACGACGTTCAAGGAGGTGACCCCCGACGAGTACCGCTCGGCCCAGTCGTCGAACCAGCTCGACGTCGGGGCGTGGCAGAAGGGTCTGCCGCTGCTGATGATCCTCGGCCTCAACGAGAGCTTCGTCGCGCCCTTCGGCGACTACTTCAACCATCGCACCGGGATGCTCTGGGGCGAGTATCTGGAGACCGACGGGGCGAAAGGCGTGCAGCCGCCGGACTGGGCCTACCAGATGATCGATGACATCAACGCGTTCCAGGCAACCCCGGTGGGGACTTCCGAGTCGGCGGAGATCGGGCTGCGCCTGGTCGAGAACCTGACCGGCAACATGCTCATGATCGGCACGGTGCTCGCACCGAACCCGATCTACCGCCGCAACGCGCTGAAGAACTTCACCGACTTCAAGACCTGGTCCTACGAGTTCTACCGGACGTATCCGTACCGCGGGTATCAGTGGTTCCTGGACGACGAGAGCTGAGGTGCGGGGGCGAAGGACTTGAAAGGACCCGAAGGGCCGGGCCTGCCTCGGCCCTTCGCTCGTCCGCCGGTAGCCCGTCGGCCGCCGGATGGGCGGAGCGTCATCCGCCGTGAAACACGGTCCGGTGAGTGGATCGGGGGACGGGTGATGCCTCCGGCCGGCCGGGTCCGCGTCCCACGTCGGGCGAATCGTTCCGGCGCCGCGTGGCGGGTTCCTGCGCAAGACCGCCCCTTGATGATGGTGTGAGCGGGGCGGATCGGACGTGCAATTCGCTCAATTCGTGCTGACCCGGGCCGGGATGGCGATCGTCACCCTGCTGCTGGTCTCGTTCATCGTCTTCTCGCTGATGGAAATGGTGCCCGGCAACTGCGCCGAGCGCTATCTCGCCTACAAGAACACCCAGGGTCAGGGGATCACGGTCGAGGACATCGAGGCGGAGGAGAAGCGCCTCGGGCTGGATCGGCCGTTCCTCGTGCGCTGGGGGAGCTGGATCGGCAACGTGTTCGTGCGTGGCGACTTCGGCGAGAGCTGCATTCTGCGGGTGCGGATCAACGAGCTGCTGGGGACGAAGATCTGGATCTCGCTCGGCATCTGCTTCGTCGCCCTGCTCTTCGCCTACCTGATCGCGATCCCGGTGGGGATCGTGTCCGCCACCGCGAACAACCCCCTCGCCAACAATACGCTGCGCTTCGTCTCGTACCTTGGCCTGGCGATGCCGAACTTCCTGCTCGCGCTGATGATCATGCTGTTCTCCACCATGGTCTTCGGCGACAGCCTGACCGGGCTCTTCTCCAAGGAGTACCGGGACGCGCCGTGGTCGCTGGACAAGCTGATGGACTTCCTGAGCCGGGCGTGGCTGCCCATCGTGATCCTCGGGTGGTCGGCCACCGCGTTCGCGTTGCAGACGGTGCGGGCGCTGATGTCGGACGAGCTGGGCAAGCTCTACGTGACCGCGGCCCGCGCCCGCGGGATGTACGGCCGGCGACTCCTGTGGCGCTACCCGGCCCGCCATGCGCTGGGGCCCATCATCAACTCGCTCGGGTTCGACCTGAACCGGGTGTTCAACGAGCTGCCCATCGTCGCCGTCATCCTGACCCTGACCGAAGCCGGGGCGCTGCTGCTGGAAGCGCTGGCGCGCTCGAACGACCAGCAGCTTGCGGGCGCCATCATCTTCATGCTCACCGCGGCCATCGTGGCGCTCAACTTCTTCACCGATCTGCTGCTGTCCATCATCGATCCGCGCATGCGGCGCAGCGTGATGGGGGGATGAGGCCGTGAGCGAAGCACCCGCCACCGCCCGGGCTCTCGCGGATCAGCGGCTGAAAGAAGCCTACTTCACCGCCAGCCAGGCGCAGCTCGTGTGGACGCGGTTTCGCCGGCAACGTGCGGCGATGGTCGCGGGCGCGGTGCTGGTGGTCCTGATCCTGATGGGCCTCGCCGCTCCCTTCCTCTCCCCCTACGACCCGACCATCGCCGGCCGGGACAAGGACTACCAGTTCGGGGCGCCGCAGATCCCGATGTTCTGCGACCACAACGGGTGCTCGCTGCGGCCGTTCCTGCACACGCTGGAGCGCACGCGCTCGATCGAGACCAACTTCCGCTGGATCACCAAGGTCAACCCCGAAAAGCGCCGCTACGTGCGGTTCTTCGTGGAGGGGTGGACGTATCACCTGTTTTCGGTGGAGCTCGACCTCCCGGGCAAGGTGCTCGATCTGCGCCTGCGCGGCCTCGAACTCCGGACCCACCTCTTCGGCATCGACGAGGGCGGCATCCACCTCTTCGGCACCGATTCCGCCGGCAAGGACATCTTCTCCCGCACCCTGCACGCGATCTGGACGTCGCTCGCGGTCGGCACCATCGGGATGCTCATCAGCTTCGTTCTGGCCCTGATCATCGGCGGCGTGTCCGGTTACTTCGGCGGCTACATCGACGGTCTGCTGCAGATGATCACCGACGCGGTGCGCACCGTGCCCACCATTCCGCTGTTCATGGCGCTGGCCGCGTTCGTGCCGCCGGAGTGGAGCGCGGAGACCCGCTTCTTCTTCATCTCCATCATCCTGGGGCTGGTGGGCTGGCCGACGCTCGCGCGCCGCATCCGCACCCACCTGCTCACCGAACGCAACCAGGAGTACGTGCTCGCCGCGCAGCTCTGCGGGGCCTCGTCCGGGCACGTGATCCGGCGCCACCTGCTGCCGAGCTTCACGAGCTACATCATCGTGGACCTGGTGATCTCCTTCCCCTACATGGTGCTGTCGGAGACCGCACTCAGCTTCATCGGGCTGGGACTCAAGGAGCCGGTCAACTCGCTCGGGGTGCTGCTCCAGGCGGTGACCAACGCCGACGTGCTGCTCAACTACCAGTGGCACTTCATCCCCGCGCTGTTCTTCATCGCGCTGGTGCTCGCCTTCGTGTTCGTGGGCGACGGGCTCCGCGATGCCGCCGACCCGTACTCGGAGCAGCACCGGTGAGCGGCGGTGGCGCGCTCATCGAGGTGGAGGACCTCACGGTGCGCTTTCGCACCGACGAGGGGCTGATCACCGCGGTCGAGTCCACCGCGTTCCGGATCGCGCCGGGGGAGGTGCTCGGGCTCGTGGGGGAGTCCGGCTCGGGCAAGTCGGTGACCGCGAAGTCGCTGATGCAGCTCAACGCCGGCAACACGCGCTACGACCCGGCGAGCCGGATCAGCCTCCATCTCGACGGCCGCACCGTCGATGTGCTCGGGCTGAAGCGCGCCAGTGACCTGATGGTGGTGCGGGGGGGAGCCATCTCCATGATCTTCCAGGAGCCGATGGCGAGCTTCGCCCCCGGCATCACCATCGGCTGTCAGATGGTGGAGCAGCTCGAGCTGCACACCGATCTCGGCAAGCGTGCGGCGCGCGATCACTCGGTGGAGATGCTGGAACGGGTCGGGATCTCGGATGCGGGCCGGCGCTTCGACCAGTACGCCTTCGAGCTCTCCGGGGGGATGCGCCAGCGGGCGATGATCGCGATGGCGCTCTCCACCCGGCCGCGGTTGCTCATTGCGGACGAGCCCACCACCGCGCTCGACGTCACCATCCAGGCTCAGGTGCTGGAGCTGATGAAGACGCTGGTGGCGGAGTTCGGGATGGCCATTTTGTTCATCACCCACGATCTGGGGGTGATCGCGCAGACCGCCGACCGGGTTGCGGTGATGTACCTCGGGCGGATCGTGGAGACCGGCCCGGTGCGCGATGTGCTCCGCCATCCCGCCCATCCGTACACGCGCGGGCTGCTCGACGCCCTGCCGAAGCTCGACGCGCTGGACGAGCCGCTGACCCCGGTGCCGGGCGATATCCCGAGCCCGCTCGAACGCCCGGCCGGGTGCGTCTTCCATACCCGGTGCCCGGAGGTGATCCGGGGTCGCTGCGGGGTGGAGCTGCCGACCTCGGTGGTGGTCGGGGAGGGGCACCGTGCGTCGTGCCTGCGGCTGGAGAACGCCGGGGGGTCCGTGGCCGGATGAGTACGCCCCTCGTCACCCTGAACAATCTCGAGGTGCACTTCCCGGTGGGGAAGCGCCTGCTCGGCCCGGCGCCGGTGGTGCGCGCGGTCGACGGGGTCTCGATCCGGATCGAGCCCGGGCAGTTCTACGGACTGGTGGGCGAGTCGGGTTCCGGCAAGACCACGCTGGGGCGGGCGATCCTGAGGGCGGTGCCGATCGCGGCCGGGAGCGGAACCTACGAGGACAGCGAGGTCCGCTACGATCTGAATCGCATGACCCCGGCCGAGATCAGGGACTTTCGCCGGCGCGCCCAGCTCATCTTCCAGGACCCTTATGCGGCGCTGAGCCCCCGGATGACGGTGCGCGACATCATCGCCGAGCCGCTGGAAGTCATGGCTCTGACCGGTTCACGCCAGGAAACGGACGAGCGCGTGCGTGAAATCGCCGCGAAGTGCCGGCTCAATCTGGAGCACCTGCGCCGCTTTCCGCACGCCTTCTCCGGCGGGCAACGCCAGCGCATCTCCATCGCCCGGGCCCTGGTGTGCAGCCCTCGGTTTCTGATTGCGGACGAGAGCGTGGCGGCGCTGGACGTCTCGATCCAGGCCGACATCCTGAACCTGCTGAAGTCGCTCCAGAACGACCTCGGGCTCACCTTCCTGTTCATCAGCCACGACTTGAGCGTGGTGGCCCACACCTGCGACGTGGTGTCGGTGATGTATCTCGGCACTCTGGTGGAGACCGCGCCCACTCGCCGCCTGTTCACCGCCCCGCGCCACCCATACACCCAGGCGCTGCTCTCCGCCATCCCCTCCCTGGACCCGGACGACCGCGCCCGCGCGCAACGCCTGAGCGGCGAGATCCCGAGCCCGATCAACCCGCCAAGCGGCTGCCGCTTCCACCCTCGCTGCCCCCACGCCGCCCCCGTCTGCACCGAGAAGCCCCCGCTACCGGAACCCGCCGACGACGCGCACCACACCGTCGCCTGCCACCGCTTCCGGGAGCTGGAAGCGGCGGGGGCGGTGTGATCAGGGCCATGCCCATGGCACGCCTCATGGCGTTCGGAATACCTTCAGCTTGAGCAACGGATAGTCCGGCGACTCGGGGCGCGGGGCGAGAATGCGGTTGGTGCAGTCGGCGATCAGATCGAGCCGTTCGAGCACGATCTGGCCGATCAGCGGTTCGCTGAGCGGCGGACCGACGACGCAGTCGACGGGCATGGAGCGGTTGCAGACTCGTAGCGTGAAGGGGCCGGCGGTCGGTCGCTCCTCCCTGCGTTCATCCGCGTACGTCACCACCACGGTTCCCGACAGGGGCACGCCGAGTCGCTCCACGACATTCTGTGGCAGCATGAGCATGACCGCTCCGGTATCGATAACCGCTTTCACGGTCGTGTGCCGGATATCGGATTCCTTCCCGTATCCCCGCTCGAAGACACCACGGTCGATCGGATTCTCCAACTCCGCGTCGACGACAATCTCGCCCATGGCCCGTCCTGCCCTCGCATGGATAGAAGAGCATCGTATCAGTTGATTGTGTCCTTTCACCGGCGGTTGGTACCGGCGCGCGTCCGGATCCCGGATCCGGCGTGGCGGGAATGGCAGGCCCCGGTCACGCGGTGGGGCCGCGCCTGGGTCGATCGAGACTTGGGTCGATCGAGACTTGGGTCGATCGAAACGTGGGTCGATCGATCCACGTTGCGGCGGTGGTCGTCGCCCGCCTCAGTGCGACAGGATCTGGCTCAGGAACAGCTTTGTGCGGTCGTGCTGCGGGTTGGTGAAGAACTCGTTCGGCTCGTTCTGCTCGATGATCTCGCCGCCGTCCATGAAGATGACGCGGTTCGCGACCGCGGTGGCGAACCCCATCTCGTGGGTGACCACCAGCATCGTCATGCCGCTTTCGGCGAGCTCGACCATGACGTCGAGCACCTCCTTGATCATCTCCGGATCGAGCGCCGAGGTGGGCTCGTCGAAGAGCATGATGCGCGGGCTCATGCACAGCGACCGCGCGATCGCCACCCGCTGCTGCTGGCCGCCGGAGAGCTGTCCGGGGAACTTGTTCGCCTGCTCCGGAATCTGCACTCGCTCCAGATAGCGCATCGCCACCTCCGCCGCCTCCGCCTTCGGCATCTTGCGCACCCAGATCGGGGCCAGGGTGCAGTTCTCCAGCGCCGTGAGGTGGGGAAACAGGTTGAAGTGCTGGAACACCATGCCCACTTCCGAGCGGATGATCTCGATGTTCTTGAGATCGCTGGTGAGTTCGGTGCCGTCGACCACGATGGAACCCTGCTGGTGTTCCTCCAGCCGGTTGATGCAGCGGATGAGAGTGGATTTCCCCGAGCCCGACGGCCCGCAGATCACGATGCGTTCCCCGCGCGTGACCTCCAGGTTGATGTCCTTGAGCACGTGGAAATCGCCGAACCACTTGTGCATGCCGCGGATCGAGATGGTGGATTCGGAGGTATCCATCTTCGAATCGAGCCGCGGCGCGCCGGCCGCTTGATTTGTCTCTGCCATGGATCAGGTTCTCGTGTCGATGCCTAACTTCGCTCGTGACCGGTGTGCAGCTTGCGCTCCAGGTACAGCGAGTAGCGCGACATCCCGAAGCAGCACAGGAAGAAGAACACCGCGATGAAGAGATAGACCTCGCGGGCGAGCCCCGCCCACTGCGCATCCGCGAGCGACGACCGGCCGATGCCGAGCGGATCCAGCATGCCGATGATGAGCACCAGGGTGGTGTCCTTGTACAGCCCGATGAAGGTGTTGACGATGCCGGGGATGGAAATCTTGAGTGCCTGGGGGAGGATGATCAGCCGCTGCGCCTTCCAGTAGGAAAGGCCCAGCGAATCCGCCGCCTCGACCTGGCCCTTCGGAATGCCCTGAAGACCCCCGCGCACCACCTCCGCGATGTAGGCGGCGGCGAAGAGCGTCACCATGATCAGCACCCGCATGAGCAGGTCGAAGGTGGTGCCGGGCGGGAGGAAGTAGTTGAGCATCGTCGATGCCACGAACAGCAGCGCGATCAGCGGCACCCCGCGGATGAATTCGATGAACAGCACGCACAGGATGCGCAGCGCCGGCAGGTTCGACGTGCGTCCCAGCGCCAGCGCGATGCCGATCGGCAGCGAGAACGAAATCCCGGTGACCCCGATGACGAGGGTCAGCATGAAGCCGCCGAACTCGCTGGTCTCCACCGGCGCCAAGCCGAATCCGCCGACCAGGAGCCAGCCGACCAGGAACGGGAATGCGGCCACGTACCACATCCAGTGCCGGCGTCCCGGCAGCTTGTCGTAGAGCACCGGCAGGATCGCGAAGATCAGCAGCACGAACGACAGGTTGACGCGCCACCGCTCCACCTCGGGGTAGAACCCGTAGATGAAGAGAGTCAGCCGGCTCTTGATGAAGGCCCAGCAGGCTGCCTCCTCCGCCACCTCCATCTTGCCCCAGCACTCGGTGCGGTTCTCCGCCGTCCACACCGACTTGAGGAATGCCCAGTCCAGGAGGGAGGGAACGATGAGGTAGAGAATCCAGACCCCGATCAGGGTCAGCACGATGTTGAGAGGCGTCGAGAAAAGGTTCTTGTACACCCAGCCGACGACGCCGGTGGTGCGCCGGGGCGGCGGCAGGTCCGGGTGCGTCCCGGGGGCGTAGCGCGAGGAAGTCGTCGGCCGATGATCGGTCATGACGGATCGCCACGGTACGACGCATTCGCAGGTGCTCGTCGGGCCGGCACGCTATCGCTCCCTGAACCGGATGCTGCGGTTGAACCAGTTCATGAACGCCGAGATGATCAGCGAGATGACGAGGTAGATCCCGAGCACGATGATCATCGTCTCCACCTCCTTGCCGGTCTGCATGAGCGAGATGCCGCCGATGGTGGCGACCACGTCCATGTAGCCGATGGCGATGGCCAGGGAGGAGTTCTTGGTGAGGTTCAGGTACTGGCTGACGAGCGGCGGCACGATGATGCGCAGTGCCTGCGGAATGACCACGAGCTGGAGGGTGCGGTTCGGCCGCAGGCCCAGCGCGTAGGACGCCTCGGTCTGGCCGTGACTGACCGCGAGGATGCCGGCCCGCACGATCTCGGCGATGAAGCACGAGGTGTAGTAGGTCAGCGCCAGCCACAGGGCCAGGAACTCGGGTTTGAGCGCCATGCCCCCCTGGAAGTTGAAGCCCTTGAGCGCCGGCACCTCCCAGGCCAGGGGCGCGCCCGTCGCGAGGAACGCCAGCCCCGTCGCGCCGACGATGATTCCGGTGCAGATCCAGAACACCGGGTAGATCGTCCCCGTTTGGTCCTGGACTCGCTTCGCCCACCGTCGAAACGCGATCGCGGCGATGACCGCCACCAGGAACACCCCCCCCACGATGCCGGCTCCGTCCTCCGGCACCGGCGCCGGCATGTAGAAACCGCGGTTGGAGAGGAACATCGTGTCCCCGAAGTTGATGGCCTGGCGGGCCGCGGGAAGCGTGGTCACCACGATCCCGTGGACGAGCAGGATGTGCAGCAGCACCGGGACGTTGCGGGTGAATTCGATGAAGACGTAGACCATCCGGCTGATCAGCCAGTTGCTGGACAGCCGCAGCACGCCCATGGTGAAGCCGAGCAGGGTGGCGGCCACGATGCCGCAGACCGCCACCAGCAGGGTGTTCAGGACTCCGACCGCCGTCGCCATGAGGTGCGTGTCGCGGGAGGTGTAGTCGAGGAAGGGGGAGAAGGTGATGTCGTAGGCGGCGGGGGCGGTCAGGAAGTCGAAGCTGAATTCCTTGCCGATCGCGGCAAGATTGACGGATACGTTGTGCAGCCCGATGGCCACCAGAGCGCACACCACCGCCACGGTGACGATCTGCACGATGACCGATCGCGCCTCCTTGTTCCGCCAGAGGCGAAGCAGGGCGCCGGTCTGTTCGGGGAGGGGGGGAGCGGTTGCCACCATCCGATGGCTCCCTGAGCTTGGGGGGGATTGCGCCTGCGTGCGTGCGGGTTCGCGTACGCACGCAGGCGCGGTTTCGGGCTCGATCAGGCCTGGCTCAGGCCTGGTTCAGGCCGGAAATCGATCAGGCTCGATCTCAACGGAACGGCGGTGAGTACAGCAGGCCTCCATCGGTCCATAGCCCGTTCAGTCCGCGCTCCAGTCCGATTGGCGTGTTCACGCCGATGTTGCGCTCGAAGATTTCCCCGTAGTTCCCGACCATCTTGATGATGTTGTAGGCCCAGTCGGCGCTCAGGCCAAGCTCCGCCCCCTGGTTGCCTTCCACCCCCAGCAGCCGCAGCACTTCCGGGTTGTTGGAGCTCTTCATCTCGTCGACGTTCGCCGAGGTGACGCCCAGCTCCTCCGCTGTGATCGTCGCGTTCAGCACCCAGGTGACGATGTCCGACCACTGGTCGTCGCCGTGGCGCGTGGCGGGGCCGAGCGGCTCCTTGGAGATGATCTCCGGCAGGATGATGTGATTGTCCGGATCGGTAAAGGTGGAGCGGGTCGCGGCGAGGCCCGACGCGTCGGTGGTGTACACGTCGCACCGTCCGGCGGTGTAGTTCTGCCGTGCCTCCTCGTTGGTCTCGATGGTGACCGCTTCGTACTTCATGCCGTTGGCGTGGAAGTAGTCGGCGAGGTTGAGCTCGGTGGTGGTACCGGTCTGGATGCAGACGGAGGCCCCGTCAAGCTCGGTGGCGCTGGAGATTCCAAGGTCCTTGCGCACCATGAAGCCCTGGCCGTCGTAGTAGTTGACGCCGTGGAAACGCAGCTTCACGCCGACATCGCGCGAGAAGGTAATGGTGGTGTTGCGCCACAGCACGTCGCCCTCGCCGGCGTTCAGCAGGGTGAAGCGCGTCTTTCCGGTGGAGGTGACGGCCTTCATGGCGCTCGGGTCGCCGAGCACGGCGGCCGCGGTGGCGCGGCAGAAGTCGACATCGAAGCCTTTCCACTCGCCCGCCTCGTCGGTGTAGGCGAAGCCGGCGATGCCGGTGCTCACGACGCAGTTCAGCACGCCACGGGACTGCACATCTTCGAGGGTTGCGGCCTGTACGCTGCCGGCGACGCCGAGCGCGAGTCCGAGCGCGCCAACCGCTACGGTGGTTCTCTTTTGCATGGGTCACTCCTTGGGAAAGATGAACAGGGACTCAGGAGATGCGCACCCTTGTCACTTCGGTGCGCTGGTTTGCGTTGACGGAGGTGCGAATCGAGCCGGGATCGGGCTTTCTGAACATCGGCGCACACCCTTCCGCCGCATCCTAACGTCACTTCGGAGTTGCTTGCAATCACACCGTGCCCGGCGTCCGGCGGCGTCGGAGATGGGGCATTGACGTACTTGGTACCATCACTCGGCCGCACCACCGCACCGACCCGAGGCCCGGACCGATGAAGCCCACCATCCTCTCCTGCGCCGTGACCGGCGGCCACACCACGCGCCGGCACAACGAGACGCTGCCGGTCACCCCGGCCGAGATTGCCGACGACTGCATCGCCGCCGCGAAGGCGGGTGCCGCCATCTGCCACATCCACGTGCGCGACCCGGAATCCGGCGCCCCGAGCATGGAGATCGAGTACTACCGCGAGGTGGTGAGGCGCCTGCGCGCGAGCGACACCGACCTCATCATCAACCTCACCACCGGCCCCGGGGGGCGGTTCGTGCCGAGCGACGACGACCCCAGGGTGGCGGCGCCGGCCACCATGCTGACCACCCCGGAGATCCGCACCGATCACATCGTGGAGCTCAGGCCCGAGATTTGAGGAATCCGACACCGGAAGGGGGAATCGAGCATGCCGGAGCTGCCGGAGGTCGAGCGGGGACGCAGGCTGGCGGAGTCCGTGGCGGGCGGGAGGCGCATCGAACACGTCTGGTGCGCGGACGACGGGATCGTGTTCGACTCGGTCGCGCCCGGGGCATGGCGCCGCGCGCTGACGGGCAAGCGGGTCGAGGCGGCCCGGCGCTGGGGCAAGCAGCTCTGGTTCGACCTGAGCGCTCCGCCCCACCCGCTGTTCCACTTCGGGATGACCGGCGCGTTCAGGACCCCGACCGCGACGCCGCTGCAGCTCAAGTCGGGGCCGCGCGAGGATCCGGTGGCGTGGCCACCCCGATTCGTGAAGATCCGGATGCGGTTCGATGATGGGGGCGAACTCGTGATGGTGGACGGGAGGCGGCTCGGACGCATCCTCCTGCGCGACAATCCCGAACACCAACCACCCGTCGCGAGGCTCGGCTTCGACCCCCTGCTGGCGATGCCGGCCCCGAAGCGATTCTCCGGGATGCTGCGGGCCCGCTCCGCCAACGTGAAGTCGCTCCTGCTGGACCAGTCGTTCGCGGCCGGCGTGGGCAACTGGATCGCGGACGAGGTGCTTTACCGGGCCGGCATCGATCCCCGGCGCCGGGCCTCCTCGCTGACCGACGCCGAGGCGAAGCGCGTGCGCTCCGCTCTCGCCGCCATCGTCAAGCGCGCAGTGGACGTGAATGCCGACAATGCGCTCTATCCGCGCGCATGGCTGTTCCACCGGCGATGGGGCAGACGCGACGATGCGACGACGACGAGCGGGCAGCCGATCGAGCACGTGACCATCGGCGGGCGCACCACCGCATGGGTGCCGTCGATACAGCACTGAGCCGCACGTTCAGCCCACTGTCCGCAGCCCGGTCCACTGCCCGCGGCCCGGCCCACCGTCCGCGGCCCGACCCATTGTCCGTGGTTCGACACGTCATCGAACATGCGATGCCGGCCCGCTGCGCTGCTTCAACGATGAGCCATGGTTGGCGGCCCGGCTGGCGGCCCGGTTGATGACCCGCCTGATGGCTGATCGCTCGCCGGCGATGGGCACGGCGGACGCCGCCCGATCCACGGTGCGGTCTCTTCGAGCTGGCGGGCGAGGCGGAGAAGGCGCGCGTCCTCGCCCACCCGCCCGGCGAAGTGCATGCCGATGGGCAGACCGTCCGCGCCCTGGTGCAGGGGGACCGACATCGCCGGCTGGCCCGTGACGTTGAACGTCTCGGTGTAGGGCGCGAACCTCGCGGCCCGCGCATTCCACGCATCAAGGCCGGACGCCGCCATGCAGGCGCCGAGCCGCCCCGTCTCCAGCGGCGGCTCGGCGGTGACCGGCGTCAGCAGCACGTCGATGTCGGCCATCGACTCGGCCATTCGCACCTGCACGCCCCGAATCGTCCTGCGCACGCGCATCCACCACCCCGCCTCCATCCGTGCCGCCGCGTGGAAGGTTGCGGCCACCACCGGACCCAGCTCATCGTCGCGCGAGGGCCGGCCGAGCACCTCGGCGCGGTCGGCGATCGCCGCGGCAAGCTCGCCGGCCCAGAGCGCGAAGGCCGATTCGTGGAAGTCGTCGGCGATCGGCCACGTCCAGGGCCGGACCCGGTGCCCGAGCGCCTCCAGCGTGCGCACGGTGGCGTTGATGCTGTCGGCGATCTCCGGGGTGGGTGCGTGCCCGCTCGGGGATTCGGACACCACGCCGATGCGCAGCGCGCCGGGGGGTCGGTCGAGCGCGGCAAGGAACGATCCCGGAGGGGCGGCGTGCGGCACGGGCGCCCCGATCTCGGGTCCGACGGTGGCGTCCAGCAGGGCGGCGGAGTCGCGCACCGTCCAGGTGACCGCGTGGTCGCAGTTCAGTCCGCCCACCAGCGGGCCGTACTCCGACCCGGTGGCGACCAGCCCGCTCGACGGCTTGAACCCGAACACGCCGCAACACCCGGCCGGCACCCGGATCGACCCGCCGGAATCGGTGGCGTGGGCCATCGGCACCATGCCGGACGCCACCGCCGCCGCCGCTCCGCCGCTCGATCCGCCCGGGGTGCGGGTCCGGTCCCAGGGGTTGGCGGTGGCGCCGTAGAGCTCCGGTTCGCACACGAACTCGGTGGCGAACTCCGGGGTGTTGGTGCGGGCCGGGACCACCATCCCCGCCGCCCGCCAGCGCGAGACCAGCAGGCTGTCGCGGGTCTCCGCCGGTGCCCCGGCGAAGAACCGGCAGGCCCAGGTGGTGGGAAAGCCGGCGACATGGACGTTCACGTCCTTGGCGGGCAACGGGACGCCGGCCAGCGGCGCGGTGCGGTCCACGGCGTCCGCATCCTCCCGGGCCTTCTCGTAGTTGCGCATCACGACTGCATTGAGGGCGGGATCCAGCCGCTCGATCTCGGCGATGGCGGCTTCCAGCACTTCCCGCGGGGCGACCTCGCCCGAGCGCACGAGTTCCGCCAGCCCCACCGCGTCTCTCGCTCTGTACTCGTCTCGGCCGAGCATGGTTGCCCCTCCTTTCACGGAACTTCCGATCCTGCATCGGTTTCACTCTACACCGCCCGATCCGGCCTCGGAGCCTCGGAGTGAGGCCACCGGAGCTGGTCCTGTCTGCGCAATGGCAGACACGGGCATCGCCGGAGGCCGCACAGACGGATGGGGCTTTCCGCGATGGTCTCGATGTTCCCGGCGTGGACAGCACAGCAGTCCGCTGCCGTGGCCAGCTCACTACCGTGGCGTCAGCCCGAGCCGCTCCTGCCCGGCGCGGCTGATGCTCTGGGTCATCCGGTCGGCGATCATCGCGATGAACGCCATCCCGAGCCCGGCGACAATCCCCACCCCGAAGTCGCCGTCGCCGAGCCCGATGTAGACCTGCTGGCCGAGCCCGTTGGTGCCGACCAGCGCCGCGATGACCAGCATCGCGATGCCGAACATGATGGTCTGGTTGAGCCCCAGCATGATGACCGGCATCGCGAGCGGCAGCTTCACGCGCCACAGGAGCTGCCGCCGGGTGCAGCCGAAGCAGGTGGCGGCCTCCACCACCTCCGCCGGCACGTTGCGGAGAGCGTGCTCCGCGTAGCGGATGGCGGGCACCACGGCGTAGGCCATGATCGCCAGCAGCGCGGTGAACTCGCCGATCTTGAAGATCATCACGAAGGGAATGAGGATGACGAACAGCGGCATGGTCTGGAGGGTGTCGTTGATCGGGCGCAGCAGCGCGGAGACGGCATCGTACTCGGAGGCGAGGAGGCCGAGGCCGACGCCGATCGCGAACGAGAGCAGCACCGCCAGGCCGCAGAGATAGACCGACAGCATGGCCTGCGGCCATACCCCGGCGACGATCAGGAATCCGAAGGCGGCGGCGGTACCGAGCGCGAGCCGCGGGCCGCCGAGCTGCCAGCCGAGCAGGGTTGCCATTGCCAGCAACGTGGGCCACGGCAGGCGCGTGAGCCCGAAGAACAGCAGGATCGCGAGGAACGCGAGCGAGGATGCCCGGCCGACGCCGTGGCGCACCGCCGCGTACAGGACCAGGGCGGCGGCCAGAGCGGCGTAGCCCGCCTTCAGCCCCGGCGTGAACTCGAACCCCCAGGTGAAGGGGGTGATGGTCTGCTCGAGCCCCGTCTTCACCGGGAGCATGACGAAGAAGAAGGCCCAGCTCTTGATGAGATTGATGGTCGCGGCGTGCTCGACCACGAGCCAGGTGACGGCGTCGTTCAGGTACTGCGCCGGATAGATCTCCCACCCCTCCGGGTACGTCTTCAGAAACGGGACCAGCTCGGCCGCAAGCCCCACCGCCACCCCGAGGCCCACGGCCACGAAGGCGTTGCGGTGCCGGGCGAAGAGACCGCGATCCCCTCCGGGATCCTTCGGCTCCGCGGTGGCCGCGGCGGCGGTCAGCCGGTCCATGACCATGGCCATCAGCGCGATGACGATGCCGGCCAGCAGGCTTTCGCCGAACTGGGCCTTGCGCATGGTGAGCAGCACTTCCCATCCGATGTCGGCGGTGCCGCCGATGATGGAGGCGATGATCACCATCGAGAACGCCGCCATCGTGGTCTGGTTCACCCCGAGCAGGATCTGCCGGAGCGCGCTCGGGGTGCGCACCCTCCAGAAGAGCTGGGAGGGAGTGGCGCCCGCCATCAGCCCGGCCTCGATCACCTCCGACGACACCCGCGCGAGCCCCAGGCGCGTGTTGCGCACCATGGGCGGGAAGGCGTAGAGGACGCTCGCGATGAGCCCCACCACTGGCCCGAACCCGAACAGGAGCAGGATCGGCAGCAGGTAGGCGAAGGCCGGCACCGTCTGCATCAGGTCCAGCACCGGGGCGATGATCCGCTCGGCGCGCCCGGAGAGGAACGCGAGCGCCCCCAGACCGAACCCGACGCCCACCGCAGTGGGCACGGAGATCGCGACCAGCGCCAGCGAGTTCATCGACTCCGTCCAGTAGCCGATGACCAGCATGTAGAGGACCGCAAGGCAGGTGAACAGTGCGAGGCGCCAGCCGGCCGCCGCCCAGGCGACGAACGTGAGCACGGTCAGGGTGACCGACCAGGGCAGCCAGTTCAGCAACTCGCGCACCGCGGTCATCGGCACGTCGACGGCGGCGGAAAAGGCCCGGAACGCAGGGCCGACGGTGTCCACGCACCAGACCATGAAGGCGTTGAGCCAGGGCGTGATCGGCAACACCCAGGCATCGGGGTACGCGACGAGCCAGCCCGCGACATCCTGCATGGCCAGCAGCGCGAGGGTCGCCAGAACCAGAACCGCCCGGATCCAGTCGTGCGGGCGACTCGCGGCGAGCCGACTCAAGGGCGCGGCGCCTCCGAGCCCCGGCGCCGCTCCTGGGCGAGGGCGGAGATGACGCTCGCGGCGGTCACTACGCCAAGGGGGGCACCGTCGCGCATCATGACGATGCCCTCGCGATGCGTGGAGAGCACCGGCAGCAGGTCCTCGACCGTGGTGTCCGCGTCCCGCCGCGGCATTTCGGGGTGCGCCGGGCGCGAAGGGTCGAGTACGTCGGACGCCTTCAGCACCCGCACCATCGGCACATCCTCGGTGAACTCCGCGACGTAGTCGTCGGCGGGGCTGAGGATGAGGTCGGCGGGGGTGCCCACCTGCACCACCATGCCGTCGCGCATGATCATCATCCGATCCGCGATGCGCAGCGCTTCGAGGAAGTCGTGGGTGATGAACACGATCGACTTCTTCAGCGTGTTCTGGATGTGCAGGAACTCGTCCTGCATCTGGCGCCGGATCAGCGGGTCGAGGGCGGAGAACGGCTCGTCGAGAAACCACAACTCCGGCTCGACCGCCAGCGACCGGGCGATTCCCACCCGCTGCTGCTGTCCGCCCGAGAGCTGGCGCGGGAACGAGGCTTCCCGTCCTTCCAGCCCCACGAGCTGGATGACCCGGCTCACCCGCTCATTGCACTGCGGCTTCGGCAGGCCCTGGAGACTCAGCGGAAACGCGATGTTGTCGAACACGTTCAGATGGGGGAGCAGCCCGAAGCTCTGGAACACCATGCCCATCTTGTGGCGGCGGATGTCGGTCAGCTCCCGGGCGGATTTCCCGAGCAGGTCTTCCCGGTCGAGCCGGACCTCGCCGTGGCTCGGCTCCACCAGCCGGGACAGGCAGCGCACCACGGTGGACTTGCCGGAGCCGGACAGCCCCATGATGACGAAGATCTCACCGACATGGACGTCGAAGGTGACGTCCGCCACCGCAGGAATGGCGCCATCGGTGCGCATGCGGCGCGCGAGTTCGCCCGCGTCGCCGGTGGAGACCTCCCGCTCGAAGTAGGGCGCCGCCTCGCTGCGGTACAGCTTCCAGAGGTGGCGGCACGCGAGTTTGGGGGGAGGGGATTCGTCGGGTGGGGTCTGCATGCCTCGATGGGCGCCGGTGGCCGGGGAGTTCGTTCCCGTTTACCCGGGGCGGTCCTCTGCGGGCGCTGAAGCCGACGGATGTGCGTCTTCTCGGGAAGGGTGGCCGGGAACATCTGGATTGACCCCGGACGGAGCATGGTTTCCGCGCGGGGTTCCGGCCGGGATCATCGCGTGGTCGGTCAGGGCGGAAACCGGGTGGGTCGGGACGCGACGAGGGGGGACGCCGGTGTGCGGCATGCCGGCGTCCCCGAACCCTGGCCCGCAAGCGTCAGCTCATGAACGCATGGCGGCCCTCGCGGCCTCGACCCAGGGGCTCCAGGTCGCCTCGTTCGCGTCGATCCACTCGGCGACCACCTCCTCGAGCTTGCGGCCCTTGTTGTCGATCTCGAGCATCAGGGTGTTCTGGGTGGCGTTGTCGACGGTGACCATCTCCATCAGCCGGTAGGCGCCGGGCCACTTCGTGGCGACATCCTTGTTCACGATCTTGTCCACCGACGCCTGCTGGAAGCCGCAGGCCGAGCCGCGCTTCTGGCCCGACTCCTCGACGCACTCGCCGTCGGCCGGGTCCCAGCTCACCCAGTCGAAGTCGAGCGCGGCGAACAGCCAGTGTGGTTGCCAGAACATCATGATGACGGGCTGCTCGGCCGCCACCGCGCTTTTCAATTCCGCGATCATCGCGCCTTCGGAGCCGCCGGCGACGGGCTCGAACGGCAGATCGATCATGGCCACCACATCCTTCGAGCGCGTGCCCCAGTCCGCCGGGTAGGTGATGAGGCGACCCCGGGGAAAGGTGTCTGCCGCGGCAAACGCCTGGGCGCAGTCATAGAGCGCTTCGTAGCTCGGCAGGCCCGGGCACTTGTCGTTCATGTAGGGCGGGTAGATCCAGCCTTCCTGGGGCTTGAGCCCGAGCTGGCCGAGCACGACGATGTCGCCGCTCTCCACCGCCTTCGGATAGACGTCGCCGACATTGTTGGTCCAGACCTCGGGCTGCAACTGCAGATCGCCCTGGGCGATGGCCGCGAACTGCGGGACGGCCCCGGCGGTGACGTATTCGACGGTGTAGCCCGCTTTCTGCAACAGGGTGCCGGTGATGTGGGCCGAGACGTGCTGACCGGTCCATTCGTTGATGGGAATCCTGATGGGATCCGAGGAGTCGGCCCACGCGCCGGTGACCGATGCAGTGGCGAGGATTGACCCCGCGACCATCCCTTTCAGAGTGTTCATGATGCCTCCCAGGTGACGACAGGTGCGTTGCGCCATGCCCGGGAAACGCTATGCGGGGGCGGTTGGGGTGTCAATAGGCAGCCCGGTCCGATCAGCGTTGCCCGCACTGGACACGTTCCGTAGTCTTGCATTCGCCCGTCGGCGAGAGGAGCCACCGGATGAATGAAGAGACCATCAGAGGAATTGTCGAGACAGCCTTCAAACGTTATTTCGGCCACGTTGAGCTCGTCCGGATCGACGTGCATCCAGGTTTCGACCACGAAGACGATCCGGTCGTGAATTTGTGGATCGTTTACGAAGACCAACTTGGCAAGGTGGGATCGCTGGGTGGCGATGGCTTCCTGAACATGCTGAGCGAGGTGCACTCGGAGTTCCATGCGGATCCCACCCGGTACCCCGGCTTTCCCCTTCTGCACGTTGTCGCTCGGTCCGAGTTGGGGAGTCACAGTCCTGAAACCGCTTGACCTGATCGAGACCGCCCGCGGTCTGACGGAACTGAGTCCCCGGCGGCCCACGCAGGCGAACCTTCGCCGCGCGGCCAGTACCGCGTACTACGCAGTGTTTCACTGCCTGGCCGGTGTGGCTGCCGATCTGCTCGTCGGGAGAACCCGAAACACGGCTTGGCATCAGGTGTATCGTGCCCTCGGACATGGGGTTACCAGGAGCGCCCGCCAGAACCGCCAGGCGATGCTGGACTTTCCGGAGGAAATCCGCCAATTCGCCGAGGCGTTCGTCACTCTGCAGGCGGAACGACACCGGGCGGATTATGCGCTGGACGGTGATCCTTTCTACAAGTCGGATGTCGTCGTGGCAATCGACACCGCAGAACGGGCGATCAGCCAGTTCGAGCGTGCGGACACCGAGATTCGGCGCCGCTTCGCCGTCCATGTGCTGTTCAGGTTGCGCCCGCCGTAGGAGGTTCGAGCCCCCGTCCTGATGGCGAGCGAAGCGCGGAAGGCTGGCGCCTCGGTGTAACTCCGGATGCCAAACGACGTGACTTGTCGCATACCGCCGGTAGTCTGCATCACGTACCTTCCATGAAGCTGTGCCGCGGTGCGAGTGTGCCTTCCGACGCACGCATGGAAATCCTCGTATCGATACGGTGGATTCCATCTGCTCCCGAGTTCAGGAAAGAACGATGCTGACCGCGTACGAACGACACCTGCTTGCCGTGTATCTCTCGAATACGGCGTCGAGCCTTCACCATCGGGACGAGGAGGCATCGGCGCTGGCCAAGTGGGTGGCCGAACGAGAGAGCCGTTCCGAGTTCGCAGACACGGGGAGCGGATCCCGCCGGCGCCCCCGAGCATCTCGAGTGGTCGGATTTCGATCACATCGCCCCGGATCGGGATCACGTTGAACGGCTCCTCGCGGGTGCGCTTGATGCGGGCGCGCCCGGTGTGAACATCCTCCTGCCCGGATCTCCGGGCAACGGCAAGACGGAGCTTTGCAAGGTGCTGGCGGATCGGTTGGGCGTGACGCTGTTCGCCGTCGGCGAAGCCGACGACGATGGCGACGAACCCACCCGCAGTGAACGACTCAAGGAGCTTCGGCTCGCCCAGCGCCTCCTCGCCGGGGACCGCGGCGCGCTACTGCTCTTCGACGAGATGGAGGACCTGCTCTCGGACCCGCTCCCGTCGTTCGCATTCCTCGGGGGTGCCTCCCGATCCCACTCACGCGAGGGCAAGTCCAAGGTGTTCATGCACCGGCTGCTGGAGCAGGCGCCGGCCCCTATCCTGTGGACCACGAACGACGCCGCGGGCATGAGCCGCGCCATTTTGCGGCGCATGATGTTCGCTCTGGAGCTGCGCTCGCCGTCCCCCCGGGTCCGGGCGCGGATCTGGACTCGCCAGCTCGAGCGCCACGGCATCGAAGCACAGCCGCACGAGGCGCAGGCGCTTGCCTCGGAGTTCGAGGCCACGCCGGGGGTCGCCGCCGGCGCCACCGCGGCGGCGCGGCTCGGCGGCGGCGGTATCGAGACCGTGCGGCGCGGCGTGCGCAGCTTGTCGCGGGTGCTGTCGGGCGAGGCGCCGCCCCGACCGACGCCCGCTCGCTTCGATCCCGCCCTCGTCCGCGCGGACATCGACCCGCGCGCCCTCGCGGACCGGCTCGTGCGCAGCGGCGAGCGGCGCTTCTCCCTGTGTCTTCAGGGGCCGCCGGGCACGGGCAAGAGCGCCCTGGTCCGCTATCTGGCCGAGCGGCTCGGCCTGGAGGTGGCGCAGAAGCGGGCATCGGACCTGATGTCCATGTGGGTCGGGGAGACGGAGCAGCGAATTGCCGCCGCATTCGCGGAGGCACGCGACGCGGATGCCTTCCTCGTCTTCGACGAGGCCGACTCGCTGCTGGCCGATCGGCGGCTTGCCCGCGCGGGCTGGGAGGTCAGCCAGGTGAACGAGATGCTGACGTGGATGGAGAGTCATCCGCTGCCGTTCGCGTGCACCACGAACTTCGGCGAGCATCTCGACCCGGCGACGCTGCGGCGGTTCGTATTCAAGATCAGGCTCGACCACCTCGCCCCCGCTCAGGCCGAGGCGGCGTTTCGAAGCTGGTTCGCGGCGCTCGCGCCGCCGGCCGGGCTGGCGGCGCTCACCACCCTGACCCCCGGTGACTTCGCGGTGGTGCACCGGAAAGCCGAGATCCTCGACAGGCTGCGCGACCCGGAGGCGCTCGTCGCGATGCTGCGCGATGAGTGCGACGCCAAGCCGGACCGGCCCCGGGCCATCGGGTTCCGGCCGTAGGCGGGCGGAGCTGCCAGCCCCGAATGCGCGCGCCTCCCCCGAGGCCGCTTCGATGACAAAGTGCTCCTGGATCTCTGCGCCGCGGCGCGCCATCGCCCCGAGATCGTCGTCATCGGAGGTACCGCAGCACGCATCACCTACGGTCTCACATCCACTCCACGTTATGTTTGACGTAACGCGGATGGAACCGCTACGGTCGGTGCCATGCAGGAGCCTGCGCAGATTCGGACCGGTTGTGATCGTCAGCTTCAGGGACAAGCGTACCGAGACGTTCTACCGGGGACGCCGGGTTGCGGCCTTCTCGGGCTTTGCGCGTACCGCCTCGCGCAAGCTCGATCAGCTTGACGCCGCCATCGCGCTCGGCGACCTGGCGCGGCCTGGCAACCGGCTGGAGGTGCTCAGGGGCCGACGGCAGGGGCGGTGGAGCATTCGCATCAACGATCAGTGGCGAATCTGCTTTGTCTGGCCGGCAGACAGCCCCGGCCCCGCCGACGTGGAAATTGTCGACTACCACTGACAGGAGACGTGGCATGCGCGAACCCATCCATCCCGGCGAGACGCTGCGCGAAGATCTTGAGGCGCTCGGTATGAGCGCGGCCGAACTCGCCCGGCGCATCAAGGTACCGACGAACCGCATCACCGGCATTCTTAACGGCCGGCGCGCCATCACCGGCGACACGGCACTTCGGCTTGGCCATTTCTTCGACACTTCGGGTGAGTTCTGGCTCAACCTCCAGAAGCTCTACGAGTTGCGGCTCGCGGAGGCGAGGAGCGGCGCGGCGATCGCCCGGTTGCCCGTGCTCAACACCAGGGCGGACCTGCAACCGGCTGGCTGACAGATCAAGTATTACAAGGCGAAAGCCGGCAGGCGTGGATACCGAACCCTGATCAACGAGGTCCTGCGCAGGGCTGCGGAGCGCGAAGAGTTGGAAGATGCGCCATGGGAGATTCTTGGCGAGGAGTTTCGACACTGACCGCGCTCGGACGCCTCTCTCGCTGAAGGGCGGCAGTAGCAGAGCGGCGGCACAGACGCGGGTCCCGCTGACGTACGACGCAACTTGTCGCATTCCGCGAGTAATCTGCCCCCAACACCGTCGGCGCAGTCGTGTTGTGGCAGATCGGCCTTCCGGCGGACCTTTCGCTTTTCCGGATATCGATATCCACACAGAGGAGGTGAACCATGGCGATTCCAATCATTCCCATCGTGGCCGTGCTCGGAGCCGGAACCCTCGGCTACTTCATCGGCCGAGAGACGGCCCCGTGCCCGGCCAGCCTGACCTACTCCGGGGACGCGGACGACGACGGGCACGATAACGATAACCAGGACCAGGACCAGGACCAGGACCAGGACGAAGAGACGGCTTCCGCAGCGGCGCACGAGCCGCGCAGTGGAGGCAGTGAGGCCGGGCATGAGGCGGCGGGCTCCGCATGGGTGCACATGAGCCGGGCCGAGGCGCTCGAGATTCTGCAACTCGCACCGGACGCCACGCCGGACGCCATCCGGGAGGCGCATCGGCGCATCGCCCGGCGAATCCGCCCCGACAAGGGCGGCTCGCGCTATCTGGCCACGGCAGTCGACCGCGCGAAGGTCGTGCTGCTCGGGTAGCCCGCGTCGGGCGCACCGGATAGTGCCGGGAGGAGAGGGGAGGCGCTGGAGCATTCGCAGCGCCTCCGGAGCGTGAAGGCGGGGCGCTGTCTCCGCGCGGATGCCCATCGGCCGCTCTCCGCCGCGTGAGAGCGCATCTGGGACGGCTTTACTTGCCCCCCCCCCCCGTACACTACGTAGCGTTGAACCTGCGGGCGTGCAGCGGTACGCACGCTTGTCGAGTCCGAAGTCCCCGACCAACGAGGAGAAATCATGTTCGTACAGTATCTGAGCGAACGTCAGCAGTCGGTCCTGCTCCACTATGCTCATGAAATAATGCGCGCCGATAACATCGTCGAAGCCGAGGAGCGTGTGCATCTGGAAATGCTCCGGTCGCAAGCACGACCCGGTATCGAAGCCGAGGATATTCCAATAGCTGATCTCGCTTCGCTGTTCGAGGGTCGGCTCAGTCGGATCGTTCTCCTTCTCGAGTTGGTGGGCATGGGCTACGTTGACAACAAGTTCAGCGCCGGAGAAGCGAAGTTCGTTGAAGATATAGCGGCCGCTCTGGACATCGGCGCAGAGGATATGGCGAACATCGAGTCTTGGGTCGAGCGCCAACTACTCCTGGTTGAGGAAGCACACGAATTGATGGAGGGATAGCGGCGCCGGTGCGAATAGCCGATAGTATCGATGTCGCGACGCAGACTCGACTTTTCCGGATAGATATACCCATCCAAATTGACTCGTGAAGAGGTGGAAACTGACTATGCCCTTACCCCTTCTGCTGATAGGTATTGCCGCCGCCGCCGCTGCCACCACTGCCGCCGTCGTGGCCGCAACATCGGATGACGATGAATCAATCGACAGGGAGAACTCGCGAAATCGGCAAGATGCCCTGCGTCGTGCGAGACGCGAGGAGGCCGAGCGTCAAATGCGCGCACGTCGAGAATCCATACGGAGTGATGCCAAGAAGGAATTGCAGAGGATTGCTGATCGGCACGATACGTTAGGTCGAAAGGTCGCGCCTCGGATCACCTTCAGGATGCTGGAGGGAGCCATCACCGGTCTTGATACGGCGCTCGACTTAGATGCGGCTCTGAATCTTCTGATGCCGATGAGTGTGCCACCCATCAACCGAGACCCCGAGGCTCGGGAGATCCGCGCGTTGAGCAAGGAGATTCGGGTTCTGGAGGAATTCTCATCGGCCGTATCGGATCTCGTCTCGCTCCTCGACGCGAAAAAATCGTTTTCCCAAGGAGCGCACAGGATTCGCAAGCTAGAACGTGAGTTGTCGGCGCTTGGCAGCGAAGTAGACGATGCATCGCATGGGATATCGCAGAGCGTCGACCGCCTTGTGCGCCTGGCGTCTGTCGAACTCCAATCGCCGGTGAGACTCGTGGCATGCGGTCTGCTTTGCGCTGGCAAGAGTTCGCTGCTGAATGCGTTGATTGACCAACACTCGCCGGAATGCTTCGGCACCGGCGGCGGGCGCACGACCCGCGACTGCAAAGCATACATCGCACGATTCGCAGACGACGACTGCCGGTTCGTGGATACCCCCGGCTTGGACGCCGATGACAGTGACGACGAGACAGCGGCCAAGGAGGTCAGGGCAAGATCACTAAAATCCCATGTAAATCAGTGCATTCTGTGATCTAATGCCACTCTGGCCAAGGAGAGGAACGTGATCAGCAATGGACAACAGTGCCCCCGAGGGTCTGATCGAACATTTCTCGAAGTTGGAAGACCCGCGCGTCGACCGGAACAAGAAGCATGAGTTGATTGATGTCATCGTGCTGTGCGTGTGCGCGGTGCTCAGTGGGGCCGAAGGTTGGTGCGACATCGAGGAGTTCGGTCGCGCAAAGCTGGACTGGTTACGTCGTTATGTCCCGCTGGCCAATGGGGTCCCGGTCGATGACACGATTGCCCGCATCATCTCGGCGTTGTCGGTCAGTGGGTTTCAGGCGTGCTTTCTCAGTTGGATGGAGGACGTGGTCAAGCTCAGCGACGGTGAGATCATTGCGCTCGATGGCAAGACGCATCGACGCACCCATGATCGCAAGCGAGGGGTGAAGGCGCTGCATATGGTCAGTGCCTGGGCGTGTCGCAATGGGGTGGTGCTTGGGCAGGTGAAAACCGACGAGAAGTCGAACGAGATCGTGGCGGTGCCGGAGTTGCTGGAGAAGCTTCAATTGAAGGGGTGTATCGTGACGCTGGATGCGATGGGGTGCCAACGCGCGATCGCGAAGCAGGTCAAGAAAGGCGGTGGGGATTACGTGTTGGCGCTGAAGCGCAATCAGCCGGAATTGGAGCGCGAGGTTCGGGCGTATTTCGAGGCGGCGGAGCGGTGCGACTTTGGCGGTTCGGAGATGGGGCACGAGGCGACTTGCGACGAAGGTCACGGGCGGATTGAGCACCGGAGCTATTTCTTGTCCACGGACCTTGGTGCGTTGTCGGGTGTCGGGAAGTGGAAGGGACTGAAAGCGATGGGAATGGTGGAGTCGGAACGTCATTGTGGAGGGCGTGTCAGTGTTGAGCGGCGCTACTACATCACCTCGCTTGATGACGTGAAGGTGTTTCAACGGGCGGTGCGTTCACATTGGAGTATCGAGAACGGGTTGCACTGGCGGTTGGACGTGACGTTTCGCGAAGACGCAAGCCGGATTCGTCGAGGCAATGCGCCTCACAACATCGGGGTGATTCGTCACATGGCGATGAACCTACTCAAGCGCGAGAAGACGAAAATGAGCTATAGGCGCAAGAGAGTCCGGGCCGCTCTGAACGATGCCTTCCGAGATAAGTTGTTGATGGGACAATGACTTTATATGCGATCACCCTGCCAAGGAGGTCGAGGTGGCCGATCACTTGCTGTTTGTCCATACGCTTGCCACTGGCGAGCTTAATAAGCGCGAGGTTGAGTTCCTGGAGTCGGTGCGATCGAATGCTACGCATGGCGACACCATGTGCGGCCTGACGGTGGTGCTGACGAACCATGAGTCGTTTGAGGATGTTGCCGAGCGTCTGACGGCGTCGATCCTGGCGAAGATCGAGGAAGTCACGGGGAGTCGGGTGCCATGTTTCCGGACGTCCGCAACCGTCCACAAAAAGGGAATGGCTGAGGGCAAGCAGAAACTTCGCGAGCTGAGCGGGGTTGATGCATTGCGTCATCATTGCGGCGAGATCGCGCGTGACAAGGAGAAGATCATGGCTGCGAGGACCATGAGGATCGAATCGATTGCTTGGCAACTCCAGAAAGATATCGAATTCGCTGCGACCGACCGAAAATGTCGGCGTAAAACTCTCGTGCAGAAGCGCAAGCGGCGCGAGACCCAATTCAAGAAGGATTTCCGACGATTTCTCAAAGGTGTGGCCGAGAGGATGGAGGCGCTTATGAACGACACCAGAAGCACCGTAATCGGAGATGCTGCCACCCGGGATCATTTCGTGTCGACGATGCACGATCTCGCAAGTTCTTTCCGCGATGCGGAACGGACGGTCGACCGGGAGCAGGACCGTGTCTTCAAGGAGTTGAATGAAATCTTGAAATCAGTGGAATCCGCCGTTACGTCGCCAGACGGATCGACGCCCGAAGCGTCAGTCCTCGTAGATGTGGTAAAAGAGAGCGAAGCGACGATGGCGGAGGCGCTCTCGCAGTGGAAGAAACGGATAGATCGTTTCGAGATCAATGCCACGTTCCGTGAGGACTTCGATGACTCGCTGCTCTTGCTGGTCCACGGGTTGGTGAAGTCGGGCAAGAGCAGTCTGGGGAATTTTGTAGCGCACGGCAGCGGCGACCCGGAGCCGTCCTCAATCGAGAATATTCGTGATACTGGTCAGACCCCGAGCTACTTCGTGCGTGCGCTTGCCGACAGCTCCGACGTTGAGGTTGCGAACGAAGAGCTGAATCGACGCGGGAAATTCGTCGTGGATGTGGAAGAGGCGACAAGTTCCATACAGGGATTCAAGCTGGGGGGATTGACATGGATCGACTCGCCGGGCCTTGGTTCGGTGACCGAGCGCAACGCCACACTGACCCAAAAGTACACCGAATCGGCGGATCTCGTTTTGGTCCTCATGAACATGAGTCAACCGGGAAGGCGCCCCGAATTCGAAGCGATTGCCAATCTGCTTCGGCGAGGCAAGCCGCTCATGGTGTTGCTGACCCGGGCGGACATGATGGACACGGATGAGGTGGACGGACGGATCGTCAGGAAGCGGGTGATGAAGCCGGATAGAGAGCGCCGCGAGGCGGAGGAATGGGTGGAAAGCCAGCTCCGCGAAATCACCCTGCGGGATACGAGCGGCAAGCTACTGGATCACGAAGTGCATTCGGTATCAGTGCAGTACGCAGAACAGAACCCCACACCGGAAGGGTTGGAGCGCAGCGGCTTTGCATCTCTGTTCGAACGACTCACCGCCTTGGTTGCCTCGGAAGGTGTGGCGATGAAGCGTAGAGCGCCGGCGAAAAATCTGATTGCATTCATCGACGCCATCCTGACCGACACAGCACTCGACAGCGGACTCGGAAAAAGCACAAGCGTGGTTCGGGTCCGGGGCGAGTTGACGGCACTTCGGAAGACGATTGACGATGGAATCCGTCATCTTGAAGAGCGAGGTCGGCGCGCGACGGAGGACGCGAAATACGAGATCGTCCGTGAGGTTGAAAAAGCCGTTCGGAATCTGGTCGATGGAAAAGAATCTGGAAGTGCACCGCTCCGTAGCGAGTACGAGGACCTTGTGCGGGAATGTGAGAAAAGAGCGCGCGACATCACTTCGCAGCACCTGAGGGAGATCGTGGATTTCACGGTCGAGGTTGCGCAGACGGCAGTGACCAGGAAAATCGAGCTGGACGTCCCCCGCGACACATTGGTGTTCGAGGAAATCAGGCGCACAATCCGCTACAAAAATGTCACACGCGGCAAAGCGGGCGGCAGCATAGTGGGAATAATAGCAGGCGCGAGTATCGGATTTCGTTTTGGTGGTCCGGCGGGTGCCGCTGTTGGCGCATATCTGGGTGGACTCGGCGGCGGTATGGCCGGAGGAGCATCCGCTGGTGAGAAAGAGGTAGAGGAAGTCATCGGCGTCGACTACAACAAAGGTGCCGCACGCATCGCCGAGGCTCTGGGAGAGGAGGTGAACAGGCAGATTAATCAATGTGTCGAGGATCTCCGGAAAGGATGCTTTCTGCCTATAAAGCGTCAAGCGGGCATTGTCGAAAAAAGGCTCCTGCAATTCGAGAAGTCGCTGCGTGGAATCAAACGCTCACTGGAGAATGCGTCATGATTAACACAACGAGAGCTATGCGAGCGGTTGCAGAAGAGGCGCATCCTCTCTTGCAGGAATGGGTCGGAGCGGAGCGCGCCGATGCCCTGGCTGGTTTCATCCGGGAAAGACTGGAGAATGGCCGCCCGACCATCATGGTGTACGGCATCTATAACGCCGGGAAATCGACGCTACTCAACGCAATGGCCGGGGAGGAAGCGGCAACCGTCAGTAATCGTCCGGAAACAAGCGTCGCAACCCCCTACCGCTGGCGGGATTTTGTGATCCTCGACACGCCAGGGATCGATGCACCGCAGGAACACGAAGCGATCTCCAAGCGTCAGTTGGAGCAGGCGGATGTGATCGTGTTTGTTCTGGATTCGACGTCCACGTTCGAAGAGGAACGTGTCTATGCCGAACTCACCGATATCCTGAGTGCGCGGAAGCGCACCATGGTGGTCGTGAACGACAAAACGGGGATCGGGCGCACCGGCACGGAGAGTCATGCCGCCTTCGACAAGGTGCTCAGGAATCTTCAGCAACAGTGCAGCGACCGCGGAATCGATGATTCCCTCTGGAAGGAGATGCCGCTCCGGATGGTGGATGCGCGTACTGCCTTGAAGGGTCGCCTGGAAGGAAAGCAGGGCTTGATCGAGCTGAGCGGGATAGACGATCTGGAGCGCGACCTGGATCGACTGCTCCATGACGCGGGCATCGGCGATGTCGTCAACACCGTCGGCCACAGGCTCCTGGCAGCCCTGAAAGACGCCGTCGAACTGTCCGCGCAGACCGACGACGGTGAAGTGAAAGCGGTGCAGGAGAAGCGAGCAGCCGTGGCGGCGTGTCGTACCGCCCTTGAGAACAACGTCGGGGACGAATTACGCCGCCTTGTACGTCGCTTCCAGCACGAATTTCCGGATGCGATTCGTGATGAGAAATCGGCGGAATACAGGCTGCGAGAAATCGTTGATGGCATTGTGGAAGGTGTCGTGACCACCCTGGGCTCCGAGCTGGAGCGGACCGCGCGGGTCCTCACGCAACAGGGAATCCCGTTCCATGCGCCTTCGTCGGAACAGATGACGAGTCCGGATGTCGAAACAGTGGAAGCAGTTGTTACGCATCCTGGCGAGGGAATGGAGTCGAATAGGGAAAGCCGCCGCCGTGACGGACTCGATTCGACTGCCGACAGAATCAAGAACATCACCGTGAACTATGCCCCTCCGGCCGCTGAGAAAGCACTCCATGGACTGAAACGTGTCGCGCCATCCGTGATGAAAGGTGTGGGACCGAAAACGATGGCGAAGTGGGCGGGCAGGCTGTCAGGTGTCTTGCAAGCTGCTTTTGTGATCTGGGATCTGGGAACTGCTGTCCGGGACTACTTCGGAGGCGACCCCGAGGCGAAGGCAGCCATCCGGGAGGAAAAGCGGCTAGCAGACATCGCCTCCGAAGAGACCGACAAGTTGCACGCATCGCTGGAACGTTGGTGTCGTGACATTGTCGACACGGCGTTCAGCCCAGCCGAGGCTGTTCTTCGCCAGGAGACCGAAGCCTTGCGCAAGGATGAGCAAGGAAGGGCTACTGCACACAGGGAGTTGTTGAACATGACAGATGCGGTCGAGCGGTTGCTCTGAAAGATGGCACTGCCGATCATTATCGCTGGTGCAGTAGTCGTCATAAAAATCCTGGCCAGGGAGGCTCTTGCCAATGCTGGTAAGAGTGCCGCTGAGAGCGTTGTAGATAACATATTTCGTGATGCAGTTACACCAATAAGAGGTAGCATGCTGTATTGCGATATGGCATTCGGGAATATGGGTCATTCCGGAATTTATGTCGGTCATGATCTGATAGTGGAATTCTGTAGAGATGGTGATGTAAGGTATTCATCACCACGCGAATTCATCGAGGGAACAACTGCGGTGAGTATCTACGTCTCATGCATCGACGAAAGCGCGGTAGGAGACGAAAGAGCTGCTGAGCGTGCCGAGGCGTTGGTAGGAAGTACGCGCAACTACAGTCTTCTGACGAACAACTGCCATATGTTCTGCTCCGAATGTCTGACAGGTCGAGAAAATTCAGATAAATATTTGTGGAAATTGAAAAACACCGCAGAGCAGATCATGGGTGTCAATACATGGCGAGTTTGGGACATTGATAGTGAGGATCTTTTCTGATCCGACGACTGGCGTCCCTGGAGATACCCGATCTCCACTTCCCGCAACGCGCATCTCGGTGCTTGAGGATGGAGACCAACTCACCCGGTGCGAGTTGAGCGCCGTCAAACTGCTCGACTGCGACGCTAAATAAAAAATGAAACCCGAACCACAAATCACCCACCCAAGAGGAGCAAAACAAATGTCTGAAGATCGGGATGACTCGACAAACACTATTCTCCGGATTCTGGACTGGGCTTATGAAAAAGCTATAGAGGGAATGCCAGGGACTGATTCAGCCTGGGATCTCGCGTGAGACTATCAGCAAAAAGATGGTAATCCTTTGGAGCAAGTCAATTCGCTAATACGTTGGCAGAATACGAAAGCGGCAACAAGCGGATTCGTGACCGGACTTGGTGGCTTGATAACGCTGCCAGTAGCAGTACCTGCGAACGTCAGCGCCGTGCTCTTCGTGCAGATTAGGATGATCGCCGCCATAGCGATCATGGGTGGTCACGATGTCCACGACGACCGTGTGAAGACACTCGTGTACGTATGCCTGGTTGGAAAGTTTGCGAAGGAATTTTTGCTCAGAGCCGGGATAAAAATCGGCGAAAAGCTAGCCATCAATGTGATCCGTGGCATCTCACGCGACACACTAGTCGCTATAAATCGTAAGGTAGGATTCCGCTTGGTGACCAAATTTGGAAAAAAAGGTGTGATCAACCTCGGCAAGGGTGTGCCTTTGGTCGGAGGTATCATAGGAGCGACCTTCGAAGCTGTATCTACTAATAGTGTTGGCAACATTGCAAGAGACGTCTTCATCGAGCCGATGAGCGTTTAGCGGATAACTGCTGAATTTGATGATGATCGAGCTGTTGGTCCATGCGTGAAGCAACAGACACCACCCTGCGGTATCTGAAGCTCCTGGCATCCCTCCCTCGGTATCCCGATCGGATTGGCGTCAAAGCCCTGCAAGAAAAGCTGGAGCGTGACAATCCCGAGTATGCGGTTTCGCTCCGGACGATGCAGCGGGATCTGGAGAGGTTGTCCGGCATCTTCCCGATCAGTTGCATCGAGCAGGGTCGGGCCAAGTACTGGTTCTGGACCGAGAAGGATGCGCTCACGCAAATTCCGGACATGGGGGCGCCGACCGCGCTGGCCCTGCGCATGGCTGAGGAGTACCTGCAAGCGGTGTTGCCGCCGCCGACGCTTGCGCTCCTGCGCCCGTACTTCAGGCACGCTCATACCGTACTTGCCGACACCGAACTCGGCGCGTGGGCGAGCAAGGTCTGGAGTATCCATCGAGGCCCCGATCTGATTCCGCCGGAGGTCCGGGCGGAGGTACACGATGCGGTCTGTGAAGCCTTGCTCGAAGCGAGGCAGCTTGCGGTGACGTACCGGCGGCGCGGCGCGGCCACGCCGAGCGAGAGGCTCCTGCATCCCGCCGGTCTCGTCACCCGCGCCGGGGTCGTCTATCTCGTCGCCTACGTCGGGGACCACTCCGACCTGCGGCACTTCGCGTTGCACCGCATGACCACCGCGCAGGTGCGGGCGGAGAAGGCCCGCTCGGCGTCGGGGTTCAGCCTCGACCGGCACGTCCACGCCGAGGACGCATTCGCCTACCCGCTGTCGGAGCGCCCGATATCGCTGAAGCTGCTCGCCGTCGATGCCGTCGTCGAGCATCTCTCCGAGTCCCGGCTCTCGGAGGACCAGAGAATGACTCCCGGCCCGGACGGCCGGACACTCATCGAGGCAACGGTGGCGGATACCCGGGAGCTTCGATGGTGGCTGAGGGGATTCGGCGACCATGTGGAAGTGCAATCCCCCGCCGCCCTGCGCTCGGAGTTCGAGGAGCAAAGCCGCGCGCTGCGCGCGCTGTACACCGCCCGGGAATAGCTGGACTCGATGGCGGTCCGGTCCGGCTGGATGCGGGCGAGTTGCTGGCGCCGCTGCGCTGGCCGATGGACTGGGATTTCGCGCGTCAACTTGGGCCGCGGGTGGACTGGATGGGTCGGGTGGGTGAGTCGGGTGTCTGCTCTGGCGAAACGATGGCATCATTGAAATCGGGTGAACAATTGGAGGAATCGCGAGTGGCCGAGATGGATGTTCTTTCGACGACCGACATCTCCGGCAAGACCCGGCTTCCATCCCCCGCAACGCGCATCCCGGTGCTGGAGAATGGAGATCGGCTCACCCGATGCGAGTTCGAGCGCCGTTACGTCGCCCGGCCGGACATCAGGAAGGCGGAGTTGATCGAGGGAGTCGTCCGCATGCCATCACCCGTGCGCCTGGTCGAGCACACGGAGCCGCACGCCGCAGTTCTGGGGGCGCTTTTTCACTACTGCGTCTTCACTCCAGGGACCCGGGTGGCCGACAACGCGACGGGGATGCTGCATGAGTGACGATTCTACGGTAGGGCTTTCGGGAGTGAAGATAATCGGCAGTGAAGATAATGGTGATCATGCACGCCGAAACCGAAGATGAAATCTGTGTGATCTCGATGCATGAGGCTGATGGTGACGGACAACTCCTCTTCCTCACCAATCTTCGATGACCGCTGAGGAGTAGCCTGAAGAACGCCTACGCGCCTGACTCCGGGGCGTCGAACACGGCGGACACGTCGGCGGTGAAGCCTTCGAGCGACGGTGAGGTGGCCGCGCCGCCGCGGCCGTGTGTTGCCTGCTCGACGTAGGCGGCTCCTTCGAGCACGAGGACGGTGATCGTCGCGTCGCGAGGGTCGACGATCCAGTACTCGGGAATGCCGGCTTCGGCGTAGTCGAGGCGTTTCTCCACCAGGTCCCGGTCCGGGTCATCGGGGCTGACCACTTCGGCCACCAGATCCGCGCCGAGCCAGAAGCGGTCCTGGTTGCGGGGGTCCGAGCGGTCGCGCAGCAGCAGCAGATCCGGCTCGCGGTATTTGCCCTCGCGAACGCGCATCCGCAAGCCGGAGAACATCACCAAGCCGCCACGCGTCAGGAGATATTTATGGAACAAACGGTAGAGGAACGCCAGGACGGCCTGGTGGGTGAACGTCGGCATGGGCAACTCCTCGATGCGCCCGTCGGTGAACTCGACCCGGCGGCGGCCGTGATCCGTGAGCCACAGGTACGCTTCATCGCTCCAGCATCCCTGGCGCGGCAGGATGTCGCGCAGCAGGGCGTCGAGCGCCGTCTGCGAGGTGGCTGCGCTCGCGCTCGTGGTCGATGTCGCGCTGGTCTCCATCGGTGTCGCGGTGTCTGTCATGTCGCCCCTCTCATTACGATCTTTCGTCCGCTTCCGCGTCCGCGTCCGCGTCCGGGTTTGGTCCAGCGCATCCCCTTCTCTCGCACCTCGACCAGTGGTACGTGGAGGAGGGGGGCGATCAACAGCATCGCGGTGCTGCCCGCAGTCGGTCGAGAGCGTAGGTCCGCCAGCGTGCGTCGCGGGCCGAACTCCATTCCGTACCGCACGTCATCCGCCGCGACGCCCCGGTGCGCATGGTGGCCGGGATTCGTGCGCACGGCAGGCCGGGGTTTGCGCGCGACCGGTCCGGGAGCCGATGCCGGTGCATCATGCCAGTCGTTGCAGGGATTCCCGGACCGTCGGCCGCATCCCGGATTCGATGTCCGTCCGGCGGCGTTGGTGGAAGGTCGCGAGCGTGCGGTTGGCGTTCGAGAAGGTCTCGATCTGCTCGCAGTACTGATCGAGCCGGCGCCCCGGCAGCGCCCACAGGGCGGTGTCGTCGCCGAGTGCGTCGAGGTAGGCCCTCGCGCCGCAGCAGCCGAGGCTCATCGCCGCGCGCCCGTGGTTGAACGCTTCGGGGAGGGCGGCGCAGGCCGGGCGGCCCATTGCGGGAGGCACCCCGCCATCGACCCGCGCGAGCGCCTCGCTCAGCACGAGCCCCCGGCGCGCGTCGGCGAACAGCAGCACCACGTCGGGCTCCACCGGAAAGTTCCCGAGCGGCCCGTAGACGGCGTGTTTCACCGCCTGCCGCACCACCGGGATCGTCGCCACTTCATCCTCGCGCACGTAGTCGAGTCCGGTCATGGCTTCCAGCGCGGCCTGAAGCTCCTCGGGCTGCGACGCCGGCGCCCGGGAGAGGTGCATGGTGTGGATGCCGATCGCGCAGAGCGCGTGATGTCCGGCGGAAGTGGCGAACGTGCGCTTCGCGGCCTCTTGCCAGAACACGCATCCGGCCGGGACGGAGCCCTCGAACTCGGGAACCCCTGCCGGCACGGTCTCGGTGAAAGCGACCGCCACGGGCGGCAGGGACAGCTCCAGGGCGGCGGCGAGCTTCTCCGCCTGTTGTTGTCGTTCGGGGGTCATCAGAGCTCCTTTTCGGTCGGTATCGATTCAAGAGGTTTTGTCGGGGCAAGACGTTGCCGAATTTTTCCGCTATCCGTATTTCTTCCCTTCGTTTCAGCCATTTCAGCAAGGATCCGTGCGAAGAAGCGCGGTTGTTCACACCCATCAGGCAAGTATAGTGTCTCTCATTAGAAGTGTCGGGGGCTTCATGTCCACCTCAACCGCACGCTCGTGCTCGACGCATCGACGGCGGCGGGCAAGTCGTCTCCGGCGATGATCGATCTCGACCGGCTGCTGGCTCTGGCGCGCGCGCTCAACCATGAGGGCGTCGAGTACGCGGTGGTCGGGGCGACGGCGCTGGGTCTGCACGGTCTCGCCCGGGCCACGGAAGACGTGGATCTCTTCGTGCGGCCGACCCCGGACAACGTTGCGCGGCTGAAGCGTGCCCTCTCGGCGGTCTGGCCGGACCCCGACATCGATTCCATCGCCGCCGGTGATCTCGCCGGCGAGTACCCCACCATCCGCTACGGCCCGCCCGATGGTTCGTTCACGCTGGACCTGCTCGCACGACTCGGGGAGCGGTTCGGATACGACGATATCGAAGCCTCGATTGTGGAATTCGAGGGTGTGCCCATACGCGCAGCGACTCCGCGCACCCTGTACAGAATGAAACGCGATACGGTGCGGCCGCTGGATCGGGCGGATGCGGCGGCGCTGCAACGCACCTTCGATCTGGAGGAGGAGTAGGGTGCCGATTCAGCGGTTCCGGCGCGTGGAGGACATGCCGTGGGTGGCGCCGCTGCCGTCGGGGCCGGAGCGCGCGCAGCGCCTGCGGGCGCTGTGGAAAGGCTGGATGCGCATCCTGCCGCCGCTCGATCTGAGAGGCGTGCGCCGGTATCGCGACCTGGATGAGGCCGCCCGCGATCGCGAGGCGGCGGTGATCCGTCGCGCTCGGCGTCTTGCCGCCGAGCGTGGCGCCGGAGATGCGGGGAGCGACTCCGGCTAGTGTCGGGTCATTCGCCAAATGTCGGACCCCCGACCTCGCTCCTTCCGGGAGTAATGACAAGAGGCCACGACATGCGCGACATGTCACTCGTGACGTGACGCCAGAAACGCCGCCGCTACCGTACCCCGGATCCGCGGCGGCGCCGGGCCAGTGGCTGGTCGAGAATTTCCTTCACGACGAACGCTTCGCGCAGCGTATCCGGGTTGCGCAGGCGCGAGCGGATGCGCTTCGGGAAGGGAGCTTCGGCCGCGGTGGGAGAGGAGGGCGGGGCGGACGGCGAGAAGCGTGGGGGCCGGAGGGAAGCGTCGGTGGCGAGCGGGCGTCTTGGTCCGTATCCGCGTGAATCCGCCCCGGATGGCCCGGATGGCACCGATGAAGCGGACGACGCCGGCGTTCCGGACGCCGGGGGGCGCCATGCCGTTTCCGGCCCTCGGTCGGTTGGCGGCGGGGGGGCGGAGCGAGGCTCCGATTCGGGTTCGGCGGGCTCCGGCCACGCGGTTTCGGTGGCCGGTTCCCGGAACGGATCGTCCAGCAGTTCGTCGTCGTCCTCGTCCCCGGTCCCGTACCCGAGGCGGGCGCGGAGGTCGTCCGCCGGCCCCCGTTTGCCGGCCTCCTCTTCGAGGGAACGCGCGACTCGTTGCAGCAGTTCGCCGAGTGATGCCATGCGTCAATCCTCGCCGAGCTTCATGGGAGGCATGTCCCGCTTCGCGAGGACCCCGGCTCCCGATCCCCGGAGATGTCCGAGAACGAGGATCTCCAGTCCAGGGTCCGGAGAGCGGGGCGCCTCCTTCCCGGAGGGCCGCGAACCGAACGTGTCCCCGACTTCGTGCGGGGGGTCGAACGAAGGCCCCGCGTTCCGGCCCGCGGGTACGGCACCGCGGCGGGCGGTAGCGGCTCCGAAGCAGAGGCCGGGCGGCCGATCCACCGCCTGCATTGCCGGCGGCATCGCCTCAGCTCTCCGTCGTCGTCGCGGCGTCGTCCCCTTCGCCCGCGATGCTCTGGCGCATGCGGGTGTCGGAGATGACGTTCTGCATCCCGTAGTAGTCCATCACCCCGAGGTTGCCGGCGCGGAAGGCGTCGGCCATCGCCTTGGGCACCTCCGCTTCGGCCAGCACCACCTTGGCCCGGTTCTCCTGCACCAGTGCCACCATCTCCTGCTCGCGGGCGACGGCCAGGGCGCGCTGGCGCTCGGCCTGCGCCTGGGCTACCTGCTTCTCGGCCTCCGCCTGGTCGATTTTCAGACGCGCCCCGATGTTGTCTCCGACATCCACGTCGGCGATGTCGATGGAGAGGATCTCGAACGCGGTCCCGGAGTCGAGGCCGCGCTCCAGTACCACCTTGGAGATGCGGTCGGGGTTCTCCAGCACCGCCATGTGGTTGTCCGACGAGCCGATGGTGGTGACGATGCCTTCGCCCACCCGAGCCACGATGGTCTCTTCGGTGGCGCCGCCGACGAGGCGGTCGAGGTTGGTCCGCACCGTGACCCGCGCCTTCACCTTGAGCTGGATGCCGTCGCCGGCAATGCCGTCGATGGTATTGCGCGCCATCTGCCCCGAGGGCACGTCGATGACCTTGGGGTTGACCGAGGTGCCGACCGCCTCCTGCACGTCGCGCCCCGCGAGGTCGATGGCGCAGGCGCGGTCGTAGTCGAGCTTGATGTTGGCCTTGCTCGCGGAGATGAGCGCCTGCACCACGCGCGCGACATTGCCGCCCGCGAGGTAGTGGGCTTCAAGCTGGTCGGCGGAGATGTCGATGCCCGCCTTCTTCGCGGTGATGCGCACCGTCACGATGATCGACGGGTTCACCTTGCGGAAACGCATGAAGATGATCTGGAGCAGGCTCACCGGGGCGTTGGAGAGAATGGACTGCCACCAAAGCCAGAACGCGCTCCAGATGAACCCGAAGATGAGAATCGCGATGATCGCGATGATGAACACGATGATGAGGTCGAAGGTCATGGACATGAACTGATGTCTCCCCGGTCGGTCATGAGGTGGTGTCGGGTGATTCCGCTTGCTCCGCGATCCCGCTCGGTTGCGTTCGCTCCGCGAGTTCGCCTTCTGCGCCGGCCGTGACGCGCGCGGGTCGCCGGCGTCGAACGCCCGGCCGCCCGGCTTCACGGCGCATCACGGTGCTTCGCTTCCGGCCGGCGCGACGAACACGATGGGGCCGTCGATGCGCAGCACCGTCACCTTCTCGCCGCGCCCCAGGCTGCCGCTTTGCACCTGCACGTCGCACTCGCCGCCGTCGAACCGGGCCCGGCCCGAAGGTCGGGCCGGGGTGACCATCACCCCGGTCGCGCCCGGATGTACCCCGACGGCTTGCGCGTGGTGATGATAGCCCGCTTCGGCCGTGATCTCGCTCTTCGGTACGAGCGTGCGCGAGCGCCGGATGCGCGCGAGCCCCCACCGTCCGAGCACTACCGCCAGGATCGGGACCACCGCCGCCATCGCCCAGCCGGCAGCATCGTGCGCGGCGAATGCGTAGTGGATCGCCCCGAGCGCCGACGCGATGGAGCCCACGAGCAGGACCCCGAACGACACCACGAAGAGTTCGAGGACGAGCAGGGCGACGGCCAGCACCAACAGGCCGACGGCTACCCCCAGGGACGGCCAGTCGACGCCGGCGGTGGCAGCGGCAGCGGACAGGGCGAGGTTATCCACCTGTCCGCCCCGGATCGACGGCGCCGGGGGCAGAGCGCACCATCACCTCGCCGAATTCCACCGAGACCACCTCCACCGCCGCTCCCGGCGCGATGTACGCGCCGTGCTCGGCCCGCGCGCGAATCGACTCGGCGCCGATTCTCACCATGCCGCTCGGGTGCAGCGCCTCGACCGCCTCGCCGCGTTGCCCCCGCAACACCGCCGTGCGGGCTTCGATGCCGCCGGCACTCGTGGCGGTGACTTCCTCCCGGACCGCGATGCGGCGGTGGAGTGCGAGGCTGCGCGGCAGGTAGCGCGCGGCGAGCACGGCCCCGGCCGCCACGATGCCCACCGAGGTTGCGCCGCTGAACGCAGCGTCGCGCAGTGCATCGACAAAGATCGGATCGCCGAAGTCGAACTCCAGCTCGTTCGGCAGGAACGCGAGCACGAGCCCCACCAACCCGACCGCCGCGCCGAGGGCGGCGAGCAGCCCGCCCCCCGCCATGGTGAACATCTCCGCCGCGACGAGCCCGATGCCAATCACGATCAGCAGCAGTTCGAAGTTCTCCATCAGATCCAGTGAGTATTGGGCGAGGAGAAACCCCGCCCCGAGCAGGGCGGCGAGCCCTGCCCACAGACCCACCCCCGGGGTCTTCAGCTCGAAGAGCAGGAACAGCACCGCGAGCCCCGCCAGCGCCGGCGCGAAGCGCGACAGCGCCCAGGCCGCGCGCTCCGTCCCGCGCGGAGACAGGTCGACCACCGCGTCGGCGGAGACCCCGAGACGCTCGTACATGGCGTCGAGGTCGGCCACGTTGCCGCTCGCCATGCCGAACTTCACCGCTTCCAGCCCGGTCAGGGTGAGGAGGCGGTCCGGCCCGCGGTAGACGATGACCTGCTGCGGATCGTCGCGGTCGACGTCGGGGTGGCGGGCGAGGAACTCCGGCAGGTCGTCCTCGATGACGTATTCCACCGGCCCGTCGGGCAGGGTGATGCGGTAGAGCGACTGCTTGTGCGCGGTCATCTTGAGCAGCATCCCGCGGTTCCACCCGCGCTGTTCCGCCGCCTGCGCGAGCAGGGTGCGCACCACCGTCTCGAACTTCTCCGGCGCGTACTCGATCTGGCCCTCCGGGGTCTGGAACACGACGCCGATGTCGCCGATCGACGCCGTCTCGCTGATGTAGACCTCCTCGTGGGCGTAGGCGATCAGCGCCCCGGCGGAGATCGCGCGGAAGTCGATGAAGGCGACGGTGCGGATGCCTTCCGCTTCAAGGTCCAGGATGCGCTTGAACATGGCGCGCGCGTGATGTACCGCGCCCCCGTCGGTGTCGATGCGCACCAGCAGGGTGTCGATGTTTCCGGCCCGCGCCTGTTCGATGACGCGCGCGAGGTAGCGGTCCGAGAACCGGTCGATGATGTCGTCGATCTCCAGGTAGCCGACGGCGCCGTAGTCCGTCGCGGTGGAGATCGGGCCGGCGGCCGGAAGCGCGCACGTCGTGGTCAGGAGGAGGCCGCACGCGAGCCACCGCAGGGGGGCGGACGGCACTTTCTTCACCCCGGCGCACCGTCGCCTTCGAGCATCGCGGTGGCGAGCACGTCGGGCAGGGCCTGCATGACGGGGGCGGGAACGGTGGTCGCCTGCGACCAGGTGACCGCGTAGTCGCCGCCGTCGCGGCGGCGGTAGACGAGGAAGAGTCGGCCGTCGTGGGAGACCGCAAGCTCGGCCCATTCGTTGTGGTAGAAGCTGTCGAGGTCGGCCTCCGCCACCACCGTGGCGAGCCGCAGCCGCTGGGGGCGGGTGGCCGGGTCCATCACCGTCAGCACTTCCGGCGGGGCGGCGGCCGCTTTCTCGATCGCGCCGGCGAGCAGCGCGTCGAGTTCGCCGCGCAATGCGTCCGGGAACGCACTCCATCGGGCCAGCACCTGGGCGCGCAACCGGGCGAGGGCGTCCCCCGCCCCATCGGGAGCACCCGCATCGGAATGGTCGGTCTCTGCCATCGCCGCATTCTCGGGACTCGGATGAATCGCGGCAAGTCCGGCCCATGGCCCGTAAATGTGACCGATTCGCGAAGCGAGGGCGCGGAGATGGTCAGGCCCCGGCTTGCTGCGCGGGCCTTGTATGCTTTCGCAAGGCGAGCACGAGTCAGGGCACGCAGGCGTACCCGCAGGTACGGGGCAAGCTCGCCAGGCGAGCGGCATGAGCGAGCTTGCGAAGCATGCGGCATCGAGCACCCCGAACCACGGCCAGGCCGCCCCCAGGCCACTCCCCCCGGGCCACTCCCATGTCGCGTTCAACGCCGCGAAAGCAGTCGGATCCGGGCCCGCAGCCGGGACGGGGTGAAATTTCCACCGCCATGACCCTGCGTCGGGCGGTCGGGTAAACTCCGCGCCCTCCTTTCCCCCAATCAACAGGACACAAGACGATGCAGATGACTTCTCAGGAGGCGTTCGTCGAGACGCTGCGGGTGAACGGGGTCAAGGTCGCGTTCGGGATCGTCGGCTCGGCCTTCATGCCGGGGCTCGACATCTTCGCGCGGGCGGGCATCCGGTTCGTGGATGTCGCGCACGAGCAGGGCGCCGCCCACATGGCGGACGGGTACACGCGCGCGAGCGGCGAGGTTGCGGTGTGCATCGCGCAGAACGGGCCGGGCATCACCAACTTCGTCACCGCGGTAGCGGCCGCGTACTGGAACCACACCCCGATGATCGTGGTGACCCCCGAGACCGGGGCGAAGACCCAGGGCCTCGGCGGGTTTCAGGAGACCCGCCAGCTCCCGTACTTCGAGGAGATCACCTGTCACCAGGAGACCCTGGCGCATCCGGACCGCATGGTGGAGGCGCTGAGCCGGTGCTTCCAGCGCGCGCGCCAGCACTCGGCGCCAGTGCAGTTCAACATCCCCCGCGACTATTTCTGCCAGATCATCGACGTCGAGATCCCCGAGCCCATCCGGCCCGGGCGCCAGCCCGGCGATGTGGACACCGTCGATGCCGCCGCCGCGTTGCTGAAGGCGGCGAAGAGCCCGTTCATCGTGGCCGGGGCCGGGGTGGTGCTGAGCGACGCGGTGGACGAGTGCCGGCAGCTCGCCGAGCGTCTGGGCGCTCCCGTCGCGAACAGCTACCTCCACAACGACAGCTTCCCCGCGAGCCACCCCCTCGCGGTCGGGCCGCTCGGCTACCAGGGGTGGGAGTCGGCGATGGTGCTGGTGAAGGAGGCGGACGTCATCCTCGCCCTCGGCACCCGGCTCAACCCTTTCAGCACCCTGCCGCAGCACGGCATCGAGTACTGGACCGGACAGGCGAAGATCATCCAGGTGGACTCCAATCCCGACATGCTGGGGCTCGCCAAGCCGATCGACGTCGGGATCTGCGGCGATGCCCGCGCCGTCGCGCGCCAGCTCCTGGAGGCGCTGGACGGGCATACCCCGGGCCGCGACGCGGATGATCGGAGGAACCGGATCGCCATCGCGAAGTCCGCATGGCTCCAGAAGCTCGCGGGCTGGGACCACGAGGAGGACGACCCGGGCAGCACCTGGAACGCCCGGGCGCAGGAGGCCGCCCCGGAGCGGCTGGCGCCCCGGCAGGTGCTGCGAGCCATCCAGGACGGGCTGCCGCCGGACGCGATGGTCTCCACCGACATCGGCAACATCTGCGCGATGGCGAACAGCTACCTGCCCTTCGAACAGCCGCGGAGCTTCTTCGCCCCGGGGATGTTCGGCAACTGCGGCTACGCCTTCCCCTCGATCATGGGGGCGAAGCTCGCGCAGCCGGAGCGCCCCGCGGTGGCGCTCGTCGGCGACGGCGCGTTCGGCATCAGCCTGAACGAGCTGCCGACCTGCGACCGGATGGGGATCCCGGTGACGGTGGTGGTGTTTCGCAACGAGCAGTGGGGGGCGGAGAAGAAGAACGACATCCTCTGGTTCGACGAGCGCTTCGTCGGCACCGAGCTTGGCGACCCCTTCAGCTACGCGAAGGTGGCCGAGGCGTTCGGCCTGAAGGGGGTGCGGGTCGACACCATGGCGGACCTGACCGACGCCATCCGCGAATCCTGCGCGGCGCAGACCCACGGCACCACGACGCTCGTCGAGGTGGTGGTCAACAAGGAACTCGGCGCCCCGTTCCGCCGCGACGCGATGCAGGATCAGGCGTGCCTGCTACCACGGTACCAGGACCTCACGGTCTCGCGCTGACGCGCGAAGGTTTGGTGTCCGACCGAGAGCCGCCGGGGATGCGGCGGGCGGCCGTCCGGTCGCGCGTCAGCGAAGGCGGGTATTTCGAGGGCGCATCGGAGTTCGTCGTCGAAGTTCCCGCCAGCAGCGCGCCGATCGGTTGGCCGGCGAGGGGCGGCGCATCGGCCTGGACTCAGGTGAACTTGTCGTAGCGGATGTCCGAAGCCGGGAGGCGGGCTTCCGTGATCAGCATGCGTAATGCACCGTCCACCATCGGGGGCGGGCCGGCCACGAACGCGGTGCGATTGCCCCACGCTCCAGCCATGCGTTCGCCGGCCACGAGGTGCACGAAACCATGGGCGGCCCCGATGCCCTCGGGCATGTCCGGCCCGCGGACCGTGGCCGGCTCTTCGGAGCAGGCGACAGTCACCGAGAGCCGCCCTCCCGCGGCGTCGACAAGCCGGGCGAGTTCGTCGGCGAAGAACACGTCTTCCCGGGTCCGCACTCCGAAGAACACGTCGCCCCGGTGTCGCTCGAAGTGTCCGCTCGACAGGGCATGGGACACGATGGACATCATCCCCGCGATGCCCGAGCCGCCGGCGATGCACACGAGATCCTTCTCCTCCTCCGATCGCCAGGTCGCCCTGCCCAGGGGCCCGAAGATCTCGAGCGTAGTGCCGGCCCGATCGGCCCCGATCCAGTCCGAGAAGCCTCCGCCCGGCGTGCGCTTGACGACGAAATCCAGGCGAGAGGTTTCCGCCGCCTCGTTGACCATGGAATACGCGCGATATCCGTTGAGCCCGGGGACTGCGAGCACCATGAACTGCCCGGAATCGAACGTGACAGGACGGTCGAGATCGATGCTGAACGCATCGACGTCGCGAGTGAGGGGGCGGATCTCCGACAGGTCACCGGTGAAGTGCCGTGGCTCCCGCGCCGGGCCGGATGCCCGATCGATCCGGGACGGGACGAGAATCTCGCAGTCGGCGAGCGCGATGCCCTGACACATCAGGAATTCGCCCCGTTCGCGTTTCAGATGAGCATGCCCGGGCGCCTGCGGCCAGGCGTCCTCTACGGTGCCGGGACGAGCGCGCGCCTTGCAGGTGCCGCACGATCCGGTCGCGCATTCATGAGGGGCACGGACTCCCGCGCGCAATGCCGCGTACAGGATTCGCTCGCGCGGAGCGCACTCGATCTCGTGAATCGACGTCCTGGTGCGGATCGTGACCTTCAACGCCGACCCTTGCCGCGAGGCGACGTACCGAGCGGGCTACCACTCGAAGTCGTCATCCTCGTCGTCTTCGTGTTCGTAAACGAGTTCGTGGTCGATGCGGGCGAAAAGCTCGCCTCCCTCCACCCTCGATTCGTAGCGCAGCAGCTCGCGGTCGTTCTCTTCGGGGCCGACGGGCTCTCCCGTGTGCATGTTCCACTGGTGCAGGTGCTTGCTGCAGGTCAGGACGAGTCCGGCGCACATTCCGGACTGGTCGAGCGGTTCCTCCATGTGCGGGCAGGAGGGAGGGAATACGCTGAAGCCGTCGTCGCCGAGGTTGGCCACGACAACGGCTATCCCGTCCACGACGAAGTGGGCGAGCTGCCCCGACTCGACATTGCCCGCTGAACAGACACGTTTCCAGGTCATCGTTCGCCTCGTTTCGGCCTCGGACCCACTCTCGGGTTCATGGGGGAGGCCGGCCTGCTCCGCGGCGCCGCGACCGCGTTCGGTCGGTACGTGGACCGGGGCCCGTCGTATCGGCGCTCGCGGTTCGCGGGTGAGGTTCCGATCGGGTCGGGCTCATATCGGCCAGTGCGACCCCTTGTCGAGGCGTCGGGTGTCGAGCTGCACGATGCGTTCCACGAACTTCGCGTCCCCGTTCTCAAGCCTGAACCGGTCGTGGTACTTGCCGACGAGGAAGAGGTTCGACGATCCCGCCTCGACGTGGGAGGCCATGCCGTCGAGAATGGTCCGGTAGACGGCGACCGAAGAGACCGCCGATGCGCTCGCACCGGACTCGTCGACCGTCACCCGGTAGACGATCGTGTGCCGAGCGAGCGGCGAGCGGTCCGTGTTGTGCTTGGGCAGCAGGTCGCACATCGAGACCATCTCCGCCCGGTTGCCGTCGAGATAGGTCATGTCGTAGCGGATTTCGGGGCTGAACGCCTTGATGGCGTAGTAGAACTCGTCGCCGCACAGCGCGAGCCAGTCCTCCCACCGGCATTCGTCGAGAGCCAGGCTCGCTTCGTAGATGGTCGAGCGGATGGTGTCGTGGGTGGCGGTCATTGTCAGGCGGCGGCCGCGTACGGTTTCTCCGGATCGGACGGCCTGCGGTTCATCCACCGGCCCCACTCATCGTAGAAGTGGCGCATGCCGATCTCGTCGTGGATGGTGTTGTTCTCGTGGCGGCCGTGCAGGATGCGTCGCGGCTCGGCGTGCTCGTTCATCGCGGCCTGCTGGGTGGTCACCGCGAGCAGATCCTCGTGCAGGTTGCGGCCGAAGGGACCCCAGATGCTGTTGTGGTGCCGGACCCGGGACATCCGTTCCTCGGGGGTGTCGCTCTTCAACCCCAGCCCCCGGAATTCGATGAGCACGCGGTCCGGGGCCAGCGGGGTCATGATGTCGCAACGCAGCGCCGACCCCCGCAGGTTGAAGTTGACCCCGGGGAACATGTCGATCATGTACCAGTGATTCGGCGGCAGGCCGGGGAAGGAGAGAGATTCGCGCGACTCGAAGCCTTCGTACTTGTCGTACTGCACCTCGAACGAGCCTACGGTGACGTGGCCATTCTCGAACCCGGTGTTCTGCCGCGCGAAGTAGGCGTCGTTGAAGCCGGTGATGCGGTTATGGTAGTGCAGGTAGTCGTGATAGAACTCCGAGTTGGTGTCGTGCCACAGCTTGTAATTGGCGTGGATGATCGCCTTGTGGTAGTGGAAGACCTCAAGCGGCTCGGCATCCACATGCTCCTGCAGGCAGTCGAAGCAGCCGGCGCCCCACTCCTTGACCGTCTTGCCGATCGCGTCGTCGAGGGTGACCCACACGAAGCCGCCGAAGTGGACCTCGCACCGCAGGCGTCGCAGCCCGAGGTCGTTGCGCGAGAGCCGGTTCTGGTAACCCTCCTTTTCGCGCGAAATGTGGGTGCAGTTGCCCTTCATGTCGAACTGCCAGCCGTGGTACATGCAGGTCATGTGTCTCGGTGCGCCGGATGCAGTACCGTCCCGGAAGCTGCCCGAAGGGCGGTTCTCGATGGTATTGCCCCGGTGCGGACACACGTTGAGAAACGCACGGACCTGGTTGTCCGACCCGCGGGTCACGATGATCGGCTCCCTGGCGATGGTGGTGGTGCGGAAGTCGTAGGGCTCGGGAATCTCCGACTCGTGGCACGCCACGACCCAGCTCTTCTTCCAGATTTTTGCGAGTTCCTCCTCGAAGATTGCCCGGTCGGAGTAGATTCTGCTGTCGATGTACTCACCTTCCCGGAGCTCGCCGGGCACCTCGTTCCAACGTTTGTGATTTCTGGCTGGCATTGAGCGAATCCTCGGTGCTTGCTCCGGCCTCGCACCTGCATACCGCTTCATGCAGGCTCGGAGCCATTCTCGTTGATCCGAATTTGCGGGCGCCGACGCCCGGCAAACCGTTCGCGATTGGCGACATGAAAAACCAATGCGCGAGATTTGTAAATTATGTCAAGTAAATTTATTGATTGGTCCGATCGATGAATGCGTTTCCACCACGCAATGCTGTTGAGCGGACCTCCGGGCCCTCGCGCCGGCTCGGCGCGGATTACTTCGAGCCTTCGCGGCGTCGCTTCTCGATCTCCTCGAGCTTCGAATCCCAGTGCATCGCCCGGGCAAATTTTTCGAGTTCGGGCTCGTCCATGAACACCGAGTGCTCCCGGCCCGGATAGATGTTCGTCCTGACATCGTCGCGATAGCGGGTGAACACGTCTTCGATGATCGGGATGAAGTCGGTGTAAACCTTTGAATGCCGCGGCGTGTGCTCCGGGTAGAGGTGCATGAGGTCGGAGGTGATGATGTGCACGCCGTGCCCGCCCTGACCGCCGCCGAGGCTGATGACCGGAACCGGGAGGATCTGAGCGAGATACTCGGTAACCTCCTGGGTGGTGACCTCCGTCATGATCGAGAAGCACCCTGCCTCGACGAACGCCATCGCGTCGTCCACGAGCTCCCGGGCCCGATCCGCGGTCTTGCCCTGGGCAAAGAATCCACCGAGTTGCGCGATGCGCATGGGAGTGATCCCGATGTGTCCCTGCACCGGGACTCCCGCCCTGACGATCGCTTCGATGTTCTTCGCGTGGTGTCGGTTGCCCTCGCACTTCATCACTTCGGCGTTCGCCTCGTGAACGAAGCGCCCTGCGTTCTCCACCGCCTGCTCGGCCGACGTGTGGAAGCTCCAGTACGGCATGTCGACCATGCGCAACCCGTACCGCGAGCCCCGATCGATGGCCTTGGCCATCATCATCACTTCATCGAAGGTCACGGTGACGGTGCTCTGGTGTCCGAACAGGATCATGCCGCCGGTATCCGAAACGCACAGGATGTCGATCCCGAGCTGGTCGGCGATGACGGCGCTGCGGTAGTCGTAGATGGCCATCTGCACGATCTGCTCGCCCTCGCGCATCTTGCGCATCAGGGTGCGCAGCGTGATCTTGCGTCGCCTCTTCGGTGTCTCTGCCATCGGCTGGAGTCTCCGTTGTCCTCTATAGTCCATGGCCGCACGGTTCGCCGTGTGCCTCGCCGGCGCCGACTGCAACTCATGCCTGATGTTAGGGTGCACGCCTTGGCAGTGTCCAAGAGATTTCGGTTATCGAGCGATAGGCACGACCCGGTGCGAAACGACGCGCCGGTTATGTGTAACCGATAGCCGGAACCAATCAATCCATTGATCGGAGAGAATTTACAAATCAATGGAATTCGGCTCCGATCGACAGTCGCGAGAATCCGTGATCACGCGATTTCCTGCGAATTGAGGAGGGGGGTATCTGCAAAGCAGCACCAGACGATATTTCTTCGAATTGGTGCGCGAGAACTACACCAGGTCACAGGGGAGAGATCCGATGTCTGATCGAACAGGCGTGAAGCAGGGCGCGGTAGCGGTGGCAGTGGGAGCCGTGCTTGCGGCGACGGTGGTGACGCAGAGCGCATCCGCCCGCGTCGACTTCGGCCAGGAAGGCGAGGCGGTGAATCTGGTCATCGGCTACCAGCCGTACTACACCGAATCCTGGTCCGGAGTCGTGAACAACGGAAAGGGTTTCTGGAAGAATCACCTGCCCGATGGTTCCACCGCCACCTTCGAGATCGGCCTGCAGGGTTCGGTGATCGTGAATGCGATGACCGGAGAGAAGCAGCACATCGGATACATGGGCGACATGCCGGCGATCGCGTCCACGTTCCGCAACATCAAGGAGCGTGGCGGCACGGACATCCGGATCGTCTCGGTGCTCGGCACCTCGAAGCAGCAGTGCAATATCTTCCTCGTGCGCAACGATGCGCCGGAGTTTGCCAACGGCCGGGAGGCGGTGGGGCAAGGTGACCTCCGCGCCGCATGGTGCATGCACCGACCGCTTCGCGCGCCTCGCCTTCCAGAAGGCCGGCATCGAGCCCAAGCGTTACCTCAACCAGAACATCGAGGTCATCACCACGAACTTCCGGGCCGGCAAGCTTGATGCGGCCGCGATTTGGGAGCCGACCGCATCGAAGATTGTTCTCGGCGGCATCGCCAGGCGCGCGGCCAGCGGCGAGGACTTCGATGCCCTCGACGGTGGCTTCATGGTCATGCTGAACGACCTCATCGAGCAGCGCCCGGACGTCCATCGCGGCTGGCTTGAGGCGGAACTCGACGCCCAGCTCTTCATGCTCGACCCGGCCAATGCGGACGAGGTCGCCTCGATGGCGGAGGCGCAGACCGAGCAGATCGACAGGGATGTGCTCAAGCATTCGCTGTTCGGCGGGTGGCCGGCGGAGCAGGGTGGCGGCGAGGTGAAGGTTCAGCTCGACTTCATCGTCACCGAACGGGTGCAGGGCCTCCTTGATGACGCGACGGCGTTCCTGCACAGCCTGCCGAAGAAGCCCGCCGCGGCCGCGATGATTCGCGAGGGCGGGGTGATGGACGGCGTGGCGCGCGATGTTCTTGATGCGCGCGGCCTGTCGAGCCCGCTCGGGGTGATCAAGGCCCAGATGTAACCGGACCCGATGTAGCCGGACACAAGTTGCAAGCCCGATATCCGGCGGGCCCGATGTATCCGGCTATCCGGAGGCGTCCGGCCAGCCGGAGGCGTCCGGCGGGTCGGATGCGGCGGGGGCGGGCGAGCCGGCGACGATCCGGTTCGCCCGCGCCCCGCGCGGGGTCTGCGGTTTCTGCCGCGTTCCCCTCGTCATCGAGGAGTTTCATTTCGTGACCGGCAGTCCCGTCGAGAGCACTTCCGGCCGGAGGTCCGAGCCGCCGCGCGGGGTGGCGCTGTTCGCGTATCGTGCCGGTCGCATGGTGCGGACCACCGGCCCGTACCTGACGGTTCTGGGCATCGGGGCGTGGCTGCTGCTGTGGTGGTTGTTCAGTGAGGTCTGGTACCTGCCCCGCTTCGAGAAGATGCCGGGTCCGGTGGCGGTGCTGTCGGACCTCTTCGCCCGCGATCCGTTCCAGGGCATCTCGATCTTCACCGACGAGTACTACGAACACATCCGGGTGAGCTGCCGGCGGATCCTCTTCGCCTTCGGCATCGCGACCGGGGTCGGGGTGCCGCTCGGGCTGTTCATGGGATGGTCGACGCGGTTTCGCCACTACGCCTTTCCCATTCTGGAGACCTTGCGTCCCATCCCGATCCTGGCCTGGGTGCCGCTGTCGATCCTGATGTTCAAGGGGTTCGAGGCGCCGGTCATCTTCCTCGCGACCCTCGCATCGCTGTTCGTGACCACGCTGAACACGATGCTCGGCGTCCAGTCCATCGACGAATCGTACTTCCGCGCCGCCGGCTGCCTCGGGTCGAGCCGGTGGCAGGTCTTCCGCCATGTCGTGGTGCCCGGAGCGCTGCCGTTCATCTTCACCGGCTTGCAGATCAGCATCGGGGTGGCGTGGTTCTCCCTGGTCGCGGCGGAGATGGTGTCGGGGGACTGGGGGCTCGGCTACCTCATCGTCGACGCCTACATGAACAACGTGACGGTGCCGATGGTCATCGGCATGATCACCCTCGGTTTCGTGGGCTGGGGCACGTCGGTTCTGGTGCGCATCGCGGGCAACCGGATGATGCAGTGGCGCACCCGGGCGCTCGCGCTGGAGGGACGCTGATGTCCACCGCCGCGCGCACCGGTGCGATCAGTATCCGCAACGTCACCAAAATCTACGACCCGGAGGGGGTCAACGTCCTGGCCGTGGACGACTGCTCGCTCGAAATCGGAGCCGGCGAGGTGTGCATGATCGTGGGGCCGTCGGGGTGCGGCAAGACGACGCTGCTGAACGCCATCGCGGGCTTCCACTCGCTCACCTTCGGCGAGATCCGGCTCGACGGTGAGGTGCTCTGCGACGAACAGCGACCGCTCGCGAGCCAGGGGGCGGACCGGGTGGTGGTGTTCCAGAACGGCGCGCTCTTTCCGTGGAAGACGCTGGGCGACAACGTGGCCTACGGGCCGATGGTTCAGGGGACGTTGTCGAAGGCCGAGGCGCGTGAGAAGGCGCGGCACATGCTCGCCGAGGCAGGGCTCGGGGATGTTGCCGACAAGTACCCGGGCGAGGTGTCCTCGGGCATGGCGCGTCGGGCCGAGATCGTCCGCGCCCTCATCAACGATCCCAAGGTGCTGCTGCTCGACGAACCCTATCGCGCGATGGACGCGCTCACCAAGTCCATCATGCACGAGGCGCTCCTCGAGATGTACGACCGCACCAGGGTCACGATCTTCTTCATTACCCACGATCTCGAGGAGGCGATCTTTCTCGGGGATCGGGCGGTGGTCATGACCACCCGACCCTGCCGGGTCAAGACCATCGTGAACGTCGACATTCCCCGCCCCCGCGACTATCACCTGCTCTCTTTGGAGGCGTTCCGGGTGCTGGTCGAGGAGGCGAAGGATGCAGTGCACGAAGAAGCGCTGAAGGCGTTCGAGGCCGGCGAGCGCGAGCTCGCCTGAGCACCGGGACCGGGAGCGCGGCAACCCTCGGAGCAAGCGATGGCGGCAGTATCGGACATGGCCCGGGACGCGGGAGCGGTGAGAAGGCGGACCCGCCTTCAGCGCCTGAAGGACAACCGCAAGCTGTGGCGCGGCGTCGCTGCGGTCGTGATCGCGCTCGTCCTGTGGGAGATCGGCTCGCGCTGGGATCAGTGGTTCGGATTCACGCTGCCGCTCATCGGCCTCATTCCTCCGCCGACCGACGTGGCGGTGGCCTGGGTGTCGGTGCTGCCGCAGCCCGGTTACTGGGAGAGCTGGTACCTGAGCTTCAAGCGCGTGCTGGCCGGCTTCCTCGTCGCCCAGCTCGTCGGCATCCCGCTCGGGCTCGCGCTCGCGGTCAACCGCTACTTCCGCGAGTTCTTCTTCCCCGTGTTCGAGATCCTGCGGCCGATCCCGCCGCTCGCGTGGGTGCCCGCATCGCTCATCTTCTGGCCGACCAACGAGATGTCGATCGCGTTCGTCACCTTCCTCGGGGCCTTCTTCACCATCGTCATCAACGTGCTCGGCGGGGCGCGCACCATCGACATCTCGCTGCTGCGCGCGGCGCAATCGATGGGTGCGACCCAGTGGGACATGTTCTGGAAGATCGTGCTCCCGGGTACGCTGCCTTCCATCTTCACCGGCGCCGCGGTGGGCATGGGAATCACCTGGGAGGTGGTGCTCGCGGCGGAGATGATCTCGGGCGGGGGCACCCAGGGCGGCGGTGGCCTCGGCTTCTTCATCTGGAACTCCTACATGGGCGGCTCGCTGCCGCACATCGTGGTGGGCATGATCAGCATCGGGATCGCCGGCTACCTCTCCAGCAGCGCCATCCGCTGGCTCGGAGACTGGGCGATGCCGTGGCGGCGACTCTTCTGAGGCCTGGAGGCGGCGGTGAAGCAGCAACCCTTCATGTCGGCCGACTCCGGGCGTCTTGGGGGCCGAAAATTTCATCGATTCGCGAGGCAAGCGGACGCTCGATCAGATCCGTATCAGCATCCGGAAGTCGGTGAAATTTTCGGGCCGCATCGTGTCTGGACAGGGTGGGACGGAGAACGATGAGCGAGATCACCAGCGCTTCCGGACAGGCCTCCGGCGCCATCATCATGGACGGCGTGCGCAAGGGCTACGGCGAGGATTGGAGCTGGCAGCAGGTCATCGAGTCGGTGAGCCTCGATCTGCCGCCGGGGCAGTTCCTGGCGGTGGTCGGTCCGTCCGGGTGCGGCAAGACCACGCTGGTCAACCTGCTCGCGGGCTTCGAGCGCGCGGACGAGGGAAGCATCGTCGTCGACGGGCGCGTCGTCTCCGGCCCGAGCCGGGACCGCATGGTGGTGTTTCAGGAGTCGGCGCTGATGCCCTGGCTGACGACGTACCAGAACGTCGCATTCGGGCCGAAGCTGCGCGGCGACATGCGCGGCGCGACGCTCGACCGCGAGATCGGCAGATTACTCGACAAGGTCGGCCTCGCGGAGTTCAAGGACAAGTTCCCGTTGCAGCTCTCCGGCGGTATGCAGCGCCGGGCGGAGCTGGCGCGGGCCATGATCAACAGCCCGTCCATCATGATCATGGACGAGCCGTTTCGCGGCCTCGACGCGATGACCCGCGAGCTGATGCAGGAGTTCCTCCTCCAGCTCTTCGAGGAGACCGGGCGTACCCACTTCTTTGTCACCTCCGAGATCGAGGAGGCCATCTTCCTTGCGGATCGGCTCGTGGTGCTCTCCAACCGGCCGGTGACCGTGCGCGCGATCATCGACATCAAGCTCCCGAGGCCGCGCAAGTTCCATCTGCTGAGCACCCCGGAGGCTTACGACTACAAGCGTGAGGCCCTGGAAATCCTCCACGAAGAAGCGATGAAGAGCTTCGGGGGCGGCGGCTCGGTGCAGAGCGAACTCGTGGAGGCGATTGCCCGCCGCGGTTGACCGGCCTTGCCTGTCTCGTTGCCGCGCGGGGCGAATCCATGATTCCGGAGTGGCTCGGGCTGGTGACGGAGCGGCCGAATGTCATCGGGATCGCCATCGCGGGCGCGGTGTTCGCAACCCTCGGAGCGCGGGCGGTAGCCCCTCGTCTGCGAATCGCCCCCGGCATCGCCCGATGGCTGCTGCGCTGCGGATACGCTGCCATGTGGGCGAGCGTCGCGCTGTTCATCGTCGCGGGATTTCTGCCTGCCGATTCGTGATATCGGACCATTCCGATTCCAGGTTCCTCGGGGCTCTGTTCGGATTTGGAGTTCCCGGGAGTGCTGTCGCAATCGAAGCGGGGGTTCTTCATGCGGTGGGTTGGTCACCCTCGACCGTGCGGCTTTCGGCTCGCATCTCGTGGAGGGTTGCACCGGACTCCCGCGCCATGTCAGTTTCCGTCCCGCATCCGGTCACCGGACAGGATTTGCCCCCGTGAAGACCCTGAAGCAGGCGTGTATCCCCCGTCCCAGCACCTTCGATCCCACGCGCCGGGACACGGTGCTCGACCTGTCCGATCTGATTGACGGTCGCATCGACCCGGACGAGTTCTTCGCCGTCGCTTCATTGGAAATCGAGCATTGGCGCGAAGAGGCTGCTGCCGCGCGCATCCTGGCCGGAGCGGTGGAGAATGACCATGTCTGAACGGCGGAGATCGCTTGCTCGGCTCGTCGTGCAACGAGACGGGTGAGCCCGCATGTCCGGGAAGATTTCCATCGAATGAACCGAGAGCACTCCGAACGCAAATCCATGTTTGATGGTTTCATCCAGTGTGGGATTGAAACAGGAGGGAGATTTTGAGTAAGCATGATCCGATCGGGGCCGCACTTGATCTCTCGGCAGGAGCAGAGTTTTACCGGTGTGCGTTACAGGTCAACCCGCATCATTATTCGGAAACCTACCGAGGTCGGTCATCCGTACTCGACGAAGCGGGTTATGTCAGCGCGCTGGTCGGCAAGGCGGAGGATCTCGGAATTACGGTGCTGGCCGTGACGGATCACAATCATGTGGGTGGAGTTGATGGAATTCGGTCCGAGGCACATAAGCGCGGTATCCATGTGTTTCCGGGGTTCGAGCTGTCCTCGACCGAAGGAATTCATGTGCTCTGCCTTTATCCGCTGACGACGACCGTGGATGAGCTGGGGCGGTACCTTGGCGAATTCGGGATTCGCGCAACGAAACCTTCGAGCAGCCTCTGCGACAAGTCATTCGTGGATCTGATCGCATTGGTACGTAATCAAGGCGGCATTTCGATTGCCGCGCACGTAGAGAACGACAGCGGATTGTTTCGGGTGCTTCAAGGGCAGTCCAGAATCCAGGCTTGGCAAGACGAGAATCTCCACGCCATTCAGATTGGAGGCTCGGTGCAGGATCTGCCGATCGACGTTCGACGAATCGTCCGGAATCAGGATCCCGAATACGCCCGGGCACACACGCCCGAAGCGGACCTCGCCATCGCGGTGGTGAACGCCGCCGATGTGGCATCTCCCGAAGACTTGGCGAAGCCATCGGCTACATGCTGGATCAAGATGTCCGAAGTCGGCATCGACGGCTTGCGGCAAGCATTCCTCGATCCCGGATCACGGATTCGATTGCATGGTCAGCCCCTTCCGGAGGAGCGTTCCGAACTGGTCGCGATGGGATGGCAAGGAGGTTTCCTGGACGGTGCCGCGTTCCGCTTCAATTCGAACCTGAATGTCTTGGTGGGTGGCCGTGGTGCCGGGAAGTCGACGGTGATCGAAAGTCTGCGTCATGTGCTCGACCTGCAACCCTTGGGAGAGGAAGCTCGGACAACTCATTCGGGAATAATTCGGAACGTGCTTCGAAGCGGCACGAAGGTGTCGCTCCTCGTGCGTTGTCATCGCCCAAGTCTGCGGGAATACCGGATCGAGAGGACAATCCCGAATCCTTCCGTCGTGCGCGATGCGAAGACGGACAGCGTGCTGAATCTTGCTCCGACGGACGTCTTTGATGGCGTCGAGATCTACGGCCAGCACGAGATCTCGGAGCTCGCCAGGAGCCCGGAGAAGCTGACCCGACTGCTTGGACGTTTCGTTGAGAAGGATGATTCCGCTGTTGCCCGAAAGCGGGAATTGCATCGGGAGCTTGAACGTTCGCGCGGTCGGATGCTTGCGATTCGCAAAGAACTGAAAGACGTCAAGGAACAATTGGCTGCCTTGCCGGGACTCGAGGAGACACTCAGGCGGTATCAGGCAGCAGGCCTGGAGGAGGATCTCAAGGAGCAGAGCCTGTTGGTGCGGGAAGAGCGTGTGCTCGATACCATACCCGAGCGCGTGCAACCCTTCCGTTCCTGTCTGGCCGAGTTGCGGCAGGAACTGCCGATCGAACGCACTTTTTTGTCGCCCAGGGCGTTGGAAGATCTCCCCGGGAAGCACATCCTGTCGGCCGCCGACCCGGTCCTGAAGCAACTGAACTCGGATCTGGAGAAGATCGCGCAGGATCTCGACAATGCGCTGGTCACTGCGGATCGTGGAATCCAGGCCATCCAGGAACGCTTCGAAGTGCGCAGGGTCGAGGTACGGGCCGCGTACGAGAAGAAACTTCGGCAGCTTCAGAAATCTCGAATCGATGGCGAGGAGTTCATCCGGCTTCGTCGTCGGATTGAAGAACTGCGTCCACTCAAGGATCGACTGTCGGTCTTGGGTCGCCTGGAAGCGGAGCACGGAGTAAGCCGCCGGAACCTGCTGGTCGAGTGGGAGGAGACAAAGGCCGAAGAGTTTCGGATGCTCAAGCGTGCCGGAAAGCGCGTTACCCGAAAACTCGAGGGACGTGTCCGGGCGCACGTCGAGTTCGGCGGCAACCGGGAACCCCTGTTTCAGCTCCTGAGGGGTGGGGTCGGCGGGCGCTTGTCCGAGGCGATCAACGTTCTCCGACAGACCGAAAACCTGTCACTGCCTGCGTTCGTGCAGGCCTGTCGCGAAAGCGCGGATACGCTTGTGGTCGAGTTCGAGATACCGAGTGCTCAAGCGGAGCGTCTGGCAAATTGCCCCGAAGTGACTCTCATGCAAATCGAGGAGCTGGACCTGCCATCAACCACAAGCATCGAGCTCAATACGGCGCCGCTACATGATCCGGAGAACTGGCAGAAGCTCGATCAGCTCTCCACGGGCCAAAAGGCGACCGCTGTGCTGCTGCTCCTGCTGTTGGAGTCCGACGCCCCGCTCGTCGTCGATCAGCCGGAAGACGATCTGGACAACCGCTTCATCACGGAAGGAGTCGTACCGCGTATGCGCGAAGAGAAGCGGCGGCGCCAGTTTCTCTTCTCGACCCACAACGCGAATATTCCGGTGCTCGGGGATGCCGAGCTCATCCTGGGTCTCAGTGCGTCAGGCGAGGCGGATGCGGGTGGCGCGAAGATCGCCCCGGAACACATGGGAGCCATCGATACTCGATCCGTTCGGGAACTCGTGGAAGAGTTGCTCGAAGGGGGTGAGGACGCATTCGAACGGCGGCGTCGCAAATACGGCTTTTGAGGTGGTGCGGTGACAAAGACAGAACTTCGTGAGCTGATCGCGAACATGGAAAACTCCGGCGTCGAGTGCAAGGACGATGCGACGACCGATCTGCGCAAGCTGGCGAAGGAGTTGGTCGCATTTGCCAACCTTCAGGGAGGAAGTGTCCTTCTGGGGGTAGACGACAACGGGAATGTGCTGGGGCTCAAGAGATTTGATCCACCAACCCGGACGGATGCTGAAGACGGTGAGCGACGCACCTATCAGCGGCTCGAAGAGTGGGTGATGCAGGCATGCCGCGACAAGATCCGTCCCGAAATTGTCCCGTACTTCGAGGTCATTCGAGATGTCGAGCCTGGGCGCGACGTAGCTGTCGTTCAGGTGGAACGCGGTTGGGATGTGCATCATGTCTGGCACAACCACCATCGCACATACCATGTCCGAGTCGGTAGCACGAGCCGGGAAGCAAGCCCGGAAGAGCTGGCACGATTGTTTCAGCAACGGGGTATTCTGCGCCCGGAACTGCGACCCGTGTCCGGAACCTCGATTTCCAACCTGGATCGCCGTCGGTTGAGAGATTACCTCGATCAGATCAGAGGCCAGGATGTCCCTCCTTCAAGTCCTTCTGCGCAATGGCGAGAGAGCGTGGAAGCGTTGGCCAGAGTCCAAGTGGAAGAGTGGGTCAGGGACGAACCAGAGGTCTGGCCCGGAGATGAGATGGAAAGGCAGTGGAGGACGCTCGTCGAGGACCAGGAACGAGAGTGGCATGAGGCGCAGGAAGCCGAATGGGAATCGCTTCTGGTCAACACCGAGTTGCTCGACGACGGCAACCGCCGAGCCGCGACCGTTGCCGGTCTGATGCTCTTCGGCAAGAACCCCAGCCGGTTCCTGCCGCAGGCGAAGATCGATGCGGTCGCCTATTTCGGTTCCGAGAAGGATTACGCGGCCAAGGAACGGAGCACGCTGCGTGGACCGATTGTTCGCCTGAAGGGAGTTGACGGCACCGAGCTGGAGCCGGGGCTTGTCGAGCAGGCGATACGGTTCGTCAGGCGGAACATCGAATCGGTCGTGCTGGAAGACGGAATACGCCGACTGGAACGCTGGGACTATCCTCAGGATGTCATCCGGGAAGCAGTGGTCAATGCAATCGTTCACCGGGACTACCTGCTTTCCGGCTCGGATATCGAACTTGGCGTCTACTCGGACCGGTTGGAGATCGTGTCGCCCGGTCGTCTGACCAACGGGATCACCACCGAGCGCATGCGGGTTGGATGTCGGAGCGCCCGCAACGAGCTGTTGAAGGATGTGATGCGGGACTACGGCTATCTGGAGCACATGGGCATGGGGGTGCCTCGGAAAATCGTACGTGGCATGAATGAACACAACGGAACGGAGCCGGAACTCATCGAGGACGAAGAGCGATTCACCGTGCGATTGTGGAAAGCAGCGCCCTCGTAACGTGGCACTGTCCGGCGCGACTCCGACGCACACCAACGCCGAGCGTTGCCGCGCTTCCGACCATGACGGCATCGTTTTGTCTTTTTTCCTCCACCGTTCACCTGCCGGGCCGCTTACGGGCTTGTCCCGGACCTCATCGGGACGTTGAGTTGGTGAAGCGACACTCCTCTCGCCGGCAACCGCTCTACGCGGGCTTTCTGAATTCCCGCCTCCGAGGGGCGAAAAGCTACGACCGCATCGCTGGCTACTTCTCGTCGTCGATCCTGGAGATCGCGGGCGAATCGCTTGAAAGCGTGAGCGGGCGAATTCGCACCGACCCGGAGACCGGTGAGCCATACCTCATGCCTGTCCGTGTGCGATTGCACGGCGAATCGGATACCGACGCGATCAAGCTGCCTCCCTTTCTGGAGGACGCCTGTCACCTGTCACCTATCACCTGGATCTGCCCTGTAACCCTTCCCGTCTCGAGCAGCGCAAGGGTCGGATACAGCGGATCGGACCGGTACGGCCCGAAGTCGACATTTGCAACATGCGCTACGCCGGCTCTGTCGAAGATCGAGTGCATGAGCTTCTCTCGGAACGCCTGCAAGACATCACCCGGCTTTTCGGCCAGTTGCCGAACACATTGGAGGATGCCTGGATCAGTGTGGCTCTGGGCCGGATCGAGGACGCGAAGAAGACCATCGATGCTGTACCGGACGAACACCCTTTCGCGCTCCGGTATCACGAGGTCGAGCGTGTGGACTGGGAGTCATGCGCCCGCGTCCTTGCCGAGGATGTCAAGCGTCAAAGCCTGATCCGCGGTTGGCAGAGCAGGTGATGCAAGGGAGTGACAGGCCGACGATCCGGTTCCTCTTGCGGCGCAAGTGGCCGGTGCGCCGGCTCGTCGCCCCGGGCGGACGACGATGATCGAAGCATTCGGGCTCACCATGCGCTTCGGCCGTCGCACGGTGGTCGAGGGGCTGTCGTTTCACGTCGGGCGTGGCGAGCTGTGTGCGTTTCTCGGGCGCAACGGCGCCGGCAAGACCACTACCATGCGGATGCTCGCGGGGGTGCTCCGTCCGTCCGACGGGACCGCCCGCGTCAACGGCCGCGACGTGATCGCCGAACGCCGCGCGGCCGCGGCCTCGATCGGATTCCTGCCCGAGGCGGCGGCCGGATTCTCGCGCCTCACCGTCGGTGAATTCCTCCGGTTCTGCGGCGAGTCTCGGGGCCTCGCCGGGCCGGCGCTCGCCGCCGCGATCGACCGCGCCACCGGGCTTGTGCATGCCCGTGAGGCACGCGATGCGCTGATCGGCGAGCTTTCGAAGGGCTGGCGGCAGCGGGCATGGCTGGCGCAGGCGCTCCTGCACGACCCTCCGGTGCTGATTCTCGACGAGCCCACCGACGGACTCGATCCGGTGGAACGCACGCGCATTCGTGCCCTGCTCCGGTGCGTGGCGGAGAACAAGGCGATCCTGTTGTCGACCCACGTGCTCGAGGAGGCGGAGGAGGTGGCCACCCGCGTGCTCCTCGTCGAGCGGGGACGCATCGTTGCCGACGCCGCCCCGGGCGATCTGGTCGACGATCGCGGTCGGCTCGCCCCCGCGTTCCACCGCCTCGTCGGCCACGACCAGGAGACCCTGCATGGCCGGCCCTGATGCAGCCGGGCGTCCGCCCGGATTCGTGCGCGCCACCGCCGCGGTGACGCGCCACGAGGTGCGGCTCGCGTTCCATTCCCCGATGAGCTGGGTGCTCGCGCTCGGATGCGTGCTGAGCGTCGGCATTGCGGTCTTCGCGGTCGGTGGATTCCTCGCTACCAACGAGGCGTCGGTGCGACTCTTCTCGCTGTTCCTGCCCTGGGCCGCGATTGTGTTCGTTCCGGCGCTGGCGATGCGTGCCTGGTCGGGCGGCCACGACGACCGCGGTCTCGATTTCGCGATGTCCCTGCCGGTCGGTGACGCGGCGCTGGTGACGGGGAAGTTTCTGGCCGGCCTCGTGGTGCTCGCTCTCGTACTGCTGCTGGCCAGCGTGTTTCCCGCCACCGTCTTCTACCTCGGGGAGCCGGACCCCGGTGCCACCGCCGGAGCCTGGCTCGCCGCATTCGCCCTGCTGGCGGCCTTCCACGCCGTGGCCCTCGCCGCCGCCGCGATGACCGAAGACGCCACGGCCGCGTTCGTGGCGGGCGCATGCATGCTGTTCGCGTTGGTCATGGCCGGTACCGATGGGGTTGCGCACCGCCTCGACGACTGGTTGCCCGCGAAGGGCGTGGAGGCGGTGACTTCGCTCGGGCCCCGCCGCTGGACGGAAGAGCTTGCGAGCGGACGGCTCGGCGTGGGGGCGCTTGCCTACTTCGGACTGTTGCCGATCCTCGCTCTCGTCCTCGCCCGTGCTCTTGTCGCCCTGCGCAGGGCGGCGGCGTCGGGCTCCGCCGTGGTGTGGCGCGGGGCGGGCGGGTTCGTGTTGCTCGCCTTCTGTGTCGGTGCGGTCACTGACCTCGCGGAGCGCTGGGGTGGATTCGTCGACATCAGCGAGGAGCGCGAGCACACGCCGGCGCCGGGTACTCGCTCCATCCTCCGGGCGCTGCCGGGCGAGGTCGCCGCAACGCTTTACTGGAGCGTGGAGCAGGAAGGCATCCCCGCCGCGATTCGCACCCACGCGCGCCGTGTCCGCGCGATGCTCGACGCCTTGGCGCGCTCGAGCGGTGGAAAGCTCGCGGTGCACCACCGCGATCCGCGCCCCGACTCCGAGACCGAGATCGCTGCCCTCGGCGCCGGCATGCGCCGGGTCCCGATGACGAGCGGCGACGCTTTCTTCCTCGGGGTGGAGCTTCGCCATCAAGACCGTGCCCTGGCCGTGCCGTACCTCGACGTCGACCGCGCCGAACTTCTGGAGTACGACCTCGCGTCCGCCATCGGCGCCCTCGTGCGTGAGCGCACCCCGCGCGTCGCAGTGCTCAGTCCGCTCGTCGCTCCGAGCGCGATGCGCGCCGGGCGCGAAGGGCTGACCCTGCTCGCCGAGCTGCGCGCGAGAAGCGACCTCGCGGTGGTGCCGTACTTCGCCGATGCGCTGCCGGACGGCCTCGACGTGCTCCTCGTCATCGACGCCACGGTGCTCAAGCGCTCCATGCTCGGATCGATCGACCGCTTCGTCGCCGGTGGGGGCACGCTCATCGTGCTCGTCGATCCGTTCGCCCGGTTCAACCGCGCAAGCCAGGGCACGCTCCCGGCGCCATCCGATCAGCTCGACGACATCACCGATCTCCTGGCGGCGTTCGGATTCCGTTTCGACGCCGGGGAGGTCGTGGGCGACGCATCGTTCGCGGCCCCGGTATCCATTGGTGGAGCGGGCGCGAGTGGCTATCCGTTCTGGATACGGGTCCCGGAGTCCGGGCTCGCGGCGTCGCATCCCGTGACCGGCGCGTTGCGGGAGCTGCTGTTCGCGGAGCCGGGCTCGCTGGAGGTGGACGCCGGCGGCGGTATCGTGCCGCTGGTGTTCACCAGCGCGCGCAGCGGGGTGCTCGCGCGCGAGCGCTTCGCGGATGCGGCTCCCGTGGCGCTCGCGTCGGAGTTCGTCGCCGGCGGTGGTTCGCGCGTGCTCGCCGCCTACGCATCCGGTCCGTTCCCGAGCGCGCTTACCGGCGCCGAGGGAGAGGCCGGCGCACGGGTGTTCGTGGTCGCGGATGTGGACTGGATCTTCGATCCGTTCTCGGTGGAGGTCGCCGATGCGGAGGGCGGGACCCTGACCCGCCCCATCAACGACAACCGGGCGTTTCTCCTGAACATGGTCGAGTTCGGCGGCGGAGCGGCTCCGCTCGCCCGGATTCGCACCCGCGGCCCTCTCCGGCGTCCGTTCACCCGCTTCGAGCAACTCTTCCGCGAGGGCGAGGCGGACGCCCGAGAAGAGCTTGCGGAGCTCGCCCGCCGAATCGCGCAGGGCGAGCGCCATATCGAGAAGCTCACCGCTGCCTCGGGTGCCGCCACGCCGATGCAGTTACGTGGCGAGGTCGCGGAGATGGTGACCGGGATTCGCCGGGGTCTTCTGCCGCTGCGCCATCGCGAGCGCGAGATACGGGCGCGGGTCCGGGCCGGGGTGGAAGCCTTGCAGGCCCGGGTGATTGCCGCCAACTTCCTGGCGCCGGTGGCGTTCGCCGCGTTCTTCGCGGGCATCGTCAGGTGGCGCCGGCACCGGCGCGGCGGTGGGCCAGGTGCATGACCCGGCGTGCGCGAGTCCTGCCCTCGCAGCGGCGCCCCTGTCCCGGCCCGAATTCACATGACGGCTCGCGCCGCTCGCCTTCCCTCCCGGGCTCAGGAGGGACGCCGCCGGGGCGGAGTGAACTACCGCTCGCGCTCCGGATAGACGGGGCCGCGCCGGTGTGCGTCTTCCATCAGGTCGACGACTGCCTTGGTCATTGGCAGCATCGGATCGCCCTTCAGCCACACGAGGCCGACCGGCTGGGAGACGGTTGGCTCTGCGAGCAGCAACAGCCTTGTGCGGGCCATCCCGCCGATGCTTTCAATGAAGTAGCGAGGGACGATGGTGGCGCTCTCCCCCTGCACTGCATGCACGGCGAGGGCGATCATCGCGTTGGATTCCAGTCGCGGTCGCGGCGCGCATCCGGCGCTCGCGAACGCCTTGTCGGTGACCTGGCGCTCGTGGGTCTGGGGAGAGAGCAGGCAGAGCGGCAGCTTCGCGGCCTCCGCCCAGGTCACCGTCTTGCGCCCGCGGAACCAGTCGTTGTCCGGAATCAGCAGGTGGAAAGGCTCTTCGTAGAGCGGGAGGGAGTCGAGCTGATCGTCGGAGGCGAGCTGCTCCAGGTACGTGATCGCGATGTCGAACTCGAAGTTGACGAGCCCGAGCCGCATCTCTTCGAGCCCGACGAACTGGATGTCGACCGAGGCGGCCGGATGTTCCTGCGAGAACCGACGATCGATAAGCCCCGTGAGCGGCATGCTCATCGGCATCGCGGCGATGCGCAGGTGTCCGCGGAGCTGGCCGCGCATGATGCCGAGCTCCTGAACCATGGCCTGACGATCGGCGACGATGCGCTTCGACCACTCCAGGACCCGTCGGCCTTCCTCGGTAAATCCCTGAAACCGCCGATGGCGGAGGATGATCGGCACCCCGATCTCGTCTTCCAGATGCTTGATCGCGCTCGACAGCGTGGGCTGGGAGACGTTGCAGCGCGTGGCGGCGCGGCCGAAGTGCCCCTCCTGCTCCAGCGCGATCAGATACTGAAACTGCCTCAGAAACATGGCTCAGGATCGATCATGGCTGGCCCGGAAATTTGATAGACATGACCTATCAAACAACGAAGCGAAGGCGATTGCAATGCCGCGGCGGCAAGCACGCGCGCAGACATTGTTCCCGGGCGGCGAGATCGAGGTCGGGCGGCCGGAGAGCGCGGGATCTCCGGCCGCGAATCGGCCCTGGTTTCGCGGGACTGGCCGTCGGAGGGCATGGTGCCGGCCGCAGGAGCGAGGGGCGGTGAGTGGAGGGATGCTCACGGCGCTGCTCGGGATCGGGTTGCTGGTCGGGGTGCTCATTGGCGCCATCGGGGTCGGCGGGGTGCTCCTGGTGCCGGCCCTGACATACATCGGCGGAATGGCGATCCATGTCGCCATCGCGAGCGCGATGGTCGCCTACTTCTTTGCCGGTGGTGTCGGCGCCGTCGAGTTCGCGCGCCGGGGCTCGATACGGTGGGGTGACGCCGTCTGGCTCGCCGGGGGGGCGATGCCCGGAGCGTTCGTGGGGGCGGCGGTGACGAATGCGGCACCCGCGTTTGCACTGGAGCTGCTCATCGCGGTGCTCATCATCGCCTCGGCGCTGAACTCGTTGCGGGACAGGAACCCGGCGAACGGTGCGCCGCGCCCGCTCGCGAGGGGGCCGCTGCTCCTTGTCGGAGTCGTGACCGGCATCGCCTCGTCGATGAGCGGCACCGGCGGACCTCTGGTGCTGATCCCGATCCTGCTGTGGATGCATGTCCCGGTGCTCGCCGCGGTCGGGCTGAGCCAGGTGATCCAGCTCCCGATTTCCGCCTTCGCGACTGCGGGCAACCTGCTCTACGGCGCGGTCGACATCGCCGTCGCGGCAGCGCTCTCGGTACTGCTGATGGTTGGAGTGTGGTTCGGTGCCCGCATCGCCCACCGCGTATCAGACATCGCGTTGAAGCGATTCGTATCGCTGACGCTGCTCGGGGTCGGGGTGATGATGCTCGCGAGGGTCGCCGGGTACGCGAGCGCCGGGGCGGGGGCATGAGGCAGCCGGTTGATGCGACGGACCGAGGCCACGGATTGAGGCAGTCGACACCGCTCCGCCGCAGTCACGCTCACCCGCCGTCGCGCTGCGTCGAAGGGGTGTACGGGCCCAGGAACCGTTTGGCGGCGCGTCGTTCCTTGATGCACTCGCGGTATTTCCAGGCCTGGCTCAGGGAATCGAAAAGCCCACCCTCCTGGGCGGGATTCAGTGTCTCCAGCAATCCGAAGACCTCGGAGGTCGGTGGGTCCATGGTCCGGAGGCGTTCGGGGATCCGCACCCGTGGCCCCGGCAGCTCGAGCGTCCGTCCGTTGGATTGGTTGCGGAGAATGAGCGCCAGGTCGAATTCGTCCCCCGGCCGTTCCACCCCCAGCTCCGGCGCCTCGAAGCCCAGCCCCGGGCTGTGGCGGTAGAAGCGGTCGGAGTCCTTCTCTTCGTCGTCGGGTTCCACGAACGTCATCCAGTCCGCGGTTCCGGATTCGCTGGTGCGAAAGCGCCTCTCGCCCACCCGGTCTTCGAAGTAGGTGCCGATCTCCGGCCCTTCCACCAGGGCGCGCTCGCGGCGGGCCACGAGGCGGATCGTGAACGGCGCATCGCGCCAGCCGTCCGCCGCATCGAGCTTCAGCCGTTGCAGCCGCACATCGACGCGGATCGTCTTTCCACCCATCGCCGGGTATCCCACCAGCACCGCCGCCACCGCCCGCGCCCGGTCGTCCGGAGACTCCATCCGGGCGTATGCCCTGACCCGGTACGGATCCTCGTCGGCGCACATCCGGTTGAAGACGATGCGCCCGCCGGGCGGATGAAGCATCCGATCCGGGTCGAAGACGGGTTCGGCCGTCTGCGTGGCGCAGGCCGCGTTGGTGAGGAGGAGTACCAGCACCGCCGCGCCGCGCAGTTTCTCGTTCATCGGCAGTGATTCCCGCCGGCGGTCCGAGAGGCCGTCACGCAGTGCGATTTCGGCCGGAATTCGAGTTCCGGAGCGGCGGGCCGGGGCGCTCCGGGGCACCTGCCCGGAGCGATTCGGAGCATCTGTTCCGGTCCGGCGGGAATCGCTGGTTCATCGGCGAATCTCCCGTCACGGCAGCGTTCTTCGCCGGGTGTCGTTCCCTCGCGGGGGCCGATGATACTCATCGCATGACGGACTCCGGCGCGCGGACGGCGAGGTGATCCAGCCCCGGGCGGCGCGCCGGAGCGCGGCGGCGGTGAAGGGTGGACGCCTCGCTCACACCACCCGTACGGTCAGGACGCCGAGGCCCTGCACTTCGAGCTTCATCACGTCGCCCCTGGCGACCGCGGCCACGCCCGACGGCGTTCCCGAGAGGATGACATCGCCCCCGGCAAGCTCGAAGTAATCCGACAGGTACGAGATCATTTCCGGCACCTTCCAGATCATGTGGTTGAGGTCGCCCTCCTGGCGCAGCGCCCCGTTGACCGCGAGTGCGATCCTGCCGTCGCTCGGATGGCCGATCTCCGACGCCGGATGCACGAGCCCGACCGGAGCCGAACGCTCGAACGCCTTGCCGATCTCCCACGGCCGACGGAGCTTCTTCTGCTCGCCCTGCAGGTCGCGACGGGTCATGTCCAGCGCTGGGGCGTAGCCGTAGACGTGCTCGAGCCCCCGGTCGACGGGGATGTTCACGCCACCGGACTTCAGCATCACGGCCAGCTCGGCCTCGTGGTGTACGTCGGTGGAGTTGGGTGGGTAAGGGAATTCGCCCGACGGGTCGAGATTGTCGGGGTTCTTCTGGAAGAAGAAGGGCGCCTCCCGATCCGGGTCGCCCCCCATCTCGATGGTGTGCGCGGCGTAGTTCCGTCCGATGCAGTAGACCCGGCGGACCGGGAACACGGCGTCGGACCCGGCGATGGGCAGGCTGACGACTGGTGACGGTTCGATGGCGAAGCTGGGCATGCGGGTCTCCGTTGCAGCTCGCGTCCCGCTCGGTGCGGCGAAGTTTCGGCGGAACGATCCTGGCGGCGCGGCTGGCGGTGCGGCCGGTGCAGGATAGCACTGCGGTTCTTCCCCACCGTTACTGCGGGTTGTTCCCACCGGATGCCGCAGGATGATTCCAGCCAGGAGTCTGCGCCGTAGAAAATTCCGATGGGACGCAGCTCCCCAATCGGTCCCTGTAGCGGTCATTGCTTTCCGACATTCGACACTTTTCAAGCAGTATGACCCGGAACCCGATTCCGAATCCCCACCTCCATCCTCGGAAAGCGTTCTACGGCACAGACTCCCAGCCCGGAAATGTCACCGATTCGCGAAGCGAGGGTAATGAGTGTCTCACCCTGACTCCTGAACTCTCGGGAAAGCCCGCTCACACCGGCCGGAGATGCCGGGCAGAATTTCAAGGTAGGGCGCTACCTGATCCTGCCGCAGGAGGGTGATTCTGGTCGTCGGTGCTGGCATTCTGTCCCATCCGATTCACCCGATTCACCCGAAACACATCTTCCGCATTCCCCAGGGAGCATCGAACCGCCATGTCCAGCACCGCCCAGCAGGTCACGTCACGCACCGCCGAGGACACCCTTGCGCGCAAGAGCCGCGACGCCGATGTCGTCTCCGGCGGCCACCTCGTCGCCCGCGCCCTGAAGAGCGAGGGCGTCGATACCATCTTCACGTTGTGCGGCGGCCACATCATCGACATCTACGACGGCTGCATCGACGAGGGCATCAAGGTTGTCGATGTCCGCCACGAGCAGGTCGCCGCCCACGCGGCGGACGGCTACGCGCGCCAGACCGGCCGGCTCGGATGCGTGGTGACCACGGCCGGCCCGGGGTGTACCAACGCGGTTACCGGCATCGCCACCGCGTTCCGCTCCGAGAGCCCGGTGCTGCACATCGGCGGTCAGGCCGCGCAGACCCAGCACCGCATGGGGGGGCTTCAGGATCTGCCCCATGTCGACCTCATGCGCCCCATCACCAAGTTCGCGTCGACCGTCGCCTCCACCGAACGGGTCGCGGACATGGTGGCGATGGCGGCGCGCGAATGCTTCAGCGGCGCGCCGGGACCGGCGTACCTGGAAATCCCGCGCGACGTGCTGGACCGCGAGGTGTCGGCGGCGGATGCGGTGATCCCGCAGGCCGGTTCCTACCGCGCCTCGATCCGCTCGGCCGGTGACCCCGCCGACATCGAGCGGCTGGCGGACCTCCTGGTGAATTCCGAACGGCCCGCCATCCTGCTCGGCTCCCAGGTCTGGGCCGCGCGCGGGCACCGGGAGGCGCTCGACATGGTGCGCACCCTCAACATCCCCGCCTACATGAACGGGGCGAGCCGCGGGCTGCTGCCGCCCGGCGATGCCCACTACTTCAACCGCACCCGCAGCGACGCCTTCCGCAAGGCCGACGTCATCGTCATCGTCGGCACTCCGTTCGACTTCCGCATGGGCTACGGCAAGCGGCTGAGCCGTGAGGCGACCATCGTCCACATCGACCTCGACTACCGCACCGTGGCCAAGAACCGCGACGTGTCGCTCGGGATCGTCGGTCATCCCGGCGCGGTGCTGAGGGCGGTCCACGACGCGGCGACGGGCCGCACCGACAACCGGGCCAAGGTTCGCCAGCCGTGGCTCGACGAACTGCGGGTGCTGGAAGAGACGAAGACCGAGAAGCTCATGCCGCTGTTCAGGTCCGAGGCGAGCCCGATCCACCCGTACCGAGTCGCCTGGGAGCTCAACGAGTTCCTCACCGAGGACACCATCTACATCGGCGACGGGGGCGACGTGGTCACCATCAGCGCGCAAGCCGTGCAGCCGCGTTCCCCCGGGCACTGGATGGACCCGGGCGCGCTCGGCTCGCTCGGGGTCGGCACCGGGTTCGCGATGGCCTCGAAGCTCGTGCACCCGGACAAGGAGGTGCTCTGCTACTACGGCGACGGCTCGTTCGGCATGACCGCGTTCGACATGGAGACCGCGAATCGCTTCGGCGCGCCCTACGTCGCCGTCATCGGCAACAACTCCGCGATGAACCAGATCCGCTTCGGCCAGATCTCGAAGTACGGCGAGGAACGCGGGGACATCGGCAACCTCCTCGGCGATGTGCCGTTCTCGAAGTTCGCCGAGATGCTCGGAGGCTACGGCGAGGAGGTGCGCGAGGCGTCGGAGATCGCCCCGGCGCTGCGCCGCGCCCGCGAGGCGGTGCAGGGCACCGGCCGGTCCGCGGTGGTCAACGTCTGGGTCGACCCGCGCGAGTACGCACCCGGCACCCGCAACCAGACCATGTACAAGTAGCGGCCGGCCGCCGGCCAGCCGCGACGGACGGCGACCAGCAGCGCTTGGCGCGTTTTTCGCTGTAACGTCGGTTGGTGGTCGGGCGCCGCTCCGGCTCCCTTTCGGGTGCGTGGAGGCCGCAGCCGGCGCGGCGCCGACCCGGCCGGGATCGTCGACCGCAAGCAGATCGCAAACAGGAAGAGGGATCGTTCAATGAGCAAGGCACTCGAAGGTGTGCGCATTCTGGACATGACGCATGTGCAGTCGGGACCCACGTGCACGCAGCTTCTCGCCTGGTTCGGCGCCGAGGTGCTCAAGGTCGAGCGCCCGGGCGTCGGCGACGCCACCCGCGGCCAGCTCCGGGACCTCCCCGGTGTGGACAGCCTCTACTTCACGATGCTGAACCACAACAAGCGCAGCATCACGCTCAACACCAAGACTGATCGCGGCAAGGCGATCTTCACGCGCCTCGTCGAGGAGTGCGACGTGCTGGTCGAGAACTTCGCCCCGGGCGCGCTGGATCGCATGGGGTTCACCTGGGAGCGGATTCAGGAGATCAACCCGCGCATCATCTATGCGTCGGTCAAGGGTTTCGGTCCCGGCCCTTACCAGGACTGCAAGGTCTACGAGAACGTGGCGCAGTGCACCGGCGGTTCGGCGAGCACCACCGGCTTCGATGACGGTCCGCCGCTGGTGACCGGGGCCCAGATCGGCGACTCCGGCACCGGGCTGCACCTCGCGCTCGGGATCGTCACCGCGCTCTTCCACCGCGAGAAGAGCGGGCGCGGCCAGCGCGTGGAGTGTGCGATGCAGGACGGAGTGCTGAATCTGTGCCGCGTGAAGCTGCGCGACCAGCAGCGCCTCGCCCACGGTCCGCTGCGGGAATATCCCCAGTATCCGAACGGCACCTTCGGTGAAGCCGCACCGCGCTCGGGGAATGCCTCCGGCGGCGGTCAGCCCGGCTGGGTGGTGAAGACGAAGGGCTGGGAGACGGACCCGAACGCATACATCTACGTCATCACCCAGGCCGCCGCCTTCCCGGCCCTCGCGAAGGCCATCGGCCGCGAGGACTGGCTCGAAGACCCGGAATGGAACACGCCCGAGGCACGCCTGCCGAAGCTCGATCAGGTATTCGCCGAGATCGAGAAGTGGACCATGACCAGGGACAAGTTCGAGGTCATGGAGATCCTCAACCCGCTCAACGTCCCGTGCGGCCCCATCCTCTCCATGAAGGAGCTCGCCGAGGAGCCGTCGCTCCGCGCGACCGGCACCGTGGTGGAGGTGGACCACCCCACCCGCGGCGCCTACCTCACCGTGGGCAATCCCGTGAAGCTCTCGGACTCGCCGTCCGAGGTCGTCCGCTCCCCCCTGCTCGGCGAACACACCTTCGAGATCATGCACCAGGTGCTCGGATTCTCCCCCGAGGAGATCGAGGCCGCCCGGCGCGAAGGCGCCGTCGGCCGCGAGGACGACGAGAGTCAGGCCGCGGCCTGATGGGCCCGGGAATTTCACCCATTCACGACTGCGGGCACGGATCCGGCTGTTTTCGCCGCGTTGAATGTGACATGGGGGCGGCATGGGGGTGGCCCGACCATCGTCGCGCCCTCACTTCGCGAATCGCCGAGATTTGCGGGCTTGTTGCGATGTCCTGGCCCGGGTCGGAGTTCGGGGGTTTCCGAGGCACGCCCGATTCGCTCGGGTAGCGCCCGCATTGCGACGGAGCGCCCTGCGAATCTAAGATACAACTTCAAATCATCATGATGGTTTGAAGCACATGTTCAATCGAGACATCGTTCTTCCCGCGCCCGGGGAAGAGACCTTCTTCCTGTGGGGACCTCGCCAGACCGGAAAGAGCACGCTGCTCAGGGCGCGATATCCGCGCAGCCGCTGGCTCGACCTGCTGAAAGCCGACGAGTTCCGGCGCTACGCCGCCAACCCGGAGTTCCTGCGTCAGGAGGTTGAGGCAGCGGGACGGCCGGAGCCGGGCGAGCAGATCGTCATCGACGAGATCCAGAAGGTGCCTGCCCTGCTCGACGAGGTGCACTGGCTCATCGAGAACCGCAGGCTTCACTTCGCCCTGTGCGGCTCGAGTGCGCGCAAGGTGAGGCGGGGCGCCGCCAATCTTCTCGGTGGAAGGTCGCTGCGATACGCGCTGCACGGCTTGACCGCGAACGAGCTTGGCAACGAGTTCGACCTGTCACGCCTGTTCAACCACGGCTACCTGCCGCGCATGTACGAGGCGGATCGACCCGCGCGGCGGCTCGATGCGTATGTCGCCGACTATCTCAAGGAGGAGGTCGCGGCGGAGGGCCTGGTGCGGAACCTGCCGGCTTTTTCGGAGTTTCTGGATGCGGCTGCTCTCTGCGACGGAGAGATGATCAATTTCTCCAACATCGCCGGCGATTGCGCGGTGTCGAGCCCCACCGCGAAAGCATATTTCGGCATTCTGGAGGACACGCTGCTCGGGGGCTGGCTTCCGGCCTGGCGCAAGCGCCGAAAGCGGCGCCTCATCCGGGCGCCGAAGTTCTACTTCTTCGATATCGGCGTCGTGAACCGGCTGACCCGCCGGGGGCCGCTGGTGCCCGGCTCCGAACTCTACGGGAAGGCGTTCGAGAACTGGGTCTTTCACGAGCTTTCCGCCTTCCGCGCGTACCGGAGCCCCGATCTCGATCTGTTCTACTGGGGTCTGGCCGGCGGTACGGAGGTCGACTTCGTGCTCGGGGACATGCGGCTTGCGGTCGAGGTGAAGGCCAGCGCCCGGATCACCTCGCAGCATCTGCGGGGGTTGCGCAGCCTGACGAGCGAACACCCCGAAGCCGACCGACGCGTCGTCGTGTGCCTGGAGCCGCGGGCGAGACGCACCGACGACGGCATCGATATCCTGCCGGCGCGAGACTTCGTTCGCCGCCTCTGGCGCGGGGACCTCGCGGCGGGGTAGGCGTCTGGTGGTGGCGAGATGCGCCCGGCCCTCGCACCGCGGGTCGCCGCATGTCGAGCAAGACGGCGCGCGGTCAGCGGTTCTCGCCGGCGGCTGGTGAGGCGGTCACGCGATACGATTCCGGCCAATCCTCATGCCGCGGCTTCGCACACCGTCATCCCCGGGTAGATCGGGAACCGACGACACAGCGCCTCCGCCCGGTGCAGCATCTCCGACTCCGCCGCGGAGTTGTCGTCCGGGTGCGCGGCCAGCGCGTCGAGCACGCCGGCGATCAGTGTCCCGACCTCGCGGAACTCCGCGGTGCCGAACCCCCGGGTGGTGGCGGCGGGGCTGCCGAGGCGGATGCCCGAGGTGATGGTGGGCTTCTGCTCGTCGAAGGGGACGCCGTTCTTGTTGCAGGTGATGCCGGCCCGGTCGAGACTCTCCTCGGCCGCCTTGCCGGTGAGGCCCTTGGGTCGCAGGTCCACGAGCATGAGATGCGTGTCGGTGCCTCCGGAGACGATGCCGAAGCCGTGCTCGAGCAGGGTGTCGGCGAGGACGCGGGCGTTGTCGACCACCCGCTGTGCGTACACCCTGAACCCCGGGGTGAGCGCTTCGCCGAAGGCGGCTGCCTTGCCGGCGATGGCGTGCATCAGCGGGCCGCCCTGAAGCCCCGGGAACGCGGCGGAGTTGATTTTCTTCCCCAACGCCTCGTCGTTGCTCAGGATCATGCCGCCCCTCGGGCCGCGCAGGGTCTTGTGGGTGGTGGTGGTGACAACGTGCGCATGCGGCAGCGGGCTTGGATGGACCCCGGCGGCCACGAGCCCCGCGAAGTGCGCCATGTCCACATGCAGGAGCGCCCCCACCTCGTCGGCGATGGCGCGGAAGCGTTCGAAGTCGATGATCCGCGGGTAGGCGGAGCCGCCGGCGATGATGAGCCGGGGCCGGTGCTCGCGAGCGAGCGCCTCGACCTCGTCGAAATCGATCCGGCCGTCCTCGCGCCGCACCCCGTACTGCACCGCGTTGAACCACTTCCCCGAGAGGTTCGGCGCCGCGCCGTGGGTCAGGTGGCCGCCGGCTGCGAGTGACATGCCGAGGATGGTGTCGCCGGGTTTGAGGAGCGCAAGCATCACGCACTGGTTGGCCTGAGCCCCCGAGTGCGGCTGCACGTTGGCGAACGCGCAGTCGAAGAGTTCCCGCGCCCGCGCGATGGCGAGGGTCTCCGCCACGTCCACGTACTCGCACCCGCCGTAGTACCTCCGCGACGGATAGCCTTCCGCATACTTGTTGGTGAGCACCGACCCCTGAGAGTCCAGCACCGCGCGGGAGACGATGTTCTCCGAAGCGATCAGCTCGATCCGATGCCGTTGGCGATGCAGCTCGTCCTGAATGCTCTGCGCGAGCGCATGATCGGTCTGCGCCAGAGAGGCGCCGAAGAAGGCATCAAGACTGCCCGGGTGGTTGAGGCTCATGAAGAATGCTCCAGTCTTTCCATCGCTGACGATGGCGCGATGCTATCAGCAACCGCCGAGGGACGGCGAGGATCCCCGGGCTTCTGGATCCCCGGGCTTCTGTGTCGGGCTCCCGTGTCCGTGGGCGTCTGCGCCGGATCACTCGCGCGACCGGCATCGCTTCCTTCCCACCATGCGCACACTCGACCGTCGGCCTTGCGCATGATGGCCGGCGTCGGGTTCACGCCGGTCGCAGGATCGCCTCCCGTCCCGGCTGCCATCGTTCCCGTGCGATGAGCCATGACGCGATCGCGAGGTTCATGACGTTGAACCCGAATGCGGCGAGGATCGAGGCGGTGTAGTCGCCGGTGAGGTCGTAGAGAACGCCGGCCATCCAGGCCCCGATCGCCATGCCGCCCACCGTGAACATCATCGTCGTGCCGATGCGCCACCCGGCCTCGCCGGCGGGGAACAGCGCGCGCACGATGATCGTGTACGAGGGCACGATGCCGCCCTGCGAGAGGCCGAAGGCGACGGCCAGCACGTAGAGGGTGGTGAGCCCGTCGGCGAACAGGAAGCCGAAGATGACGAGGGCCTGCAACGCCGAGCCGACGACCAGGGTCTTCGTGCCGCCGATGCGATCGGAGAGCCAGCCCGACACGAGCCGGCTCACCACCCCGAAGCCGAGCATCAGGGCGAGCATGCGCGCACCGTGCACGGCATCGAACCCGAGGTCGATGACCAGAGGGACGATGTGGACCTGCGGCATCGCCATCGCCACGCAGCACCCCACGCCCGCGAGACAGAGCAGCCCCTGGAGCGACCGGCTGGAGAACCCGAGCGGCCGCCGGCGGCTCCCGTGCCCGCCGGTTGCGCCCCCGCTCCCGTGGTCGATGGTCGCGGGCCGATACAGGAGCAGGGTGAGCGGCAGCATCATGAGCAGGGTCAGATGGCCCAGCCCCTGGAAGGTCATGCGCCACCCGTGGACATCGATGAAGTGCTGCAGCACCGGCGGCCAGATCGCCCCCGACAGGTACGTGCCGCTGATCACGATCCCCACCGCCAGGCCGCGGCGGGCAGTGAACCAGTGCGAGATGTCGGACGCGACCGGTGCGAAGGTTGCGGACATGCCGAACAGCCCGCACAGGACCCCGAGCGAGACACTGAAGTGCCAAAGCGCGGTGGCTTCGGCCGCGAAGAGCAGTCCCGCCGGGAGGCAGAGGCTTGCGATCAGGGCGGGGGCGACGATCCCGAACCGGTCCGCGAGCCGCCCCATCACCACCCCGCCGGCGGCGAATCCGATCATGAACAGCGTGTAGGGCATCGAACCCGCCCCGCGGCCGGTGCCGAACTCTTCCGCCGCAGGCTCCAGCACGAGGATTGCGGCGTACATCGCCGAGCCCGCGACCGCCATGAGCATCAGCGACGCGAAGAGGCGAACCACGGGGTAGGCGTGTGAGGCGCGCGGCGGGGACATCACATCACGATCGGCGGTGACGGGGAGGCGCGAGTGTAGCCGCTTTCGGCCGGCCGGAGCCCCGCAATGCGACCGGCGGCGGCAAACCGGCACCCATCCCGTCCATCGTCAATGGCGCCCCCGGCACCAGGCGTGAAATGCCCCTTGGATGGCAGTGGGTAGTGGTGGGAAGCGGCAGCGGGAAGGCTCCTGGCCGATGCCCGCAGCCAGCCGTGAATCGGTGGCATTTCCGGGCTATGATTCGGGCATGAGCGAGGCCATCGCATTCGACACTCACCGCTTCGTGAAGCGTCTGACCGACTGCGGCTTCACCGAGCAGCAGGCCGAAACCCTGGCCGACGAGCATGTTGCGTTGCTCAGCGCCAACCTCGCGACCAAGGCCGACATCGGGAAAGTCAAGGCCGACATCGCAAAACTCGAAGTAAAGATTGAGAGGGTGAAGGTCGATCTTCTGAAGTGGATCTTCGGCGCGATGATCGCTCAGGGAGGGTTGATCGTCGCGTTGGTGAAATTGCTTTAGACATCATTTCTCACCAGGTTGCGAGCGAGGACGCGGAGATGGCTGGATTGGCAAGGCGAACGCGAGTCCGGGCGCGCAGGCGTACTTGACAGTACGTCGAGCCCCCGGGCCGCCCTCATATCGCATTCAGCGCAGCCAATGCAGTCAGATCCGCGTCCGCAGTCGTGACCCGGTGAGAAATGCGGGTTAGCGGTGCGGGGGCCGGTTACGGGCCGGAGCATGTGAACCGGTTCGCCCCCGCGGGCGATGATGTCGCTCCGTGAATTCCCGGAAATCTCCGTGCAATAGAAGTTTTTCTTGCAAGGCGCTTGAAAGTTCGGCGCGCGAATGGCATACACCCGGACTCAACGTGTGCCCATTTCGGTTTCGGCAGCTTCGACGGGTTGGAAATGTGTGAATCGGGCCCGCGCCCGTGAGCGGTTCGATCGAGTTCACGCAGGACATGGTGGCGGTGCTCCTCGTGCTGGGGCTCACCATCTACCTGTTCGTGTCCGAGGTGGTGCGGGTCGACGTGGCTGCTCTCCTCATCATGGTCCTGGTCGGGGCCACCGGCGTGGTGCCCGCCGCCAAAATCTTCGACGGCCTCGCGAGCAACGCGGTGATCTCCATCATCGCGGTGATGATCATGGGGGCGGGCCTCGACCGCACCGGCATCATGAGTCAGCTCGCCGGCTACATCCTGCGCATCGGCGGCGGCACCGAGAAGCGGATCATCCCCATCATCTCGGGCACGGTCGGGGCCATCTCGAGCTTCATGCAGAACATCGGGGCGGCGGCCCTGTTCCTGCCGGTGGTGAGCCGGATCTCGACCCGCACCGGCATCCCGCTCTCGCGCCTGCTGATGCCGATGGGATTCTGCGCGATTCTCGGCGGCACCATGACGATGGTCGGGTCGAGCCCGCTCATTCTGCTGAACGACCTGATTCTGAACGCGAACGGGGCGCTGCCGGAAGGCGTGGATCCCATGCCCACCTTCCACCTGTTTTCGGTCACCCCCATCGGGGTCGTGATGCTCGCCGCGGGCATCGCCTACTTCGTGTTCCTTGGTGCCCGCGTGCTGCCGGAGGTGAGCGACGGCACCGCCGACACCGCCGGCACCATGCAGTATTTCGAGGATCTCTACGGCCTGAAGGGCGACCTCTTCGAGGCGGCGGTTCCCGCCACCAGCACCCTGGTCGGGAAGTCGATCGGCGACGCGGAGGCGATCGAGGACGCGCCGTTCGTGCTGGGGATGCGGGTGGGGCGCGACATCTCGCTGGAGCCCGCCGTCGACGCGATCATTCCTGCCGGCGCGACCTTCGCGCTCATGGGGAGCGCCGAGCAGGTGCGGCGCTTCGCGCGCGCCACCGGGCTCACGGTGGCTCGCGAGATGCAGGCGTTCGTCGAAGTCCTGAATCCGATGCGCGCCGGGGTGTCGGAGGTGGTCATCCCGCCGGCGTCGAACGTGGCCGGACGCACCATCCGTGATGTGGCGATGCGCCGCCGCTACGGCGCCCATGTGCTCGCCATCTACCGCCAGGAAGAGATCATCCGCCACGACCTCTCCGATACCGAGCTGCAGGTGGGCGACACCCTGGTACTGCACAGCTACTGGGACGACCTGCACCGCCTCACCCGGGAGCGCGCGTTCGTGGCGGTGACCGACTACCCCTATGAGGTCACCCGGCCGCACCGCGTGTACCACGCGCTGGTGTTCTTCCTGCTCGCCATCGGGCTGACGATCTTCACCGACATGCGTCTCTCGCTCGCGCTGCTTACCGGCGCGGTGGGGATGATCCTGAGCGGGGTCATCACCATCGACGAGGCGTACCGATCGGTCGGTTGGCAGAGCGTGTTCCTGCTCGCCGGCCTGCTGCCGCTCGGGCTCGCGGTCGAGACCACGGGCACTGCGGCCTGGATCGCGCAGGAGACACTGCGCCTGCTCGGGGACGTGCCGCTGTGGGTGCTGCAGGGCGCCCTGGCGGTGCTCACCACCGCCTTCACCCTGCTGATGTCGAACGTCGGGGCGACGGTGCTGCTGGTGCCGCTCGCCATCAACATCGCCCTCGGCGCCGGTGCGAACCCGGCCGTATTCGCGCTGACGGTGGCGCTGGCGGCCTCGAATTCGTTCCTCATCCCCACCCACCAGGTCAACGCGCTGACCATGGGGCCGGGAGGCTACCGGGTGGCGGATTTCCTGCGGGCGGGGGGGCTGATGACCATCCTGTTCCTGGTGATTCTCATCCCGATGGTGAACCTCATTTTCTGAGCTGATTCGGCTCGCCGAACCGATCAAGCGGGCTCGGCTCACCGAACCGACTGTGTCGTTCGGTCTACCGAGCCGGACGAGCCGACCCAACCCACCAGCAATTCTCAGCGGTCATCAACCACGGGCGGCTCGTGCAGTGCGACGCCCCGCGCACCATCTACGACCATCCCGCCACACCGTTCGTGGCCAACTTCATCGGTGAATCCACGCTGGTGCCGGTGGAGGTGGTGGGCGGGAGAGCGATGCTGGACGGGCAGGCGCTCGGGCTGTCCGCGGCTCCGCCCGACGCCCGCTGTCGCCTGATGCTGCGGCCGGAGCGGCTGACCATCCTGCCCGACAGCGGCCATCCGCAATACAACGTCTTCCCGGGTACCGTGCGCGAGGTGGTCTATCAGGGGGAAAGCTTCGTGGCCTGGGTGACTCTGCGCGACGGTACGGAGGTCGCCATGCGCGGCATCAGCCAGCGCGAATCCCTGGCGTCGCTGCCCTCTCCCGGCCGCGACGTGCTCCTGGGACTGCACCACGAGGAAACGGTGCTGATCCCCGATACGGATGACGAGGGGGTGGGGACATGAAGATGGCCGGGGCCGGGTATCGGTGTCCGGTCGGGACGCGGTACGTCCCGGAGGAACACGGGTACGCCCCGGGTGGGTATCGATCTTCGCTACGCTGCCCGCCGATGGATTCCCGCCTTCGCGGGGTCGCGCGGTGACGACGACATGACCACCGCCCTGATCCCTGGCCTGGGCTCCGGCCTGAACGCCGCCGAACTCCGCCGCGACGAGGCGCGGGAGAAGCTGGCCATGTTCGGCTTGTCCCTGCCGGCGATCATGCTGGTGGTCGCGGTCATCGTGATTCCCGTCGGGTGGCTGTTCTGGCTGTCCCTGTTCAACGACGAGGGGGCGCTCTCCCTCGACAACTACACCCGGATGCTGGACAGCAAGTCCTATACCCGGATCTTCATGACCACGTTCAACGTCAGCGTCCTGACCACCGGGATCTGCGTGCTCATCGCCTATCCCTTCTCCTATTTCCTCTCGCAGCTCCCGAAACGCTGGGCGGCGCTCGGTCTCTTCGCCGTGCTGCTGCCGTTCTGGACCTCGCTGCTCGTGCGCACCTATGCGTGGCTCGTGGTGCTCCAGCGCAAGGGTCTGGTCAACCAGTGGGGCATCGAGCTCGGTCTGTGGGAGCAGCCGCTGAAGCTCGTGCATAACCTGAACGGGACTCTGGTGGGCATGGTGCACATCATGCTGCCCTTCATGGTGCTGCCGCTCTACGGTTCCATGCGGGCGATCAGTCTCGACTACATGAAGGCTGCCTCCAATCTCGGCGCGAGCCCCACGCGAGCCTTCTGGACGGTGTTCTTCCCCCTGTCGTTGCCGGGCCTGTTCGCCGGCATGGTGGTGGTGTTCGTCCTCTGCCTTGGTTTCTTTGTCACCCCGGCGGTGCTCGGCGGCGGCAAGGTGGTGATGGTGTCGATGAAGATCGAGACCCTGATCGACCTCTTCTTCAACTTCGGTACCGCCAGCGCGCTGGGGGTGGTGCTGATGGTGCTGACCCTGGCGGTCCTGTGCCTGGCCCACCGGCTGCTTCAGCTCGACCGGGTGCTCGGCGGGGGGCGCGGCGCATGAGCTGGCTGTCGAAGCCCGCATCGGACATCCAGATCACCCACGGAGCCCGGTTGTGGCTGTACGTCGTTGCCGTGCTGATCACGATGTTTCTGGTGATCCCGACCCTGATCGTGATCCCGATGTCCTTCTCCGACTCCCAGTACCTGGAGTTTCCGCCCCGGGTCTGGTCGCTGCGCTGGTACGAAAACTACTTCGGCTCCACCGAGTGGATGACCGCCACCTGGGTGTCGGTGAAGGCCGCGCTCTTCACCGTGCTGGTCGCCACCCCCGTCGCCACCATGGCGGCCTACGGGTTGTACGTCTCCAATGTCAGGGCGGCGCGGTATATCTTCGTCCTCCTGATCACGCCGATGATGGTGCCGGTGATTCTGATCGCGATCGGCGTGTTCTTCGCCTACGCCAGGCTCAAGCTCAACAACACCATGCCGGGACTGGTGCTGGCCCACACGGTGCTGGCCCTGCCCATGTGCCTCATCGTGGTGAGTGCGGGTCTGAGGAGCTACGACATGAATCAGGAGCGGGTGGCGAGGAGCCTCGGCGCCTCCCGCCTCAGGGCGTTCCTGCTGATCACCTTGCCGCAGATTCGGTTCTCGGTGGTGAGCGGCGCCCTGCTGGCGTTCGTCGTGTCCTTCGACGAGGTGATCGTGGCGCTGTTCATCAGCGGCGGGGACATGTCCACCATCACCCGCAGCATGTTCCTGGCGCTCCGGGACCAGATCGACCCTACCATCGCGTCGATCTCGACCATCCTGATCCTGATCACCACTGCGGCGCTGGTGCTGACGCAGGTGTTCGGGAAGTCGGATTCGGGGTAGACCGGAAATTCCCGGTCTGGTGCCGGCCCCCTACATCAGGCCGATCATGGTTCGGCCGAATTCCGAGCACGACACCCGCCTGGCGCCGTCCATCAGCCGCGCGAAGTCGTAGGTGACGTTCCGGCTGGCGATGGCGCCGTCCATGGCGGAGATGACGCGGTCGGCGGCTTCCTTCCAGCCCATGTAGCGCAGCATCATCTCGGCGGACAGCACCAGTGACCCGGGGTTCACCATGTCGCGGCCCGCGTACTTCGGCGCGGTGCCGTGGGTGGCCTCGAACACCGCGTGACCGGTGTCGTAGTTGATGTTGCCGCCCGGCGCGATGCCGATGCCGCCGACCTGGGCCGCGAGCGCGTCGGAGAGATAGTCGCCGTTGAGATTGGTGGTGGCGATCACGTCGAACTCGGCCGGACGGGTGAGCACCTGCTGGAGGGTGATGTCCGCGATGGCGTCCTTGCACAGGATGCGGCCGGCCGCCAGGGCCTGCTTCTGCTCCGCGTCGGCGGCGTCCTGCCCCCGGTCCGCCACCGTGCGCTCCCACTGGCTCCAGGTGTAGGTCTCGTCGCCGAACTCCCGCTCCGCCACCTCGTAGCCCCAGTTGCGGAACGCGCCCTCGGTGAACTTCATGATGTTGCCCTTGTGCACGAAGGTCACGCTCTTGCGGCCGTTGTCGATCGCGTAACGGATGGCCGCCCGGGCCAGACGCCCGGTGCCTTCACGCGAGACAGGCTTGATGCCGATGCCCGAGGTCTCCGGGAACCGGATCTTCTCGTAGGAGGCGGGGAACGCCTCCCTGAACAGTTCGAGGAACCGGCGGTTCTCCTCGCTGCCGCTTTCGAACTCGATGCCCGCGTAGATGTCTTCGGTGTTCTCGCGGAAGATCACCATGTCCACGAGTTCGGGGCTGCGCACCGGAGAGGGCACGCCCCTGAACCACCGCACCGGCCGCAGGCAGACGTAGAGGTCCATGATCTGCCGTACCGCCACGTTGAGGGAGCGGATGCCGCCGCCCACGGGGGTGGTGAGCGGCCCCTTGATCGAGACCAGGTACTCCCTCATGAGGGCAATGGTCTCGTCCGGCAGCCACGAGCCGGTCAGGTTGTTGGCCTTCTCGCCGGCGTAGACCTCCACCCAGTGGATCCGGCGCGCGCCGCCGTAGGCGCGCTCCACCGCAGCGTCCACGACCTCCCGCATCACTGGTGAGATGTCCACGCCGATACCGTCGCCCGCGATGTAGGGGATGACGGGGTTGTGCGGGACACACAACTTCCCGTTTTCAATGGTGATTTTCGCGCCGTCAGCGGGAATGGCGATGTTGGTGGTCATGGAGCGGCCCGGTTGCGGTGGGGGGTGAAACGAGTCCCGGGCATTCTCACACAGGCCCCGGGATCGGACAAATGAACTCGCGGATAACGCAGGACGGTCCGGAAGTCCTCATCGACCGCGTACCGGGTGTTCGTCGATGGCCCGTTGCGCCGAAAAATGCTCGGCCGCCGGCCGACGCGGGACGCGGGACGCGGATGTCCGGCAACCGTGACTGTCGAATGGCCCTGGCCGATGACCCTGATCGATGACCTTGGCGAGTGATCCTGGTGGATGGCCCTGATGGATGGCCCTGGTGGATGGTCCTGGCGGATAGCTCTGGTGGACAACGGACCGGTCCCGTTCACGGTAGTATGGCCGCCCCGAAAGTTGGCCGCTCGTCGCGGCGTGGGTGGGCAATGAACTTCGAAGAACATGCAGCAAAACCCCTGCTCTGCGCCGCGGGCATCGCGGTTCCGCGCGGCCGGCTGGCCCGAAGCGCGGGGCAGGCACGGGCGGCGGCGGCGGAGCTGGCGGGTCCGGTGGTGGTCAAGGCTCAGGTACCGACCGGGAAACGGGGCAAGGCCGGCGGGATCAGGGCCGCGGACACCGCCGCGGAGGCCGCGGCGGCGGCGGAGGCGATCCTGGAGCTGGAAATCGCCGGGCATCGCGTGGAGTCCGTGCTCGTGGAGGAGCGGGCGGCGATCGCGGCGGAGTACTACGCAGCGGTTCTGAACGACGCGGCGTCGAAGGGGCCGCTGGTGATGTTCTCCGACGCCGGCGGCATGGACGTCGAGGAGGTGGCGGCGTCGATGCCCGATCGGCTGCGGCGGGCGCCGGTCGACATTGCACGGGGGTTCGACCTCGAATCCGCCCGTCGCATGCTCGAAGGGCTCGGACTCGGCGCGGACGAGACGCCGGTCGCCGCAACTCTGGTTGCGCTCTACCGCGCCTACCGCGACAACGACGCCGAGCTGCTGGAGATCAACCCGCTGGCCCGCCTCGACCACGGTCCGCTCGTCGCCCTCGACTGCAAGTTCACCCTCGACGATTCCGGCCTCAAGCGCCGGGAGGCGCTCGCGCCGGCGGGCACCCCGGAACGGCTCACGGGGCTGGAGGCGCGCGGACAGGCGCTGGGGCTGAAGTACATCGAGCTCGACGGCGACATCGGGGTGCTTGCCAACGGCGCCGGACTCACCATGACCACCATGGACGTGATCACCCGCCACGGCGGCCGGCCGGCGAACTTTCTGGAGATCGGGGGCGACGCGTACACGAAGGCGACCCCCGCCCTGGAGCTCGTGCTGGACAACCCGCGGGTGCGGTGCATGCTGGTGAACTTCTGCGGGGCATTCGCACGCACCGACGTGATGATCGGCGGGGTCATTGATGCGTGGGAAGCGCTCGCCCCGTCCCTCCCCGTCTTCTTCAGTGTGCACGGCACCGGCTCGACGCAGGCGCGGGCGATGCTGCGTGAACGGCTCGGCGTGACGCCGTACGAGACCATGGACGAGGCGGTCGCGGCCGCGGTCGCCGCGATTCGCTGACCGACCGTACCGGGACCCGGAACGAGGTGCGGGCCGGGGCCCGGGTGCAACCGGTGTCAGGGACACAGGAGGCGAATCATGATCGTGCATGGCGACGAGCGGGTGCTCGTGCAGGGCATCACCGGCAGGCAGGGCTCGTTCTGGACCGAGCGCATGCAGGCGTACGGTACGCGCATCGTGGCCGGCGTGAATCCGAAGAAGGCCGGCACCATGCACTGCGCGGTACCGGTGCATGCGAGTGCCGGCGAGGCGATGCACGAGGTGGGCTTCGATGTCTCGGTGCTGTTCATCCCCCCGCTCGGCGTGAAGGCGGCGGCGCTGGATGCCATCGAGGCGGGGTGTCGGCGGTTGGTGGTGCTGACCGAGCACATCCCGGTGCAGGACGTGATGGAGGTGCTCGCCGCGGCGCGGGCCAACGGTGCCGTGGTGGTCGGCCCCAACACCGCCGGGCTGGTGACCCCGGGCGAATGCTTCGTGGGATTCATGCCCGCGTTCGAGACCGACATCTTCCGACCCGGAAGGGTGGGGGTGGTCTCGCGCAGCGGCAGCCTCGGCACGCTGATCTGCCTCAACCTGGTGCAGGCGGGCTTCGGGGAGTCGGCGTTCATCGGCATCGGGGGCGACCCCATCCTCGGCACTACCACGCGCGATGCGTTGCAGGCTCTGGATGCCGATGCGCGCACCGAGGCCGTCGTCGTCGTCGGAGAGATCGGCGGGACGATGGAGGAGGATGCGGCGGAGTACGCGCAGGGCATGCGCAAGCCGGTCGTCGCCTTCGTCGCCGGCGCGGCGTCGCCCCCGGGGAAGAAGATGGGGCACGCGGGGGCGATCGTGATGGGCGACAAGGGCACGTACGCTTCGAAGCGCAAGGCGCTGGAGGCGGCCGGGGTCGCGGTGCTCGACACGCCGTCCGATGTCGGACGAGTGCTCGCGGCGGCGCTCTAGCCCGCATTTCTCACCAGGTCACGGCTGCGGACACGGATATGACTGCATTGGCTGCGTTGAGTGCGACATGGGGGTGGCCCGGGTGCCCGACGTACCTACGGGTACGCCTGCGCGCCCGGACTCGTGTTCGCCTTGCCAATCCAGCCATCTCCGCGCCCTCGCTCGCAACCTGGTGAGAAATGCGGGCTGAACGCGCGCAACGACAGGCGGGCCGCGGCTGAAGATCGGCCGAACCGACGCGGGATCGACCCGTTGCCCTCGTCCGGGCACCATTCGGGCGCCATCGGATACTCCTGACCCCTGCGGAGCGAGCCCACGGGCCGAGAGCGCGTGGGCCGAACGCCCATGGGCCCGGAGCCCGCTGAACGGGAGAGGGTGTTATATTGTAACTCCTCGGACTCACCCTCCTCCGGCAGCGAGGCTCACATGTCCATGCGCGGACAACGGATGCAGGCACAAGTGCTGGACGTGCTGCGAAGCCGCCGCATGCCGATGTCCGCCTACCATGTGCTCCGATGCCTGCGCGAAGAGCATCCGCGTCTGGCGCCGCCGACGATCTACCGCGCCCTTGCGGCCCTGATCGGGCGCGGGAAGGTGCACCGGCTCGAATCGCTCAACGCCTTTGTCGCCTGTCAGTGCGACCGTCACCACGGCGCCTCGATCCTCTCGATCTGCAACGACTGCGGCACCGTCGAGGAGAACCTGTCCACCGACCTCCTGGCCGCGCTGTCCGGCATCGCCGGGCAATCCGGGTTCGCGCCGATGCGTCACGTCATCGAAGTCCATGGTCGGTGCGGCTCCTGCGGGTCTGCCGAACACCGGGCATGACCAGGCGATTCGTTCCCTGGTTCCGCCTGCTCGCGGCCGGCGCGGCTCGGCGCCTCGCCGGGGCGGCGTTCGTGCTGACCGCCCTCTGGGCCGGGTTCTTCTGGGCGACCTCCACCTCGGGGGGGACATGAGCTACGCCCTTTCATTCCAGGATCTGACCCTCGGTTATGACCGGACTCCCGCCGTGTATCGGCTTGATGGCGAGATCGCCGAAGGCGCTCTGACCGCCATTGTCGGTCCCAACGGCGCGGGCAAGTCCACGCTGCTGAAGGGGGTGACAGGAACGATTCGCCCGCTCGAAGGGCGGATTTCCTTCGGGGCGCTCGCGCGCCGCGAGGTCGGCTACCTCCCGCAGCAGTCGGACATCGACCGGTCGTTCCCGCTGTCGGTCGTGGATCTGGTCGCGATGGGGCTGTGGCGCGAGATCGGCGCCTTCGGACATCTGGGCGCCGCCAACCGCGCGCGGGTGGCCGACGCGATTTCCGCCGTGGGGCTCGTCGGGTTCGAGTCCCGGCCCATCGGTGCGCTGTCGATCGGGCAGATGCAGCGCGTGCTCTTCGCCCGGCTTTTGTTGCAGGACGCCCGGCTCGTGCTTCTGGACGAGCCGTTCTCCGCGGTCGACGCCCGCACCACCGCCGATCTGATCGGTGTGGTGCGGCGCTGGCACCGCGAAGGCCGCACCGTGCTGGCGGTGTCGCACGATCTGGACACGGTGCGCGCCCATTTTCCGCAAACCCTGATGCTGGCGCGCGAACTCGTGGCGCACGGGCCGACCGCGCAGGTGCTCACGGCCGAGAACCAGTTCCGCGCCCGCCAGATGTGCGAAGCCTGCGCCGGCCCCCCGCACACCTGCGGGCGGCAAGCCGCATGATGTGGGAGGTCGTGGTCCAGCCCTTCGCGGACTTCGGCTTCATGCGCCGCGCGTTGCTCGGCTGTGCCGCCATTTCGGTCGGCGCCACCCCGGTGGGGGTCTTCCTGATGCTGCGCCGCATGAGTCTGACCGGCGACGCGATGGCCTGTGCGATCCTGCCGGGTGCCGCCGTCGGCTACCTGGTGGCCGGGCTCTCCCTCGGCGCGATGACCATCGGGGGCCTGGTGGCGGGCATGACGGTGGCGCTGCTCTCCGGTTTCGTCTCCCGCGTCACCGCGCTCCGCGAAGATGCGAGTCTGGCCGCTTTCTATCTCATCTCGCTGGCGCTCGGCGTGGTGATCGTTTCCGTGCGCGGCAGCAATGTGGACCTGATGCACGTCCTGTTCGGGACCGTCCTCGCCCTCGACGACGCGGCGCTGCTCCTGCTGTGCTCCATCGCGAGCGTCTCGGTGCTGACGCTGGCGGCGCTGTTCCGGGTGCTGGTCCTCGAATGCGCGGACCCGCAGTTCCTGCGCTCGGTCAGTGGGCTCAGCGCCATGACGCACTTCACCTTCCTTGCGCTGGTGGTGCTGAACCTCGTCGGCGGGTTCCATGCGCTCGGCACGCTGATGGCCGTCGGCATCATGATCCTGCCGGCTGCGGCGGCACGCTTCTGGGCCGCGCAGATCGGGGCGCTGATCGCGGTCGCGGTCGGCATTGCCCTCACCGCGTGCATGGGCGGCCTGCTTCTGTCCTATCACTTCAGCCTGCCGTCCGGGCCGGCCATCATCCTGGTGGCGGGCCTCGCCTACGGGATATCGCTGGTTCTCGGGCCGGTGGGCAGCCTTGCCGCACGCTTCGCCGTGCGACGCCATCTTGAAGCCTGACGGAGGTTGTCTCTCGATGATCACATGCAGATCCCGGCTCAAATCCACCGCCGCGGCGGCGGTCGTAGCGGCGACCGTGGCGGGTGTTGCCCCGGCTTCGGCTCATTCAGAGGAGCCGATTCGGGTGGTCGCCACCTTCTCGATCCTGGCCGACATGGTGTCGCGTATCGGCGGCGAGCACGTGGCGGTCACCGCCCTGGTCGGGCCGAACGGGGATACGCACGTCTACCGGCCCACCCCGGCCGCGGCCCGCGCGGTGAGCGAGGCGGAGGTCCTCGTGGTCAACGGGCTCGACTTCGAGGGATGGCTGGACCGGTTGATCGAGACCACGGATTTCGGCGGCGTGCGCGTGGTCGCCACCACGGGGATCGATCCGATCACCTTCGAGGATGATCATGGGGATCACCACGAAGGCAGCCATGACGACCACGAAGAAAGCAAGGCGACCGAAGGCCATGGTGACGGTCACGACAAGCACGACGGTCATGATGGACATGCCGAGCATGACAAGCACGCCGAGCACGAGGGGCACGACAAGCACGAGGGGCGCGCCGAACACGATGGGCACGACAAGCATGCCGAGCACGACGAACATGAAGGGCATCACGGACATGACCACGGCGCGTTCGACCCGCATGCCTGGCAGAGCCTGCGACACGCGGTGATCTACGTGGACAACGTGACGGCGGCGCTCGCGAAGGTCGGTCCGGACCATGCAGGCGTGTTCTATCGGAATCGCGCCGCCTACGTGGCCGAGATCGAGGCGCTCGATGCGGAGATCCGCAGCCTGCTCGCCGAACTCCCCGAAGACGCTCGCACCATCGTCACGTCACATGACGCATTCCAGTACTTCGGCCGCGACTACGGGCTCGCCTTCATCGCGCCCCAGGGGCTCAGCACGGAATCCGAGGCGTCCGCAAAGGATGTCGTGCGCCTGATCGAGCTCATCCGAGGCAAGGGCATCCGCGCCGTGTTCCTCGAGAACATCGCCGATCCCCGGCTTCTGAAGCGCATCGCGGACGAGACGGGCGCCACGATCGGCGGCACGCTCTATCCCGGCGCACTCTCCGGCCCCGAAGGCCCCGCCCCCACATATCTCGACCTGATGCGCCACAACGCCCGAACCCTCGCGCAGGCGCTGGCGGGCTGATGTATGCCCGAGGGGACTGCGTTTCCATCAGTCCGCTTTCAGCTCCATCACCGTGGCTCCGCTGGCGTCGCGGAGCCTCGCCGGCGTGATCGCGAACACGCTGTACGGGCTGCCCGCCGCGGCCCAGATCTCGCCGAAGCGGAACAGGTCCTCATCCATGAAGATGTCGGCGGGGGTAGCGTGCCCGATGGGTGGGACGCCGCCGATGGCGAACCCGGTGACCGCCCGCACGAAATCCGCGTCGGCACGCCCGACCTCCGCGCCGACGGCGGCCGCGAGCTTTACGGGGTCGAGCCGGTGATCCCCGCTCATGATCGCGACCACCGCGCGCTCGCCGGCGCGGAACACGAGCGACTTCGCGATCTCGCCCACTGAACATCCCACCGCGGCGGCGGCTTCGACCGCGGTACGGGTGGAGTCGGGCAGGTTGCGGATTTCGCATTCGAGCGAAGCCGCTTCGAGCGCGGCCCGGAACCGCTCGGGTCCCCTCATTCTGGCCATGGTCCAGCCTCCGTATGCGGTGTCCGTGAGCCTGCGTCCGCTGCCAGGGGACGGCGACTTGGAGGTTGCGGCGCGGTGGGCCAGGGCGCCTTCCGGCCCGCGCGATCCCGCCTGCGTCCGCAGCCGCAGCCGCAGCCGCAAGCCGCGAGTCGGCAAGAAATCCATGTCAGGAGCAAATCCGGGCCGATCTGGAAATTTCCGGGCTAGAATCCGCGTCCCGCCCGGGGTGCGGGGCTCGGTGCGCACGGCTCGCCGCCGATCTTCGAAGGCCCGGGCGCCGCTTGCAACCAGCATCGACGGGGAGGGGATGCAGATCATGACGGATGCGAATCAACCCGCGGTTCACCGTGGATTGAAGGATCTGTGCTTCGACCGCTCGCCCACCACCCTCATCGACGGCCGGGCGGGCGAACTCCGGTACCGCGGCTACTCGATCCACGACCTCGCGGCGCACTCCTCGTTCGAGGAGACCGCCTATCTGCTGCTGCACGGCGACCTTCCCACCGCAGCCGAACTCGACGCGTTCGACGCGACGCTCAAGGCCGCGCGCGAGGTGCCCGGTGCGGTCTTCGACATCATTCGCGCGGTGAAGGACGCACACCCGATGGAGGTGCTGCGGACTGCGGTGTCCGCGCTCGCCGCGTTCGACCCCGAGACCGGTGACAACTCGCTCGAAGCCACCCGCCGCAAGGGCATTCGGCTGACTTCCCGGGTGCCGATGATCGTGACCGCGCACCACCATATCCGTCAGGGCCGTGACCCCGTGCCCGCGTGCGCCGAGCTTGGCCACGCCGCCAACTTCCTCCACATGCTCAAGGGCGAGCGGCCCAGCGAAGATGCCGCCTCGCTGATGGATACCGACATGGTGCTGCACGCCGAGCACGGCTCGAACGCGTCATCGTTCACCGCCCGGGTGGTGGTCAGCACCGAGGCCAACCTGCACGCGGCCATCACCGCGGCGCTGGCGTCGCTGTCCGGGCCCGCCCACGGCGGCGCGGCGGAGAACGTGATGCAGATGGCCCGGGAGATCGGCGATCCGGCGGCGGCGGCGGCCTACGTCAAGGCCCGGCGCAAGGCCCGGCAGCCGATCATGGGTTTCGGCCACCGCGTCTACCGGGCCGAGGACCCGCGGGCGCGGCACATGCGGGCCGGTGTGAGGCGGTTGTCCGAAGAGATGGGTCAGCCGCAGTGGTACGAGATCCTGGAAGCGCTCGTGGACGCGATGCGGCCCTACGCCCGGCACGGCGTCAACGTGAACGTCGACTTCTACGCCGGCATCGTCTACTACCTGCACGGGGTCCCGCAGGATCTGTTCGTCCCCATCTTCGCCATCGGTCGCATCCCGGGCTGGACGGTGCAGGCGATGGAACAGCTCGAGAACAACATCCTCATCCGCCCCCGGTTGCTCTACACCGGGCCGGAAGCCCGGGAGTACGTGCCAATCGAGGCGCGGGGGTAAGCCGGGGCCGCGCACCGGGTGATGTCGACCCTCGCCACCGTTCATCCGACGGGGCGTTGGGGAAGCCCTGATCAAGTCATGGCTTCCCCGCGGCACCGGGACGTGCCGCCGGGTTCGATGGCGCAAGTCACAGGAGTGCGCGATGCACGGCTCGCGGCGCCCGGGGTGAGGTTACGAGCGCCGTTGCGAAGGCCCGACGCTGGGGTCCGGCGTGCCCGGATCCGCGATATGTTCCGGCAGTACCGGAGACTCGCGGGGTTCCGGGGATTCGGTCGGCCGCGTGACTACGAGCCGACCGTGAAGCCGTCTCAGCGGACCCACGACAGGTGCCAAGGGTTCCAGGGGGCCGGTTGACACCTCGATAGTGATTCCATCGCGAGTTCTGCGAATCCGCATCCCCGGATCCAGGACAGGTGCCAAGGGTTCCGGAGGGTCGGTCGACTCCTCACTGATAATCCCATCGCGAGTCGGCCTTCCAGTCCAGGTCTTGCCCCCCATCGCCTCACTCATGAGCGCGTAGGCCGAACTCGCGATCCTTGCTCTTTCGGCACGGGTCAGCCGGTTGGGCGAACGCTCGTTCATCTCCTCTGCGAATTTGATCGCCCGTTCGAGTCGTTCCGGCTCCGGCGGACTCTCGCTGCGAGGAGGACCGACGTAGAACTCCAGGCCGAGCACCTCGCACAGCGCGCGGAAGCGCTCCACCGAGGGCACGCGACCCCGACGCATGTCCCGAATGAGCTCGGGCGTGCCCACGGCCCTCATCGACGCCTGCCGAGCGGACCAGCCGCGTCGCCTGACGGCCTGCAAGATTTCCCTGAGTAGATCCTCCATGGCCGAAGCTTCCGATAGTTCGACCGCGTTGATGGGGCTCATTGCCCCTTTGAGGTTCATCAACCTTGCTTCAAGGGCAATTTCCCGTATATTTCGCTTACAGAGGGGCACACATGGGCTGAAACCGACCATCAGGAGGAGGCGATTCAATGTTCCCGGACCAGAATTCAAGCAACAGATCGGACTGCAGGTCAGACAACAGGCGGCATGCAGGGTTCCTGATCACTGCGGCTCTCGCGGTGGCAATTTCCGGCTGCGGCGGCAGCAGCGGCAAGGCGGGAGATACGGGTACGGGGATGAACGGCGGGGGCACCGATAACGGGATGAGGTCAGGGATGGAGCCAGAGATGAATGACCAGCAGCCCCTGGTGCCTGGGGACGGTCTGAATCGAAGCGCGGGGGATCCCGTCAGGGCGGGCGGCGCCGGCGAGGCGGGCGGCGCCGACGATACGCTGGCGGCACTGCTGCCTGACGAGACCCGCCGGTTTGCGCCATTGACCACGGCGATTGAGCGGGACTCTGCTGCGTCGACCACGGAGACCGGCGAGTCCCACGTCAAGACGATCTCGAGTGATGGCAACAACGGATTTCACGTGACCTATGTCGTCGACGGTGAGGAGAGGACAGTTCATTTCGAGGCAGCCGACTACAACAGAGGCTCCTATTACACTGAAGTCGAGGGCGTCCAGTATTGGTTCTGGTCTGTGACCGGTGCGTTCGACGGGACCAACAAGAATCGAGGATCGTCCCTATACCGGTACATGGATCTGAACTCGACAATCAGGGAAGAAGCGGATGGGGAGGATTATGTGGCGCATCGGGGCTACTTGTCATACGGCGCTCGCACCGCTGCCGATGACCTGCCCTCCGGTGCCGCCAATTACTCCGGCACCATGGACGCCGAGACTTATCTCACGAGCGACCCTTCGCGGAGCCAACGGGAAAGCATGAGGGGAATCCTGCGTCTGACGGCAAACTTTGGCGACGGGACGCTGGACGGGATGGTCCTCGGGATTCGCGCGAGAACACGCAATCAGGACAATGACGGCTGGAACGCATGGGCGGCGCTGCCCGACACCGCGCGTTTCGAAGTCGGTGACGGTCGGGTCGTCGACGGCCAGTTCACGGCGACCCTGACCGGCGTGGACTCCGAGACCGACGCCGCGTCCCCGAGCACCGTCAACGGATACGAAGGCAACGTGCTCGGCGAGTTCTACGGGCCGGCGGCGGAGGAGGTCGGTGGGGTTCTGAATGCGAGTCGCCAGGATCGCGTGATGCTCGGTGTGTTCGCCGGAAAACAGGGAGATCCGGAGGCCGCGACCGGGTTGAACCGAAGCATGTCGGCTCCGGTCTACGCGATGATGGCAGACGATACGTACGAGGCTCTGTCCGCTGGGGGCCGTCGGTTCGCGCCGCTGACGGCGACTCTCCGGCGGGATTACTGGGCGTCGAGCGTGACGCGGGACGACGGTGCCTACGTCAAGGAGGCATGGATCGAAGGTGGTGACGTCATTGACGGTTCCGGGACACTCCACGTGACCTACGTGGCCGACGGTGAGGAACACGCGATTGAATTCACGGCGGCCGATTACGAAGGTCCGTATGGATTCGAGAAAGAGGCGGACGGTGCCGGTGGGGGACTCTGGACGCTCACCGGCTCGTTCGAGGATGGTTCCGAATACCAATATCTCCAGGCCTATGGCTCCAGCCGGTGGGTGCCGAACCTCACCCACAGACAGCTTCTGACAGTTGGTGCCCGCACCGCTCCGGCCAACCTGCCCGAGGGCAGCGCCACCTATGTCGGGCGCATCAGGGGCGATGGCTACCCGCAGGACGATCCGTCGAATGATTCCCGCGTGCGTGTGAGCGGTGATTTGAGTCTCACGGCGGATTTCGACGCCGCCACGCTGGAAGGGACCGTGTCGGAAATATCCACTCGAGAGCAGGACGAGTCCAGTTGGTCGCCCATGGCCGAGACCACCTCGTTCGAAATCGACGAAGGACGAATCGCGAACGGCCAGTTCACCGCCACCCTGACCGGGGTGGACACGGACAGCAGTACACCGCTGGATCAATCTGTTCGTGGGTTCGAAGGGGACGTGCTCGGCGAGTTCTACGGCCCGGCCGCGGAGGAGGTCGGCGGCGTGTTCAGTGCGGTCCGTGATGCAGACAACTACGTAGCCATCGGAGTGCTCCACGGCCGGCAGCAGCAGTAAGCCGATTGTTCAATTTGCTCCGCCTTGCCCGCGCCGCGCTCGCGATCACGTTAGCTGTCGCGACCGGCGCGGGCGCCGATCCCGTCCGCGGGACGGTCGAAGCACCCCCCTCGCTCACCGACATGCAGGCGGCCCGGATGCTGATCCGGGCCGGGCGGCTGGAGCACGCGCGGGCGTTCCTCACCCAGGCCCGTCCCGCCGACGAGGAGGCATCGGTCGAGCGGCGCTTCCTGCTCGGCCGGATCGAGATGCAGCTCGGCCATCCGGGACGGGCGGCGGAGCACTTCGAAGCCATCCTCGCCCGGCGCCCGGAGCTGACCCGGGTGCGGCTGGAGCTTGCGCAGGCCTACTACCTCACCGGCCGTGACGACCGGGCGAAGCATCACTTCAATACCTCCCTCGCGGACGATCTGCCGTCGTCGGTGGAAGCTGCGGTCGAGCGCTTCCTGCGGGGGATCGACGCGCGCAAGCGGTGGTCGGCCTCCCTGTCCGCTTCGATGCTGCCCGAGACCCGGCGCTCCGACCGCGAGGAGGTGCTGATCGGTGGCGTGCCGTTCCGGCTGAGCGAGGAGGCGAGGGCGTCTTCCGGGGTCGGGGCGCTTCTTTCGGCCGGGGCCTCGTTCTCGCCGGTGATCTCCGACGATGTGCGCGGCGTGCTGGCCGCGTCCGCGGCGGCGAAGTGGTACGAGCGTTCGGACTGGAACGATGTTTCGACATCCGGGGATATCGGGCTCTCGCGTCTGACCGAGACGGGCAGCGTGTCAGGCGGCCTGCGCCTGGGGCGGCGCTGGGTGGGGGGCGACGGCTACCAGCGCAGCCTCGGCCCCTGGGCGCAGATGCGCCTGCGGCTGTCCGGCTCGACCCACCTGGGGCTTGCGCTGAACGCGGGGTATCGAAAGCACGACGAACGGCCCGACCGTAACGGAGGGCGCGACGGATGGCGCCTCGCGCTCACGCCCCGCTTCCTGCACCACCCGGACAGCCGGACGTCGATCCGGGTGGAGCCGACGTTCGAGGTCACCGAGGCGGAGACGGACCACCACGCAAGCCGCTCCATCGGCCTGGGGGCGACGATTGCGCGAACGTTCGACGGCGGGCTGTCGGTATCGTTTTCGCCCGGCCTCCAGGTCCGTCGGCATGCCTCTGCGGATCCGCTGTTCGGAACCCGGCAACTCGACCGGAACTACCACCTCGGGGTGCGGGTGCTGCACCGGTCGCTGCGATACCGCGGCTTCGCGCCCTGGATCGGCTATACCTTCGAATCGAATCGTTCCAACATCCCGATTCGCGAATACCGCAACCACGGCGTGATCGCCGGCGCCGCCCGCGCGTTCTGAAGCGCGTTGCCACCGACTCGTTCGTGGTCGCTAAGGATCACGCGCCAACCCGGAAATTCCAATTGTTCACGGCTGCGGGCACGGATCCGAGGGTTTTCGCCGCGTTGAATGCAGCACCGAAATTTCCGGACCAATGGTGCAGGCCCGGTCTCGATGTGATCCGCGAAGGGCGGCACTTCTTCGCCGCTGTCAACATCGATCGCCGCGCCGGCTCAGGCCATCACCGCCGTGGGCTCAGGCCATCACCGCCGTGGGCTCAGGCCATCACCGCCGTGATCGCGGCCGCCGCCACCACATCGTCGACCGTCGCGCCGCGCGAAAGATCGCACAGCGGCCGGGCGAAGCCCTGGAGGAAGGGACCGATCGCGCGCATCCCGCCGAGGTGCTCGCTCAGCTTGTAGCCGATGTTGCCGGCGTCGAGGTCGGGGAACACGAGGACATTGGCCCGGCCCGCCACGTCGCTCGGTGGCCGGACTTTCAGCGCCGCGACCCTCGGCACCATGGCCGCGTCTGCCTGCAGCTCGCCGTCGATGGCGAGCCCCGGTGCCCGCGAGCGCACGATTTCCACCGCCCGCCGGACTTTCTCGATGCGCGCATGCTTCGCGCTGCCGTGGGTCGAGAATGACAGCATCGCCACCCGCGGGGGGGTGTCGAGCAGCCGTTCGGCGTTCCCGGCGGAGGCGATGGCGATGTCCGCGAGCGCACCTGCGTCCGGTTCGACATTGACCGCGCAGTCGGCGAAGACGAGCGGAGCGCCGCTCTCTCGGGGCGCCATGATGAAGAAGCTCGAAGGCGTGGAAATGCCGTCCGCAAGACCCACCGACATCAGCCCCGCTTCGATGACCCGCGCGGTGGGCTGGCTCGCCCCGGCCACCAGCGCATCGGCATCGCCCGCCCTCACCGCCATCGCCGCATGGAACAGCGGCTTCGCGAGCAGCCGTTTCGCCACCCGCTCGTTCGTCCTCGGCCGGCTCCGGACGTAGAGCGCGGCGTAGGCGTCGAGGGCATCGTTCGTCCGGGGCGACACGGAGTCGAGTCCATCGAGCGAGATCCCCGCCGATGCCGCCGCTGCTTCCAGCGCCGCACGTTCACCGATGAGGATGGGGCGGGCAATGCCCTCGTCGCGCAGCCGCCGCGCCGCCTGCGCGATTCTCGGGTCCTCGCCCTCGGGAAGGACCACGGAGCGCGGCCGCGACTTCGCGCGTTCGATGAGTTGCTCGATGAGGTCCATGGACGGCTCCCTTGCATATGCCACGACGAAGCGTTATCAATATGATAGCAACCCCGGAGACGCGTCGATGGCGACCATCAATGTACGGCAGCTCGACGACGACGTGGTGGACCGCCTCAAGCGGCGCGCTTCGTCGAACAACCGCTCTTTGGAGGGCGAGGTGCGCCGCGTTCTGGAAGGCGCTGCCGCCGACGACATGGCGACGAAGCGCGCCAGGTTCCTGAAAGCCTCGCGCCGGCTGCGGGAGAAGACCAGAGGCCGCAAGCACACCCCGGCGGAAGTGCTGATCCGCGAGGACCGCGACCGCGGCCATCGCGACGATTTCTGATGCGCTTCGTCGTCGATGCGAGCGTGACGGTCAAGTGGTTGGTCGCCGAAGAAGACGCGGATATTGCGGACCGACTGGTGGCGAGCGGGCAGGAGCTTCACGCGCCGCGCCTGATGGCTTCCGAGGTGGCCGATGCTCTGTGGCGCAAGGTGCGGCGGGGTCAGATGGAACGGGCCGAAGCCGGTGCCGCCATGGCCTTGCTTGCCGATGTGCCAGTGCGCTGGAACGACGATGAGACCATCAGCGCGGATGCGACCCGTCTGGCCCTCGCGCTCGACTACCCGGTGTACGACTGCATGTATCTGGCGCTCGCGCACCGCATCGGCGCGACGGTCGTGACGGCGGACCGTCGATTCGCGACGGCGATTGCACCGACCGAGCATGGCGAGGCCGTGATGACCCTGGCCGACTATGGCAGGACATGATGACGTACTTTTTGCCACGGCTCACTCGACACGGTCTGCGCGACACGGCCTGCGCGCGACGGGAAAGACATCCGACTTCCGGGCGGTGACGCGGTGGCGATTGCCTGCTGACGAGTTGAAGAAGTCATGACCGACCCTGACTACATCGTCGTGGGCGCCGGCTCCGCCGGCTGCGTGCTGGCGGCGCGCCTGAGTGAAGACCCGTCCACCCGGGTCCTGCTGCTGGAAGCCGGCGGCCGTGACACCAACCCCTGGATCCACATCCCGGTCGGCTACTTCAAGACCATGCACGACCCGGGTACGGACTGGCGCTACCGGACCGAACCCGAGCCGGCGCTCAACGGCCGCAGCCTCGACTGGCCGCGGGGCAAGGTGCTCGGAGGGTCCAGCTCGATCAACGGACTGCTCTACGTCCGCGGCCAGCCGCAGGACTTCGACCAGTGGCGTCAGCTCGGCAACGCCGGCTGGTCGTTCGACGACGTACTGCCGTACTTCATCCGGGCCGAGGACCAGGAGCGCGGCGCGAGCGAGTGGCACGGCACCGGCGGACCGCAGGCGGTCAGCGACATGCGGGTGCGGCGTGATGTCTGCGATGCGTTCATCGCCGGCGCCGAGGAGATCGGCATTCCCCGCAACGACGACATCAACGGGGCGCAGCAGGAAGGTGCGGGCTACTTCCAGCTCACCGCCCGCGACGGACGGCGCTGCAGCACCGCGGTCGGCTACCTGCGTCCCGCCCGCCGGCGACCCAACCTCCGGGTCGTCACCCGGGCGCATGTGCACGGCTTGCGGTTCGAGGGGCGGCGGGCGGTGGGAGTGCGCTATGCGGTCGGCCCCGACGTGCACGAAGCGCGGGCGCGGACGGAAGTGGTGCTCTGCGCCGGGGCCATCGGCTCGCCGCAGATCCTCCAGCTCTCCGGCGTCGGGCCGGCGGACCTGCTGGAGCGTCACGGCATCGAGCCGGTGCATCACCTTGCCGGCGTCGGCGAGAACCTCCAGGACCACCTCCAGATCCGCTCCGTCTACCGATGCACCCGGCCGACGCTCAACGACGAGGTGAACAACCCCTTCCGCAAGGCGCTCATCGGGCTGGAGTATCTGCTGCGGCGCACCGGACCGATGAGCATGGGGGCGAGCCAGGTCTACGTGTTCGCCCGCACCCGGGCGGAGCTCGAGACGCCGGACATCCAGTTCCACTTCCAGCCGCTCAGCGCCGACAAGCCGGGGGAGGGGCTGCATCGCTTCTCCGCGTTCACCGCGTCGGTGTGCCAGCTCCGTCCCGAAAGCCGCGGCCGTATCTGCATCAAGCACCCGGACCCGTATGCGTATCCCGCCATCGAGCCCAACTACCTCGCGACCATCACGGACCGGGCGGCGGCGGTGGCGGGGCTGCGGATGACCCGCGCGATTGCGGGTTCACGGGCCATGCAGCCCTTCGTGGCGGAGGAGCTGCTCCCGGGACCGGCCGCCCGCACCGACGAGGAGCTGCTGGAAGCGGCGCGCGACATCGCGCAGACGATCTACCACCCGACCGGAACCTGTGCGATGGGCCAGGGACCGCACGCGGTGGTCGACGAGCGGCTGCGGGTACATGGCGTCGGCGGGCTGCGGGTGGTCGACGCCTCGGTGATGCCGGTCATCACCTCGGGAAACACGAACGCCCCCACCATCATGATCGCGGAGAAGGCTGCGGACATGATCCGCGCCGACGCCGCCCGGATTTGAAGGTGGTTGATGTTTCGAGCGGAAGGTGTACGCGGCGTCCGGATTACGCGCGCAGGGCCTCGAACGACGATTTCCACGGGTGGCCCAGCGCTTCGGCGACTTCCCGGCAGGTCACTTCTCCGGCGTGCACGTTCAGCCCGTTGCGCAGATGCGGGTCATCCATGAGGGCCTGGCGGTAGCCCTTGTTCGCGAGGGTGAGCACGTGCGGGAGGGTTGCGTTGTTGAGCGCGTGGGTCGAGGTCCGTGGGACCGCCCCCGGCATGTTGGCCACGCAGTAGTGGACCACGTCGTCGACGATGTAGGTCGGGTCGCTGTGGGTGGTGGGGTGCGAGGTCTCGAAGCAGCCGCCCTGGTCGATGGCGACATCGACCACCACCGAGCCCGGTTTCATCCGGCGGACCATGTCCGCGGTGACGAGCTTCGGGGCGGCGGCGCCGGGGATGAGCACGCCGCCGATCACCACGTCCGCGTCGGTGACGTGGCGATCGATGGCGGTGCGGGTGGAGTACAGGGTGTCGAGCGGGCGCCCGAACTGGCGCCATAGCGCCTTCAGTGCCTCCGGCGAGCGGTCGATGACCCACGTGTCGGCGCCCATCCCCATCGCGATGTGCGCGGCGTGGGTGCCCACCACGCCGCCACCGATGATCACCACCTTGGCCGGCAGCACCCCGGGCACCCCGCCGAGCAGCATCCCCTTTCCGCCGTTGACCTTCTCCAGCGCATGGGCCGCGGCCTGAACGGAGAGCCGCCCCGCCACCTCCGACATCGGAGCCAGCAGGGGCAGGCCGCCGGCCGACGAGGTGACCGTCTCGTAGGCGATGCACACCGCCTTGCTCTTGACGAGGTCCTCGGTCTGCCCCGGGTCCGGGGCAAGGTGGAGGTAGGTGAACAGCACCTGCCCCTCGCGCAGCATGGCGCGCTCCGTCGCCAGCGGCTCCTTGACCTTGACGATCATCTCCGCCCGCTCGAAGACCTCCGCCGCACCGTCGACGATCCCGGCCCCCACCGCGGCGTAGTCGGCGTCTTCGGCCCCGATGCCGGCGCCGGCGCCGCTTTGCACGATCACCTCGTGCCCGTGCAGAATCACCTCGTTCACGCTGTCCGGCGTGAGTCCCACGCGGTACTCGTGGTCCTTGATTTCCTTCGGTACCCCGATGAGCATGGGTAGCGCCTCCGTGGGTGGTGTCCAGCCCGGAAATTTCCGGGTCTGTGCAGCGGCTGGTTCGGATTGCGTGACCGGATGCGGATGGTAGTTCGGATTTCCCGTTACGCAACCGTCCCGTCGCAACCGTCCCGTGCGTTTCTTGTTCGGGGATCGCGCAATCGATACAGTGCGTGCCCCGTCACCACCGACCGGTGTGCGTCATGAACCCGCTTCGCCCGGAAATCGCCGCTCTGGAGCAGACCGGAATCACCCGGGTGGCCCTCCCGCGGCTCGACGATCCGGACGTGATCGCGCTGTGGTTCGGCGAGGGAGACCTCGTCACCGAAGGGTTCATCCGCGACGCCGCGAAGCGGGCGCTCGACGACGGCGATACGTTCTATACCCATCCCCGGGGCCGGCAGGATCTGCGCGATGCGCTGAAACGCTATCTCGACGCCCTCTACCGCATCGACCTCGACCCGGGCCGGATCAGCGTGCCGGGGGCGACCATGCTCGGCATCACCATCGCGGCGCAGATGGCGCTCGGCCGGGGAGACCACGCGATCATCATCGGCCCGAACTGGCCGAACATCGAGAGCACCTACCGGACGACCGGCGCCGAGGTGGACTACGTGCGCCAGCGGCGCACGGACGCCGGATGGCGCCTCGATCTCGGCGACATCCGAGCCGCGCTCCGCCCGAACACCCGGTCGCTGTTCGTCAACACGCCGTGCAACCCGACCGGCTGGGTGATGTCGTCGGAGCAGCAGGCCGAACTGCTGGAGCTGTGCCGGGCGCGGAACATTCTGCTGATTGCGGACGAGGTCTATCACCGCAACGTGTTCGACGCCGATGTCGCGCCTTCGTTCCTGACCGTCGCCCGGGATGACGATCCGGTCATCGTCGTGAACGGGTTTTCCAAGGCGTGGGCGATGACCGGCTGGCGCATCGGGTGGGTGGTGGCGCCGAGCCGGTTCGCCGAGACGTGGGCGGTCCTCTCCGATTGCTTCAACACCGGCGCCACCGTGTTCGTGCAGCGGGCCGCAATCACCGCGCTGGAGCGAGGCGAGGAAGTGATCGCGCGGCTGCGCGGCCAATATGCACAGGGGCGGGATATCGTGTCCGAGGTACTGGGCCGCTGTCCGCGCATCGAACTCACCGAGCCGCAGGGCGCGTTCTATGCCTTTCCGCGGTTGCGGGGGCTGCGGTCGAGCCTGGCCTTCGCGCAGGGCGTGCTCGCGGAGGAGAACGTCGGCATCGCCCCGGGTTACACGTTCGGTCCCGGCAACGAAGAGCACTTCCGGCTCTGCTTCGCGCAGTCGCACGACCGCCTGCGCGACGGGCTCGAGCGGATCGTCCGCTACATCGAGCGCCACGACAACGAATTCGACGCGGGCTGACCCGAAGAAGCGGGAAGCGCCCCGGCCGCCGGGCCGTTGGTGCGTCGGAAAATTCAGCGCCGGAAAATTCGGATGCGGGCTCCGAATTTTCAGGTTATCTTCCCCCGCATGCTCCAGCGAACCGACTTCCTGCACCAGCTCGCGGTCGCGACGGCCCGGGCTCCGATCGTCGCGCTGCTCGGGCCGCGCCAGTGCGGGAAGACGACCCTCGCCCGGCAGTTTGCCGCGACGCGCCAGTCCACCTTCTTCGACCTCGAGTCGGAACCGGATGTCCGCCGGCTCGCCAACCCCGAGCTAGCGCTCGGAGCGCTGCGCGGGCTCGTTGTGCTCGACGAGATCCAGCGCATGCCGCAGCTTTTCAGCGCGCTCCGGGTCCTGGCGGATCGGGACGAGGGGCAGTCGCGCTTCCTCGTTCTGGGCAACGCGTCGCCCGACGTGGTGCGCGGGGTCTCCGAATCGCTGGCCGGGCGGGTCGAGTTCATCGAGCTGACCGGTTTCGATCTCACGGAGACGGGGGCGGATGCGTGGCGCCCGCTGTGGCTGCGGGGCGGACTGCCCCGGTCGTACCTGGCCGCATCGGATGCCGACAGCATGGCGTGGCGCGACGGGTTCGTCCGCACGTTTCTGGAGCGCGACATCCCGCAGCTCGGCATCACGGTTCCGGCCGCCGCGATGCGGCGATTCTGGACCATGCTGTCGCATTGGCACGGCCAGACCTGGAACGCCTCCGAGCTGGGGCGAGCCATGTCGTTCTCGGACAAGACGGTGCGGCGCTACCTGGACCTGTTGACCGGGACCTACATGGTTCGCCAGTTGCAGCCGTGGTTCGAGAACGTCGCGAAACGTCAGGTGAAGGCGCCCAAGGTGTATCTCCGTGACCCGGGCCTGCTGCATGTATTGCTGGGTATCCACGACGACGGCGCCCTGCTGGCCCACCCGCGGGTGGGCGCCTCCTGGGAAGGATTCGTCATCGAGCAGATTCTGCGCGCGTTGCGGCCGTCCGGCGCCTGGTTCTGGGGTGCCCACGGGGGTGGCGAACTCGATCTGCTCGTCTTCGAACAGGGCCGGCGTATCGGTTTCGAGGTGAAGTTCAGCGAAGCCCCGGACGTGACGCGATCCATGCGCCGCGTCGTCCGTCTGCTGGCGCTCGATCACCTGTTCGTGGTCTGTCCCACTCGGCACGCATGGCCTGTGGACGCGCACATCAGCGTGCTACCGGTCCAGGATGTGCCGAATCTACCGCAAACTTCCGCCGCGTCGGGTATGGTACGACGATGATCACGCTGACCGCGGCTGCGTGACCGCCAACCCCCGATCCCGGGCCGAAGAGCGGGAGCGAACGATGACGAACCCTGCCGATGGCCGCGCCGGCTCCCCCTGGTCGCCCGATACGTGGCGCGCCTTCCCGGTCTGCCAGATGCCGGAGTATCCCGATCTGGAGCGGCTTCGCGCCACCGAGTCGCAGATCGCGAGCTGGCCCCCGCTGGTCTTTGCCGGTGAGGTGCGCAACCTGCAGGCGGCGCTTGCGGCGGCCGCGGCGGGTGATGCCTTCGTGCTCCAGGGTGGGGACTGCGCCGAGAGCTTTGCGGAGTTTCACCCCGACAACATCCGCGACACCTTCCGGGTGCTTTTGCAGATGGCGGTGGTGCTGACCTTCGGCGGCGCCTGCCCGGTGGTGAAGATCGGCCGGCTGGCGGGGCAGTTCGCGAAGCCGCGCTCGGCCACGGCCGAGAGCCGCGGCGACGTCGAGCTTCCTTCGTACCGCGGCGACATCGTGAACGGCATCGAGTTCGACGCGGGCGCCCGCACTCCGGACCCGGAGCGAATGCTGCGCGCGTACCTTCAGTCCGCCTCCACGCTCAATCTGCTTCGGGCGCTGGCGCAGGGCGGGTACGCGGATCTGCACCGGGTCCATCGGTGGAGCCTCGACTTCGTCTCCGACACGCCTCAGGCGCAACGCTATCGCGCGTTGGCCGATCGCATTCAGGAGTCGCTCGACTTCATGGAGGCGTGCGGTGTCACCGCCGCCACCACCCCCGCGGTGCATCGGACCGCGTTCTACACCTCGCACGAGGCGCTGCTGCTCGGCTACGAGCAGGCGCTCACGCGCATCGACTCCACCACCGGCGACTGGTACGACAACTCCGCGCACCTGCTCTGGATCGGAGATCGAACGCGCCAGCCGGACGGGGCGCACGTCGAGTTCCTGCGCGGGGTGGGGAATCCGATCGGGGTCAAGGTCGGCCCGGGCCTCACCGCGGACGCCCTCATCGCCCTGATCGACCGCCTGAATCCGGCAAATGCTCCCGGTCGCCTGATGCTCATCGCCCGCATGGGAGCGGACTCGGTGCGCGAGAGGCTGACGCCGCTGGTCCGGGCGGTGGAACGCGAAGGCCGCACCGTGGTGTGGGCCTGCGACCCGATGCACGCCAACACCATCAAGTGCGCGTCGGGGTACAAGACCCGGGTGTTCGACCGGGTGCTCGCGGAGGTGCAGGGATTCTTCGAGGTGCATCGCGCGGAGGGCACCCACGCGGGCGGCGTCCACGTCGAGATGACCGGCCAGAACGTCACCGAATGTGTCGGCGGCCTGCAGGAGCTTTCCGAAGACGAACTGGGGGGACGCTATCACACCCACTGCGATCCCCGGCTCAACGCCAGCCAGAGCATCGAAATCGCCTTCCGGATCGCGCAGATGCTGCGCGAAGAACGCGACCGGCGTGGCGGACGGCCGAACGGGGGAAGCCGGCCGGCGGACCCGTTGCGGTGACAGGACCCCACGCGGGATATGATTTCCAGGCTCGATGCGTTCCGGACGCGAACGGGTCGGCGCCCATGGGTTGTGAGCTGCGGGTTGTGGGCCGCGGGTCGTGGGCCGGGGGCGGCTACTCCGCCTCCGAGGGTGCTCGCGGAGGCAGGGCGATCTCCAGTCCGAGCAGCAGGCTGCTCCACGACTTGCCATGTCCGTCGAGGTTCAGCGATTCGTTGACGCCGCCTTCCAGCGCATCGTCCATGACGAAGTTGAGCCCGTGGAGTGAGGGCAGCTCGTAGCGCACCACGGGTCCGGCGAGCAGCGCGCCGAACTCGCGCTTCAGCTTCTCGGCGGTGAGCTGTTCGCGCAGCGTTTCGTAGTGGGCGGGGTCGAACGCGAATACCGCCACGTTCGAACGGTTGCCCTTGTCGCCCGCGCGCGCGTGCGCGACTTCGCGCAGGGCAACGGTGCGGCTCATGCCCGGAGGACCATCTTTCGTCTCCCGCCGATGGCGTTATCCAGCCTGGAGTCGTCGTCCTCGGGATGGATGACGCCTCCAGAAGGCCGAAACCGGCAACTCGACAAGGAAACGCTCTGCGAAATCGACGACCAGGCATGCCGATGTCGCTCCTGGCGGGGCAAAGAACGAACTCTGCTCATGCCCGGAGGACTTCCACTCGCGGCGAGACCATGGCGCGGTCGATGGATGCCGAGTACGTGACCACCGACGGCGTCACGGTGCCGCGATAGCCGCCGCCGGCGCTCGGCCCGCAGCACAGCAGCGCCTCGACCTCCCACCGCAGGAGATCCGCCTCGTCGCGTGACGATGCCCGCATCGCGCACCGTAACCGCACGTCGCGAGGGTCGGCCGGGTGATCGCCCGTGTTGTCCGCTTGCGGGGAGCGCACCGGTTCGAGCGCCGACCCGCGTCCCATGACCGACGCATCGCTTGCGTGCAGGGAGCGCCCATCCCGCTCGCGACGTGGAGGTCCGACTTCGCGTTTGGCGTTTGCGTGCAGGGAGCGCACCCCGATGAGATCGACCCGGATCGGCGCGTTGATGCCGTGCACGTGGCGCATGCGTTCGAGCACGATGTCTCCGGCCAGCGCCGCGCGCTCCCGTGCGCCCTCGCCCGCGTACGAAACCCCCGCTTCCGCCAGCCAACCGCCATCGAACGCCACCGTCGCCTTGAGCCGTTCGGGGCGGGGTGTGCCCCCAGCCCCGCTGATCCGCACCCGATCGTCGCCGGCGGCGGTGACCGACACGGCGGAGAAGTCGGCGGTGACGTCGGGCGTGAGATAGCGCGAGGGGTCATGCACTTCGTACAGGAGCTGTTCCTTGACGGTGCGTTCGTCGACCCGGCCGCCGGTGCCGTCGAGCTTGGTGATGCAGGCGCCGCCGTCGGCGCCGACCTCGGCGAAGGGGAAGCCGACGTACGCGAGTCCGTCGACCTGCTTGTATCCGGGGTCCGCGAAGTATCCGCCGGTCACCTGCGCCGCGCACTCCAGCAGGTGCCCGACCGCGGTGGCCGGCCCGAGATGGGTCCAGTCGTCCGCGTTCCACCCGAAGTGGCGGCGAAGCGGCGCGACGAAGAGCGACGGGTCGGCGACCCGGCCGGTGATGACGACATCGGCCCCGGTCTCCAGCGCGGGCAGGATCTCGTCCGCGCCGAGGTAGGCGTTCGCGCCGATGAAGGGGCGGCCGGCTTCCCTGATGGTCATGCCTTCGTGGAGCGGTGTGTCGGACCCGAGCACTTCCGACACGTCGTCGCCGAGCAGGGCCGCCACCACGAGCCCGCCGAGCCCCAGCCCCCGCGCCACCTCGACGGTGCGCTCCGCCGCCGCGAGCGGATTCGCGACCCCCATGTTGGTAATCACCTGCGTGCCGCGCGCAAAGGTGAGCGGCAGGATCGCGCGCATGCGCCGCTCCAGCAGCGGGTTGTAGCCGCGGGCGGGGTCGGCACGCATGTCGCGGTGCCCGAACGCGAGGGTGCGCTCGCCGATGCACTCGAACACCAGCGCGTCGAGGTTGCCCCGGCGCGCGAGATCCACGGCCGGATCGAGCCGGTCGGAGGAGAAACCGGCACCGCAGCCGATGCGGAAGTCACGGGGTGCGCTCATCAGCATTGTTTCCCGATGCGCCGTCTGGTTCGAAATTTCGCCGATACAGAGCTGTGGGCGCGGATTGGGGAAATTTCCGGGTTGGTCATCCCACGCGAAAAGCTCACCGTGGGCGCCATCATGCCCGCTACCGTTCTTCATTTTCGCACGTCCTGCCGGTTCATTCGAATGATGAATGAATCTCGCGCGAAAGAACTCGTCCGCTCCGTGAATACAGGAACCTTCGGGCCGATATGTCCGCTCTGTTGCCAACCTTCATTTCCAGAATCGCTGCCGCGAGCACGAACTGAGGTAAAATCCATAGGAAGCGAAAAAGAGCGCACCGTGAACGCAACAAGCACCGCTACTCCCCTATCCGACGCGCGAGCCACCTATCAGGGTGTCCTCGACGCGCCGGAACACTTGGTCGCCGAGATTATCGGCGGCACACTCTACATGCATCCGCGCCCGACTCCTCGACACGCGACGGCCGCCTCGCGACTCGGATTCGAACTTGGAGGGCCGTTCGACAGAGGCCGCGGTGGGCCGGGCGGGTGGCGGATCCTTGACGAGCCGGAGTTGCACCTCGGCGACGAGATCCTGGTGCCCGACCTTGCCGGGTGGCGACATGAGCGCATGCCGACGCTGCCCGACACCGCGTACTTCACACTCAGCCCCGATTGGATCTGCGAAATACTCTCCCCGTCGACGCGCAGGATCGATCTCGTGCACAAGCGCCCGGTCTACGCGCACGAGGGCGTTCTCCATCTTTGGCTGGTCGATCCGGTGGAGCGGATCCTCGAGGCCTTTGCACTCCACGAAGGACAATGGTGGCTGATCACGACCGTCGAAGATAACGACCCGGTGAGCATCGCACCGTTCGAGGCGATCACGTTCAGCCTGGGCGAATTGTGGGACTGAGTGCGAGTGCGAACTTCGGCCGGACCTTGCCCGACGAACGGAGGAATCTCGGGTAGCTGACCGGAATCGACCGTGAATGAAGCGACGGCATCCGGGCATTATCAAGCGATTCGGAAATCATCGCATTAGGAGATGTAGAGCAGGGGATCTACGCTTGGCGAAAAGGGCGTGACTGCGACGCGCCTCCAGGAGTTCGCCGCCACGATGGATGCGACGACGATCGACTTCCAGTACGAGAACAACCGAAGTCCGGCTACGGGCATTACTGGATATGCCCGTAGCCTGCTTTCCCCGGTTGCATACGTTGATCTGCCGGACGACATTGTAATCAAGAAGTTCCCACCCTGGCAGTTTGGGTCCGGTTTACGTTTCGCGCTACTCCAGACACGGAAGGAATCGATCAGGAGGATCAGGCGCCGCGATTCGTCGTTGGCTGTGGCAGCGCGCAGTCGGAGCATGGTTCGAAGAATTTCAGATCCACTGAGAAAGGAACTCACCTTTCAGGACAAGAAGTACCGCCCTGTCTCACATGAGGTAATGTTCGACCAGAATCAGATCGCCTTGGCGGCACGTGTCGTCGCATTCGTCATGGAGTCACAGGCGGTTCCGAGGACTGAAAGACTTGCCGGTAGAAGGGTAACTACGAGGGCGCCGAGATCGCCTTGGACGAAGCGATACTCCAGGATCAGATCATCGATTATCACAGGGAAGCATCTCGCATCAGCGTCATGACGATGCATCAACTCAAAGGGCGGGAGTACGATTCCGTGCTTCTCGTGGAAGACGAGCACCGGACCTTTCGAGGAAGAGACAGTCAGCCGCCCTACATCGAGACCAGACGGCTCCTCCAGGTGTCTCTCACGAGAGCCCGCCACTTCGCTTGCATCTTGTCAGGACCCAAGAATTCGACGCTGGATACGATCCTCGTCAATTGACATTAGCAGTGTGCGCAGCGCACAGGAACAGCGAATGACGGCGGATCACCTGATCGGGATCGAGCGGTTCGAGGCGGATCTGTGGAAGGTCGCGGACAACCTGCGGGCCAACTCGAACCTTGCGTCGAACGAGTACTTCATGCCCATCCTGGGCCTCATCTTCCTGCGGCACGCGACGAACCGCTACCACGCGGCGATGGCCGCGATCGAAGAAGACAGGGCCGCGGGCAGGATGCCGGACCGCCCCCTCGTCGAGGCCGACTTCACCCGCCGCCGCGCCCTGATGCTGCCCGAGCCGGCGCGCTACGACGTGCTGCTGGAGAAGCCGAAGGACGGCAACCTCGGCGCAGCCGTGACCGCCGCCATGGAAACCGTGGAGGACCACTTCCCGCCACTCGCCGGCCAGTTGCCGAAGGACTACGAGCGCTTCGAGGACGACGTGCTGGAAGAGATGATGCGAACCTTCGACTCCGAGGCGCTGCGCACCGCCTCGGGCGATGTGTTCGGCCGCATCTACGAGTACTTCCTGGCCGAGTTCTCCAAGGAGCGCGCGCACGACAATGGCGAATTCTTCACCCCGCCCTCGATCGTCCAGACCATCGTGAACGTGATCGAACCGGATCACGGTGTCGTCCTCGACCCTGCCTGCGGCTCGGGCGGGATGTTCGTGCAGTCGAGTCACTTCATCGAGGCTGCGGGCGAGGACACGATGAAGCGGGTCACGTTCTATGGCCACGAGAAGAACGAGACCACCGCGAAGCTCGCCCGGATCAACCTCGCCGTACACGGGCTGGAGGGCAGGATCCGGGCCGGCAACGAGGCCATTACCTACTACCAGGACCCCCACGAACTGGCCGGACGGTGCGACTTCGTGATGGCTAATCCACCCTTCAACGTGGACGAAGTGGACGCCGAGAAGGTCAGGGGCGATCGGCGCCTGCCCTTTGGCCTTCCCGGCGTCAACAAGGCGAAGAAGTTCTCGAACGCCAATTACCTGTGGCTCTCCTACTTCTACAGCTACCTGGACGAGAACGGCCGCGCCGGCGTCGTCATGTCCTCGCAGGCGTCGAGCGCCGGCCGCGACGAAGCCAAGGTGCGCCGGAACCTGGTCGAGAGCGGCGCGGTGGACGTGATGATCGACATCCGCAACCTGGTCGAGCGCGGCGAGATCGAGGCGCAGGACTGGAACCTCACCCCCGGCCGCTATGTCGGCGTCGCGTCCGAGGAGGAGGACGAGGACTTCGACTTCGGAGAGGCCATGCGGTCCATCCATCTGGACCTCGAGGAGTTGAATGACGAAGCGGCGAAGCTGGCCGCACGGATCGCCCGGAACTTCGAGGGCTTGGGGGTGTGACCACGACGACGCCCTACACGATGACCCCGGCGATTCTCGACCTGTCCATACGGATCGGCGAAGCACTCGGCCGGGCGGAGGCATCGGCGGTCGGCGAGGACTTGTGCCTGCGGCGGATCAATCGCATCCGCACCATTCGAGGGTCACTCGCGATCGAAGGCAACACCCTCACCGAAGACGAGATCACGACCCTCCTCGACGGCAGGCCGGTGATCGCGCCACCGCGGGAAATCCGGGAGGTCCGCAATGCCTTTGACGCCTACCACGTCTTCCCCGAGTGGAATCCCGCCAGCGAAGCCGATCTGCTTCGTGCGCACGAGATATTGATGTCGGGTCTGCTCGACGCCCCCGGCCGCTACCGGCGCGGCAGCGTCGCGGTCGTCGGAGCGGGGGAGGTACACCACATCGGCCCGCCCGCCGATCGCGTTCCGCATCTGATGGGGGACCTGCTGTCCTGGGTGGGTGAGGCGGACGAGCATCCGTTGATCACAAGTTCGGTCTTCCACTACGAATTCGAGTTCATCCATCCCTTCGAGGACGGCAACGGCCGCATGGGGCGACTCTGGCAGACCCTGATGCTGACGCGCTGGAACCCCCTGTTCGCTTGGGTCCCGGTAGAGAGCCTGATATACGCCCGCCAGAGCGAGTACTACGAGGCCATCCGGGCAAGCTCCGCCGAGGGCGAGAGCACCCCGTTCATCACGTACATGCTGGAGGTGATCCACGCCGCAATATCGACCCCCCAAGAAACCACTCATGTAACCCCCCAAGTAATCCGTCTGCTCTCTGTTCTGGAGGGGGAGATGTCGGGCCGACAGATTCTGCATGCACTCGGCTTGAGCGACCGGAAGTCCTTTCGGGAACGTTACCTGCTTCCTGCCCTGGAGCATGCGCTGGTGGAAATGACCCACCCGGAGTCGCCGAGGGCGAGGAACCAACGGTATCGGCTCACGGCCCGTGGGCGAGCGGTGGCCCGATGATTCGGAGCAGGAGACCCCGGACTCCGGGATGTTGCGGGCGGTCTGAAGATGGTGCGTGGGTGAACAGACGGTCGGAGGCGGCGCAGCGTTCCAGCCCGAAGCGCCGGATGCGCCCAAGAACACGCACTTCGTCCGGATATACTGCAAAGCACAATCTGATGAGGAGAGGGAGATGGTGGTTCTCAAGGTAACCGCTACCGGTGCATCGTCCACCGCCACCCTGACCGCCGAAGACATGATGCACCTTGAAGTGAGCCAGGGCGACACACTCGGTGTGATGAAGGCGTTGGAGGGCGCATATCGGCTGACACGCTGCAATGATGCTGCCGCACGCCAGATGTCGGTGGCAGAACGGATCATGTGCGAAGACCGCGAGGTGCTGCGGAAGCTCGCCTGATGAGTGCTGCCAGTCCCGCGCGATGGCGCCGGGTCGAAGCAGGCGCGGCCCTGGTAATCCATGATTTCCAGATTGCCGAGCATGGAGGCTCGGACGGGGTGCGCGATGGCGGTGCCATCGAATCCGCTCTGATGCGGCCCGTCAATCTCGACAAGCCAATGAAGGCGCACTCGCTGATGCAGGCGATCGCCCGGGCGAATCGGGTCCGGGAGGACGCCGTATGAGGTTGTTTCACTATCTGGAGATCCGGAACTTCAAGCGCTTCGGGGACCGACAGCGCATCGAGCTGGATCATCCGACGGTGCTCATCGGTCCGAACAACTGCGGCAAGACGACGGCGATCCAGGCCATTGCGCTTTGGTCGCAGGCGGTCAGAACCTGGCACGGCAGCAAGGGCAACGCGCCGCCCCCGGAACGCACGTCGACCTCGCTCAATCGGCTGAATCTCGTCTCGGTGCCCGTGCAGCGCACGCGCTACTTCTGGCACAACACCGTCGTGCGCAAGCGCAATGCGGATATTCCGCTGGTGATCACCCTCGGGGTGCTCCACGAGAACAGGGTCGAGCCCGTCACCATGCGGTTTCGCAACCAGGGCGAGGAGTTGATCTACTGCAAGCCCGACGAGGCGACGCGAGAGAGACCGGCCCTCATCGAGGCGGCGGCGCGGGTGAACGTCGATCTGCTCTATCCCATGTCGGGCCTGGACACCGAGGAGCCGATACTCCAGCCGGGGCGTATCGACGTGCTATTGGGGCAGGGCCGGACGGCGCAGACGCTGCGCAATCTCTGCCTGATGGTGTTGAAGAACGATCCCGGGGACTGGAAGAAGATCACCGCGCTGACGAAGCGGTTGTTCGCGGTCGATCTGGGCGACCCTCGGGAGACCGCCAGAGGCGCCATCGATCTCTTCTATCGCCAACCAGAGGTCAAGGAGCCGCTCGACATCGCCCTCGCCGGCCGCGGGTTGCAGCAGATGCTGCTCATTTTCGCCTACCTCTACTCCCATCGACCCAGCGTGCTGCTGATCGACGAACCGGATGCACACCTGGAGATCCTGCGCCAGAAGCAGGTCTACGTGCTGCTGCGCGAGATTGCCCATGAGAACGGGTCTCAGGTGATCCTGGTGACCCACTCCGAGGTCCTCCTGGAGGAGGCCCTGGACCGCAATCTCACGCTGCTGCTCGATGGGCGCGCCAGCGACCTCGCGGCGAAGGCGGAGATCCGCAATGCGCTCAAGCATTACGGCACCGCACACTATGTCCGGGCCAGGCAGCGGGGTTACGTGCTCTATGTCGAGGGACGTACCGATCTCGACATTCTGCAGGCGCTGGCGAGACGGCTGGATCATCCCGCTGCGCACGCATGGGACGACCGCATCAACGCATTCCATGTGCAGGATAATTTCCCCGGCCCCGACCCGCAGCTCGACTCGGAAATCGAACGGGTGGAAGGAGGTTTCGGGGTGACGCCCGAGCGGCACTTCTTCGCCCTGCGCGAGATGTTGCCGGAGTTGCATGGGCTGGCGATCCTGGACGGCGACCGCGGTCAGCGACAGGGTACGGACGCAGGGGGCCTGCGGATCAGGTACTGGCGCCGATATGAAATCGAGAACTACTTCATCACGCCCGCGGTTCTGAAGCGGTACGCCGGGAATGCCTATTCCGAACTACCGCTGTTCGCCGAGCCGTTTGCCGATGAGATCGACGAGGTGCTCGATGCGTTGATCCTGGAGCGCGTCTTCGCGGGCCGTGCTGCGGATTTCGCGACCTGGCAGGGACTCGATGCCGATGCGGCGCGCCTGTTGTGGGAGGCGCGCACCGAGCGCATCAAACTGAGCGATTTCGCGGAGGCATTCTTCCGGCGTCTGGCCGAGCGACTCGGGCACGCCATGCTGCTGCGCAAGGGTGATCTGCACCAACTCGTGGATTTCGTCGATCCGCAGTCGATTCCGATGGAGGTCTCGGAAACCCTCGACCTGCTCAAGGCGCTCTTCGACGCGGCGGCACCGGGCGAGGGAGCGTGACGGATCAGCTCGACGCCGTCTACGTCACCCGCCTCCGGACCGAGCACGACATCGGCGAGGAGTCGAAGGGCTACGAGCACGCCCGGCACCGGATCGGCCCCGAGCAGTTGCCCGCGCTGCGCCGACGCGGTGACCATGCACCCTCTGCCGCGCGGCCCCGAGATCGACCCCGCCATCGACGCGGACCTGCGCGCGATGTACTGGCGCCAGGAGCGCAACGGAATGTGGATGCGGGTGGCGCTTCCGGTGAAGATCTTCGAGGTCGAGGACGAGTTGCCGGCGTGAGCCGGGCAATGGTGGAGGCGGCGGGAATCGAACCCGCGTCCGCAAGTGGTCCGCCTTTGGCTCTACATGCTTAGCCGCGTCTTTCCATTTGACCGCGTCGCCACCCGACGGGCAGGGCTGCGAAGCGGCGAGCCTCAAGGAATTTGACGGCGCCGAGCGAGGCGATCGAAGCCGCGATCCTGTGTGAGTCGACCTCCGGAATCCGCGCGCACAGGCACGCTACGGTCGAAGGCTGGCTGCCCTCAGGCGGCCAGAGCGTAGTTGTCGTCGTTGGCAACTAATGTGTCGCAGCAGGATTTTACGAGGAAGCCGCATCCTCGGCATGCACCTCGGGTTTCATCACCCACGTCGAAGCCATGTCGCCCCCTTTGCGTGGTGGAGGGATTGTATGGCCTGGTTCGTCGGTCCGCCAGTAGTGGTAAGGCATTACCAACTATCCCGCGTCATTCGGGGACAGCGTCAGCACCTCCACGCCGGAGGCGGTGACCGCCAGGGTGTGCTCCCACTGGGCGGACAGGCTCCGATCCTTCGTGACCACGGTCCAGCCGTCCTTCAGCAGCTTCACCTGCTGGCGACCCGCGTTCACCATCGGCTCGATCGTGAACGTCCACCCCTCTTCGAGCCTCTCCCGGGTGCCCGGCGTCCCGTAGTGCAGCACCTGGGGCTCCTCGTGGAAGTTGCGGCCGATGCCGTGGCCGCAGTACTCGCGCACCACCGAGTAGCCGTGCCGTTCGGCGTGGTGCTGAATCGCACGACCGATGTCCCCGAGATGGACCCCGGGGCGCACCATCTCGATCCCGACCCACATCGCCTCGCGGGCGATGCGGCATAACCGGCGGGCCGCGACGGACGGCTCCCCGACGAACAGCATGCGGCTGGTGTCGCCGTGAAATCCGTCCTTGATCACGGTGACATCCACGTTGACGATGTCGCCGTTCTTCAGCCGTTTCTCGTTGGGGATGCCGTGGCAGACCTGATGGTTGACCGAGGTGCAGATCGACTTCGGGAAGCCGTGGTAGTCGAGGGGCGCGGGGATCGCGTGCTGGACGTTGACGATGTGGTCGTGGCACAGGGTGTCGAGTTCGGCGGTCGTCATGCCGGGTTCGAGGTGGGCGCTTGCGAGGTCGAGCACTTCGGCCGCAAGACGGCCGGCGATCCGCATCTTCCCGATGTCTTCGGGCGACTTCGGCACGACCGCGGTGCTCGGTACGCCCTGGCGCGCCAGGCCCCTCCTCGCCCGACCCGCAAGGCGCTCACGCGCGGATGGTGCAACGCCGAATCGCATGTCGAAAGGACGCCCCGGAGAAATTGTTGCTGCCGAACCCCTATGATATAAAGCGCGCCCCCCGGGAGGCAACGCGGCCCGGGTATCCCACACATGCACCGACACGTGCGTCCGGGTGCCGGGGACTCCATCCGGAGTCCGCGGTAGACGCCACGGGGTGCATGGAGGCTCAACCCGAACCGAGGCAGGTACCATGACCGCAGTGTCGATGCGCGACATGCTGGAGGCCGGTGTGCATTTCGGCCACCAGACGCGATTCTGGAACCCGAAGATGCGCCCCTACATCTTCGGAGAGCGCAACAAGATTCACATCATCGATCTCGAGAAGTCGCTCCCCCTGTACAACGACGCGCTGAACTTTCTCGGCCGCATGGCTGCGAGCGGCGGCACCATCCTGTTCGTCGGCACCAAGCGGGCGGCCCAGGAGCGCATCGCGCTCGAGGCGCAGCGCTGCGGCATGCCGTACGTCAACCGGCGCTGGCTTGGCGGCATGCTGACCAACTACCGCACCGTCAAGCAGTCGATCAAGCGGCTGAAGGAGCTCGAGGCGCTCATCGAGGAAGGCGGCCTCGATCGAGTGAGCAAGAAGGAGGGGCTCTCGCTCCAGCGCGAGCTCGCGAAGCTCGAGCGCGGCCTGGGCGGAATCAAGAACATGGACGGCATCCCCGACGTGCTGTTCATCGTCGACGTGGGCTACGAGAAGATCGCGGTGACCGAGGCGGTGACGCTGGGCATTCCGGTCGTCGCGGTCGTGGACACGAACAACGCTCCCGACGGTGTCGACTACATCATTCCCGGGAATGACGACGCGATACGCTCGATCGAGCTCTACGTCTCCGGTGCCGCGACCGCGGTTCTCGAGGGCCGGGAGTCGGCGCAGCTCGAAGTAGCCGCGGCAGTCGGTTCCGGAAAGGGAGCGGACGACGAGTCGGCCAGTACCGGGCGGGCGCACAGACGGAAGAAGGTCCCGGTCAGGAAGAAGGCGGTGGCGGCCGCGCAGAAGAGCGCGTCCGTCGAGCCGCCGGCCGGTGAGGCGGACGCTGCGAGCCATGACAGTGACAGTGACAGTGACGGTGGCGATGTCGATGCCGACGGAGCCGCTGGAGTCGTGGCCACCGATAGCGGAATCGCCGATGACGACGAGGCCGTGGCCACCGATAGCGGAACCGCCGCCGACGAAGCGGCGGCGACCGTCGGTGAAGTGGCCACCGATGGCGAGTCGGCGCGGGACTGAACGCGACACGGACTCGAATCGAAAGAGGGGCAGCGGACCGATGCAGATCACGGCGGCGATGGTGAAGGAGCTCCGCGAGCGTACCGGAGCGGGCATGATGGATTGCAAGCGGGCGCTTGCCGAGGCGGAAGGGGACCTGGAGAAGGCGGTCGGGATCATGCGCCTGTCCGGTCAGGCGAAGGCCGACAAGAAGGCGGGCAGGATCACGGCGGAAGGTGTGGTCGCGATCGGGATGGACGACGCGGGAACGCGCGCGGCCATGGTCGAGATCAATTGCGAGACGGACTTCGTGGCGAAGGAGGCCGAGTTCGGCGGCTTCGTGGAGGCCGTCTGCGCTCGTGTGCTCGCGGCGGGCCCGGCCGATCTCGACGCGCTGGCCGAAACGCCTCTCGATGGCGCGTCGGGACCGAGCGTCGAGGAGGAGCGGCGTAGCCTCATTGCACGGACCGGCGAGAACATCAGCATCCGGCGCTTTGCGACCATCGATTCGAAGGGGGGACGGCTCGGCGCGTACCTGCACGGCAAGCGAATCGGCGTTGTCGTCGACCTGCAGGGTGCGGACGAAGCCGTCGCGAAAGACATCGCGATGCACGTTGCGGCGAGCCGGCCGGTCGCGGTCGCAGAGACGGACATGCCGCAGGACACGCTCGCAAGGGAGCGGGAGATTCTCGAAGCGCAGATCGCCGAGAGCGGGAAACCGGTGGAAATCCAGGCGAAGATGCTGGCCGGACGGATCGCGAAGTTTCTCAAGGAGGTCACCCTGCTTGGCCAGCCGTTCGTCAAGGATCCCGACCGGACCGTTGAGGCATATCTCCGTGCTTCGGGCGCCACCGTGCTTCGGTTCGAGCGGTTCGAAGTCGGAGAGGGGATCGAGAGGAAGACCGAGAACTTTGCCGAGGAAGTGCTGGCCCAGGCGCGCGGCCACTGATGGCCGCATCCCCTGATGCGAACGGTGCCTCCGCGTCCGGCGTCGTCTACCGGCGTGTCCTTCTGAAGCTCAGCGGCGAGGCGCTGATGGGAGAGGAGCGCTTCGGGCTCGATCCGCAGGCACTGCGCACGGTGGCCGGCGGCGTGGGTGAACTCCGCAGGATCGGGGTCGAGGTTGCCCTGGTCATCGGGGCGGGAAACATGTTCCGGGGCGCCGGACTCGTGAAGGGCGGAATGGAGAGGGCCACCGCCGATCACATCGGCATGCTCGCGACGGTGGTCAATGCGCTCGCGTTGCAGGACGCGCTCGAACGCAGTGGCCTCATCGCGCGAGTGATGTCCGCGATTCGCGTCAACGAGTTGTGCGAGCCCTACCTGCGCCGCCGTGCGATGCGGCATCTGGAGAAGGGTCGGGTGGTGATCTTCGCGGCGGGAACGGGAAACCCGTTCTTCACCACCGACACCGCGGCCAGCCTTCGGGCCGTGGAGGTCGAGGCCGATCTGATGATCAAGGCGACCAAGGTGGATGGCGTGTACTCGGCCGACCCGCTGTCCGACCCCACCGCTCGGCGATTCTCGCGGCTCGACTACGACCAGGTGCTGCAGCGGAAGCTGTCCGTGATGGATGCGACGGCGATCGTCATGTGTCGGGACAACGACATGCGGCTGCGGGTGGTCGACATGGACAAGCCCGGAGTGCTCGTTCGCTCCGTGATGGGTGAGGACGAAGGCACGCTCATAGAGAACATACCGGGCGGCGGGGATTCGGGTGTATAGTGGGCCGGCCTTCCGATGGCTCGGTGAAGCCGATGATCGACGACATCAAGAAGGACGCGGACTCCCGGATGGAGAAGAGCGTCGAAGCGTTGCGACACGAGTTCGGGAAGATGCGCACCGGACGTGCCCACGCAAGCCTCCTCGACCATGTCACGGTGAGCTACTACGGAAGCGATGTCCCCCTGAATCAGGTCGCGAGCATCACCGTGTCGGATTCCCGCACCCTCGCGATTTCCCCGTGGGAGAAGAAGATCACTCCCGACATAGAAAAGGCGATCGTGCGCTCGGATCTGGGGCTCAACCCGATCTCGGGCGGCGATGTCGTCCGGGTGCCGTTGCCGCCGCTCACCGAGGAGCGACGCCGGGAGATGACCCGCCTCGTCCGGCAGGAAGCCGAGCAGGCGCGAATCGCGGTGCGCAACATTCGCCGGGCCGCCAACCAGCAGATCAAGGCGCTCATCAAGGACGAGCACATTCCGGAGGATCTGGAGAAGCGTGCGGAAACTGATATCCAGAAGCTGACGGATCACCATGTCGCCAGTATCGATTCGGTGCTCGAAGAGAAAGAGCGCGATTTGATGGAAGTATGATCGGGCATGAATTCGTCCCCTCTCCCGTGCGTCGATACCAGTGCGGAAGTCCCGAATCTCCCCCCGCGACGTGAAGGCTCGCACCGGGAGAGCCTGCCTCGGCACGTGGCAATCATCATGGACGGAAGCGGGCGTTGGGCGCGAAGTCGCCGGTTGCCTCGGGTCGCCGGACATCGCGCCGGCGTCGATGCCGTGCGCGACGTTGTCGGAGCCTGCGGCGAGCGAGGCATCGAAGTGCTTACGCTGTTCGCATTCTCCAGCGAGAACTGGCGGCGGCCCCCCGACGAGGTGGAGGGGCTCATGGGGCTGTTCAGGAACGCGCTGGAGCAGGAGGCCCGCCGGCTCCACGAACATAATGTCCGGCTGGAAATCGTCGGCGAGCGCGGGGCACTCGACGACATGCTGCGCAAGCGCATCGGTCAGGCTGAAGAGCTTACGCGCCGCAATACCGGTCTGCGGCTGATCGTCGCCATGAATTACGGCGGGCGCTGGGACGTGACCCAGGCTTGCCGAGCGATCGCCCGTGAGGTTCGCGACGAATCGCTCGACCCGGAAACGATCACCCCCGAGCTGGTGGGGGAGCGCCTGTCGTTGTCGGAGCTTCCTCCTCCCGACCTGTTCATCCGCACTGGTGGGGAGATGCGGGTCAGCAACTTCCTCGTCTGGCATCTCGCCTACGCCGAACTCTACTTCACGGAAACTCTGTGGCCGGATTTCGATGCCCGGGCGCTGGACGCGGCACTGGGCGCCTACGCATGTCGACAGCGCCGTTTCGGCCGCACTTCCGAGCAGATCGTCGAGACCCGAATGAATGGTCATCTCGACCGACGGTGATTCGCTGCCCCGGCGCGTGACCACCGCGCTCCTCGCGGTGCCGGTCGTAGTGGCCGCAGTCCTTGCCCTGCCGACCGAGAGTGTTGCGCTTCTCTTCGCAGTGGTCATGGTTGCGGCGAGTGTCGAGTGGGCTCGCATGACGATGCCGGGGCGCCCCGCCAGGCGTGTGTTTCCGCTGGTCGTCGCCGTATCGGTACTGCTGCTCTGGTTCGCCGGAGCACAGTGGGCGGGCTGGCTCGGGATTCTGTGCGCGATTTCGCTCGCATGGTGGTGCGTCGCGCTGGCGTGGGTCATCCGGTTCGAGCAGGGCCGAGCCGCTGCGGCTCCGGACCGTGCGACTGTCGGCGGCATCGTCGGATGGATGGTCATGGTTCCGGCCTGGGCGGGGCTGGTGTACGTCCATGGTTCCGCCCAGGATGGTCCGTCGCGAGTGCTGCTCATTCTGCTTGTCGTGTGGGTGGCGGACATCGGCGCCTACTTCGCGGGGCGCAGGTTCGGCGTGCGTCGGCTCGCTGCGCGCACGAGCCCGGGCAAGACCGTCGAAGGCGCTGCGGGTGGAGTGGCGGCGGTGGCCATGCTCGGCATCGCCGCCGGGTTGTGGCTGGATCTGCCGATGGCGGACGTGGCGTTGCTGACGCTCGTGTGTGTGGTTGCCGGCGCCCTTTCGGTGCTCGGCGATCTCGTGGAGAGCTTGATCAAGCGGAAGTCCGGCGTGAAAGACAGCGGGAATCTCCTCCCCGGGCACGGGGGAGTGCTTGATCGAATCGACAGCCTGACCGCGGCGGCTCCCGCGTTCGCCGTCGGTTTCGACCTGTTCGGAGCGGTGCGATGAAGAGACTGGCGGTGTGTGGCTCGACGGGCTCCATCGGAGTGAGCACCCTCGACGTGGTGTCGCGCAACCGCTCGCGCTACGAGGTCCTCGCGCTGACCGCGCATTCGAATGTCGACATGCTGGCGGCGCAGTGTCGGCAGTGGCGACCGCGGTTCGCGGTCATGGCGGACGATTCTGCCGCGGGGCGGCTCACCGCGATGCTTGCCTCGGAGGCGCCGGAGACCGAGGTGCTGGCCGGCACCCCGGGGCTGCAGCACGTTGCGGCGCACCCGGACGTGGACTACGTCATGGCGGCGATCGTGGGCGGGGCCGGCCTGGTGCCGACGCTCGCGGCCGCGCGGGCGGGGAAGCGGGTGCTGCTTGCGAACAAGGAGGCATTGGTGATGTCGGGGCGGCTGTTCATGGACGCGGTACGCGAAGGCGGCGCGGACCTCCTGCCCATCGACAGCGAGCACAACGCCATCTACCAGTGCATGCCGGGCGCAGGGGCGCACGGCCCGGGGCGGGGAGTGCGCCGCATCCTGCTGACGGGCTCGGGCGGGCCCTTTCGAGCCCGGAGCCCCGAATCGCTGCACGAGGTGACTCCGGACGAGGCGTGCGCCCATCCGAACTGGTCCATGGGACGCAAGATCTCCGTCGATTCGGCGACGATGATGAACAAGGGCCTGGAAGTGATCGAGGCCTGCTGGCTCTTCGACACCGATCCGGGCTCGGTGGAGGTCGTCGTGCACCCGCAGAGCGTGATTCACTCGATGGTCGAATACGACGACGGATCCGTGCTCGCACAGCTCGGCAACCCGGACATGCGGACGCCGATCGCGCATGCGCTCGCATGGCCCGAGCGCATGCAGTCGGGGGTGGCGCCGCTCGATTTGGTGGGCACCGCACGCCTCGATTTCGAAGCGCCCGACTTCGACCGGTTTCCGTGCCTCCGGCTCGGGTTCGAGGCGGTGCGCGCCGGCGGCTCGGCCCCGGCGGTGCTCAATGCCGCAAACGAAGTCGCGGTGGACGCATTCCTCGGCCAGCGTCTGCGGTTCACCGCGATTGCCCGGGTCGTGGAGGAAACCGTGCTCGCATGCGCGGTGGACGAGCCCCGTACGCTCGACGATGTGCTCGAGGTGGACGGTGCGGCGCGGGCGCGAGCGGCCGAATTCGTCGCCGCGGCATCGAGCCGGAGCTGAGCGTCCGCAACGCGATCGACTTCGCAGGCAACATGGACATTCTCTACTCGGTCATCGCGTTCGTCCTGGCACTGGGCGTGCTCGTGACCGTGCACGAGTTCGGTCATTTCTGGGTGGCGCGGCGGCTCGGGGTCAAGGTACTCACCTTCTCGGTGGGATTCGGGCGGGCGCTGTGGTCGCACCGGCCGCGCGGGGGCGAGACCGAATACGTGATCGCGATGATTCCGCTCGGCGGCTACGTGAAGATGCTCGACGAGGCGGAGGGGGAGGTCGCGGAGGACGAGCGCCACCGGGCGTTCAACCGCAAGCCGCTGTCGACCCGGGTCGCGGTCGTCGCGGCGGGGCCCGCGTTCAACTTCCTGTTCGCGGTGGTGGCGTATGCGTGCATGTACATGGTGGGCATCGACGGACTGCGCCCCATCGTGGACAGCACGACGTCCGGCTCCGTCGCCGAACGGGCCGGATTCCGGTCCGGAGACGAGCTGACTTCGGTGCAGGGTGACGAGGTCGAATCCTGGCAGTCGGCGGTGCAGGCGATCATCGCCGCCTCTCTCGCCGGTCGCAGGATCGAGATCGATGTCGTCGATGCAGACGAGCGTCGACAGGAGCGGGTCATCGACCTCGGCGAGATCGTCGTCGACGACCTCACCCGGGGACGATTCTTCGACCGGATCGGATTCGCCCCCGCCCGGCCCCTGATCCCGGCCGTCATCGGGTACCTCGAATCCGGGCGACCCGCCGAGCGGGACGGTTTCCGGGCCGGTGATCGGGTACTCGAAGCGGCCGGCCGGGAGGTCGAGGGCTGGGCGGACTGGGTGCGCATCGTGCGCGAGCGCCCCGGTGAGACCTTCCCGGTGGTGGTCGAGCGCGATGGCGCCGCCGTGACCATTCGGCTGACCCCCGATGTCGAGCAGGCGGCGGACGGATCCGCGTTCGGCCGGATCGGCGCCGGGGTGGGCGACCCGGGCGACTCGGACGTTGCCGATCGGTACTTCGTCACGGAGCGCTACGCCCCCTGGTCGGCGCTCCTGAAGGGGGCGGAGAAGACCGCGGAGATCACGACGCTTACGCTGCGCATGATCTGGAAAATGGTGCGGCTGGAGGTGTCGCTGGAAAACCTGAGCGGGCCGGTCGGCATCGCCGAGTACGCCGGCGTGTCCGCACAAAGTGGACTCTCGCGCTTTCTGGAGTTTCTGGGAATCGTCAGCGTGAGTCTGGGGATCCTCAATCTGCTGCCCATCCCGCTGCTCGACGGCGGACACCTGTTCTATTACGCGGTAGAATTCTTCCGGGGACGGCCGGTATCGGAAACGACCCTCATGGTGGGACAACGGCTGGGCATCGCCCTGCTCGTCGGCCTGATGGGGCTCGCACTCTACAATGATCTCGCTCGGCTGCTGGGATAGTGACGTCTCGTGAGGGCGCGCCGCCCGTCGACGCGCTGCGTGACTATCGGCAAGCGGTGGTGAGTTTGGCTCGCTTGCGCATCGCCGTTGCCGCCTTCGTGCTGTGCGCCGCGGTGCAGGCGGCCACGGCGGCGGATGCCTTCGTGGTTCAGGACATCCGGCTGGAGGGGCTCCAGCGAATCACCGCCGGTACCGTATTCAACTATCTTCCGATCAAGGTCGGGGACACTGTGGATGGCACCCGCACCGCCGGGGCGCTGCGTACGTTGTTCGGGACCGGCTTCTTTCGCGACGTGCGGCTCGAGCGCGACGGCGAGACCCTCGTCGTGTCGGTCATCGAGCGGCCGTCCATCGGCAGCATAGAATTCAGCGGCAACGAAGACCTCAAGACCGAAGATCTCCTTTCCGCCCTGGAGCAATCGGGGTTTGCGCAAGGGCGCGTGTTCAATCGATCGACGTTCGATCAGGTGAAGCAGGAGCTGCATCGGACCTACTTCGCGGCCGGCAAGTACGGCGCCCGGATCACGGGTACAGTAACCCCGCTCGAACGCAATCGGGTCGCGGTCAGGTTCGATATTCGCGAAGGGGTGGTGGCGAGGATCCGGCAGATCAACATCGTGGGGAACACCGCGTTCGACGACGATGATCTGCTCGACGACTTCGAGCTGGACTCGACCGGGTTCTTCTCCTTCATCACCCGCTCGAACCGATACTCCAAACCGAAGCTCGCCGCCGACCTGGAGACGTTGCGGTCGTTCTATCTCGACCAGGGCTTCGTCAATTTCAACATCGACTCGACCCAGGTATCGATCTCTCCCGACAAGACCGACGTCTACATCACCATCAATATCACCGAGGGTGGCCGCTACCTCGTGCGCGACGTCTACCTTCAGGGCGCCCTGATCGTTCCCGAGGAGGATCTCTTCGATCTCGTCACCGTCGTCCAGGACGGGGTTTTTTCCAGGAAGGACGTTACCGAGACCGCTCGCCGCATCGGGGATCGACTCGGGGACGAGGGCTACTCCTTCGCGAACGTCAACGCGGTCCCGGAGATCGACGATGCGGAGAACCGTGTCGACCTGACGTTCTTCGTCGACCCGGGAGATCGGGTCTACGTACGACGCATCAACTTCAGGGGCAATGCCAAGACTCGCGACGAGGTGCTGCGCCGTGAGATGCGGCAGATGGAGAGTGGATGGATATCCACCAAGGCGATCGAGCGGTCCAGGGTGCGTCTGAACCGTCTCGGTTTCTTCGAGTCGGTGTCGGTTGAAACGCCCGCGGTCCCGGGTGCATCCGATCAGGTCGATGTCGACTTCACGGTGGTCGAGAGACCGTCGGGGAACCTGCTGCTCGGCGTCGGCTACTCGAGTTCGGAGGGGCCGGTATTCGACACCAGCATCACGGACGAGAACATTTTCGGAACCGGCAACCGCCTCAGCGCGTCGCTCGATACCAGCGACGTCAGCCGGGACATCTCCGTCTCCTGGCTGAATCCCTACTGGACCGTGGACGGCATCAGTCGTGGCCTGGATGCCTACATGCGACGCACCGATGCCAGTGAGGCGAACCTCGCCGACTACGACCTGGATCGGATCGGGGCGGGCATGACGTTCGGGGTTCCCGTTTCCGAAGCCACCCGTGTGAACGTCGGCTTCAACCTGGAACGGACCGAATTCCGGCTGGGTTCATCGCCCTCCGACGAGTTGACGCGGTTTTACACCGAGAGCGGTGGCCGGTTCCTCACCTTCCTCGTCACCGGGGCATGGGCGAAAGACACCCGCAACAGCAGGTTCCTGCCCACCAGCGGCAGCCTGAGCCGGCTGAGTGCGGAGCTCGCGGCGCCCGGCAGCGAGCTCAATTACTACAAGCTGTTTGCACGGCATCAGCGGCTGTTCCCGCTCCCGAGCGACTTCGCGTTCATGCTGGAAGGGGAGGTGGCCTACGGGGATGGCTACGGCGGCACCGACGAACTTCCCCTGACCGAGAACTTCTTCGCCGGCGGCCTCCGGTCGGTCCGTGGCTTCAGGGCGAACACACTCGGCCCCAGAGACAGTCTGGGCGAACCACTCGGCGGCAACCTCAAGACCGTCGGGACCGCCGAGCTCATTCTCCCGCTGCCGTTCGCGAAGGACTCCAACACGTTCCGGATCACCACCTTCCTGGACACCGGAAACGTGTACGGGCCGGATGAGGATTTCGACCTCGACACGCTCCGGCTCTCCACCGGCGTTGCCGGGATCTGGCTGTCGCCCGTGGGCCCCATGACCATCAGTATCGCAAGACCGCTCAGGTCCGAGACGGATGATCGGACGCAGGGATTCCAACTGACACTTGGTACGAGTTTCTAGTCATGCCCGAAAACCACAATATCCGACGATTGATCCATGCCTGGCTGATGGGGATCCTGCTCGCCGGCGGCTCCGGAGCGTACGCTCAGGAGTTCAGGGTCGGCTTCGTCAACGTCGCGGTGGTGCTCGATCAGGCGCCGCAGGCGGCCGCGGCGCGGGCTCGCATCGAACGCGAATTCGCGCCGAGGGATCGGGAGATCCTGTCGCAGCAGCAGGAACTGCGGGCCCTTGAAGACACCCTCGTGAAGGACGTGGCGGTCCTGTCGGCCAGTGAACGCGAACGCCAGGAGGCCGAGATCAGGCAGCTCAAGCGCGAACTGCGGCGCTCCGAGGAGGAATTCCGCGAGGATCTGAACCTGCGGCGGAGCCAGGAGCTGAGCGCGCTGCAGCGGATGGTGACGGAGGTCATCCAGAACATGGCGCGCACGGAGAGTTACGACCTCATCATGACCGACGGGGTCGTCTTTGCCGGAGACAAGGTCAACATCACGAAGCGCGTCATCGAGCGTCTGAAGGCCGACTTCAACGAGTCGGACGGATAGTGCGAAGTTTTCACCGATTCCACGTTCTCCACCCGCCCTCGCGGGGGCTGAAGACGCGAATCGGTGAAACCTTCGCAGCCGGGGGCCACCTCGCGGAAGCCGCGCCTTGAGCTACCGACTCGGGGAACTCGCCGAATGGATCGGGGCCGAACTGCGCGGTGATCCCGACATCACCATCGAGCGAGTGGCGGTTCTGCATGCAGCCGGACCGAGCGCGGTCGCGTTCCTGGCGAATCGCCGCTACCGACCCTATCTGGAAAGCACGAAAGCGGGTGCCGTGATTCTGGGAGCGGAGTTCGCGGAGGACTGCCCGGTACCGGCGCTCGTGCTCGATAATCCGTATCTGGGCTACGCGCGCGCCGCCACCTTGCTGTCACCGTCCGTCGAGTGGGAGCCCGGGATCGCGCCGAGCGCCGTTGTCGATCCCGGTGCGACGGTAGCGCCGGACGCATCGATTGGCGCTCACTGTGTCATCGAAGCCGAGGCGATGGTCGGGGCCGGTACCTCTCTCGGCGCCGGCTCGTTCCTCGGTCGGGGTTCCTCGGTCGGGGCGCACGGGCACATCGCGCCTGCGGTGGTGATTTGCCGGGACGTGCATATCGGAGCCCGGGCGATTCTCCATCCCGGAGTGGTGGTCGGCGCCGATGGATTCGGTATCGCCAACGACAACGGAACCTGGATCAAGATTCCCCAGTTCGGCGGGGTGCGCATCGGCGACGACGTGGAGATAGGCGCCAACACCACCGTCGATCGCGGAGCGCTGGAGGACACCGTCATCGAGGACGGAGTCAAGCTCGACAACCTCATCCAGATCGGCCACAACGTGCGAATCGGCGCCCACACCGCCATCGCGGCCTGCACCGCGATTGGCGGGAGCGCCCGCATCGGACGCCGGTGCACGATCGCGGGCGCCGTATCCATCGCCGGGCATCTGGAAATCGCCGACGATGTGCATCTGACCGCCACTTCCGCGGTGCCCAACACGATCGGGGAGCCGGGGGTCTATTCGTCGGGGATGCCCATCCAGGAGAATCGGGCGTGGCGGCGCAACGTCGCAAGACTGCGGCACCTCGACGACATGGCCCGGCGATTGCGGGCGATCGAGCGCAAGCTCGACGAACAGACTTGAAGGTGGCAGTCGCCCGGCGGCCACGGGAGAACGCGTGATGGCGGACATGACAATCGAGGAGGTGCTGGAACATCTGCCGCACCGTTACCCGTTCCTGCTGATCGACCGGGTGCTCGAATGCGTCCCCGGAAAGTCGCTCGTCGCGTTGAAGAACGTGACCATCAACGAGCCTTTCTTCCCGGGTCATTTCCCGCGTCGGCCGGTGATGCCCGCGGTGCTCATTCTGGAGGCGATGGCGCAGGCGACGGGGATCCTCGCGTTGCGCTCGCTCGGCCGGCTGCCGTCGGCGACCGAGATGTACTACTTCGCCGGGATCGACCGCGCCCGGTTTCGCCATCCCGTCGAGCCGGGCGATCAACTCGTCATCGAGATCGATCTCGTGCGCACCACGCGAGGCATCTGGAAGGTGCAAGCACGCGCGAAGGTCGAGGGGAGGGTCGTGGCTTCCGCGGATCTGATGGGCGCGCTCAGGGACGGGACAAAATGATTCATGCGAGCGCCGTCGTGGACCCCGGTGCCGAGCTTCAGCCCGATGTCCACGTGGGCCCCTTCAGCGTGATCGGCCCTGGGGTCGTCCTCGGCGCGGGGACGCAGGTCGGTTCGCATGTGGTCATCGAAGGTCCGACTCGAATCGGCGAACGCAACCGGATCCACTCGTTCAGCGCGCTGGGCGGCGCGCCGCAGGACAAGAAGTACCGCGGCGAGGCGTCGACGCTGGAGATCGGGAACGACAATGTCATCAGGGAGTACTGCACGTTCAACCGGGGCACCGAGGGCGGCGGGATGACCACCCGCGTGGGTGACGGGAACTGGATCATGGCCTACGTGCACATCGCCCACGACTGCCGGGTCGGCGACGACAACGTCATGGCCAACGCGACGACACTCGCCGGTCACGTGGAGGTGGAGGATTGCGTGACTCTGGGCGCATTCACCGTCGTGCATCAGTTCTGCCGGATCGGCCGGTACGCGTTCTCGGCCATGGGCGCGGTGATCCTGAAGGACGTGCCGCCGTTCGTGACCGTGGCCGGGAACTCCGCCAGCCCCCGCGGGCTCAACACCGTGGGCCTTCGGCGCAGAGGGTTCCCGGCGCCGGTGATGCAGGCGCTGAAATCTGCATACAAAGTGATCTACAAGCGGGGCCTCACGCTGGAGTCGGCGCTCGAGCAGCTCGCCGGTCCGGCCGCAGAGTCCGCGGAGGTGAGCCGCTTTCGCGATTTCGTGAGGTCTTCCGGGCGGGGAATCGTGCGATGAGGAACGGCGGTGACGGTGATGCGCCTTGAGATTCGCCATCGTCGCCGGCGAGCCCTCGGGAGACATGCTCGCGGGCGGGTTGGTCGAAGCGATTCGCGCCCGGGTGCCGGGAGCGCGGTTCGAGGGCATTGCGGGTCCGCGCATGCTCGCTCTCGGCTGCCGGTCCCTGTATCCGATGGAGCGCCTGTCGGTCATGGGGCTGACCGAGGCGGCCGGGCGCTATCTGGAGCTCGTTCCGGTCCGACGCCGCCTGGCCAGGCGATTCGCCGAGGATCCGCCCGATGCGTTCATCGGCGTGGATGCGCCTGATTTCAACCTCTCGCTGGAACTCGCGCTGCGCCGCGCCGGCGTGAAGACGGTGCATTTCGTCAGCCCGTCGGTCTGGGCATGGCGGCGGTACCGGCTCGCGAAGATCGCGCGGGCGGTGGACATGATGCTCGCGCTGTTTCCATTCGAGCCCCCGTTGTACGAGGAACGGTCCATTCCGGTGCGGTTCGTGGGACATCCGCTTGCCGACGAGATCGCGATGCGCACCAGCCGGGATACGGCTCGGGAGCGGCTGGGCCTCGACCGCCGGGCCCGGATCCTGGCGCTGCTTCCCGGCAGTCGCATGAGCGAGCTGCGGCGCCTTGCGGAGCCGTTGGCGCGTACCGCGCGCTGGGTACACCGGCGGCGGCCCGACGTGCGGTTCGTCGCGCCTCTGGTCGACCGTGCGACGCACGGATTTTTCGCACGGGCCCTGAACGAGCATGCCCCCGATGTCCGGTGCGACTTGTTCCTGGGGGAGTCGCGTGATGCGATGGCGGCGAGCGACGTGATCCTGCTTGCCTCCGGGACCGCGTCGCTCGAAGCGATGCTGCTCAAGCGACCGATGGTGATCACCTATCGGACCATGCGCCTGACGTGGATGGTGGGGCGGGCGATGCTGCATGTCGATCACGTGGGACTGCCGAACCTCCTGGCCGGCCGGCGTCTGGTGCCGGAGTTGCTGCAGGACGAGGCGACGCCGGAGCGGCTCGGGGCTCTCGTGCTTGAACGGCTCGACCATCCCGAACGGCAGCGGGTAGTTCTGGAGGAGTTCGATCGGATACACCACACGTTGCGCAACGGCGCCTTCACGAAGGCGTCCGCGGCGGTGTTGGAGGTGGCGGGCGCATGAACGGCCGCACCGGGACGGGGGTCGGACTCGTTGCCGGCGTCGATGAAGCGGGTCGTGGGCCACTGGCGGGCCCGGTGTTCGCCGCCGCGGTGATTCTCGATCCGGACGCCCAAATCGAGGGGCTTGCGGATTCGAAGCGTCTTTCCGCCGGACGGCGGGCGGATCTGGACCACGAAATTCGCGAGCGTGCGCTAAGCTTTGCCGTGGCCCGAGTCGGCGCCACGGTCATCGACGCCATCAACATCCTCCAGGCGACGATGCAGGCGATGCGCGAGGCGGTCGGTGGGCTCGACCCCTCGCCGGACGAGGTCCTCGTCGATGGGAATCGTTGTCCGACCCTGTCCTGTCCGGCGCGAGCGGTGGTGAGGGGTGATGTGAGCGTCGCCGCCATCAGCGCCGCGTCGATTCTCGCCAAGGTCGCGCGGGATCGGGAAATGATGGAGATGGACCGCCGTTATCCGGAATACGGATTCGCCCGCCACAAGGGCTATGGGACGCGCGCCCACCGCGCCGCCCTGGCGCGGCTCGGTCCCTCGCCGATCCATCGTACGAGCTTCGCTCCGGTCCGGTCGGCGCTCTTTCGCAACGCACCGGAGCGAGACCGTTCATGAATCCCGGATTCGTCCATCTGAACCTGCATTCCGAATTTTCGCTTGCCGACGGGATATCCCGGATCGGTCCGCTCATCGAGCGCACCAGGGCGCTCGGCATGCCGGCGGTCGCCATCACCGACCGAGCGAACCTGTTCGGCATGGTGCGCTTCTACCGCGCGGCGGTCGCGGCGGGGGTCAAGCCGATTGTCGGTGTCGACCTTCCGATCCGCAGCACTTCGGGCAGTGCCGCGGACGGTTTGCTGACGCTGCTCGCGATGGATGGCTCCGGTTACCGGCAACTCGCCCGGCTCCTGACCCGATGCTACCTGGCGGATCGCAACACCGCGGTCCCCGTCGCCGACCGGACATGGGTCGGCGAGTATGCCGACGGGGTCATCGCGGTATCTCCCGGACCCGCGGGGGACATCGGCCAGGCGCTGCTGCACGGGCGCGCCGGGGAGGCGGAGTGTCGGGCCCGGGGGTGGGCGTCCGTGTTCGGGGATCGCTTCTACCTCGGCGTCCAGCGCACGGGGCGCGCCGAAGATGCCCCGTGCCTGGAGTCGACGGTCGATCTGGCCGTGTCGACCGGGCTCCCGGTCGTGGCCGGCAACGACGTGAGATTTCTCGAACGGGACGATTTCGAGGCGCACGAAGCGCGGGTCTGTATCCACGATGGCCGGATTCTGGCCGATCCGCGGCGACCGAGGAGGTACAGCGAAGAGCAGTATCTGAAGTCACCGCAGGAGATGGCGGCGCTGTTCGAGGATCTTCCCGAAGCTCTGGAGAACGCGGTGGAGATCGCGCGCCGATGCACCGTGACGCTCGATCTCGGCGGCAGTCATCTCCCCGAATTTCCCGTCCCGGACGGCCACGACCTTGACGAGTGGTTCGCCGAGCGCACCCGGGCGGGGCTCAGGTGGCGCCGCGAACGGCCGGGACCGGGCACGGAAGCCCCCGGCGGCCAGGAAGCGCAGTACCGGCAGCGCCTGGAGATGGAGCTCGACGTCATCTGTCGCATGGGGTATCCGGGGTATTTCCTCATCGTGGCGGACTTCATCCGGTGGGCGAGAGAGCAGCGGATTCCGGTCGGGCCGGGGCGCGGTTCGGGGGCCGGGTCCCTCGTCGCCTACGCCCTGGGCATCACCGATCTCGACCCGCTCCGGTACGACCTGCTCTTCGAGCGTTTCCTGAACCCGGAGCGGGTGTCACTGCCGGATTTCGACATCGACTTCTGCATGGAGGGCCGGGATCGGGTCATCGAATACGTCGCTTCGCGGTATTCCTCCGACCACGTCGCCCAGATCATCACCTTCGGTACCATGGCGGCCAAGGCGGTGGTACGCGATGTCGGTCGGGTGCTTGGTCACCCCTACGGCTTCGTCGATCAGGTCGCCAAGCTCATTCCGTTCGAGCTCGGGATGACGCTCGAACGGGCGCTCGCCGAAGACGCACTGAAGGATCGCTACGAGGCGGACGACGACGTGAGGTCGATCATCGATCTGGCGCGCAAGCTCGAAGGACTCGCCCGCAACGCGGGACGGCACGCCGGGGGCGTGGTGATCGCCCCGGGGCGCCTGACCGAGTTCACTGCGCTCTACCGCGAGCCCGGTGCGGTGAGCGCGGTGACCCAGTTCGACAAGGACGACATCGAAGCGATCGGCCTGGTGAAGTTCGACTTTCTCGGCCTGCGCACGCTTACCATCATCGACTGGACGCTTGCCACCGTCAACGAGAAGCGCCGGGCCGACGCGCAGGTCCCGCTGGACCTCGAAAGCCTGTCCACCGACGACCCGGCCACCTACGAGCTCATCCGCAGCGGGGCGACCACCGCGGTGTTCCAGCTCGAATCACGCGGAATGAGAGACCTGGTGCGGCGCCTGCTCCCGGACTGCTTCGACGACGTCATCGCTCTCGTCGCCCTGTTCCGCCCCGGTCCGCTCCAATCCGGAATGGTCGAGGACTTCATCGCGCGCAAGCACGGCCAGGCGGTCATCGAGTACCTGCACCCGCAGCTCGAGTCCATTCTCAAGCCGACCTACGGCGTCATCCTTTATCAGGAACAGGTGATGCAGATTGCTCAGGTGCTCGCCGGCTACACGCTGGGAGAGGCCGACCTGCTGCGTCGCGCGATGGGCAAGAAGAAGCCCGAGGAGATGGCCGAGCACCGCGGTGCGTTCGTGGACGGCGCGACGAGCCGGGGAGTGGACGGTGACCGGGCCACGTACATTTTCGACCTGATGGAAAAGTTCGCCGGATACGGCTTCAACAAGTCGCATTCCGCCGCTTACGCGCTCCTGACCTACCAGACCGCATGGCTGAAGACGCACCATCCCGCCGCGTTCATGGCGGCGGTGCTGTCCGCCGACATGGACAGCACCGACAAGGTCGTCAATCTGGTCGAGGAGTGCCGCTCGCTGGGGCTTGCAGTCGTACCGCCGCACGTCAACGAATGCGTCTACCGCTTCAGCGTGGCCGATGAACGCAGCGTCCGGTACGGACTCGGCGCGATCAAGGGGGTGGGGGAAGCCGCAATCGAAAACGTCATCGACGAACGCACGCGCAACGGACACTACACGGATCTGTTCGACTTCACCCGTCGCATCGATCACCGCAGGGTCAATCGGCGCGTGGTGGAGGCACTCGTGCGAGCCGGCGCGCTCGACGGGCTGGGGCCCTCTCGGGCGGCGATGACGCTGAGCCTCACCGACGCCATGCTCGCCGCCGAGCAACTCGCGCGAGACACCTCGACCGGCCAGGACGACATGTTCGGCGGTGCGCTCCTCGGTGGGAACGTCGAATCCCGGTTCAGGATCGGGGCCGAGTGGTCGGAGGACGAACGTCTCGCCGGCGAGAAGGAGACCCTGGGGCTGTATCTGACCGGTCACCCGATTACCCGGTTCGAGCCCGAGCTGAAGGCGATTGCCGGCGCGAGGCTCTCCGAGCTGCGCCCGATCCCGGGGCAGAGGCAGGCCGTCGCCGGCCTGATGGCGGGGCTGCGCACATTGAATACGCGTAACGGCCGGATGGGAATCGCGACGCTCGATGACCGGACCGCCCGCGTCGAAGTCCGGATCTACTCCGAGCTGTTTTCGAGTTGTCGCGAGATCCTGGTGAAGGACCGGTTGCTCGTCGTCGAGGGCGAGGTCGAGGACGACGAGTTCACTGGCGGATGTTCGATGGTCGCGAGCGCGATCGAGGATTTCGAATCGGCACGCGAGCGGCGGGCGCGGCGCATTCTCATCGAGCTGGACGGCGATGTCATGGACGATGGCGTGGCCGATGCCCTGCGGGAGGCCATGGAGTCGTATCGCACCGGCCGGACGCCCGTGTGCATCGACTATCGCCGGCGGGATGCCCGGGCGAGACTCTCGCTCGGCAACGCCTGGGCGGTTCGTCCTGCCGAGGCTCTCGTGGATCGGCTGCGCGATGTCGCGGGGACGAAACGAGTCCGAATCGAATACTGAGGAGGCTCTGATCAGGCCGGGGCCTTCCTGCGGCACCGGGACGTGCCGCCGCATTTGATGACACAAGTCATTGAATCCGATAGCAAAAAAACCACGCCTTGTTTTGCGGCAATGAGAAGCTCCATGGATGGGGTTTTTCGGAGCATACCTGACGGGTCGGGCCGGGTGCGCGGGGGATGCCCCTGCGGATTTCCGGGCGTGACGTCCGCGCGAGCGTTGTCACCGTCCGGTCGCCGGGGTATTGTCCGAGTGGGTGAGCAACCCTTCGGAAAGTCCCGGGAGGTCCGCGCCGCCGGAGATGAGCGTGAACTTTCTCGACTTCGAACGACCGATCGCCGATCTGGAGGAGAAGATCGAGGAGCTTCGCCATGTCGACAGCGATCCGGGCGTCAACATCGGCGAGGAGATCGAAAGGCTCCGCTCGAAGAGCGAGGCGCTGACGCGGTCGATCTTCGGCAAGCTCACCCCCTGGCAGGTCGCCCGCCTCGCGCGGCACCCCAGACGCCCGTATACCCTCGACTATCTGAGCCGGGTCTTCACGGAGTTCACCGAGCTGCACGGTGACCGACACTTCGCCGATGACGGGGCGATCGTGGGCGGGGTGGCGCGGCTCGATGGGCATTCGGTCGTGGTCGTCGGGCACCAGAAGGGCCGGACGACGAAGGAGAACATTGACCGCAGCTTCGGAATGCCCCGCCCCGAAGGCTATCGCAAGGCGCTGCGATTGTTCCGGATGGCCGAGCGTTTTCGCCTGCCGATCATCACCTTCATCGATACCCCCGGAGCCTATCCCGGAGTGGGGGCCGAGGAACGCGGGCAGTCGGAGGCAATCGCGCGTAACCTGCATGCCCTGTCGAATCTCGATGTCCCCATCCTGTGCACGGTCATCGGGGAGGGAGGCTCGGGCGGCGCGTTGGCCATCGGCGTCGCCGACCGCGTGCTGATGCTGCAGTACAGCACCTATTCCGTGATCTCGCCCGAGGGTTGCGCCTCGATCCTGTGGAAGAGCGCGGATCGGGCCGCGGATGCCGCGAAGGCAATGGGCATTACCTCCGGCCGGCTCAAGGAGCTCGGGCTGATCGATCGGATCGTGAACGAGCCGCTCGGCGGCGCGCATCGTGACTCCGACACCATGGCCGAATCGCTCCAGGCCGTGCTCGTCGAGGAGCTGGAGGCACTCGTCGCGATGGACGTCGAGGCTCTCAGGCGCCGCCGCTACCAGCGGCTCATGAGCCACGGTCGATTCCGGGACGAGGAGTCGGGAAGCGGGTCGCGTTGATCCGGCCTTCACTCCCCGGTACGCTTCCCCGCCTTTTTTTCGTGAGCCGGCCGGTTTCCGGATCGGCCACTCCCCCGGTGGTTGAAGGCATGCGTCGTCCGTTCGTTGTCGGCAACTGGAAGATGAATGGTTCCCGGGAAAGTGCGCGGGCGCTGGTTGCCGGGGTGTGCTCCGGCGCGTGCGGGTCGCCGGGGGTGGACATCGGGTTATGCCCGCCCTTCGTCTACATGGACGATGCGCGCGCGGCGATCAGGGATGCGTCGGTTCGGCTCGGCGGTCAGAATTGCGCCGGGGCCGAGCGGGGCGCGTTCACCGGCGAAGTGTCGGCGGACATGCTGGCCGATGTGGGCTGCGTCTTCGTGCTGATCGGTCACTCCGAGCGTCGCACGCTGTACGCGGAGAGCGACGACGCCGTGGCCCGGAAGACGGAGTTGGCGCTCGCGGCCGGACTTGCGCCGGTGGTCTGTGTCGGCGAGACCCTGGCCGAACGCGAGGCGGAGCGGACCGAGGCCGTGGTCGGGCGTCAGATCGACGCGGTGATGGCCCGCCTCGACGATGACCGCCTCGCGCGCATCGTCGTCGCGTACGAGCCGGTGTGGGCGATCGGCACCGGCCGGACTGCCACCCCGGCCCAGGCCAACGCGGTCCACGCATTTCTCAGGGGGCGAGTGGCGGCCCGGCATCCGAATGTGGCGGCCGGACTTCGGATACTCTACGGCGGGAGCGTGAAGGCGGAGAACGCAGTCTCGCTGTTCTCCGAGCCCGATGTCGACGGCGGGCTCGTGGGTGGCGCGTCGCTCGACGCGGAACAATTCGTCGACATCTGTCGGGCGGCGGGCTGAGATGGCACAGATTCTGCTTGTGGTTCAGATCCTGATCTGCATCGCGCTGGTGGCGCTGGTCTTGTTGCAGCAGGGGCGTGGTGCGGACGCGGGGGCATCGTTCGGCGGCGGCTCTTCGGGCTCGCTGTTCGGGTCGCGCGGGCCCGCTTCGTTCCTGTCGAAGGTGACCGCGGGACTGGCGGTGCTGTTCTTCGCGAACAGCCTTGGATTGGCGTATATTTCCAGCCAGTCGATCGAGCGCCGCAGCGTGGTGGAGCGTGTGCAGTCGCAGTCGGCATCCGAAACTTCGCAGGTGCCCGGGGAGGGCGGAGACGTGCCGTTTCTCCCGACCGACGGCGGGGGTACGGGCGCGCAGGAAGTGCCCCAGGCCCCGGCGTCCCAGTGATGTCGTCGCCGAAGTGGTGGAATTGGTAGACACGCTATCTTGAGGGGGTAGTGCCCTTTGGGCGTGCCGGTTCGAGTCCGGCCTTCGGCACCAATTGATCCTGACAGATGCTAGAGAGCTATCTCCCGATCCTCGTCTTCCTCGTCGTCGGCCTGGGGCTTGGCGGGGCGATGCTCGCGGTCGGTGCGGTGCTCGGCCCCCACCGCCCGGACAGCGACAAGCTGTCTCCCTACGAGTGCGGGTTCGAAGCGTTCGAAGACTCCCGGATGAAATTCGATGTCCGCTACTACCTCGTTGCCATCCTGTTCATCATTTTCGATCTGGAGATCGCATTCCTGTTCCCGTGGGCGATCGTGCTCGACGAGATCGGCGTGTTCGGTTTCGGTGCGATGATGGTGTTCCTCGCGGTACTCGTGGTCGGCTTCGTCTACGAGTGGAGGAAGGGGGCGCTCGAATGGGAATAGAGGGACGGTTCGAGGAAGGGTTCGTCACCACCACCGCGGACAAGTTGATCAACTGGGCCCGCACCGGGTCGTTGTGGCCGATGACGTTCGGGCTCGCATGCTGCGCGGTGGAGATGATGCACGCGGGGGCGGCGCGCTACGATCTGGACCGGTTTGGCATCCTCTTCCGCCCGAGCCCTCGCCAGTCGGACGTGATGATCGTTGCCGGGACGCTGGTGAACAAGATGGCGCCGGCGCTCCGGAAGGTCTACGACCAGATGCCCGAGCCGCGTTGGGTCATCTCGATGGGTTCGTGCGCCAACGGCGGCGGCTACTACCACTACTCCTACGCGGTGGTCCGGGGCTGTGACCGAATCGTGCCGGTCGATATCTACGTCCCCGGCTGTCCTCCGACGGCCGAGGCACTGCTCTACGGGATCATCCGGCTGCACGACAAGATCCGGCGAGAGCACACCATCGCGCGCTAGGAATTGGCGAGCATGTCTCACGCGGCCGAGCGTCTTGCGACGCTCGTTCAGGAGCGCCTGGGAAGCGACGTCGGGGTAGCGGCGTCGCGGTTCGGGGAAGTGGCGTTGGAGGTCGCGCCGGCGGCGTTGCGTGCGGTATGCGCCGAGTTGCGCGACGGCGACGGGTTGCGGTTTGGGCAGCTCGTGGATCTCTGCGCAGTGGACTGGCTCGACTACGGACGCGCGGACTGGGAGACGAGCGATTCTGCCACCGCGCAGGGATTCTCCCGCGGAGTTCAGGGCCGCAACCACGTGGAGACGAGGCACGAGGGTGCGCGCTACACTGTCGTCTACCACCTGCTTTCGCACGAACTCAACCAGCGGATTCGGGTCCGGTGTCCGGCGCCGGGCGATCCCCCGGTGGTGGAGTCGGTGCACGACATCTGGAACTCCGCCGACTGGTACGAGCGCGAGGCGTTCGATCTCTTCGGGATTCTGTTCGACGGACACCCCGATCTGCGCCGGATCCTTACCGACTACGGTTTTGTCGGGCACCCCTTCCGGAAGGACTTCCCGCTCATCGGGGAGGTCGAAATGCGCTACGACCCGGCGCGCCGGCGCGTGGTGTACGAGCCCGTTTCGATCGAGCCGAGAACCCTGGTGCCTCGGGTGATCCGGCCCGACGAGCACCAAGACGGCGAACCCGGCGCGACGGAAGCGGCCGATGCCTGAGATCCAGAACTTCACCCTGAATTTCGGCCCCCAGCATCCGGCCGCGCACGGGGTGCTGCGCCTGGTGCTGGAGATGGATGGCGAGATCATCGAACGCGCCGACCCCCATATCGGCCTGTTGCATCGGGCGACGGAGAAGCTCGCCGAGAGCAAGCCCTACAACCAGAGCATCGGCTACATGGACCGTCTCGACTACGTGTCCATGATGTGTAACGAGCACGGGTACGTGCTCGCCATCGAGAAGCTCCTCGGAGTCGAGCCCCCGGTGCGGGCGCAGTACATCCGGGTGCTGTTCGACGAGGTCACCCGCGTCCTCAACCACCTGATGTGGCTCGGCGCGCACGGGCTCGACATCGGCGCGATGACCGTGTTCCTGTACTGCTTTCGCGAGCGCGAAGACCTGATGGACTGCTACGAAGCGGTGTCGGGGACCCGGATGCATGCCACCTACTATCGGCCTGGCGGCGTCTATCGGGATCTGCCCGAGCGGATGCCCCAGCACCTCCCCGCCCAGGGCCGCAGCCCGAGGCGTCTCGACCGCCTGAATGCGGATCGGCAGGGATCACTGCTCGACTTCCTGGAGGCGTTCACCGAGCGTTTCCCCGACCGCATCGACGAGTACGAGACGCTGCTCACCGAGAACCGCATCTGGAAGCAACGCACGGTCGGGATCGGGGTGGTCGCCCCCGAGCGTGCGATCGAACTCGGATTCTCGGGCCCGATGCTGCGTGGCTCCGGCGTCGAGTGGGATCTGCGCAAGAAGCAGCCCTACGAGGTGTACGACCAGCTCGAATTCGACATTCCCGTGGGAGTGAACGGCGACTGCTACGACCGGTATCTCGTGCGGGTCGAGGAGATGCGCCAGTCGAACCGCATCATCCGCCAGTGTGTGCGGTGGCTCCGCGAGAACCCGGGTCCGGTGATGCTCGACGACCACAAGCTCACCGCGCCGGCCCGCGAGGCGATGAAGGAGGACATGGAAGCCCTCATCCACCACTTCAAGTTGTTCACCGAGGGATACTGTGTGCCGCGGGGAGAGGCGTACGCCGCGGTTGAGCACCCCAAGGGCGAGTTCGGGGTGTATCTGGTGTCGGACGGCGCGAACAAGCCGTACCGGCTGAAAGTGCGGGCGCCCGGATTCGTTCATCTCGCAGCCATGAACGAGCTGATCCGGGGACACATGCTTGCCGACGTGGTCGCGATCATTGGCACCATGGACGTCGTATTCGGTGAGATCGACCGCTGATGCCCCAGTCGCCCGATACCGCCACCCTGTCCGTCGCGCAGCCGACGACGCCGGAAGAAGCGCGCGACGTGCTGAGCGCGCATACCCGGCGCGAGATCGACACCTGGTTGACCCGGTATCCGCGGGAACAGCGCCGCTCGGCCGTGCTGGCCGCGCTGCGCGAGGCCCAACATCAAAATCGCGGCTACCTCACGGACGAACTGATGAACGCGGTCGCCGCCTATCTCGACCTGCCTCCGATCTGGATCTACGAGGCCGCGAGTTTCTACTCCATGTTCGAGACCCGTCCGGTGGGGCGGCACAGCATCTCGGTGTGCACCAACATCTCCTGCATGCTGTGCGGGGGCGAGGAGATCCTCGGCCACATCGAGCGCAGGCTCGGCATCAAAGTGGGCGAAAGCACCGGGGACGGGCGGATTTTTCTCAAGCCGGAGGAGGAATGCCTGGCCGCCTGCTGCGGGGCGCCGATGATGATGGTCGATCACGTCTATCACGAGCACCTGACTCCGGAGAAGGTCGACGCGATCCTGGACGGGCTGGATTGAAAGGCGCATCAGAGGAACATTCGGAAGCTTATCGGAGGAACACCTCATGACCAGATTCAACGTCAACGGCAACGACGTGTCGGTCGATGTCGACGATTCCACGCCGTTGCTGTGGGTGCTGCGTGACTCGCTGGAGCTGACCGGCACCAAGTACGGTTGCGGCATGGCTCAGTGCGGTGCGTGCACCGTCCATCTGAACGGACGGCCGGTGCGGAGCTGTGTAACCCCGGTTTCCGCGGCGAAAGGCGCCGCCGTGGTCACCATCGAACAGGTCGGGGATGGCCGAATCGGTGCCGCCGTGCAGGAGGCGTGGGTGCAGCACGACGTGCCGCAGTGCGGCTACTGCCAGAGTGGACAGGTGATGAGCGCCGTGGCCCTGCTCGCGGACAACGCAGCGCCCACCGACGCCGACATCGACGCCGCCATGGTGGGCAACGTCTGTCGTTGCGGCACTTACGCGCGGATCCGCGTCGCCATCAAGGCGGCAGCGGCTCGCCTGGCCTGAAGGGAGGCATGTCATGATCCATCCTCACCCCATGCATCACCGTATCGGGCTCGCGCATCAAGCCCTGGCCGAGGCCCTTGCCGGCGCTGACGCCGGCCCCGAGGGCCGCATGAGCCGCCGCCGGTTCATCAAGCTCGCCGGCGCCTCCGGCCTCGCCATCGGGCTGGTGTCCACCGACGTCGCGCGGGCCGCCGCGTCGAGCGGGAGCGACCCGGCCGAGCTGAAGCCGGACCAGCAGCCGAATGCGTTCCTGCGCATCGACAATGACGGCGAGGTGACGATCCAGGTCAACCGCCTCGAGTTCGGGCAGGGGTCCCATACCGGGCTTGCCCAGGTGCTCGCCGACGAGCTGGACGCGGACTGGAGCCGGGTGCGTGCGGAGCTTGCCCCGGCGGGTGATGCCTACAAGGACCCGATCTTCGGCATCCAGATGACCGGCGGTTCCAATTCCATACAGAACAGCTTCACCCAGTATCGCGAACTGGGGGCGCGGGCTCGGGCCATGCTCGTGGAAGCCGCCGCCCGCGCGTGGGGGGTCGATGTCTCGACCGTCCGGACCCGGGAGGGACGGCTCATCTCCGCGGACGGGAGAAGCGCGGACTACGGCGAGATGAGCGAGGCGGCAATGGCCCTGCCGGTGCCGGCATCGGTCACTCTCAAGACCCCTGACCAGTTCCGCCTGATCGGCAAGCCGGTGGAGAGGCTCGACACTCCGGCCAAGTCCGCCGGGCGGCAGTCCTTCGGTATGGACATGCGCCGGGCGGGGATGAAGACGGTGCTGATCGCCCGCCCGCCGCACTTCGGCGGTACCGTAGCCGACTTCGACGATGCGCGTGCCCGCACCGTCAGGGGGGTAGACGAGGTGATGCGGGTCGAACTCGACCGCGGGGCCACGGGGGTTGCGGTGGTGGCGGACGGCTTCTGGCCCGCAAAGGTGGGCCGGGACAACCTCAAGGTCCGGTGGGAGGCACCTGCCTCCGACCTTCCCGACACCGATCGGCTCGCGGCGCAGTTCGAGGCTCTTCTCGGCCGGGACGGCCTGCCCGCCCGGGCCGGCGATACGTCGGGCCTGGCCGGAGCGGCGAGGACGATCACGGCCGACTTCAGCTTTCCTTTCCTTGCCCATTCGCCGATGGAGCCGCTGAACGCGCTCATCGAGGTCAGTGGCGCCGGCCCCGAGCGCCGCTGCGACATCTGGACCGGCACCCAGTTCCAGACTATCGATCAGGGCACGGTGGCGGCCATTCTTGAGATCGAGCCGCAGAAGGTGCACATCCACACCCAGTTCGCGGGCGGGGGGTTCGGACGCCGCGCCACCCCCACCGCCGATTATCTCGCCGACACCGCGCGGGTGATGAAGGCGTGGCTGGCCGCCGGCAGGAACGAGCCGCTGAAGGTGGTCTGGACCCGGGAAGACGACGTGCGGGGTGGGTACTACCGTCCGTTCACCATGCACCGGGCCGAGATCGGCCTCGGGGAGGACGGCGACGTCGCGGCCTGGAAGCACACCATCGTCAGCCCTTCGATCCTCAAGGGCACCGCCTTCGAGGCGTTTCTGGTCAAGGATGGAGTGGATGCGACGGCGGTGGAAGGCGTCGCCGACACGGCGTACGACCTGCCGGTGGCGGTCTCTGTCCACCACCCGGAAGTCGCGGTGCCGACCCTCTGGTGGCGGTCGGTCGGGCATACCCATTCGGCGTTCGTGATGGAGACCCTCATCGACCGGATCGCGCGGGAGGGGGGGCGTGACCCGGTGGAGTTTCGTCGGACGCTGCTTCGCAAGCACCCTCGGCACCTGGCCGCGCTGGACCTCGCGGTAGCGAAGTCCGGTTACGGCGAGAAGCCGTTGCCGCCGGGGCGGGCTTGGGGGGTGGCGGTCCACGAATCGTTCCGCTCGGTGGTCGCCCATGTGGTGGAACTCTCCATCGAAGACGACCGGCCGAAGCTGCATCATGTGACCAGCGCGATCCACTGCAACCTCGCGGTGAATCCGCGTTCGGTCGAGGCCCAGGTGCAGGGCGCGGTGCTGATGGCGATCGGCACGACCCTCGCCGGCGCGGAGATCACGTTGCGTGACGGGCGGGTCGAGCAGAGCAACTTTCACGACTACACGGTGCCGAGGATGCCGGACATGCCGCCGATCGACGTGCACATCGTGCCGTCGGGCGATCCGCCGACCGGCGTCGGTGAGCCGGGGCTGCCGCCCATGGCGCCGGCGATTGCCAATGCGGTCTACGCCCTGACCGGCGAGCCGGTGCACTCGCTCCCCATCCGGCTCGGGTGAGACAGGCCGAGCCATGGACGCGCTCAATTCCGTCTGCTACGCCACCCTGGGGCTCGACCGGCCCTGGAGCATCGAGAGCTACGAGCGGGTGGGTGGCTACGAGGCGTGGCGGAAGATCCTCACCGAGAAGATTCCGCCCGCGGCGGTGATCGAGGAGGTGAAGAAGTCGGGGCTCCGCGGCCGTGGCGGGGCGGGGTTCCCCGCCGGGCTGAAGTGGAGCTTCATGCCGAAGGGATACGACGGCCCGATGTACGCGGTGTGCAATTCCGACGAGAGCGAGCCCGGCACCTGCAAGGATCGCGACATCCTGCGGTTCAACCCCCACGCGCTGGTGGAGGGCATGGCCATCGGCGGTTACGCGATGGGAGCTGCCGTCGGTTACAACTACATCCGCGGCGAGTTCATGGACGAGCCGTTCGGGCGCTTCGAAGAGGCGGTGGCGGCCGCGTACGGGAAGGGGCTGCTCGGGCGGAACATTCTCGGCTCCGGCGTCGACTTCGACCTCCACGGGACTCTCGGTGCGGGCGCCTACATCTGTGGCGAGGAGACCGCGCTCATCGAGTCGCTGGAGGGCAAGAAGGGTCTGCCGAGGTTCAAGCCGCCATTCCCGGCCCAGTACGGGGTCTACGGCCGGCCGACCACCATCAACAACACCGAGACGTTCGCGTCGGTGCCGTCCATCATCCGCAACGGTGGCGACTGGTTCATGGCCCTCGGCCGGCCGAACAACGGCGGCGTGAAGTGCTTCTCGGTGTCCGGACACGTCGCCCGGCCCGGCAACTTCGAGGTGCCGCTCGGCACCCCGTTCCGGGACTTGCTGGAGCTTGCCGGGGGCGTGCGCGGCGGGCGGAAGCTCAAGGCGGTCATTCCCGGTGGCTCGTCGGTACCCCCGCTGCCGGGTGAAGTCATGATGGAGGTCGACATGGACTACGACTCCATCCAGAGGGCGGGTTCGCTGCTCGGCTCGGGCGCGGTGGTGGTAATGGACGAGACCACTTCCATGGTGAGCATGCTGCGCCGCATCTCGCGCTTCTACTACGCGGAGTCCTGTGGCCAGTGCACCCCGTGCCGCGAGGGAACGGGCTGGCTCTATCGGGTGCTCTGCCGCATCGAGCGCGGCGAGGGGCGGCAGGAGGAGCTGGACATGCTCGTCGATGTCGCGAACAACATCGAGGGCCGCACCATCTGCGCGCTGGGCGATGCCGCGGCCTGGCCGGTGCAGGGTTTCCTGCGCCACTTCCGCGACGAGTTCCAGTACCACATCGACCACGGTGCGTTCCCGCCGGGCGTCGAGCCGGCTTTGAAGGCGGCTGCGTGAGGCCGAAGATGTCCGACGACACCCTTACCATCGAGATCGACGGTCGCGCCCTGCCGGCGCGCAAGGGGCAGATGCTCATCGAGGTGGCGGACGCCAACGCCATCCCGATCCCGCGCTTCTGCTATCACGAGAAACTCTCGGTGGCCGCCAACTGCCGCATGTGCCTGGTCGAGGTGGAGCGGGCGCCGAAGCCGCTGCCCGCCTGCGCCACCCCGGTGATGGACGGGATGAAGGTGTTCACGCGCTCGAAGGTCGCGCGTACCGCTCAGAAGTCGGTGATGGAGTTCCTGCTTGTCAACCACCCCCTCGACTGCCCCATCTGCGATCAGGGTGGCGAGTGCGAGCTGCAGGACGTGGCCATGGGCTACGGACGCGACGTCTCGCGGTTCAACGAACGCAAGCGCGCCGTCGAGGACAAGGATCTCGGTCCGCTCATCGCGACCGACATGACCCGCTGCATCCACTGCACGCGATGCGTGCGGTTCGGTGAGGAGATCGGGGGCATGCCGGAACTCGGCGCCACCGGACGCGGCGAGGACATGGAGATCGGCACCTTCATCACCCGCAGCGTGGACTCCGAGCTTTCCGGCAACGTCATCGACCTCTGCCCGGTCGGGGCGCTCACGTCCAAGCCCTTCCGGTTCCGGGCGCGGGCCTGGGAGATGGCGCAGCACGACGGCATCGCCCCGCACGACCCGATCGGATCGAACATCCATCTCCATGTGCGTCGCGGCCGGGTCCTGCGGGTGGTGCCCCGCGCGAACGAGTCCATCAACGAGGCGTGGATCTCCGACCGCGACCGGTTCGGATACGAGGGCCTGTACAGCGACGACCGGGTGCGGGCGCCGATGGTGAAGCGCGCCGGGGCGTGGATCGAGGTGCCTTGGGAGGAGGCGCTGGAGGCGGTGGTGGCCGGATTGCGCGGGGTTGTTGCCGGCAAGGGCGCGGAAGCGGTCGGCGCGCTCGCTTCGGCCTCCTGCACGCTCGAGGAGCTTTACCTCTTTCAGAAGCTGGTGCGGGGCATCGGCGGTGCCAACGTCGATCATCGCGTGCGCCAGCGGGATTTCTCCGACCAGGATGCGGCTCCGACGTATCCGTCCCTCGGCATGAGGGTGGACGATCTGGAGCGGCTCGACGCGGCGTTGCTGGTCGGCGCCTGGACGCGCAAGGAACACCCCATCGTCAATCACCGGCTGCGCAAGGCGAGCCTCGCCGGCGCCTCGGTGATGCATCTGGACGTGATGGCCCACGACCTGAATCTGGCGCCGGCGGCGCGGGTCGTAGTCGCACCGTCGAAGCTCGCGGAGCGGCTCGCGGCCGTCACCGCGGCCGCGGCTCGGCGGGCGGATCGATGGCCGGAAGGGCTCGAAGCCCTGACCGAAGGTGTCGAGATCGATGACGCTGCCGAACGCATCGCTCGTGCGCTCATCGAAGCCGATCGCGGCGTGATCCTGCTGGGGCCGCAGGCCATCAACCATGGGGACGCGGCGGCGTTGCGTGGTCTCGCCGCGGGCCTCGCCGACCTGAGCGGCGTCACCCTCGGCTCTCTCGACGAAGGGGCGAATCCGGCCGGGGCGTGGATTGCCGGCGCCGTTCCGCATCGGCAGGCCAAGGGCGTGCCGTCGCCACGCGCCGGGCTCGACGCCCGCGCCATGATCGAGGCCGAACTCGATGGGTACGTGCTCATGGGCCTGGAACCCGAACTCGACTGCGCCGACGGCGCCCGCGCCCGCGATGCGCTGGCGGCGGCCGGGTTCGTGGTCAGCCTGAGTACGTTCCGCTCCGCGGCGATGTCGGAGTACGCCGATGTCATCCTCCCCATCGCCGCGTTCGCCGAAACCGATGGCACCTTCGTCAACCTCGCCGCAACTCGGCAGAGCTTCAATGCCGCAACGCCCCCCTGGGCGGACTCGCGCCCCGCGTGGCGAGTGCTGCGGGTGCTCGGCAGTCTCTTCGAGGTCGATGGATTCGAGCACGAGACAATCGAGGATGTGCGCGAGGAACTTGGCGAACCCGGTCCGACCGGCACCCACCGATGGTCTTTGCCCCCAAGCCTCCCGGCGCCCGCCGGCCCGCCCGAAGGCATCGAGCGTATCGCCCCGGTGCCCATCCACGCGGTGGACCCCCTCGTGCGCAGGTCGAAGCCGCTTCAGGCGACGAAAGACGGGGGGTTCACGGGCGTGGGCGTGAGCCCGGCGACCCTCGAACGTCTCGGCCTCGGCGATGGCGAGTCGGCCGTGGTTCGGCAGGGTGTCGACTCGCATGACTTCAGGACTATCGCGGACCGGCGTGTCCCCGCCGACTGCGCACTTATCCCGGCCGGCATCCCCGCGACCGCGTCGTTCGGTGGACGAGACGCGCCGGTCAAGCTGGAGCGACGGGGTGGTGGGGGTTGAGCCGATGTCCGCGCATCGCAGGGTTGCGGAGTTCGCGCAGGGGGTTGAGTGCGGGCGCCGGTTTGCCTCGCCGGGGCAGATTTTTTTCCGGATCGCGCAGAGACACCGAGCATGACGGTGGCGTCCTTCTGCTCCCCGACCGGGACCGGCGTCTGAATCCGGCCTGAGTCCGACCCGTGCCCGAACCTCTCGCAACCGCCCTCGGATGGCTCCCCCACGAGCTTGCGCTGCTCGCGGAGGCGCTCGTCAAGGTTGTGGCCCTCCTCGTGCCGCTGCTGGTGACCGTCGCCTGGTTCACCTACGCCGAGCGCAAGGTCATCGGCTACATGCAGGTGCGGCTCGGTCCCAACCGCGTCGGACCGAAGGGATTGCTGCAGCCGATTGCGGACGCGGTGAAGCTGATGTTCAAGGAGTTCATCGTCCCCGCCGGCGCGAATCGGTTCCTGTTCGTGGCGGCGCCGGTGATCTCTCTCGCCACCGCGCTGGCGGCCTGGGCGGTGGTGCCGTTCTCCGACTTTTTGGTCGTCGCCGACATCAACGCGGGGTTGCTCTACGTGCTCGCGATGACCTCGCTCGGGGTCTACGGGGTGATCATCGCGGGCTGGGCGTCGAACTCCAAGTACGCGCTGCTCGGTGCGATGCGCTGCGCCGCCCAGATCGTGGCCTACGAGATCGCGATGGGCTTTGCCCTGGTGGTGGTGCTGATGGCGGCGGGGAGTCTCAATCTCCGCGAGATCGTGCTGGCGCAGGAAGGCGGTTTGGCGCAGTGGTTCTGGCTGCCATTGCTGCCGATGTTCGTGGTGTACGTGATCTCCGGAATCGCCGAAACCAATCGGGCGCCGTTCGATGTGGCCGAGGGCGAGTCCGAGATCGTGGCCGGCTTCCATGTCGAGTACTCGGGCATGGCGTTCTCGGTGTTCTTCATCGCCGAGTACACGAACATGGTGCTCATCAGCGCGCTCGCCGTGGTCATGTTCCTCGGCGGCTGGCTCTCGCCGTTTCCGGAACTGGCCGACCTCGCCTTTGTCGGGTGGATCTTCGCTCCCGGCGTACACTGGTTCGTCGGCAAGCTGGTCTTCTTCATGTTCCTGTACTTGTGGTTGCGCGCCACCTTCCCCCGCTATCGCTACGACCAGATCATGCGCCTCGGCTGGAAGGTGTTCATCCCGCTGACGATCATCTGGATCGTGTTGGTGGGGATTGCGATCATGGCCGGTCTGCCGCCCTGGTTCGACGGGGCGTGAGGCGGGTGTTGTGCGGCATCGACGGCATGGAGCCGACATGAGCAAGATTCGACACTACGCACGCAGCTTCCTGCTGCTGGAGTTGCTGCAGGGGCTGCGGCTCACTCTGCGGTACCTGGTGAGTGAGAAGTTCACGGTTCAGTACCCGGAGCAGAAGACGCCCAAGTCACCGCGTTTCCGCGGACTTCATGCATTGCGCCGCTACCCGAACGGGGAGGAGCGCTGCATCGCCTGCAAGCTCTGCGAGGCGGTGTGTCCGGCGCTCGCCATCACCATCGATTCCGAGCGGCGGGCCGACGGCACCCGCCGCACCACCCGCTACGACATCGATCTCTTCAAGTGCATCTTCTGCGGCTTCTGCGAGGAGTCCTGCCCCGTCGACTCCATCGTGGAGACGCGCATTCACGAGTACCACTTCGAGAAGCGGGGCCAGAACGTCATGACCAAGGACAAGCTGCTCGCCATCGGCGATGCCTACGAGAAGGAGATCGCGGCGGACCGTCTCACGGATTCGCTCTACCGCTGACGGCTCGACCCCGACGGTTCAATGCTGATGCCATCTCCCGATCGGTCGACGAGCAAGCGTCCCGGAATCCACCGGCGGTCAGCAATTCTCGCCGGGTCGGAACATGCGCTGGAAATCGCCCCGAACGGACGCTCCGGAGGACCGAATCTCGCCGCTACCGCACCGCATGACAGCCCGGGGGGGCGACGGCGGGAGTCGCTGACCGGCGGTAGCCGAGCCCGGATGCCCTGATGTTCGTCCAGATCGTCTTCTACTTCCTGGCCGCAGTTCTGGTGGGCGCGGCGGTCATGGTGATCACCGCGCGCAATCCCGTGCATGCGGCGCTGTTTCTCGTGCTCGCGTTCTTCACCAGCGCCGGTATCTGGTTGCTGCTCGAGGCGGAATTCCTCGCCATCGTTCTGGTGCTGGTCTACGTCGGGGCGGTGATGGTGCTCTTCCTGTTTGTGGTGATGATGCTCGACATCAATCTCGCGCCCCTGCGGGAAGGGTTCATCCGCTACCTCCCGGTGGGGGCCGCAGTGGCGGCGATTGTCGTGGTCGAGCTCGCCCTGGTCATCGGAGTGTCGGACTTCGGTCTCGAATCGATGCCGCCGCCGCCCGCGCATCCGGCGGACTACAGCAACACCAGAGAGCTGGGCAAGCTGCTCTATACCGTCTACGTGTACCCGTTCGAGCTGGCGGGCGCGATCCTGCTCGTCGCCATCATCGCGGCCATCGCGCTCACCATGCGGCGCCGGACCGATGTGAAGACCCAGGATCCGAGCCGGCAGGTCGAGGTCCGGCGCGGAGACCGCATCCGCATCGTGCGGATGCCGGCTGAGCCGCGCGAGCGGGTGGAGCGCCCGTGATTCCACTCACGCACTTCATCGTGCTGGGGGCGATCCTGTTCTGCCTCAGCATGGCCGGCATCTTCCTCAACCGGAAGAACGTGATCATCCTGCTCATGTCGATCGAGCTGATGCTGCTCTCGGTGAATCTCAATTTTGTCGCGTTCTCCAGATTCCTCGCAGACCCTGCGGGGCAGGTGTTCGTGTTCTTCATCCTGACCGTGGCGGCGGCGGAAGCGGCCATCGGCCTCGCGATCCTTGTGGTGCTCTTCCGCCGCCGGCAGACGATCAATGTCGCCGATCTGGACGCCACCAGCGGATAGGGCCGGGGAGAGAGGGCGCGACCGATGATGTTTCAGGTGTACTTGTGCATCGTGCTTGCCCCGCTCGTCGGCGCGATCGTGGCGGGGTTGTTCGGCCGCGCCATCGGACGGGCGGGCGCCCACCGGGTGACGATCGGCGCGGTGGCGATCTCCGCCGTGCTCTCGGCTTTCGCGTACTGGGACGTGGTGGTGGCCGGCAACCCCGCGTTCGACGGCACGGTCTATACGTGGGGGATCGTCGGCGACCTGGAGATCGCGGTCGGCTTTCTCGTCGACGAGCTGAGCGCGACGATGATGGTGGTCGTCACCTTCGTCTCGCTTATGGTGCACATCTACACCATCGGCTACATGCGCGACGACCCGGGGTACCAGCGGTTCTTCAGCTACATCTCGCTGTTCACCTTCGCGATGCTCGTGCTCGTGATGTCGAACAACTTCATGCAGCTCTTCTTCGGCTGGGAGGCGGTCGGCGTCGTCTCCTACCTCCTGATCGGCTTCTGGTTCGACCGGGAGTCCGCGATCCGGGCCAACCTCAAGGCGTTCCTCGTCAACCGGGTGGGGGATCTCGGGTTCCTGATCGGCATCGCGTGCCTGTTCATGTACACGGGCTCGCTCCAGTACGCCGAGGTCTTCGATGCCGCGCCGGGGATCGTCGAATTGACGATGCCCGGGCCGTGGGGGGCGCAGTGGTCGGTGCTGACCTTCGCCTGCATCTGTCTGTTCATCGGGGCGATGGGCAAGTCCGCACAGTTCCCGCTGCATGTGTGGCTGCCGGACTCGATGGAAGGACCGACTCCGATCTCGGCCCTCATCCACGCCGCCACCATGGTGACGGCCGGGATCTTCATGGTGGCGCGCATGTCGCCGCTGTTCGAGCACTCGGAGACCGCGCTGAGCGTGGTGCTGGTGATCGGTGCGATCACCGCCCTGTTCATGGGCCTGCTCGGCCTCGTCGCGCACGACATCAAGCGCGTGGTGGCGTACTCCACGCTCTCCCAGCTCGGCTACATGACGGTGGGTCTCGGTGCCTCCGCCTACGCCGCGAGCATCTTCCACCTCGGGACCCACGCGTTCTTCAAGGCGCTGCTGTTCCTCGCCGCCGGTTCCGTCATCATCGCCATGCACCACGAGCAGGACATGCGCAGGATGGGGGGGTTGCGCAAGTACCTGCCGGTCACCTGGATCACCTCGCTCATCGGCACCCTGGCCCTCATCGGCACCCCCGGGTTCGCCGGTTTCTTCTCCAAGGAGTCGATCATCGAAGCAGTGCACCACTCGACCCTGCCGGGGGCGGGGTTCGCCTGGTTGTGTGTGTTGTCCGGTGTGTTCGTCACCGCGCTCTACAGCTTCCGCATGTACTTCCTTGTCTTCCACGGCGCCGAGCGCATGGACGAGCACACGCGCGAGCACCTGCATGAGCCCCCGGCGGTGGTGACGGTGCCGCTCGTCCTGCTCGCGATCCCGTCCGTGGCGGTGGGCTGGCTCTTCGTGGAGCCGATGCTCTACGGATCCCACTTCGGCGAGAGCATCCATGTCGACGCCGGGCACGACGTTCTCGCGGTGATGGCCGCTTCCTGGCACGGAGCGGCCGCGATGGTTACGCACGCCTTCGTCACCGCTCCCTTCTGGCTTGCCCTCGGCGGATTCGTGGTCGCCTGGTTCCTCTGGTTCCTGCGCCCCGACATCCCGGCGCGCATCGCGCGGGCGTTCGGCGCGGTGCACACGGTGCTCACCCGCAAGTACTACTTCGACGATCTGTACGAGTCGGTGCTCGCTGCGTTCGGGCGTGGCGTCGGCAGCGGGTTGTGGCGGGTGGGCGACATGCGGTTCATCGACGGACTCATGGTCAACGGCAGCGCCCGAGGCGTCGGATGGCTCTCCAGCGTGGTGCGGCGGATTCAGACCGGACTGCTGTACCACTATGCGTTCGCGATGATCCTCGGGCTTCTCCTGCTCGTGTCCCTGTTCGTGATGGTGCGGTTGTGACGGAGCGGTTCGGACCGACAGAGAGACTTGCGGCGCGATGACCGGTCTTCCGCTGCTCAGCCTGCTGGTGTGGACGCCGATCATCGGCGGCCTGTGGGTGCTGTTCGCCGGTGCGGGCCGCGGGCCCTCGATCGTTCGCGCGGTGGCGCTGGTGGTCTCGCTCGCCACGTTCGTGCTGTCGATCTTGCTGTGGGCCGGGTTCGACGCGAGCACGCACGAGATGCAGTTCGTCGAGCGCGCGGTCTGGATCTCCGCCTTCGACATCCACTACCACCTCGGAGTGGACGGCATCTCGCTCCCGCTCGTGCTCCTGACCACGCTGATGACGGTGCTGGTGGTGCTCGCCGGATGGGCGGTCATCGAGTACCGCCCTGCGCATTACATGGCCGCCTTCCTCATCCAGGAGGGGCTGATGGTGGGCGCGTTCTCGGCGCTCGACTCGATCCTGTTCTACGTTTTCTGGGAGGCGCTGCTCATCCCGATGTTCCTCATCATCGGGATCTGGGGCGGGCCTCGGCGCATCTACGCCACCGTCAAGTTCTTCCTCTACACCTTCTTCGGTTCGGTGCTGATGCTGGTGGCGCTGCTCTACCTCTACTCCGAGGCGGACTCGTTCGCGATCCTCGATCTGCACCACGTGCCGCTCGGGCTTACCGCGCAGGTGCTGGTCTTCATCGCGTTCCTGGTGGCGTTCGCGGTGAAGGTGCCCATGTGGCCGGTGCACACCTGGCTGCCCGATGCGCACGTGGAGGCGCCGACCGGTGGATCGGTGATCCTCGCCGCCATCATGCTGAAGCTCGGCGGCTACGGATTCGTCCGGCTCAGCATGCCGATCGCGCCGGATGCCAGCGCGGAGCTTGCAATGTTCATGATCGCGCTCTCGCTGGTGGCCATCGTGTACGTCGGTTTCGTCGCCCTCGTCCAGCCCGACATGAAGAAGCTGATCGCGTACTCGTCGGTCTCCCACATGGGGTTCGTTACCCTCGGCTTCTTCATCGCGTTCTCCCTCATGGAGGCGGGCGACGCGACGAGCGCCGCGCTGGGGGTGGAGGGCGCCCTGGTGCAGATGATCTCCCACGGGTTCATCTCCGGCGCGCTCTTCCTCTGCGTGGGTGTCATGTACGACCGTCTCCACAGTCGCATGATTGGAGACTACGGGGGGGTTGCGCACCCGATGCCCATCTTTGCCGCGTTCATGATGCTGTTCTCGCTCGCGAACTCGGGCCTGCCGGGAACCTCGGGGTTCGTCGGCGAGTTCATGGTCATTCTTGCGAGCTTCAAGGCCGGGGTGTGGATCGCGGTGCTCGCCGCGACAACGCTGGTGCTGGGAGCTGCGTACACTCTGTGGATGTACAAGCGGGTCGTCTACGGGCCGGTCGCCAACGATGGCGTCGCCGCGCTGTCCGACATCGGGCGGCGCGAGTGCGCGATCCTCGGGGCGCTCGCGGTGATGGTGCTTCTGTTCGGGCTGTGGCCGGCGCCGCTGCTGGAGGTGATGGGGCCGAGCGTCGAACACCTGCTGGAGCATCTGGCGAGGTCGAAGCTGTGAGCGTACCGGCATGATGACCCGGAAATCGGACTCCCCATCCATGAGAACGCATGCGCCGCGCGGAGGCTTCGTTCATGAATTTTCGGTTGTGGCGCCGGCCCGGGAGGTCGCCCGATGACGCCTGCCGCCTTCACCGCCCCCGACCTGCTGCTCGCGTCGGCGGAGATCCTGCTCCTCGGCATGGCGTGCGTGGTGCTGCTCGTGGACATCTGGCTGCCGGATCGGTACCGGCGGCTGACCTGCCAGCTCGCGCAGGCATCGCTGGCCGGTGCGTTGATTGTGGTGCTCGCGACGTTTCCCGAGGCGCGCACCACCACCTTCGCCGGCACCTTCGTGATCGATCCGATGGGTGCAGTGCTCAAGGCATTTCTCCTTGTCGTCAGCGGCTTCGGCTTCTTCTACGCGCGGGTTCACCTGGAGCGGTGCGGCACGATGCGGGGCGAGTACTTCGTGCTGGGACTGTTCGCGGTACTGGGGATGATGGTGCTCGTCTCCGCCGGGAGCTTCCTGACCCTGTACCTGGGGCTGGAGCTGCTCTCGCTCTCGCTCTACGCGATGGTCGCGCTCGACCGCGACTCGACCCCGGGCTGCGAGGCGGCGATGAAGTACTTCGTGCTCGGCGCACTCGCCTCCGGCATGCTGCTCTACGGCATCTCGATGATCTACGGCAGCACCGGCAACCTCGATCTCGCCGCTGTCGGGGCGTCGATCTCCGCCCCCGGCGACATGCGGCTCACCCTGGTGCTCGGGCTCGTGTTCGTGGTGGTCGGGGTCGCGTTCAAGCTCGGAGCGGTGCCCTTTCACATGTGGGTGCCGGACGTGTACGAAGGCGCGCCCACCCCGGTCACCCTGTTCATCGCCACCGCGCCCAAGATCGCCGCGTTCGGCATGCTCATGCGGGCGCTCGTCGACGGGCTCGGCGGGCTGGTCGCGGACTGGTCGCAGATGCTCGTGGTGCTCGCGGTGCTGTCGATGGCCGCCGGCAACGTCATCGCCATTGCCCAGACCAACATCAAGCGCATGCTCGCCTACTCGGCGATCGCGCACGTCGGCTTCGTCTTCGTCGGGATGGCATCCGGTACGCCGGACGGATACGCGGCGTCGATGTTCTATGTCCTGACCTACGCGCTGATGGCGCTCGGTGGGTTCGCCATGGTGATCTGGCTCGGACGGGCGGGACACGAGGCGGATCGGCTGGACGACTTCCGGGGCCTGAACGATCGCAACCCCTGGTTCGCGTTCATGACGCTGATCCTGATGCTGTCCATGGCGGGGGTGCCGCCGTTCGTCGGCTTCTGGGCGAAGTGGTCGGTGCTGCGCGAGGCGGTCGACGCCGGCATGATCTGGCTGGCGGTGGCGGCGGTGCTGTTCTCGGTCGTCGGCCTGTTCTACTACCTGCGGGTGGTTCGGCTCATGTACTTCGAGTCCCCGCGCGACGCCAGGCCGGTGACGGCGTTCGCCGACATGAAAGTGGTGGTGAGCACGAACGCGCTGGCGATTCTTGTGCTCGGCGTCTATCCGGGCGCCCTCCTCGATCTCTGCGAGGCGGTCATCGGAACCTGACTCCGTATCTCCCCGATGCGCCGGCCCGTCTCCACCGAAGCGCCTTGCTCAAGCCACGATGACCACTCGACCGCCGGGTTCGCCATCATCGCGATCACCGTCGAGCCCATGTTGAACCGGCCCAGCTCGCGGCCCTGCTCCAGCACGATCTTCCGATCGTCGTAGCGTTCGATGAGCGCTTCGCGGCGGCGCGGCGGGGTCACCACACCGCACCACGCAAGCTCGATGCACCCGACGAAGACCGCTCCGACCATGGTGATCGCGAGCGGCCCGAGATCGGTGTCGAAGAACGAGACGACCCGCTCGTTGCGGGCGAACAGCCCGTCGATCGCGTCGACGGTGGCCGGATTCACGCTGAACAGCTCGCCTGGCACGTACACCATGGAGCGGAGGCGGCCGGTGATCGGCATATGCACTCGATGATAGTCGCGCGGCGCCAGGTAAATGGTCGCGAACCGTCCGTCCCGGAACTCGGCCGCAGCGTGTTCATCGCCTCCGAAGAGCGCCTGGAGTCCGTAGGTGTGGTTCTTGGCGTGAACGACAGTGTGGCCGCGCATCGAGCCCACGGCGGCGACGGTGCCGTCGGCCGGCGCGACAACGGTGCCGGGCCCGCCCTCCAGCGGTCTTGCGCCGGGGATCAGCGCGCGGGTGAAGAACGCGTTGAAGTGCGGATAGGACGCGGGAGCCGGGTCCGCGACGACGCTCATGTCCACATCGTACCTGCGGATGAACCAGCGGATCTGCCAGTTCTTCCACGGCGCGAACTGCAAGCGAGTCGCACGCAGCATCATCCACGACAGCAGGTGCTTCGGATAGAGTCGCTGACACACTCCGGCGAGGTGGCCGGCATCGCGCACCACCCGGCCGCGTTCCGTCGCTGGAATGACACGTCGGCGGATCATGTACTCGGGGGCGCCGGCCTGCTGATTCCGAGGAGTTCGGGGTTCACGGCACGCACCGTTCGGTTCTTGCCGATCTGGTGCCCCGGACAGGATTCGAACCTGTGACCTTCCGCTTAGGAGGCGGACGCTCTATCCTGCTGAGCTACCGGGGCGTAGAGGCTGGAGGCGACCAGAAGTCCACTGCCGGGACGACGCCCCACTCCCGGGACAGCATCCCGACCGGGGAATTGGTGGAGCCGATGGGGGTCGAACCCACGACCTCAGCATTGCGAACGCTGCGCTCTCCCAACTGAGCTACGGCCCCGGTGAGGGCGCGAAGTGTACTCGCGCCGGCCGCAGCGTACCAGCCGCTGCCGCAGCCCGGCAGCACGGTCATTCTTGCTGGTGCGGAACCCACTCTCGAAAATCGGGGTCGCCTGACACGGTGGCGGCCCGAGTTCGGCTGGAACTGCACTGCGGGACGGCACTCCCGGAGTCGGCGGGAATGACCGTCCGCGGCAACATCCGCAGCAGGGTCCGGTTGCCGTCGTTCGCTCGCGGCAAGTACGATGGCGCGAATACGACGAGGTGACCAACATGCACGATGTTCTTCCACTGCTGACCGAGACGACCTTCCCGCCGGTGCGCCGAGGCCGGCTCACCACGCTGCAGGTCAACCTCGGCTACCTGTGCAACCAGTCCTGCGTGCACTGCCACGTGAACGCGGGCCCGAAGCGTCCCGAGCGGATGACGGTCCGCACCGCGCGTCAGGTCGTCGACCTGATGAGGGTGTCGGGCGCGGCGGTGCTCGACCTCACCGGCGGTGCGCCGGAGCTGAACCCGAACTTCCGGTTCCTGGTTGATGCGGCGGTGGAGCACGGGGTACGGGTCATCGATCGGTGCAACCTCACGATCCTCTTCGAACCCGGACAGGAAGACCTGGCCGAGTTCCTGGCGGACCGGCGGGTCGCGATCGTTGCATCTTTGCCCTGCTATCTCGACGAGAACGTCGACCGGCAGCGCGGCAAGGGCGTGTTCGACGCGAGCATCGAAGGGCTGCGGCGGCTCAACGCCCTGGGCTACGGCGGGGAGGACCCCGGCCTCTCGCTCGACCTCGTCTTCAATCCCCAGGACCCCGTCCTGCCTCCCCCGCAGGCCGATCTCGAGCGCGCCTACAAGGACACGCTCGGCAGTCGGTACGGCATCCGGTTCAATCGGCTGCTCACGCTGGCCAACATGCCGATCGGGCGGTTCGGCAGCATGCTGATCTCCAAGGGTCAGTTCGAGGGTTATCTCGATGTGCTGCGGGCCGCCCACGTCGATGCGAACGTCGAACACGTCATGTGCCGGACCACTCTGAGCATCGACTGGCAGGGCTATGCCTACGACTGCGACTTCAATCAGATGCTCGGGCTGCCGATGCGGTTGAACGGTGCGCCGCGCACCCATCTCACCGACCTCCTCGGCGCTGAAGTCGAAGGACGCCCCATTGCTATCCGCGACCACTGCTTCGGCTGCACCGCGGGGCAGGGGAGCAGTTGTGGGGGAGCGCTGAGCTGACCGTTCCCGCCCGCGGCGCCCGTCGCTGCGAGTCGGCTCCGGCGGACCCGCCGGCGATCTCGGTCGTCGTTCCCGTGCTCGACGAGGCGGCGACGCTCGCGGGTGCGCTTGCCCCGCTCCAGTCCGCGCGGGGCCGCACCGCGGAGATCATCGTGGTCGATGGCGGCAGCCGGGACGGCACGCCGAATGTGGCAAATCCTCTGAGCGACCGCGTCCTCTGGGCCCCGCGCGGTCGCGCGCATCAGATGAACGCCGGTGCCAGGGCCGCGGGCGGGCGGGTGCTGCTGTTTCTCCATGCCGACACGCTGCTTCCTTCCGGCTGGGCCGCGATGGTCCAGGACGCTCTTGAGCTCCGCGGCCGCGAATGGGGTCGGTTCGACGTGCGACTCGACGGCAAGCACCCGATGCTGCGCGTCGTCGAGCGGGCGATGAACCTGCGTTCCCGGCTGAGCGGCATCGCTACCGGCGACCAGGCGATGTTCGTGACCCGCGCCGCGTTCGAGGCGGTCAGCGGCTTCCCCCGCATCGCGCTGATGGAGGACATCGCGCTCAGCCGGGCGCTCCGCGCCCGTTCCCGTCCCGCCTGCCTGCGCGCGGCGGCGGTCACCTCGAGCCGGCGGTGGGAACGCAACGGTATCGCCCGCACCATCGCCCTGATGTGGCGGCTCCGACTCCGGTACGCGCTCGGCGCCGATCCCGCCGACCTGGCGCGCTTGTATCGCGGCGATCCGGCCGCCCGCATTCGGCGGCCGGATCGCTGGACTGCCTGAGCATCGAGCATGTCTCGTCGGTATGCGGCGCAGACTCCTAGACCGGAAATTTCCGAGCTTGCGGCGGCTGAGCGGCTGAGCGCCGCCTGCCGGATCGTGGTGATGGCCCGCGCTCCGGTGCCCGGAGAGACCAAGCGCCGGCTGATTCCGGCCATCGGAGCGGAGCGGGCCGCGGCGCTGCATCGGGTCATGATCCGGCAGGCGGTCGAGACGGCGCTTGCCGCCGGCACCGGGCCGGTGGAGCTGTGGTGTACCCCCGACACCGACCATGCGTGCTTTCGCGGGTTGCGTGCCCGCACCGGGATTGCGCTGCGTGCGCAGGCCGGAGCGGATCTGGGGCAGAGGATGCATGGCGCCATTGCGGCGCGCCCGGGCGCGACCGCGGTTATCGGCACCGATTGTCCGTTTCTCGAACCGGACGATCTCGTCCGCGTCGCCGGCGCCCTGCGCTCCGCCGCCGCGGACGTGGTGATCGTGCCGGCGCTCGACGGCGGGTACGTGCTCGTCGGTGTCGGTCGCCCGCGACCGGAGCTGTTCACGCGGGTGGACTGGGGGACGGAGCGTGTGCTTGCCCAGACGCGCGAGCGTGCGCGCACCGCGCGGCTACGGGTTCTGGAACTGGAGGCGCGCCGGGACATCGACCGCCCGCAAGATCTCGACGCGCTCGCCGGGATCCTCGACTGGTGAGTGATCCGGCTTCGGCCTTCCTTCCTGCTTTCCCCCGCTCCCGATCGATTCTCCAATGGGTGATGCAGGGTGAGTAGTTCTCGTTATAACAACAAGATAAGAAATCAATTTCAATCAGAAATTGAACTTTTGCCCTCCATCTCTTAGTCTCCGTTGGAAAGGTCACCCGGTCCCGGTGCGATGGCGCACAAGCATTCCGGATCATCCGGCCACGGTCGCGGACGCCACCGATCCCGCGCAGGGTCGAAGCGTTCCCGCCCCTTCCTGCGGATACTGATCATCGCCGGGATCGCCGGCGTGGTCGTGCTCTCCACGTATGTTGCCTGGCTCGACCATCGAATCCGGGGCGAGTTCGAAGGCGCGCGCTGGGCAGTGCCCGCCCGCGTGTTCGCCCGGCCTCTGGAACTCGTTCCGGGTATGACGATGTCGGCCGACGCGGTCGAGGCGGAACTCAGGATCGCCGGCTACCGGCGAGTGCGCACCGCATTCAGGCCCGCGAGCTTCGAGCGCGACGGCGAGAGTTTCCGTCTGGTGACCCGCGAGTTCCAGTTCCCCGACGGGACCGCGCCGTCGCGCCGGGTGGTGGTTTCCGTGTCGGGAGGGCGCATCGCCAGGGTCGAGGTCGACGGTGCCGCGCACCGGCAGGTTCGGATCGACCCGGCCGAGATCGCCCGCATCTACCCTGCACACCGCGAGGACCGGGTGCTGCTGCGGCTCGAGGACGTCCCCGCCGCGTTCGTGGCGATTCTGCTGGAGGTTGAGGATCAGCGGTTTTACCGGCACCTTGGAATCGACCCGCTGGCGATCCTGCGGGCGGCGTGGGCGAACCTTCGCGCGGGACAGACCGTGCAGGGCGGCAGCACGCTCACTCAGCAGCTCGCCAAGAATTTCTTCCTCTCGCCCGAGCGCACCCTTGCCCGCAAGCTCGACGAGGCGCTCATCGCGTTGCTGCTGGAATGGCGCTACTCCAAGAACGAGTTGCTGGAGGGGTATCTGAACGAGGTTTATCTCGGCCAGCAGGGGGCGCACGCGATCCACGGCTTCGGTCGTGCCGCCCACCACTACTTCGGTCGCGGGCTTGCGGATCTGGACCTCGACGAGATGGCGCTCCTCGCCGGCCTGGTGCGTGGACCCTCGTACTACGATCCGCGCCGCAACCCCGAACGGGCGATGCAGCGCCGGAACCGGATCATCGACCGGCTCGGGGCGCGGAACATCGCGAGCGCGCAGGCCGCGGCGCGGGCGCGGAGCGAGCCGCTCGGCGTGACGCGCGATCCCCCCCGCGCTTCGACGCAGTTTCCGGCGTTCCTCGATCTGGTCCGCCGCCAGCTCCGGCGCGACTACCCGGGCCGCGTGCTGCGCAGCGAGGGGCTGCGGATCTTCACGACCCTCGATCCGACCGCGCAGCGGGCGGCCGAGTCGGCGCTCGAACAATCCATCCCCCTGCTTGCGCGCCGCAGCCGCATCCCCGGCGACGAACTCCAGGCCGCGGTCGCGGTTACCGACGCGCGGTCCGGCGAGGTCCTCTCGATAGTAGGCGACCGCGACCCGCGCCGGGCCGGGTTCAATCGGGCCCTGGACGCGGTCCGTCCGATCGGGTCCGTCGTCAAGCCGGCGGTCTATCTCGCCGCGCTGACCGGCCCCCGGTTCCATCTGGCGTCTCTTGTGCGTGACGAGCCCATCCGCATCGACGGTCCGCGTGGTCCCTGGCGCCCGCGCAACTACGACGGACGGACGCACGGCGCGGTGCTGCTGCGCGACGCCCTGGTGCATTCCTACAACCTCGCGACCGTCCGGCTCGGGCTCGACATCGGGCTGGAGCGCGTCCGCGACACGATCCGCACCCTCGGGGTGTCCCGGCCGTTCGCGACCTTTCCAGCCATGCTGCTCGGCACCGTGGAGCTTGCCCCCATCGAGGTGAATGCGATGTACCAGTCGTTCGCGACCGGTGGCATGCGGCAGCCGTTGCGGGCCATCCGCAGCGTGACGGACGACCAGGGGCGCTCTCTCGGGCACTATCCGGAACGCTCGACGCGGGTGGCGGACGACGACGCGGTGTTCCTCGTCACCCAGGCGCTGCGCGGAGTGCTGAGCGAGGGCACCGGGCGTCGGGCGCGCGATATTCTCCGGTCCGGCCAGGCGCTGGCCGGCAAGACCGGCACCACCGACGGCCGGCGCGACAGTTGGTTCGCAGGCTACGGTGCGGACCGAGTGGCCGTGGTCTGGGTCGGGCGCGATGACAACCGACCAGTGAACCTGAGCGGCGCGAGCGGTGCGCTGGAGGTCTGGGCGCGTCTCATGCGCACGATCGGGGCGGCCTCGGTTTCCGATGTTGCACCGCGCGGCGTGGAGTGGCATTGGGTGAGCCGGGATCGGGGGCGGCGCATCGAGGGGAGCTGCGCGGCCGCGATGCGGCTTCCGTTCGTGTCCGGTCGTCTTCCGCCCGAAGGGCGGTGCGGCGCGCAGACCGCCGCCCGCAGCGACGCCACGGCTTCCTGAATGCCCCGGTTCGCCCCACTCTGCCGCCCGCCCGACCCTGAAACCGGCGTTTCGGCCACCGTAGGGCCGTGACCGGGCTGTGGCCGAGTTGGGTCAGGGGTGATGTTCGGGGTGCTCTTGCGTACCGGACGCCCACTCAAGGCCAGTCCAGACAGTTTGCGGGGAGAGGGCGATTTCGACTGAAGGCGATTTCGACTTGAAACGTCGACGCCAGTCTTCGTATGATTCGCCGTCCTGGTGCGGGGTGGAGCAGTCTGGCAGCTCGTCGGGCTCATAACCCGAAGGTCGCAGGTTCGAATCCTGCCCCCGCTACCAACAGCCCGAGGCCCGTTCGGGGCCGAATCGAGAAACCCCTTTCGAGGGGTTTTTTTGTGGATGCGCGAACGAGAGAGGCGGCTGTACGGACTGATCGAGCCCACGGTGCTGGCACTGGGGTTCGAACTGGTGGGCGTGCGGTGGCGTGACGGGAAGTCGCGGGGCCTGATTCGGGTTTACATCGACCGCAAAGAGGGGGTGACGGTGGACGACTGCGCGAACGTAAGTCATCGCGTGACCGGATTGCTGGATGTGGCCGATCCGGTGCCCGGCGAGTACGACCTGGAGGTTTCTTCCCCCGGGTCGGACCGTCCGCTGTTCGTCGAGCGCGACTTCGTCCGCTTCGCCGGCGCCGCCCTGGAGGTGACGTTGCGCAGCCCCGTCGCGGGGCGCCGTCGACTTTCCGGCACCCTCGGCGGATACCGCGAGGGAGTCGTCGTGGTCGACGAACACGGGGTGGAGCATTGCCTTGCCATATCGGATATCGAGAGTGCGAGACTGGTGTCGCAGTGGTGATCCGGGCACGGGTGAAACCGAGGGGGGATCGCCGCCGGGCGATCCACCGTACGGGCGGGTGACATGAGCAAAGAGATTCTGAGCGTCGTCGAGGTCGTCTCGGCTGAGAAGGGCGTTGCAAAAGACATCATCTTCGAGGCGATCGAGGCCGCCTTGGCGAGTGCGACGCGCAAGCGGCACCCCGAGGATCTCGACGTGCGCGTGAGCATCGATCGTGAGACCGGGGACTACGAAACGTTCCGGCGATGGGAAATCGTCGACGATGCATCCGTGGTCTTCACCCAGGAGGAGGCCGACGCCGCGCTGGAGAAGCTGCTTGCGGAAGTGAGCGAGGACGACGGCACCGCCGAGGGTGAGGGTACCGCCGAGAATGATGGCGAGCCGGTGGTCGGCCCCGAAGTGTTCGACTCGAACCGCCAGATTCTCCACAGCGACGCGGCGGTACGCATGCCCGAATTCGGGATCGGTGACTTCGTCGAGGAACCCATCGAGTCGGTGGCGTTCGGCCGGATCGCCGCGCAGACCGCCAAGCAGGTCATCGTGCAGAAGGTTCGCGAGGCCGAGCGCGCGCAGGTCATCGAGGCTTATCGGAATCGGGTGGGCGAGATGGTGACCGGAGTCGTCAAGCGGCTGGAGCGAGGCAGTATCATCATCGATCTCGGCGGCAACGCCGAGGCGGTGGTCGGTCGCGAGGACGTCATCCCGCGCGAGATCGTGCGCCCGGGCGACCGGCTCCGCGGCTATCTGAAGGATGTGCGTCCGGAGGCGCGAGGCCCTCAACTGTTCATCAGCCGCACCGCGCCCGAACTGATGGTTCACCTGTTCACCCTGGAGGTGCCCGAGATCGCCGAAGGGCTCATCGAGATCATGGGATGTGCGCGGGACCCCGGCGCCCGGGCGAAGATCGGCGTTCGCAGCAACGTCGCGCGTATCGATCCCGTGGGGGCATGTGTCGGGATGCGCGGCTCCCGCGTGCAGGCGGTGTCGAACGAGCTTGGCGGCGAGCGGGTGGACATCATTCTGTGGGACGAGAATCCCGCCCAGTACGTCATCAATGCGATGTCGCCGGCGGAGGTGGTCGCGATCGTCGTCGACGAGGAGTCCGGGGCGATGGACGTCGCGGTCAACGAGGAGCAGCTCTCCCAGGCCATCGGGCGCGGCGGACAGAACGTGCGTCTGGCCAGTCAGCTCACGCAGTGGCAGATCAACGTGATGACCGAGCAGCAGGCCGACGAGAAGAACGAGGTGGAGGCGGGCAAGTACCTGAGCCTGTTCAGGGATCAGCTCGACGTGGACGAGGAGGTCGCGCTCATCCTGCTTCAGGAAGGATTCACCAGTATCGAAGAGGTCGCCTACGTGCCCGAGGCCGAGATGCTGGCCATCGACGAGTTCGACGAGGAGATCTGCCGCGAACTGCAGTCGCGAGCTCGCGACGTGCTTCTCATTCGCGAGATCGCGAGCGAGGAGGGCGTATCGAGCGGCGCGCCGGCCGAGGATCTCCTCCTGCTCGACGGCATGGATACCGAGCTTGCCTACGGGCTGGCGACGAAGGGGGTGACGACCAGGGAGGAGCTGGCCGAGCTGTCGGTGGACGATTTCACCGACCTCATGGACATCGATCCGGAACGTGCAGGGGCGCTGATCATGACCGCACGGGCCATCTGGTTCGAGCCGGAAGAGGCAGAGGGACCGTCTCCCTAGCCCGGCTGCCCCCGGATCGCGAGACATGTGTCGAAGCCACTCGACCTCTCACGAGACCGTGACCGCCGTGTCGGTTGCAGCCTCGTGTCGACCGTCTGCAAACCTGCTTCGAGAATTTGGCTCGACGGCAAGGATTGACGCCGCCTGAGGCGTCTGGAGATTCCCAGGAGCTACCCGGATGGCCGAGACGACTGTGCGAGAACTGGCCGACTCCGTCGGCATCCCCGTCAACCGCCTGCTGGCGCATCTTGGCGAGTCAGGGTTGCACCATACCGGAGCTGACGAGCGGATCAACGACCAGGAGAAGGCGCAGTTGTTCACGCACTTGCGCCGCCTGCACGGCAAGGGTGCGGCGGAGCCGGTGACGTCACGCAAGATCACCCTGCGGCGCAAGTCCGTGAGCGAACTGAGAGTCGCCTCTGCGCAAGGCCGCCGCAAGACGGTCACGGTGGAGACCCGAGGGCGGCGGTCGCATGCGTCGGGCGCCGGTCTGCGGATCGACTCCGGCGTTGCTGCCGCGGGCGACACGGGCGACGCAAAGGCGCGCATGGACGCCGCCAAGCGCGCGCTGCACGAGGAGGCGAAGCGCCGCCAGCAGGAGCTCGACGAGACCCTGAGAGCGGAAGCGGAGGTGCGGGAGAAGGAGGAGGCCTTGCGCAAGCTGCGCGAGCCCGAGAAGAAACCCGCGCCGAAAGCGGAGCCCGAGACAGCGTCCGCCCCCGCCACACCCGCAGCCCCCGACACGGCGTCCGGCGCCGTTTCCCCCTCCCCCGCCGTTTCCACCTCCCCCGCCGTGCCCCCGGTCGCGCCGGCACCACCTTCGCGCCGCCCCGATGCGAAGCGCCCCGATGCCAAACGTTCCGACGCCAAGCGTGGGGAACGGGGCGGGCGACGCGAGCGGGGCCGGAGAAGCCGCGAGGAACTGCATGTCGCGAGCGACAAGGCGGGTCGCAGGCGCAAGAAGCAGAAGTCGCGCCCGGTGGTCCGCACTCAGCCGACGCGACATGCATTCGAGATGCCGACGGCGCCGGTGGTTCGCGAGGTCGTGATTCCCGAGACCATTACGGTGGGAGAGCTCGCGCAGAAGATGTCGATCAAGGCCAACGAACTCATCAAGGCACTGATGGGTCTCGGCATGATGGTGACCATCAATCAGGTCATCGACCAGGACGCCGCGATTATCGTGGTCGAGGAACTCGGCCACACGCCAAGGCCTGTCAAGGAGAGTTCCATCGAGGAGGAGGTCATGCAGGCGGGCGACGAGGCCGACCATCCAGCGGCGGCGCGGGCGCCGGTGGTAACCGTCATGGGTCATGTCGACCACGGCAAGACGTCGCTTCTCGACTACATCCGGACCGCCAGGGTCGCGGCGGGCGAGGCAGGCGGCATCACCCAGCATATCGGTGCCTATCACGTCGAGACCCCGCGAGGGAATCTCACCTTCCTCGACACGCCGGGCCACGCGGCGTTCACTGCGATGCGGGCGCGCGGCGCGCGGGCCACGGACATCGTGGTGCTGGTGGTCGCCGCGGACGACGGGGTGATGCCGCAGACCATCGAGGCGAGCACCCACGCCAAGGCCGCGAACGTGCCCATCGTGGTCGCGGTCAACAAGATCGACCGGGAGGACGCGGACCCCGAGCGTATTCGTCAGGCCCTGGCCGGCCACGAGATCGTTCCCGAGGAGTGGGGCGGAGACAACATGTTCGTGGACGTCTCGGCGCTGACGGGCCAGGGTGTCGACAACTTGCTCGATGCGATCAGCCTTCAGGCGGAGGTTCTGGAGCTGTCCGCCCCCCACGAGGGTCCCGCGCGCGGGGTCGTCGTCGAGTCCCGGATCGAGCGCGGACGCGGTCCGGTGGCGACCGTGCTCGTGCAGTCGGGTCGGCTCGCGAAGGGAGACATCCTGCTCGCGGGTCAGGAGTTCGGTCGGGTGCGGGGGCTGTTCGACGATACCGGCGCGGAGGTCGCCTCGGCCGGCCCGTCGATTCCGGTGGAAGTGCTGGGGCTGTCCGGACTCCCCGATGCCGGCGACGAGGCGGTGGTGGTTGCCGACGAGCGCAAGGCGCGCGAGATCGCCTCGCTCCGACACGGCCGGCATCGCGAGGTCCGGCTTGCCCGCCAGCAGTCGGCAAAGCTCGAGAACGTCTTCGAGCAGATGAAGGAGGGTGCGACCCACACCCTCTACATCATCGTCAAGGCCGATGTGCAGGGTTCGGTCGAGGCGCTTCGCGACGCGCTGACCCAGCTCTCGACCGACGAAGTCAAGGTCAACGTGATCACCGCCGCGGCCGGCGGAATCAGCGAGACCGATGCGAACCTTGCGGTTGCCTCGAACGCGATCATCATCGGCTTCAACGTGCGGGCGGATGCCGCTGCGCGCCGGGTGATCGAGACAGAGGCGGTGGATCTGCGCTACTTCAGCGTGATCTACGACGTCATCGATACCGTGAAGCAGGCGATGAGTGGAATGCTCGCGCCGGAGTTCCGGGAGGAGATCATCGGGATTGCCGAAGTGCGGGACATCTTCCGTTCGAAGCGCTTCGGCAGCATTGCCGGCTGCCAGGTCTCCGAGGGCACGGTGCGCCGGAGCAATCCCATCCGGGTCCTGCGCGACAGCGTCGTCATCTACGAAGGGGAACTCGAATCGCTCCGCCGGTTCCAGGACGATGTGAACGAGGTGCGCGCCGGCACCGAGTGCGGTATCGGAGTCCGCAACTACAACGACGTCAAGGTGGGAGATCAGATCGAGGTCTACGAACGCATCCAGCTCCAGCGCACGCTGTGAGCCGCGGTGGCCGGGACCAGAAGCATGGGTAACGCCCATGGGTAATGCCTTGTACAGCCGGTCGGTTCGGGTGGCGGACCAGCTCCAGCGCGAGATTGCGCTCCTCGTCGTCCACGAGGTGGCGGACCCGAGGGTGGGAGCGGTGACGATCTCGGGTGTCGATCTCTCCCCCGACATGAGCCACGCGCGGGTGTTCGTGACCCCGGGTCATGGTACCGACGCTCGGGAGTCGGTGGATGCGCTGAACCGCGCGGCCGGATTCCTGCGCTCGCGTCTCGGCCGCCGACTGCGCATGCGGCGCATCCCGCGTCTCGTGTTCGAGCACGACCGTACGCTTGAGCATGCGCTGCACATCGACGCGCTGATCGACGCGGCGGCTGTGTCGCCGCGGCCGGCGGCCGGCGAACTCTGCTGAGGGTGCGCGACGATGGGACCGTCGGCACGACGATCGCGGGGACGTGCGGTCAACGGCATCCTCGTTCTCGACAAGCCGGTCGGGATGGGTTCGAACGAGATCCTCCAGCGGGTCAAGCGCCTGTACCGGGCGCGCAAGGCGGGGCATACCGGAAGCCTCGATCGTCTCGCGAGTGGACTTCTGCCGATCTGCTTCGGCGAGGCGACCAAGCTGTCCGGCTACCTGCTGAACGCGGACAAGCACTATCTCGCCACATTTCTCCTGGGAGTGACGACTACCACGGGTGACGCCGAGGGAGAAGTGGTGTCGCGCCGCGAGGTGCCGGCGCTTTCCGCTGCGCTCATCGAGCGGGTGGCAGCAGGCTTTCGCGGCGAGATCGAGCAGATTCCCCCCATGCACTCCGCCCTGAAGCACAAGGGCAAGCGGCTCTACCAGCTCGCGCACGAGGGCATCGTGGTCGAACGTGAGCCACGTCGCATCTCCATCCACCGCTTCGAGGCGTCGCGGTTCGACGGCGACACGATCGATGTCGAGGTGCTGTGCTCCAAGGGCACTTACATCCGTACTCTGGCCGAGGATTTCGGAGAGGCGCTCGGCTGCGGCGCGAGCGTTGTGGCGCTGCGTCGCATCGGCGCGGGTCCTTTCATCGCCGACGACATGGTGGAGATCGATACGGTCGAGTCGATGGCCATGCAGGGTTTGCGGGCCCTCGATGCGTCCCTGCTGTCGATGGAGGCGGCGGTCTCCGGTTGGCCGAGCGTGCGATTGCCCGAAGGCGTCGCGTTCTATCTGCGCAAGGGGCAGCCGGTTCAGGTGCCGCATTCTCCCACCGAGGGGTGGGTCCGGATCCACACCGAGCGAGCAGGATTCATCGGCGTGGGCGAAGTATTGGACGACGGACGGATCGCGCCGCGCCGGCTCTTGTCTCCGGCCTGAAGAAACACCTTGCTTGTCAATAGGTTGCCACCGCGCCCGAATCCAGCGCGAACCCGGGGCCGAACTTGTTAGGCGGGCGGCCGGTGGTTAGAATGCGCAACTTTGGCGAGAGGGGGTGGAATCAATGTCGTTGTCTGCGGTTCAGAAGGCGGAAGTCGTCGAAGAGCACCGGCGCGGGGAGCGCGATACGGGATCACCGGAGGTTCAGGTGGCATTGCTCTCGAGCCGGATTACGCACCTCACCGGGCACTTCCGCCAGCATGCGCACGATTTCCACTCCCGCCAGGGTCTGCTGAAGCTTGTCAGCAAGCGACGCAAGTTGCTCGACTACCTCCGGCGCAAGGATGTCGAACGGTACCGGGCGCTGATCGCGAAGCTCGGCTTGCGCCGCTGATCCGACCCCCGATGTCACCATCGATCGATGATGGCATCGAAAGTGTTTTCGTACCTGTCCAGTATTCACCCAGATGATCCCCTGACGTGTGCCGCGCGCCCCTCGTTCCGGGTATCGACGAAACTTCCCGGCCGGCGGGCGCCCCGGTAGGCCCTTCAAGGTTGAGTCCATGACATCCATCAAGAAGACGATTCCATACGGTCCCCGTGATCTGGTGCTGGAGACAGGCGAGATAGCACGCCAGGCATCCGGTGCGGTACTTGCAAGCCTCGGGGACACGGTGGTGCTGGCCACTGTCGTCGGGGCCCGCTCGGCGTTGCCGGGCCGCGATTTCTTTCCGCTGACCGTGGACTACGTCGAGAAGACGTACGCGGCGGGGAAAATTCCGGGTGGCTTCTTCAAGCGCGAGGGGCGGCCGACGGAGAAGGAGACGCTGACCTCGCGCCTCATCGACCGCCCGCTGCGCCCCCTGTTCCCCGATGGTTTCCGCAATGAAGTGCAAGTGATCGCCACCGTGCTTTCGCTTGATCCCGAGATCGATCCCGACATCCCGGCGCTGATCGGGGCATCGGCGGCGCTCGCGGTGTCGGGCCTTCCGTTCAATGGCCCGGTGGGTGCGGCGCGGGTCGGTTATGTCGGGGGCGAGTTCGTGCTCAATCCGACCTTCGAGCAGACCGCGGCGTCGGATCTGGATTTGGTCGTCGCGGGGACGAAGAACGCGGTGCTGATGGTCGAGTCGGAGGCGAAGATGCTCCCCGAGTCGGTGATGCTCGACGCCGTGATGTTCGGCCACGAGCGGATGCAGGCCGCTATCGACACCATTGAAGCGATCGCGGCGGAAGCGGGCAAGCCGGCGTGGGATCTCGAGGCGGCTCCCGCCGACGCTGCCCTCGCGGAGTCCGTGCGTTCGCACGCGGAATCCAGAATCCGCGGAGCGTATCAGGTCGTCGACAAGATCGAGCGCCGTGCCCGGGTGGGCGAGGTGCGCCGCGCGGTGATCGAGGCCCTGGCCGGAGGGGACGGCGCCGAGCGAGAGGAGACCGAGGTGCGCGGGGCGTTCGAAAAGATCGAAAAGTCGATCGTACGCGGCGCCATCATCGCGGGCGAGCGGCGTATCGACGGCCGCGACCCCGCCACGGTGCGCGATATCGCGAGCCGGGTGAAGCTCCTGCCCCGTACCCACGGATCCGCCCTGTTCACCCGCGGTGAGACCCAGGCCATCGTGACCACCACCCTGGGCACCACGCGAGACGCCCAGATCGTCGACGCCATCGAGGGCGAGCGCCGCGAGCCCTTCATGCTGCACTACAACTTCCCGCCTTTCTGCGTCGGCGAGACCGGACGGATGATGGGTCCGCGACGCCGCGAGATCGGTCACGGGCGACTCGCGAAGCGGGCGATTCAGGCGGTCATGCCGAACATGGACGACTTCCCCTACGTCGTGCGTGTGGTGTCGGAGGTGACCGAGTCGAACGGCTCCAGCTCCATGGCGACGGTGTGCGGGACCAGCCTTGCGCTGATGGATGCGGGGGTCCCGGTGGCGGCGCCGGTGGCCGGGATCGCGATGGGACTCATCAAGGAGGGCGACGCGTTCGTCGTGCTCTCCGACATCATGGGCGACGAGGACCATCTCGGCGACATGGACTTCAAGGTCGCCGGGACCGCCGAGGGCGTGACCGCGCTGCAGATGGACATCAAGATTGACGGCATCACCCGGGAGATCATGGAGACCGCTCTTGTCCAGGCGCGTGAGGGCCGGCTCCATATCCTCGAGCGGATGAACGCGACGCTCGCCGCGCCGCGCATGGACATGTCGGTGTTCGCGCCGCGCATCATTTCTTTCAAGATCCACCCCGAGAAGATCCGCGACGTCATCGGCAAGGGCGGCAGTGTCATCCGGTCGCTGACCGAGGAGACGGGCGCCACCATCGACGTGAGCGACGACGGCACAGTGAAGATTGCTTCGGTCGACGCCGCTGCCGGCCTCGAGGCGCGCCGGCGCATCGAGCAGATTACCGCCGATGTGGAAGTTGGCACCGTCTACGAGGGCCGCGTCGCGAAGCTCATGGACTTCGGCGCCTTCGTCAACATCCTCCCCGGGCGGGACGGGCTCGTCCACATCTCCCAGATCTCCGAGGAACGGGTCGAGCGCGTCAGCGACAAGCTCCGCGAGGGCGACCGCGTGAAGGTCAAGGTGCTGGAGGTCGACAAGCAGGGCCGCATCCGCCTCAGCATGAAGGCGGTGGCGCGGGAGCAGCGTTCGGCCTGAGCCCGCGGCGACGTACCAACCCCGTGCCTTGCACTTGACCGCAGTTCGGCGTGGGTCCGTTGGTGGCTCGCCGTGGTAAGGAACATGACCGTGGTGCGGTCTGCATGAATTATGCGGGGGTGTTCCTCCGCACGGGGGTGCCGCGTTCCCCGTCGATCTGCCCGGCCAGAAAGCGCGGAATCCTCTCCTCCAGCCAGTAGCGTGCCGTCCACGGCGCACTCCCCCCGACGAACCCGACGTGTCCGCCCGAGGCGCTCAGCTCCAGGCGAATGGAGGGTGAGAGCTCGTCGCGGCGCGGGACCACATTGCGGGTCATGAACGGGTCGTCAAGGGCGTGGATTATCAGGGTCGGGCGTGCGACCCCGCGCAGGTACTGCCGGCAGCTTGCCGCGTGGTAGTAGTGCGCGGCGTCGCGAAAGCCATGCAGGGGCGCGGTGACCCGATCGTCGAAGCTGCGGAAGGTCCGCGCGCGGCGCACCACGTCGAGGTCGAGCGGGCCCGGCCGGCCCCGGAACTTCTCCATGATGCTGCGATGGAGATCAACCATGAAGTGGCGTCTGTAAATCCGGGAGATGCCGCGGTCGAGCCGGCCCGAGACTCCAGCCAGGAGGAAGGGGACCGATACCGCGACCGCGGCGGCAAGCTCGGCCCCGGCCCTCCGCTCGGCGAGCCACTTCAGCAGGACGTTGCCGCCCAGCGAGAACCCGACGGCGGCGAGGGGCGTCGACGGTTCCCGTTCGCGCAGGCGGCGCAGGAAATACCCGATGTCGCCGGTTTCGCCGGAGTGGTAGGTGCGCGGCAGCCGGTTCGCCTCTCCCCCGCACCCGCGGAAGTGCATGACCGCGCCGCGCCAGCCGCGCCGGACGAGTGCCCGGAGCAGGCCCTGAACGTGCGGTGAGCGGCTCGATCCCTGCAGTCCGTGCAGGATCACGACGATGGGGCCGGCGTTGCCGATCCAGTCGACGTCGATGAAATCCCCGTCCGGAAGCTCGAGACGCTCCCGGGCGAGGGGAACGGGACGCTTCGAGCGCAGGAACGCCGGCCAGATGGTCTGCAGATGCGGCCCCGGCAACCACCACGCCGGCGTGAAATCGGCGGGGGCGATGGTTCCGTATCCGGCCCGCGCGGTGATTTTCCCGCTCATGCGCGGTGCGGGCGCGGCCGGGGTGCCGCCGCCGTGACCGGGTGTGTGGCTTTCCCTGTCTGAGCCCGTCCGCGGGGCTGTCTGCCCGTCAACGCTCCGACTTGCGGAAGCCGTCCCGGTTCCGCTCACCGCAGGTCTCAGTCCGGTGGTGTCGGGTCGGCGGGGGAGGAAATTCGAACCGATGGGCCGTCCGGGCCGCGGGCCCGCAGACCCGGAGAGTGCGCGGAGGTGGTGTTGAGCACCACGAAGACGGCGTTGCCGCCATCGGGATACGGCTCCGCCGCGACGACGTCTCCCACCTTCGGCGCCCCGTCCGCCGCCCCGTCCACGATCGCGTCGCCTTCGGTGGCCATGCCGGTCCGCCCGACCCAGGCGCGGCGCTTGATGCGGCCGAGGTGCTGCGCTCGCGCGACGATCTCCTGGCCGACGTAGCATCCCTTGTCGAAGTTCACGCCGCCGAACCGTTCGAGGTTGAGCATCTGCGGGAGGAAGGCATCGGACATCGTCGCGGATACCCGCGCGACACCGGCGCGGATATCGGCGAGCCGCCATGCCCCGGCCTCGGCCCGCCGCACCCCGCCGGCCGGCGCCGACGACACGATCGAAGCGATGTGGTCGAGCGGACCCGTCACCATGAACCGCCGATGGCGCCCCGGCACCCGCGCCACCACCACCTCCCCGATCGTGGCGGCGGCGTCGACTTCGGCGGTTTTTGCCCATGTCCCGAGCCGGCCGGACAGGGTGCCAGCGCCCGCCACCCCGGTGACCCCCAGGGTGGCGCCGGCGTCATCAATCCGCACATCCGATCGCAGGATGAATATGCGCAAGCGCGCAAGAAGCGCCGCCGTGAACCAGCGTTCGCAGACGAGGCGGTATCCGCCCTCCGGATCGGCGAACACCCGGAAGATCGCAAGCACGCGGCCCTTCGGTGAGCACCAGGCGGCGATGCGGGACGTCGTCGTGTCGATCTCCGCGAGGTCGGCGGTGAGTTGCCCCTGAAGCCACGTCAGGGCATCGCCGCCGGAGACCCGAAGCACGGTGAGGAAGTCGAGCGGCGAGATCGCGTTTCCGGCCAGCATTGCGTCCACTTTTTCGACGCCGGCAGCCGCGGCTGGTTCGGTCATCGCGGCGGGTTCGGCAGGTTTCATCATTCAGTCCGATGGGGCGGCGGGTTGGCGCGAGTGTAGCGCCCATCGGCGAACTCAGGGCCGTCCGAGGGCGTGGGCGCGAATCAGCGCGACGATGCCGCCGAGCCCCGTCGGCGGTGCGGCCTCCGGCGAGGCAATCCACTCGAGGATGTCCTGATCGGGCTGGTCGAGCAGGCGCTCCAGCGCCTTCATTTCCTCTGCGTCGAGGCGGTCGAGAGCGCGGCGCACGAAGCGCTCCAGCAGTACATCCAGCTCTTTCATCCCGCGCCGGCAGCGCCAGCGCGCCCTCTCACGCGTCGCAGGCCCGGTCACGGTACGGTCAGACGGTCCTCGACACCATCATCTTCTTGATTCCGGCAATCGCCTGCGCCGGATTCAGGCCCTTCGGGCACGCCGTGGTGCAGTTCATGATGGTGTGGCAGCGGTAGAGCCGAAACGGATCCTCCAGATCGTCGAGTCGCTCTCCGGCCGCCTCGTCGCGGCTGTCGGCGAGCCACCGCCAGGACTGGAGCAGGACGGCAGGGCCCAGGTAGCGGTCGCCGTTCCACCAGTAGCTGGGGCAGCTCGTGGAGCAGCACGCGCACAGGATGCATTCGTAGAGCCCATCAAGCCTCTCCCGCTCTTCCTTCGACTGGAGCCGCTCGCGGTCGCGGGCCGGGGGTGGCTGGGCCCGCATCCACGGCTTGATCGAGGCGAGCTGGGCGTAGAAGTGCTTCATGTCCGGCACGAGGTCCTTGACCACGGGCAGGTGCGGCAGGGGGTGGATGGCGACGTCGCCCGAGTAGTCCTCGATCGCGCTGATGCAAGCGAGGCCGTTCCGTCCGCCGATGTTCATCGCGCACGAGCCGCAGATCCCCTCCCGGCACGAGCGCCGGAAGGTCAGGGTGGGATCGATCTCGCTCTTGATCCGGATGAGGGCGTCGAGAACCATCGGCCCGCAACTCGCCAGGTCGATGGTGTAGCGGTCGCGCCGGGGGTTCTCCTCCGAGTCCGGGTCGTAGCGGTAGACGACGAACGTTCTCGGCCGCTTCGCAGTGCCCGGAGCCGGCCAGGTCCTGCCCTCGCGGACCTTCGAGTTTGCCGGGAGTGTGAACTGCGCCATGCGGGAGGTCCTCTCAGTACCCCGGCATCGTGAGTGGTCGGGATGGCGTGGATGCGGTCGGTTCGGCGCTCGAGGGGTCGATGTTCAACCGATCGTTCCTTCGTTATCGTTCTCTGGGCGCGGAACGGTTCAGTAGACCCGCGCCTTGGGCGGGATGACCTTGGTGTCGTTGGTCAGGGTGTACATATGCACCGGTCGGTAGTCGATCCGGGTGCCTCCCCGCCCATCGAGCCAGGCGAGGGTGTGCTTCATCCACCGCTCGTCGTCGCGGTCCGGGTAGTCTTCGCGCGCGTGGGCGCCGCGGCTCTCGGTGCGGTTCGCGGCCGAGACCATCGTCACCACCGCCTGTCCGAGCAGGTTGTCGAGTTCCAGGGTTTCGACGAGGTCGGAGTTCCATACGAGGTTCCGATCCTCGACGCGCACGTCGGAGAATGCCGCGTGCACGTCGCCGATCAGGCGGCGCCCCTCGTCGAGGGTCTCGCCGGTTCGGAATACCGCAGCGTTGTTCTGCATCACCCGTTGCATCCGCAGCCGCAACGCCGCGGTCGGTTCGCTGCCCCGCGCGTGCCGCAGCCGATCGAACCGGTCGAGGGCACGTTGCTCGGCTCCCCGCGGCAGCGGCGCGTGGGTGCTGCCCGCCTCCACCGTCTCCGCGCATCGCTTTGCCGCCGCCCGGCCGAAGACCACGAGGTCGAGCAGGGAGTTGGAGCCCAGACGGTTCGCGCCGTGCACCGAGACGCAGGCGCACTCTCCGATCGCCATCAGGCCGGGGACCACCGCGTCCGGGTCGTCGCCGCGCAGGGTCACCACCTCGCCGTGGAAGTTGGTCGGGACTCCACCCATGTTGTAGTGCACGGTCGGCAGCACCGGGATCGGTTCGCGCGAGGTGTCGATACCGGCGAAGATGCGCGCGGTCTCCGAGATCCCCGGCAGCCGCTCCCGCAGCACCTCGGGCCCCAGGTGCTCCAGGTGCAGGAAGATGTGGTCCCTGCTCTCGCCGACCCCGCGACCCTCGCGGATCTCCACGGTCATGGCGCGGCTCACGACATCGCGCGAGGCGAGGTCCTTGGCGTTGGGGGCGTAGCGCTCCATGAACCGCTCGCCCTCGGAGTTCGTCAGATAGCCCCCCTCTCCGCGGGAGCCCTCGGTGATGAGGCAGCCGGAACCGTAGATGCCGGTGGGGTGGAACTGGACGAACTCCATGTCCTGGAGCGGCAGGCCGGCCCGGAGCGCCATCGCGTTGCCGTCGCCGGTACAGGTGTGGGCGGAGGTGCACGAGAAGTAGGTGCGGCCATAGCCCCCGGTGGCGAGCACTGTCATGTGGGCACGGATGCGGTGCAGGGTGCCGTCGTCGAGGTTCCAGGCGAGCACCCCGCGGCAGGCACCGTCGTCGTCCATCAGCAGGTCGATGGCGAAGTACTCGATGAAGAACTCGGCGTCGTGGCGCAGGCTCTGCTGGTAGAGCGTGTGCAGGATCGCGTGTCCGGTGCGGTCCGCCGCCGCGCAGGTCCGCTGCGCGGTGCCCTCCCCGAAGTGGGTGGTCATCCCGCCGAACGGGCGCTGGTAGATGCGCCCGTCCTCGGTGCGGGAGAACGGAACCCCGAAATGCTCCAGCTCGACCACGGCGGGGATCGCCTCGCGGCACATGTACTCGATCGCGTCCTGATCACCGAGCCAGTCCGAGCCCTTCACCGTGTCGTACATGTGCCAGCGCCAGTCGTCCTCCCCCATGTTGCCGAGCGCGGCGCTGATGCCTCCCTGGGCCGCCACGGTGTGGCTGCGGGTGGGGAAGAGCTTGGTCACGCAGGCGGTCGAGAGCCCCTGGGCGGCGATGCCGAGCGTCGCCCGCAGGCCTGCGCCGCCAGCGCCGACCACGACGACGTCATATTCGTGTTCGACGATGGGATAAGTCGGCGACATTCGAATCAGCTCCCGAGCGCGACCTTGAGCACGCTGAACGCGGCAGTCGCCGCGAGCGCGACGGCCAGCAGCTTCGTCGCGATCAGCGCCGCGAGCTTCACTCCCTCCGGGTGCACGTAGTCCTCGATGACCACCTGCAGGCCGAGCTGGGCGTGGTGGAAGAGGGTGACGATGGCGAGGAGCAGGGCGATGGCGACAGCCGGAGCGCGGATCCAGTCCACCGTTCGGGCGTGGTCCGCGGTGCCCACCGCAACCAGGGATGCCACAAGCCAGACGCTGAGGGGGACGAGCGCGATGGCGGTGAGCCGCTGCATCCGCCAGTGATGCGTTCCTTCCTTCGCGGAGCCGAGACCGCGAGCGCGGGCAATGGGAGTTCGATGATCCACCGGTGGCCTCGTCCGCGGGTCAGCGTATCGCGTAGCCGAACGCCCAGGCCACTCCGGTAAGGACGACCGAGAACACGATGACCACGACCCCGCTTCTGTGCACGGTGGACAGGTCGAACCCGACGCCCGCATCCCAGAACAGGTGCCGGATTCCGTTTCCGAGGTGGTAGAAGAGCGAGAACGTGATGGCGAAGAGCAGCACCCGACCCGGGATCGAGCCGAGCAGCGCCTGCGCGCGTGCGAGCGCTTCGGGGCCGGCCGCGACCGCCGCAAGCCAGTACGTGAACAGGAGACTGCCGGCCGCCAGCACCAGCCCCGTCGCCCGATGGGAGATGGACAGCAGCGCCGGGAGCGGCAGGCGGTAGACCTGGAGATGCGGGGAGAGTGGTCGGGTTCGGTCCATGATCGGCTGGCGCATCGCAACCTTGCGCGTCGCAAAAATTATGACGCCCAGCGCGCGAGCAAGCAACGCCTCGGTCAACTCGGTCGGTCGACTCGGTAGTGCCTCACTCTTGAATTCTGCCCGGTGCCTCCGACCTCCGCGGACGGGCTTTCTCGAGAGTTCAGGAGTCAAGCCGGGACACCGTCAACTCCCTCGGGTCAACTCCCGGGCCTCGGGCCTGTCCCCGGCATTGCCCGCCGTGGTCCAATGCTGCGGGAGGCCGGGAGGCCGGGAGGCCGGGAGGCCGGGAGGCCGGCGTGAGGACGGAGGGTGACGGGGCGTGGATCTGTCATGGGTTCGATTCCGACCGGTGTTCACGATTCGCGTCGCCCGCGATCGGGCCGTCGAGTCCGTTTCGCTTGCCGTGGCCTGCGGTGCGGTGGTCTGCGCCGGCGTGGCGCTCGGCCCGGAGATGGCCGGAGGCGTCGCGCTCCTCGCGGCGCGGATGTGTCCGTCGCCCCCGGCCGACCGATACCGGGAACTCCGGTTCGACGGCGATGCGTGGAAGGTCGTCGGCGCCGACGGCGGCATCGTCCCGGTCGAGCCGCCGGTGGTGCATCTCGCGCATCGCGCACTCGTGGTGCTGGAAATCGCGGCGGCGGGACGGTCCGAGTTCCTCGTGTTCTCGCCGGCGGCGACGCCGGCCGAAGATCTGCGCCGCCTGCGGGTTCGCCTGCGGGCCGGTCGTCCGTCCCGGTGAGCGCCACCGCTCCCCCGAATGCGGGCGCCCGCAGTCATGCGCAGCCCTCGGTTCGACGGAAGACTGCGCGCTTCGGTCGATGATGCGCGGTGAATCGGACGTGCGTCCCCGGGTCGCGGCCTTCGCGACGGACGTCCCTGCCCGTCGTCCGGCGGGCCACAAGTGAGCGCCACTGATATGCGCCCGGGCGTGACCCTGGTGCTCGGGGGCGCACGGTCGGGGAAAAGCCGGTTCGCCGAGTCGTTGGCGCCTGCAGGCGGGTTGGGGCGCGTCTACGTCGCCACCGCCGAGCCGGTCGACGACGAGATGGCGGAGCGGATCGCGATCCACCGGTCCCGGCGCGGCCCGGCGTGGCGCGCCGTGGAAGCGCGGGTGGCGCTGGCGCCGACGATCGAGCGGGAGAGTACCCCGCGGACCTGGCTGCTGGTCGACTGCCTGACCGTGTGGCTCGGCAACCTGATGCACCATGGACTCGACGTCGCCGCCGCCCGCGAAGCCCTGCTCGAAGCGCTCGCCGCCGCTCCCGGACCGGTGGTGCTGGTTGCGAACGAGGTGGGTCTCGGCATCGTGCCGGACAACGCGATGGCGCGGGCCTTCCGCGACCACGCCGGCCGGCTCAACCAGGCCGTCGCCGGAGCGGCGGGCACGGTCTTCTTCGTCGCCGCCGGGCTCCCCGTACTGCTCAAGGGCAGATCGCCGGATTGACGCGGAATCAGCTCGGAAATGTCATCGATTCGCAATCGGTGAATTTCCGGGTCAGTCCGTCGGCAGCCGGACCGAGGCGCCGAATTCGACCACGGCTCGCCACCCGTCGGGGTGCCCGGCTCGGGCCAGGGCGGCCTTGATGACCCCGGCGTGGGTGACGATCACCTGGGAGCGGCCGCTGCGCCGGTGCTCGGCCCGGTAATCGGCCATGGCGGCGCCGACGCGCTCGTCGAGCATCCGGACGCTTTCGCCGCCGTGCGGGCGCGCATGGAGGAAGTCCGCCGCCCAGGCGTCAAGTTCCGTTCGGGGAATGTCGCTCCACGGCATGCCTTCCCATGTGCCGAAGTCGAACTCCCGCAGCCTCTCGTCGAACACGGGAGCGACGCCGCGCGCGGCGCCGATCCGCTCCGCGAGCCGCCGGCAGCGTTGCAGCGGGCTACTCACCAGTTGTTCGGTGGCAGGCAGGGTGGCGAGGACGGCCGCCGCCTCCTCGTCGAACGTGGGCGCGAGATCCAGGTCCGTGACGCCGTAGCACACCCCTTCGGGGATGGCGGGCCGGGTATGGCGTACCAGGATCACGGACATGGTGAGGTGCTCATTTGCGCCGCATCGGGTCCTCATCCGAGCGGAGAGGGCGGGGGAGGGCGTCTGCGTCCGTCTCGCCCGGGCGCCGGGCTGGTCCCGAAAATGCCCCCGATTCCCGGATGCGGGCGCGGATCTGACTGCTTTCGCCGCGTTGACTGCGACATGGGGCAGCCAGGGTGCTCGACGTACCTGCGGGTACGCCTGCGCGCCCTGACTCGCGCTCGCCTTGCGAAACCAGCCATCTCCGCGCCCTCGCTTCGCGAATCGGTGACATTTCCGGGCCAACCCGGAATTTCGGGCTACACCGCCGCGACGACCCCGAGGTACAGGCCGAGTTCGCTTGTCTGCTGCACCGCGCCGAGGCAGTCTCCGGTATAGCCGCCGAGCTTGCGCTCGTACAGGCGGCGCATCGCGACATGACCAACCGCCAGTCCGCCGAGCCCGGCCAGGACCGCGGTCGGGGAGGTTTCCATGAGCAGCAGGCAGGCCGCCGCCCCACCGGTGGCGAGCGCGAGCGCAAGGCCCGTCCGATCCATCGCCCCGGCGACCGGGGCGGCGACCCCCGTGTCCCGCGCGTAGGTGCCGGTCGCCAGGGCCAGCACCATGGACGCGCGGCTCGCGGCATGGGCCGCGATCAGGAGCCATGGCACCGCAGCGGCCGGCGCCGCGGCCAGCGCGAGCACCTTCGTCGCGAGCATCAGTCCGAGGCCCGTGACGCCGTAGGTCCCGAGCCGGCTGTCGCGCATGATTTCGAGAGAGCGCGCGCGAGTGGCGCCGCCGCCGAGGCCGTCGCAAGTGTCCGCGAACCCGTCTTCGTGGAGCGCGCCGGTGACGGCGATGGAGGCGGCGACGGCGAGGACGACACTCAAGCTCGTCGGAAAGACCAGATGCGCGAGCCAGAACACACCGCCCGAGAGCGCACCGACGAGTGCGCCGACGAGCGGATGGTAGCGCAGCCCGGCCCCGAGCCGCGCTTCGGTGAACAGGTGTTGCGAGCGGATCGGCGCTCGCGTGAGAAACTGCACCGCGAGCAGGAAAACCGCGAACTCCTCGCGCGCCCGGGTCATGCCCATCGCGGGTCCGGTGCTTCGGGCCGTTCACGGCCGTCCCGCGCGCGCCTGGAAAATGCGTTCACCTCAATCCCGGCCTGCACCGTGCTGGTATGAACTTTCCGGGCGCCCGGACCATGTGCCTTCGGCCGGCGGTGCGGGTGCTTCGACATTGCGAGCGCCCTGCGCTTCCGGGTCAGGCGCTCGGCCCGCTCACCCCCGCGCTTTCGAAGCTCGCCATCTCGGACAGCATGGCGGCGGCGCACTTCAGCACCGGCCATGCGATCAGGGCGCCGGTGCCCTCACCGAGACGCATGTCGAGGCCGAGTAGCGGCTGGGCGTCGAGCGCCTCCAGCACCGCGCGATGACCTGGCTCGGCGGAGCGGTGCGCGAAGACGAGATAGTCCCGCAGCGTCGGTGCAAGCCCGACCGCCGCGAGCGCTGCCGCGCTCGCGATGAATCCGTCCACGAGCACGATCGCCCCGGCGCGTGCCGCCCCGATCATCGCGCCGGCCATCATCACGATCTCGAAGCCGCCGTACTCGCCGAGCGCGGTGTGGGCGTCGAGCCGTGCCGCGGTGCGCGCCGCCGCCCGCGCGAGCACCGTCCGCTTGTGCGCGAGTCCGTCGTCGTCGAGTCCGGTCCCGCGCCCGACAAGCGCATCGAGCCCGGCTCCGGTGAGCTTGTGGGCGATCAGTGCTGCCGACGATGTGTTGGCGATGCCCATCTCGCCGAACGCCGCCGCGTCCGCCCCGACATCCGCGCCGAGCGTCTCGCCGGCCCCGAGCGCCGCGTCGCACTGCTCCGCAGTCATCGCGGGTTCGACCGCGCAGTTCCGGGTGCCGCCGGCGATGCGGCGCGCCATGAGTCCGGGCGAGTCCATGGGGTCGCCGGCGACACCCGCGTCGACGACCCGGAGATCCACGCCGTTCGTGCGCGCGAACACGTTTGCGGCGGCGCCGCCGGCGAGGAAGTTCGCGACCATCTGGCGGGTCACCGCCGCCGGAAAGGCGGAAACGCCCTCGTCGGCGATGCCGTGGTCGCCGGCGAACAGGGTGAGGCGGCAGCGCTCCAACCGGGGGCTGAGCGTGCCCTGAATGCGCGCGATCTGCGCCGCGAGCGTCTCCACCGCCCCGAGGGCGCCGAGCGGTTTGGTCTTGGAGTCGATGGCGCCCCGGATGGCGTCATCAAGCGCGCGAGAGACAGGGGGAAGGTCGAGCAATCCATTTACTCCGAGGAGGGGCCTGCTGTCCCCGATGATGTCACAATTCGTGCATGATGAGCGGTGCGGGCCGAAGCGTCCGGAGAGCGCAACCCTCGTGAACATCCTGGCCATCGAGACCGCGACCGATGCATGCTCCTGCGCGCTGGAGTTTTCGGGCACGATCACGGCGCGTCATCGGGTCGAGCCGCGCCGTCATACCGAGCTGCTGCTGCCCATGATCGACGAGGTGCTGGCCGATGCGAGGGCCGATCTCGGTGCGCTCGATGCGATAGCGTTCGGCCGCGGCCCGGGTTCGTTCACGGGGCTCAGGATCGCCTGCTCCGTCGCCCAGGGGCTCGGTTTCGGAACCGGTCGCCCGCTGGTCGCGGTCTCCACCCTGCAGGTCATCGCGGCCGGCGTGCATCGCGCCAGGGGGACCCCCCGGGTACTGGTCGCGCTCGACGCGCGGATGGGCGAGTTGTACTGGGGAGGTTTCGAATGGGATGGAGTGACGATGGTCCCGGCGTTCGAGGAGTCCGTCGTTCCACCGGCTGCGGTTCACCTTCCCGATGCGGGCGAATGGGCCGGCGCCGGCTCCGGGTGGACCGCCCATCGCGCCGTTCTGGAGGAGCGGGTGGGAGATCGGCTCGGCCGTGGCCCGGAGTGGGTGGACGCGGCACGATTGCCGCGGGCAAGCGACATGCTCGTGCCCGCGAGGCTGGCCCTGGAGGCCGGTCTCGGGGTCGCGCCGGAAGACGCGGCGCCCGTGTACCTGCGAAGCCAGGTGGCGCAAGCCGCACCGAAGCGGCTCTTGTGAGCGGTTTCCCCGGCCACTCCCCGACCATCATCCACCACTGGCTGACCGACTGACCGGCCGACTGGTTGATTGACCATACCCATGTTCACGCCCTGGGAACTCTGCGTCGGACTGCGCTACACGCGTGCGAAGCGGCGCAATCATTTCATCTCGTTCATCAGCCTTACGTCCACGGTCGGCATCGCCCTCGGAGTGACCGCCCTGATCACCGTGATCTCGGTGATGAACGGCTTCGAGCGCGAGCTTCGCGAGCGGATCCTCGGCGTGGCCTCGCACGCGACGATCTCGGGATTCAACCGCGCGCTCGATGACTGGGAATCGCTCGCCGGCGTCGCCGAAGACCACCCGGAGGTGGTGGGGACTGCTCCGTTCGTGGAGTCGCAGGGGATGCTGACCCACGCCGGGCAGGTCCGGGGGGTGCTGATCCGTGGCGTTTCGCCTGCGCACGAACCGGCGGTGTCGGAGATCGACCAGTACCTGGTCGAAGGCGAACTGGAAAGCCTCGCGCCGGGACGATTCAACGTACTGATCGGGCGCGACCTCGCACGCAGGTTGGGCGCCGAGATCGGTACGCGGGTAACGCTGGTTGCTCCCCAGGCGCGGATCACGCCGGCCGGGGTGTTGCCGCGCATGCGCCGCTTTACCGTCAGTGGCCTCTTCGAGGCCGGCCACGGGCAGTTCGACAGCTCGCTTGCCGTGGTGCACATCGAGGACGCCCAGCGGGTGTTCCGTCTCGAACAGGGGGTCAGCGGGTTGCGCGTGAAGCTCGCCGACATGTTCGATGCCCCCCGGGTGAGCCGGGAGCTCGCCCGCTCGTTCGGAGGACAGTACTGGCTGCGGAACTGGACGCAGTACCACGCGAACTTCTTCCGCGCGCTGAAGATCGAGAGGACGGTGATGTTCGTCATCCTGACCCTCATCGTCGCGGTGGCCGCGTTCAACCTGGTCTCGACGCTGGTCATGGTGGTGACCGACAAGGAACCTGACATTGCCATTCTGCGCACCTTCGGCGCCAGGCAGTCGAGCATCCTGGCGGTCTTCGTCGTGCAGGGGACCCTGATCGGCATCGCCGGCACCATTGCCGGCGTGGTCGGGGGAGTTGCCCTCGCCACCAACGTCGAGACTCTCGTGCCCGCCATCGAGAGCTTGTTCGGCGTGACGTTCCTCTCTCCGGACATCTACTACATCAGCGCGGTGCCTTCGGAGATGCGCTGGCGCGACGTGGCGGCGGTGGGCACCGTGGCTTTCGTGATGTGCGTCCTCGCGACGATCTACCCGGCGTGGAAAGCCTCGCGGATCCATCCGGTAGAGGCGTTGCGCCATGAGTGAGGCGGTTCTCGTCGCCCGCGGTGTCGGCCGGACGTTCCGCCAGGGACGGCTGGAGGTCGAGGTCCTGAAGGGCGTGGATCTCGTGGTCGAGGCCGGGGAGGCGATTGCGCTCACGGGGGCGTCCGGATCCGGCAAGAGCACCCTGCTGCACTGTCTCGGCGGTCTCGACACCCCGGATCGCGGAGAGGTGACTATCGACGGGCGGCCGATGGCGCAGGTCGGTGAACGCGAGCGCTCGGCTCTCCGCAACGAGGTGCTCGGCTTCGTCTATCAGTTCCACCACCTCATGGCCGAGTTCACCGCGCTCGAGAACGTGGCGATGCCGCTGCTCATTCGCGGCATGCGGACCCGGGTCGCGGCCGGACAGGCGCGGGACATGCTCGAGCGGGTCGGTCTCAGCGATCGCGCCGGGCACAAGCCGTCCGAGCTCTCGGGCGGCGAGCGCCAGCGCACCGCCATCGCCCGCGCGCTCGTGACCCGGCCGCGGTGCGTGCTCGCCGACGAGCCCACCGGCAACCTCGACCGGCACACCGCGGACGCGGTGTTCGACCTGCTGCGCTCGCTCAACCGGGAGCTCGGCACCAGCATCGTGGTGGCCACGCACGATCTTTCGCTCAGCGAACGCATGGATCGGCGGCTGCGGGTCGTGGACGGGCGCCTGGATCCTGCCTGACCCCATCGGCGATCGATCGACACGGTCCGCCGGTCGGACTGACCCGAGCCGATCTCCGATCACGGCGGCGCACCGCCAGCCCGGCCAGGATTGGAAAACCGCTCAGGCCCGGACGGCTCCGTTTCGAGGGCCGGGCCGACGCCGTCCGAGCGCCCGACAAGAGCCGTCAGAGCCTCGGATCGCCCTTCCCGGGGCTCCCGACCGGCGCGGGTGGGGGTATGCCGGGGGCGGGAGAGCCGGACCCGATCGGGTCGCGGCGTCGGCGCCGGCGGATGCGACGTTCGCGCCACGAGGCCATGGTGTGAGCTCGCCACGCGAGCCGGATCAGAACCTGCCCGAGAAGCGCCGAGGCCAGGCCGAGCACGAAGCATCCGAGAAGCAGCGGCTCCCACACCTGGCCCAGTCCCTCGAACAGCCAACGCAGCGACACCTCGATCCGGAAGTCTCCGGGCGGCCGGTCGAGTATCCACGCTCCGAGCTTGTGGGCCGCGTAGAACATCGGCGCCACCGTCACCGGGTTGCTCACCCACACCGCCGCGACCGCGACCGGAAGATTGCAGCGCGCCACGAGCGCGGCTCCGGCAGCGAGGATCATCTGGAAGGGCACGGGCGCCCAGGCCATGAACAGGCCGAGGGAGACGGCCCACGCCACCGAACTCCGGCCGAGGTGCCACCGGTCGGGGTCGAAGAGCGTTCGGCCGAAGATGCGACGCAGGACCGTGTGCCTGCGAAGCTCGTGCGTCCCGGGGATCATTCTGCGCAGCAACCGTCTCATCTTCCTCATCTCGTACCGGCGCCGGGCTGAAATCCCACAATCGACGGGTTCTCGGCCCCTATGCACGAACTCCCCGGGCTGACGGCACGCGGTTGCGAGAAGGGCATTATCCATGTCCTGCCATTGGCGTCCACGAGTTGCCGATCTCCTGCGCACCCTTCGATGAACCCGTTTCCGTGAACCCTCCGTGCTGCTGATCGCCTGCCTCTTCGTGATCGGGGTGGCGGTGCTGGAGAACGAGCCAGTGCTGCCCGATGCGATGTGGTGCGCGCCGCTTCCCCTCCTCGTGATGCTCATTTTCGCGCGGGTCCGGATGGCCCCCCTGTTCGCTCTTGCCGCCGGGTATTGCTGGGCGGCTTTCGTTGCGCATGTGCAGATGGGCGCGTGGGGCTCGGTGGCGGCGCCAGTGGAGGGGCGCGATATCGAGGTGACGGGTACGGTGCGCGGTCTTCCCGATGTTGACTCGCGTCGGGCGCGCTTCGAATTCCGGGTGCTCGACAGCACCCACGCGCCCCTGACCGGGGCCCGGCTGCGGCTCTCGTGGTACGACGCGGAGGCGGCTCCGTCGCCAGGGTCTGTGTGGCCGGGGTCGGTATGGCGTCTGACGGTCCGGATTCGCCGGCCGCGGGGGTGGCTCAATCCGGGCGGCTCCGACTACGAGGGGCGACTGTTCGCCGACCGCATTGCCGCCACCGGCTACGTCAGAGCCGGGGAGGTCATCGGCTCGGCGCCGGTGTTCTCGCTTGCGCGGGTGGACATGGTGCGCGCGGATCTGGCCCGGTGGATTCGTTCCGCGCTCGACGGGTACGACAGCGAGGGCCTGGTCCGTGCGCTTGCCATCGGCGATCGGAGCGGCCTCTCCGAGGATCGCTGGCGCACGCTGCGCGTGACCGGCATCGCCCACCTCATGGCGATCTCGGGCCTGCATGTCGGGATGGCGGCGGGCGCCGCGTACTGGCTGGCGCTGCGGGTGTGGACGCTGGTGCCGCGCGCCGCGCTCCTCGTCCCCGCCCCTCAGCTCGCAGGAGTCGCGGCGATGCTTGCCGCCTTCGCCTACGCGCTGCTGGCGGGTCTCGCACTCCCCACGCAGCGCGCGCTGCTGATGCTGGGGGTTGTGTTCGCGTCGCACCTGGCAAGGCGCTGCGTTCGGCCCTCGCACAGTCTCGCGCTGGCGCTGATCGCGGTCCTGATCGTCGATCCGCACAGCGTGCGGGCTCCGGGTTTCTGGCTGTCGTTCGTCGCGGTCGCGGTCATCGTGATGGCGCTCGCCACCCGGCCGGCGGTGGATGTGCGCACCGTCTCCGGCCGACTGCGCATGGTGGCCACGGTGCAGATTGCGGTCACGGTGGGGTTGGCGCCGGTGACTCTCGCCGTCTTCGCCGAGCAGTCGGTGGTGTCTCCATTCGTCAATGCGCTCGTCATCCCGCTCGTCGGCATCATCGTCGTTCCTGTGGTTCTCCTGGGTCTGCTCGCCGGGGCGGTGCATCCGCCGGCGGGAGCGGTGCTGCTCGCGGTTGCGGCCGGGGGACTCGACGCATTGTGGCCGCTCATCGAGGGGGTCGCCGCGCATGCCGTCATGCTGCGCGCGCCGGGCGCGATCGGAGCATGGCCACTCGCGGCCGCGGTGGTGGGGGTGCTGATCGTGCTCGCGCCGCGGGGCCTCGCCCTGCGCTGGCTCGGTCTTGCGTGGATGTTGCCGATGTTCTTGCTGCGCCCGGCCCCGGTCGAGGTGGGCGCCTGGCGAATGACGGTGCTCGATGTGGGGCACGGACTCTCGGTGGTGGTGGAGACGGCACGGCACGTGCTGGTCTACGACACGGGGCCGCGGGTGGGGAGTCGCCTCGATGCCGCCGCCCTCGCCGTGCTGCCGTACCTCGCGGGCCGGGGCCACGACCGCATCGACCGCGTGGTGCTGAGTCATGGCGACGCGGACCACGTCGGAGGTTACCGGCGACTTGTCACGACGATCCCCGTCGCGGAGACCATCGCGAACGGCGCGGTGGGGCCGCACGAGCCGGATCTCCCCTGCGAGGCGGGCACGGAGTGGGAATGGGACGGAGTGTCCTTCGAGGTGCTCTATCCGTTCCGCGAACGGACGGGGTTCGACAACGCCCATTCGTGCGTGATCCGTATCGAGGGCGCCGGCGGCAGCGTGCTTCTCACCGGGGACATCGAGAGCGGCAGCGAGCGTGCGCTCGCCGCGCGTTCGGGACCCCGCCTCGCCGCCGATGTCCTCGTGATTCCGCATCACGGCAGCAGGACGTCATCGACCCGACCCTTCATCGCCCTGGTCGCCCCCTCGATCGGGATCTTCAGCGCGTCCGAGCATGGACGATTCCGGCTTCCCCATCCCGAAATCGTCTCCCGGTACGTCGGCGCGGGGATTGCGACGTATTCGACCTCGCGCTGCGGCGCCGTCACCATCGAGTCCGACGCGGCCGGCGGGCCGCGGATCGCCCGCGTCGAACGCGAGGCCGGGCGCCGGTACTGGCATGGGTCCGATCCGCCGTGCCGGGGCGGGCCCCGACTCGCGCGGTAAGGGTGTGGTGAGGATGTGGGTTGCGAGTCCGGTCCACCCGGTTATCATTCGGGTTCCCTCCTGCGCCCCCCGGCACGCGGAGAAGCAATGCTCGAGATCGTGCAATCGGGCGGATGGCTGATGGCGCCGATTCTTCTCTGCTCGGTCACCGCGATGGCGATCATCGTCGAACGACTGTGGTCACTTCAGCGCGAGCGGGTCGTGCCCACCGATCTTGCGGCCCGCGCTCTGGAGTGGGTCAGGTCCGGAGCGCTCACCGAAGAGGGGATCCAGGGGTTGCGGGAGGGGTCTCCGTTCGGGCGCATTCTCGCCGCCGTTCTCGCCAGCCGTCACCTCGACCGCGAGATGATGAAGGAGTACATCGAGGAAGTGGGTCGCCACGTGGCCCACGAGCTCGATCGGTACCTCAACACACTCGGCACCATCGCGGCGATCACCCCGCTGCTCGGCCTGCTGGGCACGGTCATCGGGATGATCAAGGTGTTTGCCATGATCACGGCGCAGGGCGTGGGCGAGCCGAGGATCCTGGCCGGCGGGATCTCCGAGGCGCTTGTCACCACCGCGGCGGGGCTCACGGTCGCGATCCCGAGCCTGCTCTTCCATCGGGTGCTGCGCGGGCGGGTGGATGAACTGGTGGTGACGATGGAGCGCGAGGCGCTCCGGCTGGTGGGCGCGCTGGAGCGGCTGCGCTCGGAACCCGGCGCGGAGGAGGGGTACCGGTGAAGTTTCGGGCTTCGAATCGCGGCTCCCCCGAGGTCAATCTCACCGCGCTGATCGATGTCGTCTTCCTGCTGCTCATCTTCTTCATGGTGTCCACGACCTTCGAATGGCGCACCGAACTCGGTATCGAACTCCCGGAGGCGAGCCCTCGCGAGAACGCCCAGGACGACGCGGCCGTGGATGTCGTGATTGATGCCGCCGGAGGCATCGAAGTCGAGGGCCGGCGGCTCGCCGACCCCACGCCGCAGAGTCTCCGGCAGGCTCTGGCGCGCGCGGCGCGGGGGCTCGACTCCCCGCCGGTGGTGATCAGCGCCGACGCCCGGACCCCGCACCAGTCGGTGGTCACGGTCATGGATGCCGCGCGCACGGCGGGCCTGTACCGGCTCACGTTCGCGGCGCGTCGATCGGGGGAGTCGGATCCTTGACCCCGGAGCGCGAATTTCACCTCCACGCCTTCCCCCCACCCCCGCGGGGGGCCAGGGCGCGAACCGTCGCAGTTCGCCCGCGGGGCCGGCAGTATCGGCAGCCTCGCGTTCCGCCGCTGACCCCCGCCCCGGACTCGGCTCGCCTTGCCTGTGCGTGAAGCGCCGCATTTCTGGTACGCGCGCAATTCGTTCGGCGCCCTGCTGGCCCCGATGGGGTGGCTGGTCGGGCTGTTCACCATTGTGCGCCGCGCCGCCTATCGGTACGGGATACGCCGCTCCTGGCGGATCGGCTGCCCGGTGGTCATCGTCGGGAACCTGAGCGTCGGGGGAACGGGGAAGACTCCACTGGTCATCGCCATCGCGAAGCTCCTCGCGGCGCGGGGCGTGCGGGTGGGGGTCATCTGCCGCGGATACCGGGGCACCGGCAGCCGCTGGCCCCGGAAGGTCCGGCCCGACAGCGATCCGGGCCGGGTGGGCGACGAGGCGGTACTGCTCGCGCGTCGGACCGGGGTCCCGGTGGCGGCCGGACCGAACCGCATCGCCGCCGGGCGCATCCTGTTCCGGCGCGCGAAGTGCGACGTGATCCTGAGCGACGACGGACTCCAGCACCTGCGCCTCGCCCGCGATGTGGAGATCGTCGTGATCGACGCAGAACGGCGGCATGGAAATGGCCGATGTCTGCCGGTCGGGCCGCTGCGAGAGCCCCTCGGCCGGCTTGCGTCGGTCGACCTCGTGGTCGCGAACGGTCCCGCGGCGCCGGGCGAGTTCGAGATGCGCCTCGAACCCGGCCCCGCGGTGAACCTCGCCGATCCGGGGCTCGTGCGCCCGCTCGGGGCGTTTCGCGGCGAGGCGGTCCACGCGGTGTGCGCGATCGGCCACCAGGAGCGGTTCTTCCGCACCCTGGAGAGCCACGGATTGACGATCGTCCGCCATCCATTTCCGGATCATCATCCGTTTCGCGAAGAGGAGGTGCGGTTCTCCGACGATACCCCGGTGCTCATGACGGAGAAGGATGCGGTGAAGTGCGAGCGGTTCGCCGATGCGCGCCACTGGTGTGTGCCGGTCGACGCGGTGCTTTCGAATGCACTGCAAGACAGGCTTCTCGCGATCGTTCACGGGCTTGGCGTGGTCCTGGATCCGGATACCCAATCGTCGGTGGCGTGAACTGCCTCGTCGTGATTCCGGCGCGGTACGCATCGGCGCGACTGCCGGGCAAGCCGCTGGCGGACATCGCCGGAAAGCCGATGGTGGTCCGGGTCCACGAGCGGGCGGTGGCGAGCGGTGTCGGGCCGGTGGTGGTGGCGACCGACGACGAGCGGGTAGCCGCCGTGGCGCGGTCCGGCGGCGCGGATGTGATCCTCACCTCGCGCGCGCACGCGAGCGGCACCGACCGCATCGCGGAAGTCGCCGCGATGCGTCAACTCGACCCCGAGACGGTGGTGGTCAACGTGCAGGGTGACGAGCCGTTGCTCCCGCCGAGTCTGATCGAGCAAGTCGCGTCCAACCTCTCGGATCGACCGGATTTCGCGATCGCGTCCCTGTGCGAAGCCATCGAGCGCGAGGAGGAGATCTTCGATCCCGGGGTGGTCAAGGTAGTGTTCGGCGCGAACGGCCGGGCCGCGTACTTCTCGCGCGCTCCGATCCCGTACCGCCGCGGGCGCTCCGAACCCGGTGTCGGCACCTCCCGGGCGGGCGCGGCCGCCGGTCCGCACTACCGGCATATCGGCCTGTACGCTTATCGCGCGAGGTTCCTGGCTCGGTTCGCATCCCTCACGCCGGCGCCGAGCGAGCTCGCGGAATCACTCGAGCAGCTCCGCGCCATCCACCACGGCTTCCCGATTCACATGGAGGTCGCGCGCGAGCGGCCCGGCCCGGGGGTGGACACGCCGGCCGATCTGGAGCGGGTGAGGGTGATCTTCGAGGCAGCGGCATCCGACGGATGACCGCGCCGGGGACGCACGCATGTAGAATGCGCCCGCTCGCCAATGCGTGAACCCGTATCTCCTGTTCCCCAATGGTGGATCGAGGCGGTGGCGCAGCCCGGCCGCGAAACTTGCGAATCCCCATGAATATCAGCGAGCTGCCTGCCACATTGCCGGTGCCCGAGGTTCGCTCCGGGCCGGTCGTGGCGCGTCATGCGCGCAACGAGGCCGGCCGCGACTTCGTGGTCGGAGACATCCACGGCATGTTCGCGCACCTGCGCTCCCTGCTCGACGATATCGGCTTCGATCCGGCCGTTGACCGCCTGTTCTCGGTCGGCGATCTCGTCGATCGGGGTCCGGAGTCGGCGGCGGCCCTCGACTGGCTCGAGCATGCATGGTTCCACCCCTGCCGCGGGAATCACGAGCAGTTCGCCATCGACTCCGAAGATCCGGTCCAGTACGACCTGTGGATCAACCACAACGGGGGCTCATGGTGGCTCGATCAGGACGACGCGGCGCGTGCGCGCTTCCGCCAGGCGTTCGTGGACCTCCCGCTCGCCATCGAGGTGGAGACGGCGTCGGGAGTGGTGGGGATCATCCACGCGGACGTGCCGCCGCTCGTTCCCTGGGACCGCTTCATGGAGATGCTGAGCGCCCATGATCGCGATGCCGCGTTCTACGCGCTGTGGTCGCGAAATCGCGTCCACGGGGCCAGCCCCCGGCTGCCGGTGCGCGGGGGAGTGGAGCGGGTGTACTGCGGGCACACGCCGACGCGGACCACGATCCGGATCGAGAATGTGCACTACATCGATACCGGGGCGGTGTACGTCCGGGAGGGGTACGACGCCGCGCGGCTGACGATGGTGCAGATCCATCCCGAGCAGCATCGCGAGTACGCGATCCGTACCGCACAGACGGTGTGATTGGGTGGATGCCGGTGGGGTATCCCGGCGTAACCGGGTGAGTCCGGTGTAACCGGAGAAGTGGCCGGGTCCGTGCCCGCGGCCGTGAATCTGTGAAACTTCCGGGTCAGCGCACCCGGTAGGTGATGCGGCCCTTGGTGAGATCGTATGGGGTGAGCTGGACCGTGACCCGGTCACCGGTCAGGATGCGGATGTAGTGCTTGCGCATCTTGCCCGAGATATGGGCGGTCACGACGTGGCCGTTCTCGAGTTCCACCCTGAACATCGTGTTGGGCAGCGTGTCGATCACGGTGCCCTCCATCTCGATGTGATCTTCCTTCGCCAAGCCTGTCTCCGTCGTGGTCCCGGGAGGCGCGCGTAGTGTGCCCGAATTCAGGGTGCGAGCAAAGCCGCTGTCGCTGGGCTTGCGCTCATTCCACCGACGCCCACCGTCCGTCGATGAACCGTTCCTGAGGCCGGAATTCGGCCTTGTAGCGCATCTTGGGGGAATCCTCGATCCAGTACCCGAGGTACAGCCATTCCAGACCGCGGCGCCGCGCCGCATCGACTGCGTGCAGAATGGCGTACGTCCCGAGGCTGCGCTGCTCGAAGGTGGGGTCGAAGAAGGTGTACACGCAGGACAGTGCGTCGGCGAGTCGGTCGATGACCGAGACGGCGATGACCGCGGCGCCGAGCGAGTACTCGAAGAAGAGGGTGTCGCACCATGTACTGGTGAGGAAGTTGTGGTACTGCCGGGGCGAGGGATCGTCCATGCCGCCGCCGCGATGGCGGGCCGAGAGGTAGCGCCGGTACAGGGCGAAATGCTGCGGCTCGAAGTGCGCAGGACGGACTGCGAACGCGAGATCGCGGTTCGTGGCCCTCACCCGGCGATGGATCCGCCGGTGGCGGAAGCGCGCCACCGGGACGCGGACCGGGATGCACGCGCTGCAATTCGCGCACTCGGGGCGGTAGATGTGCGGCCCGCTGCGCCGGAACCCGAGCCGGCTCAGTTCCGTATAGAGCGCCGGGCTCTTGGGATATGCGGGGTCGGCGAACACCGTGGTCGCCTCGCGCCCCGCGATATAGGTGCACGGATGGCCCGGGGTGGCGAAGAACCGCACCCGATTCGGCGAACTCACGGCCCGGCTCCGGCGCGGCGCCGAGCGTCGAAGGCGTGTGGCCGCGGTGCCTCGCACAGCTCGTCGAGCAGGGTGAGGAAGCGCCGCCGGCGCATGCCGACCGCGCCGAGACGGGTGAGATGGGCGCTCGGTATCTGACCGTCGATGAGCCCGAAGCCGAGGGTGCACAGGTGCGCGATCGCGATCTTCGACGCATCGGGGGCGCGGCTGAACATGGATTCGCCGAAGAACACGCGACCGATGGCGACGCCGTACAGACCTCCGGCCAGTTCGGCCCCGCGCCAGCACTCGATGGAGTGCGCGTGTCCGGCCCGGTGCAACCGCCCGTAGGCGGCCGCCATTTCCGGCGTGATCCAGGTGCTCTCCCGGCCCGGCCGAGGCGCGGCGCACTCGCGCACAACCGTTTCGAAGGCGGTGTCGATGGCGATGGTGAACGTCGCGCGACGCTGTGCGCGCCGAAGCGACCGGTTGATGCGTAGCGCCTCGGGCCACAGCACCGCGCGCGGGTCGGGAGACCACCACAGGATCGGCTCGCCTTCGCTGAACCAGGGAAAGATTCCGCGGCGGTAAGCGTGCAGCAGACGTTCCGGGCGGAGGTCGCCGCCCACCGCGAGGAGCCCGTTCGGCGCGTCGAGCGCGAGCGACGGGTCGGGGAAGGCGTCCGGCGGAGAGTGCGGCGCAAGAGCGCAGGGCCGCAGCATGTGGTGCCGCTCGGGGGGGCGGCGCCGTGGCCGCGATGCGTGGATGGGGCCGGGAATTCGCGGTTCAGGCATCATCGGTCTCGCCCGTGTCCGGAAAGATCTCGTCGGGCGGTGTGCGGTAGGGCGAATGCCGGGCCATCGTGCGCCGGTAGCGCTCGAGGGCAGTCCGCTCCTCGGCGAGAAACCGGCTGATGGCGGCTCGAAAGCGCGGATCCCGGATCCAGTGCCCGGATCGCGTCTCTACCGGCAGGAAGCCGCGCATGAGTTTGTGCTCGCCCTGGGCGCCGGCGTCGAAATGCCGCAGGCCGCGGCGGATGCAGTGCTCGATGAGCTGGTAGTAGCACATCTCGAAGTGGAGTCCGCGATGATGCTCCAGGCAGCCCCAGTTCCGGCCGAAGAGCGTGTCCCGGCCCACGAAGCAGTGGGCGCCCGCGACGTAGCGACCGTCTCGTTTCGCGAGAACCACGAGCGTGTGCTCCGGGAGCGACCGCGCCACGTTGACGAAGAACGGGACGGTCAGGGCGGGGTAACCCCACTTGCGGTCGTAGGTGGAACTGTACAGCGCATGATACGCCCGCCAGTGCGCCTCCGTGGCGGTGTGGCCGTCGTGGATCTCGATCTCCACCGGGGCCGCCGCCGCGTCCCGGCGCTCGCGCCGAATCTCCTTGCGCCGCTTCGCCGTCAGGGCGTCAAGGTAGTCCTGGAAGTCACGGTAGCCGCGGTTCTTCCAGTGGAACTGGCATCCGGAGCGAACCAGCAGGCCGCCGTTGTCCAGCGCGTCGGCGTCTTCGTCGTGGGGGAACAGCCAGTGAAATGACGATACCGGTATCGCCTTCGACACCTCCATCGCGCCGGCGGTGAGCGCCTGCCGCACTGTCGGCCCGTCGGCGTCGGGGTGCACGAGCAGCCTCGGCCCGGTCGAGGGGGTGAACGGGATGGCGGAGACGAGCTTGGGGTAGTAATCGAGGCCATGGCGCGCGTACGCCTCGGCCCAGGACCAGTCGAAGACGAATTCACCCTGGGAGTGGAGCTTGACGTAGGCCGGGGTCGCCCCCACGAGTTGCCCGTTCGCGTGTACGAGGAGGTGCGACGGGATCCACCCCACCTGCTCCCCCACACAGTCGTGACGCTCCAGCGCGTCCAGAAATGCGTGCCGGGTGAACGGATGGTCCTCGCCCGCGAGCAAATCCCACTGCGCCGCCGGGACATCGGCGACGCGCTCGACCGTGGTGACCGTGAACTCCGGGGCGAAGCCTTCGTCCGGTCGGCTGCCGGGGCCCGAAGTGCTTGCGCTCGCCGCCATGGAGTTCCGGCCGCTGCACCGTCAGGCCGGGCCCTGCTGCGCCTCGAGGAACCGGTCCGCGTCCAGCGCGGCCATGCAGCCGGCGCCCGCGGAGGTGATCGCCTGGCGGTACACGTGATCCGCGACATCCCCGGCCGCGAACACCCCGGGGATGCTGGTCTGTGTCGCCAGGCCCTCGGCGCCCCCGCGCACCAGGATGTATCCGCCGCTCATCTCGATCTGCCCCTCGAATATGCCGGTATTCGGCGTGTGGCCGATGGCGATGAAGCAGCCGTGCACATCGACGGTCCTGCACTCTCCGGTGGTGGTCCGCCGGATGCGGATTCCCGTGACCCCGGTGTCGTCGCCGAGGACCTCGTCGAGCACGTGGTCCCACTCGATGACGACATTCCCGCCCCGGGTTCTCTCGATGAGCTGGCTGACGAGGATTTTCTCGGCCCGGAACCGGTCCCGGCGATGCACGACGGTCACCGTCGATGCGATGTTCGAGAGGTAGAGGGCCTCCTCCACCGCGGTGTTGCCGCCCCCGATGACCGCCACCGGCTTCGAGCGGTAGAAGAATCCGTCGCAGGTGGCGCAGGCCGAGACCCCGCGCCCCTTGTAGGCTTCTTCGGAGTCGAGGCCGAGATACCGCGCCGACGCCCCGGTCGCGATGATGAGCGCATCGCAGGTGTATGTGGCGGAGTCACCGTGCAGGCGGAACGGGCGCTGCGAGAGGTCGGCGCGCGAGATGTGGTCGTGGACGAGCTTCGTGTCGAACCGTTCCGCGTGCCGGCGCATTCGTTCCATCAGATCCGGGCCCTGCACGCCGCGGTCGTCGCCTGGCCAGTTGTCGACATCGGTGGTGGTGGTCATTTGCCCGCCGACCTCGATGCCGGTCACAAGCACCGGCGAGAGGTTGGCCCGGGCGGCGTAGACCGCCGCCGTGTAGCCGGCCGGGCCCGAGCCCAGGATGAGAAGTCGGGCGTGGATGGTTTCGCTCATCGTGTCGTTGGTTCCGTTCCATCGGACTCGCGAGGGGACTCGCGGGCCACCCCACCACCGCTCCGCAGCGTTCGCCGGCAAGGACGGGACCGGGGGGTGGATGCGGCTACTTCACCCTGGCCCGCATTTCTCACCAGGTCACGGCTGCGGACGCGGATCTGACTGCATTGGCTGCGTTGAATGCGACATGGGGGCGGCCCGGGGGCTCGACGTACCGTCAAGTACGCCTGCGCGCCCGGACTCGCGTTCGCCTTGCCAATCCAGCCCTCTCCACCCCCTCGCTCGCAACCTGGTGAGAAATGCGGGCTGGCAGGAATGCACGGCAGGGGCGGCGGAACGATGGCGGATTGCCCCGTGATTTTCAACCGCCGCCCCGTGTGCCGGCCCGCGTGCCAGCTATGGCGCTTGCGTACCCGGACGCAGGAACGAGTATCGACGCTCCAACCGTCCGCCCCGTGCCGGCCGGCCCGCCCCGACGCATCCTTGCCCGGTCGGGGATACATGGATGCGCACGCAGGCGGAAATTCAGCGACCCTACCGCAGAGTTCGCACCATGAGCCCGAAAATTTCACCGACTCACTGATGCCTGATTATCTGCGCGCCCTCACTTCGCGAAGCGGCGAAATTTTCAGACTGACCCCCCAACCGAGCCCGGATGTCCGATTGCGCAGCCCCAGTAGATTTTTTTCCTGTTTCTCCGTAATAATGACCGTGTTAGAGATGAAATCTCGAAACAGGATTGCAACCGTGGCGCAAGTGATGCAAGACAAGTCGGGATTCCTCGCCCTGTTGCGGGGTCCGCTGGCGCGGGGCTCGCGCGAGGGTGCGCTCCTTGTCATCTCCGCCGTGGCCATCTACCTGTTGGTGTCGATCGCAAGCTGGCATCCGGGCGATCCGGGGTGGTCCAGCGCCGGTCATGTCGATCGCGTGGCCAATCAGGGGGGGGTGGCCGGCGCCTGGATCGCCGACGTGCTGCTCTATCTGTTCGGCTTCATGGCGTACCTGTTCCCGGTGATGATGGGCTATTCGGGGTGGCTGGTCTACCGGGGCCTGAAAGTGGGAGCCGGCGAGCCCGACATGCATCACGCCACCATTCGCGCCGCCGGATGCGTGGTGGCGGTGTGTGCCGGATGCGGCCTCGCAACCCTGCACCACCAGGGTGGCGCGGCGCTTCCCGTCGACGCCGGTGGGATCATCGGATCTGTGGTGGGAAGCGGTCTCGCGGGTCTCGTCAATCCGGTGGGGAGCACCCTGTTCCTGCTCGCCCTCTTCCTCACCGGCATCACCCTGTTCACTGGATTGTCCTGGCTCGACGTCATGGACGTGACGGGCCGCTACACTATTCTGGCCGGGGAGCGCCTGGTCCAACGCGGCCGTCAGGCCGGCCGCCTGGCGAGAGAACGCTGGGCGGCGGGCCGGCGCCGGCAGGAGCGGGAAATCCGCATCGAGGGGGAGCGCAAGCGACGATCCTCCCGCAGGCGACCGCGTATCGAGCCCGTCATCGCCAAGGTCGAGACGAGCGCGCGGGTGGAGCGTGAGCGGCAGGTGCCCATGTTCGAGCCGGCGCCGGGTTCCGGCGCGCTGCCGCCGCTCGCGTTGCTCGACGAGCCCAGAGAAAAGCGCAGGGTCATCTCCGCCGAATCCCTCGAGGCGATCTCGCGCCAGGTGGAGCTCAAGCTCGCGGATTTCGGGATCGAGGCAGAGGTGGTCGCGGTGCACCCCGGCCCGGTCGTCACCCGATACGAGCTGCAGCTCGCGCCCGGGCTGAAGGTGAGCCGGGTCACCAACCTGGCCAAGGACCTTGCGCGGTCGTTGTCCACGGTGAGCGTGCGAATCGTGGAGGTCATTCCCGGCAAGACCACCATCGGGCTCGAGATCCCCAACGAGGAACGCGAGATCGTGGTGCTGAGCGACGTGCTCAAGTCCAGCCGGTACGACGCTGACACGTCGCATCTTGCGCTGGGTCTCGGCAAGGACATCTCGGGACACCCGGTGGTGGTGGATCTCGCGACCATGCCCCACCTGCTGGTGGCCGGCACCACCGGTTCCGGCAAGTCGGTAGCCATCAACGCGATGATTCTGAGCCTGCTCTACAAGGCTTCCAGCTCCGACGTGCGGATGATCATGATCGACCCGAAGATGCTGGAGCTGTCGGTGTACGAAGGCATTCCGCACCTCCTCGCGCCGGTGGTGACGGACATGAAGCACGCGTCGAACGCGCTGCGCTGGTGCGTGGTCGAGATGGACCGGCGCTATCGCCTGATGTCGGCATTGGGGGTGCGCAACATCGGCGGCTACAACCGCAAGGTGAGCGCCGCGGCCGAGAGCGGTACGCCGATCCGGGATCCGCTGTCCCCGCCGGACGGTGAGGGCGGCGAGGCGCCGACACTCGCGAAGCTGCCCTGGATCGTCGTGGTTGTCGACGAGCTTGCCGACATGATGATGGTCACCGGCAAGAAGGTCGAGGAACTGATCGCGCGTCTGGCGCAGAAGGCGCGGGCCGCGGGTATCCACCTCATCCTCGCCACCCAGCGCCCCTCCGTCGACGTGATTACCGGGCTGATCAAGGCGAATATCCCCAGCCGCATCGCCTTTCAGGTGTCGTCGAAGGTGGATTCCCGGACCATCCTCGATCAGATGGGGGCGGAGCACCTGCTGGGGCACGGCGACATGCTCTACCTCGGGCCCGGGGTATCGACACCGAGCCGGGTGCACGGTGCGTTCGTCGCCGACCACGAGGTCCACAAGGTCGTCAAGAGTCTCAAGCAGATGGGCAAACCCTGCTATCTGGAGGGGATTCTGGACGGCACTGCCATTGCCGACGCCGTGTCGGAGGGAACCGGTTCCGCCCTCGAGGCGGGCGGCGAAACCGGCACCGAGACCGACCCCCTCTACGACCAGGCGGTGCGGATCGTGACCGAAACCCGCCGGGCCTCGATCTCCGGGGTTCAACGCCGGCTCAAGATCGGGTACAACCGGGCCGCCCGCATGCTGGAGGAGATGGAGCATGCGGGTGTGGTGGGCCCGTTGCAGTCGAACGGCAGCCGCGAGGTCCTCGCCCCGCCGCCGCCTGCGGATTAGCCCGCGTTTCTCACCAGGTCATGGCTGCGGACACGGATATGGCTGCATTGGCCGCATTGCACGCGACATGGGGGCGTGCCCGGGGGCTCGACGTGTTGTCGAGGGTGCCTGCGTGCCCGGACTCGCGTTCGCCTTGCCAATCCAGCCCTCTCCGCGCCCTCGCTCGCAACCTGGTGAGAAATACGGGCCGGGAATTCCCCTGGCCACCGGTCGAGGGTGCCGATCCGGCAAGGGCGAGTTGCTCCTGAGCAGGGTTCGGCGGCCTTGGTTCCGGCCACTGCCCCGAGCGGCGGTCGAGACACGGTGCGGCGCCGCGAACCCGAATCGTCGCAAGGCGCGGTGACCGTGCCGCGGAACCAATCGCCATGATGCTGCATATCGGAAGGCTCCTTGGGGCCGGGCTGCTTTCGCTGTCCTCCACCTTCGCGTTCGCCGATGCCGGGGAACGACTGGATGCATATCTCTCCGGTCTCGACACCGTGGCGTCGCGGTTCGAACAGCGTCTCTTCGACGAGAATCGCGAGCTTCTGGAGCGGGCTCGCGGTACGTTGCTGATCGACCGTCCGGGGCGATTCCGCTTCGACTATGCGCACCCGCCGCAACTCATCGTCGGGGATGGCGCGAGGGTCTGGATCCATGATCCGGAGCTGGCTCAGGTCACGGTCCTCGACCTTGATGCCGCGCTCGACTCGACCCCGGCGGTGCTGCTGACCAGCGGGCGGCCGGTGGCGGAGGGCTTTCGGGTCGAAGCGATCGAAGCGGGCGCAAATGTCGACGCCTTCGCGTTGGAACCGAGAGCCGAGGACGCCTCGTTCGCCAGCATCCGGCTCGCGTTCGCCGGCGGGGAGCTTCGCCGCATGGAACTGCTCGACCAGTTCGGCCAGACCACCCTCCTCACTTTCCACGACATCGAGCGCCAGCCCGAGATCCCGCCCGCGGCCTTCACGTTCACCCCCCCGGCCGGCGTCGACGTGGTCGAAGCGGGGGAGTAGACCTGCGCAGCATCGGCCGCTGACCCCGTTGCCGCGCAAGCGTCGGCGCCCACTGCCATGTCGAGGCATCGGATGGTTGCCAGTGCCCAGACCGGGCTCTTCGACTCCGCCGCCGATGCGGCGCGGCCCCTCGCCGATCGCATGCGGCCGCGCACCCTCGACGAGTTCATCGGGCAGGCGCATATCCTTGGCCCCGGCCGGCCGCTGCGGGCCGCGATCGAGGCCGGTCGCACGCATTCCATGATCTTCTGGGGCCCGCCGGGCATCGGGAAGACGACACTCGGCCGGCTCGTCGCCAACCATGCCAACGCCCGTTTCCTCTCGCTCTCTGCGGTGCTCTGCGGGGTGAAGGAGATCCGCGAGGTCATCGCCGAGGCGAAGCGGCGCCGCGCCGAGCACGGGGAGGACTGCGTGCTCTTCGTCGACGAGGTGCACCGCTTCAACAAGAGCCAGCAGGACGCCTTTTTGCCCCATGTCGAGAACGGCACCGTGGTCTTCATCGGGGCCACCACGGAGAACCCGTCGTTCGAGTTGAACAACGCGTTGCTTTCGCGGGCGCGGGTCTATGTTCTGGAGGCGCTCGGCGAAGACGCCATCCGCACCGTGATCGACCGCGCTCTGGCCGACGCCGAGCGCGGGCTCGGCGCGCGGCGGATCGAGATGGCGCCGGCGCTTCGCCGGATACTCGCGGGCGCCGCCGATGGCGACGCGCGACGCGCGCTGAACCTTCTCGAAATCGCGGCGGATCTGGTGTCCGACGATTCCCGCGTCCTGACCGAGGCCGTGCTGCTCCGCGTGCTCGAAGGCGGTTCGGGCCGGCGCTTCGACAAGGGCGGCGACGCCTTCTATGACCAGATCTCCGCGCTGCACAAGTCCATCCGGGGCTCGAACCCCGATGGTGCGCTGTACTGGCTCGCGCGCATGATCGACGGTGGCGCCGATCCCCGCTACCTCGCCCGGCGCCTCGTGCGCATCGCATCGGAGGACATCGGCAACGCGGATCCGAGGGCGCTCACCCTGGGGCTCGATGCGTGGGAGGTTCAGGAGCGGCTCGGAAGTCCCGAAGGGGAGCTTGCCCTTGCGCACGCCGCGGCGTACATGGCCTGCGCGCCGAAGAGCGACGCGGTCTACACCGCGTTCGGGGCGGCGATGCGCGACGCGCGCGAGCAGGGCTCGCTGGAGGTGCCGAAGCACCTGCGCAACGCCCCCACCCGGCTGCTGGAGACGCTCGGGCACGGGGAGGGCTATCGGCACGCCCACGACGAGCCCGACGCCTACGCGGCGGGCGAGCAGTACCTGCCTGACGCGCTGCAACAAAGGCGTTACTATGCCCCGGCCGGGCGGGGGCTCGAAGGGCGCATCGCCGAGAAGCTCCGCGAGCTTCGGGAGCGCGACGAGGCGGCCCGGACGAAGCCTCGCCGCGGCTCGTGACGGCAACCCGGTGGCAGGCATCCCATCATGCTCGACCCAGCACTTCTCAGGCGCGACCTCGACGCGACCGCGGCGCGGCTGGCCGCCCGCGGAACGGAGCTCGACACTGCCCGCATCGCGCGGCTTGAGGACGAGCGCAAGGACGTTCAGGAGCGTACCCAGGCGCTTCAGCATCAGCGCAACACCCGCTCGAAGGCGATCGGCCGGGCCAGAGCCGCGGGCGAAGACATCGAGCCACTGCTTGCGGACGTGTCGCGGCTCGGCGATGAGCTGAAGGCGGCGGAGGCCCGGCTCTCCGAGCTTCAGGCGGAACTCGAAGGCATCGCTCTGGAGCTTCCCAACCTCACCCACGAGACCGTGCCCGCGGGTCGGGACGAGGATGACAACCGCGAGGAGCGGCGGGTCGGTGAGCCGCCGCGCTTCGACTTCGAGCCGAAGGACCACACCGACCTCGGCATCGGCCTCGGGGCGCTCGACTTCGAGCTGGCGGGGAAGCTCGCCGGGAGTCGGTTCGTGACCCTGAGCGGCGGGTTCGCGCGCCTGCACCGGGCCCTGATCCAGTTCATGCTGGACGTGCACACGCGCGAGCACGGCTACCGGGAGATCTATGTCCCGTACCTGGTCACGTCCGACGTGCTGCGCGGCACCGGCCAGCTCCCGAAGTTCGCCGAAGATCTCTTCCGCATCGACGGCCACGACCTGTACCTGATCCCGACCGCCGAAGTCCCGGTGACCAACGTCCCGCGCGACCGGATCCTGAAGCCCGCCGAGCTGCCGATGCGGTTCGTGTGCCACTCACCCTGCTTCCGGCGCGAGGCGGGTTCCTACGGCAAGGACACGCGCGGAATGCTGCGCCAGCACCAGTTCGAGAAGGTCGAACTGGTGCACATCGTCCGCCCGGACGACTCCTACGAGGCGCTGGAGGCGCTGACTGCGCACGCGGAAGCCATCCTCGCGCGCCTCGGGCTCGCGTACCGGGTAGTGACGCTATGCACCGGGGACATCGGCTTCGCGGCCGCGAAGACCTACGACATCGAAGTCTGGCTGCCGGGGCAGCGGCGTTACCGGGAGATCTCGTCCTGCAGCAACTGCGAGGCGTTCCAGGCGCGCCGCATGCGGACGCGGTGGAGGAACCCCGACACCGGGAAGACCGAGTTCGTGCATACCCTCAACGGATCGGGGGTCGCCATCGGGCGCGCGCTCATCGCGGTGGTGGAGGGTGGCCAGCGGGCGGACGGCTCGATTCGGGTGCCGGAGGCACTCGTGCCGTACATGGGCGGCATGACGGAGATATGCGGGGACGAGTGAGGCGCGCTGCCGCGTTCGTGCGCGCTCGAGACTCGACCGCGATCAAGGCTCAAGAAAAAACCCCGGGGAAAGCCCCGGGGTTTTTTCGTTCGGGTCCGGCTTCGAACCGGTGTGGTTACCTCTCCGGGTTCATTCCTCGCCTCCGAAGATCCCGAAGATCCCGAAGATCTGCAGCAGGGACAGGAAGAGGTTGAAGATCGAGACGTAGAGCCCCACCGTCGCGAGGATGTAGTTCGTGTTCGGCTCGTGCACGAGCTGACTCGTCTGGAACAGGATGAGGCCCGACATGAGCAGGATGAACATCGCGGACACCGCGAGCGAGAGCCCGGGGATTGAGAACACCATCGCCCCGATGCCGGCAAGGAACGCGACGAGGATACCCACCATCAGGAACCCGCCGAGGAAGCTGAAGTCCCGCTTCGTGGTCAGGGCGTAGCCCGAGAGCCCGAGGAAGATCGCGGCGGTGCCGCCGAACGCCATCATCACGAGCTGGGAACCGTTCGAGAACGCTTGCAGGTAGAAGCTGATGATGGGGCCCAGGGTCAGCCCCATGAAGCCGGTCAGCGCAAATACGGAGACCAGGCCCATGGCGCTGTTGGCGCACTTGTAGGTCAGGAACAGCAACGCGAAGTAGCCGCCAAGGGTGACCAGCCAGTGCAGCGGCGGCATGTTGAGCACCATCGCGACCCCGGCGGTCACCGCGCTGAACGCCAGGGTCATCGCGAGCAGGGTGTAGGTGTTGCGGATCAGCTTGTTGGTCGCAAGCACCGTCTCGGTGCGCTGCGTGCGAATCACGGTCTGCTGGAGAGATGCCATATCTGATCAACCTCCTGAGATTTGCCGATGAAGTGCGGTGAGACGCGAGCCGTCGGACGGCGCCGGACGGAAACGATTCGGAACAATCATACTGCACCGGACACACGTTTCAACGGCACGGGCTGCCGGCACGGGTCGCCGGTAACGCCCGTATCCTGTCTGCGCTTTCATGTGGCGTCGATCGCAGCGGATTCAATGGCTCCGGCGCCAACGGGGAAGTCTGCGCTCACTGCATATCCCCCGGCTCCGGGAGCCTCGGAGTGTCCGGTCGGCGGCATTCATGCCCGTCGGTCCGTGCGGTATGCTCGCGGGCACGCGCCGGGGTCCCGTATCGGCGCAAGGCCGGCCGGCGCCGCGTCGCGACACATCGGTTATGCGTCCGGTCGGTCCCGGTGGGGTGGCTGAGTGGTCGAAAGCACTGGTCTTGAAAACCAGCGAGCCGAGAGGCTCCGTGGGTTCGAATCCCACCCCCACCGCCAATAAACCATCAAAAACAGACCATTGGGAGCCGGAGTCATGCTCAGCACCGAGATGATCCGTGACGTGGGCCGGGCGCTGCCCTGGCTTGTTGCGGAGCCCCAATCCGAACCGATCCCGGCTGGCGTGTCTTTGTGCAAGCGCAAGGATCTCCTCGACGCGCACGCTGAGGGCCTTCGGCTCCGGCACGACACCCTCTACCCAGTCATCGACCGAGCGGGGCGCAAGCTGGCGGCTGCGTTCGAGGAGCAGAATCCGGCCGAGATCTGCGATCCCGAGGGCGAGGGCGCCGAGGCTCTGGAGAAGGCCGAATTCTACTTCCACGGCCAGCGGAGCGGCCTGAGCCGCCTTCGCGAAACCCTCGTTGACGCTGGTGCTCCGCCCGACCACGATGTGTTCGAGGCGCTGGACCGCCTGGATGCACTGTACGTATGGATTGTCGCGGCCATGCAGGAGGTCCGATGGACGCTGCTTGTCGCCGACGGCGTTCGGATTCCTCCGGGCAGACGCACCTTCACGTCCGGATCTTCCCTGGTGGCGGCGCTTGACGAATAGGCAGCTCGCGTCGATTCGGGAGTTTCGCGAGCCTGGCCGATCCTTCAGGAAGAGCGTGCGTCGACTTCCTCAACCGATGAAGCATGAGTTGGCGGCGGTGATCGACGAGCTGCTCGCCGGCGAGCCCTCCCCCGGACGAAGATACGAAAAGCTCGATACGGGCGACGATCTCTACTCCGTGCGCCTCAGCCGGGCCTATCGCTTCGTATTTCTGCTCTACCCGGAGCAGGGCACTGCTTTGCCCGTCGCCGTCGGTCCCCACGACGAAGCCTACCGGCAGGCCCTGAGAGGCGCCCATCGCCGCTAGTTCGAGCGATCCGCACCTCCATGGAAGACATACCTGCCTCATCCCGTCGTGTCTCGGGGAACGTGCGTTTCGGCGAACGACAGCAGCCGGCGGTCGGCATTGTGGGGGGCGATCAGTTGCAGGCTGACCGGAAGGCGGCCACCGTCGAACCGCCAGGGGAAGGCCAGAACCGGATGCCCGGTCTGATTGAAGGGCGCCGTGTAGCGGATCAGCCCCTGCAGAATGTCCATATTCACCGAACCGATCCGGACCTGCCGGGTGCCCCGCAACGGCGGCAGGACTGGAAGAGTCGGCAGCAGCAGGAAATCGACATTTTCGAACCGGCGCCCGATCCGCTTCGCGAGATCTCGACGGCGGCGCAGTGCGTCCTCGTGCTTTCGGCGGGAGACGGCACGGCCGATCAGGATGCTCTTGCGCGCGACCTCCGGCAGGGACGCGAGATCGTCGTCGGACAGATCTCCGTGGAGTTCGGCCGCTTCGCGCATCGACAGGGCGATGTGCATTTCGGTCAACGCGCCGAAGGCCGGAAACGGGATATCGATAAAGGTCAGGTCGCTCGCCGCCGTCTCTTCGAAGGCCCGCAGGCCCGCCAGCACTTCCGGAGCGGCATCGAGAATGCTCGACCGCGGGACCCCGATGACGATGGGTTTTCGTGCCCCGACGGGCTGGCGGTCGAACCGGGGTGCAATGACGCTCATGATGGACGAAAGTGTCCGGACCGAGGAAGCCAGCGCGCCGACGTGATCACAGGAACGGGTCAGCGGACGAACCCCCTCCAGTGATACTGCGCCACGGGTCGGTTTGAAACCGAAGATTCCACAGCAGGCGGCGGGAATACGCACGGAGCCGCCGGTATCCGTGCCGATGGCGGCATCGCACAAACCAGCCGCGACCGCCGCCGCCGAGCCGCCGCTGGACCCGCCGGCGACACGGTCGGGAAAGGCGGGGTTGGCGACCGGGGGTGTGGTGACCCCGAAAGCGCCGCTGTCGGTTCTGGTAACGCCGACGACGATCGCGCCACCCCGCCTCAGCCGGGCCACGACCCCGGCGTCTCGGATGGGTCGATAACCGGCGTTCCTTGCCAGACCGGCGTCGCAGATCGCCGGCACGGTGTCGATGTTGTCCTTGACGGCCACGGTCAGTCCTGCGGGCGGGGCGCCCCCGGCGCACCCGCGGTCGAGCCTGCGCGCCTCGTCGCGTGCGGTTTCGGTGAGGACTTGCGAGAAGGCGTTCACCCGGGGATTGCACTCGGCAATCCGCTGGAGAATGTGCTCACAGTGCTGCGCCGGAGACATGCCTTGCGGCTCGCGCGGGAGGCCGAACGGCCGCCCCGCCGCACGGTCGGCAGCGGGGCGGTCGGCGGTTTCCATGCCGGGCGCGTCAGGCCAGTTTGCAGCCCGGAACGGCGGGCGCGATGGCACCGAAGTTCTCGATGATGTCGTAGAGACCATCCGATCGGCAGCGACCGATAATGCTGTTGGTCGCGAGATGGTTGTTGCCGCCGTCGAAGGACACCGGTCCTTGTGGTGCCTCGAAAGCGAGGCCGGCCATCGCATCGATCACCGCTTCGGTGTCGGCGCTGCCGGCCTTCTCGACTGCCCTGGCGTAGAGCCAGGTGGCGATATAGGTCGCCTCGGCGATGGCGTTGACATACTTTCCGGCTCCGAACCTGGCCCGGTAGTTGGCCAGGAATGTCTTGTTGGCAGGGGTTTGCAGCGATGAGAAGTAGGACTGGTTGACGATGATGCCTTCCACGTTGGCGCCATCGACGGCGGTGGTGAACAGTTCGTCGAGACCGTTGGTCAGAAGCTGGCCACCGGGCTGGTAGCTGGCGAACTGCTTGAGGAAGGTGAGCGCATCGGCGCCGGCGAACAGCTCCCAGACGCAGTCGGGCTTCGCCGCCCGCACCTGGTCCAGCGCCGGCCCGAAGTCCTGGGTACCGAAGGGGAAGAATCGAGCGCCCAGCGTCTCGCCGCCGACCTTCTCGAAAGCGGCCGAGATGGCCTTCGCCGTTTCCTGCGGCCAGGCGTAGTCCGAGCCGAGAATGTAGACGGACTTGCCCACGTTCTCCGAGATCCAGGGAACGAACGGATCGACGGACTGGTTGGGAATTTGACCAGTGCAGGCGAGATAGCGCTGGCACTCGCCGCCCTCGTAGTAAGTCGGGTAGATCACCAGCTTCTTCGCCGGCGCCGACACGCTCAGGGCGGCCGCCCGTTCGAGACTGGTGATCATGCCGACAATGACATCGACTTCGTCTTCGAAGACGAATTTGCGGGTCTTGTCGATAGCGCCGCGGGTGGTGATCTGATTGTCCTCGACCAGGTATTCGATCTCGCGACCGCCGGCGCCGCCGGCGGCGTTGATTTCGTCGACCGCCATCTTGAAACAGTTGAGCTGGGTCTCTCCCAGCAGGGTTTCGAGGCCGGTCAGAGCCGAATGAAACCCGATCCTGATGCGGTCTTTCCGGGCGTGAACAATCGACGGCATCGCCAGACTGGCGGCGCCGGCCAGTGCAACTGCACCGGCCCCTTTCATTGCGGCTCGCCTGGTCACGCCGCGGCCGGTGGGGTGTTTTCGTTCGGTCATTGTTCCATCTCCTTTCGTTGGCGGCCCGTCACCGGGCCAGGGCCTCGAAGACCTTGTCTTCGTCTTCGAGATCGGGGGTGGTCAGGCGCTGGAGAATTCGCCCCTTTTCCATCACCAGGCAATGCGATGCCGCCTTGCGGGCGAGTTCGAGATTCTGTTCGACCAGCAGGACCGTCAGACCGAGCTCTCCGGTCAGGTCGCGCAGGAGCTCACCGAGCTGCCGGACGATCGATGGTTGGATGCCTTCCGACGGTTCGTCCATGAGCAGCAATATCGGATCGGCGCAAAGAGCACGCGCCAGGGCGAGAATCTGTTGCTGTCCGCCCGAAAGCGTGCCGGCTCGCTGGCTCAGTCGTTCATTGATGATCGGGAACATGCCCAGGATGTCGTTGGGGATGGTGCGGCGGCCGTCGGCGCGGCTGCGCAGCCCGACCAGAAGGTTCTCCTCGACCGTCAGCTTCGGGAAAATGCCGCGCCCCTGCGGCAGATAGGCGACGCGCGCCCGCGCCAGGCGGTGCGGCGGCCAGCCCGCGACATCGCGCCCGTCCAGCCTGATGGCGCCCGAAGAGGGTCTGACGAGGCCGATCAGCGACTTGAGCAGCGTCGTCTTGCCGACACCGTTGCGGCCCAGCACGACCAGGGTGTCGCCCCGGTCGAGCCGAAAGGAAATGTCGTGCAGGACGGGCAGGGCGCCGTAGCCGGCCCCGAGATTGCGCACCTCGAGCATCTCAGGCCCGCCCCAGATAGACGTCGCGCACTCGGTCATCGTGCTCGATATCCGCAAACGCGCCTTCGGCGATGATTCGGCCCTGGTGCATGACGGTGGTGTGGCAGCCGAGCGCGCGCACGAAGCCCATGTCGTGCTCGATCGCGATGACCGCCGTGCGCTCGGTCAACCCGCTGATGAGCTGCGCCGTCCTCAGGGTTTCCTCCGGCGTCATGCCCGCCGTCGGCTCGTCGAGTAGCAGGAGCCTGGGCTCCGACATCAGCGCCATGCCGATCTCGAGCCACTGCTTGTGGCCGTGGGCGAGGGTTCGCGCCGGCCGATCGCGAATGTCGCTCTGGTCGATCAGCGCCAGCATGGCTTCCACCCGTGCGCTCAAGTCCGCGGCGGCGCCGGGTCTGTAAACGGCAGTCTCCAGATTCTGTTCGACGGTGAGCGAGTCGAAGACGCTCGGGATCTGGAATTTCCGGGCGATCCCGGCCCGGGAGAACTCGTGCAGCGCCAGTCCGATCAGCGTCCGGCCCTCGAAGAACAACTCGCCGGAATCCGGTGCGAGGGCGCCGCAGAGCACGTTGAAGAGCGAGCTTTTCCCCGCGCCGTTCGGGCCGATGATGCACTTGACCTGAAGCGGTGCGACCGAGATGGAGACGTCGTCGACGGCGACGATGCCGCCGAACCGCTTGTGGAGGTTGCGGCCCACCAGAAGCGTTTCAGCCGTCATGTCGGTCCGTCCGGGGTGAACGCCGCTGGGCTCCGGCGATCAGTTGCTCCGCTTTCCCGAGGATGCCGTCGGGAAAGACGAATACGGTGAAGATGAAGAGCCCGCCCATGAACAGGGGCCAGAGACGGACGTCGATGCTGCTGACCTCCTGCTCCAGCCAGAGGATGAAAATCGTCGCCAGGATCGGGCCGATCAGGGTGCCGCGTCCGCCGATGGCGACCCAGATGATGACCTGGGTGGACAGCACGAGACCGACGATGTCCTTGGCGACGAAGCCGACCGAGGATGCATAGAGCGCGCCGCCGAGAGCCGCGATGGCGGCGGAGCCGACGAAGACCATGAGCAGGTGCAGGGAGGTATTGTGACCGAGCGCCCGGGCGCGCAGTTCATTGTCTTCAATCGCCTTCAGAACCGAGCCGTAACGCCCCTTGCAGCCTCGGTAAAGCAACGCGGTGACGACACAGACCACCGCTACCACGAACCAGTAGAGTGCCTTGGCGGACAGCGGCGCCATGCCGTTCGCGGTCGGAAAGAACAGGGGCGGAATCCCGAGCAGTCCGGCATCGCCGCCGGTCACCTCGGACCAGCCGACGATCACATGCTCGGCGATCACGGCCAGCGCCAGGGTCACGATCGTGAAGTAGGAGCCGCGGACGCCACCGAATACAAGGAAATATCCGACGATCAGCGCGAGCGCGGCGGCGACGGCAATACCGGCGACCAGCCCGAGCCAGGAGCCGACGACGGGATCGAGGCCCAGCCCGGTCGACACGATCGCCGCGCCGTAGGCGCCGGCGCCGAAGAAGGCCGCATGGCCGAAGCTCAGGACGCCGGTCTTGCCCCAGAGGTAGTCGAGCGCCAGCGCGAGCAGCGAGAAGAGCATCGCATCGCGCAGCAGCGACGCCGCGTAGACCCCGACGATCAGGGGGGCGGCGCAGACGAACGCCAAGACGAGACCGAGCATGACGACGGACAGACGAAACCGACGTTTGCGTCGCCCGGCCCGAACACCGTCGGCCATGGTCGTCACCCCCTGACCAGTCCGCTCGGCCGCAGACGCACCAGCACGATCGCCAGGACCAGAACCAGCGCCTGGGACAGGGTGGCCGGAATGATGTAGTTGAACAGGGTTTCCGCACCACCGACCACTGCGCTGCCGGCGACCACACCGGGAACGCTGCCCGCGCCCCCGACGATCACCACGAAGAAGGATCGCGCCAGATAGTTGATGCCCATCTGGGCGATGACCGCGGTCAACGGTGCCAGCAGGACGCCGGCGATCGCCGCGATCGCGGTGCCGAGCGAAAAGGCGATGGCGTAGACGCGCCCGGTGTCGATACCAAGTGCTCTGGCCATGTCCGGATTCTGGATGGCGGCTCTGAGATCGAGGCCGAACCGCGTCTTGCGGATCAGAAGATAGGCGGCGGTCATGAGCGCCGCCGCCATGGCGATCATCGCGATCCGGTAGGCGGGATAGTGCGCACCGAACAGTTCGACGGACCCGGTGATTGGCGACAGGACCCTTTGCGGCGCGGCGCCGAAAGTCAGTTGCAGGGACTGCTGAATGATCAGCGACAGCCCCCAGGTCGCCATGATCGTGGCCAGGGGCCGAGCGTAGAGGAACCGGATGATCGATTGTTCGATGGCGAGTCCGAGCAACGCGCCGACGATCGGCGCCACGATCAGGGCGAGCCAGAAACTGCCGCCGAAACCCTGCACAACGGCCAGAGTGAAGGCGCCGATGGTGATGAAGTCCCCGTGGGACAGGTTGATGACGCCCATCAGGCCGTAGATGATCGCCAGCCCCAAGCCAACCAACATCAGAATACTGATAAGTGTCAGCGCATTCAGGGAAATCGAGATGATGATATCCATGAATCGTCTGGATTATCGCTGTCTGTCCGGCTATCTGTCGGATCGATCGATGGTTCGGGCGGTGCCGCAAGACGAGTGTGCCAAAGCGATGATGGTGGTTCCATGCGCAATTTGTTATTTTCATGCAAGTGAATACTTAACTGATGGGCGCCATGTTCGGTACGGTGTCGGATGTCGACCTTCGGTTGCTGAGAGTCTTCTCGACGGTCGTGCGTTGCGGTGGCTTCGCCGCCGCGCAGTCGGTGCTCAACGTCAGTCAGGCGCAGATCAGCATGCAGATGAAGCGGCTCGAAGAGCGGCTCGGCATGCGGCTGTGCCACCGGGGGCGGGGTGGCTTCTGGCTGACCAGGGAAGGCCGGGACGTACACGATGCCTGCCAGACCCTGTTCCGATCCCTCGACGAGTTCCGTTCGTCGGTTGCATCCTCGTCCGGCCGGCTGGGCGGCCGGCTGCATGTCAGCGTGATCGACAATTCGGTCTTCAACGACGAATTTCATCTCCATACGACCATCCGATCGTTCAAGGAGAGGAGCCACGACTCGGAGATCGTTCTCTACGTGGTTGCGCCCAACGAAGTCGAGCAGATGGTGCTGTCCGGTGCCTGCGACCTCGGCATCGGCTTCTTTCCCGCCCGCCGCCAGGGGCTGGAGTACAAGGCGCTGTTCACGTCGCGCATGGATCTGTACTGCGGCCGGGACAACCCGCTGTTCGCCAGGGCGCCGGACCGTCTGCAACCGGAAGAGGTCTTTGCCTGCGAACACGCCGCCAGGGGCTACGTCTCCGCCGCGCAACTGCCGACCTTCGAGCGCAAGTTCATGGTCCGGGCGTCGTCCTCCACGGTCGAAGGGCTGGTCACCCTGGTACTGTCCGGGAAGTACACCGCCTATCTGCCTCTGCACTACACCCGGCCCTGGATCCGGGGTGACCTGATCCGTCCCATCCTGCCGGACCGGATCGGCTACTCCTCGCTCTACGAGATGATCGTCCGCAAGGAGAGCCGGCGTAATGCACTGCTCAATCTCTTCATCGATCGGCTGGTCGCCCTTCATTCCCGGGTCGAGGGCAGAGACTTTCGCATCGGCACCGATCTGCCCGGGTGAGCTTCCGCGTCTGGTCACACTCGGCGCACTGAAGCCGGGGCCGTCACTCGTTCCGGCTCAGCGTGACGATGACTTCGTGAGCCTGTGGCGGGCGGGCGATGACGGGCGATGACGGGCCATGACGCCCCCCGGCGACGGTGCTAACTTACCCGGCCGCCGGCGACGCAACGGAACCGAATCCCATGCCCGAACCGACCCGCACCCTCGTGGTCACGAGCGCCCTGCCCTACGCGAACGGACCGATCCACATCGGGCACATGGTGGAGTACATCCAGACCGACATCTGGGTGCGGTTCCAGCGCGGTCTGGGGCATCGCTGCACCTACGTGTGCGCCGACGACGGGCACGGCACCCCGATCATGCTCAAGGCCGAGCAGGAGGGCATGACCCCGGAGGAGCTCATCGAGAAGGTCGGCGAGGAGCACCGGGCCGACTTCCGGGACTTCGGGATCTCGTTCGACCACTACCACACCACCCACTCGCCCGAGAACCGGGCGTGTTCGGAGCTGATCTACCGCCGGCTGAACGAGGCCGGGCACATCGTGCGCAAGGACGTGGACCAGGCCTACGACCCGGTCAAGGGGATGTTCCTGCCGGACCGCTACGTCAAGGGCACATGCCCGCACTGCGGCGCCCCCGAGCAGTACGGGGACAACTGCGAGGTCTGCGGTGCGACCTACAGCCCGGCGGACCTCGCCGATGCGGTGTCGGTCCTCTCGGGGGAGACGCCCGAGTTTCGCTCCTCGGAGCACTACTTCGTGCGCCTGGCGGACTTCGAGCCGGTGCTGCGGCGGTGGCTTGCGGACGGCGGCCTGAACGGCGCCGCCCCGGTGCAGCCCGAGATCGCCAACAAGCTCGGCGAGTGGTTCGACGCCGGCCTCCAGGACTGGGACATCTCCCGGGACGCCCCGTACTTCGGGTTCGAGATCCCCGGGGTTCCCGGCAAGTACTTCTACGTCTGGCTGGATGCGCCCATCGGCTACATGGGCAGCTTCCGACACCTGTGCGAGCGGCGCCCCGACCTCGACTTCGACGGCGTCTGGAAGGCGGGCTCCGAGGCCGAGCTCTACCATTTCGTGGGCAAGGACATCGCGTACTTCCACACCCTGTTCTGGCCCGCGCTCCTGCACGGCGCCGGCTTCCGCATGCCGACCGGGGTGTTCGTCCACGGCTTCCTCACCGTCAACGGCCTGAAGATGTCGAAGCGGACCGGCACCTTCGTCAGGGCGCGCACCTACCTCGACCACCTCGACCCCGAGTACCTGCGCTACTACTTCGCGTGCAAGCTCTCGGGCGGCATCGACGACCTGGACTTGAGCTTCGAGGATTTCAGCCGGCGGGTGAACGCGGACCTGGTGGGCAAGGTGGTCAACATCGCCGCGCGGTGCTCGAGCTTCATCCACCGGCACCTCGGTGGCCGGCTCTCCGCGCACCTCGCGGAGCCGGATCTCCACCGCGAGGCGGCCGCCGCCTCCGATCGCATCGCCGCGCTCTACCACGCGCGGGAATTCGGCAAGGCGATGCGCGAGGTGATGGCCATCGCGGATCGCGCGAACCGGTACGTCGACGAGCGCAAGCCGTGGGTGCTCGTCAAGGACGAGACCAAGCGCGAGGAGGTGCGCGACGTCTGCACCCTGGGCCTCAACCTGTTCCGGGTGCTCATGACCTTCCTGAAGCCGGTGCTGCCCCGCACCGCCGAGCGCGCGGAATCGTTCCTGCGCGCCGGTGCGCTGGCCTGGGATGCGGTGGCGACACCGCTGCTCGACCACGACATCGCCCGCTTCGAGCCGCTGCTCACCCGGGTCGAGCCGGGAAAGCTCGACGCCATGGTCACCGACTCGACGGAGCCGGAAGGGGGGAGCGGGCCGGCGCCCGCCCCGGACGCCGGTGGGGACGAGCGGATCGACATTGCGGAGTTCGCGAAGGTCGACCTGCGGGTTGCGAAGGTGGTCGGCGCGAAGTTGGTGGAAGGGGCCGACAAGCTGCTGGAGATCCGGGTGGATATCGGCGATGGGGAGCGTACCGTGTTCGCCGGCATTCGCGCCGCCTATGCGCCGGAGAGCCTGATCGGACGCCAGGTGGTGGTGGTCGCCAACCTCGCCCCGCGCGCGATGCGGTTCGGGGTATCGGACGGCATGATCCTGGCTGCCGGCTCCGGCGGCGCGGACATCCGGCTGCTCGGCGTCGACGAGGGCGCGGAGCCCGGTATGCGGGTGAAGTGAATGCCGGTGAACGCGCCGCCCGCCCCGCCCCTCGCGCCCCGCTCCGATGCCGATTCCGTTGTCCGGCCCGATCATGCCGACCGCCCCGGGGCTGGCGTCCGGTCCGCTCCCTCCGCTTGCCCCGAATCCGATCCCGACTCCTGTCCCGTGATGGGCTCCGAACCTGCCGTCGGCAATGCCGATCCGTTTCCGGTCCGTCCGGGTTCCGGAGTGGCGGCGCTCGACGGGGGTGGCGACATCGGTGTCGGCGGTGTCGATACCGGCGTGTTCGACTTCCGTGATGACGGCCCCGTTGCCGTCGACGCCATCGACGCGCTCCTGCCCCAGACCCAGTGCCGGCGGTGCGGCTACCACGCCTGCCGGCCCTATGCAGAAGCCCTGGTGCGCGGCGAGGCGAACATCAACCGCTGCCCGCCGGGGGGCGAGGTCACCGTCGCCGCCCTGGCCCAGGCGCTGGGCCGCCCGGTCGTGCCCCTCGAACCCGCGTGCGGCGCGGCCGGCCCGCGCGAGACCGCGCGCATCGTCGAGAGCGAGTGCATCGGGTGCACGGTATGCATCCGCGCCTGCCCGGTGGATGCGATCATCGGGGCGCGCAAGTGGATGCACGCGGTGCTGGAGAGCGAGTGCACCGGCTGTGGTCTCTGCGTCGAGCCGTGTCCGGTGGACTGCATCGTCATGGTCCCCGCGCGGACCGGGCCGGCGACTCCCGGGGCATGGCTCGCCGAACGCGCGCCTCTCGCCCGTTGTCGCTTCGAGCGTCGGCGCGCGCGGGAATCCGCCCTCGACTCCGCCCCGCACCGCCGCGAGCGGGCGGCCCGCATCAGCGCGGCCGAAGCGCTGCGAACGCGCACCCTCGAACAGCGCCGGGCCGACATCGCCGCAGCGGTGGCGCGGGCGAAGGCGCGCAAGGCGCGCGTCGCCGAGCGCGCGCGATGAACGCGGCGAAGCGCCGGGCGATCTTCGAACGGCTGCGCGCCGCCAATCCGTCGCCGACCACGGAGCTGGAGTACGCGAGCCCCTTCGAACTGCTGATCGCGGTGATTCTCTCGGCCCAGGCGACCGATGTGAGCGTCAACAAGGCGACCCGTTCGCTGTTCGCCGCTGCCCCCACCCCGGAGGCGATGCTGGTGCTGGGCGAATCGGGGGTGCGGGGGCACATTCGCAACATCGGTCTGTTCAACGCCAAGGCGAGGAATGTGATTGCGACCTGCCGGCGCCTCGCCGAGGATCACGACGGCGAGGTGCCGCCCGATCGCGAGGCGCTGGAGAGCCTGCCGGGCGTGGGGCGCAAGACCGCCAACGTGGTGCTGAACACCGCGTTCGGCCTCCCGGTGATCGCGGTGGACACCCACATTTTCCGGGTCGCCAACCGGACTCGGCTTGCCCGCGGCAAGACCCCGCGCGCGGTCGAGGACGCTCTGGCGCGCTCCACTCCGCGCGAGTTCAGGGGCAACGCCCACCACTGGCTCATCCTGCACGGGCGCTACGTGTGCACCGCGCGCAAACCGGCCTGCGGGCGCTGCATCATCGCCGATCTCTGCGAGTACCGGGACAAGGAACCCGGGTAGTTCCGTGCTGTACGGAAATGACCGCGACGACTTGCGCCGGGCCTGGGTGGATGCATGGTCGAAATCCCGTGCCGGGCAGCCGCTCGAGCCTCTGGAGCGGCTCCTTGCGGAGGTGATCGCGGAGCATCCCGAGTATCACCCCGCTCTGGAGACCCCGGCCGCACTCGAACGCGAGTTCACCCCCGAGGCCGGCCGCAGCAATCCGTTCCTGCACATGGGGCTGCACGTCGCCATCCGCGAGCAGCTCGCCACCGACCGCCCCCCGGGTGTGCGCGCGCTCTACGCGAAGTTTCTGCCCCGGTACCCGGACGCCCACCGCCTGGAGCATGCGCTCATGGACTGCCTCGCCGAGACCCTGTGGGACGCGCAGGGTGAGGGCGCCGCCCCGGACGAAGACCGCTATCTCGCCCGCGTGCGGCAGCTTGCGGGACGGCCGCCGCGATAACCCGTGTCGACTCCGGGATGCGCATGATGCCGATGGTCGGCGGAGCAACGGGCGCACGGCGCGGTCGTGACCACCCCACCTGGGTCGAGCCGGCAAGCAACGGTATATTCGGGTCATCCCGGTGCGCCGCGCTCGCAAGAGGGAGATCGAACGCTATGAAGGCGATTGAGTTCGACCGGAAGTTCGACGATGGCGAAGACATCGACGATCAGGTGGACTGGTCCCGGGCCCGCCGACCGAACCCGCGGATGAAGCGGGTCAACGTGGACTTCCCGATATGGATGGTGGAGGGGCTGGATGTACAGGCGAGACGCCTGGGCATCACCAGGCAGTCGCTCATCAAGTTCTGGATCGCGGAGCGACTTCAATGATACGGACGGTTCGCGGCATGCGGCTCGCCGCTGGCGCATGAAGCGATTGCCGTCAGCGAAGTCGTCGCCGCGCCTTGGTTCTTCCCAATGTTTAGCATTCTTGTCCAGCCCTGACATGCGTCTGCGCTTCTCCAAGATGCACGGGATCGGCAACGACTTCGTCGTGGCCGATGCGACGCGGATGCCCCTGCCGGATGCCGGACAGATCCGCCGCCTTGCCGACCGCCGCGAGGGGGTCGGGTGCGATCAGGTGTTGATGGCGGTGCTTCCCGCGGCCCCCGACTGCGACCTCGGTGTCGCGATCTTCAACGCCGACGGTTCGCGCGCGGAGCAGTGTGGCAACGGCATGCGCTGCCTGGCGGTGTTCGCGCGCGAACGGGGCCTCGTCGCCGCCGACGCCATGCGCTTCGAGACGCCGGGAGGGTGCGTGCGCGCGATCATCGAGAGCGATGGCACGGTGCGCGTGCGCATGGGTGTTCCCCGGTTCGAGCCGGAGGAGATTCCCGTCGCGGCATCGGGCCGCGCGGCGAGCTACTGGCTCGATGTCGGCGGCGAGGAGGTCCGGTTCGCGGCGGTGTCGATGGGCAATCCGCACGCGGTGGTGCGCGTGCCGGATGTGGCGGCGGCACCGGTGGCCCGCCTCGGCGCCGCGTTGCAGTCGCACCCGTTCTTTCCCGCGGGGGTGAACGTGGGGTTCGCCGAACTCCGCGCGCGCGACCATCTTCGTCTGCGGGTGTTCGAACGCGGGGTCGGCGAGACGCGGGCCTGTGGGTCGGGGGCGTGTGCGGCCGTGGTGTCGGGGCGCCTGAGCGGCGATCTGGACACGACGGCGCGGGTGGAGCTCCCGGGCGGCGCCCTTGAGGTGCGGTGGGACGGGGAGGGCGAGCCGGTGTGGATGGCGGGACCGGCGACGTGGGTGTTCGATGCGGAGATCGAGCTGTGAGTGCGGGCCGCCGTCCCCGCCGAACCGGCGTGATGCGTGGCCCGTCGCCCGCGTCTCCGCCGCCGGTGCCTCGATCGCAGGAAAGTGCCACCCGTTCCGGCATTCTCGCCGAGGCTCGTCCCGGTATTCCTACCGAGGCTCGCTCCGGTCCCTCTGCCGATGCTCGCCGCGGTACTGTCGCCGAGGCTCGTCCCGGCACCAGCGTCGACGAAGCTCGTCCCGGCACTCCCGTCGCAGCCCGTTCCGGCGCCGGCGTCGACGAGTCGGCCGCGCGCCTCGACGATCGGATCGAGCGTTTCTGCCGACATCTGGCGGTCGAGCGTGGCCTCTCCACTCACACCGTGCAGGGGTATCGGCGGGATCTTGCGTTCTTTGCCCGATTTCTCGCGTCGAGGGGGGTGCCGGACTGGCCGAGCGTCGACGCCGGGCTGGTGCGGGGCTTCGTCGCGTGGCGACACCGGAGTGCGGTGGGGGGGCGCTCGATCCAGCGCGGGCTCTCCGCCCTGCGGTCGTTCTTCGACTTCTGCGCCCGCGAAGGAGCGATGGCCGGCAATCCGGCCCGGGCGGTGAGTGCGCCGAAGGCGTCGCGGCGGCTGCCCAACGTGCTCGACACCGATCGCGCCGGCGCACTGGTGGAGCTCGACGGCGACGACCCGCTGAGCCGACGCGACCGCGCGATGCTGGAGCTGACCTACTCGTCCGGGCTGCGGTTGTCGGAGCTCTGCGGGCTCGCGGTGGCGGATGTCGACCTCGAAGGCGGGTTGGTCACGGTGCTCGGCAAGGGCCGCAAGGTTCGCAGGATCCCCGTCGGGCGCCATGCGCGCGATGCGATCCGGGCCTGGCTCACGGTGCGCGGGGCGCTTGCCGGCCCCGGCGAGAGCGCGCTGTTCGTAAGCCGCCGGGGGCGCCGAATCTCGGCCCGCACCGTGCAGGCGCGATTCGCCGGGCGCGCGCGCGAGCGCGGCATCGGTGTGCACGTCCATCCGCACATGCTGCGTCATTCGTTCGCCACCCATCTGCTGGAGTCGAGCGGCGATCTGCGCGCGGTCCAGGAGCTGCTCGGGCACGCCGACATCGGGACCACGCAGGTCTATACCCACCTCGACTTCCAGCACCTCGCCGCGGTCTACGACCAGGCCCACCCCCGGGCCCGGAAGAAGTAGGGGACCGAGCGTCGTCCCCCGGTGACAGTCGCTCTCCGGCTGCTCTCCGGCGGACCACCGCATGGATGGCCCGGGGTTCGCTCGGCTCCCGGCCTGTGCACGCGACAAGCCCGGGGGCGGCGTGGGCCAGGCAATGAAGAATTCGTTGATGTCCCCGAAATCCCGCCCTGCCTGCGGGCCGGGACACCACCCAGCCTCGATTCGAGCCTCCGGCGTCAGGACGCATACGGTAAGATCGCACCCCTGCTTCTTCGATTGCCCGTCATGACCACGTTCTCCGGTACCACCATTCTCGCCGTGAGGCGCGGCGCCCATGTGGTGGTGGGCGGCGACGGACAGGTCTCCATGGGCGCGACGGTGGTGAAGGGCAACGCGCGCAAGGTGCGGCGCCTGTACAAGGATCGCGTGGTGGCGGGGTTTGCGGGCAGCACCGCGGATGCGTTCACCCTGTTCGAGCGGTTCGAGGCGAAGCTCGATCAGCACTCGGGACACCTGACGCGCGCGGCGGTCGAGCTGGCCAAGGACTGGCGCACGGATCGGCTGCTGCGGCGGCTGGAAGCGTTGCTCGTGGTGGCGGACGCCGGCGAAACCCTGATGATTTCCGGCACCGGTGACGTCATCAGCCCCGAGCATGATGCGGTGGCGATCGGGTCCGGCGGACCATTCGCCCTGGCCGCGGCCCGCGCGCTGCTCGACTGCACCGAACTCGGAGCCCGCGAGATCGCCGAGCGCGGGCTCGGCATCGCGGCCGACATCTGCGTATACACCAACCGGGAACTCACCATCGAGGAGCTCGGCGCCGCCGGCGACTGACGGCGAGCGACGCGCCCCGAGGAGACGCGAGCAGGAACGATGACCCCAATGACGCCGAGGGAGATCGTCCACGAGCTGGACAAGCACATCGTGGGGCAGGCGGACGCGAAGCGGGCGGTGGCCATCGCGTTGCGCAACCGCTGGAGGCGGATGCAGGTCGGCGAGGAGATGCGCGCCGAAATCACCCCGAAGAACATCCTGATGATCGGACCGACCGGCGTTGGCAAGACCGAGATCGCGCGCCGCCTCGCCCGCCTTGCGGATGCCCCGTTCATCAAGGTCGAGGCCACCAAGTTCACCGAGGTCGGCTATGTCGGGCGCGACGTCGAGTCCATCGTGCGCGACCTCACCGACGTCGCGGTGAAGCTCGCCCGGGAGCGCGAGACGGAAAAGGTGCGGCGTCGGGCCGAGGACGCGGCGGAGGAGCGCATCCTCGATATCCTGCTCCGTCCCGCGCGGAGCGGAGTCGCCTCCGTCGGCGGCGGTGGTAGCGGCGGCGGCGACGAGTCCGCCCCCACCCGGCAGAAGTTTCGCAAGATGCTGCGCGAGCGCAAGCTCGACGAGCGGGAGATCGAGATCGAGCTGAACATGCCCGCCATCGGGGTCGAGATCATGGCCCCGCCCGGCATGGAGGAGATGACCAGTCAGCTCCAGAGCATGTTCCAGAACCTGGGGGGAGGAAAGACCCGAGCCCGCCGGCTGCGGATTCGTGATGCATTCCGGCTGCTGACCGAGGAGGAGGCGGGAAAGCTCATCAACGAGGACGATCTCAAGTCGCGGGCACTGGAGGACGTGGAGCAGAACGGCATCGTGTTCCTCGACGAGATCGACAAGGTCTCGCGCCGCAGCGACCGCGCCGGCGCCGACGTCTCGCGCGAGGGCGTGCAGCGCGACCTGCTGCCGCTGGTCGAGGGCAGCACCGTTTCGACCCGCCACGGCGCGGTGCGCACCGATCACATCCTGTTCATCGCCTCCGGCGCGTTCCATGTCGCGAAGCCCTCGGACCTCATTCCCGAGCTTCAGGGCCGCTTCCCGATCCGGGTGGAGCTCGCCGCGCTCGGAGTCGACGACTTCCTGCGCATCCTCACCGAGCCGGATTGCTCGCTGACCGAGCAGTACGCCGCGTTGCTGGGAGCCGAGCAGGTCGCCCTCTCGTTCACCGAGAATGGCCTGCGCCGGATCGCGGAGATTGCGTGGCAGGTGAACGAATCCACCGAGAACATCGGCGCCCGCCGGCTGCATACGGTGCTCGAGCGGCTGCTGGAAACCCTCTCGTTCGAGAGCGCGGACATGACCGAGCAGCAGGTCGAGGTCGACGCGGGATACGTGGATTCCCATCTCGCGGAGCTCGCATCCGACCAGGACCTGTCGCGGTACATACTCTGAGGCGAGCCGCGCCCGCCGGGAACATCCATGACCACGCCTGGAGCAAATCCGCCCACGCCCACCGAGCTGCGCTACGAGACCACGGCGCGAGTCCTGCACGTGACCTTCGACAACGACGAGCGGTTCTCCTACCCCGCCGAGTTCCTGCGCGTACACTCGCCCTCGGCCGAAGTCCGGGGCCACGGCCCCGGCCAGGAAGTTCTGCAGATCGGCAAGGAGCGTGTCGGCATCGACGGTATCGAACCGGTGGGCCACTACGCGGTTCGGCTTCGCTTCGACGACGGTCACGACACCGGGCTGTACTCCTGGGAAGAGCTGCACCGGCTTGGCACGCACCAGGAGCGGCTGTGGAACGACTACCTCGAACGACTGGCAACCGCCGGTCACCGGCGCCGGCCCGATGCCTGAGGACATGAAAGCGCAGACCACCCATTTCGGTTTCGAGGAGATCCCGACGGGGGAGAAGCAGGCGCGGGTCGGGACGGTCTTCGAGTCGGTGGCCGAACGCTACGACCTCATGAACGACCTGATGTCGCTCGGCCTGCACCGGGGCTGGAAGTGGTTCGCCGCTCGTGTCGCGCGCGTGCGTCCCGGTACGCGGGTTCTCGATCTCGCCGGCGGCACCGGCGACCTGACCGCGCGCATCGCGCCTGCGGTGGGGGAGGGGGGGAGCGTGGTGCTCGCCGACATCAGCCGCCCCATGCTGGAACGCGGTCGGACGCGTCTCATCGACCGCGGGCTCGCCGGCAACGTCCACTACACCGAATGCAACGCCGAGTGCCTGCCGTTCCCCGACCGCAGCTTCGATCGCGTCCTCATCGGGTTCGGGCTGCGCAACGTCACCCACCAGGATCGGGCGCTGGCGGAGATGTGGCGGGTGCTGCGTCCGGGCGGCATGCTGCTGGTGCTGGAGTTCTCGCATCTGACCGTGCCGGCGCTCCGGCGCGCCTACGATGCCTGGTCCTTCGCGGTGTTGCCCACCCTCGGGCGATTCGTCGCCGGTGATGCGGGCAGCTACCGGTACCTGGCCGAGTCGATCCGCCGGCATCCGGATCAGGAGACGCTGCTCGCGGCCATGCGCGAGGCCGGGTTCGAACGCTGCGGGCTTCACAATCTTGCGTGCGGCATCGTCGCCGTGCACAAGGGATACCGGCTGTGAGAGGGGGAGCGGGGGCTGCGGCGGAACCCGACGGGAGGCGCCGGCGCCGGGGAGCGGCCCTGATGCGGGCACGCACGGCGATGCGGTGCGAACGATGTCGGACCCGGTCTGCCGGATGCGGCGGGGCGGGGCTCCGGACCGGAGCCACCGCCCTTCGAACCAATCGCATCGCGGCGCGGGAGCGGCCGTGAATGCGCCTCCCTTCGGCCTGCTCGGCCGTTTCATCGACACCGCTCTGGAGCTTGACCCCGAAACGCGCCACGCCCTGGCCGATCTCGCCGACAGTGTCATCGATCTCGACGTGATCGGCGTCGGGGTGCTGCGCCTGCACCTGGACGGCGAGCGGGTTCGGGTCGGGCCGCGCGTGGCGCTGGTCGACGCCCACGTCACGATCCGCGGCACCCCGCTGTCGCTTGCCCGCTTCGCGTTCGTCGACGACCGGGAGAAGCTGGTCCTGAGCGGAGAGGTGAGTCTGCACGGAGACATCGCGCTGGCGACGCGGCTGCAGCGGATCGTCGCCCGGATGGATCTCGACTTCGAAGAGGCGCTGGCGCAGCGCATGGGCGACATTCCGGCCCGTCAGCTCTCCCGCCGCCTGCGCGGGTTCGGTGGCTGGATGCGCGCGGCGGGCACCGCGTTGCTCGCGGACGCATCGGAGTACCTGCGCTACGAGGCGGCAGCAACGCCGGTGACGGAAGACGTGGAGCGTTTCTCGAATGCCGTCGATGCCGTCCGGGACGATGTCGAGCGTCTCGAAGCTCGGGTCGCACGGCTCGGGCGACTCGGGCGGCAGTCGGGCCCCCGGCCGTGATCGGGCTTCGCCAGATCCTGAGGCTCGTCACCATCAACGCGGTGCTGGTGCGGCATGGTCTCGACGAGATCGTGCTGAGGACGCACCTGCTGCGGCCGGTGCGTTTCGTCCTCTACCTCCTGCCCTGGAACTGGGTCCGCCGGACGCAACCGCCGCGCGCGGTGCGGCTGCGCCGCGCGCTGGAGGATCTCGGCCCGATCTTCGTCAAGTTCGGCCAGCTCCTCTCGACCCGCCGCGACCTGTTGCAGGAGGACATCGCCGACGAGCTCGCCGGTCTTCAGGACCGCGTGTCCCCGTTCCCGGGGGAGAAGGCCGCCGCGATCGTGCGTCAGGAGCTCGGGCGTCCGGTGGAGGAGATCTTCAGCGAGTTCGTCCGCGAGCCGCTGGCATCGGCGTCAATCGCCCAGGTGCACGCGGCGCGGCTCGCCGACGGCCGCGAGGTGGTGGTCAAGGTCGTGCGCCCTGAGATCGAGAAGATCATCCGGCGTGACGTGAGCCTGCTCCGGCTCGTGGCGGAACTGGCGCATCGATACTGGCCCGCAGTCCGGCGGCTCAATCCGCGCGAGGTCGTGGCCGAGTACGAGAAGACCATCATCGACGAGCTCGATCTGCTGCGCGAAGCCGCGTCCGCCTCGCAGCTCCGGCGGAACTTCGAGGGCTCCGATCTGCTCCACGTGCCGGAGGTGCACTGGGAGTACACGCGGCGCCGGGTCATGGTGATGGAGCGGATCTCGGGTATTCCGGTGAGCAACGTCGAGGCGCTCGTCGAGGCGGGCGTCGACCTGCGGGTGCTCGCCGAGCGGGGCGTCGAGATCTTCTTCACCCAGTTGACCCACCACAACTTCTTTCACGCCGACATGCACCCGGGGAACATCTTCGTCGATCGCACCCACCCCGAGCGTCCGAGCTATATCGCGGTGGACTTCGGCATCATGGGCTCACTGTCGGACCAGGACCAGCGCTATCTCGCCGAGAACCTCCTCGCGTTCTTCAACCGCGACTATCGCCGGGTGGCGGAGTTGCACGTCGAGTCGAGATGGGTGCCCGCCGACACTCGCATCGACGAGTTCGAGGCGGCGATCCGTGCGGTATGCGAGCCGATCTTCGACCGTCCGCTGAAGGAGATCTCCTTCGGTCGGGTGCTCGTGCAGCTCTTCAGCACGACGCGGCGGTTCCACATGGAGGTGCAGCCGCAGCTCGTGCTGTTGCAGAAGACGCTGCTCAACATCGAGGGTCTCGGCCGCCAGCTCTATCCCGAGCTTGATCTCTGGGAGACCGCCAAGCCGTTCCTCGAGCGCTGGATACGAGGGAAAATCGGCGCCCGGGGGCTGATGCGCGAACTCGGGCGCCAGGCGCCGAGGTGGGGCGAGACCCTGCCGGCGCTGCCGGGGCTCGCCTACGAGACGATGAAACTCGCGCGCGCCGGGCGTATCGAAGTGGGCATCCGTTCCGATGCGATCGACGGGCTACGCACCGAGGTCCGCCGGGGGAACCAGCGCATCGTGCAGTCGGTCATCGGCGCGGCGCTGATCACCGCGGCATCGGTGGTGTTCGGCCTCGGGGGGCAGGGCCTTGCGGGCTTGTGGGGCGTGCCCATCTGGACGTGGGTGCTCGGCGGTGTGGGCGGATGCCTGATCTTCGCGGCGCTGGTGGACAGAGACTGACCCCCGAGTCCATCGTATCTCCGGCTACGAGCGGCCCTTCAGGATGTGCAACCCCTTGAGGAGGTTGAGCGCCTCGTACAGCGCGTAGTCCCGCTGGGCGAGCGGGGTTTCGCCGGCTTCCTGCTGAGCCTGCCTCGCCGCGTCGAAGTCGTTTTCCTCGTTTTCTTCGTTTTCGCTCTCCAGATGCCCGGCGAGATCGGCCTCCTTCACGCCCTGGCCGATATCGATCCGGGATACGCGCACGCGGTCGAGGGTGATGTCGGGGACGATCCCCCGGGCCTGGATCGACGTCCCCGAAGGCGTGTAGTAACGCGCGGTGGTGAGCTTCAGCGCCGATCCGTTGCCGAGCGGAAGAATCGTCTGCACCGAGCCCTTTCCGAACGTCTTCTCTCCCATGATGACCGCGCGCCCATGGTCCTGCAGCGCCCCGGCGACGATTTCGGAAGCCGAGGCGGACCCCGCGTTGACGAGCACGACGAGCGGAACACCCTCCAGAATATCCGACCCCTTGGCGCTGAACGTGAGCTTCGCATCGTTCATCCGCCCTTCGGTGTAGACGATGATCCCCTCGTCCAGAAAAGCATCTGAAACCGACACCGCCGCGTTCAGTACCCCTCCCGGGTTGTTGCGCAGATCGAGGACGAGGCCCTTGAGGCCGTCGTCGCCCGCGTCCTCGCGCAGCTCTCCGATCGTCTCCCGCAGGCTCTCGCCGGTTCGAAGCTGGAACTGACTGATCCTGACGTATCCGTACCCCGGCTCGAGGGTGCGGGTGCGAACACTGGTGACGCGGATGACGTCGCGGGTGATGGTGATGCGGATGGGACGATCCTCGCCGTCCCGCACGATGGTGAGAATGATGTCGGTGCCGGGTTCCCCGCGCATCAGCTTCACCGCCTCGGCCAGCGACATCCCCTTCACCGGAGTGTCGTCCAGCCGGATGACGAGGTCGCCGGCCTCGACCCCGGCGCGCTGCGCGGGGGTATCGTCGATCGGCGCGATCACCTTGACGAAGCCGTCCTCCATGCCGACCTCGATCCCCAGCCCTCCGAACTCGCCGCTCGTGCCTGCTTGCAGATCGTGGTAGTCATCGGGAACGAGATACGCGGAGTGCGGATCGAGTCCGGTGAGCATGCCGCGGATCGCGTGCTCCAGCAGCGTCCCGTCGTCCACCTCCTCCACGTAATCGTTCTTGATCCGGGCGAATACCTCGGTGAACGTGCGCAGCTCCTCAAGAGGCAGGGATTCCTCGGCGTGCCGCTCCGCGAGCACTCCCTGGCCGATGGCCAGGGAGGCGCCGATCGAGATTCCGACGAGGAGCCACGCAATCGATCGTGTCAACCACTTCATCTTTCGTCTCCGAGACGCGCCCGCGTCCTGCGGTGGGCACCGACCAGGATCCCGCGATTCAGCGATCCCGCATTCCTCGCCGGGCCAGGGCTGCACACACGGATCCGGCTGCCTTTGCCGCAAAGCAAATCCTCTCCGTCTCCGTCGCGCCCGCGTGACGCGAGAATACTCGCCGCCGCTAATGGCTTACAAGCGCGGCGCCAGCCGTCGGCAGGCACCAGCGGCGAGGGTCTACCGGGCGTCCGGCGCGCCGGATCTCGAAGTAGAGGCCGGAGCGCGAGTGGCCGCCGCTGTCACCGACTGTCGCCACGATCTCGTCGGACTCCACCCAGTCACCCGTCTCCCGGGTCAGGGTGTCGTTGTGTCCGTACAGGCTCATGAACCCGTCCTCGTGCTCGATGATGAGCAGCAGCCCGAACCCCCGGAGCCAGTCGGCGTACGCAACCCGGCCACGGTGAATGGAGTGGACGGCTTCCCCGGCCGGGGCTCCGATCAGCATCCCCTGCCACCGGAGGCCGCTCTCGCCACGCGGAGCGCCGTACCGCGCGAGGACGCGGCCGCTTACCGGCCATCTCAGTCGGCCCCGTGACTGCTCGAAGCTCCGGCGGCCGGGGATCTTGAGCGCGTCGTCGGTGAGCGACCTCCGCAGCGCCTCGATGAGCTCCACCAGCCGGCGCTCGTCGGTCCGCAGGCGTGCAACCCGGCTCTCGCGGTCCTGAATGTGCTCCGCCAGCGCCTGCATTGCCTCCGCCCGGGCGGCGCGACGCGCCTCGAACTCCGCCAGTCGGCGCTGCCGTTCGCCGCGCAGCGCCGCGATTGCCGCCACTTCTTCGGCCACCTTCGCCTCCTGCGCTTCGAGTCTGGAAAGGGTGTCGGCGATCGCGCCGATCCGGCTTGCGTGCGCCCGTTCGATCACCGAGTGGTAGGCGAGCAGCCGATCGATGTTGCGCAGCGATTCGAGGTCGAGTAGCCGGGCGAGCGGGTCGCGGCGGGCGAATCGATACGAGGCGCGAATCGCGCGGGCAAGCTCGCGCCGGCGCTCGGAGAGCTCAGCGCGCGTGTGATCGCTGGCCCGGCGGGCGGCCTCGGCCCGCGCGTGCGCTGCGGCCAGACGCTGGTCGAGGCCGGCGATTTCGTTGCGGATGCCGGCGGCCAGCTTCTCGTTCCGCGCCAGCGCCCGGGTGTGGGTGTCATGCTCGCCGTAGGCCCGGGCGAGTTCGCGCGCGATCGTCTCCAGACGGGCCCGCACCTGCTCCAGATCCCCCCGGACCTCGTAGTCCGACTGTCCCGGCGCACCGGCTGCACCGGCGAGGAAGAGGATCGTGACGAAGCTGCGTGCGAACCGCGCCCGCCGCTGTTTCGTGCCGCGGCGCCTTCGCTTCGCGAGGGGGTGAAAAATGCGCATCAGGGCGTACATGAAGGAGATGAGCATTCGGTCGCATTGCTCACGGTGACGCGCAGCGAGGACCCCGGCCCCCGAGCAGACCCCCGACCGCGGCCGGGAGCCGACGGGAACCGGGAGCCGGAAATCGTGCGCACGGTGCGCAGACCGGACGTTGGACCACGCCGTGATGGTCATGCGCCGGACGGCTTGGTGTCAAACCAACCCCCCGGCTGCGGTGTTGCGAGGCGAGGTTCATCGTGCTAACCCGCATTTCTCATCAGGTTGCGAGCGAGGGCGCGGAGAGGGCTGGATTGGCAAGGCGAACGCGAGTCCGGGCGCGCAGGCGTACTTGACAGTACGTCGAGCCCCCGGGCCGCCCTCATATCGCATTCAACGCGGCCAATGCAGCCATCTCCGCGTCCGCAGCCGTGACTTGGTGAGAAATGCGGGTTAACCTCGCGGCCCGTCGCCGGGCCGGTGCACACTGGTGGCGTGTGCGGGCCGGGCCGTATCCGAAGGCATGCAAGTGGACAGGCTGCAGGAATTCTTCTCCAACCATCCGGGACTGTGCATGGCGTTCATCGCGATCCTGGGTGGCATCGTGTGGACGTTCTTCCAGGGCTCGGCCCGTGGTGTGCGCAGGCTGACCCCGTCGGATGCGACGCGCCTCATCAATCACGAGAATGCGGTGATCATCGATCTCCGCAGCGATGGCGAGTTCCGCCAGGGCCACATCGTCAATGCTCTGAACATCCCCGAGTCCCAGCTTGTGGATCGCCTCGGCAAGCTGAACAAGTACCGCGGACGGCCAATCATCGCGACCTGCCGCACTGGCCAGGTCAGCGCGAAGGCGGGCGGAAAGCTGGTCTCCGGCGGATTCGAGAAAGTGTACGTTCTGAACGGTGGGATCCTGGCCTGGGAGGGCGCGAGCCTTCCACTGACCAGGAAATAGCCTTGGGAAGCAGCCCCGGGAAACAGCCCCGGGAAGCAGCCTGAACAGCCCGGGAAACAGCCCAAGAAACAGCTCAGGAAACGGCCCGAGAGACAGCCTGGGAAACGACATCAGGCGGTGGGCCCCGTCGCGATCGGGCGCCTCCCTGGCTGAACCCGCATGGGGCGCGCAGGCGCAATGAAGCGGCACTTCGACATCGTGGTGCTCGGTGCGGGCTCTTGGGGAACCGCGCTCGCGATCCTGCTTGCCCGCAATGGGCACGACACGCTCATCTGGGGTCGAGACGAGCCGGCGCTCGCGGCCATCGTCGAACGCGGCACCAACGACAGGTACCTTCCCGGTTCGCGGATGCCCGACCGCCTGGCGGTCGAGCCGGATTTCGCGCGGGCGGTCGATTCGGCCGCGAGTTGTCTCGTGGCCGTCCCCAGCCATGCGTTCGGGGCCATCGTCGGCGCGCTTGCCGCAATGCCGGCGGCGCAGCGGGGAGTGCTGTGGGCGACGAAAGGGCTCGATCCTTCGAGCGGCCGTCTTCTGCACGAGGTGGCGGCCGAGCGGCTGCCGGCCGGTGCGCCTCTCGGCGTGCTCTCCGGGCCGACATTCGCCGGCGAGGTGGCAAGGCGTCTTCCCACCGCGGTGACGCTCGCCGCGACCGACGCCGGATTCGCCACGCAGTGGGCGGCCCGTCTCGCGAACTCGCGGTTCCGCATCTACACGAGCGATGACCTCGCCGGCGTGCAGATCGCGGGCGCAGTCAAGAATGTTCTCGCGATTGCCGCCGGCATCGCGGACGGGCTCGGTTTCGGTGCGAACGCCCGCGCCGCGCTCGTCGCGCGGGGACTCGCCGAGATGGTGCGACTCGGCGAGGCGGCGGGCGGGCGGACCGCGACCTTCATGGGGCTCGCGGGGCTGGGCGATCTGGTGCTCACCTGTACCGACGACCAGTCGCGCAATCGGAAGTTCGGGCTCGCACTTGCGCGCGGGGCGCCGCCGGCCGAGGCCGCCGCTGCGGTCGGACAGGTCGTCGAAGGCGTGGAGACCAGCGCCCGCGTGATGGGGCTTGCGTGCCGCTTCGGGGTCGAGATGCCCATCTGCGAGCAGGTCCGGGCCGTGGTGACCGGCGCATCGAGTCCGGTCGAGGCGGTGGAGGCGCTGCTTGCGCGCGACGTGGCAGGCCCGGAGCGCTGACGAGGGGCGCTCCGCCGCCCGGAGCGGGGCTGGCGGTATCGGCTGGACAGTACCCCCTCTCCCGGTCCGAAACAGACCGCGCCGGCGGTGATCGCTCCGGAACCACAAACGTCGGGACGGGAGGGAAGATCCGGTGCGGTATCATCCTCGTTCCCTCCCGCCGTGGCCTCCGTGAAGGCTTCGTTCCCGCCATGCCGAGCGTCATGTCCGAGTCCGCGAAGGAAGAACCGGCCGAGTCGCAGGGCCTTGATGCGGACTCCCTGCTCGCGGCGATGCGCGAGGTCGTGACCGAGCTTCATCCCCACCTCGGCGCCCGGGTCGAGATCACGCTCGACAGCTCGCTCGACCGCGATCTGGGGCTCGACAGCCTGTCGCGGATGGAGCTGCTCTCGCGGCTCGAGCACCGGTTCGGCGCCGGGATTCCGGAAACGGTCATGGCCAGCGCGGAGACCGCGCGCGAGCTGCTGCCGGCGTTGCGGGCCGGCGAGCGGCGCATCCGTGGCGCCGCGTCGGTGCGCGGCCGCGAGGCCCGGCTCGACGCGGTGGATGCCGTCCCGACCGGCGCTTCGACGCTGTTGGAGGCGGTGGACTTCCACGCGCGCCACCACGGGGATCGCGTGCATGTCGAACTCTGGTCCCGGCACGGAGAGCCCGTGCCGGTGACGTTCGCCGAACTCGTGGATCGCGCCGAGCGCGTCGCGGCCGGCCTCGTCGAGCGAGGGCTCGAACCGGGTCGGAGTGCGGCACTCATGTTGCCCACCGGTCTCGACTACCTGGCGGCCTTCCTCGGGGTACAGATGGCCGGTGCGATCCCGGTACCCATCTACCCGCCCGCGCGCCCGAACCAGATCGAGGATCATGTCGTGCGCCACGCCGGCATTCTTGCCAATGCGAACGTGCGGATGCTCGTGACGTTCGACGCGGCGCTCGGCGTGTCGAAGCTGCTGACCGCGCGGGTTCCGGGGCTCGGCTCGGTGCTCGACCCGGTAATCGACGTGAGCGCGCTCGCCGGCGGCGCCCGCCTCGACACCCGTCCGCGGCTCGACGAATCCTCCACCGCGTTCCTCCAGTACACCTCCGGCAGCACCGGCGACCCCAAGGGCGTGGTCCTCAGCCACGGCGACGTGCTCGCTTCGCTGAGGGCCATGGCCGCCGCGCTCGGCGCGACGCCGCGCGACGTGTTCGTGAGCTGGCTGCCGCTGTATCACGACATGGGTCTCATCGGGGCGTGGATGGGGAGTCTGTACTGCGGTTTCCCGCTGGTGCTGATGTCTCCGCTCGACTTTCTCGCCCGCCCCGAACGCTGGCTCGAAGCGATCCACCGCCACCGCGGCACCCTGTCCGGGGCGCCGAACTTCGCCTACGAGCTGTGCGTGCGGCGGGTGGAGCCGGAGCACCTGAGGGGGCTCGATCTGTCGAGCTGGCGCATCGCGTTCAACGGAGCCGAGCCGGTCAGTGCGGACACCATGGAGCGGTTCACGGCCAAGTTCGCTCCCTGCGGGTTCGCCGCGAAGGCGATGACCCCGGTGTACGGGCTCGCGGAGGCGACCCTGGGGGTGGCGTTCACCCCCGTCGGCCGCGGTCCGCGGGTCGAGGTGATCGACGCGGACGCGATTGCGCGCAGGGGGGAAGCGTTGCCCCTTTCCGGTGACTCGCCCGGCGACTCGTCCGGTGACTCGCCCAGTGATTCGCTCGGGCCGGTGCGCCGCTTCGTCTCCTGCGGGCCGCCCATCCCGGGTTTCGAGGTGCGGATCGTCGGCGACGGCGGGAACGAGCGGCGCGAGCGAACGGAAGGGGCGATCGAGTTTCGCGGGCCGTCGACCACGTCCGGCTATCACCGTAATCCGGCCGCGAACCGCGCACTGTTCAACGGCGAATGGCTGCGATCGGGAGACCGCGGCTACGTCGCCGGTGGCGAACTCTACGTCACCGGACGGGACAAGGACCTTATCGTCCGTGCCGGACGCAACCTTTATCCGTACGACCTGGAGGCCGCGGTCGGTGCGGTCGAGGGGGTGCGCAAGGGCTGCGTCGCAGTGTTCGCGGCTTCGGACCCGGCCTCGGGGACGGAGCGGCTGGTGGTGGTTGCGGAAACCCGCGAGCAGGATCCCGACCGACGGCGCGACATCATGGGCGCCGTCACGCGCGCGGCGTCGGCGCTGCTCGGGGGCGGCCCCGACGAGATCGTTCTGGCGCCGCCGCACAGCGTCCTCAAGACTTCCAGCGGCAAGATCCGGCGGTCGGCGGTGCGCGAACTGTTCGAGAACGGCGCGCTCCGGCGCGGCGCGGGGTCGGTACGGTTGCAGGTCGCTCGGCTTGCGCTCGGGGCGGCGCGCGGCGCGGCCCGATCGTGGGCCTTGCGGTTGGTGCGCATCGTTTATGCGCTTCATGCCGGGGTGGTGGTGGGGGTGACCCTTGCGCTTGCGTGGCCGGGAGTGGTGCTCCTGCCCGGGAGCCGCCTGGCGCGCTGGCGACGCGGGCGCGGTCTTGCTCGCGCCGCGCTCCGGGTCCTCGGCATCCGGCTCCGGGTGAGCGGCGCGTCGCACCTCGAAGGCGCCGGCCCATGCGTGCTCGTCGCGAACCACGCAAGCTACCTCGATGGCCCGGTGCTCTTCGCCGCGCTGCCGGGGCCGGTCGGCTGGGTGGTCAAGGGCGAGCTGGAGGGCAACCGGCTCCTCGCGCCGCTGTTGCGCGCGCTCGGAGTGGCGTTCGTGCACCGGCTGGATCACGAACGCAGTGTCGCGGATGTCGCGTCGCTCACGGATCGGCTCAAGCGCGGGGATACGCTGGGATTCTTCCCCGAGGGCACCCTGCACCGCATGCCGGGCCTGCTGCCGTTCCGGCTCGGTGCGTTCTCTGCCGCGGCGGAAGGGGGCGCCGCCGTGGTTCCGGTCACCATCGTCGGCTCCCGTTCGGCGCTTCGCGACGGGCAGCGGATTCCGCACCCCGGCACGATCTCGGTCCGGATCGGATCGCCGATTGCGCCTGTGGATCCATCGGCCGGGGAGACGTCGGGCGACCCCGGTGACGGGTCGCGCGCGCCACCCCGCGCCGTGAAGCCGGCCGATGCGGACTCCAGGGCGGTGGCGCCCACGGGCGACACCCCCGATGAACGGCCCGATGCAGACGCCGGCGACGCATCGGGCCGGGGCCGGCCCGACGAGCACGGGCAGTCCCGAGATGAACCGCACGATGCGCGAATGTGGCGCCGGGCGGTAACCCTTCGCGACGCGGCGAGGGCGGCCATCCTGGCGCAGTGCGGCGAACCCGATCTCGGTGCCCGACATGACGTGCTCGACGCACTGCGCCGGCACAAGCGGGAAACGGGGAGCGGATAGGCCGGAATTTCACCGATTGCCGGCAGATGGTGGGTGAATGTGCTACAAACCCGCTCCCCGCGCACCGCGTATTCGGCCGTCCATCATGCTTCGGATCTATAACACTCTGACCCGGGCGAAGGAGGAACTTCGCCCCATCGAGCCCGGGCATGTGCGGATGTACGTATGCGGCATGACGGTCTACGACCACTGCCACCTCGGCCACGCCCGGGTGCTCGTGGCGTTCGATACCGTCGCCCGCTACCTGCGCAGCCTGGGTTACCGGGTCACCTACGTGCGCAACATCACCGACATCGACGACAAGATCATCGCCCGGGCGAACGAAAACGGTGAAGACTTCCGCGTGCTCACGGAGCGCTTCATCCGTTGCATGCACGAGGACTGCCGCGTGCTCGGCGTGCTCGACCCGGACGAGGAGCCCCGCGCGACGCACTACATCGACCCCATCATCGCGATGGTGGAGCGGCTGCTCGCTAACGGGGCGGCGTACTGCGGGGCGAACTGCGACGTGTACTACGACGTGAGCGCGTTTCCCGCCTACGGAGCGCTGTCCGACCGGCGGCCGGAGGATCTGCGCAGCGGAGCTCGGGTCGAGGTGGACGAGGCGAAGGACGATCCCCTCGATTTCGTGCTGTGGAAGGCGGCTAAGCCCGGCGAGCCGAGCTGGGATTCGCCGTGGGGTCCGGGCCGTCCCGGCTGGCACATCGAGTGCTCGGCGATGTCCACGTCCTGCCTGGGGAATCACTTCGATATCCACGGTGGGGGGATGGATCTCCAGTTTCCGCACCACGAGAACGAGATCGCCCAGAGCGAGGCCGCCTCCGGCAGCAAGTTCGTGAACGTATGGATGCACAACGGCTTCGTGCGCATCGACGACGAGAAGATGTCGAAGTCGCTCGGCAATTTCTTCACCGTGCGCGGGGTGCTCGATCACTACCCGGCGCAGGCCGTGCGCTGCTTCATGCTGTCGAGCCACTACCGAAGTCCGCTCAACTACTCCGAGGACCATCTGCGGCAGGCGGACGCCTCGGTCCGCCGCCTGTACACGGCGCTGCGGGACGCCGCGGCGGGGGAGGGCGAATCCGAGCCCGAGCCCGACGCGACCTGGCTCGCGCGCTTTCGGGCCGCGATGGACGACGACTTCAACACCCCGGGGGCGCTCTCGGTGCTCTTCGAGCTTGCCCACGAGATCCAGCGGGCGCGCGGGCCGGACCCGGATCGGGCCCGGGCGCTTGCCCGCACGCTGCGCACGCTGGGCGGGATCCTGGGGCTCCTCGACGCCGACCCGGAGGTCTGGCTGCGAGGGGCGTCCGCCGGCGAGGGTCCGGACGACGACGCAATCGAGACCATGATCGCGCAGCGGACCGAGGCCCGGGCGCGCCGGGACTGGGCCGAGGCGGATCGGCTGCGCGACGCGCTGACCGCCGCGGGCATCGTGCTCGAAGACGGAGCGCAGGGCACGGGGTGGCGGCGGATCCGCCCCTGAACCGCCGCGGCCATGAGGGTGGACTCTGCGGCGATTTCCGCTCGCGATCCGAGGAACGTTGCGCGTCGGCAATTCCCGCCGGGGCCCGAGGGGCGTTACGCGGCGCGATATCGGCATGATTTTGCTCTCCCATTGCGCTCTTTCGGGCGCCGGTTCGGGACGATTCCAGGCGCATGTCCCGTCCGGCGGGAATCGCTTCCGGCCATGACGCCGGCCATGACGCCGAGTGGCGACGGGTGTCGGGTGGCGTATCATGGACCGGACTCGGGCGGAGGGTGATTGCGATGCGAAAGTTCCTTGCGGCGACGGCGTGGCTGGTCTGCACTGGATTGAGCCCTGCGTCGGCGGCCGAAGACGTTCCGCCGGCGCTCGCCGAGCGACTGGCGACGATGGTTTCAGGCCAGCAGCCGGACCATGTCGTCGAGTCGGTCCTGCCCGGGATCTACGAGGTTCGGTACGGCCCCTTCGTCGTCTACTTCTCCGCCGACGGCCGGCACATGCTGCGAGGTGATCTGGTGGACCTCGAGACGGGCGACAACATCACCGAGACGGCGCGCTCGCACGCGCGGGTAGAGGCCGTCGGGGCGCTCGGCGACGCGACCATGGTGGTGTTCGCGCCACCGACGGCGAAGCATACGGTGACCGTCTTCACCGACATCGACTGCGGTTTCTGCCAGCGGATGCACCAGCAGATGGCCGACTACAACCGGCTCGGTATCGGTATCCGGTACGCGGCATTCCCTCGGGCCGGCACCGGCTCCGACACCTGGGAGAGGATGGTCTCGGTGTGGTGCGCGTCCGACCAGCAGGCCGCGATGACCGACGCCAAGGCCGGGCGCGCGGTGGAGGCGGCGCAGTGTGACAATCCCGTAAGTGCGCACTACGACACGGGTCAGGCGATCGGCGTACAGGGTACCCCGTCGATCGTGCTGGAATCCGGCGAGATGATCCCCGGCTACGTCGAGCCGCAGGAACTCCTCGACCGGCTCGACGCACGCGACTCCGGCTGAGGCGGCCTGGCCCGGGCGCGGCGTGCGCGTCGTCTACATTCTCGCCGCCCTGGTCGTCGTGCTCGGCTGGCTGTCGTTCGAGATGCGGGCCCGCAACCGCGATGTTTCCCAGGTGCTGTTCGCGTTCGCGATCCTGGCCGCGGTGGCGCTGGTGGCGGCGGCGCTTGGTCTGTACTGACGCGGGCCTCCCTTACGCCTGACGCGGGCCTCCCGCGGGTGGATCGGCGAGCGAGTTGCAGTCTCCGTTGCCCTGGTCCTTGATGGACGCCGGGTTCGATTGAAACGGAGGCAAATCGAATGAACGCACCTCACGCTGTCCGGCTCCCTGATTCTCCCGTCTCTCCCGAGGGTTTCGCCCTGTCGCTCACGCTCCGCCCGGTGCCGGCACGCGGGCGATGCGGAGCAGGTTCGTCGTTCCGGAGATGCCGAACGGCATCCCGGCCATGATGACCACCCGTTCGCCCGCATTCGCGAACCCCTCGGCGACCGCGGTGCGGCACGCCTGATCGACCATCCCTTCGACCTGGGTGACATCCCCGGTCAGGACGGAGTGGATTCCCCAGACCAGGGCGAGGCGACGCGCGGTGCTCAGGTGGGGCGTCAGGCTCAGGATCGGCGCGCTCGGGCGTTCGCGCGCCGCCCGCAGGCTGCTCGATCCGGACTTGGTGTACGTCACCGCGGCGGAGACCGAAAGGGTTTCGGCGCTGCGGCGCATCGCATCGGAAATCGCGTCGGCCGCGGTGGGATTCGGTGATGTGTGCGTCGCTCCGATCAGCTCGCGGTAGTGGGGGTCGCGCTCCACCCGCGCGATGATGCGATGCATGATGTCCACGGTCTCGATCGGGAAGCGTCCCACTGCGGTCTCGCCCGAGAGCATGACCGCGTCGGCGCCGTCGTACACGGCGGTGGCCACATCGGAGGCCTCGGCCCGGGTCGGCACCGGGGCCGAGATCATCGACTCCAGCATCTGGGTCGCCACGATCACCGGTTTTCCCGCGTTGCGACAGGTCCGCACGATGCGGCGGGAGATGCTCGGCACGTCCTCGGGCGGGAGCTCCACGCCGAGGTCGCCCCGCGCGACCATGATCGCGTCCGACAGCCCGACGATCTCGTCCAGCTTCTCCACCGCGGAGGGTTTTTCGAGTTTCGTCACCAGACTGGCGCTGCCGCCGATCGCCTCGCGCAGCAGGAGCACGTCCTGCGGGCGCTGGACGAACGACGCCGCCACCCAGTCCACCCCGAGTTCCAGGCCCAGCGCGAGGTCCCGGCGGTCCTTGTCCGTCAGCGGCGAGATGGGAAGCACCGCGTCGGGGATGTTGACGCCCTTGTGGTCCGAGATCTCGCCGCCAGTCTTCACCCGCGTGCCCGCGAAGTTCGCGCCGCAGGTCTCGATCTCGAGCCGGATCTTGCCGTCGTTGACGAGGAGGTCGGTGCCCGGTCTGAGGGCGGCGAACACCTCCGGGTGGGGGAGCGCGACCCGATGCGCATCCCCGGGGCCGGGGTCGAGGTCGAGCGTGAACGACGCGCCCTCCTCGAGCCTCGCGCTTCCGCCCGCGAATTCGCCGATGCGGAGCTTCGGCCCCTGGAGGTCGAGCAGCACGCCGATGGGACGTCCGGTGGCGGCTTCGAGCTGCCGGATCGACTTGTAGCACTGTCGGTGACCGTCGTGGTCGCCGTGACTGAAGTTCAGGCGAAATACGTCCACTCCCGCCGCGAACAGGGCCTGGATGGTGTCCGGAGCGGCCGAGGCGGGTCCCAGAGTGGCGATGATCTTGGCGAATCGGTGTCGTCGCATCGGGGAGCCTTCTGCGGGGAGGTCGGCGAACGGCGCTCATCGGGCAGTCGATCGACGATACTACAACGTAGTCCCGACTTGCGATGCAGTACCTCCCGACCGTGATCAGTTCTCTCTCCGGCCTCCACCGTGTCTCCATCCGTCAACTGCGCCTGGTCGCGGAGATCGCCGAGGGCGGCAGCATGGTGCGTGCGGCCGAGGCGGTCGGCCTGACCCAGCCGGCCGTGACCAGGGCGATGCGCGATCTCGAAGGAGATCTTGGAGTCGAGCTCTTCGAGCGCGGCAATCGCGGGGTGACTCCCACGATCTATGGCGATGCGCTTGTACGGCATGCGCATCGCGTGCTGGCGCAGCTCGCCCATGCCGCGGCGGAGATCGACGACCTTGCGCACGGTACCGGCGGACGCGTGGCCGTCGGTACGCTGCTGGCGGCGTCGGCCTGGCTGCTGCCGAAGGCGGTCGCGCGGCTCCGAGCCGAACGACCCCGCGTCATCGTCGATGTGGTCGAAGGGACTCACGACCGGCTTCAGCCGATGCTTCTTCGCGGCGACATCGACATGGTGGTGGGGCGCCTGAGCGAATTCCGCCATCGCGCCGGTGTCCATCAGGAGCCCATTTACCGCGAGGAAGTCGTGATACTCGCCAGACCCTCGCACGGCCTTTCACGGCGCAGGGGGCCGAGCCTTGCCGACCTCCGGGAGGCCGACTGGATCCTTCCTCCTCCTGAGACGACATTGCGTCGCCAGCTCGAAAAGGCGTTCTTCGATGCGGGTCTCGATCCGCCCAACTGTGCCGTGCAGTCAGTGTCGCTGCTCACCAACCGGCAACTGCTGCTCGACAGTAATCTGATCGGAGCCTGGCCCCGGGGCGTGGCTGCGGACGATCTGGCGCACGGACGTCTGATCGCACTGCCGGTGCGCCTGGACGACATCCTCTGGCCGGTCGGCGTGTCGATCCGCAAGCACACTCGACTCTCTCCGGCCGCAGATGCATTGCTTTGCGCGTTGCGTGCGGTCGGCCGCGAGTCGGTCGGCAGTAGATATTCAAAAATATGATATCCAATTTCATTTTGTTCTATTGTTTGCATAGCAAAATCGCCGCATGATGCTGTCGGCACTTCAGCGGGATCATCGGGCGGTGCAATGCCCGCAGTAGACGGCAATACGGCGGTGGCGTTCGGCGAGCGGCCGGTCTCCGATGTCGCCGCCGGCGGTTTCGGAGCGCCGGTTCTCCGGCGTGAAGATCCACGAATGCTGACCGGAAACGGTCGTTTCGTCGCCGACCTGGCCGGTGCCGACAGTCTCTCGATCGTCTTTGTTCGCAGCCCCATCGCCCGGGCTTCCATCAGGGCGCTGAGCGTGGACGGCGCGCGCGCGATGCCGGGGGTCGCCGGCATCTACACCGGTCGTGATGTGGACGGCTTGCCTCGGCCGCGCGTCAACGCGGTTCTGGGCGATTTCGAGGCGCCGGACATGCCGATCCTGGCGCAGAGAGAAGTCCGCGCCGTGGGTCAGCCGATCGTCGCCATCGTGGCCGAGACCGAGGCGGTGGCGCATGCGGCGGCGGATCGGGTGGAGATGGATTTCGAACCGCTGGAGCCGATCTGCGACCCCGAGGCAGCGTTCGGGTCCGCCGCCATCTTTCCGGAAATGTCGAGCAATTCGGTCGCCGCCGCGCACTGGCGGAACGGGGACCCGGACCGCGCGTTCGCCGACGCCGCGGTCACCGCCGAGGTGACGGTCCGGCATCCGCGGATCGTTCCCGCGCCCCTGGAATGCCGTGCGTCGTTCGCGCGGTGGGATGGGGAGGAGCAGTGTCTCACAGTCCGGATCGGGACCCAGACGCCGCATCGGGCCAGAGACGACATTGCCCGCGCTCTGGGGCTGGAGCCTGAGCGAGTGCGCACCGTCGCCCCTGACGTCGGCGGTGCATTCGGCATGAAGGCGTCGATCTACCCCGAGGATATCGCGGTCGCGTTCGCGGCCTGGAAGTTGCGGCGGCCGGTGCGCTGGATCGCCTCTCGGCAGGAAGACTTCACCGCCGCGTCGCACGGGCGCGGGGCAGTGGCCCGGGGCCGGATGGCCTTCGATGCAGGCGGCCGGATTGTGGCCCTGAAAGCCGACCTGATCTTTCCCGTGGGCGCCTGGCTGACGTTCAGCGCGCTGGTTCCCGCCTGGAACGCCGCCCGGATCCTGCCGGGACCGTATGCCATCCGGAACATCGACGTGCATGTCCGGGCGGTAGTCACGAACACGGCGCCGGTCGGCATCTACCGGGGCGCCGGACGGCCCGAGGCGGCGATGCTTCTGGAGCGGCTTCTCGACGCCGGTGCGCGCACGCTGGGGCTCGACCCTGTGACGGTGCGTCAGCGTAACCTCGTCTCGGCCGAATTGCTTCCGTGCGCCCGGCCGAACGGCACGACGCTGGATTCCGGGGACTATCGGGCCCTGCTGGCGAGGACGCTGGTGCTGGCCGACTACGGTCGTCTTCGCGGCGACCAGCGTCGGCGCCGCGAACGCGGCGAGCTGGTGGGGCTCGGCTGGTGTCTGTACGTCGAACCCTGTGGTCAGGGATGGGAGAGCGCGTCGATCACTCTGGAACCGACCGGTCGATTCACCGTCGCCACCGGCTCCAGCGCTCAGGGGCAGGGCCGGGAGACCGCCTTCGCGCAGATTGCTGCGCGGGAACTCGCGGTCGCCCCCGACACCGTCAGGATCGTGCACGGGGACACCGAGTGCGTGCCGAAAGGGGTGGGCGCGCTGGCAAGCCGCAGCGTCGCAATCGGAGGGAGTGCCGTGCGGGAGGCGGCTCGGGCAATCATCGACAAGGCGCGCCCGCTCGGCGCCCGTCTCCTTGACGTTGCGCCGTCGTCGGTGGTCCCGGCCGGCGGTGGCCTTGCCGTCGAGGGAGGACCGAACCGGTTCGTTGCCTGGGAAGAGATCGCCGCAATCGCCCCGCAGGGACTCGACGCTCACGCAGTCTACACCGCCCACGGCGAAGCGTGGGGATGCGGCTGCTGTCTCGCGCAGGTGTCGGTCGACCGGTCGACCGGGACGATCGAGTTGGAGCGACTCCACTACGTCGACGACGCGGGAACGGTGGTCAATCCGCTTCTCGTGGACGGCCAGCTAGCCGGCGGGATTGTCCAGGGGATCGGGGAAGCCCTGCTCGAACGTGTCGTCTACGACCGGGAGGGGCAGATCCTGACCGGGTCGCTGATGGACTACGCGTTGCCGCGCGCCGATGATGTGCCGGCCCTGCGGCTGGAGCGCATGTGCACGCCGACACCGTTCAACCCCCTTGGCGCCAAGGGGGTGGGAGAGGCCGGCGCCATCGGCGCACCGCCGGCCATCGTCAACGCGGCGCTGGATGCCCTGGCTCCTCTCGGGGTCCGACATATCGACATGCCGCTTGCGCCGGAGCGCGTGTGGCGGGCGATCCGCGCCGCCGAGCAACCCGGACCACCGAAAGAGTGCAAGCCATGAACTACCGCCGCGACGAGGCTTGGGAGTACGCACTTGCCAACCTGCGTGGGATCTGGGCCGCGGCCCTGCAACCCTTCAGGTCGGATTTGTCGCTCGACGAGGAAGGTATGCGCTCGAACATCCGGCACTGGGTCGAGGACCTCGGCATCGACGGCGTGTTCATCGCCGGGAAGCAGGGCGAGTACTTCTCCATGACCCTCGAGGAACGCAAGCGCGTGTTCGGGATCGCGGCCGATGCGGTGCGCGGCACGGGCGCCGGCACCATCATGTCGTGCTCCGACCAGAATCTGGACAGGGTCGTCGACCTCGCTTGTCACGCGCAGGCGGTAGGCGCCGACTTCATCGTGGTGCACGCCCCGGTCCTGCACTTCGTGACCGATCGTGACGACCTCCTTTTCGAGTACTACCGGACAATCAGCGAGGCAGTGGAAATCGGCATCGCCATGTGGAGCCACCCCGACAGCGGCTACCTGATGAGCCCGCGTCTGTGCGCGCGGATTGCGGAGTTGCCCAACATCGTCGCCATCAAGTACAGCGTTCCCAGGGAGATGTACGTCGAGCTCACGCATCTCGCCGGGGATCGGCTCCTGGTCAGCACGGCCTCCGAAGACGAGTGGCTCGACAATATCCTCGAACTCGGGTGGCGGCTCTACCTCTGCTCCACACCGCCGTATCTGCTTCAGACGACTGCTGATCGGCGAATGCGCGCATATACCGATCTTGCGTTCGCCGGCCGAGCGGAGGAGGCCAGGCGCGTGCGCGACAGTCTGGAGCCGGTGCGCCGGGCACTGAAGAACACCCGTCCCGGCGCCAAGCCACAGGCGCATCAGAAGTACTGGCAGGATCTGCTCGGCCAGGCCGGCGGGCGGGTGCGGCCGCCGTTGCTCGAACTGACGCAGGCGGAGAAGGCGGTGACGCGCAAGGCGTTCGAGCGTTGCGGGTTGGCAGCGCCGCTCGACGCCACCGATTGAGCGCGGCCGATGCGGCGTCGTGGAATTGGGAGGAAGTGCCGATGAGTGGATACGCCAGGCATCCGAACCTCAGGCCGTTCGACTTCAAACGGTGGATCGATGCCCACCGTGAGCTGCTGAAGCCGCCGGTAGGCAACAAACTGGTCTTCGAAGAGGCCGGAATGGTTGTCATGGTGGTCGGCGGACCGAATCAGCGGGTCGACTTTCACGACGATCCGGTCGAGGAGTTCTTCTACCAACTCGAAGGCGACATGGTGCTCAAGGTCGCGGAGGAGGGGAGGATCTACGACATCCCCATCCGTGCGGGGGAGGTCTTCATGCTGCCGCCCCATGTGCGCCATTCGCCGCAGCGTCCCATGTCCGGCTCCGTCGGGCTCGTGGTCGAGGCGCCGCGCGTGGGCGACATGCAGGACGGGTTCGAGTGGTTCTGCTTCGAGTGCGGCAGCTTGGTGCATCGTGTCGAGCTGCCGGTCACCAACATCGTCACCGACCTGCCACCGCTGTTCGACGCGTTCTACGCCGACGAGTCGGCGCGCACGTGTCCCGTATGCGGCGCGCTGCATCCCGGCCGCGAGCCGCCGCAGGGTTGGGCGGTGGTGTAGACCGACGGCGTTCCGCGGCACGGGGTCGATGGCTGCCCGCAAAGGTGGAAGCCCCATGGCATGAGCGCCATTTCAATCAGATGACACAGGGGAAAGGTCCATGAACAAGTCGAAACTGGTCCGCACGATTGTCGCGTCCATCGCCATCGCGGCAGCCGGAACGAGCATCGCCGAGGCGAGGGAGTTTCGCCTTGGTCTGATCACTCCGCCGCCGCATATCTGGACGAAGGCGGCGGAGGCTTTCGGTGAGGAACTCGCCGCAAAGACCGGTGGTGCGCACTCCCTGGCGGTGTTCCCTTCCCGTCAGCTCGGCAACGAGGCGCAGATGATGCAACTCCTGCAGACCGGGGCGCTCGACATGGCGTTCCTGACCATTGCCGAGGTGTCGAACCGCGTGCCCGATTTCGGCGCTTTCTATGCGCCCTACATGGTCAAGGACATCGCTCAGGCCGGCGCACTGCTCAAGAGCGAGGTGGCGCTGAACCTGCTGGACCCGCTTCCGAAGAAAGCGGGCGTCGTCGGTATCGGCTACGGCATGGCGGGTCTGCGCCAGATCGTGTCGCGCGATGCGGTCGCAAGCGCCGGAGATCTTGCCGGCAAGAAGCTGCGCATCACTCCGTTCGAGCCGATCAAGGACTTCTACAACGCCCTGGGCGCCGCCCCGACGCCGATGCCGCTGCCGGCGGTCTACGATGCTCTCGCCAATGGCCAGGTCGACGCGATCGATATGGATCTGGAGCTGATCTGGAAGCTCAAGTACTACGAGCATGCCGAGACGATCCTGGTGTCGGACCACATGATGTTCCCGATGGTGGGTTTGGTGTCTGCAAAAGTCTGGTCTGATCTCGCGGAGGATGACCGCGCGACTGTCCGCAGGCTCATGAAGAAGCACCTCGACGGCGTGATTGACAGCTACCTCGATCTTGAGTCGAAGTTCCTGGCCGAGGTGGAGAAAACCGGAAAGACGGTCACGAGGGTCGGTCCGGAATTCTTCGGCGATGCCGCCGCGAAGTGGGAGGCGATATGGAGTGGCAAGGCGCCGGCACTCGCCGAGATGCGCGCTGCGGCGAAGAACCTGTAGCGACGGTGGTGTTCGAACCGGTTCGAAACCGCTCCCTGCACGACCGCCGGAGCCGGCCCTGCGGGCCGGCTTCGCCTTGGTGATTGCGCCGTGCGATCCCGCCGTTTCTCCATCTCTTGCGCTAGAGTTCGCCCGTGCTGACGTGGCTCTCCGATCGACTGGCGCGCCTGGAGAAAGTGCTGCTGATCGCTCTGGTGGCGATCCTCGTCGGCCTGATCCTGTTCAACGTGGTGACCCGCGCTGCCGGTGTGGCGGTGTACTGGGTCGACGAACTCGCGATCTACACCATGATCTGGCTGGTTTTCATCGGAGCCAGCCACGCGGTGTCCTTGCGCCGACATGTCCAGGTCACTCTGGTGATCATGGCCCTTCCCGCGCGTGCGCGCCGGAATGTGGAGTGTGGAATCGATCTTCTGGTCTGGGCCTTCTGTCTGTTCTGCGTCTGGCTCGCCTGGATCTGGTACGACCCTCTTTCGCTGGCCGCCGCCGGCTTCGACAAGGACGTGTTCTCCTCCCGGACGTTCAACTACATCTACGACGAACCGACCCTGACCATCGGCATCAGGAAGTTCTGGGTCTGGCTGGTGATGCCCTGGTTCACACTCACCGCGAGCGTGCATTCAGGCGCGAATTTCGTCGGCGGGATGGGCCGGGGCGCGCCGGGCAGAATCGCGTGACCGGCGGGTTCTTCATCGCCATGTTGCTGATTGGCGTTCCCATCAGCTTCGTGCTGACTATCTCGGCCGCGTTGTACGTATGGCTCTCGGGTAACCATACGCTCTACGGGTCGTACATGCAGCAACTCTTCAGCGGCATCGAATCCTACGGTCTTCTGGCCATTCCGCTGTTCATGCTGACCGGGGAGCTGATGAACGCGGGGGGGCTCACCCGAAGGCTGGTCGCGATGGCGCGCGTGTTCGTCGGTGGCTTCCGCGGTGGGCTCGCCTACATCAACCTCGTGGCCAACATGCTCATGGCATCCATCATGGGCTCGGCCGTGGCCCAGATCGCGGTGATGTCCCGGGTCATGGTGCCCGAGATGGAGAAGGAGGGGTACGACCGCGCCTTCGCCGCCGCGCTGACGGCCGCCGGTGGGTTGCTTTCGCCGATCATCCCTCCGTCGATGCTGTTTGTGATTTTCGGCGTGCTGGCCCAGATTGCCATCGGCGACCTGTTCATTGCAGGAATCATCCCGGGGCTGCTTCTTGCGGGTGCCTTCTGCCTGTGCATCGCCGTCCTCGGCGTGTTCGTCGACTTTCCGGCTACGCCCCGCTCGCGCCGGGAAGATGATGTCCGCGCGATCCTGCAAGGTCTGCCGGCGGGATCCATACCGCTCGTCATTATCGGCGGTATCGTCTCCGGGCTCGCCACGCCAACGGAGTCGGCTGCGCTTGCGGTAGTGGCGGCCTTTCTGATCGGTCGTTTCCTGTACGGCGACCTCGAGTTTGGCGCCCTGCCGGCCGTGCTCTACGAAACCGCCGTCAACTCGACGGTCGTCACCTTCCTGATCGCGGCGGCGAACGTGTTCGGCTGGGTGCTCATCTACGAGCAGGTGCCTCAGATCGTGGCCGCCTGGACCGCTGGTCTGACCGACAATCCGTTCGTCTTCATGCTGCTGGTCAATCTGCTGCTGCTGTTTGTGGGAATGGTGATCGACGGCATCGCGGCGCTGATCATCGTGGTCCCGATCCTCATGCCGATCGCGACCACGGTGTTCGGGATCAATCCTTATCACTTCGGGGTGGTGGTCTGCATCAACCTGGTACTGGGCCTGCTGACCCCTCCGGTCGGGGCCGGTCTCTACGTGGCGGCGAGCATGGCGGATACGCAGCCGGGCGCGATCTTCCGTGCCCTGCTCCCGTTCCTGCTGTCCACCATCGCGGTACTCGTCCTGCTGAGCTGGCAGCCCGCTCTGGTCACCACGCTGATCTCCGGCTGAGCCCCGACGAGCCCGGCTGTCGACCGACCTCGGCGCCTGCCCGATGCAGCGTGCGCAGCGATACCTGCCGATGGCCCGAGAGACCGTCACGCGATGCAACTTCGCAGGACTTCCGAATCCGGAGCGTCCCTGCGGGGTGATTTCGAGGGCATGTTCCGGCCCGATGGGCATTGCTGGCGCTGGCGTCCGCATGCTCCCGGTTCGTTTGGCCGGGCGCGCTCCTGCGTTACCATGGGCCGGAAACCGAAGGCGTGCGACGTGCTCGATCCGGATGGCTCCGGTTCGCTCGTGGACGGCTGGATCGGCGGTGCGGTGCACCGGAGACAACGATGGACGATCCCGAACGTGGGGTGAACGCGCCGGACCCCGACCCGCTGGCGACGGCGGCGCGCTGGCGCGGCGAGGGCAGGGCCGTCGCTGTCGCCACCGTCATCGCTACCTGGGGGTCGTCCCCGCGGCCGGTCGGGAGTCAGCTCGTGCTCGACGAGAAGGGGCGTTTTGCCGGCTCGGTGTCGGGCGGGTGCATCGAGGGGGCGGTGATCGCGCAGGGTATCGAGGCCATCCGCGATCGCAAGCCCCGCGTGCTCGACTTCGGCGTCAGCAACGAGCAGGCGTGGGAAGTCGGCCTGACCTGCGGAGGCAAGGTGCAGGTGTATGTCGAGCCGGTCGAGGACTGAAGCCGGCTCCGTGAACGCATCCGTACTGCATGCCGTGCTCGAAGCGCGGGCGCAGCAGCGCCCGCTGGTGCTCGTCACCGCGCTGGATTCCGGGCGCCAGTGGGTAGAGATCCGGGACGGGCCGGCCTCCGGGCTCGCCGTGGAGGTCCGGGACGCGGCGCTCGCCGCGCTCTCCCGCGACCGGAGCGCGGTGGCGGAGGTCGCCGGGGCCCGGTACTTCCTGCACGCGATGAACCCGCCGCTCCGGCTGTTCGTGGTGGGGGCGGTCCACATCGCCCAGGCCCTCGTTCCCATGGTGGCGCTTCTGGGCTACGCGGTGACGGTGATCGATCCGCGCCGTGCCTTCGTCACCGGCGAGCGGTTCTCCGGGGTGACGGTGAGCACCGAGTGGCCCGACGACGCGCTCGCCGCAGTGGGGCTCGATGCTCGCAGCGCGGTGGTGACGCTCACGCACGATCCCAAGCTCGATGACCCGGCCCTCCGCGTCGCGCTCGCATCCCCCGCGTTCTACATCGGCAGCCTCGGCAGTCGGCGCACGCACGGCCGGCGCCTCGAGCGGCTTGCCGGCGCGGGACTGACGCCGGAAGCGCTCACCAGGATTCACGCGCCGATCGGGCTCGATATCGGGGCGGTGAGCGCGGCGGAGATCGCGGCGTCGATCGTCGCCGAGCTGACGTCGGTGTTGCGCGCGCGGACCGAGGCGTGAGGTTCGGTCGGGTCCGGGTCGCGGACGCGGCGGGCACCGTGCTCGCGCACTCGATGCGGGTCGGTGACCGGACGTTCAGGAAGGGGCGCGTGCTGAGCGCCGCGGATGTCGAGGCGCTGAAGCACGAGCATTGCGACGCGGTGGTGGGCGCGAGACTCGACCCCGGCGATGTGACCGAGGATGCGGCGGCGGCGGCGGCGGCGGCGGCGCTCGCGGGGGAGGGGGTGCGGGTCGGGGCGCCGTTCACCGGGCGCTGCAACCTGTTCGCGGCGATCGATGGCCTGCTGCTCGTGCGGGCCCCGGACGTCGACCGGTTCAATGCGGTGGACGAAGCGCTGACCGTCGCCACCCTGCCGGCGCCGCGGGCGGTGCGCGAGGGCGAGATGCTCGCGACCATCAAGGTGATCCCGTTCGCGGTGCCGCGCGCGGTGCTCGATCGTGCGCTCGCCCCCCTCGGCGCCGAGACGCCGAGCCGACCAATCCGGCTGAGCCAACCCATCCGGCCGAGTCGAACAATCCGGTCAGTCCGACCAATTCGAGTAGAAGCGTTCGAGCCGATGGAGGTCGCCCTGATTCAGACCCGGCTCCCGGCCACGAAGGAGACCGTGCTCGACAAGACGTCCCGGGTGTTGCGCGCGCGCATCGAGGCGCTTGGCGGATGCGTCGCGAGCGATACCCGTTGCCCGCATGCCGTCGGCGCCGTCGCGGAGGCCGTTGGGCGCGCGCTCGACTCCGGCGCCGGGATCGTGCTGATCGTGGGGGCCTCGGCCATCGTCGACCGGCGCGATGTCGTCCCCGCCGGCATCGTGGCCGCGGGGGGCGAGGTGCTCCACCTCGGCATGCCCGTCGACCCGGGCAACCTGCTCCTGCTCGCCCGCTGCCGGGGACATTCGGTGCTCGGCCTGCCCGGATGCGCGCGTTCACCGGCGCCGAACGGTCTCGATCTGGTCCTTGAGCGGCTTGCGGCCGGGCTGGACGTGGCGCCGCGAGACATCATGGCCATGGGGGTCGGTGGGCTGCTCAAGGAGACTGCGGCGCGTTCCCAGCCCCGGCGCGGGTCGCGGGCGTCGCGTGAACCGGGGCCGGCGCGGGCTCCGAATGTGTCGGCGCTGGTGCTCGCGGCCGGACGCTCGACCCGGATGGGACCGGTCAACAAGCTCCTGGCGCCGCTCGGCGGGCGGGCGATGGTGCGCGCGGTGGTCGACGCGCTTGCGGGGTCGAGCGTGCGGTCGGTGGTGGTCGTCACCGGGCACGAGGCGGAGCGGGTGGCGGATACGCTCGCGGGGACCGGCGCGCGCCTCGTCCACAACCCCGAATACCGGCAGGGCCTGAGCGGCTCGATTCGGGCCGGGCTCGCGGCGCTGCCGGAGTCCACCGAGGCGGCGGTGATCTGCCTCGGTGACATGCCGCTCGTCACCGCGGCGCACATCGACCGACTGGCGGCGGCATTCGACCCCGCCGAGGGCCGCGAGATCTGCGTCCCGGTGTTCGCGGGCAGGCGCGGCAACCCGGTCCTGTTCGCCCGGCGCTTCTTCGACGAGATGGCCGGGGTGCGCGGCGATGTGGGCGCCCGTCACCTCATCGGCGAGTACGAAGAGTACGTGTGCGAGGTGGCGATGGATGATCGCGCGGTGCTCGTGGACGTGGATTCTCCGCCGGCGTTGCGCGACATCGGGGGCGAGCCTTGAACCGCCGTTTCCACCGGGCCGGAACATACGCAGGAAATCGCTCCGACCGGATGCACCGGAGGTCGAAATCCTGCCGGGTTCGCACGATGGGCCGGCCCCTCGGAGTATCGGCGGGGATGGCGGGAATGGCGGGAGTCTCCGGGCAGTTCCATTTGTTGCCAGCAGTGGGAGTCGCCGGGCCTTGAGCGACCTCTACCACGACGCGATCATGACCGCAGCTCGCCGCACCTCCGGGCAGGGCCGGCTTGTCTGCTCGCACGGCTCCGCGACCGTCGACAACCCGCTGTGCGGGGATCGGGTGACCATCGACGTGGCGCTCGATCCGCCGGCCGCGGGGGTGGTACGCGTCGGGCATTTGGTCAGGGGATGCGTGCTGTGCGAAGCCGCCGCAGTGCTGATCGCGGAGCAGGCGCCGGAGCGGGGGCCGGAGGAGCTGCTCGGCGTGGGGGCGGAGGTGGAGGCGGCGCTCCGCAACGACGCCCCGTTTCCGTGGCCGGCGCTCGAGATGTTCGCGCCGGTGCGCGGCGTGACAAGCCGTCATCGGTGCGTCGGGCTGCCCTTCGAGGCGCTGGCCGCGGCGCTTGCGGCCGCTCTCGGTGAGATGGACGATCCCGCCGGATGAGTGCGGCTCAAGCGCCTCGAATCCCTTCCTGAAGGCGGCCCCCTAACTGCAAGCTCGCTCCGCACCCATCTCGGAAGTTTTACTGATTCGCGGCTGCGGGCGCGGATCTGGCGGTTTTCGCCGCGAACACGGCACAGGGATGACTCGGGGGTGGCCCGGGGCTCGATGCCATCTGCCTCGCAAGCCGAAGCCTGACCATCCATGCCCCCTCACTTCGCGAATTAGTGAAATTTCCGGGCCAAAGGTACGCCTGCGCGCCTTGATTCGCCGGTCAGGGATTACGGCGTTCGATGCCGCTGAGCGATTCGATCTGGAGGGTGAGGGCGGCGCCGTCGGGTTCGGTGTGGACGATCTTCACCGGAAAATAGCCGAGCGATTTCGCGCACCAGAAGGTCGTTTGGCGAAGATTGCTCTCCCGCTCGCGCCGGACGACGACGGTGTCCAGAGTTCCGAGCGTGGTCTCGATGCGCTCCTCGCCGACGCCGGCCAGCACGTAGCGTTTGAGGTGGCGACCGCCGTCGGCGATGGTGTACTCCATCCGCCGCACGCCGAGTTCGAGGTCCCGCATCAGGGCGAGAATGTAGCTGAATTTGTCCATGGTCCCGGGCGGCACCTCCAGTTTCCAGGTCGTGCCTCCGGACTCGTGGCGCGCGATGTTCTTCTCCCAGTCGAATGCGATCTCGATCACGCGAGCCCTGCGGCCGGTGCGCTCGTAGTGGTAGGCGATCGGCCGCAGCCAACCCCCCGCGTAAGTCCACTCGCTGCGCTCGACGCGGGTATCGTCCCGGATCAGGGAGAACATTCCCTGCGGCTCCGTCCGGGACGTGGAAACGAACCGGTCACCGTCTTCGGGCACGAGAGACCACTGCGAGCGAGCGAACGTCGTGCCCGCCGTCTTGAGCGAGAAGGTCGCCTCGAACCGCTGCGGGAGTTCCCGCTGCACGTTGGCGAGGGCGCCGGCCGCGATGGAGAGAAGCAGAACGAGGGTCGAAAGGGTGGCAACGGTCGGGACCCGCAAGCCCCGAATGCACGACTGCCCGCCCATGACGAGCGCGTTGAGGGTGACTCTGTTCAGTTCCCGCACGATGGCGCGCCCCCTTGCGCAACCGGCAGTCCGCTCGGTTCGAAGATCCCTGCATTCACGAAGCAAGCGAACCCTTCCACAAACGATTTATGCAACATTCGGGTCTACCGACTGCCTCTGCGCTCTGTACCCGTCGTATCTCCTTGTGTCGCGCTTATTCAATGCCTAGTATTGTCTCATGTGAGGCAGGGTGGTCGGGGAGATTGGGATGAATGTGGATGCCATGGCGATCGCAGATGTTCTGGGTGGCCCTGGCGTTTTGGGCCGCCCGATCAGGGATACGCGAGATCTCGAGGATGCGGTCCGCGCGGGAATCCCCAAGCCGGCGCTGGATCGGTTGGTCGCGACCATCGTGTCGGGAGACCGCGCGGATGATTCCGGTGTGCGGCTGAGGAACAAGATCGTCCCACGGGCAACGTATCAGCGGGTCGAGCGCTTCAACCTCCAGGTCAGCGAGACCACGGAACGCATCGCTCGGCTGTACGCTCTGGCCCTGTTCGCGTTCCAGGACCCCGAAGTCGCCGCACGCTTCATGATGCATCCTCATCCGGAGCTGGGTGATCGGACTCCATTCGACACTGCTCTGACCGAGGTAGGCGGTCGTGAGGTCGAAGAGATCATCGAAAGGGGGTTGCATGGTCTTCCGGCCTGAATCTCCCCAACATGCTTATCGAATCGTTCACAAGCGCTATCCACCGTTCGACGGCGGTGGAACTCACCGGTGGGGCAGTCGATGGATCGGGCCCGGACGCTGGGTCATCCACGCGGCAGAGACCTATGCCCTCGCCGTGCTGGAGAACCTGGTGCACTGGCAGACAAACGCGCTTCCACCGGAGCTCGTGTGCGTGAGGGTGACGATACCCGCCGGTATCGAGCAGGAGCGAATCGACGAATTCGACCGCGCATCATTGGCTGAGAGCGATTTTGCATTGACTCGTGCGCTCGGCAACCCGTGGTACGACCGCGAGCGAACATCGGTGCTGTGGGTACCGTCCGCGGTGTCGCCGTACGAATCGAACGTGCTGTTCAATCAGCTCCACGCCGATTTTTCGCGAATCGATGCGGCCGCGCCGGTATCTGCTCGCGTGGATGCCCGCCTGATGCGCTGATCGTGCGGCAAGTTTGCTCTCCAATGTGGGATATAACGGCTCCATTCTTCGGAGGAGAGATCGACGCTCGGGGGTATCTGCCCCGTGTTTTCGCGGCTCGCGGGTCATTGTCGATCCCACCGTCGTCACGCCGATATAAGGGTGAAATCATGTCGTCAATTTTCGATGTATTATGACGACATGATACGCAACAGATCCTACGCTCGACTGATGCGCCTACCCCGGCGGAGCTTCTTTCTCCTGGGGGTACGCGGGGTCGGGAAGAGCACGTGGGCACGACGGCAGTTCCCCGATGCGCTGCGCATCGATCTGCTCGACGAGGCCCGCTACCAGGACTATCTTGTGGATCCGTCGCTGTTCGCGGCGGAGCTTGGCTCGTCTCCCCGTGGAAGTTGGGTCGTGGTCGACGAGATCCAGCGCCTCCCGAATCTACTGAATGAAGTGCACCGGTTCATTGAGGAACGACAGCTCAAGTTCGCCCTGCTCGGGTCGAGCGCCCGCAAGCTCAAGGTGGCCGGGGTCAACCTGCTCGCGGGCCGGGCCTTGCGCAAAACCATGTTTCCACTCACGCCTTCGGAACTCGGCGACGATTTCGACCTGAGCGCCGCGCTTCGGTGGGGGACGATTCCGCTGGTGTGGGTCTCCGACGCGCCGGGCGAGGTGCTCGGGAGCTACGTCCAGCTCTATCTCAAGGAGGAGATCCGGGCCGAGGCGCTGGTGCGGAATCTCCCCGGATTCGCCCGCTTTCTCCCGATTGCGGCTCTGTCTCACGGTCAGGTGGTGAACATATCCGGCCTTGCCCGTGACTGCGGGGTTGCGCGTACGACCGTGCAGGGCTACCTCGACATTCTGGAGGACACGCTGCTCGCCAGCCGCCTGCCCGCCTTCGAGGCGAAGCTGCGAGTACGCGAGCGCCGCCATCCGAAGCTGTACTGGGCGGATCCGGGGCTCGTTCGCGCGGTGAAGAAGCTCGCAGGGGCGATTGCGCCCGAGGAGCGCGGGGCGCTCCTCGAAGGCTGGGTGTTTCACCTGCTCCGGGCGTACGGCGAGGAGAGCGACTTGTACGAAGATCTTCGCTACTGGGCGCCCCATCCCGCCAACCGCACCGAGGTGGACTTTCTCCTGCGCCGCGCCGACGAGTTTGTCGCCCTTGAGGTCAAGTCCGCGTCGCGCTACCACACCGGAATGCTGCCGGGCCTGCGTGCGGTGGCCGAGCTTCCGGGCATGGTGCGGCGAGTGCTCGTCTACGACGGCAGGAGATCCTTCCGCACACAGGACGGAATCGACGTGTGGCCCGTGGAGCGCTTGCATCGGGTCCTCGCCGCCGACACGCTCTGGCCCTGATCCACTCCGATCCTCCGATGCAGGAGACGGGTCATGCGAGATTTCTTCTTTGCGCGTTGAGCCGCGGACGGCGTTCAATTCTGGGCGAGGACGCATGCTTGAAGATGACGGCCGCGGGCAGGCCGGGAGCCTTGGCGCCATGATGCGGTCTGCCTACACGGTGGCATGGCATTGCGCTGCGCCGTTCCTGGTCGGGCGACTGCTGTGGCGGGGACGGCGCGATTTCGCCTACCTGCGGCGGATCGGGGAGCGCTTCGGGCTGGGGAGCCGGATTGCTTCACGGCGTGGATGCCTGTGGATACACGCTGTATCGGTCGGGGAGGTCCAGGCTGCCTCGCCGATTGTGGAGGCGCTCAGGGGCTTGTATCCGGACGAGACGATTGTTGTCACATCGACGACCGCGACCGGCGCCGGCCACGTCTCGAAGGCGTTTGGCGGCGGAGTCGTCCATCGCTACTTTCCGTTCGACCTTCCCGGATCGGTGGCGAGGTTCCTGAACCGTATCGCGCCCCGCGTCGCGATTATCATGGAGACCGAAATCTGGCCAAACCTGCTGACGGAGTGTCGTCGGCGGGGGATCCCCGTGATTCTCGCCAACGTGCGCCTTTCCGAGCGCTCCGCCGCAGGCTACCGCAGGTTCCGTGGCCTCTTTGCACCGGTACTCTGCGACGTGGCCGCGATCGCGGTCCAGAGTGGCGAGGACGCGCGCCGGATCGCGTCGGTGGGAGCGCCGCCGGAGCTCATCGACGTCACCGGCAGCACGAAGTTCGACATTCCGATGCGCGCGAGTCTGCGCGAAGAGGCGGCTGCGTTGCGGCGCACATGGGGAGCGTCGCGAGGTATCTGGATCGCGGCGAGCACCCACGAAGGCGAAGAAGCGGCGGTGCTGGACGCCTTCGAACAGGTGCTGGAGAGGCTTCCGAGGAGCCTGCTGGTGCTCGTGCCCAGGCATCCCGAACGGTTCCGGGACGTTGCGGCCTACGTGCGCCGGCGTGGATTCGAACCTGCAATGCGCTCACAGCGCCTGGCCGACTGTACGGACGTCAGGGTGTTCGTCGGTGACACCATGGGTGAGCTGCCCCTGTTCTATGCAGCGGCGGATGTAGCGTTCGTGGGCGGCACGCTGGTCGAGCGTGGCGGACACAACATGCTGGAACCTGCTGCTCTGGGCTTGCCGGTGCTGTTCGGTCCGCATGTACTCAATTTCGCGGAGATCAGCCGTCGGCTGATCGAAGCGGGCGGGGCCCGGACTGTCGGCGATGCGGCCAGCCTCGGCCGGACCGTCGTCGACTTCCTGTGCGACCCGGACTTGCGTCATACCGTCGGGTCGAAAGGGCGCGCGTTCGTCGAAGGTAACCGCGGGGTCGGCGATCGCGTCGTCGCGCTGATCAGTTCGCATCTGGAGCCCGCGCACCGATTCCCGGCACGGCAGTGAGCGGCGCAAGCTTCCCAATCCACCCTCCGGTCAATCGCCGCGAGTCGGCACCACCGCGATGTCCACCGAGGGCCTCAGCTTCGCGCAGACTGCGAGCACTTCGTGGATGTCCGATTTCTCGAATGCCTCGAACGGGGTCTCGTCGTTCACCCGGTTCTCGTCGATGGCGGTGTAGGCGAGCTGCTTGAGGATGTAGTCGAAGCGCGCCGCCCACTTCCTGGCGCCGAGCCGGGCGGTGGTCGAGCAGTTGTCGACCATGTAGGACACGCCCTTGTAGTCCATGTAGGGGTTGAGGCTGTCGACCGCCTCGATGATGGATTCGTTGGCGATCTCGGAGTAGGGGTGCCCGCGGTCGGAGAGCAGATCCACCTGCGCCATCATGCACGCAAGGTAGACGCCGGCGGTTTCGGCGTGCAGCGGCGCGTAGTTGCGGGTGCTGTCGACGCGGACCTTCTCGCCCACCGTCCACATGTCGGTACCGTCGATCTTCCCCATGGGGTAGTGGCCGTGGCGGCGGGTGGCCTGGATGACGCTGCGCACCTCGTTGCCCGAGGCCACGTCGTCGTAGATCTCCTCCAGGATCTCGCGGCAGGGGTGGTAGGCGGCGTTGTAGGCGCGGCGGAACGCGGCCTTCTCGCCCTCTTCGAGCTCCTCGTAGACCGCCTTCAGGCCGGAGCGGGAGATGGTCTTGCTGATGGGGCCGGTAATGGATTCGGCGCTGTTGATGAATGCCTCGTCCTTCGCCTCCCCGTGGCCCACGAACCGCGAGTAGAGACTCTCGGCGATGCCGTGCACGGCGCCGAGCAGGATGCCCCGCTCCCCGAAGATGTCGGATTTGTACTCGCTTTCCAGGGTGGTCTCGAAGGTATAGGGCGAGCCGAGCCCGACCGCCCAGCCGAGCGCGTAGTCGGTGGCGCGCCCGTCGATGTCCCGGTGGACTGCGAACGAGCAGTTGATGCCGGCGCCGTTCACCTCGCGGCCCTGTTCGTAGAGCCGGCGCACCGACGGCCCCATCCCCTTCGGGCAGACCGCGATCACGTTGATGTTTGCCGGGAAGTCCTCGCCGGTGGACTGCAGGTGGGAGAGCAGGAAACCGTGCGAGAGCCCGAGCGTGGTCCCCGGCCGGAACGCCTCGAAGATGCGTCGGTAGTTCTCCGCAAAGGCGGCGTCGGAGATGAGCAGCAGCGCCAGGTCGGATTCGTGGATGACCGAGTACATCTCGCCGAGGGTGCCGTTCTCCTTCGTGAACCCGACCGCCTCGGCTTCCTTCATCGAGGCCGAGCCTTCCCGCAGGCCGACCTTGACCTGGATGCCGGAGCCCGCGAGCGATTCGCGGAGATTCTGCGCCTGCGCCGGCCCCTGCGACGACCAGCCGATGACGCCGATTCGGGAGATGCCCTCGAAGGCTCTGGGCAGTAGCGGAAACAGGTGACGGCCGCCGGCGACGATGGTCTCTTCGCGGTCGGCGAGGCGGATGGTTCGGGTCTCGAACACGTTCGAGGTGAAGGCCACGGCGATTCCTCCGGAGGATTGCGGAATTTCAGTGCGGAACTGCGAAAATTGGTCGGGGTGAGAGGATTTGAACCTCCGACCCCTGCCTCCCGAAGGCAGTGCTCTACCAGGCTGAGCTACACCCCGTGCGTGAAGCGTCCTCTTGGGAAAGGACGCGAGATCGATCGGTCAGTCGATCAGCAGTCAATCAGTCAGTAGCTGCGGCTGATGGTGAACTCGGCGAGGCCGGCCAGTGCATCGCGGTAGGGGGAGTTCGGGAGCGCGTCGAGCGCCTCACCCGCGAGCGCCACCTCACCCGCAGCAAGCTCGGCAGTGTAGGCGATGGCCCCGGTGGCTTCAACGGCGGCGATGACTTCCTCGATGGCGTCGAGCCCCCGGGTCCTGATCGCGTCCTGAAGGACGCGGGCCGCGCTTTCGCCGCTTTCGCGAATGGCATGGATGAGCGGAAGAGTGGGCTTCCCCTCCGCCAGATCGTCTCCGACGTTCTTGCCGATCTCTCCCGTGCGGCCGCGGTAGTCGAGGATGTCGTCGATGAGCTGATACGCGGTGCCCAGGTGCCGGCCGAACCGCGCCATCGCGTCCTCTTGCTGGTGGGAGGCGTCCGCGCACACCGCCCCGAGTCGCGCGGCGGCCTCGAACAGCAGCGCGGTCTTGCGTCGGATGACTTCGAGGTAGCTGGCCTCGGTGGTGTCGGGGTCGTTGCGGTTGAGGAGCTGGAGCACCTCCCCGTGGGTAATCTCGCTGGTGGTGTCGGCCATGATCCGCAGCACCCGCATGTCCCCCAGCGTCACCATCATCTGGCACGCGCGCGTGTAGAGCGAATCGCCGGCCAGCACCGCCACCTCGTTGCCGAAGAGCGCGTTCGCGGTGCCCCGTCCGCGCCGGAGCCGCGAGCCGTCCACGACGTCGTCGTGGAGAAGTGTCGCGGTATGGATGAACTCGACGATCACCGCGAGTTCGATGTGCCGGTCACCTTCACAGCCGAGCGCCCGGGCCGCGAGCAGCACCAGTAGTGGCCGCAACCGCTTGCCCCCGCTCCCGACGATGTGTTCGGCGACCTGGTTCACGAGGGCGACATCGGAAGCGAGACGAGCCCGAATGGTGCGATCGACGGCCGCGAGGTCGTCGGCGACGAGGGCCCGAATCGAGGTGAGGTCGCTCGGGGCAGGCATCAGCGCAGCGGCAAGCATGGTCGGCGTCATCCTCAGCCGCACGAGCGGCTCTCGATCCAAGTATAGCCCCTCCGTGCCCGAGCCGGTCCGAGTCCGCAGGGTCCCGAGCCGCTGGTCGGCGATTCCCGCCGGCGCTCCACGAGGGGCGGCCCGTCGTGTGATCCGGGCGGGATTTCGGCCGCCGGAGGGCTTCATTCGGGGCAGTTCCGGGAGCGGGCTTCGGCCCGGCGAAACCTCCGAACGCCGGCAAGGACGAAGCGAAGGACGAAGCGAAGTTGAACCCCAAGCCCCGGAATACTTACAATCCGCGGCTTTCGGCGCGTGGGCCACGTGCCTGGAACGGAGCAGAGCCATGTATGCGGTGATAGCGACGGGCGGCAAGCAGTATCGCGTCGAGGAGGGCGAACGCCTGCGGGTGGAGCGGCTCGACGCGGAGGAAGGGGCGGAGCTTGAACTCGATCGGGTCCTCCTCGTCGGCGACGGAGATGAGTTCACGGTCGGCCGTCCGTTCGTCGAGAGCGGCAAGGTGGCGGCCACGGTCAGAGGGCATGGCCGGTCGAAGAAGGTCATGGTGGTGAAGTTCAAGCGGCGCAAGAATTACCTGCGCCGACGCGGGCACCGACAGGGCTACACGGAGCTCGAGATCAAGTCGATTTCGGCGGGCCGGAAAGAAGATATTTCGGCGGACGGGAAGGAAGGCACTCCGGCGGGCGGGAAGGAAAACATTTCGGCGGACTGAGCGGAACACCCGGCAAGGCGGCGAGGCGAGGGAACGACAATGGCACACAAGAAGGCAGGCGGCAGCAGCAAGAACGGGCGGGACTCGCACTCCAAGCGACTGGGTGTGAAGCTCTATGCGGGTCAGACGGCCACGGCGGGAAGTATCATCGTGCGTCAGCGCGGCACCAGATTCCACCCGGGCGTGAACGTGGGCTGTGGTCGGGACCACACCCTCTTCGCCACCGCCGATGGGGTGGTGGTGTTCCACCGCCAGGGCGCGCGCGGGCGCAAGTACGTGAGCGTGCATACGAGCTGAACCCGTCGCCGGAGTCACCGCCCCCTGACTGAATCGCGATCCTCGCGGAGAACCGCGAAAAGCGCGGGTCAGGCGTATGTGAAGTAAACGAGCGTTGACCGCGCTTCTCCGAGTTCGGGAACCAGCGTTCGGGGCGGTGCGGGGTCTCCGGTCGCAGCCGGGAGTCGGTGAGAGATGCAGGCCGGGGCGCGCCTCCCATGAAGTTCGTCGACGAGGCGGCGATCTCCGTCGAAGCCGGCGCGGGCGGCAACGGCTGCCTCAGCTTCAGGCGCGAGAAGTACATTCCCAGAGGCGGCCCCGACGGCGGCGACGGCGGTGACGGTGGCGACGTCGTGCTGTGCGTCGATCCGAGCCTCAACACCCTCATTGATTTCCGCTTTCGCAGACGCTTCCGGGCCGAGCGGGGCCGGCACGGCCAGGGCAAGGACCGAACCGGCCGGGACGGGGCGGATCTGCGCATTCCCGTACCGGCGGGGACCGTGGTCGTCGCCGCCGACAGTGGCGAAACCCTCGGCGAGCTCACCACCATCGGCGAGGAGATGGTGGTCGCGCACGGGGGCCGCCGGGGCCTGGGCAACACCCGCTTCAAGTCGAGCACCAACCGTGCCCCGCGCCGCACTACCGAAGGAACCCCCGGGGAGTGCCTGGAGCTGCGTCTGGAGCTCAAGCTGCTCGCCGACATCGGCCTTGTGGGCATGCCGAACGCCGGCAAATCGACCCTCATTCGAGCCGTCTCCGCCGCCCGCCCGAAGGTTGCCGACTACCCGTTCACGACCCTCGTTCCCAGCCTCGGCGTGGTGCGGCGGGGGCCGGACCGCAGCTTCGTCATGGCCGACATCCCGGGCCTGGTCGAGGGTGCATCCGGCGGCGCCGGGCTCGGTATCCGCTTCCTGCGTCATCTCTCCCGTACCCGGGTGCTGCTCCACCTCGTCGATGTCGCACCGGTGACGGGGAGCGCCGGCCCCGCCGAGCAGGTGCGCACCCTGGAGCGCGAACTCGCCGCCTTCGACCCGGAACTGGCGCGCCGAGAGCGCTGGCTGGTACCGACGAAGCTCGATCTCGTACCGCCGCCCGAGCGTGCGGATACCGTGGCGGCGATCGTGAAGGACACTTCCTGGGCCGGCCCGGTGCACCCCGTCTCCGCGCTCGCCCGCGAAGGGACGGATGCTCTGTGCGAAGCACTGATGCGCCGTCTGGAGGAGGAAGCGTGACGAGCGCCGCCACCGGCGTCCGGCGGCGTTGGGTCGTCAAGATCGGCAGCACGCTCGTCACCAACGACGGCCGCGGATTCGAGCCGGAGGGGATCGGCCGGTGGGTGGCTCAGATGGTGGCGCTGCGGGCGCGGGGGGTCGATGTCGTGCTGGTCTCCTCCGGTTCGGTGGCGGAGGGGATGAGCCGGTTGGGTCTTCCGCGGCGCCCGGAGGCGCTCTACGAGCTCCAGGCCGTCGCCGCCGTCGGTCAGATGGGCCTCGTTCAGGCTTACGAGTCGTGCTTCCAGCATCATGCCACCCACACCGCGCAGGTGCTGCTGACGCACGAGGATGTCTCGGATCGCGGCCGATACCTCAATGCCCGCAGCACGCTGCGTCAACTCCTGCGCTACGGTGTGGTGCCGGTGATCAACGAGAACGACGTGGTGGCCACGCCGGAAGTCCGGCTCGGGGACAACGATACGCTCGCCGGTCTCGTCGCGAACCTGGTCGAGGCGGAGCTTCTGGTCATCCTCACCGACCAGCCGGGTCTGTTCGATCGCGACCCGCGTGTGGACCCTGCGGCTCGGCTGGTCGAGTGCGGCCGGGCCGGGGATTCGGCCCTCGATGCGATGGCGGGCGCCGGGGGGGCGCTGGGTCGCGGCGGAATGCGCACCAAGCTCCGGGCCGCCGCGCTTGCCGCCCGGTCCGGGACGCCCACGCGGATCGTCTCCGGGCGCGAGCCCGATGTGCTGAGGCGGCTGCTGGCCGGCGAACCGATCGGAACCCGGCTCGAACCCGGACAGGCGCCGCTCGGCGCACGCAAGCAGTGGCTGGCCGGGCAGTTGAGCGTGCGGGGCCGGCTGCGCATCGACGAGGGGGCCGCAAGGGTGCTAGTGGAGTCGGGCCGCAGCCTCCTCGCGGTGGGGGTCAGGGCAGTGGAGGGGGAGTTCTCACGCGGAGAGGTCGTCGCCTGCTTCGACCCCTCCGGCGCCGAAGTGGCGCGGGGGCTTGTGAACTACGATGCCGGCGAGACGCGGCGCATCATGGGGCGGCGCAGCGAGCGCACCGCGGAACTTCTGGGTTATGTGGGCGCACCGGAACTCATCCACCGAGACAACTTGGTGCTGATGCGCGACTGATCGCCGAGACGCCGGCGGCGCTGGGGATGGCTTCGGTGGTTCGACAATCAGCCGGCCCGCAGCGCCTTCAGACGTGCGTTCAGCCGGCTCTTGTGTCGGGCCGCCTTGTTCTTGTGGATGAGTCCCTTGGTGGCGGCGCTGTCGAGGGTGGGGCCCGCGAGCTTCAGATCCGCTCCGGCCTTCTCCGCGTCTCCGGTGTCCAGGGCGCGCAGCACGCGCTTGACGCTGGTGCGCATTCTGGAACGCAAGCTGGCATTATGAATGCGCCTGCGTTCGGCCTGGCGCGCGCGCTTTCTTGCCTGGGCAGAGTTCGCCACTGGTTCGACTCTCCTGATACGGGCTCGTGGCCGAAGGACGCGCGATTATGCCGATGGCGCGAATGCCTGACAACTCGATCCCCTGTCCGGGCAGGGTCCCGACGGCTCCGCCGCGCGAAATGCTTCCGGCCGGCCCGGCGTCCGCGCGGTGCGTCCGGGGGCTTCTGCGGGGCCTTCCGGTGCGGTGAGCCGGTCGCTTCTCAGATCGACCGGCGTGGTCGGCGCGAGCACGATGGCGTCGCGCGTGGTCGGGTTCGTGCGCGATGTGGTCATTGCCCAGGCGTTCGGCGCCGGCGCCGGCGCCGACGCATTCTTCGTCGCATTTCGCATCCCGAACTTCCTGCGCCGACTCTTCGCCGAAGGCGCCTTTGCCCAGGCGTTCGTGCCGGTCCTGAGCGAGTACCGGGAGCAGCGCGAGATCGGCGATGTGCGCGATCTGGCCGCCCACGTCTCGGGAGCCTTGATCGGAGCACTCACCGTCGTCACCGTGGTGGGCGTTCTGGCGGCGCCAGTGCTCATCGCGGTGTTCGCGCCCGGGTTTCTCGCCGACCCCGAGAAGTACGCGCTCGCGGTCGAGATGGTGCGGATCACGTTCCCCTACGTGTTCTTCATCTCCCTGGTCGCCTTCGCCGGGGGCATCCTCAACGCCTGGGGCCGGTTCGCAGTGCCGGCCGTGACGCCAGTGTTGCTGAACCTGAGTCTCATCGGCGCGGCGCTGTGGCTCGCGCCGGTGCTCGAGATTCCCGCCGTCGCGCTCGCATGGGGGGTGCTCGTGGCCGGGGTGGTGCAGCTCGCGTTCCAGTTCCCGTTTCTCGCCGCGCTCGGGATGCTCGTGCGCCCGCGCTTTCGCCGCGCCCACGAGGGCGTCGCCCGGGTGGGCGCGCTGATCCTCCCGGCCGTGTTCGGGGTCTCCGTCTCCCAGATCAACCTGCTCGTCGATACCATCATTGCGTCGTTCCTCGTCACCGGGAGCGTGTCGTGGCTCTATTTCTCGGATCGGGTGGTCGAGTTCCCGCTCGGCGTGTTCGGGATCGCGCTCGCTACCGTCATCCTGCCGCACCTGTCGCGCCAGCACGCGAGCGCGGCGCCGGAGTCGTTCTCCGACACCCTCGACTGGGCGCTCCGGCTCGTGGTGCTCGTCGCCACTCCGGCCGCGGTCGGGCTCGGCCTGCTCGCCGCGCCGATTCTCACCACCCTGTTCCAGTACGGGGCGTTCTCGGCCCATGACGTGGAGATGGCGGCCCGGAGCCTGCTCGCATTCGCCTCCGGCCTGCTCGCGTTCATCGCGGTCAAGGTGCTCGCGACCGGATACTTCTCGCGCCAGGACACGCGCACCCCGGTGCGGATCGGGGTGGTGGCGATGCTTTCGAACATCGGGCTGAACCTTGCGCTGGTCGTCCCGTTCGCCCATGCGGGGCTCGCGCTCGCGACCACGCTGGCGGCATTCATCAATGCCGGTCTCCTGCTGCGCGGGCTCGTCGCGCGCGGCGTGTATCGCCCCCGGTCCGGGTGGAGCGGGTTCATCGCGCGAGTCGCCGCCGGCAACCTGGTGATGGCCGCGGCCCTGTGGGTGATGCGGGGAGAGCCGGTCGGGTGGCTCGAGGCGCAAGCGGCGGTCCGCGCCGCCCGGCTGGGCGCCCTCGTCGCGACCGGGATGGTGCTCTACGCCGCGGTCATGCTGGCGCTGGGGATCCGGCCGCGCACCCTGAAGGCTCCGATCGCCCGCGACGAGTGAGCGCGACCGGGATGGTGCTCTACGCCGTGGTCATGCTGGCGCTGGGGATCCGGCCGCGCACCCTGACGGCTCCGGTCGCCCGCGGCGAATGAGCGCGGGCGGGGCGCAGCAAGTATCATCGCGCCGTGGGTTCGCATTTTTCACCAGTCCCCGAACCGCAGCCGCCGACGCGAGACCGAACCCCGGCCCTGACTGGGAACCGGCGAGAAATGCGGGCCGGTCCGGACACGGTTCCACCCTGCCTGCGCCGGGCCGCAAGGTTTCCGGGGTTGCTCGCAAGGTCCGGGTGCGCGGCCGGAATCACCACGATCCGGCCCGGGTTGCAACGGGCCCGGACCCGACGAGGAGAGACGGGTTGGAACTGATTCGCGGGCGACACAATCTGCGTTCCCGGCACCGTGGCTGCGTCGCCACCATCGGCAACTTCGACGGCGTGCACCTGGGCCACCGGGCGCTGATCCGGCAGCTTGCGTCGCTCGGGCGCGAGCACGCCCTGCCGACCACCCTCGTCACCTTCGAGCCGCAGCCGCTGGAGTTCTTCGCCGGAGAGAATGCGCCCCCGCGCCTCACGCGACTGCGGGAGAAGCTGAGCGCGTTCGGCGGGCTGCCGATCGATCGGGTCGCGCTGCTGCGCTTCGACGAGCGACTGAGCGCGATGCCCCCCGCCGAGTTCGTGGAGTCCTTTCTGGTCGCGGGGCTCGGGGTGCGGGTGGTGGTCGCCGGCGATGATTTCCGGTTCGGGCATCGAGGGGAGGGCAACTTCGGCCTTCTCGTGTCCCTGGGGGAGCGGCACGGCTTCGATGTCGTGCGCCGCGAGACGTTCTGCGTGCGCGGCGCGCGGGTCAGCAGCTCGTGGATCCGCGATGCGCTCGCGAACGACGAAATCGGCATCGCGCGTGAGCTGCTCGGCCGGCACTATGCGGTGAGCGGCAGGGTTGTGAGCGGTGATCGGCGGGGCCGCACCATCGGGTTTCCGACCCTGAACATTCCCATCCGCCGCTATCGCTCGGCGTTGCGCGGCGTCTATGCGGTCCGGGTGGCGGGGCTCGGGGAAGGCCGGCACGATGCGGTCGCGAACCTCGGCACCCGCCCGACCGTCGATGGCCGCATCGTGGTGCTGGAGGTGCACGTCTTCGACTGGAGCGGCGACGCCTACGGCCGGTGCGTCGACGTGAGCTTCATCGCGAAGATTCGCGACGAGCGCAAGTTCGACTCGTTCGAGGCGCTCAAGGCCCGGATTGCCCGCGACAGCGCGCGGGCGCGTGAGATCCTCGGGCGGGCGGCGGCGTGAGCGATTCCGGAACGGGGACGGCAGCGGTGGGCTCGGCATCCCGCGGTGAGGAACCACGCGGTGCGTTCCGGTGGCTGTGGTGCTCGCTCGCCGTCGTCATTGCGGATCAGGTGACGAAGATTGCGGCTGTCGCACTGCTTGACCCGGCGTCGTCCGTGGAGCTGATTCCGTCCCTCGATCTCGTGCTCGTGTACAACACCGGGGCCGCGTTCAGCTTCCTCAGCACCGCCGGCGGCTGGCAGCGCTGGCTGTTCATCGGGATCGCGGTTGCCATCTGCGGATTCATCCTCCAATGGATGCGCGAACTGCCGCGTCGTGCTCGCTGGTATCCGCTCGCGCTCGCGCTCGTCCTGGGTGGTGCGGTCGGCAACGTCATCGATCGCATCCGTATCGGTGCGGTGGTGGACTTCATCGATTTTCACGTCGGCGACTGGCACTGGCCCGCATTCAACGTGGCCGACTCGGCCATCTGCGTGGGCGCGGCCCTGCTCGTGCTGGGAACCTTCCGGCGCGAACCGGACTGACCCGGAAATTTCAGTTCTCCGAGCCCCGCGGCGCCGACAGCCCCGGTCAACTCCATGGCCCGACTGAACGCTTGCCTCCGGTCCTGGCCGGGTACTGGTGAGGAATGCCGGCTATACTCGCGTCCGACCGCAACCCGGCGAAGGCATGGGGAATCGGAAATGGCGAGCGAGGCACCCGGCCCGAGCATGCGCCGCGACGACGCGGTGGCCCTTCTGCGCAACCACGGCATCATCCCCACCGCCCGACGCGTCGACATCGCGGTGGTGCTGTTGGCGCGAGCGCAGCACGTGTGCGCCGAAGACGTGCATCGCATGCTCCTGCGGCAGGGTAAGCCGGCGTGCAGAGCGACGGTGTACAACACGCTCGGGCTGTTCGCCCGCCGGGGACTCGTGCGCGAACTCGTCGTCGATTCCGACAAGGTGCTGTACGACTCCAACCTCGCGAGCCATGACCACATCCACGATGTCGACACCGGCGTGCTGACCGACATCGAGCCGGGATCGGTCGTCGTGAATGCGTTGCCTTCCCTTCCCTCGGGCACGCGCGTGGAGCGCGTGGATGTCGTCATCCGGGTCAGTCGATCGCGTCCGATCTGATCAGATCTGACCTGACCGGTCCCGCCCGGATCGGCCCGCCCTCGTTTTACCGCCCGCCGCCCGGGGGTTCTGTATACTCCACCCCCCTTCCTCGCCGGTGTAGCTCAGTTGGTAGAGCAACTGATTCGTAATCAGTAGGTCGGCGGTTCGAGTCCGCCCACCGGCACCAATCAAATCAGTGGTTTACATGAATTTATTTCTTGATAAATCAGTATCTTGCGGTCGAATCATCTATCCGACTGTCTTCCGGGCGAGTCTTGATCGTTCCCAACGATTCTTGTAGTGTCCTGTCTCTAAAGGTGGCCTGGAAGGTGTCTAGAATGGAGCGACAGATACCGGAAGACGGGAAGAAGGGCGGGCGACGACTACGCAACGCGCTGAACGAGCGAGCCGTGCGAGGGGCGAAGCAACCGGGTCGGTACTTCGACGGTCAGGGACTGTTCCTGCTTGTTGAGCCTTCGGGCGCGAAGCGATGGAAGCAGCGGCTGACGGTCGGAGGGCAAAGACAGGAGCTCGGGCTTGGGCCGTACCCTGTCGTCACGCTGGCAATGGCGCGCGAGGCGGCGCTGACGAATCAACGCGAAATCCGCAACGGCGGGAATCCGAAGACGAATCGCCAGCGGGCACGTGGTGTGCGGACTTTCGCTGAGGCTGAGTGCAAGGTGTTCGATCTGCGTCGAAGCGGATGGAAAGGCGAGAGGCACGCGAGGGACTGGACCGATTCCATGCGGCTTCACGTTCTGCCTCGCTTGGGGGCAAGCAGCGTGGCGGACGTATCGACGGAAGACGTGATCGCAGTGCTCTCGCCAATCTGGCATGAGAAGCCGACGACCGCGAAGCGTGTCCGCCAGCGGATTGCGGCTGTATTCGCTTGGGCGATCGCGCAAGGACTCCGCCCCGACAACCCGGCCGATGCGGCCAAGGCGGTGCTCGCGCGCCAACCGAACCGGAGCAGGGCGCAACGCTCGTTGCCCTGCGCCGAAGTCGCGGGCGCTATCGCAGCGGTTCGCTGCTCGAACGTGGCGCCGGTGCTCAATCTCGCGTTTGAGTTCCTGGTCTTGACCGCGGCCCGGTCGGGCGAGGTCCGGGAAGCCACCTGGAACGAGTTCGACCTTGAGGCGGCGACGTGGGCCGTCCCGGCATACCGGATGAAGGCAGGGCGAGAGCATCGCGTGCCGCTCTCCGGCCGCGCGGTCGAGATCCTGACCAGCGCAAGGGCGCTGCGAAGCAAGCACAGCGATCTCGTGTTTCCCGCACGCGGCGGCCGACCGATCGGCAATACCGCATTCGTTCAGGCCTTGCGACGGCTCGGCATCGACGCCACAGCACACGGATTCCGGGCGAGCTTCCGGGTCTGGGCGCAGGAGCGCACGAACATCCCGCGCGAGGTCTGCGAGGCAGCGCTCGCGCACACGCTCAAGGACAAGGCGGAGGCGGCCTACGCGCGAAGTGACCTCTTCGAGAAACGCCGCGAGCTGATGGAACGGTGGGCGCGCTACCTGAACCCGGAGCCGGCGGACGTGGTGAACCTCGACGCACACCGGGAGGCGGGGCGATGAACGGGCGGCGAGCTACCCCACTGACGCAGCCCCGTACCGAGTGCCGCGGCGGCGAGTCATGCTGATGCGCGCAACGACGGACGAAACCCGAGGCCTGACGGGATTGTTCGCCGAAGCGGCGGTCTATCAGGCGAGCAAGGACTACGCCGCGCTGTTGGCCTTCGCGGTCAAGATGCGCCGCTTCGGGCCGTACAACGCCATGCTCCTGCACCGACAAAGGCCGGGGCTGAGCTTCGCGGCAAGCGCGCCCCGGTGGCGAGCCGAATGGAAGCGAACGGTGAAGGAGGACGCGCGTCCGCTCGTTGTCCTGCGGCGCTTCGGGCCGGTGGGGTTCGTGTATGACATCCAGGACACGGAGGCCCTGCCCGATGCGCCGGAGCTCCCGCGCAGCGTGTTCTCGTTCCCTGCGGCAGGGGATGTCTCTGAGGCGATGTTGGCGGCCGTCGTGACGGCCGTGCAGGCAAAGGGCATCCGCATCGCCGACATCGACACGGGCGACTGGCGCGCCGGACGCATCCAGCGGACGGGCGGCGGGTACGCAGTCAAGGCCAACCGCAATCACACGCGCGAGACTCGACTCGTCACCATCGCTCATGAGCTCGCGCACCTGCACCTTGGCCACCTGGGTGCGGACGCCAGGCACAAGCCTCGCATCCCGGACCGGCGTGGCCTGCCGGAGGCGATCCGGGAAGTCGAGGCGGAGTCCGCCGCCTTCATCGTTTGCCGACGGCGCGGCGTGAGACCCGAATCGGCTTCGTACCTGGCGCAGTACATCGAAGGACGGCGGAGCCCTGTCGCTCGATATCGAACGAATCATGAGGGCCGCGGGCACCGTGGAGGCTGCCATGTTCCCGCCGGAGCATGGCTCAAGGGCGCGGAGGATGCACTAACAAGAGGGGAGAGGGTAGAGTGATGGTGCGGCGGACCGGCGCGACCCGGATCCGCCGCTTGTCGATATCAATCGAAGAGAACATCAACATGGGCAAGGATAACCACAAATCCCCCCTCGACAAAGACGGAGTTTCGCCAGCCGATGAAGAGCCGACTCTGGTTGTTCCGTCGGTCAGGACTAAAGGTGACAGGTTGAATCAAGGAAGTATCGCCTACGCGCTCGCGGCGGACGATTCAGATGATGCGCTAGATAGTTTCTATATAAATAAATCCAAGATCGATGAAACTATCCGTGAGAATGAATCTCGTTTTCTGGAGACGGGCAAAATCATCGACGAAGATAAAGCCAAGATGCTTGCGAAGTGGATAAAGAATTTGAATCTGAATTCGTCATTTGACAAGCGCGCTGACCATATAGTTTGCATCGCCGGGCAGTGTCTAGAACTGAAGGAAGGTAAGCCCGTTGGCGACGTATACACAGCTTGTGTGTGGATGGTAGTAATAGATCCGTCCCCCACCTGCCCTGAGTTACGTGGGTTGGAGTTGTGCCTCGAACTTGTCGTATCCGTCGAACTGACTCATGCATTCGGTCCGCGCCGAATGAAATGGCTTAACGGACGAAGCCATGATTTCGCTCGGGAGCATGTGGGCAAAATTCTTTCGCTTGGCTCCCGATCCCGTCTCTTGTTCGATGGTGAATGTCGGAGCTTCCTCCTGGACCCAGATAGCCGTAACCCGGAACCGAAACCAAGTTCGATTCCCGTCGTGCCCGCACCGAATGAAAACACTATCGCTGAATGCATCAAGAAGGCCGTGAAACACGCTGACGATTGGGACGCGCTCGTAAAGATCGCGGCAATACTACGAAAGAACCAGCAACCGTTCGGCGATGCGCTGAGCGAGTGGCTGGTCAGGGCGGCGGAGGGGAAAGCAAAGCGGCCCAAGGGCTCGACGGCGGGGAGGAAGATCAACAATAAACCTCGAAACTCCACCATCTGCGAAGTGATACAGGCGCTTGAGCGATGCGGCATGAAGGCAGCGACGAGTGACCGCGAACCCGGCCCTGCGTGCTACGTGTGCGCGGACGTGTTTGCGGATCTGTTCAGAACGAAACCAAAACCAGGAACAATCTTGCAACTCTGGAAAACGCGGGAAAAGAACTGACGTGTGATTCTGCTGTGACCGCTGACAGCATGGTTTGAGGAAGCCCGGACCCTACGGTACGACCATTTCCCGATATTGGTCGTACCGTGACACCTCGCGGTGCTTCGCGGATCCTCATGTGTCTCCGATCGGCATTAAGCCGGTCGTCACGAGGATCCCAACATGACCAACCGACTACTCCGCCGCCCCGAAGTGGAGGCGATGACCGGCCTCAGCCGAGCTCGGATTTACGCGCTGATCGCGACAGATGGGTTTCCGACGCCTGTTAGGCTGGGCCGGAACAGCGTAGCGTGGAGACTCCGCGATGTAGACGAGTGGATCGACTCTCTACCGGCGGCGAGATCCGGTGAGCGCACCAGTCGCGGCGGATCCCGCGCTTCGGCGAGGTGATCGGTGCCGGAGATTGGCGCGGTCCGTGAGGCGAACGGACCGCGCCGTGAACAGTCGCGGGTACCTGCGAGCGGTAGTGTTTCGCCGGTAGGTACGCCCCGAAGGCCCATCGACTGGCCGGACATGATGGAGCCAGCCGCCAGGGCGCTGCTCGGCGAGCCGTCGACGTTCACGCGCACCGAGTTCCGGTACGGGCGCAAGGGCTCCCTGTCGGTCGACGTCGTCCGCGGCTGGTGGCATGACCTCGAGACGGGCGAGGGCGGCGGCGTGCTCGACCTGGTGACGCGCGAGCGCGGGAGTCGGGCGGCGGCGCTGGCGTGGCTCGAGGCGGAGGGCTTCGTCGCGCAACGCGACGCGGGTGCGAGAGCCGCTGAGAGCCGCCCCGGGCGTCCCGCCGTCGAGACGAGCAATCCCGCAGGCGCGAGGCCATGCGCGGCGCAGCCGGCAAGGCGCGCGGACTCCCGGCGCTTCGCGCGCCGCATCTGGAAGCAGACCCGCCCGCTCGCCGGCACCGCCGCGGCGCGCTACCTCGGCGCGCGTGGTGTCGGGCACGTTGCTGGTGTGCCGGCGCTCCGCTTCCATCCGGGACTCTCGCATCTGGCCGCACCGGGACGCTTCCCCGTGCTCGTGGCGGGCGTCCAGGACATCGGCGGCCGGTTCGCGGGCATCCAGCGCACCTACCTTGCCCCGGACGGCCCGTGCAAGGCCGCGGTCGATCCGGTCCGCGCCTCGCTCGGGCCCCTCACCGGCGGCGCGGTGCGACTCGCCGATCCGGTCGACGGCCGGCTGCTGGTCGGCGAGGGCGTCGAAACCACGGCCGCGGCGGTGCGCGTGCTCGACTGGCGCGGCGCCGTATGGGCGACGCTCGGGACTTCGGGGCTGCGCGCGGTCGAGATTCCCGCCGGCGTTCACGACGTGGTGATCGCGGCGGACCGGGACCCGGGGGGCGGCGGACAGCTCGCGGCGGCGGCGCTGGCGTGGCGACTTGTCGACGAAGGCCGAAGCGTCGCCATCGAGCTTCCGCCCTTCGTCGGCGACTGGTGCGACGTGCTCGCGCTGTCGAGGGACGCGGCATGAGCAATGCAAACCCGGCCGTCAAGGCGGCGGAAACCATCCAGGCGGCGAACGCGGAAGGCGAGCTGCGAAAGGCAGCCGCCGAAGCGTTGAAGCGAAACGGCTTGCCCGACGATCTGATCGAGCGCACGAGGACGCTGCCAGGCACGCTGTACGAGCACGCGGCGGCGCTCCCCGGGTTGCCGGGTGGCGACCGCGCGAACCTGCGCAAGGCGTTCAAGGATTTCGCCGGCTTCCCGGTCCGTGACTTCGACAGGCTGACCGGAGCGGGCTCCGGCGAGAACGGTGGCGGCGGGCAGGGCCGGCCCGTCGAATGGGACGATCCGGAGCCGTGGCCGGAGCCGGTGGACGGGGCGAAGCTGCTCGGCGCGCTCAAGGCGAAGGTCGAGCACTACGCAGTCATGCCCAAGGGCGGAGCGGAGGCGGTGACGCTGTGGGCGCTCTACACGTGGGCCTTCCGTGCCTTCGCAACCTCGCCCTACTTGATGGTGACGGCACCCGAGCGCGAGGCCGGCAAGACGCGCGTTACAGAGCTGCTGTCCTGGATGGTGCGGCGGGCGAAGCCGGCTAGCGACGCATCGGCCGCCGCGCTGTACCGCATCATCGAGCGCGACGGCCCGACCATCCTGTTCGACGAGGCGCAGCACTTCCTGAAGCGGCGCCCGGAAGACCCCGTGCGCGGCATCCTGCTCGCCGGCTTCACGCGACGGCTCGCGTCCGTCGATCGGTGCGTGGGCGAATCGAGCGAGGTTCACACATTCTCCACGTTCGGGCCTACCCCGTTTCGGTGGACGGTTGATAGCTGTCGTCCCCGGCACTGCGGTGAACGATAGCCGATGGAAGGGGGTCTTTGTCGAAGACCGGTGTTGGGGGTCTGCCGGGAGGGTGGTTGTGGATCCCCGGCCGGCCGGCCGGCAAGGATTCGAGGTTGGTTCGTTCGCGATGCTCCGGGGCGCCCATCGGACGTTGCGCGGCCGCGCGACGCTCGAACTCGTTGGGGCTCAGGTACCCCAGTGCCGAGTGCAGGCGTCGGGTGTTGTACCACGATTCGAGGTACTCGAAGATGGCCATGCGTGCTTGTGTGCGGGTGTGGAACGAACGCCGGTCGATGAGTTCGCACTCGAGCGTGGCGAAGAAGCTCTCGGCCATCGCATTGTCGTAGCAGTCGCCGGCCGAGCCGGTCGACGTGACCACCGCGGCCTCCCGGCACCGTTTGCCGAACGCAAGCGATGTGTACTGAGCCCCCTTGTCGGAATGATGGATGACCCCCTGGGGACGGCGCTGTGCGATTGCCATGTTCAGCGCCGCGAGCACCCGCTCGGTTCGAAGATGGTTGGCCATGGCCCACCCCACCACCTTGCGGCTGAACACATCGAGCACGATGGCCAGGAACACGAACCCGTTCCAGGTCGGCACGTAGGTGATATCGGCGACCCGGATCCGGTCCGGTGCATCGGCGCTGAGCTGGCGTTCGACCCGGTCCGGAGCCGCCCCGCGGCCCCGCTCCCGGTGCGTGGTGCGCGTGCCGCGGCGCCGGCTCACCCCGGTCAACCCCGACTGGCGCATCAGCCGAGCGACCCGTTGACGGCCTACCCGGCACCCCTGGCGCCCCAGCTCCGCATGCACCCGAGGCGCACCGTAGGTCCCGCGAGAAGCCTCGTGGATGGCCCGGATCGTGGCACCCAACTCCTCGTCGCGCTCGGCACGAGGGGAGCGGCCACGGCCTCGCCACGCATAGTACCCGCTGGGGGAGACGCCCAGCACTCGGCACATCGTGGCCACACGATGATGGGCTTGGTTCGCCTTCACGAGCGCGAAGACCTCCCCGGTATCGTACCGGTCTGCCGTGCGAACCTAAGCCGCGGCTTTTGTTGGTATTTCTCGCTCCTCTCGAAGCTGACGGTTCTCCCGACGGAGCTGCCGCAGCTCCTTGAGCTCCGAACTTGTCAGTCCGTCTTCACGACGACCCTCGTCGCGATCGGCCTGACGCACCCAGTTGCGGATCGCCGAAACGGAGCACTCGAACTCGCGAGCGAGCTCCCCGGGCGTACGGCCCGCACGAACCAGCTCCACCATCTGGCGCCGGTACTGCGGCGCGTAACGCGGTCGTCTCCTCGACATCTGGACACCTCCTCTGCGCAATGTCCAAGTGTCCACCAAAACGGGGCAACTCCAGCAGTGGAGCGGACTGCATAGGTTTCGGCGATCCGCCTCTCGATCTCCGGATAGTTCACGTTCGGATTGTCGTCGGCCGAGCTTCGCTGGCCGACCGACCACGGCGGGTTGCCGACGATGACCTGGATGGGCAGCTTCTGCTGACGTTCGGCGCGTTCGCTGTTGTCCGGCAGCCAGTCCTTCGGGAATCCCGCCCGTTCGGTGTGCAGATTGAACGTGTCGGTAAGCACGATGCCGCCGAAGGGCTCATGGGCGCCGTCGTCCCCGACGCGCCCGCGGAACGCCTCCTCGATGTGGATGGAGGCGATGTAGTAGGCGAGCAGCACCAGCTCGTTGGCGTGCAGCTCTTCCCGGTACTTCCGCTTCAGATCGACATCCTCAATCAGCGCCGATTGCAGGAGCCGAACCAGGAAGATGCCGGTGCCGGTGAAGGGGTCGAGGACATGGACGCCTTCGCCGCCGAGCGAGCGCCCGAACTCCTGGCGCAGCACCGCATCCGCGCTGTTCAGAATGAAATCGACGATCTCGACCGGGGTGTAGACGATACCGAGCCGCTCCGCATCTTTCTTCATCGCGGTGGCGAAGAACTTTTCGTAGAGCTCCATCAGCACGCGCTGGCGCGCTTCGGGGTTGTCGAGTCCCCGCGCCCGCAGGCGCACGCTCTCGTAGAACCCTGCGAGGTCGCGGGTCTCGTTTTCCAGCCCGAACTCGCCGAAGTCCTGCCGCAGCGCGTCCAGCGCCCGCGCCACCGGGTTGCCGCCGGCGAAGTCGTAGTGCTCGAACAGCGCCTCGAAGACCGGCCGGGTCAGCAAATGCCGGGCCATCATGTCGATCGCGCTCGCTTTGGTGATCGAAGCGTTGATGGTCGTGGCCAGCTCTTCGTGGAATGCTTCGAACCACTCGCGCAGCGCGCCGTTGTCGGGGTGCTTGAGAAGGTCCCGAATCCAGGCGACGAGCCGCGCGAAGATGTCGGCGACGTCATTGGCCCAGGTCTCCCAGTACTTGCGGTCTCCGCACTTCTCGACAATTTTGGCGTAGATGACCCCGGGAGGCAGGTCGAGCGGCGGGAATGGCAAGGGGAGGGAGTCGGCCGGGCTGTCTTCACTCGCACCGTCTCCGCCCAGGATGATGCGCTCCGGAACCTCCCGCACGGTGGCGTGGAACCGTCGCTGGGTGACACGGCCGAGTCGGTGGCTATCCCACAGGATCCGTTCACGAGCGAGGGATGTCGATGCCTGCGCGTGTCGATACGGCGGTGGTCGAGGCTGCATGCATGGCCCGCTCTGCGCGCATGGCGCGGCTCGTGCCGTGTCGTGCGACCTCGGCGAGCACGGCGCGCAGCGCTTGAGGCTGCTCAATCGTTCGGGCGATACGCATCTTGAGCTCGGCCATGCCGCGTTGTTCGAACCGGTCGAGCAATGTGACCATTTCCTTTGCAGCCTGCTGCGGATTGTCCGGGTCGGTCACGCTTGCCCGGGCCGCGGCGGTGGCCGTCCAGTGCATCGGTCTGTCGTAGGCGATGCGCAATCGCTCTTCCGCACGCTCGGGGCGCACGATGGTTGTCGTCAGCCCGAGCTTCGGGGTGCCACAGGTGGTCAGCCAATGGCGGAGCATGCCGTGATCGATGGACGCGATGTTGTTCGAGGCGAGAATGTCGTAGCCCCGCGCCATTGCTTCGACGACGATGCGTCGGTCTCTCACGCCGTTGCCGTCCGAGTCGCTGAAGATCGCATCGTCGAGTGCGTCGTCGATGTGCGCTTCGAGCGCTTCGACTTCAGCGGAGCGTCGTGGGGTGTTCGCGTAGATCGACCCTTGTTGGCGCAGCGTGTCCCTGAACCAGTCTCGGGCGGTTTGTGCGGCGAGTGTGGCCAGCCGGCGGACGGTGATGGCGCTCCATCCCAGCCCTTGTTCGTGGTTGATGGTCTTGAGCGTTTTCGTCCATTCGCGTTCGGTTTCGAAGAGGATTCTGCGCACGACCTCCATGCTCGCGGTCGGGGTCAGTACCATGGATTGCCCGATGTCTTCGCAGAGCGTGGCCCAGAACACGCGCGTGTTGCTGACGGCGACGACGTTCGCGTCGAACGTGATGGTGGGGGTCGGGGGTGTTGTGCTCATGCGAGGTTCCGGCGTCGGTGCAGCTCAAGCGTGACCGGCGAAGGCGCGTGGTACTGCACTCGCTCCAGCGCACGCTGGCGGGCTGCTTCGAAATCCACCTCTGCCGCTTCTGGTGTCGCCCGGAGGGCGGCTTCGATGCGCTGGATGCCGTCCTGCTCGGCGGCATGGGCCGCGCGTCCCGGTGGTGATGTGCGCATGGTCTGATCCTGCGGTAGGGGGGGAGGAACGGTACAGTGTATCGGCCCGGCGCGGGTTGTGGGTGCAAGGCGTGCGTGCGTTCTCAGCGCGCGAGTTCTGCATTGTGTTTGATGTTCCCCTCGTAGACTTCGCTCGGCGGGTGCCGCAGGCCCGGGCACCCGGAGATCCGGCCGTCCTCAATGCCGGCCGCGGTGGCCCATCGGGTGATGATGGTCCGCAGCACCCGCGCGGTGAGGGGCGTCGAGGGTATGGCGGCGTGCGCTCTGGTGGTGGGCGAATGCGTCGATGATTGCGGCCGGGCGCGCGGCCTGATGCGGGTGGCGGCCCGGGCGCGTAGGATGCGAGCGGCGACCGGAATCAGCGACGGATTGATGATGGCGACCATCGAAACGATCGAGAAACCGCACTGCTGGATCCCGCCCGCGCGGCGCTACGACTTCGGGGATGCTGAGGATGTGGCGATGCTGGCGCGACAGCGCAAGGGGATGATCACGCGCACGCGCCGCACGGTCGCCGAGACATTCGAATACCTCAGCTTCGGTTGCCGGATTGGGCGGCGTGAACTGCGCCGGCTGTGCGGACCTGGGCTCGACGCGCCCCGACCGCAGCGGAACAACCGTCAATCGGATCTCCGGCACGATGTAGCGCATGGGCTCATGCGATTGCACGACGCGATCGCTACGGGCGAGGTCGGCGAGTGGAAATTGCGTCTCGACGGCACCCGCTTGAAGCTCAGGCTCGATGACGTGCCCGACATGCAGTTCAACGTTCCGATTGACTGGCGCGAGGTCATCGACTCCGTGGCGCGTCGGGGGTGGTCGTGTACGGACTTTGCCGAGCTGGTCGGCGCGGACAAATCACGGATTTCAAGATTGTCACGGGGGGAGGCGGCGCCGCGGATGGCGTTGGGCGAGTCCGTCTTGTGGGGCGCTCGATGCGTTCGCGACGACAGGGTGATTTCGCGCGAGCAGTCCGGCATGACGCGGCGGCCGGCCCCACGTTTCCCCGGAGAAATTGTCGAGGGCGCCCGCCCGTGGTGGTTCTCCGATCCGATCATCGCGGGGTTTTCATCGTGAGCACAGAAACGATCCAGGCGGTCAAGTGCCAAGGGTTCCCCGCGGGGAAGGTGTGCGACAGGCCCGTGCAATACATCTGGTATGGGCTGTGCAAGCAGTGCTACGAGAAGCGGCGCGCGGCCATTGCAAGGGAGGCCAAAGCGGCGCGCATGCGGGCCGACGCGGCGGAGGCGCCAGGCGTGACTCCGACCGAGGACAATTCCCACCCGCATCACTGCCCGCTGTGCGGTCAGGGGATTACGCGGGCGCACTACCGCAAAGCGTCCAAGGTGCGTTACGACAAGCGCACTCATCCGATCCGGTTGGCGCGGGCGCTCACTATCAACCGCCCACATGCGGCGATCGCGCGGCGCTTCGGGATCACCGAAGCCGAGCTTGAATTCTGGATCGGTCAGTTCCCCGAGATGCAGGCGGCGGTGACCGCCGTCGAAGAAGAGGCCGGCGTGCTGTACGAAGCGGCGGTCGCGAAGGCGCTGGGAGCCATCGATTCCGAAACGGGCAGATATCAGGGCGGCGATACGCAACTGCTGAAGATGCTTCTCCAGACCGTCCACAACATCCAGGACCGCAAGCGGTCGTCTGACGATGACCCGACCGAACGGCTGGAGAAGGTGGTGCCGATTGCGATGAAGCTGCTGAAGTCGCTGGGTGATTTCGAGGCGGACGATTCCGCATCCATCGACCGTAGCTGACACAGCACCCCAGTCACACGCCCCTGCTATCGCGGCTCAACAAGCCGTCCTCGGCGCCGGACACGCGCCCCAGAATCCGCCCGCTGGCGTCCACCGGCAAATGCGCGCGTACGTCACCGAATTCGACTCGCCCCGATGTGCGGGCAGGCCGGTGCCGGGGAGTGACCGTCCACCGGACCTTCGCACCCTGCGTGCTCCATACTGCCCCGCGCGCATGAGAGCTGAAGCGGCCTGCGGCATCGGCGCCAGCGCGGGCGCCGGTCAGGCAGGACGCATCCGGCGTGGGGCACCACTGCCTCGCGTGCGCGCGCGCGCGCGAGCACGCGCGCGCGAGGCTGACCGCCTGAGCCTGGCCCCCGGCGGCGGCGTGACGAACGACATCATTCGAGGCCCGCGCCCGCCGATTTTTTCGCAGGCCCGAGTTGCCGCTTTCTACCATGCGCGGGCACCCACATAGGGGGGCAGGGCTGCGACCGCTCCGGCCAGGAAGCCACGCAATGCATCCGCGAGTGTTCGATTTCTACCTCTTGTCGGGCATTTCAAGGTAGGTCAATCTCCCCTGAATACTGCCTACTGAGACGGCAGGGATTGCCGATCAACGTCCGCCCACCCCGAGGAGAGCCTCCATGATTTCCGCACTGACCACCCTTGCCGGCCCGCTCACTCCCGAGCAGGCCGAAACCGCCCGCATCGCCCTCGATGCGCTCGCCCCGAATACCCGCCGTGCGTACCGGATTGCACTTGCCGCCATCGCCGAGTGGCACGGTGACGACACCCCCACGGACGCCACGATGGCGCGCTACCTCGCCGACCGGTTCGCGCAGGGCGCCTCGCCGGGGACGTTGAAGCTGGCGGTCGCGGCGGTGCGCTGGTTCGCTCGCAAGACGGGGCGCCCGTCGCCCGCCGGAGAGCGCACCCGCGATACCCTCAAGCGATTGGCCGAAGACGGCGCCGATCGGGGCCGCGGTCAGGCGTCCCCGCTCACCTATGACGAGGCGATCCGAATCGTCGCCCTTGCGAAGCAGCCGATCGACGGCGCCATCGTCGCGTGCCTGTTCATGGCGGGGATGCGCCGCTCGGAAGTCGCCGCCCTCGAATGGCGCGACATCGAGGAAGGCACGGACGGCACCCTCCAGATCAGGGTGCGGACATCGAAGACGAATCGCGACGGTGCGGAGATCGATATCCGGCTGGTGAAGAACGGCTTTGCCGAAGCACTGCGCACGATGCGCCCCGCCAATGCGGCACCGGAGGCGCGCGTGTTCGGGGGGCGGGACCCGCAGACCATCGCCCGGCGGTTCCAGCGGGCCGCGAGGGCTGCCGGCATCACGCGCAAGCTCTCCGCCCACTCGGGTCGGATTGGGCTCGCTTCCGAGCTCACCGCTCGCGGCGCGAGCGAGCAGGAAGTGATGCTCGCCGGTGCCTGGAAAACCTCCCGGATGGTCGCGCACTACTCCGCCGGCGCGCGGGCCGAGCGGGGGGCGGTCGCGAAGTACCTGTAGCCGGAGCGTGCGCCGTGACTGGACCCACTACGCACCGATTCAGCGCGAGGTTGGACTGGTTTGCGCTGTGGATGCGTACTGCCTGACACGCGCTCGCATCGTCGCCGATGCCGTACGGGCGTCGGTCGGTGAATGGTGCGTGCGAGGAGCCGGTGACGGCCGCCAGCGCCCGGCGCATCGTCGAGCGGCCGCGTCATCGTCGGTCGACGAATGAATCGGCGGCTCCACCTGGGTCGGGCAGTAGCTCGGCGCTAGTGCGTGATAGGGGGTCTGAACCGCGAGGCAAGGCCATAGCGCGCCTTGGGGGGAGTGGGGGATTAGGAGGGATTGACCGAAAGCAAAGGGCTGGAGTAGGGTGCCGCACACTATCCGCTACGCCCGTAGGCGGGCATCTATCCGGAGACCCCCGTGGGCGTGAGCCTGCGGGGGTCTTTCGTTGTGAAAGTGGCGGTATTCATCGACGGTGGCCATCTTCGGGTCTTGGCCAAACAGGCTCGCTACCATTACGACCCGGATTACATCGAGGCAATCGCCCATGCTTACGTCGCCGAGGAAGAAACCCTGCTTCGGGTGCTCTATTACGATTGTGCACCCTACCAAGGTAGTCCGAAGCTGCCGGTTTCGGGTGAGCGGAGGAATTTTCAGAGCGCGGACGGATGGCTGAAGGTGCTGGCGGCGAAGCCATATATTGCGGTCCGTCTCGGTACGCTCAAGTTCCGGGGGTTCGTGCTAAAACGATCCCGCACCACTTCATCTGCGCTGTCGGACGATGACTTCAAGCCGCGTTTCGAGCAGAAAGGCGTTGACATGCGGCTCGGCCTCGACGTTGCGTCCTACGCCGCTGACCGGTCCGTCGACCGGGTTATTCTGGTCACCGGCGACACGGATTGCCTGCCGGTGATGAAACGTGCTCGGGCGGCCGGATTGCAGATCGTGCTTGTGCAGTTCCCGAGACAACGTCTCGCACGGGAATTGTTGTGGCATTCCGATTTCCGGAGAGAAGTGGATTGGCCTTCGCAAAGGTTGACGCGCACGCATCGAGATCGACGGGGACAGGATAGGATGGAGTAGTGTCCAAGCCTGCTTTGGTTTCGTGTCCATGCTACGAGGCGCCGATAGCGACCTTCGACGCGAGGGGATTCCCCGCCCACCGGTAGCGGCCCGTCTACCAGTCAGTCGAATGGATTGCCTTCCTCGGCGGAGGATCGCCCGCGCTCAGGTGCGCCACATCCGGCCAAGCGCCGGGGTTGGGTAGCACCGCGTCGGGTACGGCTTACTCGGCTTCGGTGCGCACCAGGTGGCCCGCTCATGCCGTATCACCCCTCGACACCACGAAATCGCTCACTTGACGCCGATCGATCTGGATGTCGAAGCGCAGGCCCGGCACGTCGTCGAATTTCAGCTTGCTTCGGGCGCCATCCAGCCGGCGTTTCCACTCGCCGACCTTGCCCGCAACAATCGACGATACTGGACACGATCAGCGTTGCAGCCTGGACCTATGTCATGGCGTGACTTCCGGGTGGAAGGTTGGCTCCGCAGTGCGTTTCCCGCGGAGCGGCTCCGGGCGAGGCTATGGTGCCCGAAGGCAGGTTTACCTGCCCGTAGCGGGTCGGTACGGTCTCACCGGTTCTTCGCCGTTCTTGCCGAATCCATGCCGAGAAGGTGGCTTCAAAGGTGTCCAACACCAATATGACCGAATAATTAATCCAATTAATCAATAATTTATATTAATAGACAAACGGATTTGTACTCAGTAGGTCGGCGGTTCGAGTCCGCCCACCGGCACCATCCCATGACTTTAATTTTTACCGATAAACCAGGTAGTTATGGATTATCGAGAATCAATTCGGCGTGATCGGAGATTCCAGGCGTCACGCATCCCGGTAGCGGATCAGTTTGAAACGCTCCGCCCTTGCCCCCCCCCCCCCCCAGCTTAAACGCCTGACAGTACTCGCCGCCGCGCTGATGGCGGCTCTGACGGCAGGGCCGGCAATGGCGCAGCCTGTGGCCTTTGTCACAAACAACACGGCCAAAAAAGTCCAGGGGGCTGATGGCCGATTTGCTCCCCGAACGAGCTGCGTCGGAGCTGGTTACAGGATTGGACCTTGAAGCCTTCAACTGGACCGCGGTCGTCGGCGTGGGCGCCGCCGCCCGCTGCGCCTATGACAAGGGCAGTCACAGACGTACCTTCAACTGGGAAACCAAAGAATGGGAAGGCGAGGACACGATAGTCGGCTACCACATCGCAGATGACAAATATAACAAGGGGGAACCGATCGCCCGCGCCTGCACCTATTATGCAGAGGGCCGATTGAAGAAGGTTACGGGTGCCTGGTTCACCGTGCGACTCTGGGGCAAGGTGTGCTATCCAACCAACTACAGCAGATGCGACTCGCTGAAAGGCGGCCTCTCGAACGAATGGATCATGTACGCCAACGTGAACGGCTATGACGCCACTTTCAAGCCCGGCCCGAACTGCGGTCCGGCCGCATGGCCCACGCCGGAGCTGAAAGCGATGTTTCCGGACAAGGGCTATGCCGAATGGTGCGACTTCACGGTCGGGCCGGAAGAGAATTAGTCGGGGAGCAGAGGGTTCGGACCCTCCGGAACCCGTCAACGCCGATGAGACACCGAGGCTCACGGACGCTGGCGGTCATGTGATTGCGTCGAGCATGAGTCGGACGCCGGCAAGTACGACGGCCGCGGCGGCGAACGCGAAACCGATGCCCCATTTCACGAGGCGAGTTTCGACCGCGGCAACCTCGGCTTTCACCGCCGCCACATCAGCTTTTATCGCGGCAACATCAGCTTTCGTGGCGAGTGCGTCATGATTGGTGCCCGAGGCGGCGCGAACCTGCGCGGCGATGGCCTCCGTCTGGTCCGATTCAATGCCGGCGGCTTCGAGGCCGCGCGCGGCGGAGGGGGTGTCGAAGGCACCGGCGGACACCGCGATGTCTCCTGTGGTCACTCAGCCCCGAGCCTTGTGATAGCCCCGGTTCCCGCCGTGACGGCAGCGGTGATGGACACGATCAGCGTTACGGTCTGAACCCCCAGCGTTGCAGTCCGAACCCCTGTCGAGACGCGGTTCCCTGGTGGAAGGCCGGGCCCCGCATCGCATTCCCCGCAGAACGGTTCCGAGCCGGGCCCGATATCCGCGGGTGAGTGTACGCACCCGCAACGGGTCGGTATAGTTTCCCCGGTTCCTCGCGGCTCTTCCCGAATTCATGCCGCAGAGGCGGCTGCAAGGGCGGGCCGCGCCCCTCGGATCCCGTCATTCAGTGCATGAATCAACGAATTACGGGAGCCGACCCACGGATTCGTACTCGGCAGGTCGGCAGTTCGTCGGCAGTTCGAGTCTGCCCGCCGGCACCATCAGCGCCATCAACGGAGCCGTCATCGCCGTGAGCTATCAGGTGCTTGCCCGCAAGTGGCGCCCCCGCAATTTCGAGCAGCTCGTCGGGCAGGTCCACGTCGCGCGCGCCCTCGTCAATGCGCTGGACGCGGACCGGATCCATCACGCATTTCTCTTCTCCGGCACCCGCGGGGTCGGCAAGACGACGCTCGCCCGGATTCTCGCCAAGTGCATCAACTGCGAGACCGGCGTCACCTCGAAGCCGTGCGGCGTGTGCAGTGCGTGCGTCGAAATTGACGAAGGTCGGTTCGTCGATCTGCTGGAGGTGGACGCGGCGTCACGCTCGAAGGTGGACGAGACGCGCGACCTCATGGACAACGTCCAGTTCTCGCCGGCCCGCGGTCGCTACAAGGTGTATCTCATCGACGAGGTGCACATGTTCTCGGAGAAAAGCTTCAACGCGCTGCTGAAGACACTGGAGGAGCCACCGCCTCACGTGAAGTTCCTGCTGGCGACGACGGACCCGCAGAAGCTTCCGATCACGGTGCTCTCGCGGTGCCTGAAGTTCGATCTCAAGCGGTTGCCGCCCGACGACATCGCGGCCCACCTGGAGCGGGTGCTCGCCGAGGAGTCCATCGGCTTCGAGAAGGCGGCTCTGGGGCTCGTGGCGCGGGCGGCGGACGGCAGCATGCGCGATGCGCTGAGCCTGCTCGACCAAGCGGTGGCCTACGGCGCGGGGGCGGTGACGGAGGAGGAAACGCGGGCGATGCTCGGCACCGTCGATCGAAGCCGGGTGGTCGAACTTCTGGAAGCAGTCGCGGCGCACGATGCGGCCGGCGCCATGGACGTGGTGGCCGCGATCGCGGGCGATGCCGCGGACTGCTCGGACGTGCTCGGCGAGATGGTGAACATCCTGCACCGGGTTGCGGTGGCGCAGGCCGTTCCCGGCGCGACCGACCCCGACCCCGATCTCGCCGAGGCCTGCGCGCGGCTCGCCGCGCGGCTCTCGCCCGAGGATGTGCAGCTCCACTACGAGATCGGACTGCGAGGACGGCGGGACCTTGCGCTGGTTCCGGATCCGCGGCTCGGGCTTGAAATGACCGTGCTCAGAATGCTCGCATTCGCTCCCGACACGGCGGGCGCCCTGCCTGTCCCCACTTCGCGCCCGAGCGGCGTCGGCATGGCGCGCGCGCCTGGGGCCGCCGCCGGCGACGGAGCCGCGCCAGCGACGACGTCCGCGGGCGCCAGCGAGGCCGCACCGCCGGGGCAGGAACTTGCAGCCGGCGAACAGACCGCACCACCGTTGCAGAACCCCGCGCCCGAGCGGATCGACCCGGCCACGCTCACCGCGCCGGGCTGGCGCGACCTCGTGGAAGGGCTGGGGCTGTCGGGGCTCGAGGGCGAGTTGGCGCTCAATTCGATCCTGGTCGAGTCGGACGCCCACCGCCTGAAGCTCGAACTCGATCCCGCTCACGCGGCGCTCGATACGTCCGGGGCGCGCGAGCGGTTGCGCCGGGCGCTGGCGGCCCGGCTCGGCGATTCGATCGGGCTCGATGTGGTGCTGAACCGGCCGAGCCGTGAGACGCCGGCCGCGGGGCGGGCGCGGGACGAGGCGATCCGTCGTCAGGATGCGATTCGCGCCATCGAGGACGACCCGCAGGTCCGGAGCCTGTGCGAGACGTTCGGCACGAGCGTCGATCACACGCTCGTGGAGCCCATCGACAGACCCGGAGACAGCAAGCGATGAAAGGTGGATTCGGCCAACTGATGAAGCAGGCCCAGAAGCTTCAGGAGGATTTCCAGCAGGCGCAGAGCGAACTCGCGTCCATGGAGGTCGTGGGTGAGGCGGGGGGCGGCATGATCACCATCACCATGACCGGCCGGCACGACGTGCGCGCGGTGCGCATCGATCCGGCACTGATGGGGGAGGATCGGGAGATGCTGGAGGATCTGATCGCGGCCGCACTGAACGACGCGGTCCACAAGGTCGAGGCGCGCACGAAGGATCGGTTCTCGGGGCTGAGTTCCGGGCTCAACCTGCCACCCGGGCTCAAGCTGCCTTTCTAGATCGGAAATTTCACCGCAGCCGTGAAATCGGTGAAGTTTCCGGACTGGCCGGCATTTCTCACCCCGGGTTCGAGTCTTGCTTTGACATTCTGCTTGATGTCTCCAACCTGCATGTACGGGTTTTCCTGAGAGTTCGGAAGTCGCAGTGAGACATTACCGAGGTTCGCGAGCGAGGCCCCGGAGATGGCGCTGAGTCCTCTCGTCGGCCGTCTCGTCGACGCCCTGCGGTGCCTGCCCGGGGTCGGGCCCAAGTCCGCGCAGCGCATGGCGTTTCATCTCCTCGAACGCAACCGGGAGGGGGCGCTGGATCTCGCGGGGGTGATCGCCGAGGCGGTGGAATCGGTCGGGAGGTGCGAGTCGTGCCGGACGCTCAGCGAGAATGCGCTGTGCCCGGTGTGCGCATCGCCGCGGCGCGACTCCCGGACCCTGTGCGTGGTGGAGACGCCGGCCGACATGGCCGCCCTTGATGCCTCCGCCGGATACGAGGGGGTATTCTTCGTGCTGATGGGGCATCTGTCGCCACTCGACGGAATCGGCCCCGCCGAGCTCGGGCTCGATCAGTTCGAGCGGCGGCTCGACCGCGGCGGGATCGACGAGGTCATTCTCGCCACTTCCTCGACCGTCGAGGGCGAGGCCACCGCGCACTATCTCGCGGAGATCGTCCGTGAACGCGGCATCCGGGCGACCCGGATCGCGCAGGGGGTTCCGATGGGTGGAGAGCTGGAGTTCGTCGACGGCGGCACCCTGGCCCGGGCGCTGGTGGGGCGCCGCGACGCGCGCTGACCATGGCTGTGAACCCCTCCAATCTCATCTGGATCGATCTCGAAATGACCGGTCTCGATCCCGATACCGAGAAGATCATCGAGATCGCCACCGTCGTCACCGATACATCGCTGCGGGTGCTGGCGGACGGGCCGGAGATCGTGATCCATCAAAGCGCCGAGATCCTCGCGGCGATGGACGAGTGGAACACCGAACAGCACGGCGGATCGGGGCTCACCGAGCGGGTGCTGGCGAGCACCTGCGCGGAGGCGGAGGCGGAGGCGCGCACGCTGGCGTTCCTCGAACGCTGGGTGCCGGCGGGGACCTCGCCGATGTGCGGGAACAGCATCTGCCTCGACCGCCGCTTCCTGCATCGCTACATGCCGCGCCTGGAGCGCTTCTTCCACTACCGCAATCTCGATGTGAGCACGCTGAAGGAGCTGTGCCTGCGCTGGGCCCCGGAGAAGGCGGCGAAGCTCGTCAAGCGGGCCGAGCACCGGGCGCTGGAGGACGTCCGCGGCTCCATCGCCGAACTCCGCTTCTACCGCGACGCGTTGCTGCGGCTCGACTGAGCGCGGCGGCCGCCGTCGCATCGGCTGCCATTGACCGCAATCGCATGGCCGCGCCGATCGCACCAACCGCGCCCATTCCACGGTGAACTGTACGATGTTCCCGGTCGCCCCCTCCCGGACCCAGGCTTGCATGACGTACCGTCCGACGTTCCCGACCGGTCCCCACCACCCCCGCGCCCGCATGGCGAATCGCCCGATGTTCCCGGCCCCGCCGCCCGGGTTCGAGATCCCATGGTGAGCCGCCCGACCCTCCCGACCGCGTTGTACCGCGCCCGCGACGTGCGCGAGTTCGACCGCCTGGCGATCGAGGAGGCCGGGATGCCCGGCATCGATCTGATGGAGCGCGCGGGCGCCGAAGCCTTCCGGGTGCTGCGCGAACGGTGGCCGGCCGCGCGCCGGGTGTCGGTGGTCGCGGGCCCGGGGAACAACGGCGGCGACGGCTTCGTGGTGGCACGGCTCGCCGCGAACGAAGGGCTCTCCGTCGCGGTCGATCTCGTCGGCGATGCGGCCCGGCTCGCGGGTGATGCCGGCACGGCGTACCGGCGCATGCTCGATGGCGGGTCGGGCGCGTTGACGGTGCACCGAGCCACCCGGGACGCCCCCGATGGCGGGTCGGACGCGGTGACGGTGCGCCGACCGACCCGGGGCAGCCCGGATGGTGGGTCGGGTGAGGCAACCGTCCACCGACCGGCCCCGGACGCGCTCGATGCCGGATCGGAGGCGGTGATGGCGCACCGACCGGCCCGGAGCCCGGTCGATACCGGGTCGGGCGAGGCGGTGGTCCGCCACGGAGCCGCCGGCTCGGTGGGCGACGCCGACGTGATCGTCGACGCCCTGTTCGGTACCGGTCTGGCGCGCGAAGTGTCCGGGGCGGCCGCGGAGGCGGTGCGCGCGATGAACGATTCCGCCGCGCCGGTGCTGGCGCTGGACGTTCCTTCGGGGATCCACGCCGACACCGGCCGGGGGCTCGGCGGCGCGGTCCGGGCCGCGGTCACCGTGTGTTTCATCGCTTTGAAGCAGGGGTTGTTCACCCGTGAGGGCCGCGAATGCGCGGGCGGGATCGAGTACCGCGACCTCGGAGTGCCGCCATGGGTGCTCGAACGGGTGCCGGCGTCCGCGAGACGGATGGCGTACGAGGACTGGGCCGGGAGGCTCGGCCCGCGTCGCGGCGATGCGCACAAGGGCCGGTTCGGCCACGTGCTCGTGGTGGGCGGCGACCACGGGTTCGCGGGTGCGGCGCGGCTTGCCGGCGAGGCCGCCGCCCGCACCGGGGCGGGACTGGTGAGCATCGCCACCCGCCCCGGGCATGTGGGCCCGATGGTGGCGTCGCGGCCCGAAGTGATGGTGCACGGCATCGAGTCGCCCGACGCGCTCGATCCGCTGCTCGACCGCGCGACGGTGGTCGCGGTCGGTCCGGGGCTCGGCCGGGGCGGGTGGGGCGCATCGTTGCTCGAGCGGGTCGTCGCTGCCGATCGCGCACTGGTCGTCGATGCCGACGCCATCAACCTGCTGGCGGAAGGGGCGGCGCCGTGGCCGGGCGCGAAGACGCGCACCGTCGCCTACACCCCGCATCCGGGAGAGGCGGGCCGGGTCCTCGGCGAGCCCGCACGCGCGCTGGAATCGGACCGGTTCTCGGCCGCGCGGGCGCTTGCCGAGGCGCACCCCGGCACCTGGCTGCTCAAGGGGGCCGGCACTATCGTCACCGCCGCGGGTGCCGTTCCGCGCGTATGCGAGGGGGGCAACCCGGGCATGGCGAGCGGCGGCATGGGAGACGTGCTGACCGGAGTTGTCGCCGCCCTCCTGGCCCAGGGTCTCGACGGATTCGATGCGGCTTCGGCGGGTGCCTGCCTGCATGCGGCAGCGGGGGATGCGGCGGCCCGGGGCGGCGTTCGCGGCCTGCTCGCGAGCGACGTGATCGCCGCTCTGCGCCCGCTCGTGGATCGGCTGTAGATGTCCGTCCGACACCACTGCGCCGGTTGCGACCCGCGTCGGCTGCGAAACGAGGTCTCCCCCGTCGGACACGGCCGATTCCCCGCGTTGATCCCGATCGTGCGCCGCGGGCGGCCGGGACGGGGCGCGGGTGGAGTCCGGAACCGATGAGTACGGAAGCGGCGCCGACCACCGACGACGACATCGTCCTGGCCGACGAGGCGGCGACGGAGTCGGCGGGTCGGGCGTTCGGCCGGGGACTCGGCCACGCGCTCGGCCGAGGGCTCGGCCAGAGGCTCGAAGCGGAGTTCGGCGCGGCGATCGAAGCGGCGCCAACCCGCGCACTCTCCCGCCTCCCGACGGCCCCGCGTCCGCATCCGCATCCGAACATCGGCGAACGTCATGGGTCGGGGGGGCCGCAACCGTCGGCCGGCGCCCTCATCGTGGGGCTCGCGGGCGGTCTCGGCGCGGGGAAGACCACACTGGCGCGCGCCGCGCTCCGCGCGCTGGGGGTGACGGGTACGGTGCGCAGCCCCACTTACACCATCGCCGAACCCTACGACACGCGCATCGGCCGCATCTGGCACCTCGACCTCTACCGCATCGCGGACCCCGACGAGCTGGAGTTCATCGCCATCCGCGATCTGGTCTCGGACTCCGCGGTGTGTCTGGTCGAATGGCCCGAGCGCGGGCGGGGGGGGATGCCGGAGCCGGACTGCCTGGTGACGCTTGCGGTGGACGGGGCCGGGTCTGCAAGGCGGCTCCGGATCGCGCCGCGCACTCCCCGGGGCGATGGACTGGCCTCGCGCGTGCTCACGTGCATGCAGCCCGATTCTCGGGAGCCCGGCTGAGCCGGTGGCGCGGCGGCTCGCTCTTGCCGGCGATTCATCCGTCCGTGGCCATGTTCGGGCCCATCTGGCTGTTTTCGCTGCATTGAACGCGGCATAGGCGTGGCTCGGGGTGATCCATGCCGCTTGCTTCGTACCTGCGGGTACGCCTGCGCGCCCCGACTCGTGCTCGCCTTGCGAGGCAAGCCGATGCCTGACCATCTCCACGTCCTCGCTCGCAACTTGGTGAGAAATGCGGGCTCGTGACTTGACAGAAAGCATAAAAGTCTTGCAATAACCTCAAGAAAATTATAGATCTTTGTCCCTATCTGTCAGTCAGGAAATGAGGATGCGGCTCTTCGCAATCGGCCTCGGGTGCCTGATGGCGTGGTCGGCGTGCGCAGCGCCCGTCGACGTGAGGGGCATCAGGACGTGGCCCGCGCCCGATCACACCCGGATCGTTCTCGACATCGATCGACCGGTCGAGTACGCGCTGTTCGTGCTGCGCAACCCCGACCGGGTGGTCATCGACCTGCGCGACGCCAGGCTCCTGAAGCGGGTTCCCAAGGCCCGCTCCGGCGACCGCCTCCTCGCCGGCATCCGCGCGGCGCAGCGCAAGGGCTCCGCGCAGCAGGGGCGTAACGGGGCCGGCAAAAACCTGCGGGTCGTGCTCGACATGAAGCAGCGGGTTCGGCCGAAGAGCTTTCTGCTCAAGCCCAATGCGAAGTACGGCCACCGCCTCGTCGTCGATGTTCGCCCGCTCGGTGGCGAGGCGCCGCGCCAGGCGGTGCGCAAGCAGAGCGCGGACGACGTTCCGGGGGGCAACCGCAGGGTGGTGGTCGCGGTGGACGCGGGCCACGGTGGTGAAGACCCCGGTGCGATCGCCCGGTCGGGAATCCGGGAGAAGGATGTCGTGCTCGCCATCGCCCGCGCGCTCAAGCGTCGCATTGACCGCGCTCCGGGGATGAAGGCGGTCCTCATCCGCGATGGCGACTACTACATCGGCCTCCGGCGCCGGACCGAGATCGCCCGCCGGCACGATGCGGATCTGTTCGTCTCCATCCATGCGGATGCGTTTCGCGATCCGCGCGTGCGGGGGAGCTCGGTGTACATCCTGTCGCCCCGGGGCGCCAGCAGCGAGGCGGCGCGATGGCTCGCCCGGCAGGAGAACGCGGCCGACTTCGTCGGCGGCGTGTCCATCGACGACAAGGACAACCTGCTCGCCTCGGTGCTGGTCGATCTGCAGCAGACGGCGACCCTGAACGCGAGCGCCGAAGTCGGGGGCGAGGTGCTGAACGCGCTCGGCGGGGTCGGACGCACGCACAAGCGCCGGATCGAGAAGGCGGGTTTTCTGGTGCTGAAGTCGCCCGACATTCCGTCGATCCTGGTTGAAACCGGCTTTCTCACGAACCCCTCCGACGCGAAGCGCCTGTCGAACCCGAAGTATCAGGAAAAGGTCGCGCGCGCCATTCTCAACGGGATTCACCGCTATTTCGACGCCAACCCGCCCCCGGGCACCCTGTTCGCGTCGACGCGGCGCCACACCATCGCGCGCGGCGAGACGCTGTCCGAGATCGCACTCAGGTATCGGGTGTCGGTGAAGCGGCTGCGCGACGCGAACCAGATCCGCGGAAGCGTCATCCGCGCCGGAGAGGTGCTGCGCATCCCGGGTCGCTCGGACGGGTGACCGGGTCGACCGTTTCCACGCACTCCCCCTGAGCGATGCCTGCGTTCCTGCCCCGCCCCCGCGGTCAGGCGAGCGGATCGCGGCGCGGATCAGCCGGAGGCTCGATCCGGCATCGGAGCCCGCTCCAGGTGTTGTTCCGGTTCGGATGACGCTTCGCTCATCGCCCTGCCGGCCGGTGATGTTCCGGTGCCCGTGGAGCCGCTGACGGCCCGCTCGATGACGCCTCCGCCGAGGCATTCGTCGCCGTCGTAGAGCACCGCGTACTGGCCGGGGGCGGCCGCCCACTGCGGGCGATCGAAGTGCAGTTCCAGAGCGTCCCCGCCACGTTCGTCCGGCCGGGCGGTGCATGCCTGGTCCGCCTGCCGGTACCGGATTTTCGCGGCGCACCGCAGCGGCAGGGGCGGCGTGCGGCCCGCGATCCAGTGCATGTCGCGCACCCGCAGTCGGCGCGACAGCAGGGCGGGGTGGTCGTGCCCCTGAACCACGACCAGCGCATTGCGCGCATGGTCTTTTGCCGCGACGTACCATCGCGCCGGCGCGCGATCGCGGCGGCCTCCGATCCCGAGCCCCCGGCGCTGGCCGATGGTGAAGAACCCAAGCCCCGGGTGCTCGCCGATGCGGGCGCCGTCCGCGGTCTCGATGGGGCCCGGGTCGGGGTCGACGAAGCGGGCGAGAAAGGACCGGAAGCGGCGCTCGCCGATGAAGCAGATGCCGGTGCTGTCCGGTTTGTCGTGGGTCGCGAGCCCGGCCTCCCGGGCCAGGGCGCGGACCGCGGGCTTGTCCAGATCGCCCAGCGGGAAGAGGGCCCGCTCGAGTTGCGGCCGGTCAAGCGCATGCAGGAAGTAGCTCTGATCCTTGGCGGGGTCCGCACCCTTGAGCAGGCGTGGCCCGCCGGCGTGGTGGTCGATCCTGGCGTAGTGGCCGGTGGCCACGCGCTCGGCGCCGAGCCGACGCGCGTGTTCGGCGAACGCGGCGAACTTCACCTCCCGGTTGCACAGCACGTCCGGGTTCGGTGTGGCCCCGCGCTCGATGTCGCGGATGAAGTGCGAGAAGACCCGGTCCCAGTACGCGTCCGAGCAGTTCACCGCATGCAGCGGTACCCCGAGCCGCTCGCACACCCGCTCGGCGTCGGCGAGATCCTCCGCCGCCGCGCAATATCCGTCCCCGTCGTCTTCCTCCCAGTTCTTCATGAACATGGCCTGCACCGGAACGCCCGACTCGACCAGGCGCATCAGGGCCACGGCGGAGTCGACGCCACCCGAGACCGCGACCATCGTCGGCGTGTCGTCTTCCGGGGGCGGGAGAGGCGGATCGGAGCGGGGAGCGGGGGAAAACATCGGAGTCCCGGGAGCGAGCCGTGCCGGCGCACATTGTAACCGGGTCACTTCGCGCGAAAGTATCCTCGGGCTGATAGCCCGGAAATTTCACTATTTCCCGGCTGCGGATCTGGATCTGACTGCTTTCGCGGCGTTGAATGTGACACGAGGGGCGGCCAGGGTGCTCGACGTACTGTCAAGTACGCCTGCGCGCCCTGACTCGCGTTCGCCTTGCGAAACCAGTCATCTCCGCCCCCTCGCTTCGCGAATCGGTGACATTTCCGGGATGGACGGGCCGGTTGGGTTGAGCCGGTTGCCGGGTGCTTCGAACCCCGGCTCGGGCGGATCCCGAAGCTCCGGGGGTCCGTCGGAGCGGCAGGGGGTGCTTCGGTCGGTCGCCGTGGCCGGCGTCAGTTGGCGGCGGGGGAGTCGCCCTCCCGCCTCTGTGTGCGCACCAGCTCGATGTCCGGCTCGTCCCATGTGCCTCGAATCGTGTACTGGTAGGAGAACGCCTCGTCGAACAGGTTGTGGTCGACGATCTTCTGTGCGAGCCAGATGGGCACCAGGGGCAGGGTCGACGAGATCTTGGGAGTGACGGTGACGATCTGGTCGTAGTCCCGGCGCGCGAGGCCGGTGCGGCCCACCACGTCGAACCTCGCGATATCGCTTTCCACGTACAGATCGCTGGTGTAGGCGTCACCGTTCTCGATCGCGAAGCTGCCCTCGATCCGGTCGTAGCCGAACCCCTCTCTGAAGATGTCGCCGAAGTCGAGGAGAAGGCGGCGCGGCAGCGAGGTGATGGTCAGCAGCCCGAACACGCGCCTCGTGAGACCCTGCTCCAACTGCGTCAAGCGCCCGTCGCTCGACCGGAAGTGCGTCACGCCGGAGAGCCGTTCGACGGCGAAATCGGTCGGTGTGCCCGCCCAGGAGCCGCGCAGCGAGATGTCCGTCGTTCCACCGGCCACCGCGCTGCCGTCGAATCCGAGCGTTTCGAGCATTCGGCGCAGGTCGTCACCATGCATCCGCAGGGTGAACTCCGTGAGGTGCTGCTCTCCGGCGAGCGACCAGCTTCCGGTCGCGTCGCTGGTGAACGCGTCGGCGCGCACCTGCAGTTCGGTGATGTCGAGCCCGCGCTCGGAGGGCGCCGTGGTGAAGCCGACCTGCCCGAAATCTCGCTCCCCGAGGAGCAATTTCCGGGTCGAGAACGACAGCGCGGGCAGGGTGCGAGGGTCGAGATCGGGCGGCTCCCTCTCCGGGTCGGGGTCGCCCGGTTCGTAGACGATGCGCACGAAATCGGCGATCACGGGGTTGGCGTCGCCGGGGCGGGGCAGGCTGATCGAGCCTTGCAGATGCGCACCGTCAAAGCCCAACTGCCAGGCTCCGTCGGCGCTGCGCGTTGCCCGAATGCGCGTGTCGGGGAAGCGCATGCCGAGCGCGGTCATCGATGCGGTGTCGATGGCGACCTCCTGCGGGAGTCCGGGCGGCGGCGAATCCGGCCCCGGCCCTCGCAGCGCGGTGACCTCGTCGAGCACCGCCCGCCAGGCGGTGGTGTCGAGGGCCGACATCTCGCCCCGCACGACGATGGCGGGGGAGTCGGGAAGGGTTGCGCGGCCGGGGCCGAATCGGACCGCGCCGCGCTCGAGCCGGAACCGGCCGGCATCCGGGACCAGCCGCAGCCGCGCGCTGGCGGCAGAGCCGAGGGAGACCTCCAGGTCGCGGTCCGGCCCCGAGCCGAGTCGGGTGTCGATGCGGAGCATGCGCGCGGTCCCGCTCGGCTTTCCGAACGGTGGCGGAAGGTCGAGCGCGAGTCCGGTCAAGTCGCTCGCGACGCGCAGCGTCGTCGGCGCCGCGCCGAGATTGGCGGGAATGTCGAGGGTCGCGGTCAGGGCGGCGTCGCCGCGCACCCGGGCGAGGAGCGCCGGATCCTCGGTGGTCGGCGGGTCGGGCAGGCCGGCGTCGTGGAGGTACGCGGCCAGCAGGCGCCTGGTGAGCCGGCCGCCGACCGTGATCCGGGTCGCGTCGGGATCCTGCGGAGAAGGGCCGACGCGGGCGCGAATCGGTTCGCCCCGCCAGATGGCGGTGACGCCATCGGATCGCACTTCGGCATTGCTGAAGGTGATCGGGCCGTTGACCGCGGTGAGCCCGTCCCCGAGACCCGGGCCGTCGATGCGGTTGAGGTCGAGCGCGATCCTGCCGCTGGCGGAGACCGATCGTTCGCGCCCTTTCAGAGGAACCACGACCTCCACGTCGATGGTGCTGTCCCCGCGGATGGTGTAGGCATCGAACAAGGGTGCGAACCGCGCGCGCAGCGGGCTCTCGGCCAGAAAGCGCACCGCGTCCGCGCTCGTCCCCTCGACGCGTCCCGCGACCCGTGCCACGGGGGCGTCGGCGCCCACATCCTCGATGGTCACCGTGGTATCGCGGACCGCCGACTTCAGGATGCGCCCGGAATCGATGCGGGCATCGAACCGCCGGCCGGCGAACCGCACCTCGGCCGAGACGCCGGTGGCCTCCGGCCAACTGGGGGCGTAGGTGAATACCGGAACGAAAAGCGTCGCGGTGGCCTCGATCGCGTTCTCACCGTCTCCGGCCGGCGGGTCCGAAAGGGGGCCGCGAAACGCAACCCGCGCCTCGCGGACATCGCCGAACGGTGCCGCTCGGTCGAACCAGCGCAAGGCCGCCGCCGGCATGATGAGGTCTCCGACGAAATCCCGCACCGTGTTGATCCGCGCGCCACCGAACGACAGGGCAGCCTCCAGCTCCGGTGCGCCCTCGTCCCGGGGCAGGAGCAGCCGGCCGTTCGCGGTGACGGTCCCCACCGGGGTTTCGATGCTCGCCCGGTCGAGTCGTATTCGGAAGCCTTCGGGGGTCGGCACCGCGGTGAGGGCGCCCGCGAGCTTCTCGCCCCGCAGCGGTTGTTCGAGCCGACCCGGCACCTCGACCCGGAGACGGCCGGCCCCGATGTCGGCGATCACCCCCTGTCCGCTCGCCTCGAACCGACCGCTCGCGCCCTCGACCGATACCGGCCCGGCCTGCGCCCCGACCCCGAGCTCGGTGAACCGGCCGCTCGCACGAAAGCGCTCGAAGTCGATGCGATCGGCCACCGGCACCGAGAACCGCATGTCCTCGAGGACCCCGCTCGGAGCGGCTTCGGCCAAGGCGCGGAGCGGCGCGTTCGCCGCCGGCTTATCGCCCGGCCCGACGAGCGCGACGAGATCCTCGATGCGCGCGGACTCCGCGCTGACGATCAACGTGCCTTCGCCGGTGTCGCCCGGCTGCTTCCACACCGCGTCCGCGCTCATGGCCGGCCATGAGCCGTCGGTGGTGGCGACGGCCAGATCCCGCACCGCCAGCGCCCAGCCCGGCTGCGTGCGTTCGGCCTTGAACTCGGCCTGCGCCTCGTCGACCCCGTGACGGTATTCCCCGCGCACCACGCCCGGCGATTGCGCGCGGATCGCTCCCGTCGCCTCGACGGGACGGCCGTCCTCCCAGGTGCTCCACACCCGGCCGGAGACAACGCCGGAGACGGCGCTCGATTCCCCCGGGCCGACATCGAGGCCGAGTCGGGCGAGATCGACGTCCACCGCGGAGAGGTAGGCTGCGCCTGTCCACGACGAGGTGAGCAGATCGCCGGTGACCTCGATCGCGAATTCGATCCGACCGGCGGCGGACGGCTGGAACGAGCCGGAGATGAGGCGGCGCTCCCCCGTGCGTTCGAGAGACAGGGTCACCCCGTCGAGCGGCAGCGGGCCGATGCCGAACCGTTCGTCGACCCAGACGATGCGTGACCCGTAGAGCGACAGGTTCGCCTGATCCAGCATCCACCGGATGAGACCGTCGCTCGCCCCCGGCCCCTCGGCCGCGTCCGGCCCGAACCCGAGCTGAGCGACCGCGAGCGTGCCGTCGGGGCGCTGGGTCACTACGAACGACGCCCCGCTGGCTGAGAGCTCCCGCGGCTGGAACACCCCCGAGCGGAGCAGCTCCGGTAGATCCAGCGAGAAGGTGAGGTTGGCCAGCCGGATCGCGCCATCAGCCGACGGGTCGGTTGGGACTTCGGCCGGCAGGTCGGTTGGGTTCTCAACCGACGAGTCGGCCAGGGCTTCAGCCGATGGGTCGGCAGCGGTCTCGTCTCCGGCGAGTCGAATGTCTCTGATGCGAAACACCGGCGTCCAGCCGTGCCACATGGCATCGACGGCCCCGATCTCGACCGGCCGGCCGGTGGTATGGCTCAACCACTGCTCGATCTGCGGCCGGTAGTGGCCGAGCTCCGGCAGCAGGAGCCTCAGCCCCACCAGCGCAGCGGCCGCGAGCACCACGATCCCGGCCAGCGCAAAGGCGCCTCCGCGAACGAGCTTCCGGCCGACGCCACCGACGGCTTGGTCGATGCCACCGGCGGCCTGGCCGACTCCGCCGGCGGCCGGCACTGATGGATTGGTGTTGGCAGTCGCGGTCGGTGGGCTGGTGCCGGTGGTCGCCGCCGGCGGGGTCGTTTCGGTGCTCATGGTCCAGTGCCCGGACGGACACGGCGATGCGTACCGCCGCGGCATCCCGGACCCCTCACGGTCCGCTCCGCCTCATCTTCCGGGGCGACGAGAAGCCCCGTCGTTTGTGGGGATGATGCAGTCGGCAGCGGTGGCGCCCGGCGGCCGGCGCGGATGTCGGGGAGACAAACCGATCACATCAGGACGACTCACATCAGGACGACGTCGTATTGCTCGCGCGAGTACAGTTTCTCCACCTGCAGCGTAATGGGCTTGCCGATGAATGCCTCCAGCTCCGCGAATGCCGCGGATTCCTCGTTCACGAGCTGGTCGATGACCTCCTGCGACGCGATGACGAGCAGGCGTTCGGTGTCGAACTGGCGCGCCTCGCGCAGGATCTCGCGGAATATCTCGTAGCACACGGTGTCGGCGGACTTGATCGATCCCCGGCCGCCGCAGGTCGGGCACGGGTCGCACAGGATGTGCTCCAGGCTCTCGCGCGTGCGCTTGCGGGTCATCTCCACCAGGCCGAGCGGCGACACGTTGCTGATGTGGGTTCTGGTGTGGTCGCGGGCGAGCGCCTTCTCGAGCGCGCGGAGCACCTGGCGCTTGTGGTCCTCGTTCTCCATGTCGATGAAGTCGATGATGATGATGCCGCCGAGGTTGCGCAGCCGTAGCTGGCGGGCGATGGTCTGGGCGGCTTCGAGGTTGGTCTTGAAGATGGTCTCGTCGAAGTTGCGGTGGCCGACGAATCTGCCGGTGTTGACGTCGACCGTGGTCATCGCTTCCGTCTGATCGATCACGATGTGCCCGCCGGACTTGAGCCGCACCCGGCGGTGCAGGGACCTCTGAATTTCGTCCTCGACCGCATACAGCTCGAGGATGGGTGTTTCGCCGGTGTAGAGCTCGATGTGCGGGCTCATCTCGGGCAGGAAGCGGCCGGTGAAGTCGAGTACACGCTCGTGCGTTTCGCGCGAATCGATGCGGACCCGCTCGATGGTGGTGGCGGACAGTTCGCGCAGCGTGCGGATGACGAGAGACAGGTCCTCATGGACGATGCCGGGTCCGTTGACGGCGCCGGCATGCGCACTGACCGACCCCCACAGCCGGCGCAGGAACGCCATGTCCGCCGTGACCACCGCTTCCTCACATCCTTCCGCGGCAGTACGCACGATGTACCCGTCTTCGGGGCTCCAGTCCTCGCCAAGATCGTCGCCTGAGTCGTCGTCCGGGGCGTCGCCGCTCCCGTTCCCGTCCACCCGCCGGGCGCACGCGCGCACCATCTCGCGCAGCCGCCTGCGTTCGTCCTCGTCCTCGATACGCTGCGAGACCCCGATCGTCCCCGCGCCCGGCATGTAGACCAGGTAGCAGGACGGAATCGACACCTGCGTGGTGAGGCGCGCGCCCTTGGTGCCGAGCGGGTCCTTGATGACCTGCACCAGCACTTCCTGGCCGTCGTGCACCAGATCGGCGATCGAGGCCCCGTTGCGCAGCGTCGGCGCGGCCTCCAGCGGAGTCGGTGCGTCCACCCCCGCAGCGTCGTGGACCTGTCTCGCGTGCGCATCGGCGATGTCCGATGCGTGCAGAAACGCCGCCCGTTCCAGCCCGATGTCGACAAACGCGGCCTGCATGCCGGGCAGGACGCGGCATACCCGGCCCTTGTAGATGTTGCCCACGATTCCGTGGCGATGCGCGCGTTCGATGAAGATCTCGTGGAGCGCGCCGTTCTCTATCAGCGCGACCCTGGTCTCGCGCGGAGTGACGTTGACCAGTAATTCGGCGCTCATGGTTCGAAGGGTTCCGCCGGGTCCGGACCTCGCCGCCTTGCGGCGGCGCCCGTCGGCTGACGGTGGAATCCGGTTGGTGATGAAGTTCGCGATATCGCCGCCGGCAGTGTAGAGAGTTCACCCCGCCCTGTCTGCCCGGATCGGACCCGGATCAGGCTCGGATCGGGACCTGGCAGCGATTCTCGTCGGTGGCCCGAGAGATCGCCATGCAGTACGATTGCGGCGGGATTTCGTCTTCCGGAGCGCCCGGTCAGGGCGATTTCAAGCGCATGTTCCGGTTTGGCGGGAACGGTCGGGGCGCTGGGGGCATTTCAGTGGTCCTGCGCAGCCATCCTCATTACCGGTTGCCTGAATCCGTTGCGGTTTTCCGGGACTCGTGGGTGAGCGGCGGCGAGTTGGGTAGGGATGGATCAGGGAGAGGGGCGCCGTTGGCCGGCAGCAGGGCCGCAAACCGGAATGAGAACTGCTGTTCACGGTGGCGGGCCCTTGACGCCACCGCTCCTCCCCCGCAGGAGGGCACAACTTGGTATTTATTCAGAAAAATCAACTTCTATGCAAGATACAGGAGCGCCCCGAAGATCGCCCACATCCATATATGCGTCATGCCACTCCCAGTTGCGGCGAGCCGCGCAGACGTGTTTGCTTTCAGCATCCGGTGCTTCAGGATGCGCAAGTAACGAAATTCGATTTCGTGACAGGATCACGACGATGAACAGACCCTTTTGGGCAGCTACTCCCATCAGATTTAGTCCTGAAGCAAATTTTCACAAACGGCTTCTCATGTGTATATCCTTGAGTTAGACCTCCTTCATCTTTGGCGTAGGCAAAAGCCGTATATAAAGTATCGGACTCCAATGATTCGATGGTTCGGTCGTATTTGTATGTGTCATTTGGATATCGCACATGTACATCGTCAAGTTTTTGGTCGGTGATCACTGTGGAGTCAATGATTTTTTCGACTCTCAGATAAATGGGCAGAGTGCTGTTGTATCCCGTTGGACCAGCCCGCCAACTTGGAAAATCCTGTCTGCTGATGTAACCGGATCCACGAAGACTGAATTGGTTCGCGTGCCATAAAGAAAGCTGAACGCTGTCGTGTTCATTTCTTGACAAATTAAGCATACACCAGCCGCACTTGTTCAGTTGGTTGCAGACGAGCTGCTCGGAGTGGGCCGTGCCAACCATCATCAGGGCAAGTGACAGGGCGGCCGTTACTGTTGCGAGAGGGCGCATGAACCGGTGGGGCATCATTTTGAACCTCCAACTTGAAAATATTCGTGACTGACGAGCCATGACTGATACATATGCTTTCACATGTCCAGCGAACCGTCAATGACCCAGCGATCGGTGCGGTGGCGCCATCGATCGGTGATGATCGCGGCGATCGAGCCGCATTTCTCACGGGCCCTCGGACCGGAGCCATGTGAGCTTGAGCGATCCTCCGGTCATTGCCAGGAATAGTTGAGAGATGCAGGTCAAGGATCGCGAATCTCCATGAAGACCCACGGCCCTGGCGGGGTTCTCGGGCCGCGCGAACCGTTGCGTGGCGCGGCGGGCGAGGCGTTGCGGCGGGTGCGCGCGGTGGTGTCCGGTGCGGTGGTGTCCGGCGCCCCCCCGGACCCCGGTGCTGCGGCCTTGGCCGAGGAGTCGGCCCGGGAATGGGCGCGGCTCGCCGAGGCGGCGGAGATGCTCGCGGACCTCAACCTCGATGCGGACTGCATCGCCGCGGGCCTCTCGGGCCTTCTCGTGGAACGCGGCGCGGTCGGGTTCGACGACGCGCGGGCGCGTCTCGGCGAGCGGGCGGCGGCGCTCCTCGAAGGGTTGCTGCGCTTCGACGAGCTGCGTTCGATTCAGGCCGAGGATGCCGCCCCCGCCGGCCGGGACGTGCGCGCCGATCGGCTGCGCCGGTTGCTGCTCGCGGTCGTCGACGACGTGCGGGTCATCATCATGCAGATCGCGCTTACGCTGCACCGGCTGCGCAACGCGCGCGACCGTTGTGCGGCGGAACGCGAGCGCCTCGCCCGCGAGGCGCTGGAGGTCTACGCGCCGCTCGCGAGCCGTCTCGGGATCTGGCAGTACAAGTGGGAGATCGAGGATCTCGCGCTCCGGGAGTCGGACCCGGCGACCTACAAGGCCATCGCCGGGCAGTTGAACGAGCGCCGCGTCGACCGCGAACGCTACGTCGAGGACGTGATGCGGCGCATCGCGGCGGAACTCCGGCGCCAGGCCATCCCCGCGGAACTGAGCGGCCGGGCCAAGCACATCTACAGCATCTGGCGCAAGATGCAGCGCAAGTCGCTCGGCGTCGAGCAGGCCGGCATCGAGCAGTTGTTCGACCTGCGGGCGGTGCGGGTGCTGGTGGGCACCGTCGCCGAATGCTACACGGCACTCGGGGTCGTGCACGGGCTGTGGGCGCACCTCCCTCGCGAGTTCGACGACTACATCGCCAACCCCAAGCCGAACGGCTACCAGTCGTTGCACACCGCGGTGGCCGGGCCGGACGGCCGGACGCTGGAGGTGCAGATCCGCACCCGCGAGATGCATGACCAGGCCGAGCTGGGGGTCGCGGCACACTGGCGGTACAAGGAGGGTGCGCAGGCCCCGGAGCCGGCCCTCGACGCCCGCATCGCGTGGCTCCGGCAACTCCTCGAAGCCCGCGAGGAAGCCCACGAGTCCGGGTCCCTGCTCAGCTCGCTCGACACCGAGCTCGATTCCGGGCGCGTCTACGCCTTCACTCCGCGCGGTGACATCGTCGATCTTCCGGCCGGCTCGACGCCGCTCGACTTCGCCTACCAGATCCACACCCAGGTCGGCCACCGGTGCCGGGGAGCGAAGGTCGACGGCCGGATCGTGCCGCTGACCTACGTGGTGCGTTCCGGGGATCGGATCGAAGTGCTCACCGCCCGCCAGCCGCGCCCGAGCCGCGACTGGCTCAACCCGAACCTCGGATACCTCGGCAGTCCCCGTTCGCGGGCCAAGGTGAGGCACTGGTTCAAGCACCAGGACCGCGAACGCAACGTGGCCGACGGGCAGGAGATCTGGGACCGGGAGCTGAAGCGGCTGGGGGTCGAACAACCGCCCCGCGATGCGATCGCGGAGCGGTTCAACGCGTCGAAATTCGACGACTTCCTCGCCGCCCTGGGGCGCGGGGACGTGAGCGTGCCGCAGCTCGCGGGCGCGCTCCAGCCCTGGCTGCCGGCGCCGCCGCGCACCGCGCCCAGGCTTTCGAAGCGACGCCGCAAGCGCACCGGCGACGTGCGCATCAGCGGCGTGGGCGATCTCCTCACGCAAATCGCGCAGTGCTGCAAGCCGCTGCCGAACGACCCCATCGTCGGCTACATCACCCGCGGGCGCGGCGTGAGTATCCACCGTGCGGACTGCCGCAACATGCTCAACCTTGCCGGCGGCGACCAGGCGCGCCTCATCGACGTGACGTGGAGCGGCGGGGTGGAGGAGAGCTATCCGGTGGAGGTCGTGGTGGATGCGTATGACCGCAAGGGTCTGCTGCGCGACGTGACCGCGGTGGTGTCGAACGAGGCGGTGAACATCGTGGCGCTCGATTCCAGCACCGACCGGCACAGCCATGTCGTGCGCATGCGTCTCACCGTCGAAGTCCGCGACATCGAGCAGCTCAGCCGGGTGCTTGGCCGGCTCGCCCAGCTCCCGAACGTATCCGACTGCCGACGGCTGGGGTAGCGGCCGGGACTCGGGGTCAAAGCATCAATCAGTGGGCTTCCGAGGTACTGGGGAAAGCTGCGTCGCAGACCTGATTCACGCCCGACCGGCAAAGACGGTGGTCCCCGGCTGGCCTGGTGCCACCCTGTTGCCGTGGTGTTCGTTCATGAGGAGCTATCCCCGACACCGGCTACCATCGAGAGCGAGTCGGAGTCCGCAGGGTATGCCGCCTCTTCCTCGCGGACGCGCGGGGCACCCCGGCGGCGGACGATGCGCGCGACCGCCTCGGTGCGTTCGGTTCGGGTGCGGCTGGACCGGACACCTTCCACTGCCTCGCAGACGTCGGCGGGCGTGAGGCCGTCCAGCACCCGGGATGCATCGAGTGGCCGCGCCGTGCCCCCGGGTCGCAGGGCCAGGAAGTCGGCCCGGAGCTCACGTGACCCCTTGCGGCCGTGCAAGCGCCACAGCTCCCCGACCCCCATCTGGCCGTAGCGTTCGACCTTGCCCGCATCGGCGTTCGTCAGCTCGACCTCCACCACCAGATCGGGGGCGGTGCTTTCGAGGAACGCATCCGCCGCCGCCTCTCCCTCCATCAAAGCCGCCTGGTAAGCGTCGGCCCGCTCGCCGACGTAGAACGCGCAGTCGGGTTCCATCCCCGTCCCGAATGGCTCGCCGCGTCCGCGCAGACGGGTGGAGCGAAGTGGTTTCGAGGCCCGTCCGAGGCTATCGGCCGCCTCGTCCACGATGTCGTCGAATATCCGGCCGAGGTCCTCATGCAGGCGCGAGGGCGACATCAGGGTGATGAGCCCGCGTACCGGATCGAGGCATACGCGCCGGAAGTGCCGGTTCCAGTCGATGGCGGCCAGTTGCTCGATGGTCTGCGCGTCGGCGCGCAGGACATGGATGGCGGAGCCGAGCGGCCCGACATGCATGGTGGCGTGGTCGTTCATGGTGTCGATGCCTCCGTGTCAGTAGCTCATGTCCGGGGCCGACGCCTTGCGTCGGTCGATGAACTCCCGCAGTGCTTCGTCCACGCCTGCGTCGATCGGGGGCGCCTCGTAGCCTGCGAGCATCTCCTTCCAGCGGCGGCTGGCCCGCGCGGCGCAGTCGAGCGCACCTTCGGACTCCCACTGCTCGAAGCTGTTGTTGTCCGCGAGCGGCGAGCGGTAGAACGCGGTCTCGAAGTTGGCGCGGGTGTGTGCGGCGCCGAGGAAATGGCTGCCCGGACCGATCTCGCGGATGGCGTCGAGCCCCTGGCCGTTCTCGGACAGATCGATGCCGCCGAGGAATACCTGCATCATCTGCGCCTGGTCGGCGTCCATCACGAACTTCTCGTACCCCATCGCGAGCCCGCCTTCGAGCCAGCCGGCGACGTGGAGCATGAAGTTCACCCCCGCGAGCATGGCGTGCTGGAGGGTGTTCGCGGCCTCGAACGCGGCCTGGGCGTCGGGGAGCTTCGATGCGCACAGGCCCCCGCCGCTGCGAAACGGCACCCCGAGGCGCCGCGCGAGCGAGCCAATCACGTTCAGCACGAGCTGCGGCTCCGGGGTGCCGAAGGTAGGCGCGCCGGACTGCATCGACATCGAGCTGGAGAACGTCCCGAAGATGACCGGCGCCCCGGGACGCACGAGCTGCGCGAACGCCATGCCCGAGAGCGCCTCCGCGAAGAGCTGGGCGCAGGTGGCGGCGATGGTGACCGGCGACATCGCGCCCGCGATGCAAAACGGCGAGACCACGACGGCCTGGTTGGCGCGGGCGTAGACCTTGAGCGCCCCCACCATCGTCGCGTCCCACACCAGCGGCGAGTTCGCGTTGATCAGGCTGGTCACCACCGGGTGCTCGTCCACGAACGCATCACCGAAGACGATCTTCGCCATCGCCACCGTGTCCTCGGCGCGTTCGGGGGCGGTGACCGAGCCCATGAACGGCTTGTCCGACCAGCGGAGATGGCTGTACACCATGTCGAGGTGGCGCTTGTTGACCGGGAGATCCACCGGCTCGCACACCGTGCCCCCGGAATGGTGCAGGCCGGGGGAGAGGTAGGCGAGCTTCACGAAGTTGCGGAAGTCCTCGATGGTGGCGTAGCGCCGGCCTTCGTCGAGGCTGCGGATGAACGGCGGGCCGTAGGCGGGGGCGAACACCATGTGCGGGCCACCGATGCGGGCACTGCGCTCGGGGTTGCGCGCATGCTGCACGAACTCCGCCGGGGCGGTGTCGGTCACCAGCTTGCGGGCGAGGCCGCGGGGGATCCGTACCCGCTCCCCGCCGACGTCGGCCCCGGCGTCGTGCCACAGCGCCAGCGCCTCCGGGTCGTCCCGGAACTCGACGCCGACTTCTTCGAGGATCGTCTCCGCGTTGTGCTCGATGAGCTCCAGGCCCTCGGTGGACATCACGTCGTAGACCGGCACCCGGCGCGTGATGTAGGGCACCACTGGCGCCCGGGATCCGGTGCGTGCCTCCCGGCGCGCCGCCCGGCCGCCGCCGCGGGCCCGGCTTCGTCCCCATCCCGGGCCTGGTCGTTCACTGGTCATCGCCGCTTCTCATGCGGGGCTGGACATCAGCCGGATTGCTCGCCAGGAGGGTGGGGGAGGGTACTGCGTTCATTTCAGAAAATCTTATCGGATCCGCAATAAATCGGTATTGGACCTGAATGGTCCGCTGGCTCTACCTTGCTGCCCACGGTGCGAGAAAGCGCACTGCAGGGAAGGAGGACGCAACATGAAAAAGCATTCAGCCAACGGAAGCGTCAGCGGAGCATCCCGGTTCCTGCGCAGGGGGGCCTCGGCGTGCCTCGCTGCCCTGATGCTGGCGGCGCTGGCCCAGCCGGCGGCAGCAAACAGGATGGTATCCGGTGTCACGGCACAACTGCATGTAGCGGACGTTCAGGTCAGGGAGGGAGAAGACGCGGTCTTCACTCTCATACTGTCCCGCCCGCTCGACTTCGACATCCGGTACGCCTACCGCACCCAGGACTCCACCGCCAAGGCGGGCAAGGATTACGTGGCGGAAAACGGGCTTATTGTGATCCCCGCTGGAACGCGGTTCATGCCGCTTTCGATCAAGACGCTCAAGGATAACGTCATCGACAAAAACCGCTTCAAGGTGGTGCTGTCCGACCCGCACACGCGCGGCTACGGAAGGGTCTGGGGTGCGTATGTGTGGACCGACTGGTGGCGTGTCGAGGGCCTTCCCTTGACGAAGACAGTGAACGCACGGATCGCGAACGCTCTGGACGGCGCCAGGCAGCGGCATGGACCCGAAAGCAACAAGCACAGACGTTACTAACGGAGATCAGTACAGTCGTAGCGGCGGGCGCGGTTGATCGGAGGGCGCGCACTCACCCCGCGCTCACCGCCGCCGTAAACGACCGGATCGCCCCCTGCACGCCCCGTACATCGGCAACGCCGATTGCCGATCCGGCGGGAGCGGCAGACCCCATGGCCACCATCCGGTGGCCATGGCTTTTCCTGATTACCGCTCAAGCCAAGCGCAACTTGAGGAGCCGTTCCGGCATCGGTCGGGTGCCGGGTCGCGTCATGCCGCAGGGTCGGTGATTCGGTCCCGCATGCGGGCGATGGCTTCGGCGTAGTCGTCGGCGCTGAAGATGGCCGAGCCGGCGACGAAGGTGTCCGCGCCGGCCTCGGCCACGACGCGGATGTTGTCGGCGTTCACGCCGCCGTCGACCTCCAGCCGGATCGGTTTCCGCGTGGCGTCGATGCGTTTGCGCACCGCCCGCACCTTGTCCAGCACGTAGGGAATGAACGACTGCCCGCCGAAGCCCGGGTTGACCGACATCAGGAGCACCATGTCGAGCTGCTCCAGGACGTGGTCGAGCACGCCGATCGGCGTAGCCGGATTCAGCACCAGCCCGCACTTGCAGCCATGGTCGCGCACGAGCCGGAGCGAGCGGTCGACGTGCTCGGTCGCCTCGGGATGGAACGTGATCCAGGTGGCCCCCGCCGCCGCGAAGTCCGGGACGATGCGGTCGACCGGCTTCACCATCAGATGCACGTCGATGTCCGCGGTCACCCCGTGATCGCGAAGCGCCCTGCATACCAGCGGGCCGAAAGTGAGGTTCGGGACGTAGTGGTTGTCCATCACGTCGAAGTGAATGAGGTCGGCGCCGGCGGCGAGCACGGCGTCCACCTCTTCGCCGAGACGGGCGAAATCCGCCGACAGGATCGACGGCGCAATCCAGAGTTCGTTCATCGCCAGAGCTCGTTCATCGCCGGCAATCCTCGCCAGACCGAAACATGCCCTCACCAGCCCCCCGAACGAGCGCGGCGGAGCCCCGAATCCGGCCGGAATCGCACGGCATGACGGTCGCTCGGACCGCCCGCGGGAATCGTCGGTTCATCGCATCTCCTCGCCTTCGGGCCGGTAGCACTCCTCCGGCGCCCCGAAGCAGAGCGGCGCGAGTTCCTCGATCGAGTCGATGACCGCGTCGGGAGCGGCCTCCGCGATGTCGCGCCCGTGGTTGTAGCCGTAGCTTACGCAGGCGACGCGCATTCCGGCCGCGCGGGCCGCCTGCACGTCGTTGATCGAGTCGCCGACGAACACCGAGCGTGCGGTGTCGGCGCCAAGTTCGGAGCAGGCGTGGAGCAGCGGCATCGGATGGGGCTTGCGGTGCGCCAGCGAATCTCCTCCGAGCACCAGCGCGAAGGCGTCGAGCAGCGCGAGGTGTCCGAGCAGACCGACGGCCGGCGCGTGGGGTTTGTTGGTGATGCAGGCGAGGGTCGCGCCGTGCGCGCGCAACGCCGCGAGCCCTTCCCGCGCTCCCGGGTAGACGCGGCTGCGGGCGTGGCCGTGCCTGGCGTAGAGGTCCAGGAACACCGCACATGCCTCCCGGACCAGCGCCGGGTCCGCGCTGCCGTCCGTCCGTCCCGTCAGCGCCCGCTCGACGAGCCGCTCCGCGCCGTTGCCGACCCATGTGCGCACGCGCGCCTCGCCGCGCGGCGGAACGCCGAACTGCGGCATCGTCCGGTCGATGCACCAGGCGATGTCCGGGACCGAGTCGACGAGGGTGCCGTCGAGATCGAAGGCGACGAGACGGGGCGGTGCCGTGGCGAACCCGCGGGCCGGGGCGATCGGTTCGGAACTCATGGGCGTGCAGTGGTCATGCATGGAACCCGATTCCACCATGGTCGCACGAGCATGCGGAGATACGCGAGAATCGACGCCGAATTGCGCAACCCCTGGCGCATAACTGCGGGAGAGATCGCACATGAAGTCGCACACTCGCGTCGTGGTGATCGGTGGGGGGGTGGTCGGGGTCGGCACGCTCTACCACCTCGCGAAGAAGGGGTGGTCCGACGTGGTGCTGGTGGAGCGCCGGGAGCTGACCTCCGGCTCCACCTGGCATGCGGCGGGACTGCTGCCCCTGTTCAACATGAGCTATTCGGTGGGACAGATCCACAAGTACTCGGTGGCACTGTACCGCACGCTGGAGGAGGAGACCGGCCAGCCCGTGGGCCTGAAGCTCGTCGGCAACATCCGGCTCGCCATGAACCGCGACCGGATGGACGAGTACCACCAGTACGCGGGAGTGGCCCGCACCATCGGGGTGGATGTGGACTTCCTGACCCCCGAGCAGGTGAAGGAGATCTGGCCGCTGTGCAACATCGACGGCCTGGTCGGGGCGATCCGGCATCCCGGGGACGGTTACGTGCAGCCGGCGGATCTGACCCAGGCGCTCGCGACCGGCGCGCGCAACCGTGGGGCGGAGATTCACCGCAACACCACCGTCACCGCGATCTCGCGCACCTCCGGGGGCGAGTGGTGCGTGCACACCGACCGCGGCGACATCACCTGCGAGCACGTGGTCAGCGCCACCGGCAACTTCGCCCGGCGCACCGGCGCGATGGTGGGGCTCGACGTGCCGGTCATCCCGGTGCAGCACCAGTACATCGTGACCGAACCGCACCCGGAGATTCAGGCCCGCCATGCCGCCGGGCTACCGGAGATGGGGGTGTTGCGCGAGTCCGACGGCTCCTGGTACCTGCGCGAGGAGCGGGGCGGGCTGATCCTCGGCCCCTACGAGACCGGTGCCCCCGCGTGCTATGTCAACGGCCCCGCCGAGGACTGCGAGTACGAGCTGTTCCAGGAGGATCTGGAGCGGCTGGAGCCGCACATCGAGGCCGCCATCCGCCGGGTGCCCGCGTTCGGCGAGGTGGGGGTGAAGCAGGTCTTCAACGGCGCCATCTGCTACACCCCGGACGGGAGCCCGATCATCGGTCCCGCCTGGGGCATCGACAACTTCTGGCTCAACGAAGGGCACAGCTTCGGGATCACCGCCGCCGGCGGCGCCGGCTTTCAGCTCGCGGAGTGGATCGTAGAGGGCGAGCCGACCATCGACATGATGGGAGTCGACCCGCGGCGGTTCGGCGACTACGCCACCAGGGCTTACCTTGTGAAGAAGAACGAGGAAGCCTATGCCAACGTCTTCACCATCCACTATCCGGACGAGGAGCGCCCGGCCGCGCGGCCGCTGCGCACCGCGCCGTGCCACGACCGCCTGAAGGCGCTCGGTGCGGTGTTCGGCCAGAAGTTCGGCTGGGAGCGGGCGAACTGGTTTGCGCCGCCGGGGGTGGCGCCGGTGGACGACTGGTCGTTCCGGCGCTCGCGCTGGTTCGAGCCCGTGGGACGCGAATGCCGCAACGTCGCGGGGAACGTCGGCCTGCTCGACATGAGCGCGTTCGCCAAGTGCCGGCTGGCGGGGCCGGGGGCGGAGGCGTTCCTCGACCGGCTGGTCGCGAACCGCATCCCGGCCCGCAGCGGCCCGGTGCGGCTCGTGCACGCGCTGAACACCCGGGGCGGGGTGCTCTCGGAGTTCACGGTGTGGCGCGAGGGCGCGGAGAGCTTCTATCTGGTGTCGGCCGGCGCATTCCAGCGCCTGGATCACGACTGGATTCGCCGCCATATGCCGCGCGACGGCTCGGTGCGGTTCGAGAACCTCACCAACCAGCTCGGGGTGCTGGTGGTCGCGGGCCCGAAGGCTCGGGCGCTGCTGTCGCGGGTGACCGACGCGGACCTCTCCAGCGCCGCGTTCCCGTGGCTGACCGGGCGCTGGATCGATGTGGGCCTCGCGCCGTGTCTCGCGCTGCGGGTGAACTACGTGGGCGAGCTGGGGTGGGAGCTGCACCACCCCATCGAGTACCAGAACCACATCTTCGACGCGCTGATGAAAGCCGGGGCGGATCTCGGCCTTGCACCGTTCGGCATCCGCGCCATGGACGCCATGCGGATCGAGAAGTCCTACCGCATGGTGGGCACCGAGCTCTCCATCGAGTACGCGGCGCTGGAGTCGGACCTCGGCCGCTTCGTGCCCCTGAACAAGGGCGACTTCATCGGCCGCGACGCCCTGCACCGGTGGATGGAGCGCGGCTTCTCCAACCGGCTCGTCACCCTCGAGGTGCACGACACCACGGACGCGGATGCGCTCGGCAACAACCCCTTGTTCAAGGACGGCGCGCTGGTCGGCCGGGCCACGGGCGGGAACTACGGGTTCCGGGTGGAGAAGTCGCTGGCGCTCGCGATGGTGAAGCCGGAGCTTGCCGAGATCGGCACCACGCTGGAGATGGACATCCTGGGCACGATGCACCGCGCGACTGTCATTCCGGAATCGCCCTACGACCCGGAGAACGAGAGGCTGCGGGGATGAGTCGGGGCTGGAAGGGACTACGCACGACCTGTACGTAGATTTGACGGAATCAGCTCCCCGTCTGTGGAACCTCTGTTCGTGGCACTTCTTGAGAAATTCGTACCGGTAGATATCATGAGATAGCACATTGAGAGGGTACGGTCATGACCAAAGTTCCTGATTACCGTGGTGTCGCCAAGGTTTTCTGGAGCGGACGCAGTCAGGCGGTTCGTTTACCGGCTGCGTGTCGCTTCGAAGCCACGGAAGTCGAGGTGATCAAGGAGGGGAGTTGTCTCACGTTGCGCCCGCGCGGCAAGGATTGGTCCGCGTATTTCGATTCCGAGACTCGCGGATCGCTGCCAGCGCGTTGCCAACCGCCCACCGACGAGCGCGATGAGATCCGGTGATGTTCATGCTGGATACGGATATGTGCATCTACCTGATCAACGAACGTGACGATGCTCTGCGAAGCAAGTTCGAAATGAATGCACATACCATATGCGTCTCTTCGATCACTTATGCCGAGCTGTGCTTCGGTGCCGTCCACTCGGCTCGTGTCGAAAGCAATCAGCGGGAACTCGCGGAATTCTGCCTCGATCTCGACATTCTGCCGTTCGATGCGACCGCTGGCGTTCACTACGGAGAGGTTCGACAGGCGCTCACTCGGCGCGGACGAATCATCGGGGCGAACGATCTGCTGATTGCGGCTCACGCGCGCAGCGTTGACGCTACGCTCGTCACGAACAACGAGAGAGAGTTCAGACGCGTGCCGGGGCTGCAGGTAGATAACTGGCTGTCGGAATCGGGTGGCTGAGGTCGAATTTTTCGATGCTGTGAAGCGATCCGGGAGATGAGCAAGCATTTCGCGATTTTGGGCGGTGTCATGCAAGCGCCGCGTCGAGCACGGTCGCCACTTGCTGCGCCGGTCGGGCCGTTCCGTCGGCAATCTGATGCCGGCAGCTCGTGCCGCCGGCGACGATGATGGTGTCCCGATCCGCCGCCCGTACCGCTGGCAGGAGGTCGAGTTCGCCCATCGCCATCGATGTTTCGAAGTTGGCGGCCTCGTAGCCGAAGGCGCCGGCCATGCCGCAGCAGCTTGATGCGATGGTTTCGACCTCGAGATCCGGTACGAGCCGCAGGGTGCGCTCCAGCGCCGGCATGACCCCGAACGCCTTCTGGTGGCAGTGGCCGTGCAGCAGGGCGCGCCGGGCGGGGAGGGGGCGCAGGCGGAGGTCAAGGTTCGATTCGGCGCCGGCGAGCAGTTCCTCGAACAACATGAACCGGGCGTCCCCCACGTGCCGCTTGAAACCGAGCGCGAGCGCTTCGTCGCGGAAGGTGAGCAGGCACGACGGCTCCAGGCCGACGACGGGAGCTCCCCGCTCGATGAACGGTGCGAGGGCGGTGAGGGTGCGGGCAAGCTCCCGTCGGGCCTCGTCGAGGAGACCGGCGGCGAGGAACGTCCGGCCGCAGCACAGCGGGCGGCGTTCGCCGGACGGCGGCGCGGCGGGCCGGACCCGGTAGCCCGCTGCCTCCAGCACCCGTACTGCGGCGCGGGCGTTCTCGGGCTCGAACCAGGTGGTGAAGGTGTCGGCGAACAGGACCACCTCGGGCCTTTCCTCCCGCGCGGCGGGCGAGCAACCTGCGCCATGACCGACGGCCCCCGGCGCCGGCTGGTGCGCATCCATGCCCTTCGCCTTCATGCCTTCCACCGCCGGCCGGGCGCCGGATTCCGCGTCCGTTCGATCCCGGACGCCGGGTTTTCCGTCCATTGCGCTCCGCGACGTACCGTTCCCGCGGTCCGGAATCTCCTCGATCCGGAACGGATCGTTTCGCCAGCGCGGCAGGGTGCGCTTCGCGCCGAGCCCCAGCAGGCGCTCGGTCGCAGCCGGAAGCCCCGGAAGCCGGTCGCGCAGGTTCATCAGCCACGCCAGCCGACTCGCGGCGGGCGCGTAGCGGGGCAGGGATGCGACGAGGCGATCGCGTAGCGACAGCCCGTGCCGCTTCCGGCGCTGGTGCAGGTATTCAATCTTCATCCGCGCCATGTCGACGCCGGTGGGGCACTCGCGCCGGCAGCCCTTGCAACCGACGCAAAGCGCCATGGTCTCCGCCATCGCGTCCGCGACGAGGGCGTCGGGGCCGAGCTGGCCGGTCAGCGCGAGGCGCAGGGTGTTGGCGCGCCCGCGGGTGACGTGGCGCTCGTCCATCGTCACCCGGTACGAGGGGCACATCACGCCGGGGCTCGCCTTGCGGCAAGTGCCGTTGTTGTTGCACATCTCGACCGCGCGGTCGAAGCCGCCCCACTCCGACCAGTCGAGCCCGGTCTCCACCGCGAGCGGCGCGTAGCCCGGCGGGTAGCGGAACAGGGTGCGGTCGTCCATGCGTTCGGGCCGGACGATGGTGCCGGGGTTGAACAGGCCGCCGGGGTCGAAGGCGTCCTTGACCTCCTCGAATGCCCGCACCAACCGGGGGCCGAACATCGCCTCGTGGAACTCGCTGCGCACGATGCCGTCGCCGTGCTCGCCGGAGTGGGAGCCGCGGTACTCGCGCACCATCTCGAAGCACTCCTCGGCGATGGCCCGCATGCGGCGGGCGCCGTCCTCGGCCTTGAGATCGATGATCGGGCGCACGTGCAGGGTGCCGACGGAGGCGTGCGCGTACCAGGTGCCGCGGGTGCCGTGGCGGGCGAAGATGGCGTCGAGGCGTCGGGTGTACTCGGCGAGGTCCTCGAGCCGCACCGCGCAGTCCTCGACGAACGAGACCGGTTTTCCGTCGCCCTTCATCGACATCATGATGTTGAGGCCCGCCTTGCGCACGTCCCACACCGCGCGCTGGAACGCGGGCTCCACCGCCTCGACCACCGCGCCGGGGTAGCCGAGGTCCGCCATCAGCGTGACGAGCTGCGCGAGCCGAGCCAGGAGGGCGGCGTGGTTCTCGCCCGCGAACTCGACCAGCAGTAGCGCGTCGGGCGCGCCGCGCACGAACCGCTCGACAGTGGGGCGGAACGCCTCGATGTCGCGTGCGAGTTCGACGAGGGTGCGGTCGACCAGCTCCACCGCGCTCGGGTCGAGGGCCACGATGTGCTGCGTGGCGGACATCGCTTCGTGGAAGGCCGGGAAGTGGCAGATGCCCAGCACGCGGTGGGCCGGTATCGGCTGAAGATCCAGCTCGACTGCGGTGAAGAACCCGAGCGTGCCCTCGGACCCGACCAGCAGGTGCGCCATGTTGTGACCGCCGCCGGTCATGATGCTTGGCCCCCCACCTGCCCCACCACCGGCGCTGGCGGTGCCGCGGGCTGCACCCTGGGTCATGCTGTCGTCGGCGCGGGCGCCGATCACGTCGCGAATCTTGCCGCCGGCATGGCGAAGACCGGCCGAGGCCCCCCCGATGCCAACAGGGGGGCCTACGCCGCGCCCGGGCACCAGGGTGTCGATGTTGTAGCCGCCGACCCGCCGGAGCAGGGCGGGGAAGCGGCGCGCGATCTCGTCGGCTTCCCGGGCGCCGAGCGTGCGCATGCGTCGAACGAGGTCGGAGTAGGGTCCGTCGCCGGCGAGCCCCGCGAGGTTCCCCGTGACCTCGCCGAACCGGATCGCGCTCCCGTCCGCGAGGATCGCGTCGATGGCGTGGACGTTGTGCACCATGTTGCCGTAGCGGATGGAGCGGGAGCCGCAGGAGTTGTTGCCCGCCATGCCCCCGATGGTGGCGCGGTTGGCGGGGGAGACGTCGACGGGGAAGAAGAGCCCTCTGGGCCTGAGCCAGGCGTTCAGCCCGTCGAGCACGATCCCCGGTTCGACCGTGACACGCCGCGCGCCCTCGTCGAAGCGGACCACCCGGTCGAGGTACTTGCTCGTGTCGACCACCACCGCCTCGCCCACCGTCTGCCCGCACTGCGACGTGCCGGCGCCGCGTGGCAGGACCGGAGCGCCGGCTTCACGGCAAACCGCGATGGTGCGCGCGATGTCCTCCGCACTGCGCGGCGCCACCACCCCGATCGGCTCGATCTGGTAGATGGAAGCGTCGGTGGCGTAACGGCCCCGGCTCGCGGGGTCGAACCACACCTCGCCCTCGATCTCGCGCCGCAGGCGGGCGGCGAGCCCGGGGTCTCCCGGACGCAGATGCGAGCGGTGTCTCACGGGTGAAAAGCCGGAATGGTCGGGATTGCGGGGATGGCTGGGATGGTCGGGGTGGCCGAGATGACCGGGATGGCTGAGAAGGGCAGTAAGGGTGGGAAGGGCAGGAGAGGTCGCGGCAGTGGCATCCCGTCACGTCTGCGCCCGTTGCGGGGTGACTCGTCGAAGGTCGGATGCTCGATGGCGTGCAGGAGCCGGTCGGGAACGTTGGTGAGGCCGGGAGTGCGGAGAGAGCGCCGGTCGGCCTGGTAGGTCATGGTCGAGCGTCTCGCGTGAATCGATGGGCAGCGCGCGTGATGCGACGCCGAGTGTACGCGTGGTCGCCGGGCAGTCCCAACTCGCATTTCTCGCCAGGTCCCGGCCGCGGCCGGCCCTCAGAAAAAACTGCCTCCCGGTGCTGGTGGGATCACGGGAGAATCGAAGGGCATTCTCGCCCTTGCACTTGACGGGTGGACGGCATTTTCCCAATGTATCGACTCATCGGGTCCCGACTCCGCGGTGAGCGGGGGGAGAGTCCGATGTTCGCGGGAGCGGCGGGCGTTTCGCGGGGGTTGCAGTCGGATTGCGGCAACCGACCTGCGGGACGAACAATGGAGGACAACGGTGGCGAACGGCGTCGGAGAACTGGCTCGGCGCATCCGGCTCGGCGAAGATTCGGCTCTGGAGCTCAAGCGTGTAGTGCTGGCCGGGAGCCGCGTGGATGGCCCGAGCCGGCGCGACTTCGCGGATGAACTCGCGGCATTCGCGAACACGCTGGGGGGCACTGTCGTCCTCGGAGTGGACGACAGGACTCGGGAAGTCGAGGGTATTCCGCTCGCCGGTCTGGACGCGGTCGAAGGCTGGGTCCGTGAAATCTGCAATGACTCCATCAGGCCCGCACTGCACGCCGACATCTACAAGGCGGAGCTGGAAGGTGCGGGCGGGCGAATCGTTCCGATCATTCGCATCGAAGTTCCCCGCAGTCTGTTCGTACACGAGAGTCCCGGCGGATACTACCGCCGACTCGGTAGATCGAAGCGCAGAATGACTCCGGAAGCTCTGGCACGACTGCTGCAGGAACGCAGCCAGAGTCGACTCATCCGATTTGACGAGACGGTGGTGTCGGGGACGACGCCCGGTGATCTGGACTACGCGCTGACGCGTCGTTTCCTTCGAGCAGAGTACGCCGAGCAGGGTGTTACCGAGGGCGCCGCGCGAAAGCTTCGGGTGGTGGCAGACGACGCGGACGGTATTTCGCGCCTTACGCTGGCCGGGGTTCTGCTCTGTACCCGAGAACCACGGCAGTGGCTGGCTCACGCCTGCGTGCAGGCGGTCAGCTACGCCGGGGAGCGAACCGATGTTGCCTACCAGGCGGATGCGCGCGATATCGGTGGGCCGCTCGACGAACAGGTTGCGGAAGCGTTGCACTTCGTGCGGCGAAACATGCTGGTACGCGCGTCCAAGTCGACCGCGCGGGACGAACGACCTCAGTTCAGCGACCGCGCGGTGTTCGAGGCGCTGGTGAACGCGGTTGCACACCGGGACTACTCCATGGCTGGCGCTCGCGTCCGGCTGCACGTATTCGGCGATCGCATCGAGCTCCATGTTCCCGGAGCGCTGGCGAATACTCTGACCACCGACAGCCTCCACCTGCGGCAATCCAGCCGAAACGAACTCATCGTGTCCTTGCTGGCCCGGTGCGGTGCGCCATCGGATACAGGACGCTCGCGCCTGATGGATCGCCGCGGTTACGGAGTGCTGATCATCATGGAAGAATGCAGGAGGTATTCCGGTCGCCTTCCCGAATACACCCTGATTGACGACAGCGAGCTGCGGTTGGTGATTCCGGCGGCGAGATCGGTGACCGAGGCGTGAAGAGGCGACATCCGCGATGCAGGGCGTGAAGCGCATTGCCTGTCTTGGGAATTTCCGCAAGCTGCATGGGCGTTGCATCGCCGGTCGGGAGTGGCTTGATGGATGTCCGGGGCGTTGGATTCGGCTTGTCGGCGCTCGTGAGCACCAGGAGGTGTCCGAGTACGAACGCCAGTACGAGGACGGCAGCGATCCGCGGGTGCTGGACATCATCGACGTTCCCGTGTTGAAGCCGAGTCCGGGACCGGTCGCGTTCCAGATTGAAAATTGGTTGCTCGATCCCGAGTACTACTGGGAGCAGGCGGGCAGATTGTCGTGGTCCGACTTGCCGTTGCTTGCGGATCCGGTATCGCCACCGTGGATTGATGGCCATGGTACGTATCATGGTCTTAACGACAAGATTCCGCTGGAGCTTGCAGATTCGGTGGAAGATTCGTTGAAGTTCATTCATGTCAGCGGGCTTCAGTTGTCGGTGTTCAGGCCCGACGAAGCTTTCGGAAACTCGAAGCGCAGGGTCCAGGGACGCTTCCGGCATGCGGGAAGTCGGTACTCTCTCTGGGTCACCGATCCCGTATACGAGCGGCAATACCTTGCGAGGCTGGACGGTGACTATCAAATCGACGAGTGCTTTCTCACCGTGAGCCTTGGAGAGCCATTCGGCGGTGCCGTCTACAAGCTGATTGCCTCGATCATTGCGAGATGACGCGGGTGACGCATCTGAACGAAGCTCTCTGCACCGCGCGGCGGCGGGAGGCACCATGAGTGAGGCGGCGGTCAGCGGTCGGCGAATGGGGGGGCGGGCGGCGCGGCGCAAGCTGCGGGCCGCCCCGCTTCGCGAGGAAGAGAAGGCGGTGCGCCCCGGCATGATCGGTGGCCGCTACCGGCCCCTCGACGAGAGCGGGGTGCGGCGGATCCACACTGCGGTGCTCGACGTGCTGGAGCGGATCGGGCTGTCCGAGGCCATTCCGAGCTGCATCGAGGCGGTCACCGCGGCCGGAGGGCGGTTGAGCCCGGAAGGCCGGCTCCTCTTTCCGCGCGCGCTGGTCGAGGACACGGTGGCGAGCGCCGCCCGCGACATCGTGCTGCACGGTCAGGACCCGCGGCACGACCTGGAGCTTTCCGGGAACAAGGTGTACTTCGGCACCGCCGGCGCCGCGGTGCACATGGTCGACCCCCGCACCCGCGAGTACCGGGAGTCCACCTTGCAGGATCTCTACGACCTCGCCCGCCTCGTCGACACCCTGGAGCACATCCACTTCTTCCAGCGCCCCATCGTCTGCCGCGACCTGGAAGACCCGCGCGACCTCGACCTCAACACCTGTTACGCCGCCGTCGCCGGAACGTCCAAGCATGTCGGTTCGAGCTGGGTGCAGCCCGAGCATGTCGACGAGTCGATCGCGATGCTGCACCGGATCGCGGGCGACGAGGCGCGCTGGCGGGCGCGGCCCTTCGTCAGCATGTCGAGCTGCTTCGTGGTGCCGCCGCTGCGCTTCGCCGAGGACGCCTGTCGCTGCCTCGAAGCGGGGGTGCGCGGCGGCATGCCCATCCTGTTGCTGGCCGCGGGTCAGGCGGGTGCCACCAGCCCCGCGGCGCTCGCCGGCGCGGTGGTGCAGGAGGTGGCCGAGGTGCTGGCCGGGCTCGTCTACGTCAATTCCCTGTCCCCCGGGCACCCCGCGATCTTCGGGACGTGGCCGTTCGTCTCCGATCTGCGCACCGGAGCGATGAGCGGGGGGAGCGGCGAGCAGGCGGTGCTGATGGCCGCGTGCGCGCAGATGGGCCGGTTCTACGATCTCCCGACCGGCATCGCCGCCGGCATGGCGGATTCGAAGCTCCCCGACGCCCAGGCCGGCTACGAGAAGGGGTACACCACGGCGCTCGCCGGCCACTCCGGCGCGAACCTCGTCTACGAGTCGGCCGGTATGCTCGGCAGCCTGCTCGGGGCGTGCCCGGAGAGCTTCGTGATCGACAACGACATGCTCGGCGCCGTCAACCGTTCGGTGCGGGGCGTCGATATCGACGACGAGAGCCTGTCCGTCGAATCCATGCGCGAGGTATGCATGGAGGGTCCGAACCACTTTCTCGGCCACCCGCAAACGCTCGGGCTCATGCAGCGCGAATACGTCTACCCGGAGGTCGGCGACCGCGCGAGTCCCAAGGAGTGGGGCGAGCAGGGCTCGACCGACATCGTCGAGCGCGCGGCCGAGCGGGTGCGCGAGACCCTGGCCCGCCACTACCCGACCCACATTCCACCGGACGTGGACGCACGCTTGAGGGCGGAGTTCCGGGTGCGGCTGGATCCGCCGGCCGGGCGGTAGCGCAAGGACGCTGGCCGGAGAAGCCTTTCCATTTCGCGCGGTTGCCCCCCGGTAGGGGATTGGAGGCGATGCAGTAAGTTCAACGAGGCTCTGGATGAGAACCCCGGGGAGCACTTCACGCCGCGTGATGTCGTCCACCTGATGGTGGACCTCATGCTGGCGGGCGATGAAGCGCGCATCTCCGGTCCTGGGGTGGTACGCACCGTCTATGACCCCTGTTGCGGCTCCGGCGGCATGCTGATGATCGTCAAGGAGCACATCAGCGAGGGGTTGCAACGGGACGGCGAACGGATCAGGCCCGCCATCAACGCGCAGGCGGACATCCACCTTTTCGGCCAGGAGGTGAATCCGGAGACATGGGCGCTCTCGAAATCGGATTTCTTCATGAAGGATCCGACGGGCCGCGACGCGGACAACGTGGCGTTCGGCAGCACGCTCTCCAATGACCGCCACGCCGCCCAGTCGTTCGACTACCTGATCGCGAATCCTCCCTACGGGAAGGATTGGAAGCGTGACAAGGATGTCGTGACCGAAGAGCACGAACGCGGCGCGACGGGCCGTTTCGGTCCCGGGCTGCCGCGCATCAGTGACGGCCAGACTCTGTTCCTGCTGCATATGCTTGCGAGGGCCAAGGCGTCGGACCAAGGGGGCGCCCGCATCGCGATCATCATGAACGGCTCGCCGCTGTTCACGGGTGATGCGGGCAGCGGGGAGAGCGAAATCCGCCGCTTCATCCTGGAGAATGATCTGCTGGAGGCGCTGATCGCGCTCCCCGAGCAGCTCTTCTACAACACCGGTATCGCCACCTACGTGTGGCTCCTCACCAACCGCAAGGCGCCGGCAAGAAGGGGCCTGGTACAGCTTATCGACGCGACCGCGTTCTGGTCGCCGATGCGCCGGAGCCTCGGCGACAAGCGTCGCGAGATACCGCTGGGGAAGGCGGGAGACGTGCTGAAGCTACTCGCCGAGTGCCGGGACGGCGATACGCGCACGATCACGAAAGACGGCAAGGAGGAGGAACGAGTCGTCAGCCATGTCTTCCCGACCACCCGGTTCGGCTTTCGCAAGATTACCGTCGAGCGGCCGCTGCGGCTGAACTTCCAGGCGAGCGCGGATCGCATTGCCCGCCTTCACGAACAGAAGGGTTTTCAGAATCTGGCGAAATCTAAAGAAGCGGGGCGAAGCCGGCGCCCGGGAAGAAGCGGCGGGTCGCACTCGTCAGCGAGCGATTCTGGACATGCTGGAGGGACTGCCCGACACGTTGTACAAGGACCGAGCGGCATTCCTTGCCGATCTGACGGCAGTGGCCAGGAAGGCCGACGTCAAGCTCCGCGCGCCGGTGCTCAACGCGATTCTTGCCACCCTTTCCGAGCGCGACGAGATGGCCGAGATCTGCAGGGACAAGAGCGGCCGGCCCGACCCCGACCCCGAGCTGCGCGATACCGAGCGCGTCCCGCTTGCCGAAGGTGAGGACCCCGCCGATGACGAGGGCGTGCCGGCCAGCGTCCGTGCCTTCTTCGAGCGCGAGGTCGCGCCGCACGTACCCGATGCCTGGATCGATACCACCCGGCGCGACCACAAGGACGGCCTGGTCGGTCATATCGGCTACGAGATCAACTTCAACCGCTACTTCTACCGCCACGTCCCGCCCCGGCCGCTGGAGGCGATCGAGGCCGATATCCAGGCCATCGAGAAGGACATCCTGGAGATGCTGAAGGACATGTCGATCGGGCAGTCGGGATGACAGTAAATGTCGGCAGTTGCTCATAAGTGCCGACATTCAATATCATCCGGGCATGATCAGTACGCTGGAAGCGGCAGACCTGAAGGCAGCGGGTATCGGCGCCTTCTTCCAGCCGCGTGACCTCGCCCCGCTCGGGGTTTCCCATCGGAGGCTCCAGAGACTGGTCTCCCGGGGAGTGGTGCAGAGCTTCGGCAACGGACTCTATCGGCTGATCGAGGTTCCCGCCACGGAGTTCGAGACGATCGCGATGGTTGCCGCCGCTGTCCCCAAAGCCGTCGTGTGCCTGCTGACTGCGCTCCAGTACCACGAAATCGGCACCCAGTTGCCGCACAGAACCTGGATCGCGCTCGACCGCAAGGCTCGCAAGCCAATACATCCTCCGACCCGGCTGCGTATCGTTCGCTTCTCGGGACCGATGCTCACCTACGGGGTCGTCCGTCGCACGGCGCTCGGCGTGCCGTTTCGCGTCACCTCTCCTGCCCGCACCGTGGTGGACTGCTTCCGTTACCGCAACAAGTTCGGTCTCGACGTCGCGCTCGAAGCGCTGGACGACGCCCTCCATTCGCGTATTACGACTGTGGACCAAATCATGCGTGCCGCCGAGGCCTGCCGTGCGCGTACGGTCCTTCGAACCTACCTCGAAGCGCGTCCGTAATGACACGCGGACCACTCCGAAACGTCGGCGCATCGGTCCGGGCAAGGTTGCTGCAGCGTAGTCGCAAGGCCGCCGACGACTTCCAGCTTCTGTTGCAGCGATACGGGGCGGAACGATTCCTCCACCGCCTTGGAGAATCCCCTTATCGTGAGCGTTTTGTTCTCAAGGGCGCGATGCTTCTCGCCGTCTGGGGCGGAGCGGTCTACCGCCCGACGCGCGATCTCGACTTCACCGGCTACGGAAGCTCTCTGCCTCACGATATACGCTCCGCCATCTGCGAGATCTGCGCCGTGCCGGTCGTCGATGACGGAATCGTCTTCAACAGCGAAACGTTGACAATCGAGCCCATTCGCGGGCAGGACGAGTACGATGGCCTCCGCGCAGGCTTTGGAGCTACGCTCGACGGCGCGCAGATCAGAATGCGGATCGACATCGGATTCGGAAACGCCATCCAGCCGCCACCCATCGACGTGCACTATCCGGTGTTGCTGGACGCTCCGCGCCCCCGGATACGAGTGTATCCACGTGAAGCGGTCGTGGCCGAGAAGTTCCACGCAATGGTCAATTACGGGGAGCGAAACTCTCGTATCAAGGACTTCTACGACCTCCATGCGCTTGCGCAGCACTTCGAATTCGACGGTGAATGTCTCGTGTACGCGATCAGTGCAACCTTCGAGCGCCGTCGCACTCCACTCCCCGAGGAACCGCCGGCTGCGCTGACGCCGCGGTTCTACACCGATGTGGTCCGTGTCGAGCGATGGAAGATCTACTGCGACCGAAACGATCTGCCCGGAGCGCCACAGGATTTTGCTGTCGTGGGAGAATGCCTCCGATCGTTCTTCGGAGAACCGTGGGAGGCGATGGCACACCGGTTGGCATTCACCGGGAAGTGGCTCGCCGGTGGCCCATGGTGTCGTTGAGCGAGATCGGAAGGCGGAAGTCGTGATGGCAGGATGGCAAGAGCGACGATGTCCGCCGATTTGCCTGGCACCGACAAGAGCACTACTCCGTGCGTTGCTCCTGTTGGATTTTGGCACCGTTGTTGGCGGCCTTGTGGCGTTTCCTGGAGGGTGCGGAATTTGGTGGCGCGAGGACACGGCATCGTTCGGTGCTGGCCAGCGGGTGAGCGATGGCTTTGTGGAATGTGGTTGAGATTGGAGAACGATCTGTAATCAAGAGGTGCGACGTAGATGGAGAAGTTGCTTCCCGATATCGCGGAGAACAGCAAGGGTTCCGCTGTCACTGCGGAACGCTACCGGTCGTATCTCGCCTATAGGGATTCCGGAGTCGAGTGGTTGGATCAGATTCCTATGCATTGGAGTGTGAAGCGCTTGAAGGAGATCGCGACCGTACAGCTTAGCAACGTCGATAAGAAGACCATCGATGGCGAAGGTGCCGTGCAGTTGTGCAACTATGTAGACGTATATTACAACCATAGGATAGAACGTGAAATTGAATTCATGCCTGCTACTGCAACACCAAACCAGATACGTCGTTTTTCTCTCCGAATGGGTGATGTCCTGATCACCAAAGATTCGGAGACATGGACGGACATTGCGGTACCAGCAGTTGTAATGGAGGATTTGCCCGGTGTTCTCTGCGGCTACCATCTTGCGCACACAAGGCCTCAAGAGAAGATTGATGGTTTTTTCCTGGCGTATTGTATTGCAGCGATTGGCCCGCGTGACCAGTACCACATCGCCGCTAATGGCATTACTCGGTTTGGCCTCACTGGCGATGCTATTAGAAATGGAATCTTTGCTATTCCATGTCATGGTCGAGCACTTCACTGCAAAGGTACGGAGCCGGATCGGTGGCCGGGCGAAGGCGATGATCGTCACCCGCTCGCGCCTGCACGCAGTGCGCTACAAGCGGGCGGTGGATGCCTGCCTCGCTGAACGGGGTGATCCGTTCAAGGCGCTGGTCGCGTTCTCCGGGACCGTCGACGACGGTGGGAAGCCGTATACCGAGGCCGGCATGAACGGAATCCCGGAGACGCAGACGGCCAGGACCTTCAAAGGGTCGGAATACCGGTTCCTGATCGTCGCCAACAAATTCCGGACCGGATTCAACCAGCCGCTGCTGCACACGATGTATGTGGACAAGAGGCTCGGCGGCGTGAACGCCGTGCAGACGCTCTCGCGACTCAATCGCACCCACCCGGAGAAGCAGGACACGATGGTGCTCGACTTCGCCAACGAGGCGGACGACATCAAGGCGGCCTTCGAGCCCTACTACGAGACGATCCTGCTGTCGGAGGCGACGGACCCGAACCTGCTCTACGAGATCCAGTCGCGACTGGAGGCGTTTCCGGTCTACGCGCAGTCCGACGTGGAAGGCTTCGCCGGGGCGTACTTCGACCCCAAAGCCAGGCAGGACCGCCTCTACGCCGTGCTTGCTCCCGTGGTCCAGCGCTTCGCCGAGCTTCCCGAGGACGAGCGGCAGGGCTTCCGCGGTCAGCTCACCGACTACGTGCGGCTCTATGCCTTCCTCGCTCAGGTGCTGACCTTCGCCGATCCTGACCTGGAGAAATTCTACGTGTTCGCCCGGCACTTGCGCCGACGGCTGCCTCCCGATCGGCAGGAGCTACCGGTCGAGGTTCAGCGGAACATCGACATGGAGTCGTATCGGATTCGGGAGACGAGCCGGGGGCGAGTCGCACTCGATCGCAAGGCGGGCGTGCTGGACCCGATGGGCACGAAGGAAGCGTACGGCCGGCCACCGGACGAGGTCGAGACGCTCTCGCGGATCATCGCCGAGCTGAACGAACGTTTCGGTCTGGATCTCGGGCCGGAGCACCGCGTCACCCTCGGCCGGATGATGGACCGGCTCGACGGGGACGCCGCGCTCGACGCGGCAGCCCGCGTGAACACCCGGGAGAACGTGCGGCTGACCTTCGACCACAGGGTCGAGCAGGTCATCCAGGAAATCGTCGACTCCAACTTCGACCTCTACAAACGTATCACGGACGACCGGTCCTTCGGTGATGTCATCAGGGATCTGCTCTTCGACCAGTACCTTCGTGGCCACCGCAGCGCGGAAGAGCTGATCAAGCAGGGAGAGTCGAAGACCCTGGAGTTCAAGTCCACGCTGCGCTGGAACCTGAAGGAGAACCGCAGAGACGACAAGCGTGTGACCCATGCCGCGCTGAAGACCATCGCCGCGTTCCTGAACACCGAGGGCGGCGATCTGTTGATCGGGGTGGCCGACTACGGCTCCATCGTCGGCATCGAGCGCGACGGGTTCGACAGCGATGACAGGTTCATGCTCCATCTCTCGCAGATAGTGCGAAACGGCCTGGGCGCTCGCGCCGGAACGTGCATCGACCCCAGGATGCAGGTAGTCGAAGGGAAGGGTGTCTGTGGGGTGAGCTGCCAGCGGAGTCCGGAGCCGGTGTTCCTCGCGTGGAAGGGGGTCGAAACTGCGGAGCAGGGCGATTTCTTCGTGCGCAGCGGACCCGGGACCGTGAAGCTCTCGGCGGAGGACACCAAGGCTTACATCCGCACCCGATTCGGTGCGGAAGGCGGTGAGTAGTACAGGGGACGGTTCGCCTGAAGGGCTGCACGCCGCCAGGGACTCCGACCAGAATGATTTTTCCGTTCAACGTGCCTGCCCCTGCTGTCTTGAAGGGGGTTGGAGTCGATGAGCTGGAATATCAATTTTGGTCAGGGTCTCAACGAGCCGCTCCGAGAGATGGACGAACCTCGGCCCGGCGCCGGGCCGGGTCTGGCTCAGTCGTTGCCGTCCATCTCGTCGAGGACTCGCCGCGCGATTCGGAAGCTCTCCACTCCGGCCGGGATTCCGCAGTAGATCGCGATCTGGTGCAGCACGTCTTTCAGCTCGTCGGGTGTGACCCCGTTGCGGATCGCGCCGCGGAAGTGCAGTTCGAACTCGTGGCTGCGGCCGAGCGCGGCCAGCATGCCGAGGTTCAGGATGCTGCGCTGCTTGCGGTCGAGGTGGGGGCTGCCCCAGATCTCGCCCCAGCAGTACTCGGTGACGAGGTTCTGGAACTCTCGGTTGAAGTCGGTGGCGCTCTGCATCGCCCGGCTGACGTACTCGTCTCCGAGCACCTCCGAGCGTACTTTCAGTCCGATCTCGTAACGTTCTCGATCCATGGGTGCGGCTCTCCGTGATGATGTGAACAGATGTCCCCGGGACCGGTCCTCGCCACGAGCCGGTCGGGTCGGTGAGTCAGGATCCTGGCCAAAATGATTTTCCCGTTCAACGCGCCTGTACCTCCTGTGTGAAAGGGGATTGGCGTCGATGAGGCGGAAAATTGCTCTCGTTCAGTGTCCCTGACCCCGGGGCCGGAGGTTGTCCGGATCGTACCGGGCCTTGGCGAGCACGCGTGCGGGGGGGGGGGGGGGGGGGGGGGGGGGGGTTCGCCGATTCGGCTGAGCTCGCGCCCTGCGTCACTCGCGCGATCGCCACGGCGCCAGGATCTTGAGCGCTCGGTCCGGGTAGTCGGTGATGATCCCGTCGACCCCGAGTCGGGCCAGGGCGGACATGTCGGCGGTCTCGTTGACCGTCCAGACCACTACCCGCAGGCCGAGCGCATGCGCCTCCGCCAGCGCCTCTTCCGTGAGATCACGGTAGTACGGCGACCACACCGCGCACCCGGCGGCGATCACCATGCGCGGCACCGAGCCGTCGAACGCGTCGATGTCGAGCCCCGCCGTCCAGGGTGAAGGGCCGGGCCGGCCTCGGAGGAGGTTGTCGTGCCAAGGCCGCTCGGCGGTGAGGCAGACGGTCGAGAGTTCGGGCGCCAGCGCGCGCGCCTCGTGGAGGACCCGCCAGTCGAACGACTGGAGGTTGGCCCGGTCCATCATTCCTTCCGTGCGCAGCACCTCGACCACCGCGCGGGCGAACTCCGCCGGCCCCGCCGTCTCATGCGGCGCGAGCGGGCTCACCTTGGATTCGATGTTGAAGCGGACTGCGCCGGCATCAGGCCGCCGCCCCAAGGCCAGCACTTCGGTCAGGGTCGGGATGCGGGTGCCGTCTCGCGGCTCCTGATCGGGAAACCGCGCCGCGACGGGGCTTCCCGGCGCGACGCGCCCGACATCGAATTCCGCCAGATCCGCGAGGTCCAGCGCGTCGAGGAACGGTCCCGGTGGCGTGAGCCAGGCCCCGGTCGCGTCCCGGGTGCGGTCCGGATCGAGGGCGCGATCGTGGTACACGACGGGCACGCCGTCTCGGGTCACACCGAGGTCGAGTTCCAGTACGTCGACGCCGAGCGCGATGGCGCGCCCGAACGCGGGGATCGTGTTCTCGGGCAGCAGTCCGCGGGCCCCGCGATGCCCCTGGACCTCGATCGCGCGGGCGCTCATGACGCCGAGCCCGCACAGCAGCGCGATGAGCGCAGCGCACCGCAGGAATCGTGGCACGAGTGCGTTCGTGGGGGTGCGCTCGACTCGGGAGGTTCCTCGTTTCCGGTCCGGAGACATCCCCGGGATCGAGCGTATCCCGCCCTCGTTCGAGGGCGGGATACGCCCCCGAAGCCGGCGTCGCCACATATCCGGCGGACCGCCCTGATCTGTCCTGTAATCGACATTCAAGGATGACTCAGACAAGCCGGCGCCCGTCGTCCGCATCGAAGAAGTGGACATGCTCCGGCGCCACCGCCAGGGAGAGCGCCTCTCCGGCCGCGACCGGCCGAGCGCCGTCGACACGGACCGTCACCGCCGCGCCTTGCGGCGCGCCCGCAAGCTGTCCGTGCACCAGGCTGTCGGCGCCGAGCGCCTCCACGAGATCGACGGTCAACGCCAGGGATGCGGCATCGGGGGAGGTCGGTTCCAGGTGCTCCGGCCGGATCCCCACCGTGACCGGGTGCCGGGAAGCGGAGGTTGGCGGCGGAACCGACAGGGTCTGACTCGAACCGTCGAGGTTCACACCCTGCCCGTCCGCGGTGACCGTGCCCGGCAGGAAGTTCATCGCCGGCGAGCCGATGAACCCGGCCACGAACGCGGTGGCGGGCTCGGTGTAGATGTCGAGCGGGGTGCCGATCTGCTCCACCACCCCCGCGTTCATCACAATGAGCCGATCGGCTAGGGTCATCGCTTCGACTTGATCGTGGGTCACGTAGAGGCTGGTGGTGCCGAGGTCGCGCTGCAGGCGCTTGATTTCGAGCCGCATCTGCACCCGCAGTTTGGCATCGAGGTTCGAAAGCGGCTCGTCGAAGAGGAAGACCTCGGGCTCGCGCACGATGGCGCGGCCCATCGCCACGCGCTGGCGCTGGCCGCCGGAGAGCTGGCTGGGCCGCCGGTCGAGCATGCCGTCGAGCTGGAGGATCCGCGACGCCTCCGCGACCCGGCGCTCGATCTCTTGCTTCGGGGTGCGACGGTTGCGCAGCCCGTAGGCCATGTTGTCGAACACGCTCATGTGGGGGTAGAGGGCGTAGTTCTGGAACACCATGGCGATGTTCCGGTCAGCCGGCTCCAGCTCGTTGACCCGCCGGTCCCCGATGCGAATCTCCCCCTCGGTGACCGTCTCCAGGCCGGCCACCATGCGCAGGAGGGTCGATTTGCCGCAGCCGGAAGGGCCGACGATCACGATGAACTCGCCGTCGGAGACGGTGGTGTCCACCCCGTGGATCGCCCTGAACCCGTTGGGGTAGATCTTGCGCACCCCCGTGAATTGCAGTCCGGCCATGCCGTCAGATCCTCCGGCCCGTTTGGTGCCGGTGACCCGGCCGGCGCCCTGGGGGGGGTGCGCCTCCGCGCCGCACCCGGCTCTCGCGGCCGCCCGGACCACCCCGACCCACCCGGTATCTTCGATTCGTTCCCCTGCCCATGCTCGCGCTGCCCGCTACTTCTCCTGCTCGATCAGCCCCTTCACGAACAGGCGCTGCATGAAGATCACCACCAGCACCGGCGGCAGCATCGCGAGCATCGATGTCGCCATGACCTGGTGCCATACCGGCTCCGAGTCCGGCACGGTGAGCATGCGCTGGATCCCCATGACGATGGTGTAGTAGCCCTCGTCGGTGGTCACCAGCAGCGGCCACAGGTACTGGTTCCAGCCGTAGATGAAGAGGATCACGAACAGCGCCGCGATGTTGGTCCTCGACAGCGGCAGCAGGATGTCGCGGAAGAACTTGAGCGGCCCCGCCCCGTCGATGCGCGCCGCCTCGGCCAGCTCCTCCGGCACCGTGAGGAAGAACTGGCGGAACAGGAAGGTCGCGGTTGCGCTCGCGATGAGCGGCACGGAGAGGCCCCAGTAGCTGTTCAGCATCCCCAGATCCGCCACCACCGCGAAGGTCGGCAGGATGCGCACCTCGACCGGCAGCATGAGGGTGATGAAGATGAGCCAGAAGCATGTCATGCGCAGCGGGAAGCGGAAGTAGACAGCGAGGCGGCCGCGCCGTCGAACGACGGCTCGTGAGAGTTGAGTGTAGGCGACGGCTTGGCGCTGGCCGACGCTAACCGCCAACCGAGATTCGGCCCGCCGGAGACGAAACGCCCTTTCGCCTGGGAGAGCTTGGCGGAAAGGTTCGATGCGGGGTTCTTCCCCGCTACGTAGATGCCTTGCGATTCGAGCCTCTCCCAAATCCGGCTTGAAGACAGTCCCCCGCTTCCAGCTTCCCGCAGGATTGCTTCAGCGGCGTCAAGAATGACAGAAGTGGGGGATGCTTCTGGCCTGTCGATCTGCCCTAATCCAAGAGCGTGATTTAGCTCGCGTGCCTTGGCTAGGACAGCGTTGTGCCTTCGGACTAGATCGTCAATCTTCCGCTCTTGCTCCAAGATGTTCTTTTCGAGAGCGGCTAGATCAACGTCAAGATCGTGCACTGACTCCATGAGAATCTCCCGTTTCTCCCTAATGGTCACGTGGTATACTCCGCGCGTATGAGGCGCCAGCCCGCCGAAAATGCAGGCATCGCGACGGACTGGCGCTGTTGTGTTACGTCAAGCTCTTCTGTATTGGGACATTGCCATCTCCTCCTTCCGCGAGGGGGTTGTAGTCCCCGGTCGTAGGGGCCGGGACCTTTCGCGGGACCGGGCCGCTACCCGGTCCCGCGAACCTTCCAAGCAATTATGTGCGATCATCCCAAGATTCGCAAGCGACATCTGCAAATTCCTCAATAGTTGGGGATTGAAACTTTCGGCATTCTCCTATATCCTGCCTTGCAAGTCATGAGGATATGGACATGTCACGCACCGGCCCTGGCAAATCTCACCGCGACGGAATATCGCTCGTCGAGCTATTCCGCAAGTTCCCCAATGACGCGGCGGCGGAAGCCTACTTCGTCGAGCGCCGATGGCCAAATGGCGTTATCTGCCCGCATTGCGGCTCTGTGAACGTCCAGACCGGCGCGAAGCACAAGACGATGCCGTATCGCTGCCGGGAGAAGGAATGCGCCAAGCGGTTCAGCCCGAAGACCGGGACCGTCATGGAGGGATCGAAGCTGGGGATGCAGACGTGGATGATCGCCACGTACCTCATGTCCACGAACCTGAAATCGGTGTCGAGCATGAAGCTCCACCGGGATCTGAGCATCAATCAGCGGTCGGCCTGGTTCCTCGCGCACCGGCTCCGGGTAGCGTTGTCCGAAGACAGGGGCGTGTTCGACGGCCCGGTCGAGGTGGACGAGACGTACATGGGCGGGAAGCGCAAGAACATGAGCAACGCCAAGCGCAAGGCCCTGGCGGACACCGGCCGCGGCGCCGTGGGCAAGACGGCGGTGGTCGGGGCGAAGGATCGGGCATCAAACAAGGTCCGCGCTCGCGTGGTCAGGGACACCGACAAGCCGACTCTTCAGGGGTTCATCGCCAAGCACACCGACCCGTCAGCGACCGTCTACACCGACGACGCGGCGGCCTACGAGGGGATGCCATTTGACCACGGCGCAGTGAAGCACTCCGTAAAAGAGTACGTGCGCGGACAGATTCACACGAACGGCATTGAGTCGTTCTGGAGCATGTTGAAGCGGGCGCACATGGGCACGTTCCACAAGCTCTCCCCGAAGCACCTCGATCGCTACGTGCAGGAATTCGCCGGACGCCACAATCTGCGCGAGTCGGACACCATCGACATGATTGGCGCGGTGGCCGACAGGATGCAGGGCAAGCGGCTTCGTTACCGTGAGCTGATTGCGCCAAACGGGTTGTCGAGTGGGGCGCAGTCCGCGTGACCCCCAACTGGAAGAACCGCACATTGTTCGTTGCGGACAACGTTCATATCATGCGCGGCATGAACTCAGAATCGGTCGATTGTATCGCCACAGACCCGCCATTCAACGCCAAGCGCATTTTCAACGCGCCGCTTGGATCGAAGAAGGCTCAACAGAGATTTGATGACCGTTGGCGGTGGGATGATGTCACCGGGGAGTGGCAGGATCTGTTGGCGACTGACCACCCCGCGATCAAGGAAGTCATTGAAGCGGCTGCCGTCATTGAGGGCGGAAGCATCAATCCTCGTACCGGGAAGATCGACACCGGACGCACCAAGAACTCAATTGCGGCGTATTTGGCTTATATGGCTCCCCGCATCGTCGAAATGCGCCGCATCCTCAAGCCGACTGGCGTGCTGTTCATGCAGTGCAACTGGGAGGCAGATTCGTATCTTCGACTTTTGCTTGATGCGGTGTTCGGGCGAAACAAGCAGATCAACGCAATCTCGTGGAAGTGTCACCCGGCGAAAGGCTTGGCGAGGCGCCGACTTCCCGCAACCACGGGACCATTTTCGCTTACGGAAAGGGGTCAAGCTGGAAATGGAATCCATCTTATGAGCCTTACGACCTTAATAAACTCCAGAAGAAATATACAAAGGCCGAAATCGCGAGCCTTTCGCTAGAGGATCAGAAGACACTCAAGCAGTATCGGTACTTTGATGGTGACCGCCGATACAGGCGCAGCGATCTCCAGAACCCGAATGACGACCGCCCGAATCTGACCTATGAATTTCTTGGCGTAACGCGCGTTTGGCGATGGACCCGCGAACGCATGGAGGCGGAGTATGCTGCAGGCCGAATCATTCAGACGATGGAAGGGAACGTTCCTGACTACAAGCGGTTTCTTGATGAACAGGCAGGCAGGCCGCGAGACGATGTGTGGCTGGACGTAATGCAGCCGGAAAGCAGTGAAACGGAATGGACAACGCGCAAACCCGTGAGCCTCTACCGACGCATCATTGAGTGCGCGACAGATGGCGACGACATGGTGTTGGACCCGTTCTGCGGCTGTGCGACGACATTGGCAGCGGCGGAATCTCTGGAGCCCCGGCGCCAATGGGCGGGGATCGACATTGATCCGGTTGCCGAAACTGAGACCGAGAAACGGCTGTTCAACGAAGCCGCCCTAGTGTCATGCGCCATAATTTGGTTGAATCAACTGCTGTTTCGTGCCATGGTCGTGACTGCTCACTTGAGGGCGAGTGCGATGGCACGACCGATTTCGGTTTTGGAATTGACGTCGCAGGAGGAAGCGGAGCTCAACCGCCGCGTTCGCGCGCCGACAGCCGCGGCGCGCGACATCGTGCGAGCGCGCATCGTGCTGCTGCGCGCCCAGGGGATGAGGCAGGCGGATGTGGCGCAGGCGGTGGGGTTGTCGACGACGTCGGTCAACAAGTGGTCGCAGCGCTTCGAGCGGCTGGGGCTGGAGGGCCTGACGGACCGTCCGGGGCGAGGCGCCAAGGCGTCCATTTCGCCGGCGGTAGTCGAGGAGGTGCTCGCCAAAGCCGGCCAGGACGCGCCGGGCATGCGCCGACGCAGCACACGCACCACGGCAGCCGAGGTCGGCATCTCGGCTTCGAGCGTGGGGCGCATCTGGCGAGGGCACGGCCTGAAACCGCACCGCAAGCGCACGTTCAAGCTGTCGAACGACCCGCAGTTCCACACCAAGTTCTGGGATGTCGTGGGGCTTTACCTCGACCCGCCACAGAGGTCCATCGTGCTTTGCTGCGACGAGAAGACCCAAATCCAGGCACTGGAGCGCACGCAGCCCGCACTGCCGCTTGGCACCGGCCACATCCGCACCGAAACCCACGACTACATCCGACACGGCACCATCACGCTGTTCGCGGCGATGAACTATCTGGACGGCAAGCTCATCCAGCGCCTGGAGGCCAGGCATACGCACGTCGAGTGGCTGCGCTTCCTCAAGCAGATCGACCGGCAGACCCCAAACGCGCTGACGATCCACGTCATTGCCGACAACTACGCCACGCACAAGCACGGCAAGGTCAAGGAATGGCTCGCCCGCCACCCGCGGTTCGAAATGCACTTCACGCCAACTTCGGGGTCTTGGCTCAATCTGGTCGAACGCTTCTTCGCCGACCTGACCGCCGTCATCCGCGACGCCAGCTTCACCAGCGTCGCCGAGTTGCGGCGCGAAATCGTGCGCCACTTGGCGGCGCACAACGAGAACCCACGGCCCTACCGCTGGACCGCAAAGGGCGAGGACATCCTCGCGAAGATCAGCCGCGCCAGGCAGCGGCTGGCCGAAGTCCGGAAAATCGATCATTAATTGAATCCATTTATGGCACAAGACACTAGTAGACCCGGAAGAAAGGGTGACGATCAGGAAGTCACTGCGTCGGACGGACGTTGAGCGTGTTGCGGACGCCAAGCTGCGTCAATCACTGTGGGCGCAGCAAGGGCGAAAGTGTGCGAACCCGTACTGTGACTCCGATGGACTCCGCGCAGTTGACATGCATTTAGACCACCGAGTCCCCCGCTCACGCGGTGGTGATGATGATACGCTCAATCGAATGGCGTTGTGCGGCAACTGCAACCAGCGCAAGGGGAGTCGTTCGTGGGGCCGATTTCTCGACGAATACCGATCTGAACAACCACACCCGGCCAAGAGGTAGCGCCAATGACCGAAAAAGAAGCCGAGGAGTACGCGAAGCTGATGGAGATCGCGATCTTCCCCACCGCGATCATCAGCGCCATGATCAGCGAGTTCCACATCATCATGCCGACCGGCACGCTGCCCGCCGCCTCCATGCCGGAGCCAAGTATGGTGGTGTAGTTCTCGAGGAAATGATCGCCGGGCCACAGCGGGGTTCGGCCCGACATCAGCACCTCCACCGGATGCGTGGAGGCGACGAACGTGATCCAGATGGGCAGGGCGGTCACCAGCACACCGATGGAGAGCACGATGTGCGACAGCGCGGTGAGCCAGGGACGGTTCTCGACCATTCGCGTCGCCGCTCCTCAGTACGCCACTTTCCGCTCGATGTAGCGGAACTGGACCACGGTGAGCCCGATGACGATGGCCATGAGCACCACCGACTGCGCGGCGGAGCCCCCCAGATCCAGCCCGATGAACCCGTCGCTGAACACCTTGTAGACGAGGATGGTGGTGGCCTGGGCGGGGCCGCCGCTGGTGGTGGCGTGCACGATGCCGAAGGTGTCGAAGAACGCATACACGATGTTGACCACCAGCAGGAAGAAGGTGGTCGGAGACAGCAGCGGAAACACGATGGTCCGAAATCGCTTGAACGGGCCGGCGCCGTCGATGGCCGCGGCTTCGATGAGCGAGCGCGGTATCGCCTGGAGGCCGGCGAGGAAGAACAGGAAGTTGTAGCTGACCTGCTTCCAGGCAGCAGCGAGGATGATGAGGATCATCGCATCGGAGCCATTCAGATAGTGGTTCCAGTCGTAGCCGAGCGCCTTCAGTACGTAGGCGAGGATGCCGATGGACGGGTTGAACATGAAGAACCACAGCACGCCGGCCACCGCCGGGGCGATCGCGTAGGGCCAGATGACCAGCGTTCGGTAGGTCGTCGCCCCCTTGATGATGCGGTCGGCCATCGCCGCGAGCAGGAGCGCCGCACCGAGCGAAAGCGACGTGGTCGCAACGGAGAACACGATGGTGCGGCCGAAGCTCGCGAGATAGATGGAGTCCGAGAACAGGCCGGTGAAGTTGTCGAACCAGACGAACTTGCGGCTGAGCCCGAAGGCGTCTTCTAGCAGCACCGACTGGTAGAGAGCCTGGCTCGCGGGCCAGATGAAGAAGACGAGGGTGATGACGATCTGCGGGGCGACCAGCGCAAGGGCCAGACTTCGCCGGGAAAATGTGACGCGCTTTTCCAATGGATCGCGGCGTTCGGATCGGTGGGGTACGGCGGCGTTCGGGCCAGGTCAGGGCCGCACGGGCCCCCGCCTGCGCGCGGGTGAAGTTTGCGACGTTCCCATCGTCATTCCCGCGGAGCGGGAATGACGCAATCGACATGGCCAGGGTTGCGGCCCCACCATCACTCCCGCAAGGGGCGGGAGTGATGGAGTCCAGTGCCTCTCGGGCAGCGCCGGGCTGCATGCGGTCATCAAGCATGCGCGAGGGCGCACGGCGACCGGTTCGGCGGCCCCGATGCCGTCGCTTCGGGGCCGCCGGGTCATCCGGGCGATTCGACGCACGCCGAACGTGCCTCAGTTCGCCGCCTCGAACTTGCGCAGCAGTCCGTTGCCGCGCGCGACGGCGGCGTCGAGCCCTTCCTGTGCCGACTTGTCGCCGGCCCAGATCGATTCGAGCTCCTCATTGATGATGTCGCGAATCTGGACGAAGCTGCCGAAGCGAAGGCCCTTGGAGTTCGCCGTGGGCGCCTTCCCGGTCATCTGCATGATCGCCACGTCCGTGCCCGGGTTCGCGTCGTAGAAGCCCTGCGACTTCGTGAGCTCGTAGGCGGCGGTAGTGATCGGCAGATAACCCGTGAACTGGTGCCAGTCCGCCTGCACCTCGGCCGAGGACAGGTAGCTGAAGAACTTCGCGACGCCCTTGTACTCCTCGGCATCATGCCCCTGGAGCACCCACAGGGTCGCGCCGCCGATGATGGTGTTCTGCGGGGCGGAATCGACATCCGGCCAGTAGGGCAGGGTGGAGACCCCGAACTCGAAGTCCTTGGCGTTGGCCTTCACTCCGGCGTAGGCGGCGGAGGAGTTCATGTACATCACGCACTCCTGGCCGTAGAACTTCGGCGCACTCTCGGAACGCCGGCCGCCGTAGTCGAAGACCTTGGATTTCTGCCACTCGGCGAGCTGCCCGATGTGCTTCACATGCACCGGGCTGTTGATGACGAACTCCGTGCCCAAGCCCGCGAAGCCGTTGGCCATCGTGCCGATCGGCTGGTCGTGCCAGGCCGAGAAGTTCTCGATCTGGACCCAGGACTGCCATCCGGTGGTGAACCCGCAGGGGTAGCCCGCAGTCTGCGCCTTCATCGCGGCCGCCTCGACCTCCGGCCACGTCTTCGGCGCGTCGGTGATGCCGGCCTTCTCGAACGCGGTCCGGTTGTAATAGAGCACCGGGGTGGAGCTGTTGAACGGCATCGACAGCATGTTGCCGTCGGTGTCGGTGTAGTACCCGGTGACCGAGGCCAGATAGTCGGCCGGGTCGAACGCCTCGCCCGCATCCGCCATCAACTGGTAGACGGGATAGATGGCGCCCTGCGCGGCCATCATGCTGGCGGTGCCGACCTCGAAGACCTGGACGATGTGCGGCTGCTGCCGCGCGCGGAACGCGGCGATGGCGGCGGTCATGGTCTCGGTGTAGTTGCCCTTGTAGACGGGCATCAACTTGTAGTCGGACTGGGATGCGTTGAAGCCATCGGCGATCTCGACCACCTTCTCGCCCAGCTTGCCGCCCATCGCGTGCCACCACTGGACTTCGGTGGCCGCCCGGACGAGCCCGGCGGAGGAGAGGACAATGGTCGCACCGATGACGGTGACAAGGGTCTTGAACTTCATTTGGAAAATCTCCGTGTGAGTTGCCGGCCGCTGATGTCATGAACATCACATCAGAGTCGAAAATCTAGCACGGCAATGTGATATTCGGGAGAACCATCCGAGAAACGGTACTGTCGGGGAACATCGCCGCCGATTGTTGAAATCCTCTCACCGTCGCTCGACGCCCCTCGTCAGGCTCTGTCGAGCCCGGAGGCCGGCTTGGCCCGGTCTTGGTCTCCGATGATTGGCGATATCTTCCGGTCCATGTAAGGTATCTTACATCGTGGATCGAGTTCCAGCCGACAAAGCGATGTCTCCCATGCCTGCTGATGCGACGACGAAACCAGGAGTGATCACTCGTCACGAGGGCATCCTTTCGGTGCTGCGACGCCGGGGATTCGTCTCGATCGGTGGTTTGGCGAAGTCGTTCCGGGTTTCCGAACAGACCGCGCGGCGGGACCTCAAGGTGCTCGAGCATCAGGGGCTGGTCACCAGGTACCACGGTGGTGCGGGTCTGCCGGCCGGGCCTTCGGAACGGTCCTACGAGAACCGCAAGATCCGCTTCGCGGCGGAGAAGAAGCGCATCGCGAAAGCCGTTGCCGCCCGGATTCCCGAGGATGCGACCGTGTTCATCGACATCGGCACTACCATGGAGGCGATTGCCGAGGCGTTGCTCGACCATCAGAGCCTGACCATCATCACCAACCACCTCTCGGTAGCAATCATTCTGAGCCGTCATCCGAAGTTCCAGATCCTGCTGGCCGGAGGGATTCTGCGCCACAATGATCATGCGACCACGGGAGAAGCGGCCCGGGTGTTTCTGGAACGTTTCCGGGTCGGCTACGGGATTTTCAGCGTTGGTGCCATCAATGCCGACGGTGAGTTGCTCGACTACGACTATCGGGATATCGACGTCTCGGCCATGGCCATGCGCATTTCGCGTCGCAAGTTCATCGCCATGGACCACTCGAAGTTCGAAGCCGACGCGGTGGTCCACGCCGGCTCCGTGGCGGACATCGATGCCATCTTCACGGATCGGCCGCCCCCGGCCGCGGTCGAGGCCGTCATCCGCCATCATGGCGTGACCATCCACTTGGCCTGATTGTCGTGAGAGCCGGCCACGGCCCGGGTTCCCGGTCCGCTGTTGCGCAGGAACAACCGGTGGGCCTCGACCAGGTTCGACGAATGGTCGGTGTTCCCATGCAGGCGCATTCGGTCGGAATCGTGAAGATGTAATTTTTCTTCTTATTTTGTGTCATGTTATTGACACCCGAGCGTTGCTATCATGACGCAGCGTCGGGTGTTCAAGGGGACCGATGGCTGCCATCGAACTCATCCGCGTCACCAAGACCTGGGGCGCTACCGTGGCTGTCCGGGATATTTCGTTCGAGGTGGACGAGGGCAGCTTCGTGGTCCTGCTGGGGCCGTCCGGGTGCGGCAAATCGACGACGCTGCGCATGATCGCCGGACTCGACGAGGTGACGAGTGGTCGGGTGCTGATCGGCGGCGAGGAAATGACCGGAGCGCCCCCCGCCGAGCGCCGCGTGTCCATGGTGTTCCAGTCCTACGCGCTGTTTCCGCATCTGGACGTCGGCGAGAACATCCTGTTCGGTCTCAAGGCGCGCAGGGTGGCGAAGACCGAGCAGCGCAATCGTCTCGCTCGCGTCGCGGAGATGGTGGGTCTTGCGGATCTGCTCGACCGCAAACCGGCCCAACTCTCGGGAGGCCAGCGGCAGCGGGTGGCGCTGGCGCGGGCGATCGATGGAGAACGGCATCACCGGGGGCAAGACCTGGGGGATTCCGTTCCAGCGTTCGACCATCGTCATGTACTACAACAAGGACGCGTTCCGTGAAGCCGGGCTCGACCCCGACAACCCGCCGGCGACCTGGGAGGAACTGGCGGCGGCCGGGAAGAAGCTGGTCAGCAGGAGCGGGGATCAGGTCGAGCGCTGGGGGATGATGATTCCCTCGACCGGGTATCCGTACTGGATGTTCGGTGCGCTGACCATGCAGAACGATCAGGTGCTGATGAACGGCGACGGCAACGAGACGTACTTCGACGCGCCGGCCACGCAGGAGGCGCTCCGGTTCTGGCGCGACCTCGGCGCCGTCCACGGTGTGATGCCCTCGGGGACGATCGAGTGGGGCACGCTCAGGAAGAACTTCCTGGAGGCCAGGACCGCCATCATGTGGCACTCGACCGGCAATCTGACCGCAGTGAAGAAGAACGCACAGTTCGACTTCGGGGTGGCCATGCTGCCGGCGAACAAGCGTCGCGGCACCCCCACCGGCGGCGGCAACTTCTACATCTTCAAGCAGACCACGCCCGAGGAGCGCAGGGCGGCGATGAAGCTCGTCCGCTTCCTGACCCAGCCCGAGCGGACCGCGCAGTGGAGTATCCAGACCGGTTACATCGGCACCCGTCCGGACGCCTACGAGACGCCGGCTCTGAAGCAGTACGTAGTCGACTTCCCTCCTGCCGCGGTGGCGCGCGATCAGCTCGAGTTCGCGACCGCGGAGCTGTCCACCTACCAGACCGGCCGCGTCCGCAAGCTTCTGGATGACGCGATCCAGGCCGTGCTGACGGACCAGAAGTCGGTCGAGGATGCGCTCGGCTCGGCGCAGAAGCAGGCCGACCGCCTGCTGAAGCGCTATCGCTGAGCGTCGGAGGTGGTCTCGGCGGGCGGTCGCCGCCCGCCGAGGTCCGCATCGGAGTTCGGTTCAGACCATGAATGTCCTCTTTCCTTGACTGAACGCACGCGACTCGTCGGAAACGCGGTCTACGGCTGGCTGCTGCTGCTGCCGGCTGCGGTCCTGCTTGCCGCATTCACCCACTATCCCGCGGTGGCAACGCTCGCCCAGAGCCTGTTCACGAGCGAGACGGCGTTGCGCCCGGCCGAGTTCGCGGGCTTCGACAACTACCGGTTCATGCTGGAGGACGAAGTCTTCTGGCGGGTGCTAGGGAACAATATCTGGTATGCGATCGGCACCATCCCCGCCAGCATCGCGCTGGCGATGCTGATGGCGGTGTGGGTCAACCGCCGCCTGCCGCTGCGGGCGTTCGTCCGCATGAGTTATTTCACGCCGACGATCCTGCCCATGATCGCCGTCGCCAACATCTGGTTGTTCTTCTATACCCCCGAGATCGGGCTCATCGACCAGGTCGCGGCCGGCTTCGGAATCGGCTCCCGCAACTGGCTCGGCAATCCGGATACGGTGCTCGGCTGCATCATCGTCCTGACCATCTGGAAGGAGGCGGGCTTCTTCATGATCTTCTATCTGGCGGCACTCCAGTCCTTGCCGCCGGAGCTGGAGGAGGCGGCGCGGCTGGAGGGAGCGAGTCGCTGGCACTTTTTCCGTCGAGTCACGTTTCCCCTGCTGATGCCGACCACTCTGTTCGTGTTGATCAACGCGGTGATCAACTCGTTCAAACTGGTCGATCAGCTCTTCATCCTGACCAAGGGTGGCCCCGACAATGCGAGCGCCCTGCTGCTCTACTACATCTACGAGGTTGCGTTCAGCTTCTTCGATCAGGCTTATGCGTCGACGCTCACCGTCGTCCTGCTGGCGGCGCTCGCGATCATCGCCATCGGCCAGTTTGTCATCCTCGACAGGCGGATTCACTACCGGTGAGGCACAGCAGTCTCCAGGCGTCTCTGTCGCAGGGGATCGAGAACGCGGCGGCGTTGCTGCTGGCGGTCCTGTGGCTTTCGCCGCTGCTCTACGCCTTCTGGGCTGCGTTCCACCCGCCCGAATACGCGATCCGTTTCGATCCGACGGCGCCGCTGACCCTGGAGAACTTTCGCGAGGCCTGGGATCAGGCGCCGTTCGCGCGCTACTTCTTCAATACCTTCATGCTGGTGACGTCGATTCTGGCCGCCCAGTTCGTGCTCTGCACGCTCGCCGCCTACGCTTTCGTCCGGTTCGAGTTTCCGGGCCGGGACGTTGCATTCGCGCTCGTCCTGGTGCAGCTCATGATCATGCCCGAGGTGCTGATCGTCGAGAACTACCGCACCATGAGCCACCTCGGCCTGGTCGACACGATTATGGGCATCGGTCTGCCGTACATGGCCAGTGCATTCGGCATCTTCCTGTTGCGCCAGACCTTCAAGACCGTGCCCAAGGAACTCGACGACGCCGCCCGCGTCGAAGGTTGCTCGCACATGCAGGTGTTGTGGAAGGTCTATGTGCCGCTGGCGCGCCCGACGTACATCGCCTACGGCCTGGTGTCGATCAGCTACCACTGGAACAACTTCCTGTGGCCGCTGGTGATCACCAACTCGGTGACGACGCGGCCCCTGACGGTGGGGCTCGCGATCTTCGGGGCTCCCGAATCGGGGGTGGACTGGTCCATCATCTCCGCCGCCACCCTGCTCGCGGTGGCACCGCTGCTGCTCGCGTTTCTGCTGTTCCAGCGTCAGTTCGTGCAGTCGTTCATGTATGCTGGCATCAAGTGACGGCCCGTATCGCTCGGGAAACCGGGCAGTCATTCGGCGCGGTGCGGGCGGAGGCCGTGAGCGCCTCCGGGCTTCGCGTCGGCAGGGCATCCATGCCTCCACTGACGCAAAAGTCCCCCCGGAGAACTGCCGAGTACGTCGCAGAGGGATGATCGTTGGCGAGCATCGGGCTTCGGGGCATCACCAAGACCTTTGGCGATACTCGGGTCCTCGACGCCATTGATCTCGATATCGCCGACGGCGAGTTCCTGACTCTGGTCGGTCCTTCCGGTTGCGGGAAGTCGACGACCCTGCGAATCATCGCGGGGCTGGAGGCGCAGACCGCGGGCGACGTGGAAATCGATGGCGCCGTGGTCAACCATGTGCGGCCGAGCCGCCGCGATCTGGCCATGGTCTTCCAGTCGTATGCGCTCTACCCGCACTTGAGCGTGCGTCAGAATCTGGCGACGCCGCTGCTGTTGCGCGATCTCGGGTTCTGGGAACGGTTCCCCCTGCTCGGCGCCCTCGTTCCCGGCCGCCGGAAGAAGATCGAAACCCTGGGCGCGGCAGTCCGTGATACGGCACGGACGCTGGAGATCGAGCATCTGTTGGAAAGGAAGCCCGGTCAGCTCTCCGGCGGCCAGCGCCAGCGGGTTGCCCTCGGACGGGCGATGGTGCGCAACCCCGCCGCGTTCCTGATGGACGAGCCGCTGTCGAACCTCGACGCCGGACTTCGCGTCCACATGCGCGCGGAACTCTCGGAGTTGCACCGGAACCTCGGCACGACCTTCGTGTACGTCACTCACGATCAGGCCGAGGCGCTGACGATGTCGGACCGGATGGCGGTCATGCTCGACGGCGACATCCTCCAGCTCGGGGCGCCGGACGACGTGTACCAGAACCCCCGGGACTTGCGGGTCGCCGAATTCGTCGGGAGCCCGAAGATCAATGTCTTGCCGGGCGAATGCGACAGCGCTGGCCGCCTCTCGTGCCTGGGCGTCGCGCTGGGGCGGCGGCTCGCGCAGTCCGTCGGCGGTGCGACTTCCCTCGGCTGGCGCCCCGAGCATTTCGTCCTGCGTCCCGGTCGGACGAGCGGATGTTTTGCGGGTCAACTCGTCTACAAGGAGAACCTCGGCGCGGACGTGTACCTCCACGCGGCGCTCGCGGACGGCGCGCATCGGCTCATCGTCCGCGTCACTCCGGCCCAGGCGCACGATGCCGCGCTCGGCGATGCGTTGTGGTTCGACCCGGACGCGGGCAGGACGATGGCCTTCGGCCCGGATGGGAGGCGACTCGCGCTGACGGAGGACGACGAAGCGGAGCGGGTGGCGTGATGGTCCGCTCCCGAGCCCACGTGTGGTTCATCGCCCCCGCGATCATCTTGATGATCGTGCTTCTCATCGCGCCCATCTTCGTCGCGGCGGCCCTGTCGTTCACCGACTACAACCTCGGCAATCCGGGCTTCAACTGGATAGGCTGGAAGAACTACGAATCGCTGACGAAGTTCTCGAGCTACAAGAAGATGTTCACGGCGTCGCTGACCTATGTGGTGGTGGTCGTGCCCGTGTCCGTCGCCCTCGGCCTCGGGGCGGCGATGCTGATCTCTTCTCTTCGGTTCGGCGGTGAGATGTACAAGGCCGTGTTCTTCCTGCCGGTGATGGCGACGCTGCTGGCCATGGCGATCGTGTGGGAGTTTGCGCTGCATCCGGTTGTCGGAGTCGTCAACGACGTTCTCCGGACCGGCTGCGACATCGGCTGGGTGCACGCTCTCCTGACCGGCTCGTGGCTCGGATTCGACCCGGCCGGGAGCTGGTACGGAAGCAGTTGCACCGAGGCGTTCCCGGTGTGGTTCGGGGACAAGAAATATGCGCTGGGCACGATTGCGTTCATCGGGATCTGGCAGGCGTTCGGCTTCAACATGGTGCTCTACCTCGCAGGTCTGACCGCGGTCCCGCGCGAGCTCTACAGCGCGGCGGAGATGGACGGAGCAAGCAGCGCGTGGGAGCGCTTCCGGCTGGTGACATGGCCGATGCTCGGGCCGACGCACGTGTTCGTCGTGACCATCACCTCGATCCGGTCGTTCCAGGTCTTCGACACGGTCGAGGCGCTGACGCGCGGAGGACCGGCCAAGTCCACCTACGTGATGGTGTACGCGATCTTCGAGAAGGGCGTGAAGCAGAATCTCCTGGGGATCGGCTCGGCTATCACCGTCGTGTTCCTCGCCTTCGTGCTGGTGCTGACGATCACCCAGGTCTACTTCGTCAACCGGCGGGTGCACTACTCGTGAACTTGCGTACGGACTGGCTCGACGAGGGTCTGAAGCACGTGCTTCTGCTGCTCGGCTCCATCATCGTTCTGCTGCCGTTCTACCTCATGCTCTCCTACTCCCTGAAATCGCCGGCGGAGATCGAGAGCAACACGGGAGGGTTCGCCGGATCCCAGGCCCTGATCACGGATCCCCGGTGCATCAAGGCCGGTCGCCCGGCCGAGGAATGCACGATGCGTCCGGTGGTCTACAACTACAGCGCCGCGTTCAGGGAGGCGCCGCTGCTGCGCTACATGTTGAACGGCGTGCTGGTGACGGTTTCGATCTTCCTGATCCAGGTCGTGGTCGCCCTGCCCTGCGCTTACGCGCTGGCGAAGCTGCGCTTCTGGGGGCGGGACGTGGTGTTCGGTCTGGTGATCTTCTGCCTGCTGATTCCGGTCCATGCCATTGCGCTGCCCCTCTACATCATGCTGGCGAAGGCGGGGCTGACCAACACCTACGCGGCGCTGGTGATCCCGTGGACGATCTCGGTCTTCGGGATCTTCCTGATGCGGCAGTTCTTCAAGACCGTCCCGGACGATCTGATCGATGCGGCGCGCATGGATGGCATGAGCGAGTTCGCCATCGTCTGGAAGGTGATGCTGCCGACGGCGATTCCGGCCCTGCTCGCGTTCGCAATCTTCTCGGTGGTCGCGCACTGGAACGACTACTACTGGCCGCGGGTCGTGATCACCGGCGACCGCGACCTGATGACCCCGCCGCTCGGACTGCGCATGTTCAGGTCCGACCTCGACGGCAACGAGTACGGGCCGATGATGGCGGCGGCGACGGTGATCGTCACCCCGCTGGTCGTCGCCTTCCTGCTTGCGCAGCGCCGGTTCATCGAAGGCATCACCCTCACCGGAATGAAGTAGGCGAGGCAGGCAGTCGGATTCCGGTCCCGGTAATCCGGAGCCGGATGACAAGAGACCCCGGCGTCGTCATCGGGAGACGACCCCGGACCGTTTGGACGACAAAGGAGAACAACATGAAACGCAGCACTGCACTGGCCGCAGTTCTTTCGGGCACGTTCGCGGCGTCGGCCGCCGGGGCGGAGAATGTCACGATCGAGGTCGGGTATCCCTACTCCGCCCTGTTCGACGTCACCTTCGAGCGCATCATGCCGTTGTTCAAGGAGGCGCACCCCGACATCGACGTGAAGTTCCGGGCGACGTACGACAACTACGAGGACGGCACCAACACCATCCTGCGCGAGTCGGTCGCCGACAAACTGCCCGACATCACGTTCCAGGGTCTCAACCGCCAGGCGATCCTCGTCGAGAAGGGAATCGCCAGGTCGCTGGAGCCGTTCATCGCCCGGGAAGCGGATTTCTCCAAGGACGGGTACCACGAGGCGATGCTCGATCTGGGCACGTTCGGCGGCGAGGTTCACGGACTGCCGTTCGCGGTTTCCCTGCCGGTGGGCTACTACAACATGGACGCCCTGAGAAAGGCCGGGATCACGGAGCCTCCGAAGACCTGGGACGAGGTGGTCGAGAACTGCGGGAAGCTGCGCGACGCCGGCTACCGGAATCCGTTGTTCTGGGGCTGGAACATCACCGGCAACTGGTTCTTCCAGGCGCTGATGTGGAGCCAGGGAACGCCGATCCTCAAGGATGGCAAGGTCAACTTCGACGGCCCGGAGGGGTTGCGGGCACTCGAGACGATGAAGAAGCTGTTCAGGGGCTGCAAGATGCTCAATCTCGCGATTGGGGATGCCGGCAAGCCGTTCGCGGCCGGCGAGGTGGCGATGCACTTCTGGTCGACCTCCGCGGTCGGGGCCATCGAGCGGGCGAAGGGCGATTTCGAGCTGCTTACCAGCGAGTATCCGGGCATGGGGGAGCCGCCCAGAGGACTGCCGGCGGGCGGCAACTCGGGGATGCTGGTCTCGACCTCGGACGATCCGAAGCGGGTGGAAGCGGCCTGGAAGTTTCTCAAGTTCTGCACCTCCGGCGTGGGGGCCGCGGCAGTGGCGGAGACTACGGGCTACATGCCGCCGAACAAGGCCGCGAACGAGTTGCTGGCCGACTTCTACGCCAACAACCCGAACAAGCACACCGCGGTGCGCCAGGCGGGCCTGCTGCGCGACTGGATCGCCTATCCGGGTGACAACGGGCTTGCGATCACCCAGGTCATTTACGACCACATCGAGTCCATCGTGACCGGGGATGCGGACGACATGGCGGCATTGCAGGAGGAGATGGTCGAGGAGGTGTCGTCGATGCTGCCGTAGTCACGGGCTGAAGACATCGATGCCTGCGGGGAGCCGGCGGCGCGGGCCGGCTCCCCGCGTTCTCGTTCGGACCGCGAAATTCCCTGCGGATCTCGCAACTATCGAGGTTACCTGCACATGCCACAAGACCGACTGCTGACGACGACCATCGGCGCCTATCCGAAGCCGGGCTGCACGCCGATCGGGGACTGGTTTCCCGACCCCGACGATACGGGAGCGGGAGCCCGGGGTGAGGGATTGCTCAAGCGATGGCAGCGTGCCGACTACGAGCAGCAGCTCGCCGAGGCCGGGGAGAGCGCGGAGGCTGCATTCGTCGCGGCGATCGAGGAGGTGGTGCGGGACCAGGTCGGGGCCGGTATCGACATCCCCACCGACGGGGAGGTTCGCCGGGAGAACTACATCTTCTACCAGTGCCGAAATCTGAACGGCATCGACTTCGAGCACCTCACCGAAAAAGTGGCGCGAGACGGTGCGTTTACCGCCCGGGTGCCGACCATCACCGGCCCGGTCACGCCTCGCGATCTGGTCCTCGCCCGGGACTGGCGGATCGCGCAGCGGGTAACCGGTCGTCCGGTGAAGATCACCCTGCCCGGCCCGATGACCATCACCGACTCGCTGGCGAATGCGTTCTATCCCGACCCCGGAGCCCAGGGACTGGCGCTGGCCGAGGCGCTCAACGCGGAGGTGCGCAGCCTGGCTGCGGCCGGGTGCCGCTACATTCAGGCCGACGAGCCGGTCTTCGCCCGCAAGCCGGAACCGGCGCTCGACTACGGCATCGAGAACCTCGAACGGGTGTTCCACGGCGTGCCGGAGGGCGTGCAGCGCATCGTGCACATGTGCTGCGGCTACCCGAGCGCGCTGGACACCCCCGACTATCCCAAGGCTGACCCGCAGGCGTACTTCCGGCTCGCGCACGCAGTGGACGAGGCGGCCATCGATGCGGTCTCGATCGAGGACGCGCACCGCCCCAACGACCTGAGTCTCCTGGAACGATACGCCCGGACGACGGTGCTGTTCGGGGTCGTGAACATCGGTCGGAGCCGGGTGGAGCCGGTCGAGGAGATCGCCGGGCGGCTCGGGCGTGCGCTGGAGCATATCGACCCCGCACGACTGGTGGCCGCACCGGATTGCGGGCTGGGGCTGCTCGGCCGTGATCTTGCGGTCGCGAAGCTCACGAACCTGTGCGCGGCCGCCCGCGGGGTCGGGCGCGGCTGAGACGCATCGCGCACGGCGAACGACGGAGGTGAGCTACCGAGGTGAGCTACGGTTGGGGGGCGCCCGTCGCCCGCCTCAGCGAGCCCGCCAGGCCTGTGTGCGCCGCTCGAGGTGCCTCGATACGAGGAAGTGGGCCAGCCTTACGGACGCCGCCGTGTAGAAGATCATCATTCCCATTGCCGCGGCCGGAGCGATGTCGCCCGCGTCGTCCATGTTGAGCACCGCGACCGACGCGAGGTTCGTGTCCGGGCCGTAGATGAACACCACTGCGGACACCGTGGTCATCGCGTTCACGAAGAGGTAGATGGTGATGTCGAGAATGGCGGGCAGGCACACCGGCACCGACACTCGCCAGAACGTCCGGTAGAACGGTGCCCGGAGCGAGGCTCCGACCGATTCGAACTCCCGGTCCATCTGCTTGAGTGCGGTCACCGCGGTGAGGTGGGCGACGGTGTAGAAGTGGACGATGGTGCTGATTACCAGGATCGCCATCGTGTGGTAGAGGAACCCCAGCGGGTTGTCCGGGTGGTTGAAGAAGAAGATGTAGGCGAGCCCCAGCACCAGCCCGGGGACCGCCATCGGCATCATCGCCAGCAACTGGAACAGGGTGCGGCCGGCCCGGAACCCGCGGCCTTTCTCCACGAGGTACGCGCCGGCGAAGACGACGATGGTCCCGAACCCGGCCGCATAGGTCGCCATGCGTATCGAGTTCCAGTACGAACCCCAGCCGCCGCCGTCCATCACGTCGAAGTTGTAGTTCTTCAGGCTCAGGCTCAGGTCGTAGGGGTAGAACTTGACCAGCGCGGCGAACTGGCACACGCCGAGCATGCCGATCAGGAACACGCTCACCAGCACGCAGAAGCCGAGCATCGCGGCGTCGAACCCGCGGTTCGGCCTGGGTTTCAGGGTCACTGCGCGCGAGGAGAGCAGGGCGACCTGCCGGCGCTGCACCACCCGGTCTACGGCGAATGCGAGCACCGCCGGAATCAGCAGCACCACGCTCACCACCGCCCCCATCTCGAAGTTCTGCTGGCCGATGACCTGCTTGTAGATGTCGGTGGCCAGCACGTTGAAGTCCCCCCCGATGACCTTGGGGGCGCCGAAGTCGGTGATGGCGAGGGTGAACACCACGAACGCGGCACTGATGAGGCCGTACCGGCAGCCGGGCAGGGTGACGGTGAGGAAGATGCGGAGCCGGCTCGCGCGCAGTGCCACCGCCGCCTCGTACAGGCGGGCGTCGGCGATGGACAGTGAGGTAATCAGGATGATGATCGCGTGCGGCAGGGTGAAGAACACCTCCGCGATGACGATGCCGATCGGGCCGTAGATGGAGTACCCGAACAGCAGCTCCTTGATCAGCCCCTGGGTGCCGAAGAGGTAGACCAGCGCGATGCCCGGCAGCAGCGACGGCACCAGGATCGGGATCATCGTGATCGACTGGAACAACCCCTTGAACGGGATGCAGCTCCGGGTGAGCGCGTAGGCGAAGGTGAACGCGACGGTGACGGTGATCAGCGTCGTGATCGTCGCGACCTGCAGGCTGTTGCCGATGGACCAGGTGAGCGCCGGAGTGGCGAAGTAGTCGAGGTAGTTGGCGAGCCCGACGAACGCGCCGTCGTCGTCGTGCACGCTCTTCGACATCATGGCGTAGAGCGGGAACGCCAGGGTGATGACGAGATAGAGACCGATGACGCCGATGAAGGCGCGCATGATCCAGTCGTCGCGGCCGACCTTGGGATTGACGACGGGTGCGGGGAGGACGCCCCCGGCCATGCCCTCGGTCATGTGCCGGCTCGCCGGCTCGAAGGCGCAGGGTCTCGGGCCAGCTCGGCCCGGCTCTTCTCCCGGCCTCGGCCGGGTCGCGAATTGCGGCGAAATACACGGGCGCGGCGGTCGCGGAGCGCCGTTGCCCTTCGCCCCCTGGCCGCCGGGCGGCGCGCCGATGCCGCCGCCGTCATGCCGTCGGCGGCATCAACCATCGGGCGGCGCCCCGGCGTAGATGCGCACGGCTTCACGCGGGACCATCGCTCGCACCGTGCTGCCCGTCGCCAAGTCGAATCGCCGCACCTGGGCGATGGGCAGGTCCACTCTCAGGCGCTCGCCGGTGCCGGCGAGTTCGACGCGGGCGAACGAGCCGAGGAACTCGATGTACTCGACCGTCGCGTCGACGGTGCCGCCATCGCGGTTCGCGATCCCGGCGTTGCGCGCTTCTTCGGCCCCTCCTGCCCGTCCGGGGCCGCGGGGGGCTCCGGTGTTCCCGGTGGTTCCGCTCTCCCCGATGTCTTCGACATCCCCGACGGCACCGGCATCCCCGACGGCACCGGCATCTCCGACATCTCCGACGGCACCGACGTCTCCGGCATCCCCGACATCTCCGACGCTCAGAAGCACGATATCTTCGGGTCGGATCGCGGCGGTGATCCGCTCGCCGCGGGAGTGGCCGGAGGTGTCGCAGGTGAGGACGAGTGCTCCGGTCCTGATCTCACCGTCCCCGGCGGCGCCCTCTCGCGTGACTTCGGCGGCCAGGAAGTTCATCGTGCCGATGAAGTCCGCAACGAATACGCTCGCCGGGTCGCGGTAGATCTCGACCGGAGAGCCGACCTGCTCGATCACGCCGTGGTTCATGACCACGATGCGGTCCGCCATGGTCAGCGCTTCTTCCTGATCGTGGGTGACCATGATGGTGGTGATGCCGAGCCGGCGCTGCAGGGCCTTCACCTCGTGGCGCAGGCGCGCCCGCACCTTGGCGTCGAGGGCCGAGAGCGGCTCGTCGAGCAGCAGCAGGCCGGGCGACATCGCAATGGCACGCGCGAGCGCGATGCGCTGCTGTTGTCCGCCGGAGAGCTGCGCGGGGTACTTGTCGCCCTGATCGGGAAGCCCGACGAGGGCGAGCAGCTCCCGCACCCGGCTCCGCACCTCCTCGCGTGGGCGCCCCCGGCTCTCCAGGCCGTAGGCGACATTGCGCGCCACGGTCATGTTCGGGAACAGGGCATAGGACTGGAACACGATGCCGAAATCGCGCTCCGACGGGGGGAGGGCCGAGATGTCGGCGTCCGCCTGCTCGATGGTGCCCGCGGTCTGGATGTCGAGCCCCGCGATGGCCCGCAGCAGGGTGGTCTTGCCGCAACCGGAGGGGCCGAGAAAGCAGACGAATTCGCCGTGCGGAACGTCGAGCGAGATGTCGGCAAGCGCGGTGAACTCGCCGAACTTCTTCGTCAGGCGCCTGATTCGCAGGTAGGAATCGCTCGCTGAAGGGTTCGAAGGCATGGATCGCGTGGGGTTACCGATGCCGGTCACCGAAGCACTTCTCCCACCGCGCATGGCCGCGGGACTTCAGCCCCGCGGCCATGCATGCAGATGCTACCTCGCCTCCGACTTCGAATCGTACCGCGCCTGCCACTCGGCGAGGATGCGCTTGCGGTTGTTCGCCGCCCACTCGAAGTCGTTGTCGATCATTCCCTCCAGGATGCCTTCCGGGAAGTGCTCCACCGGCTTCGCGAACTCCGCAATGGCGACCACCGCGTAGCCCTCGTTGTACATCATGTTCGCCTTCTCGCCGACCGACCAGTCGACCAGGGTCTGCGCCGCCTCCAGGTTCTCCGTGCCCTTCACGATGGCAGTGGCCTCCATGTCCCAGCCGATGCCTTCGGACGGGACGATGATGTCGATCGGCGCGCCGTCCGCCTTCGACTTCGCGCCGCGGAACGCGAACGAGATGCCGATCGGGACCTCGCCGCGGGCGGCCTGCTTGCAGGGCTTGGAACCGGAATGGGTGTAGTGGCTGATGTTCTCGTGCAGTGCGTCCATGAACTGCCAGCCGCCCTCCTCACCGAATATCTGCAGCCAGCTTGAGACGTCGAGGAAGCCGGTGCCGGACGAATTCGGGTTGGGCATCGCCACGTGGCCCTTGTACTCGGGTTTGGTGAGGTCCTTCCACGAGGTCGGGGTGGCGAATCCGTGCTTGCCCTGCTCCACCGTGTTCACGCAGATCGAGGCCACCCACGCGTCCATGCCGGTCCACGCCGGCGGGTCGTCCCGGTCGACGAATTTCGGGTCCAGCCGCTCGACGCCCTTCGGCCGGTAGGGGTGCAGCATGCCTTCGGACTTCATGAGCAGGAGGCTCGTCGCGGCCAGGCCCCAGATGACGTCGGCCCTGGGGTTGTTCTTCTCCGCCAGCAGCTTCGCGGTGATGATGCCGGTGGAGTCGCGGACCCACTTGATCTCGATGTCGGGGTGGTCCTCGTTGAAGCGTGCGGCGTACTTCTTGAGGTCCTCGGCCTCGACCGCGGTGTACACGGTGAGGGTGGTGGCGGGCGTTGCGGCCGAGGCGGCCAGCAGGCCGGCGGCGGTCACGGCGGCCGCAACGCCGCGGAAGAGGGCTGCGAGTTGCATCGGGATTCTCTCCTGTGGATTGAAATCGCTGAGGTCGGAGCCATGCGCCGGCCGGCCGTGCGGCCCGAGCCGCCGAATGCCCGCCCGACCAGGGGCCTCCAAAGATAAGGGGATCGGGTCGAGAAGTGAAATTGAGAAGTGAAACAGGGGCGAATGGAGGGCGCGGCTCCTCAGATGATGGCGTAGCGAATCTTCGCCGATACCCACTCGCTGACGATGACCGTCGCGATGATCACGAGCAGGATCATCGAAACTTCGGTCCAGGCGAGACTCATGATCGAGGCGTTGAGCTGCAGCCCGATTCCGCCCGCGCCGACCAGACCGAGCACCGTGGACTCGCGGATGTTGATGTCCCAGCGGAAGACCGAAATGCCCGCGAACGCCGGCAGCACCTGGGGCACGATGCCGTAGGCCACGACCTGCGGCTTAGCGGCACCGGTTGCAGTGACCGCCTCCACCTGGGTGTGATCGATCTCCTCGATGGCCTCGTAGAGCAGCTTTCCGCAGAAGCCGATGGAGCGCAGCCCGATGGCGATGATGCCGGCGAGCACCCCGGGCCCGACGATGGTGACCAGCATCAGCGCCCAGATGAGCGAGTTGATGGAGCGCGAAGCGACGATGACGAACAGCGCCACCGGACGTACGAGGGCGCGGCTGGGGGTGGTGTTGCGGGCGGCGCAGTAGGCGGTGGGGACCGCGAGGATGATGGCGAGCAGCGTGCCGAGGGTGGCGATGTTGATGGTGTCCCAGACCGCGAGCCACAGATGCGACATGTAGGAGAGCTTGGGGGGGATCATGCGCTCGCCGAGATCGGCGGCCTGCCGGGGGGCGTCGGTGACGAACATCCAGATGGTCTTTTCCGAAATGAGCTGCCAGCAGGCCACGAACACGGCGACGCAGGCGAGCCAGCCGCCCCAGATCACGAGCGCAAGGCGGGGGGTGCGCCGCCGCCACCCCTTCGTGCCCGCCCGTTCGCTGATCGGCATTACTGCACCCGCCTGCGAATGAAGCCCGAGGTGTATTCGGCCACCATCACGATGGCGATGATCACCAGCAGGATGGCCGCCGCGGAGTCGAACTCGTAGCGATCGAACGCGGTGTTGAGCGTCGCGCCGATGCCGCCCCCGCCCACGATGCCCACCACCGCCGACTCGCGGAAGTTGATGTCCAGCCGGTAGAGCCCGAGGCCGATCATCCGCGGCATCACCTGTGGCTGCACCGCGTAGTTGAGCCACTGGAACCAGCTCGCCCCGGTCGCCCGCACCGCTTCGGCCGGCACCGGGTCCATGTCCTCGATGTCCTCGGCCAGCAGCTTTCCGTAGAAGCCCACGGTGGCGACGGAGAGGGTGACGAAGCCCGCGAAGGGGCCGAACCCGAACAGTTTGACGAAGAAGATGGCCAGGATGATCTCCTGAAAGCTGCGCGACACGGCCAGGATGCCGCGGCACAGGTAGTAGACCGGGGCCGGCGCCAGGTTGCGCGCCGCTCCGAGCCCGACGGGGATGGAGATCAGGATTCCGATCACCGTCGAGGTCACCGTCATCCACAGGCTCTCGTAGATGCCGTCGACGATCTCGGCCCAGCGCGACGCGAAATCGGGCGGGAAGAAGGCGGCGATGAACTGCCGCCCGCGCGGCAGCCCGTCGATGACCCGGCCCCAGTCCACCTCCAGGGTGCCCAGGGCCGCCGCGAGGTAGGCGGCGACGCCGATGCCGATGGCCCAGCGCCACCGCGGGTTCGCGATGAACGGCGGCTTGCTCCAGGTTCTGCGGGTGGCGACGGCGGTGGTCATGGTCGGCCCGGTGCGGTCAGCCCGGAAATTTCACCGCTTCACGGCTGCGGGCACGGATCCGACCGCTTTCGCCGCGTTGAATGTGACATGGGGCGGCCAGGGTGCTCGACGTACCTGCGGGTACGCCTGCGCGCCCTGACTCGCGTTCGCCTTGCGAAACCAGCCATCTCCGCCCCCTCGCTTCGCGAATCGGTGAAATTTCCGGGCTCACTCAGGTCATGCCGGCCATGCGGTCGCGGTCGATCTCCGGCCCCGCGTGATCCGCGAGCGGCTCGCCGCCTTGCGGGTCGTCATCGTCCACCTTGCGGATCGTCGCCTCCCAGTCCTCCTCGCCGTAGATCCGGGTCAGCACGTCGGCGGTCAGGCCGTCGGGCGGGCCGTCGTACACGATGCGCCCCTCCTGAAGGCCCACGATGCGTTCGGCGAACATCTGCGCCAGCATCACGTCGTGGATGTTGACGATCGCGGACAGCCTGCGCTCGGCGCACAGTTCGCAGATCAGGCGCATGATCTGGCGCGAGGTCTTCGGGTCGAGCGACGCCGTCGGTTCGTCGACCAGCAGCAGGTCCGGATTCTGGACCAGCGCCCGACAGATGCCGACCCGCTGGCGCTGACCGCCGGAGAGCGCATCGGCGCGCTTGTCCACCAGATGATCGAGACCGACCCGTTCCAGCAGCCGAAATGCCTCGTCGATGTCGGGCTGGGGGAACCAGCGAAACCAGCTCCGCCAGAACCCCACATACCCGAGGCGGCCGGAGAGCACGTTCTCCATCACCGTCAGCCGCTCGACCAGCGCGTACTCCTGAAAGATCATGCCCATGCGTCGGCGGGCGTGCCGAAGCGGGCGCTGGCCGAGACGGGTGAGTTCCAGATCGTTCAGGAACACGCGCCCCGATGTCGGCTCGACGAGCCGGTTGACGCAGCGGATCAGCGTGGATTTGCCGGCCCCGGAGGGTCCGATCAGGGCCATGACCTGCTCGTTGGGCACCTCGAGCCGGATGCCCTGCAGCGCGAGGTCACCCGTCGGGTAACGCTTCACCAGGTCGTCGATCCTCAGCATCGATGCTCCCGTCGGGACGCCGGGCGCGACGCCATGAATCAGCCGTTACTTGCAGCCGTAGCTGACGCCGTTGGCACTGTCGATCTTGCGGATGATGTCCCAGTCCTGCTTGTGGTAGATGGCGACGAACTTGCCTTCCTTCTTGAACTCGGCCTGGAGATCCGACCCCTCCCACGGAAATGTGAAGAACGCCTGCTTGATCTTGGCGACGACCGCGGGATGCAGATTGTGGGCGTGGCCATAGCCGGTGGTGGGGAAGGTCTGGGATTTGTAGATCGAGCGGATCTTCGCCGGGTCCACCACCTCGCGCGCGATCATCCGGTTCAGCACCGAGTTGGCGACCGCCGCCGCCTCGTAGTCCTGGTTGGCGACGCCGAGCACCGAGTTGTCGTGCTTGCCGGAGAACGCGGCCTCGAAGTCGGTATCGGCGACCAGCCCGAACTCGGACTTGAGGATCGCGGAGGGGGCCTTGAATCCCGAGTTCGAGGTCGGCGAGGTGAACGCGAGTGACCGCCCCTTCAGATCGGCGGGGGAGGAGATCGGACTGTCGGCGGGGACGATGATCTCCATCTCGTAGCCGAACGATCCGTCTTCCGAGGCCATCATCGCGAACGGCACGAAGCCCGCGCAGGCCACCGCAATCGGGTTGCCGCCGGTGTTCACCCCGGCGACGTGCAGGCGGCCCGAGCGCATGGCTTCGTACTGGGCCGCATAGGACTGCACCGGAAAGAACACCACCTTCTTTCCCGTGACCTGCGCCATGTGCTGGATGAAGCCGTCCCAGACCTTCTGGTAGACGGCCGGATCCTCGACCGGCGTGTAGGAGAAGATGATGGTATCGGGGTCGACCCACTCGTCCTCGTTCAGCGGCAGGTCGGCGGTCAGATTGCTGTCGCGATCGCAGTAGCGCTCGTCGAGAAAGCTGCGGGGACACTCCTCGGCGGCGCGGGCCGGGGTGGGCGCAATCATCAGCGCCGACCACACCAGCGCTACCGCCGTCAGCACAATTGGTGTGAACCTGGTATTCGACATTGGCTTGCTCTCCTCGGTGGATTCTTTCCGCGGTGGTTGGCGGGCCCGGACCGGAGCCGCACGGTAGCTGCGGCTCACGAAGCCGATTGTGACACCATCCATCGCCGCCGTGTTACGAGAATGCCGTGTTGCAGGAACCAGGGGGAATCTCGTCGTTGCGAGAAGGCGGACGCCCTCGAGTGCCGGCTGCCCCTACCCCTACCCCTACCCCTACCCTCAGGGCACGATGGCCGCGCGCAGCACCCGGTGGTTGGCGGCTTTCTCGAACGCCTCGTCAAGCTGATCCAGGCTGAAACGCGAATCCACGATCTCGGCGAACGGAAACCGGTCGCGGTTGGCCATCACGAAGTCGAGCGCCTGGACGAGGTGGCGCGGATGGTAGTTGTGGATGCCCTTCAGGGTGATCCACTTGCGGATCAGGTCGTGGCCGTCCAGCTGGAAGGACGAGCCGGGGTTGATCACCCCCGCCAGCACGTAGCGTCCGCCGATGCGCAGCATGCGCACCCCGGCCGGCACCACCGAGGACACGCCGCACACCTCCAGCACCACGTCCGGCCCGTCCGGAGGTGATGCGTCGCGTACCGCCGCCACCAGCGCGTCTTCGCTCATCGCGCCCGGGTCGAGGGTGAGATCGGCTCCGAACCGCTCGGCCGTCCGCCGCCGATCGGGCACCGCATCAAGCCCGATGACCCGCGCTGCCCCCCGGGACCTGGCAATGGCGCAGCCGTAGATCCCCAGCAGCCCCAGGCCCTGCACCACCACCGTCTCGCCCACCCCGATGGCGGCCGCCTCGGTGACCGAGATCATGGTGGCGACACCGCAGTTGAGCGGGGTCGCCTCCTCGTCGGGGAGTGCGTCGGGGAGCTTCAGGATGCCAGTACCGGGGAGGATGTAGCAGTAGTCGGCGAAGCCCCCCAGGAAGTGGGGGTCGTCGTCCACGTGGTCGTGGCCGTACTTGCGAAGCCCTGGTGCCTTCTGGGGCATGTCGTGCACGTCGCGGTAGTACGAGGGCCCGTCGGCGAAGTACTCGGTCCAGGTGATACGGTCGCCGACGGTGAGGGGAGCGCCGCGCAGATCCTCCCGGATCCCGTCGCCCAGTTGCTCGATGACCCCGATGATCTCGTGGCCGAGGATGCCGGGGCATGGATTGGGGCGGCGGCCCTCGTAGGAGTGGATGTCCGACCGGCAGATGGTGGACATCGTGATCCGTACCAGCACCTCGCCCGCGCGGGCGTCGCGCACCGGATACTCGCGCACCTCGAACGGCGCGTTCGGTGCGGGGTAGACCACGGCGCGGCCGGTTCTGCTCATGAATTTCTCCTTGGTGTCGGGCTTCGCCCAATCAGGGGCGGGGTTGCGGCGCCGAGGGCCGACAGCATCGGCTGCCGAATGCGCACCACGATTTCCCGCAAGCAGTGTGCATGAACCCTGCGCAGGTGAGAATCAAGAGGAAACTCGCGGGCCGGAAGGTTCGCACGTTCGGCATCGGACGCGGGGCGACTCGGCATTCACTTCATCTTCATTACCCGAGCGCGGGCGTAGGCGGAGACCACTTCGGAGACCAGCACCAACATCACGATGGACAGGATGATCGCGGCCACCCGCTCGGTCTCGATCTGCAGCACTGCACGTTTCAGGTACCAGCCCATGCCCCCCGCGCCCACGAACCCCACTACCGTGGCGGCGCGAAACGCCACGTCCCAGGTGTAGATGCCGATGCCGGTGAAGGCCACGCGCACCTGGGGGAACACGCCGAACACCATGACCTGGAAGAGATTGGCGCCCGTCGCCCGCATGGCTTCGACCGGACCCATGTCGATGGCCTCGATCTCCTCGGCGAACAGCTTGCCGGCGAAACCCGCGCAGAAGAACGTGAGCGCCAGCACCCCGGGCAGCATGCCGAAGCCTAGGATGCTCACGAACAGGATGGCCCAGATCATCTCGTGCACGGCGCGAAAGCCCATCGTGAGCAGGCGGGCCACCGGGTAGACGAAGCGCCGGCTCGGGGTCATGTTGAACGCCCCGAACCAGCCGAGCGGGATCGACATCGCCAGTCCGAACAGGGCGCCGAGGTAGGCCATCTGGATGGTCTCGACCACGTAGTCCAGGTAGTCGCGATCCATGATGTATTCGATGTCCGGCGGGTAGTAGCGGCTCGCGATCACCGAGACCATGCGGTGGAACATGTCGGGGATGCGGGCGAGCGGGATGCCCAGGTAGTCCACGCTGAAGGCCAGGAAGCCGAGCACGGCGATCCAGGCCGCGTAGCCGTACAGAGAATCCGGGAATCGGTAGCGGCTCCAGCGGAGCTGGTGCGCCGCCGCACCCGGCGGGGTCGAAGGCATCCCGGCCGGCATCACGGCCCGGCGCCCGTGCCGCGCTCGGGGCCCGGAGCCATCAGATCGCCGCCTTGCGGGCGAAGTGGGAGACCACCTCGCCGATCAGGATGATGCCGAGGATCGCGAGGAGCACCGTCGTCACCCCGGGGAAGTTGAACGTGTTCATCTGGCGGAAGAACACGAGCCCGAGACCCCCGGCGCCAACGAGCCCGAGCACGGCCGAGCGACGGATGTTGATCTCCCATTCGAACACGACGACCCCGAGGATCTGTGGCAGCACCTGCGGCAGGATCGCGTAGACGAGCACCTGGAATCCGTTGCCGCCCACCGCGCGGATGGCCTCGACCGGGCCGGGATCGATGTCCTCGATGGCTTCGGCCGACATCTTCGCGATGAAGCCGATCGAGCGCATGGCGAGCGCGAAGATGCCGGCCATGGCGCCGAGCCCCACCACCGCGACGAAGAACAGCGCCCACACGATCTCGTGTATCGACCGGCTCAGCGTCATCAGGAGCCGCGCGAGCGGGTAGGTGGCCGGCTTGAACGGCGTGACGTTGAGCGCCCCGAACCAGGCGACGGGAATGCACACGAGCACGCCGAGCAGCGTGCCCAGGCAGGCGATCATGAAGGTTTCGAGCGCCGGCTTCGCAAGATCCGGGAACAGCTCCCAGTCCACCCCGACGAATTCCCCCGCCGCCTCCAGCACGTTGGCGAGCGAGCCGATGCGCTTCCAGTCGGTGTCCTGCACGATGGTGACGTCGACGCTCCAGACCACCGCGGCGACGAGCAGCACCGCGAAGGCGAGGCGGCCGACGCGGCGACGGCGCCGGTCGGCGAGGAGTCGGTCGGCGGTGGCGGCGGAGGCCGCACCGGCGTCGGTGCCCGTGCCGTTCGACACCGCGTTCATCTCCGCAGTCTCCGGGCCCCGCGCGCGCCGGAGATCTCAGTGTTCGCTCCGAATGGCAAGGGCGGTTTCATGACCGAGGGGCATGGGGCTGCGGTCGGCATGGCATGTCCGGGAAATTCACGCGAAGAGGGGGCGTCGGGCATGGGCTGTCGGTGCGAGATGCAGTCCGGCGAGCCCGGAAATTCCGGGCTACAGCACCTCCATGGCGTAGATCTCGCCGAGCTTCGTGCGGTCCATCAGCTCTGCGGGTCCGTCGAACATCTTCACGCCGTCCTGAAGCCCGATGATGCGGTTGCAGAACTCCATGGCCAGCGCGACGTCGTGGATGTTGCACAGGCAGGGCACGCCGTACTCCTGCGCCATGGACTTGATGAGGCCCATGATCTCGCGCGAGATCTTCGGGTCGAGCGACGAGGTCGGTTCGTCGAGCAGCAGCATCTTGGGGTCCTGCATCAGCGCCCGCGCGATCCCGACTCGCTGGCGCTGCCCACCCGAGAGCGCGTCGGCCCGCTTGTCGACGTGATCTTCCAGCCCCACCCGGTGCAGGAGCTGCAACGCCCGTTCGATGTCAGCCCGCGGGAAGGCGCGGAACAGGGAGCGGAAATTGCCCGTGTACCCGAGGCGCCCGGACAGCACGTTGTCCATGACGCTCAGGCGGTCGATGAGGTTGAACTCCTGGAAGATCATGCCGATGTTGCGGCGCAGGCCGCGCAGCTCGCGCCCGCGCAGCCGCGTCACCTCCTCCCCGCGGAATCGCACGCTCCCACCGCTCGGCTCCACCAGCTTGTTGATGCAGCGGATAAGCGTCGACTTGCCGGCGCCGCTCGGGCCGATGATGGCGAAGAAGTCGTCGGTCTCCACGTCGAACGAGATGCCCTTCAGGATCTCCGGTCCCGCTGACGTGTATCGCGCCCGCAGCTCGCGCACCTCAAGGGTCGGCATCGAGACTTTCCCCCGATTGCTCGCGGAGCCCGCCCCGGCCCGAGGCGGGCTCCGCGCGCAGTTCGTCGGATCAGCCGGCCTTCTTCCGCGCGTCCTTGGCCGCCTTGAGCTTGCGGATGATGTCTTAGTCTGCGGAGGACATCGGCACGAAGGTGTTCGACTTCACGTTGTCGAGAAATGCCTTCGCCCCGGGCTGATCCTTCAGGCCGAGAAACGTGTCCGCGATCTTCATGCGCAGTTCCTCGCAGAGATCGTTGCGATACACGAACGGGTCCTGCGGGATGGGGTCGGACATCCACAGCACGTTGACGTCATCGAGCATGATCTCGCCCTTGCTGACGACGTTGTCGAAGCGGTGCGTCGCCACGAAGGCGGCGTCGACCTTGCCCTTGCCGACCGCGACCGAAGAGAGCTCGTGGCTTCCGGTGTAGACGACCTTGCCGAAGTAGTCGTCGAGGTCCATGCCGATGACGTCGCCGAACACCACCCGCGGCATCAGGTTGCCCGACGTGCTGCCCGGGTCGACGAGCCCGAGCGTGGTGCCCTTCAGCGATTCGATGCTCGTGAGCCCGCTGCCCTTTTTCGTGATCAGCGCGGCGCGGTAGCCGGGACCTTCCTCCTGCATGTGCCCGGGTTTTTTCGCGTAGGTCGCGAAGACTTCCACGGCCGGGTCCTTCTCGGCGGCGATGACGTAGGAGTAGGGGCCGAGCACCGCCACCTGGACGAAGCCGCCAAGCATGCCCTCCACCACCGAGGCGTAGGAGGTGGGCATGAAGAACTGGATTTCCTTGCCGGTGAGGGCGGCCATGCGGTCGGTGACCGGCTTGTAGAGTTCGAGCTCGGCGACCGTCTCTTCGGTAGGAACCATCGCGAAGGTGAGTGCATCGGGATCCTTGCACTCGGCGGCATGGCCGGCGCCGGTGAAGGCGAGCGCGGCGGCAGCAGCTGCGGCCATCGGGGTGAGGATGCGGGAGATTGGCCCGAAGCGGGGTCGGACGGACGGCGTGCGGTTGTGTGTCGTGGACATCCTGGATCCCCTCTGGTGGGCGCCGTATTTCATCGGCTGAATCGATAGTAGCTCTAGCAAGCATGGCAACACCATGCAAGCAGGGTGCGCCATGCCGGCAGGGCCCCGCCACGTCGGAACTGCCACATCAGAACTGGTTGAGTCGGTAGATCTCGTGGTTGGCCTGCCGCAGCCGCCGGCCAAGGACCCGGACCACGCAGCGCAGCACCGCGAGAGCCACCTCCGGATCCTCCTCGGACAGGCGCTCGAAGCTGTCCCGCTCCAGCGCGAGCAGCTCGCAGTGCTCGGTGGCGACCGCGGTGGCGGTGTGTGGCCCCGGGGTCTGAAAGCTCACCTCTCCGAACAGCATTCCCGGCCCGACGCGTGCGAGTCGGCTCCAGTGGTGGGCTCCGGTCGGAAGTCGCAAATCGATACTGCCCTTGTGCACGATGTACAGCGTGCCCCCGGGCTGACCGGCCTCGTACACGACGGTGCGGCGCGCCGCCTCGCGACGGGAGACATGGGGCTCGAGTCTGGTTAGGTGTTCGGGGGGCATGGTTTCGCAGAGTTCGCTCTCGGCCAGGGCGACGGGACGCCCGCGCATCAACGCTCCGTGTGCCTTTAGCAGCCGGTCCTCGGCGTACTCCAGCGCGGCATCGGAGCTGATGAAGGTCTTGATCCGCGTCTCGTCCCCGATGCCGACCCGGCGCAGGCTCTTTCTCATCTTGCGCGAAAGGCCGGTGCGCTTGTGAACGTTCGCGAACACGACCTCGCCCCCGTGACTCCGCGCCTGGTCGGCGATCTGGCGCAGCGTATCGACTCCGGTCAGATCAACGAATGCAACGCGCTTGAGCGATATCACCATCCGCGCTCCGCGCTCGAGATCGGGCAACAGCTCTTCGAACAGTCGGTCGGCGGTGGCGAACACCAGCGACCCCCGCAGGTCGTAGACCACCACGTCGTCGCCGTGCTCGTCGAGCACGGCCTGTTCTTCACGGCCCCTCATGCGTTGAGATCGCACGGTCGTCCCGCTCTCGCGTCGGAGAACGACCGGGGCCCGGGCCTGGACGATGACGAATTGAAGCACGGTGATCAGCACCCCGAGACCTACTGCCATCATCAGGTCCCAGATGACCGTGACGCCGAGCACCGTGAGGGCAATGCATGCATCCAGCCGGGTCCGCCGCCGGCGGACCCATACCCAGATGTTGCGCTCGATCAATCCCAACGCCACGAAGATGACCACCCCGGCCAGGGCGCCGACCGGCAGGTGCGCGGTGGCCTCGTTGGCCACTACCAGGCAAATGAGAACGAATACGGCCAGGAACGCGCCGGGGTAACGGCGGCCGCCGTTGCGGATCGCCACCATGGTGGCGGCGGTGGTCCCGGCCCCGGCCATGCCCCCGCTCAGCCCCGCCGTGACATGTCCGAGACCCTGTGCGACCACTTCGCGGCGAACATCGTGTCGCCCGCCGGTCCGGGCATCCGCCACCACGGACGTGAGCAACGTGTCGAGGGATGTGAAGGCGGCGAGGGTGACGGCGGAGACCACGATGACCAGCCAGGGCATGTGGACCGGAATCGTCGGGCGCGTTGCCAGCTCCGACCACGCCAGCCGCGGCAGCTCACCGACCAGCCATGCCGCGGGGGCCGAGACATCGAACCACCAGCAAAGCAGGTAGAACGCGCCGATGCCGGCGAGCAGGCCGGGGATGACCGTCGGCACCGCCGGAAGGCGCCGGCCGCCCTGCCACATGGCGAGGACGGTCGCGATCGCCGTGGCGGCCGGTATCCATGCCGGGGCCATCGTGTCCGCGGCGAGCCCGGGGGTCGCGATGGGCTCGAACTGCGACCGGATCATCAGCACCCCGGAGCCGGTCATGAAGCCGGCGACGACCGGCACCGGAACCAGCTTGACGATCCGGCCCGCCTTCGTCAGACCCAGGAACACCTGGATCATCCCCGCCATGACCACCACCACGGCCAGACCCTGCACGACGCTCGCACCGCTCAGACCCGACGAGGCGAGCGCGGCGGCGATCGCGACCAGCAGCGCCAGTACCGGCCCGGTGGGTCCGCTGATCATGCCCGTGGTGCCCCGCGAAAGACCGGAGAACAGGCTGAGCACCGCCGCGCCGATGAGGCCGGCCAGCGCTCCGGCGCTCGCGGAGCCGATGTAGGGTTCGTAGAGGGCGATGCCGAACGCCATCGCCTGCGTCATCAGCACCGCCGCGGCGGCGATGCCCGCTATCGCATCGCCGTGGAGGGCGGAGGTGGAGGACGTTGCCGGCACCGCGTCATGCGATCCCGCTGACGATGCCGTTGAATGCGTAGTCGAACGCCTGGTAGCTGTGCAGCCGTGCATCCTCGGCGCGTCGGGCGTACTCGTCGCGCACCGGGCGGTTGAGGATGATGGGGACGTCGGCTTCGTGGACGCTGCCGTGGGTGCGCAGCCGGTGGCCCTTGAGCCCGCCGAGATCGTGGTCCACCTCGCGGGCGCCGATGACGGTGCGGGCGTCCCCAAGTACCGCCACGTCCCCCTCCGGGCCGATGGGCAGGTCGAACTCCCGCGCCACATCTTCGCGCGAGAGCACCCGCTCGAGGCCCGGCACGTCTGCGATGGCCTCGATCACCCGCGTGCCCGCGAGCCCTTCATGGCAGTACACGCGCACGAAGCCGCCGAGTGCCCCGTGGTGGCCCACGAAGGCGTCGGTGATGGGGCAGATGACGGTGCTCGCGCCCTCGCCGAACTCGGCGTCGAGAATGTCCTGCAGCCATACCACGCAGGGCGTGCCGTCGTCGTTGGTCTTCTCGTTCATGCCGTGGTCGGCGGTGAGGGCCACGGTCGCGCCCAGCGCTTCGAACTCCCCGAAGCGCGCGTCCATCTCCGCGTAGAAGCGGTCCGCTTCGGGGTGCCCGGGCGCGTGGGCGTGCTGGATGAAGTCGGTGAGCGAGAGGTAGAGGATGTCCGGGCGGCGCTCCGCGAGCAGCTTGAGCCCCGCGTCGAGCACGAACAGCGAGAGGTCGGCGGAGTACATGTCCGGCAGCGGCTGCCCGACGAACCCGAGCGCGTCCTCGATGCCGTTCTCCTCCATCGTGCAGCGGTCCGCGTGCTGCGAGGAGAAGCTGACCGAGCCGTTGGTGAGATCCATGCCCTTCTGGAGCTGGCGGCGGAGCTTGTCCTTGGCGGTGATCGAGACCACTCGCGCGCCCCGGCGCGAGAACTCGCTCATCACCGAGTCGACCTTCAGCAGCTCGGGCCCGGTCATCACCACCGGCGCGTTCGTCGCCCGGTCGAGATAGAAGTTGCCGGAGATGCCGTGCACCGAGGCCGGGCGCCCGGTGACGATGGACATGTTGTTGGGACAGGTGAAGCTCGGCATGGTGCCGTGTGCCACGGTGTGGAAGCCGTCGCGCATCCAGCGCTCGATGTTGGGGATGATTCCGGCCGCGACGCCGTGCGCGAGGTACGCCGGGTCACCGCCGTCGATGCACACCACCACCACCGGACGGTCGGGCCGGCGGTAGGCGGTGCCGTTTACTGTGAGGTCGTCGGTCGTCATTTCGTTCCCTGCGCTCCCGTGGCTGCGTATTCTGATAGCCATGCGTGTAGCCGTGCGTGCCGATTCGCCGCGTATTCCTCATGCACCGCGGCAACTGACCGTCCCCATGATAATTGCATGACCCGGGTTGCGGTACGCTCCGGCGTGAACTTCTTCCGCGAGAAGGTGGATTTCGATGAGCGAATGCGATCGGCCGGCGCCGGATACCCCTGCGCCGGAAACCACAGTCGATCCCCGCTATTCACCGGCGGTTCCGCCGGGGTCGGCGGCGAGACTTGCCTCCATCCCGGCCCCGGGGTCGCTCGACGCCGAGTCCGTCCTCGACCTCTACGAGCGTGCGCGCCTGCCCGCGCCGCCGCGAACGGGAAGGGCGGTGCCGGCGGCGAACCTCCTCGCCCTCGCCGACCGCTACGACGCGTTCATCCTCGACGGCTATGGCGTGATCAACGTCGGACCGGAGCCGATCCCGGGGGTTGGGGACGCTGTGCGCGCCCTGCGTGCCGCCGGCCGGGAGGTGATGGTGCTCACCAACGGCGCCGGTCATCCCTCCCGGGTGACGGCGCGCCGCTACGCGCGATGGGGTCTCGACATACCGGAGCGGCTCGTGGTGTCGAGCCGCGACGCGCTCGAGGCATCGCTCGCGGCGCACCCCCGCCCGGGGCGGTGGGGAGTGATGGCGCGGCCCGACTCCGATCTCGACACCCTGCCGGTCGAGACCGCACGGCTCGAGGACGACGAGGCGATCTACCGACAGGCCGCCGGTTTCATCTTCATTCGCTCCGAAGGCTGGAGCGAGGCGCATCACCGGCGGCTGGTGCAGGCGCTGCGCGAATCCCCCCGGCCGGTACTCGTCGCGAACCCCGATGTCAGTGCCCCCTACCCCGACCGGCGCTTCTCCGCCGAACCCGGCTACTGGGCGTTGCGCATCGAGGCGGAGACGGGGGGGCGGTGCGAGCCCTGGGGCAAACCGTTTGCCCCCGCGTTCGAGCTCGCACTCTCCCGGCTGGACGCGGCGCGAACGAGGCGCGAGCGGGTCGCAATGGTGGGCGATGGGCTCTACACGGATATCCTGGGGGGACTCGCGGCGGGCCTCGGCACCGTGCTGGTCACCGACCACGGACTGCTGAAGGGGCTCGACTGGGAGGCGAGAGCGGCCCGGTCCGGAATCTTTCCGGACCATGTGGTTCCGGAGGCGTGATGTCGGACGATGTCCGTCGGCAAATGATCGATAGAATGGCCACATGCTTCTCTACGAGCCGCTGTTTCGTGCTCTCAACGTCTCCGGGACCCGCTACGTCGTCGTGGGCGGAGTGGCGACGGTCCTGCACGGCTATGCGCGTCTGACGGCCGATATCGATCTCATCGTCGACCTTGAAGAATCCGCTGCCGCAAAGGCCATGCAGGCCCTTGCCGGGCTGGGATTGCTGCCGCGTGCGCCGGTCGATCCCGCGGATTTCGCGGATACACGCATCAGGGAGAGCTGGCTGCGTGAGAAGGGCATGCAGGTCTTCTCGCTCTTCCATCCCGACAACCCGATACTTTCTGTCGACGTGTTCACGCATCACCCCATCGAATTCAATCGTCTCTTCGATCAATCGGAGACCTGCGCCCTCGGCGGCATTTCGGTCCGGATTGCATCCATCCCGGATCTGATCTTCCTCAAGAGACTGGCCAACCGCCCGCGGGATCGGGACGACATCGAAAAGCTGGAGAACATCGCCCAACTGAGGGGAAATCGCGATGAGTCGCGCGAAGACACCTGACGCCGCTGTTACCCAGCCGCGGCAGTGGGTGGGAACGTGGGTGGACGTGGAGCGGGCACAGCTTGAGACCATGCTGACGGCAACGCCTGCGCAGCGGCTCGCGTGGCTGGAGGAAGCGTTGCGGCTCGCCCACGCTTGCGGCGCCCTCGGCGATGAAAGCGCCGGCGGCGGCGTCCCATCAACGGCCTGATGATTCAACGCAACAGTTCGGATGTCGCGCGCCACATCTTGTCGAAGGACGGGGAACGTTCACGCGCCAATGCCATGTCGAATCGTGCCGTCAGCGCGGCCTGATCCGCGTTCGGGCGATAGGTGCCGCCAACTCGGAGCCATTCCTTGGCACCGCGAATCGACTCCGGATCTGCCGGGGCGGACAGGTCGCGGTGAATCTTTCGGGTTCCGGCCACCGACTCGATCGCCGATATGAACCATGCTTCGAATTCGCACTTCGCCAACACGACCTCGATTCGGAGATCCGGGCATGTCTCGCGGGCACGTCGAAGGATGATGGGTGCGAGTTCTGCCGGGCAGTCCCCGTTGGCATCCAGCAGGATCAGGATGCGACCGTCCTTGCCCGCTCGAGCCGCTGCCAGCGCCGCATGACGTTCCAGCTCGCCCTTCTTCACAATCCGATTGCGACGTATGCGAATGGGCCTCGGAACTTCCAATGCAACACGCGGGGACACCTCCGAGCCAATCCGCCGAATCAGCAACGGGACGGCTCCGACCTCACCGTCGCCTTCGACGATCGCGACAATCTTCGCCAACGTTCACTCCTCGGCGCGAAAGAGGTTCAACTGCCTTGGTATCGAAAGGCCCCCGGGTCGGGCGTCAACTGATCCAGGCGAAGCAACTCGCCCGCGGTGAACAGGTGATTGCGAAGCATGGTGCGTCCGGTGTTGTCCGGCGGTGCGAGCCGCGTCTCTCCGTCTTCGGAGACCACGGCCAGAATGGAATCGGGCGGAATCGTGTCCCGGTCCAGCAACTCCGCACTATGGCTGGTGACGACGACCTGCCCCCGCTCGCTCGCCTCCAGCAGCACGTCGGTCAAGACCCCTGCCGCAGCGGGGTGGAGGGCTCCCTCGGGCTCTTCGATACCGACCAGCCTTGCATTGACCGAGTCTGCGCCGGCCCCCTGAAACAGCGCCGCCAGCACCCCGAGGACCCGTAACGTGCCATCCGACACTTTGTTGGCGAGAAAACGCCAGGGGTGCCGAGCCCCGCGAACCTCCTGCCGGAATTCGGGCGTCAATCTGGGTGCCACCATCTTCGGCTCCATGCCCACCGTGCCGGGCACCACCTTGGAGAGGTATTCGGCCACGCGGGCCGCAGTGTCGGGCGAGCCGGATTTCAGGCTCGCCGCCCGCGGGATATACTCCTGAACGCCGGGCGGTCGCGAAAGTGGCGGAACTGGTAGACGCGCTGGCTTTAGGTGCCAGTGGGGCAACCCGTGGGGGTTCGAGTCCCCCCTTTCGCACCATATTCGTGCGCGGGCCGGGCTCACGAAGCGCCTTTCACTTCCCGACTCCGGCAGTGCGAGGCCGGAGCCTCCGCGCCGAGGCGTTCCGGCCGCCGGGCAGGCCACGATGGCCTGTCGTCCTCGAGTGGATTTCCGAAAGGGCGCATCACCGTTGAACAACGCTCCCCGCCTCATCGTCGGCATCTCCGGCGCCTCCGGCGTGATCTACGGAATCCGGCTCCTCGAGCTGCTGCGCGAGCGGCCGGTGGAGACGCACCTCGTGATGTCGAAGGCGGCGGAGATGACCATCGCCTACGAGACCGACCGCAAGCCGGCCGAGGTCAAGCGGCTCGCGACGGTGTGCCACCCGGTCGGCGACATCGGGGCGTCGGTCAGCAGCGGCTCCTTCCGCACCCTGGGCATGCTGGTCGCGCCGTGCTCGGTGCGCACGATGTCGGAGATCGCCACCGGGGTGACCGCGAGCCTCCTGACCCGGGCCGCGGACGTCACCTTGAAGGAGCGGCGCCGGCTGGTCCTGCTGCTCCGCGAGACCCCGCTGCATACCGGGCACCTGCGCACGATGCTCGCGCTCTCCGAGGCGGGCGGAATCATCATGCCGCCGGTCCCGGCCTTCTACGCGGAGCTGCGCAGCATCGACGCGATGATCGATCAGACACTCGGCCGGGCCCTCGACCTGTTCGGAATCGACGCCGGGATCACGAAGCGCTGGGGAGAGGACCTCGGCGCCACGCCCGCGCAACGCAAGTGACGGCGCTTCCGCCATTCCCGCGGGGCCGAAACGTTCCCTCGAAACCGCCCTGATCGGACGCGCCCGTCGGCAATGAAGCCATGAGCGCCATCAGCGATTCCGGGTAGACATCATGGATTGACCTGCCCTGACCTCGACTTCCGAGCTCTCGGGAAAGCCCGTACACACAGGCCGGAGACACCAGGCAGAATGTCAAGGCGAGCCCGATTCCGTGTTCGGTTCGGGTGGAGCACCTCGCCTGAAAATTCCACTGATTCGCGAGGCGGTAGAAATTCTCACCGGAGACCGGTGCGCATCCGGTGTGGCTCAGCCGCGGATGCGCTCGTGCGTCGCGGGGTCGAAGAAGACCGCCTTGTCCATGCGGAACGCGAGGGGGCGGGTCTCGCCCGCGCGCATTCCGCAGTCGGGGCTCGTGCGCGCGACCACTTCCTGGCCGCCGAGATGGGTGATCACGTAGGTGTCGGCGCCGGCCGGCTCCACCACCTCGATCCGGCACTCGACCACCGTGGAGCCGTCCGCGACCCCGTCCGCCGGTACCTCGGTGATCGCCTCCGGGCGAATGCCGAGGATGGCCTCGCGCCCGGCGTAGGCGTCGAGCCCCCTCGCCCCGCCCGGCAGTGCCGCCGGCTCACCGCCCGCGCGTTCGACGACAAGGCTCGGACCCGCTCCGTCGTTGCGCACCATGGCCGGAATCAGGTTCATCGGGGGTGAGCCCATGAAGTCCGCCACGAACAGATTGGCGGGGTCGGCGTAGATCTCGGCCGGAGCGCCGAACTGCTGGAGGACGCCGTCTTTCAGTACCGCGATCCGGGTGGCCAGGGTCATCGCCTCGATCTGGTCGTGGGTGACGTAGACGATGGTGGTCCCGAGCGACTGGTGCAGGCGCTTGATCTCGGTGCGCATCTCGATGCGAAGCTTGGCGTCGAGGTTCGACAGCGGTTCGTCGAAGAGGAAGAGCCTGGGGTTGCGCACCAGCGCCCGTCCCATCGCCACCCGCTGGCGCTGGCCGCCGGAGAGCTGCGCGGGCCGGCGTTCGAGCAGGTGCTCGATCCGCAGCGTTTTCGCCACCTCGGCCACCGCCCGCCGGCGCTCGGCCTTCGGTACGCCGCGCATCTCCATGCCGAACCCCATGTTCTCCGCCACGTTCATGGAGGGGTAGAGCGCGTAGGACTGGAACACCATGGCGATGTCGCGCTTCGACGGCGGAAGGTCGTTGACGGTGCGCCCCTCGATGCGTACCTCGCCCCGCGTGACCGACTCCAGCCCGGCGATGGTGTAGAGCAGGGTGGACTTGCCGCAGCCCGAGGGTCCCACCAGGACGAGGAATCCGCCCTCCTCGATCGAGAGGTTGATGTCCTTCAGGACCTCGACCGGGCCGTAGTCCTTGTGCAGGCGGGCGATTTCGAGAAAGGCCATGGGTTCATCCCTTCCGTGCGCCGGCCGTCGGGCCGTGCGCAGCAGCGTCCGCAGACGATACGGACGACGAGGCCCCGAGCGCGCCGCGATCCTCGCGAAGATCGCTGATTTCGAGGCAGGCCACAGAGCTCAGCCCTTGACCGCGCCGGCCATCAGGCCGCGCACGAAGTAGCGCCCGGAGACGACGTAGACCACCAGGGTGGGCAGGGCGGCGAGGATCGCGCCCGCGAAGTGGACGTTGTACTCCTTCACCCCGGTCGAGGACGACACCAGGTTGTTGAGCGCGACCGTCATCGGCATGGAGTCGTAGTCGGAGAACGAGACGCCGAAGAGGAAGTCGTTCCACACGTTGGTGAACTGCCAGATGACGGTGACCACGATGATCGGCCCCGAGCTCGGCAGCAGGATGCGCCGGAAGATCCGGAAGAATCCGGCCCCGTCGATCTGGGCCGCCTTGACGAGCTCGGTGGGGAAGGCGTCGTAGTAGTTGCGGAAGAACAGGGTGGTGAACCCGAGCCCGTAGACCACGTGCACCAGCACCAGCCCCGCCGTGGTGCCGGCGAGGTTCAGGAAGCCGAGCACCGAAGCCATCGGGATCAGCACAATCTGGAACGGAATGAAGCAGGCGAAGAGCAGGCAGCCGAACAGCACCGTGTCGCCGCGGAAGCGCCACTTGGTCAGCACGTAGCCGTTGAGCGCACCCATCAGGGTCGAGATGACCACCGCCGGCACCACCATCCGGATGGTGTTCCAGAAGTAGGGCACGAGCCCCGTGGGTTCGACGCCGATCTGTGCGGTGGACCAGGCGGAGAGCCAGGGCTCGATGGTGAAGGCCCGCGGCAGGGCCAGCATGTCGCCGGAACGGATCTCGTCGAGCGGCTTCACCGAGTTCACCACCATCACGTAGAGCGGCAGCAGGTAGTACACGGCGAAGACGAGCAGCCCGGCGTAAATCGCGGCCCGCGCGAGCCGGCCGGTGCGCACCGCGGTGTCCGGGGTGGTGTTCCGGACCGCCGCGCTCATCGAGTTTTACTCAAGCGGTTCGTCACGATGCGCGGCCCCACGCGACCGGAAATTCGCCATCGCGTTCGGTCGAGGTCGCATGGAATACGCCATCCGCCCGGGCGGAGATGGCAGTGCGCACGGTGTCGGTCGGAATGCGCTCCCACGTCATCCTCGCGAATGCGGGAGCCCATCGGTCTTCGGGCATCATTTCTCGCACGCGTACCCACTCCGGACAGGGGGGCGGCGCCCCTCTCGTCGTCGCCCGTCTCATCGCTCTCTACCCTGCCGGATCTCGGCGTAGATGTAGGGCACGATGACCGACGCGATCATGGCGAGCATGATCACCGCCGAGGAGGCGCCCACCGCCATCTGGTTGCGGGTGAAGGTGTAGGAGTACATGAACGTGGCGGGCATCTCGGTGGCGCGGCCGGGCCCGCCGGCGGTGAGCGCCACCACCAGGTCGTAGCTCTTGATGGCGAGGTGGGCGAGCACCACGAAGGCGGAGAGGAAGGCCGGGCGGAGCTGCGGGATGACGATCCGTCGGTAGAGCTGGAAGTTCGACGCCCCGTCGATTTGGGCCGCCTTGAGGATTTCGTTGTCGATGCCCCGCAGGCCGGCCAGGAACATCGCCATCACGAAGCCGGAGGACTGCCACACCGCGGCGATCACGATGGTGTAGATCGCCAGGTTCCGGTCCTTGATCCAGGTGAACTCGAAGCTCTCCCAGCCCCACAGATGCATCGTGTTCTGAAGCCCGATGCCGGGGTCGAGGAACCACTTCCAGGCGGTGCCGGTGACGATGAACGAGAGCGCCATCGGGTAGAGGTAGATGGGGCGCAGCACCCCTTCGCCGCGAATCCTCTGGTCGAGCAGGATGGCGAGAAAGAGCCCGATGGCGGTGCAGATGGCGATGTAGAGCACGCCGAAGAGCGCGAGATTCCTGAGCGCGATGCCCCAGTTCCGGAGCGAGAACAGCCGCACGTAGTTGTCGATGCCGACCAGCTCGAAGCTCGGCAGGATGCGGCTGTCGGTGAACGAGAGATATCCGGTGAAGGCGATGAAGCCGTAGACGAAGACGAGAACCAGCACCACCGTGGGCGACAGCACGAGCTTCGGCAACAGCACCTGAAGGCGCTCGGTAACGCCGCCGGCGGGGGCCGGCGGCATGACTGCCGTTCGCGATGGTCGCGTCATCCCCGCTTCCCCGGCGCCCGTATTCGGCCGCGATCGGATGGATCTTCGCCGCTCGCCTTCATGGGTACGGACCGTGGGGGGACGACGTCGGCAGAACTGCATAGGGACGATTGATGTCTTGCCAAGTCCGCACTCCCGCCCACAACCCGGTCGCCTCCAGATACTCCCGAGAGACGGCCAGTCGCAGGTCCCTGGCGATGTCGTCGCGGCCGACAGTGGTGCCAATACCCCCAAGCACTTTCCTGAGTCCGAGCTGCAGGATCTCGACCATGTCGTGTCCCCGCGCGACGAACCAGGGATCCGAATCGGCGAATGAAATGACGCGATTCTCCCATGTCTCCCGATCCCGACCGGACCGAGCGACGACGATATCCATCAGTGCAGCTCGGTCCACGATCCAGGTCATTTCATCGAGGAACCGCGGAACGCGCAGTTCAGGCATCACCCGAGTCTCATCCCACAGCGTAGCCGCCAATCTGACACGGCCGAAGACAAGCGCCCGATCCAGCAGCGATTGCCGAACGGTCACCCCGGTTTCGTCTTCGAACCGCCGGATTTTCGATGGGTCTCCGTGTTCAGCGAGGATCGCTTCAAGGGCCTGAGAGCGACAGAGCACACACTCCAGGTCGTGAGCATCCGTGGCCACAAGATTCGTCGAAGGCAAATACTCGCCCCTGAATGTGTCGTAGTCGCTGTCGATCACTCCAAGTACGCCCCCGACGCCTCGCGAGTCCAGATGTCGCACCCCGTCGACCACCTTGTCCTTGCCCTCGCCGTCGACCAGCTCGCAGTGCGGGTGGCGCCACCTTCGCCAGAACCGAAGGTCGTCCTTGCCCTCGACGACCAGGAATGCCCCGGCGTGCACTCGTCGGTGCATCTCGATTTCGGCCGCCAGGATGCCCGGCGTTTTGTGCTGGAATGGCATGTGGAATTCGTTTGTTCGCGAGCCCCGTCGCACTTTCCGGCTCGGGGCGCAGGCGCGCGTTCGGAGGGCGGATAGCTCGGTCAGGCTGGATCGCCAAGTCCTGCCATCAGATCGTCCCGCTCACCAATGATGTAGGGCGAGTGGGTCGCCACGATGGCGTCGAAGGTGGACAGCTTGGCGACTTCCAGCAGGTCGGGCAGAAAACGTTTCTGCCAGGAGACGTGCAGTGACAGCTCCGGTTCGTCGATGAGAACGATGGTGTTGGCCGGAACTCGGAACAGAAGATCGTAGTGCATCACCAGTTCGTGCTGTTCGCCGGAGGACAATGAATCCAGGGGCAGTCTGTTGCCGCGATCATCCTCGGCCACGAATCCCTCGCCCCGGTCTATCCGCAGTTGTTTGTGCCTGTACTTTTCGTTTACGTGGTCCAGAAGATGTCGAATCCGGCGGGCCAGGTCGGCGAGTGCGTCGAGCTTGCGTTCCGTGTCCTGGACATAGAGTGTCATCACCCGGGCTTGGGTGTCGTCCAGCGCTGTCGGATGCAGCTCGAACGGGTGGCCGGTCTCGTCTTCGGCCTCGTCGAGGATTCCAATCTCCTCGAATTGAGCGGTTCTATCCTCGAGCGCCGTCATGCGTCGTTGAAGTTCGACGTTGTCGAACCTGTCGGTGGCTGCGACCAGTCGCTGGGGGAATGTCTGATCCAGAGTCTGTGCCTGTCTACCGTAATTCGCCATGGCGTTGCCCAGGATCTCGCGGAATTCCAGGCCACGATCAAGAACGGTGGATGTGGTCGGATAGTGTCGTCGGGACCGCAGCAGCCCACGGCCAGGGTGAGCCCAGTGAATCTGTACCAGGCGTTGCGCTTCGATGAATCGGGATCGGGTGTTCCGGAGGAATGCACCGAACCAGTCGATATCCTCCGGACGGCTGCCGGTTCGGTGATCTCCGGGGCCATTGCCGTACCGTGCAAGAACCTCATCCTCCGAGAGAAGCTCACCATCGCGCAAATCTTCCCAGATGCCGGGCTTGTCCGTGCGGCGTTTCAGAAATCCTACCTGTCCGGCGATGTCATCTGCTTCGGAACCCAGGGTGACCGTCGCGGTTTCGGAGTTGCCGCCACTTTCCAGCGTGAGTTGGCCACGGCGCTGTTCACGATCTGCCGAGCTGATCGCCAGCTCGAGAACACTGTCCGTGAACGTGAGCCTGAACCGCTTGCATGGTGCCTGCAGGAAGTAGCTCGTATCCTTGCGGAGAAGCGAGTCGATCATCCCCAGCGTGTGCGTCTTCCCGACGCCGTTGGGGCCGTGCAGAAGCGTGACTCGATCGTCGAGGTTGAGGTCGATCCGGTGGTCGTAGACGCCGAACAGCCCCTCTACTTCAACGCGTTGGAGGCGGATCTGGTCGGGAGCGTTCATGGTGGTCATGTCCGCGGGTCGTCAGACTTCAGGGATTGCTGACTGGGTCAATCGAAGCATTTTATACGTAGGATGCGAATTCCTCGACGATATCCGCCGATATCCGCCGGGGTAGCCTTTGGGTTCGAGATGCAGTTCGGTCCCTTCGCTGTGGTGCAGCTCCGTCTCCTCGTGGAACTGCAATCGCTCCTTGACGACCCGGACGCGGTGCCCGTGTATCACGCTCGGGCGGACGAGCGGCAGGGCCTTCTGCTCGACCATCCGAACTTGCAGGCATATGGCTGCGGTGTGGAACATTCCGCCTTGTCGCCGGCGGTGCGATCACACACAGTGATGGGAGAGAGAGGATGTCCGGGCGCGACTCCGGCGCGCGAACGCGCCGGAGTCGTACCTTCCTGACCTGCTACATCGCTCCCTCGATGGCGTTGACCAGTTCCTCGACCGCGGTCGCGGCGTCGTACTCGCCGTTGAAGTGGGCGGTGACCACGTCGTAGAGCGCGTTCTTGACGCCGGCCGGGGCCGCGTGGCCGTGGGCCATGGAGCCGAAGAGCGTTCCGTTCGCGTTGGCTTGCGCGAGATCCTTCATGCCCTTTTTGCCGCAGTCGTCGAAGTCGGCGTCGGAGACGTCGGTGCGCGCCGGCACCGAGCCCTTCACCACGTTGAACGCGGACTGGAACTTCGGCGCCATGATTGCCGACGCCATCAGGTGCTGGGCCGGAACCCGGTCCTCGCCGACCGCGAACATGGCGAACTGATCCGAGTTGAAGGTGACGGCCCCCTGGGTGCCGGGAAAGCGGATGCACACGAAGTCCTCGCCCGGTTTCTTGCCGGCGTTGAGGAATTCGCCCTTGGCCCAGTCGCCCATCATCTGCATGCCGGCGGTACCCTCGATGACCATCGCGGAGGCGAGGTTCCAGTCGCGCCCGGAGAAGTTGTCGTCCACGTAGGAGCGCAGCTTGGCCATGCGGTCGAACGCCTCCTTCATGGTTGCGGACCCGAGCGCCTCCGGGTCGAGGTCGATCATCGCCTTCGTGTAGAAGTCGGTGCCGAGCGAGAGCACCACCGCGTCGAAGATGGTGGCTTCCTGCCACGCCTGGCCGCCGTGGCCGAGCGGGGTGATGCCGTTCTCCTGCATTCGGTCGAGGACGGCGACGAGTTCGTCCCAGCTCTCCGGGGCCTTGCCGCCGGCGGCGTCGAGCGCGGCCTTGTTGATCCACACCCAGTTGGTGGAGTGAACGTTCACCGGGGCGGAGATCCAGTTGCCGTCGTGTTTGCCGAAGGCTTGCAGCGCGGTGGGGACGACGTCATCCCAGCCTTCCTCTGCCGCCACCCGGTTCAGGTTGCCGAGCGCGCCTTCCTGCGCCCAGTCGAGGATGTCGAAGCCGAGCATCTGCACCGCGGTGGGCGCATTGCCGGCCGTCACCCGCGCGCGCAGTGCGGTCATCGCCTCCGTGCCGCCCCCGCCGGCCACCGGCATGTCCTGCCAGGTGACGCTCTTCGATTCCAGGTCGTCCTTCAGCACGTTGAGGGCGGCGGCCTCACCCCCCGAGGTCCACCAGTGCAGCACCTCCACCTCGCCCGCCGCGGCGGCGAGCCGGGGGCCGAGGGTCATGCCCGACGCGATCATGCCGGCAATCAGTATGTTGCGAACCATCTTCAATCTCCTTGGGTTTGCTTTTGCCTGGGTTTTGCCTGGGTTTCGCAAAGTTCGGGCCGGTCGGCAGCGAGGACCGACCCGAGCCGCTGAATCCTACTCCAGTCCCGGCCCGATCCGGGGCGCGAACGGCATGCGGTCGAGGATGTCTCGCCGCCGGTCCACGCCGGGCGAGACTTCCACCAGATCCAGGCCCTCCGTCCCGAGGCGGAACACCGCGCGCTCGGTCACGTAGAGCACCTCCTGCCCGTTGGCGCGGGCCTGGCTTCCGCTGAAGGTCACGTGCCGGACCCTTTCGACCAGTTTGGGAATGGCGCCGTGGCGTTCGATGCGCAGGTCACCGTTCGCGAGCCGGCCCACCCGGAGGCCCTTCGCCTCGAAGGCTCCGCAGAACACCACCTTCTTCGCGGTCTGGGTGATGTCGACGAAGCCGCCCGGGCCGATCAGGGCATCGCCGATCAGTGACACGTTCACGTTGCCGGCCGCATCGAGTTCGCCCATGCCGAGGAACGCGACGTCGATCCCGCCACCGGAGTAGAAGTCGAACTGGTCGATGGACGGGACGATGGCGTCCGGGTCGCGGGCCGCTCCGAACATCGGCCCGTCGAGCATCCGGCCGTTGTGGACCCCCTGCTCGACGGTCCCCCAGTAACCGTCGTGGCCCTCCGCTTCGAGCAGGGCCGGAATGCCCCCCGGGATCCCGAAGCCGAAGTTGACGGACCGGGCGCCGGCAATCTCGCGGGCCGCGCGCTCGGCGATGATGCGCCGGATGCCGGTGGGAAGGCTCTGCTTCTCGCGCCGGTCCGCGCACTCCGCCGGAACTTCCCCCGAAAGATGCGGATCGTGCGCGGGGAGATACGTCCGGCGGGCATCCGGGGCGAGGAACACGCCGTCGACCAGCACCCCGGGAAGCCGCGCAAGCCGGGAGGGCAGGATGCGGTGCTCCCGGCGTTCCTCGATCTGAACGAGCACCCGCCCGCCGCAGTTTCGGGCCGCGAGCGCCACCGTGTACGCGTCGAGGTCCGCGGGCTCGCGCTCGAACGAGACGTTGCCGGCCGGGTCGACGGCCGTTGCCCGCAGCATCGCGACATCGACCGGGAACGGCTTGTATCGAAGATAGCTCCGCCCGTCGAACTCGACCCGTTCGACGAGAGTCTCCGTGGCGCGCTCGTTGCAGCGCCCGCCGCCGTGGCGCGGGTCCGCGAACGTGCCGAGCCCGATCCGGGTGATGACGCCGGGCCGACCGGCGCCGATCTCGCGCAGCAGCGTGGAGATGACCCCGGCGGGAAAGGAGTAGGCGGCAATCCGCTCTTCGCGGGCGAGGCGCTGCATCGCGGGCGACCAGCTCCAGTGGCCTCCGATGACGCGCGCGACCATCCCCTCGTGGGCGAAGCGGTTGAGTCCGCTCCGCTCCCCGTCGCCGATCCCGAGGGCATGCACGAGGGTGAGGTCCCGCGGGTGGCCGGTGTCGAGGAACGAGCGCTCCAGCACCGCGAACAGCGCGTCCGCTTCGAGAAACACGCCGGAGCCGGTAAGCGCCACCGTCGCGCCGTCCGCAACCCTCGCGACCACATCCTCCGGCGCCAGCACGGCCACCGCGTTGCCGGCGCCCTGCGACTCGTCCTGGGCCGGAGCCGAACCCCTCATGCCGCCGGCGATTCTCGCAGGCGGCGTCCCGAGAAGCCGTCACGCGGGGCGATTCCGGCGGGGCCTCGGCCTGCGGTGGAGCGTCCGTTCGGGACAATTTCGAGAGCATGTTCCGGCATGGCGGGAAATGCTGTCATGCCGATTCCCTCGTCTTGATCCGAACCCGGCCCGCGAAATATATAACAAGTCGGTGACCGCTGGAGTGAGCGGATGGCAACGGTCGGATACGACTACGTGATCGTCGGCGGCGGGTCGGCCGGCTGCGTGCTGGCGGCGCGGCTGAGCGAGAACCCGGCCGCGCGGGTACTGCTCCTGGAGGCCGGGGGCCGGGACCGACACCCGCTGATCCACCTGCCGGTGGGCTTCGCGAAGATGACCGGCGGGCCGCATACCTGGGGGCTGAAGACGGCGCCTCAGAGGCATGCGAACGATCGGGAGATCCCTTACGCGCAGGGCCGGGTGATCGGCGGCGGCAGCTCCATCAACGCCGAGATATTCACGCGCGGCAACCCGGTGGATTACGACCGCTGGGCGGCCGAGGAGGGTTGCGCGGGCTGGTCCTTTGCCGACGTGCGGGCGTACTTCATCCGCTCCGAGGGCAACACGATCCTGTCGGGAGACTGGCATGGCACCGACGGGCCGCTCGGGGTTTCGGATATCCCCGATCCGCAGCCGATGACGCGCGCCTTCGTGCAGTCCTGCCAGGAACTCGGCATCCCGTACACCCCCGACTTCAACGGCGAGCGGCAGGCCGGCTGCGGCGTCTACCAGACCACCACGCGCAACTACCGGCGCTGCTCGACCGCCGTCGGCTATCTGAAGCCGGCGCTCGCGCGCGGCAACCTGACGGTGAAGACCGGGTGTCTCGTCGAGCGGATCACGTTCGCGGGTGGGCGCGCCGCCGGGGTGCAGTACCACGACGGCCGGGAGCGCCGTACGGTGCGGGCGGAGAGTGAAGTGATCGTCACCTCCGGCGCCATCGGCAGCCCGAAGATCCTGATGCTCTCCGGCGTCGGCCCGGCCGCGCATCTGAAGACGCACGGAATCGACGTGGTGCAGGACACCCCCGGCGTGGGCGAGAATCTGAACGACCACTTCGGCATCGACATCGTCGCGGAGCTGACCGGCCACTACAGCCTCGACCGGTACCGCCGCTGGCCCCGGGCCGCGTGGGCCGGGTTGCAGTATCTCCTGTTCCGGTCCGGCCCCGTGACCTCGAACGTGGTCGAGGGCGGCGCGTTCTGGTTCACCGACGGATCGCGCGACTCGTGCGTGGTCCCCGACCTGCAATTTCACTTTCTGGCCGGCGCCGGAGCCGAGGCCGGCGTCCCGAGCGTGCCGCCGGGGACCTCCGGCATCACCCTGAACTCCTACACCCTGCGCCCGAAGAGCCGCGGGACGGTGCGGCTGCGCTCGCGCGACCCCGCGGCCGCGCCCATCGTCGACCCGAACTACCTCGCCGAACCGGAGGATCTGAAAACGTCCGTGGAGGGGGTGAGGGTGAGCCGCGCGATCTTCGGCCAGCCGAGCCTCGGCAAGTACATCGCGGCGGTCCGCTACCCCGACGCCGGCGTGCGAACGCAACAGGACTTCGAGGACTACGCCCGCCGCTACGGACGCACGTCGTACCACCCGACCGGTACCTGCAAGATGGGTGTGGACGACATGGCGGTCGTCGACCCGCAACTCCGCGTCCGGGGGCTCGACGGAATCCGGATCTGCGACAGCTCGGTCATGCCGAGCCTGGTCGGCTCCAACACCAACGCGGCGACGATCATGATCGCCGAGAAGGCGAGCGACCTGATCCGCGGGAATCGATAGCCCGGAAATGTCACCGATTCGCGAAGCGAGGGGGCGGAGATGGCTGGTTTCGCAGGGCGAAAGCGGTCGGATCCATGTTCGCCGCCGTGACCCGCGAGAAATCCGGGCTCAAGGCGTGACATTATCCGGCGCATGATCATCAGCCGCCAACAGTTCACCGGCGCGTCACGCCCGGAGCGCATCGGGCCCGGAGCGCATCGGGCCCGGGCCCCCGCATGAGCGGGCAGGTTGCTCTCGTCACGGGGTCCGGCCGCGGGATCGGGCGGGCGGCGGCGCTGGCGCTCGCGCGCGCGGGTTTCGCGGTGGCCGTGAACGGACCCGGGCGGGACGAGGAACTGATCCGCGCGCTGGAGGCGGTGCGCGCCGCGGGCGCGGCGGCCGTCGCGGCCCCGTTCGACGTCACCGATGCGGCGGCTCACGACGCGCAGCTCCGACACGTCGAGGAGGCTCTGGGGCCGTTGACCACCCTGGTCAACAACGCCGGCGTCGGGGTGATGCGCCGTGGCGATCCGCTCGGGGTGACGCGCGAGAGCTGGGAGCGCTGCCTTGCGGTCAATGCCGAGGCGATGTTCTTCCTCACCCAGGCCTTCGCCCGGCGGTTGCTCGCGCGTGAGCGCGACCCGGCTCTCTTTCACTCGATCGTCAACGTCACCTCCGCCAACGCGGCGGCGGTGGCGGTGGCCCGTGCGGAGTACTGCGCCTCGAAGGCGGCGGCCGCGATGGTGTCGAAGGTGTGGGCGGTGCGCCTCGGTGCGGAGAACATCGCCGTGTACGACGTCCAGCCGGGGCTCGTCGCCACCGCCATGACTGCGCCGGTCATCGCGGACTACGAGCAGCGGGCGCGCGACGGCCTCACCCTGTTCCCCCGCGTCGGACAACCCGAGGAGGTGGGCGACATCATCGCGGCGCTGGCCTCGGGGAAGCTGCCCTACACCACCGGGCAGACGATCTCGGCCGACGCCGGAATGCTGGTCTCCAGATTCTGAGGAGATGCCGATGAAGATTGCGCTCCCCGACGCCGCCGGCACGCTCGGCGACTACCCCCTGATCGGAACACCCATCGAGGCGGCTCCCCTCGGCGACGATGCCGCGCGGGGGATCTTCGCCGCCGCGCATGTGGTGGCCGATCCGTTCACCGCCGGTGACCCCTGCGGTCCGGCCGCGCTCGACTGGGAGGCGACGATGCGGTTTCGCCGGCATCTGGCGGGGTTGGGGCTCGGCATCGCCGAGGCCATGGACACCGCACAGCGGGGGATGGGGCTCGACTGGCCCGGCGCGCTGGCGCTGATCACCCGTACCCGCGCCGAACTCCCCGATGCGCTGGTGTTCAACGGCTGCGGCACCGATCAGCTCGACCCGGCCGACGCGCGCTCGCCGGACGATGTCATCGCGGCCTACCTGGAGCAGACGGATGCGGTCCAGAAGCTCGGCGGGCGGGTCATCGTGATGGCGAGCCGGGCCCTCGCGCGGGTGGCGAGGTCGCCGGACGACTATCTGCGGGTGTACGCGCGGGTGCTTTCGGCCTGCGACCGGCCGGTGATCCTGCACTGGCTCGGGGAGATGTTCGATCCCGCGCTCGCCGGATATTGGGGGGCGGAGACGTTCGTGCCGGCACTGGAGACGGCGCTGGCGGTGATCGGCGACAACGCCGACAAGGTCGACGGAGTGAAGATCTCCCTGCTGGACAAGGACCGGGAGATCGTCATGCGCCGGCGGCTGCCGGCCGGGGTCAGGATGTACACCGGCGACGACTTCAGCTACCCCGAGCTGATTGCCGGCGACGACCACGGCTTCAGTCACGCCCTGCTCGGCGTCTTCGACCCCCTCGCGCCGGTGCTCGGTGGTGCCGTCGCCCGGCTCGGAAGGGGTGATGTCGCGGGGTTTCGCGCCCGACTCGACCCCACCGTCCCGCTTGCGCGCCTGATCTTTCGGGCGCCGACCCACCACTACAAGACCGGCGTCGTGTTCCTCGCCTGGCTCAACGGTTTCCAGAAGCACTTCGTGATGCTCTGCGGGGCGCAGTCGATGCGACCGCTGCCCTACTTCGTGGAATGCTTCAAGCTCGCGGACCGCAATGGACTGCTGCGCGACCCGGAACTGGCGGTGAAGCGCATGAAGGCACTGCTCGCGCTGTACGGGGTCTGATGCGCGACTCCGCCGCAAGGTTCTGCCGCCTCCGGGCCGGGGGTTGAAAGAATGTCGCGGCCGGATCGACCGGTCTGCCACGCCGGCCCCGAACTCTCCCTCCGCCCCTGCCTCACCGGCCCGACCAACCAGCCCCCGCCAACCGACCGCGGATGCTCGCTCCGAGCCGAGCCCCGGGACGGGAAAAGCGGGGTCGCCGGCTTCGAAGTCAGACTCCCAGCCAGGTGCGCTTGATCTCCTCGTCTGCGTCCAGCCCCGCCGCCGTGCCCTCCCACCGGATGCGTCCCTTGCCGAGCACGTACACGCGGTCCGCGATGCGGGATGCGAACGGATAGTTCTGCTCGACCAGCAGCATGGTCAGCCCCTGCGCCTTCAGTCGCTCGGCGATGATCGCGATCTCCTCCACGATGACCGGGGCGAGCCCTTCGGTGGGTTCGTCGAGGATCAGGAGGCGCGGCGCGAGGGTGAGCGCCCGGGCGATGGAGAGCATCTGCTGCTCGCCGCCGGAGAGCTGCGTGCCGCGGTGATCGCGGCGCTCGGCGAGGCGCGGAAACGCATCGTAGATCCGCTCGAGCGGCCAGCCGCCGCGCACGCCGGCCAGCGTGAGATGCTCGTGCACGGTCAGCGATGCGAAGACGCCGCGATCCTCGGGCACGTACGCGATGCCGCGTCTCGCCACGCGGTGGGTGGCGAGACCGGTGATGTCGTCGCCGTCGAAACGCAGGCGCCCGGCCCGCACCGGCACGATGCCCATGACCGCCTTCAGGGTCGTGCTCTTGCCGGCGCCGTTGCGTCCGAGCAACGCCACCACCGCGCCGGATTCGACCTCCATGGAGACCGACTGGAGCACGTGGCTCCGGTCGTAGAAGGCGTCCACCCCGTCGAGCACGAGCAGTTCCGGCGCACCGCTCGCGCGTCCGCCGCCGGTGGGCGCCGGAGCCGTGCCCGTTCCGGTTTGCGTCGCGTTCATGCCCGCGTCCCCAGGTAGCGGCTTCTCACCACGTCGGAGTCGCGCACCTCGCGCGGTGTGCCCTGAAGCAGCACCTTCCCGTAGTCGAGCACGGTGATGCGATCGGCCAGATCGAAGAGCACTTCCATGTCGTGCTCGATGACGAGCAGGGTGAGCGAGGCGGGGAGGGCGGCAATCATCGCCTTCATCGCCGCGGTCTCCTCGGGGCTCATCCCCGCGGTGGGCTCGTCGAGGAGCAGAATCACCGGATCGAGCGCCAGGGCCAGGGCGATTTCGAGCTGGCGCTGCGTACCGTAGGAGAGGTGTCGGACGACGGTGTCCAGAGCCTCCTCCAGACCGAGGGTGACGGCGTGGGACTCCGCGGATTGGTGAACTTCCCGGTGGCGTGCGAATGCGCGCCAGGCGACATGGCCGACGCGCTGCGCGATCGCGCAGGCGATGGAGAGGTTCTCCCGCACCGTCAGGTCCGTGAACAGGTTGTTGTGCTGAAAGCTTCGCGCCAGGCCGAGCCGCGCGCGCCGGTCGGGCTTGAGCCGGGTCACGTCCACCCCATCCAGGCGCACCGCCCCCGCGTCGGGAACGATCTCTCCGGCGATGATGTTGAACAGCGTGGTCTTGCCCGCCCCGTTCGGGCCGATGAGCCCGTGGCGCTCGCCGGGTGCAAGTTCAAGGGTGACGGAGTCGGTGACCACGAGCGAACCGAAAGCGTGGGTGATGCCCTCCGCGTGCAGGATCGGGGCGCCCGTCGAACCGCATCCCCGAGCGCTGAGGGTCGCGGTGCCCGGTGACCCGCGTTCCTCGCCGCGAGCGATGATGGCGTTCATCGAGTGTCAGCCCCCTGCATCAGCCGTCGCGACGGACGTCGACGGTCGGTCCTTCGCATCGACGGTCGCAGCGTTCATCCGAATACCCGCCCCCGGCGTCATGGCCGTCGCAGGCGCCGCCACATCGTCAGGAGCCGGCCGTAGAGCCCGTCTCCGGCGAGCAGCACGATGGCGATGAAGACGAGGCCCATCATGAACTGCCAGTAGCTCGCGAGGTCGGCGGGCAGCCCGATCGCCTCCCAGAAGGCGCGGTGGGACAGTTCGTGGCGGAGCAGCACCATCACCACCGCGCCGAGGGCGGCGCCGACGAGGCTGCCCATGCCGCCGATGATGACCATGATCAGCACCTCCCCGGACACGGTCCAGAACCCGAGGTCGGGGGAGACGAAGCCGCTGTGCTGCGCGATGAGCGACCCCGCAAACCCGCCGATGGCGCCGGCGAGCACGAAGGCCGCGAGCTTGTAGCGCGGGACGGGGCAGCCGAGCGCCCGCACCCGGCTCTCGTTGCGGTGGATGGCGACGAGCATCGCCCCGAACGGCGCGCGCACCACCATGCGCAGCAGCGCCCAGACCCCCAGCGCCGCGATCAGCGTCAGGGCGGAGAACACCTGCGGGTCGGCCGCATCCAGGCCGAGCATCGAGAGGTCGGGGCGCGGGATGCCCGCCATGCCGTCGTCCTTGCCGAACTCGCTCGCCTTGAAAAAGTAGGCGTAGACCATCTGCCCGAGGGCGAGGGTGATCATGATGAAGAACACGCCGCTTACCCGGATCACGAACACCCCGGCGACGGCGGCGAGCGCGGCGGCGCACCCCACCGCGGCGAGGGTGGCGGCGGACACCGGCCAGCCGAAGAACACCGTACATGCGGCGGTGGCGTAGGCGCCGGCGGCGAAGAATGCGGCGTGCCCGAGCGAGACGAGGCCCGCGTAGCCGACAAGCAGGTCCAGGCTCATGGCGAGAATCGCGTAGATGGCGATCTCGGCCAGCACCTCGTGGCGGAAGAAATCCCCGCCGTACCACGCAATGCCGGCCGCGATCACGAGCGCGGCGGCGGCGGGCAAGTGCAGCGGGTCGCGGCCGAGCATCGGCCTCAGGGCGCCGGGCGCACCCCGCCGGATCCGGATCGGTCCGCGGCGGGCAGGGGGGCCGTTACCGACGTGGGTTTGCGCATGGCGGTTCGGGGGTCGTGAGGTGGCTCCGGATCCAGCCATTCCCGCCGGACCGGAACATGTTGTCGAAATCGCTCCGAATGGACGCTCCGGAGGCCGAAATCTCGCTGGGGTCGCATGGGGTGCAGGTCCTCGGGCCGTCGGCAGGAATCGCTGCCCCGGATCAATGGGCCTGGCTGACCGGGAACAGTCCGCGGGGCCGCAAGAGCAGGACCGCGGCCATCAGTGCGTAGATCGTGACCCGTGCGAACTCCGGCGCCAGCACCTGCCCGTAGGTGTCGACCATGCCGATGACGAGCGAGCCGACGACCGCACCCTTCAGGCTCCCCGGACCGCCGACCACCACCACGATCAGGGTGAGGATCAGGATGGACATGTCCATGCCCGGGAAGATCGAGAACACGGGCGCCGACACCACGCCCGCGAGTCCGGCCAGCCAGCACCCGAGGCAGAACACGAGGAAGAATGCGCGATCCACGTCGATCCCGAGCGCCGCGACCATCCTCCGATCGTCCACTCCGGCCCGCACCACGGCCCCGAGCCGGGTGCGCTCCAGCCCGAAGTGGAGCGCGACGAGCACCGCGACGCCGAGCGCAATGATGAACAGCCGGTAGGTGGGATAGATCTCTCCGAACACGGTCACGCTGCCGTCGAGCGCGGCCGGGATCGGGATGGTATGGGGCAGCGCTCCCCACACCATGCGCACCGCGTCGAAGCCGACGAAGATGAGGCCGAAGGTGACCAGCACCTGCCGCATCGGGCTCTGGCGCTGCATGTGCCTGAGCAGCACCGCGTAGAACACCGCGCCGATCAGCGCCACGCCGAGCGGGGCGAGGATGAGCGCAACCCAGTAGGATTCGAACCAGCGCACGGTGGACAGCGCCAGATACGCGCCCACCATGTAGAGCGTCCCGTGCGCGAGGTTGATGAAGTTCATCATCCCGAACACCACCGACAGCCCGATCGAGAGCAGGAACAGCAGCATCGAGAGCTGCAACCCGTTCAGGGTCTGGACGATCAGGAAGCCGGGATCGAGCAGCATGGTGCGATCGGGCCGGGTATTCGTGCCGATCCCTCCTCCCGTCGTGAGAGGAGGGCCGGCAATACGGAGGCGTTCACGGCAATCTTCGCCCGATCCGGAATCCGGACTCGAAATGGCGCTGAGCCGACGCTCCGGAGTGCGCAATCCCGCCCGAATCGCACGGCGAGTCGGCTTCCCGGAGCGCCGGCCGGCAACGCGCAAGCGTTCAGAGCGTGCAGCCGTTCGGTGGGTCCTGAACGGCGGGGAAGGTATGCCTGATCGCCGCCGCGACCGAGTCGCCCTGCGCCTCGACCTGCGCCACGTAGATGTTCTGGATCACGTTGTTGGTCATCGGGTCGATCCGGAACGGGCCGCGCGGCCCGGTGAACTCCACCGCGTGCATGGCCTTGACGACCGCGGCCTTGTCGTCGGTGTTGCCGCCGGTCGCCTCCAGCGCGGAGACGATCAGGCGCGCGCTGTCGTAGGCGGCGACGCCGAACTCCGAGCCGTCCCGCCCGTGCGCCGCGCGGAACTTCTCCTGCCATGCGTTGTTTTCGGGGGTATCGATGGACGGGTAGTAGTTGAGCGCTCCGAGCGTGCCCACCGCGTCGGCACCCTGCTTCTTCACGTAGAGGGCGGAGTTGAGCCAGCCGGCACCCGAGAGCTGCACTTCGTCCTTCATGCCGAAGGCGGCCCACTCCTTCGCGAACTTGATGGCCGGTCCGCCCGCGAAGAAGACGAACACCGCATCCGGGCCGGCGGCCTTCGCCTGCGCGAGGTACGGACCGAAGTCCTTGGTCTCGCCGAGCGGCGGATATGCCTCGCCGACGATCCGGCCCCCGGACGCTTCGAACCCTTCCCGGAACGTGTCCATCATCTGGTGTCCGGCGGCGTAGTCGAACGCCATCAGGAACGCCGTCTCGTACCCTTCGCCGGCCATCCACGGCCCGATGTCGCGCACGATCTGGGCGTTGGAGAACGAGGTGCGGACGATCCACGAGCTGCACCGCTCGCCGGTGATGTCGACGTTGCCGGCGTTGGTGACCACCAGCGGGATCTCCGCGCCGTGCACGTAGTCGCGCACCGCGGCCAGCACCCCCGACGAGATGATGCCGACCACCAGATCCACCTTGTCGCGCAGGATGAGCTTCTTCAACGCCGCCAGGCCGGCGTTCGGTTTCGACTCGGTATCCGCCTTCACCAGGGTGATCCCGCGGCCCGCGACCTCGCGTCCGAAGTCGTCGAAGCCCATCTCGAGCGCCGCGTCCTGATCCTTGCCCAGCCCGCCGAAGACGCCGGAGTACGGCAGCAGCACTCCGATCTTGATGTCCGACTGCGCGCCCGCGGTGGCCGTCGCCCCTGCGAGCAACGCCGCGGCAAGCGCCGCGACCATGGTGCGTTTCCCGTTCATGTCGTGTTCTCCCTCCGTTTGCCGGCTTCGGCCCCGGCGGGTGCCGGCGTGCCGATTCCGCATTTTCGCTCGCACGACCGATGGCGTGTCAAATGAGCGGAGGCCTTCGAGCGGGCGTTGAAACGGGCGTTGTGAAGTGGCGCCGGCTCGCTCAGAATCGAGCGCCCCGGACGATCAGGAAACCACCACGATGACCGAGCCCACCAAGTATCTTCTTGACGAGAACGCCATTCCCGCCGCCTGGTACAACCTCCAGGCCGACCTGCCGAGCCCGCCGCCGGCGGTGCTGCATCCCGGCACCCGGCAGCCGGTCGGCCCCGATGATCTCGCACCGCTCTTCCCGATGGCGCTCATCGGGCAGGAGGTGTCCACGGAGCGCGAAATCGCGATCCCGGCGCCGGTGCGCGAAGCGTACCGCGCGTGGCGCCCGACGCCGCTCTATCGCGCCCGCCGGCTGGAGCGGGCGCTCGGGACCCCCGCGCGCATCTACTACAAGTACGAAGGCGTGAGCCCTACCGGCAGCCACAAGCCGAATACCGCGGTCGCGCAGGCGTTCTACAACCGGGAGGAGGGGGTCACGCGCCTCGCCACGGAGACCGGAGCCGGGCAGTGGGGGTCGTCGCTCGCCTACGCGGCGGGGCTCTTCGGGCTGGAGGTCAAGGTGTACATGGTGCGGGTGAGCTTCGATCAGAAGCCGTACCGCAAGGCGATGATGGAGACCTACGGCGCCACCTGCATCGCGAGCCCGAGCGAGGAGACCAACGCAGGACGCGGGGTGCTGGCGGAGCATCCGGACAGTACCGGGAGCCTCGGCATCGCCATCAGCGAGGCGGTGGAGGACGCGGCCACGCGCGAGGACACGAAGTACGCGCTCGGCAGCGTGCTCAACCATGTGCTGATGCACCAGAGCGTGATCGGGCGGGAGGCGCTGGCGCAGTTCGATCTGGCCGACGACTACCCGGACGTGGTCGTCGGCTGCACCGGCGGCGGAAGCAACTTCGCGGGCATCGCGTTCCCGTTCATCGGCGCGAAGCTGCGCGGGGGCCGTGACCTGCGGGTGGTGGCGGTGGAGCCGGCGGCGTGTCCGTCGCTCACCCGGGGGAAGTACGCCTACGACTTCGGGGACACCGCGAAGATGACGCCGCTGGTGAAGATGCACACCCTCGGTTCCGCCTTCGTGCCGTCCGGGTTCCACGCCGGAGGGTTGCGGTATCACGGGATGGCGCCGCTCGTGAGCCACTGCGTGGCGCTCGACCTGGTCGAGCCGACCGCCTACGCCCAGGCCGAATGCTTTGCCGCGGGGGTCGAGTTTGCCCGCGCCGAGAGCATCATTCCCGCCCCCGAGGCGACCCATGCGGTGAAGGGCGCGATGGTCGAGGCCCTGCGGTGCAAGGAGGAGGGCACGAGCCGCGCCATCCTCTTCAACCTCTGCGGGCACGGCCACTTCGACATGCAGGCGTACACCGACTACTTCGCCGGCAAGCTCGCGACCGACCGGTACGACGAGAGCGAGGTGGCGATGGCGCTCGCGGGGCTGCCGTCGGTAGCGTGAGGAGCGCGAGCCGGGTGATCTTCCCCACCCGGTACCGCCCAGCCCGCGATGTTCCGGCCGGAGACACGCTTCCGGACCCGAAGGAACCGCACCTGCAAACATACGCAACGGAGACAGATCCATGGAAACGAAAGCGGCGGTGCTCCACGAGCCCCACAAACCCCTCGAAATCGAAACCCTGCAACTCGACGACCCGAAGGACGGCGAGGTGCTGGTGCGTATCGCCGCCGCCGGGGTGTGCTACTCCGACTACCACGTGATGATCGGGGAGTGGACGATGCCGCTGCCGATGGTGCTCGGTCACGAGGGCGCCGGGGTGGTGGAGAAGGTCGGCCCGGGGGTGACGCGCTCGAAGCCCGGCGACCACGTCATCCTCAACTTTCGTCCCAACTGCGGCCACTGCCATCACTGCGTGGTGGGCCGGCCGGTGCTCTGCGACGGTATCGAGACGCCGCGCTTCAAGATGTTCGACGGTACCGTGCGCCTGCACCGCAACGGCCAGGACGTGCACCACATGACCCGCACCGCCTGCTTCTCCGAGTACGCGGTGGTGCCGGAGTCCGGTGCGGTGCCCATCCGCTCCGACATGCCGCTCGACCGGGCGTGCCTCGTCGGCTGCTCGGTGATGACCGGCGTCGGTTCGGTCACCAACACCGCGCGGGCGGAGCCGGGCAGCAACGTGGTGGTGATCGGCTGCGGCGGCGTCGGCCTGAACGCGGTGCAGGGCGCGGTGCTCGCCGGCGCGCACCGCATCATCGCGGTGGACCTGCTGGACCGCAAGCTCGAGTACGCCCGCGAGTTCGGCGCGACGGATGTGGTCAACGCCGGCAACGGTGACGCGGTGGCACGGGTTCTGGAGATGACCGGCGGCGGCGTGGATTACGTGTTCGAGGCCATCGGCAACGCCCGCACCATCGAGCAGGGCTACGAGATGTGCCGGCCGGGCGGCACTCTCGTGGTGATCGGCATGGCGCCGGAGACCGACGACTTCAAGGTCAACGCGCTGTCGCTGCCACGCACCGAGCGCGCCATCATGGGCTCGTGGTACGGCTCGGCGCGCCCGTGGGTAGACCTGCCCAAACTCACCGATCTCTACATGGGCGGCCGCCTGAAGATCGACGAGATGATCAGCCGCCGCTACCGGCTGGACGAGATCAACACCGCCTACGCCGCGCTGGCGGCGGGCGAGGTCGCCCGGAGCGTGATCGTGTTCGACTGAGGGGCTGCGGGCGGGCGGTCATGATGCCGATGCCGGAAACGCCCCGGGGCATAAGGTCTTCATCTACTGCAGACGGCGATGCTGCGCGACGCATTCGACTACAACGGAAATCCGGGAGTCGCAGTGCTGCTCACCGGAGACGGGAGCGGCTTTGCCGATGGCGTCGGTTTTCATGCGGATCTGGAACGCATGCACAAACGAGGATGGCGAATCGAGGTGTTGTCGTGGCGACATGGCGGCAACCGCCGGATGCGTGAATGGGCGGAGCAGAACGGCAAGTTCATCGCGCTGGACGACTTCTACGACAGCGTTACGTTCCTGGAGCCGTCGGCACCGGGCCAGCCGATTGCCGACCCGTGCCATCCGATTCCGGTCGATCCGGACAGGCGTCCGTAGCGGTTCCGTGCATTCCGACCGGGCGGGTGTAGCAGTGGCGCCAGGTAACCGCAAAGCGCATCACCGATAATCTGTTCATACTTCCAGAGGGGCTGACGCTGTTCTGCTTTCCGTTCGACGTCGTGAGATCCGGGAAATGCGTTCGCGAAATCACGCAACGGCTGATACGACTGATCGGCCAGTGATTCCGCGTGTCAGCCGGACTTGGCGAGCCCGTCCTTTGCGGGGCGGCCCGGTTTCGTGTCGTATGGTGGCGCCTCTTCCCGGATGCGCGCGATGCGCTGTCGTCGTCGGCGCACGACGCGGGCCACCGCCCCGATGCGCTCGCTCTTGGTGGTACCGAGCCGGGTTTCGTTCATCGCCTCGCGCACGTCGTCGGGTTCGAGTCCTTCCAGAACCGCGGAGGCCATCAGTGGTCGGGGCGGCTCGCCCGGATGCAGGGCGAGAAATTCGATTTCGAATGCACGAGAACCTTTCTTCGCGTGCACTCGCCACATTTCCCGCACCCCCAGGTCCGCGTAACGCGCCACCTTGCTCTGGTCGGCATGGGTGATCTCGACTTCCACCACCAGGTCGGGAGGGGTGTGCTCGACGAACGTGTCGGCCGCCGCCTCGCCCTCGCGCAAGGCTCGGCTGTACGCCCTTGCGCGTTTGCCCACGTAGAACGCGCAGTCGGGCTCCATTCCGGTGTCCGGGGGGTCGCCGCGACCGCGAAGCCGGGTGGAGCCGATGCCCCGGCCGGCACCGCTCAGGATCTCCGCCGCGACATCGACGATGTCTCCGAAGATCGTGATCAGCTCCTCATGCCGTCGGGAAGGGGACATCAGCGTGACGAGCCCGCCCGCCGGATCGAGACATACGCGGCGGAATCGCTGGTTCCAGTCGATGGCCGCGAGCGCGGCGACGGTCTCGGCATCCACGCGCAGGATGTGGAAGATGGAGCCGAGCGGGCCGGTCACGGTGGTCGGGGCGGGTTTCACGGCCCGGAGATCTCCGAGTGTCGAATCCTCCGGTACATCGTCGCATGGAACTCGGCGCCCGGATCCCTCGCCTTCCACCTCGCCTCCCGCCTCACCGGCCGCGGCGCTCGAGCCCGCCACGGGGTTGGGATTCGATTTGATGACGGGGGCGGGCGATGTCCTGCTTTGACTCCTCGCCCGTAAGCGTTCGGTCAAGCGGTGATGGAAGGGACGATGGCACAGAGCGAAACCGACCGAAGCCCCGCAGCACGCGGAGTTGGCATCATTGTCCTCATGATCGTCACTCCAGAACCGAGCGGTTACCCTTGCCCAGCGCGGCCGTCGCCTCGATCTCCAGCCGCGCCTCGTCTTCGACGAGGCCCGCGACGACGACCAGCGTCATCGACGGGAAGTGGCGGCCCATGACCGCGCGGTAGGCCTCGCCCACCTCCTTGCGCTGTGACAGGTAGTCGCGCTTGTCGAGGACGTACCAGGTGAGGCGGACGATGTCCGTCGCCTTGCCGCCCGCCGCTTCGACGACTGCCAGCACGTTCCGCAGCGCTTGCCGCGTCTGGCCGACGAAGTCGGACCGGACGAACGACTGGTTCGCGTCCCAGCCGACCTGACCCGCGACGTGAAGCATCCTGCCTTCGCCAATCATGCCGTTCGAGTAGCCCTGCGGCGGCTTCCAGCCTTCGGGATGAACCGTGATCGCAGTCATGACGCTTCGCCTCTCCCCGCTTGATCGCCGCTGGGACTATGCGGCAGTTCACGGGATGTTTCAATCTCGAAACATTCATGCTTGAAATATCATGGCGTCGGGTGCAGTCTTGCCGGGCGTGCCATGTCGGAAAGGACGGCCGAATGAGAACGGCGTGCATCGGCGGGGGCCCGGCGGGGCTGTACTTCGCGATCAGCATGAAGCGCCGCGACCCGGCGCATGACGTGGTCGTGATCGAGCGCAACCGCGCCGACGACACCTTCGGATGGGGCGTCGTCCTTTCCGACGAGACGCTCGCCAACCTCGCCGCGAACGATCCCGACAGCGCCGCCGCGATCCGGGCGGAGTTCGCATACTGGGACGACATCGCCGTCCACTATCGCGGCACGAAGACGGTGTCCGGTGGCCACGGGTTCTGCGGCATCGGGCGCATGAAGCTGCTCCTGCTGCTGCAGGAGAGGGCTCGGGCGCTCGGGGTGGAGCTGCGGTTCGACACCGAGGCCGGCGACGCGGCGCAGTTGATGCGCGACTTCGACCTGGTGGTAGCGGCCGACGGAGTGAACTCGCGGACGCGCGCCGCCTTCGCCGATCGGTTCGGGCCGCAGATCGATACCCGCGCATGCAAGTTCGTCTGGCTCGGCACCCACCAGACGTTCGGCGACGCCTTCACCTTCATGTTCGAGGAAACGGACCGGGGCTGGGTGTGGGCGCACGCCTACCAGTTCGATGCGGACACCGCGACCTTCATCGTCGAATGCTCCGAGGCGACCTGGTCTGCCCATGGCTTCGGCGAGATGACCCGGGAGGAGAGCATCGCGACGTGCGAGACGATCTTCCGCGATCATCTCGACGGCCACCGCCTGATGTCGAACGCCCGCCATCTGCGGGGGGCGGCGTGGCTCAACTTCAACCGGATCCTCTGCGGGCGCTGGAGCCACGAAAACCTGGTGCTGCTGGGCGATGCCGCGGCGACCGCCCACTTCTCCATCGGCTCGGGGACGAAGCTCGCCTTCGAGAGCGCCATTCTTCTCGCCGATCTGGTACACGAGGAGCCGACGCTGCGCACCGCATTCGGCCGCTACGAGGAACAGCGCCGGTTGGAGGTGCTGCGGTTGCAGTCTGCGGCCCGCAACTCGACCGAGTGGTTCGAATCGCTCGACCGGTATCTCCATCTCGATCCCGTGCAGTTCAACTACGCGCTGCTGACCCGCTCCCAGCGCATCAGCCATGAGAATCTGCGCCTGCGCGACGGCAAGTGGCTGAACGCGGCGGAGGCCTGGTTCCAGCGGCGGTTCGGCTCGAACACCCGCCGCGCGCCGATGTTCGCGCCGTTCAAGCTGCGCGAGATGGTGCTCGCAAACCGGGTCGTCGTCTCGCCTATGGCCCAGTACAGGGCGGTCGACGGCTGCCCGACCGACTGGCACTTCGCGCATTACGCCGAGCGCGCCAAGGGCGGGGCCGGGCTGATCTGCGTGGAGATGACCTGCGTGAGTCCGCAGGGTCGCATCACGCCGGGTTGCACCGGTCTCTACGCCCCGGAGCACGAGGCGGCGTGGCGGCGCCTCACCGACTTCGTCCACGCCGAGACGCAGGCCCGGATCTGCTGCCAGATCGGCCACTCGGGTCGCAAGGGCTCGACGCAGCTCGGTTGGGAGGAGATGGACGCCCCGCTGCCCGAAGGCAACTGGCCGCTCCTGTCCGCCTCCGCAATCCCGTGGTCGCCGCAAAACTCCGTACCCCACGCCATGGATCGGGCCGACATGGACAGGGTGCGCGACCAGTTCGCGGCCGCCGCCGCGATGGCGGACCGGGCGGGTTTCGACATGCTGGAGCTGCATGCCGCCCACGGCTACCTGATCTCCTCGTTCATCTCGCCGCTGTCGAACGTGCGCACCGACGCGTACGGCGGTTCGCTCCGGAACCGGATGCGCTGGCCGCTGGAAGTGCTCGGTGCGATGCGGGCGGTGTGGCCCGAGGAGAAGCCGATGTCGGTGCGGATCTCGGCGAACGACTGGGTGGGCGACCGGGGGGTCACGCCGGACGAGGCGGTGACGATCGCCGCGATGTTCGTCGCGGCCGGCGTCGACATCGTCGACGTCTCCGCCGGGCAGACCTCGACCGACGCGGCGCCGGTCTACGGGCGCATGTTCCAGACGCCGTTCTCCGACCGCATCCGCAACGAGATCGGCGCTGCCACCATGGCGGTCGGGAACATCTACGAGCCGGATCACGTGAACTCGATTCTGCTGGCGGGGCGCGCGGATCTCGTGTGCCTGGCCCGTGCGCATCTTGCCAACCCCTACTGGACCCTGCATGCCGCCGCCGCGCTCGGGGACGAGATGGCGGACTGGCCGGCTCCCTACCTTGCCGGCCGCGATCAGATGCACCGGCTGGCCGAGCGCGGCGAAGGCGTGGGGCTGCGCCGGTGACGCGCCCGACCGAAGCCGCGTCCCTCGCCGGGAGGACCGCGGTGGTGACCGGCGGCGGCTCCGGTACCGGCGCCGCCATCGCCCTCGGCCTCGCCCGGGCCGGCGCCCGGGTCCGGATTGCGGGGCGTCGGGAGGATGCACTGGTGCGGGTAGCCGCGCGCCACGACGCAATCGACTGGATGACGGCGGACGTGACCGACGAGGCGTCGGTGCAGGCGCTGTTCGACCGTGCCGCGCCCGTCGATATCGTCGTCGCGAACGCCGGGACGGCCGAGAGCGCCCCGTTTCATCGCACCGGGAGGGAACTCTGGGATCGCATGATCGCCGTCAACCTGAGCGGTGTCTTCCTGACCCTGAGCGCCGGTCTGCGCGCGATGCGCAGCGAGCGCTGGGGACGTCTGATCAGCGTGGCCTCGATCGCCGGTGTCAGGGGGTACGCCTACGTCGCCGCGTACGCTGCGGCCAAGCACGGCGTCGTCGGGCTCACCCGCTCGCTCGCGCTGGAGGTCGCCCGCACCGGAATCACCGTGAATGCGCTGTGCCCCGGTTATCTCGACACCGAAATGACCGATCGCAGTGTGGAGGCCATTGCCAGGAAGACGCGCCGGTCCCCGGAGGATGCCCGCGCCCACTTGCTGGAGGTGAACCCGCAGCGGCGCCTGATTGCGCCCGAGGAGGTCGCGGGTGCGGCCCTGTGGCTGTGCCAGGACGCCTCGGCCGCGGTCAACGGTCAGGCCATCGTGTTGTCGGGGGGCGAGCCTTGAGCGCCCGAAAGCGCCGCGCGGGGGGCGCTTCGAGCAAGCAGCGCCTTCGCCTGTGGGTGAACCTGCTGCGCACCACGCGCTTCGTCGAGGCGGAGCTGCGCGAGGAGATGCGCACGCTCTACGGCTCCACCCTGCCGCGTTTCGATGTCATGTCGGCGCTGGAGCGTCATCCCGACGGACTGCTGATGGGCCGGCTGTCGCGCCGGCTCATGGTCTCGAACGGCAACGTCACCGGCATCGTCGAGCGGTTGGTGGCGGACGGGCTGGTGGATCGCCTGCCGGTCGAGGGCGACCGCCGGGCCACGCTGGTCCGCCTGAGCCCCGCCGGGGCCGCCACCTTCGCGGTGATGGCGGCCGAACACGAGCGATGGGTCGACCGGCGCCTCGCCGCGGTGAACCGCGAGGAGGCGCGGACTCTGGTCGATACCCTTTCGCGCATCCGCAGGGAGGAGCCATGACCATCGGCAGCGTCGAGCGAATGGCCGAATTGCGGCCGCGCCACTTCCTCTGGACCGTCGAGGACCGGGTGGCGGTGATCCGGCTCCAGGGTCCGGAACGCAAGAACCCGCTCACCTTCGAGAGCTATGCGGAGCTGCGCGACACCTTTCGGGCGCTCGCGTACGCCGGTGATGTCGATGTCGTCGTCTTCGCCTCGAACGGCGACAACTTCTGCTCGGGCGGTGACGTACACGACATCATCGGCCCCCTGATCGAGATGGACATGAAGGGCCTGCTCGCCTTCACCCGCATGACGGGGGACCTGGTGAAGGCGATGCTCGGGTGCGGGCGCCCGGTGGTGGCGGCTGTCGACGGGGTGTGTGTCGGGGCCGGGGCGATCATCGCGATGGCTTCCGACCTGCGGCTGGCCACCCCCGAGGCGAAGACCGCCTTTCTCTTCGCCCGCGTGGGGCTCGCGGGCTGCGACATGGGCGCGTGCGCCATCCTGCCCCGCATCGTGGGGCAGGGCCGGGCGGCGGAGCTGCTCTACACCGGCCGCTCCATGAGCGCGGAGGAAGGGCTGGCCTGGGGCTTCTTCAATGCCGTTCATCCGGGTGCCGCCCTGGAGTCGGAGGCGATGGCGTTGGCGCACCGTATCGCACAGGGGCCCACGTTCGCGCACGGGATCACCAAGACCCAGCTCAACCAGGAATGGTCGATGTCGCTGGAGCAGGCGATCGAGGCGGAGGCGCAGGCGCAGGCCATCTGCATGCGCACGCGCGACTTCGAGCGCGCCTACCGGGCCTTCGTCGACCGGAAGCGCCCCGTCTTCGCCGGTGACTGACCCGCATTTCTCACCGTTCCTCGACCCGGAGCCACGCAAGCCCGAGTGGTTCTCCGGTCCCGACCGGGAGCGGGTGAGAAATGCGCGTCAAGGCGTACATGCGAGGAGACGAGCATTCGGCCGCGCTTCTCGCCGGCGCCCGGCCCGGAACCATCCAGGCCCGAGCGGCTCTCCGGTCCTGGCCGGGAGCGGGTGAGAAATACGCCTCAAGGGAGGTCTGCGGATGCCGGATCGAACTTTTCTGGACTGGCCCTTCCTCGACGATTCGCACCGTGCCCTCGCCGACCGGATCGAATCCTGGTGCGGGGCGAACCTTCCCGTCGACCACTGCGATGTCGATGCGGCCTGCCGCGACCTGGTCGGGAGGCTGGGTGGGGCCGGATTCCTGCGCCGCACCGGGGCCGGTGCGGGTGAATCGCTCGACGTGCGGGGTCTTTGCCTGATCCGCGAGACGCTGGCGCGCCACGACGGTCTCGCCGACTTCGCGTTCGCGATGCAGGGCCTCGGCATGGGCGCGGTGTCCCTGTTCGGGACCTCCGGGCAGCGCGCATGGCTCGACGGAACGCGGGCGGGAGAGGCGATTCCCGCCTTCGCGCTCACCGAGCCCCGGTCGGGTTCGGACGTCGCGAACCTCGAGACCACGGCGGTCGGGGACGGAGACGGATATGCCATCGACGGAGAGAAAACCTGGATCTCCAACGGCGGCATCGCGGACGTTTACGTGGTGTTCGCCCGTACCGGCGAGGCTTCCGGCGCCAGGGGGCTCTCGGCCTTTCTGGTGCCGGCTTCGACTCCGGGGCTGGAAGTCGCGGAACGTATGGAGGTGATGGCGCCGCATCCGCTGGCCCGCCTGCGCTTCGATGGGGTACGCGTGCCGCGTTCGGCCCGGATCGGCAAGCCGGGGGCCGGCTTCGGGGTCGCGATGTCGGTGCTCGACGTGTTCCGCCCCACCGTGGGGGCGGCGGCGCTCGGATTCGCGCGCCGCGCGCTGGACGAGACCCTGTCGCGCGCCACGGATCGGCACCTGTTCGGCGCCCCGCTGTCGAGCCTGCAGATGGTGCAGGGTCACGTCGCCGACATGGCGCTCGGCGTGGACGCTGCCGCATTGCTCGTCTACCGTGCCGCCTGGGCGAAGGACCGGGGAGCGCCGCGGATCACGCGCGAGGCGGCGATGGCGAAGCTCCACGCGACAGAGATCGCCCAGGAAGTCATCGACAAGGCGGTGCAGCTCCACGGCGGCGAAGGCGTGCGCAAGGGCTCGGTGGTCGAGCGCCTGTACCGCGAGATCCGGGCGCTGCGGATCTACGAAGGCGCATCCGACGTGCAGAAGGTCGTCATCGCCCGGCAGGTATTCGGAGGGTAGGAGCATGTATCCATCGAGCGGGGAGGAGCGCGTCGGCCCCCGAGAGTCCGCATCTTCGTGGTCACGGCCGGCATCGTTCACGGGGGCGCCGGCCGTCCTCGGCCCGAGCGGCCACGAGGACTCGTTCGCGCGCGACCGGCTGCCGCCCCGCGAGCAATGGCCGGAGTTGCGCCTGGAGGATTTCGATTACTCCGAGCATCTCAACGCCGCGGTGGAGCTGACGGATCGGATGGTCGAGAGGGGGTTCGGTGACCGGACCGCGCTCATCGGCAACGGCCGGCGCCGCACCTACAAGGAACTCACGGACTGGACCAATCGCCTCGCCCGCGCCCTCGTCGAGGACTTCGGGCTGAAGTCCGGCGAGCGGGTCATGATCCGATCGGCAAACAACCCGGCCATGGTTGCCTGCTGGCTGGCCGCGACCAGGGCCGGGGCGGTGGTGGTCAACACCATGCCGATGCTGCGCGCGAAGGAGCTGGGCCAGATCGTCGACAAGGCCGAGGTCCGACTCGCGCTGTGCGACACGCGGCTGATGGACGAGCTCGTCCATTGCGGCAAGGAGAGCGCGTACCTGGAGCAGATCGTCGGCTTCGACGGCACCGCCAACCACGACGCGGAGCTGGACCGGGCCGCCCTCGGCAAGCCTGTGACCTTCGAGGCGGCGCGAACGGGGCGAGACGACGTGGCTCTGCTCGGCTTCACTTCCGGCACCACCGGCGAGCCGAAGGCCACGATGCACTTCCACCGCGACCTGCTGATCATCGCCGACACCTACGCGAAGGAGGTTCTGGAGGTGGCGCCGGACGACGTCTTCGTCGGCTCGCCGCCGCTTGCATTCACCTTCGGGCTCGGCGGTCTCGCCATCTTTCCGCTGCGTTTCGGCGCGGCCGCGGTGCTGCTCGAAACCGCCTCGCCGCCGAACCTGATTGCCCTCATCGAGCAGTACCGCGCCACGATCTGCTTCACCGCGCCCACCGCGTATCGGGTGATGCTGCGCGCGATGGACGAAGGCGCGGATCTCTCCTCGCTGCGCTGTGCGGTCTCCGCCGGCGAGACCCTGCCGGCGCCGGTGTTCGAGGAGTGGAGCGCGAAGACCGGGAAGCCGATCCTCGATGGCATCGGTGCGACCGAGATGTTGCACATCTTCATCTCCAATCGGTTCGGGGACGCCCGGCCGGGCTGCACCGGGCGTCCGGTCGGCGGATACGAGGCGAGGGTCGTCGGTGACGACTTCCGGGAGTTGCCGCGAGGCGAGCGGGGACGCCTGGCGGTGCGGGGACCGACGGGGTGCCGCTACCTCGCCGACGATCGGCAGCGGACGTACGTCGTCGAGGGCTGGAACGTCACCGGCGACACGTTCGTGCAGGACGCCGAAGGCTGGTTCCGCTTCATCGCCCGCAATGACGACATGATCGTCTCCTCCGGCTACAACATCGCCGGACCGGAGGTGGAGTCGGCGCTGCTTGCCCACGACGACGTGCTGGAGTGCGCCGTCGTGGGCGTGCAGGACGCCGAGCGCGGGCAGGTGGTGCAGGCCCATGTCGTGCTGTCGGACGGTATTGCGCCCGACGAAGTGACGCGCGAGCGGTTGCAGGACCACGTCAAGGCGACCATCGCGCCGTTCAAGTACCCCCGCTCCATCATCTTCACGACGTCGCTGCCGAAGACGGCGACGGGAAAGATTCAGAGGTTCCGCCTCCGGACACGGATCTGACGGTTTTCTCTGCGTTGAACACGGTATAGGTTTGGCTCGGGGTGCTCGATGCCGCTTGCTCCGCGAGCTTGCCTGCCGGCTTGCTCCGCACTGTCAAGTACGCCTGCGCGCCCTGTCTCGCGGTCGCCTTGCGAAAATAGTCATCTACGCGTCCCTGTCGCTTCGCGAATCGGTGAAATTTCCGGGTTGAGCACCGCGACCTCGGGATGAGACGGGAACGTTTCGCGGGTCGATGGGCGAGGCAGTGCGATCTCCTGCGGGTTCTTCCCCGCGCGGTGCTCTCTCAGCCCACGCCTCCCGCGCCGGTACGAATCGCCGGGACGTCGATGTCGTGCCCGGTAAGGTCTGCCTTGTCGTATGCCGCGCGGTCGTACTCCGGGGTGGGCGGAAACGGGCGGCATGCGTCGAAACCGACCTTGGCGCCGAGATAGTCGGGGAAGCCCGGGTTCAGCCCGTGCCCGAACACGTTGTCGATGCGCACGATGCCGTGGGTCGGGTCGAAGCGGGTGGCCATCGCCCACTCCACGTCCTTCGCGTCGCGGATGTCGACGTCGTCATCGACCACAGTCACCATCTTGAGCGGCGGGAACGCGGCAAAGGCGGCGAGGATCGCCTGCTTGGACCAGCCGGCGCGGATTTGCCGGATGGAGACGATGGCGTGGTAGAAGCCGCATCCTCCGTGGCTGAAGTAGACGTTGCGCACGCCCGGCACCTGGCGCTGGAGCATGCCGAGGACGTTCGCCTCCCCGAGCAGCCCGACCGAGTTCCAGACCTCCACCCCCGAGAGGATGGTCTGGAACACGGGGTCCGGTCGGATGTGCAGCGCCCGCACATGGACCACGGGGCGGGGCGCGCGGCGTGCGTAGTAGCCGGTGACCTCCGCGAACGGACCCTCCTCGCCGAGCTCTCCGGGCACCATCTCGCATTCGAGCGCGTACATCGCGTTCGCGACCACGTGCACCGGCAGCGTCTTGCCCTCGACGAGCTCGAGCGGGGCTTCGTGGAAGGCGCTGGCGATGCCGAGCTCGTCGGTGTCCGCGGGGGCGGCTTCCGCCGGGGTCGCGGCCGCGAAGTGCAGCCCGGGCCCGACGCCGCAGTTGAGCGAGAACGCGAGTGTTTCGCCGCGCTCCCGGGCCTTGTCGAGGTAGAGCTCCAGGTGCCGACCGGCATCGATGTTGACGTGCAGGATCTGCGCGTCGACCACCATGAAGCGCTGGATGGATGCGTTGCGCACTCCGGTTTCGGGGTCGCGGGAGATGACCACGCCGGCGTCGAAATACGGGCCGCCATCCTGCAGTGCGTGCACCGGCGCCGGGATGCGCCGCAGGTCGACCTTCGCGGACTGCCCCTCGTAGATCGGTCCGTGCTCGACCATCACCGGGGGGACGGGCCGCGCCTGCCAGGCCTTGATGCACCCGGAGACGTACTGGGGGAGGGTGGGCTCGTCGCGCCCCATCAGCGCCGCAAGCAGTTCCCGCGACCAGTACAGGCCGGTCAGCACCGGCGCGTCGTGCCCCTTGACGTTCTCGAAGAGCACGGCGCGGGGGCCACCCTCGAAGCGGGCCGCGATCGCCGCGAGCTCCAGGCGGGGATCCACCTCCGAACGCACCCTGATCAGGCGGCCGGTAGCGTCGAGATCCTCGACGATGGTCGCAAAATCGCTCAGCCGGTTTCCCGTCATGTCATTGCCTCCGCCGGGGCCGGGCGGCAGTGTAGCAGGCAGGCTCCGCGCCCCGACCCCGCACCTCGACCCCGCACCTCGACCCCGCACCTCGACCCGTGCATCAATGATCATCGTGCGGCGCGGGCTCTGACATACTCACCGGCCATGGTCGGGATGACGGGAGGGTGGCGGATGTCCGCAGGCCGGGTGCGATGGGATTGCCGCCCGGACCGGGCCGACCGTGCGGCGCGCACCACGCAGCCTTGATCCACCGACTCCACCATCCCTTCTCGCTCGGCGGGTCGCGTTTTCGCCGCCTGCTTGCTGCGACGTTCTTCAACGGCGCGTCGATGGTGGGCGAGATGCTGCTCTTCGGTCTGGCCGTATACGAACTGTCGGGCTCCACCGTGTGGGTCGGGCTCTCCCTCGCGCTCTACTTTGCCCCCAACTTCTTCGTGGGCGCGGTCGCCGGGACCATCGCCGACAGCTTCGACCGGGCGCGGGTGCTGCGCATCATGGAGGCCGCCCTCGGCATCAACCTGCTTCTGATCGGCGCCCTGTTTGCGCTGGAAGTGGCGGGACTCGCCGTCGTCCTCCTTCTGACCCTCGTCTCCGGGGCGTTCCGGGCCGTCTACAACCCGGCGCGATCGAGTTACGCCTTCGACCTCGCCGGCGCCGGGCGCATCGTGTCCGCGCTCGGCACCCTGAACATCGCGGTGCGGCTCGGCCAACTCGCGGGCGCACTGGTGGCGGGCCGGATCGCAGCCGAGGCCGGTATCGGGGCCGCCTACATGGCGCTGGCGGGAGCGCAGGCGCTCGCACTCCTCGCGTTCGGACCACAGCGGGTGGCGTCGCCGGTGTCGGCCGGCGTCGGACGCCCGTCGATGCGGGCCGGGCTCGTCGAGTTCTTCCGCGAACTGGGCGCGAACCGCCCGCTTCTCATCCTGTTCGCGGTGACCGCGGCGGTGGAGGTGTTCGCGTTCTCCTTCCTGACCGTGCTGCCCGATCTCGCCGTCGATCGGCTGGACCTTGATGCGGCCGGGCTCGGTCTGCTCCACGCCGCGCGCTCGATCGGCGGCATCATCGGCGGCATCGTGATGGCGATGGTGGGTCCAAGCCGCCGGCTGGGAATGGTCTGGCTCGCGATGATCGCGGCGTTCGGGCTGGAGGTGATGGCGCTGGGGCTCGCGCCGAACCTGCCCATCGCGTTCGTGGTGACAGTGACCATCGCGTTCTGCGCGGTGGCGAGCGACGTGTTGACCCAGAGCATGATGCAGCTCGCGGTGCCCGACGCCCTGCGCGGCCGGGCGATGGGCGCCTGGCAGGTCGCGATCGGTTTCTCGCCGATCGGTCACCTGCAGATGGGACTTCTCGCCGGTGCGATCGGTACCGCCGGGGCGCTGCTGCTCAACGGAGCGGCACTGGTGCTGGTCGCCATCGGCGCGGGCGCGGCGTCGCGAAGATTGCGGGAGATGTGAGATGCACTGCCTCCGCAACCAGCGACGGGAGGGCGGCCGGACCCGTTATCTCATCCGGCCATCGTGGTCGCCCGGGATCCGGGCGGGGCCGACGAGATCCACTGCCTCGGCGGTGGGCTGGCAGGGCTCGTTTTTAGTCCGGCAGCGGTTGATGTGAGCGCGTTCAACGGGTCATTTCGGGGAGAGAGTTTCGTTGTCTGGGTGTCCGTTCGGGCCGCATGGAGCTGCTTTCGACGGCATTGAGGGCATCTGCGCACCGGTCGTCGGCACTCGCTCCCGACAAAAAAATGGTCCTGGGCGGGCTGGCGGCTGGGGTGACAACCCGAAATTTCACCGATCTGCGAAGCGAGGGCGCGGAGGTGGTCAGGCTCCGGCTCGCCGGGCAAGCCTTGTCAGGCTCCGGCCCGCTTCGCAAGCCTTGGTTTCGCAGGGCGAACGCGCGTCAGGGCGCGCGGGTGTATCTGACAGTGCGGTGTGGGCCGAGCCGGTCACGCGCTCGGGGTCACGAGCGCCGTGCAGAGGTCTTCCAGGCTTGCCAGGTTGTGCACCGGGCGCAGCTCGTGCACTTGGGGGAGGAGGGCCCGCATCCCGGCCGCCTTAGGCTCGAAGCGCTCGTAGCGAAGGAGCGGGTTGAGCCAGATCAGTCGGCGGCACGACTTGCGCAGCCGTTCCGCGCCGGGACCGACGCCTTCGCCCACCTCGCGGTCGAGTCCATCGGTGATGAGCAGCACCACCGCGCCCTGGCCGCAGACCCGCCGTGACCACTCCCGGTTGAACGCTTCGAGACATTGCCCGATGCGGGTGCCGCCGTCCCAGTCCGTCACTTCCGCGCTCGCCCGCTCGACCGCCGCGTCCACGTCGCGGTCACGCAACTGGCGCGTGATGTTGGTCAACCGGGTGCCGAAGACGAAGGCGGACACGCGGGTCCGGTCGCGGGCGAGCGCGTGCGCGAAGTGCAGCAGAATCCGGGAGTACCGGCTCATGGACCCCGAGATATCGCAAAGCACCACAAGCGGAGCCGGTCGTCGGCGCCGCCTCCGGCGGGCGAGTTCGACCGTGCCCGATCCGCAGCGCAGGCTTTTGCGCAGCGTGGTGCGCATGTCGATGAGCAAGCCGTGCGGATGCGGGCGGTAACGCCGGGTCGGGGCTGGCGGAATGGCGAGACGCAGGCGCGCGATGGCCGCCTTCGCCGCCGCGAGCTCCGCGGCGGACATCTGCTCGAAATCGCGCGAACGCAGTACTTCCCGGTCCGACCAGGTGAGCGTCGCGTCGAACTCGATTTCGTTCTCCGTCTCCCGGGTTCGCGCCTCGCTTTCGGCGCCCGCGAAGAGGGCTTCGCTCAGCCGCCGACTGAGCGGACGGGCATCGCCCTTCGGGGGGACGTGGATGGTGGGGAGGAGGAGGCTGGTCAAGCGCTCCAGGAGCTTCGGGTTGCGCCAGAAGACGTGGAACGCCTCGTCGAACAGCGGCCGCTGGTCGGCCCGGCGCACGAACACCGCGTGCAGCGTCCAGTAGAAATCATCGCGTCGGGTCACGCCGACGGCTTCGACCGCCCGCAGTGCGTCGAGCACCGCGCCACTTCCGATCGGCAGTCCCGCCGCGCGGAGAGTGCGGGCGAAGTGCATGAGGTTGGCGCCGAGGCGGCCGGGGGGAGAGGATGTGTTCACCGACGCGGGAGTCGTTCTTCGAATGCCGAGCGCGGTATACCGGATTGGCGGATGATCGATAGCAGAGTTCCGATACGCAGTTCTCGGTGATCCGGGACCGGAACCGTCACCGTACCGCCGGCATCGGCCTTCTGCATTGCGATGTGACTGCCTCGTCTCCGGATTTCGGCGAAGCCGTGGGCGGTGAGAATCCGACAGGCGTCGCGTCCCGACAAGACACGCAGTCTAGCCAACCGCAACCTCAATCTGGGTCACATAGAGCTCTTCGCCCAGTCGCCGGTCTATTTCTTCGCCCGGCGCAGCATCGAAAAAAAGTGTGAGCGCTTCGACAAGGTTGTCCCGCGCCTCGGCTACGCTCGATCCTTGGCTTGCCACGTCGATTTCCGGGCAAAGGGCCACGTAGCCCTCGCCCTCGCGTTCGATGATCGCGGTCAAGCGTCTGGTCATCGTTCCCTCCCGTTCTTCCGACGGTTCGTTCTACCTGCCAGTGGCGAGGCTCCGCCCTCCTTGTGCAGCTCGCGCCTGATCTGCTCGATGATGTCCGCGGCCTCGCTGCCCCGGATGCGGGCGATGTCGTCCTGGTACTTCAGCAGCGAGCCCAGGGTGTCGTTGACCACGTCCGGCGACAGGGCCAGCACGTCGAGCTGGGTGAGGGCTTCGGCCCAGTCGATGGTCTCGGCCACCCCCGGCGCCTTGAAGAGATCCATGGCACGCAGGCTCTGCACGAAGGCGACGACCTCGCGGCTCAGGACCTCCGCGGCGTCGGGTGCCCGCACCCGCAGAATCTCCAGCTCCCGCGCCGCATCCGGGTAATCCACCCAGTGGTAGTAGCAGCGGCGCTTGATGGCGTCGTGGATTTCCCGGGTGCGGTTGGAGGTGATGACCACCACCGGCGGCTCGGCGGCGGCGATGGTGCCGAGTTCCGGAATCGTGATCTGAAAGTCCGCCAGCAACTCCAGGAGGTACGCCTCGAATGGTTCGTCGGCGCGGTCGAGCTCGTCGATGAGCAGCACCGGGGCGCCAGCGGGGTCGGGGTTCAGGGCGTCGAGGAGGGGGCGCTCGATGAGGAAGCGGCGAGAGAAGATGTCGTCTTCGAGTGCTCCGATCGCATCCGTCGACGGTCCGCGTTCCGGCTTCGTCGCCTCCGCCAGCCGGATCCGGATCATCTGGCGCGGGTAGTTCCACTCGTAGACGGCGGACGCGACGTCGAGCCCCTCGTAGCATTGTAGCCGGATGAGCCGGCGGCCGAGCACGTCGGCCAGGACCTTCGCCACCTCCGTCTTGCCCACCCCGGCCTCGCCTTCGAGGAACAGCGGGCGACCCATCCGCAGGGTGAGAAATACCGCGGTGGCGAGGCTTCGTTCGGCAACGTAGTCGCCTTCGGCCAGTCGGGAGGACGTCTCGTCGACGGAAGCGGGAAGGGTCATGCACGGGCCCCGGTGGTTCGTATCCTCCTGCCCGCGCTGCGCCTGATCAGCCGGCCGCCGCGGCGGCGACCGCGCGTCGCGCCATCACTCCGACGAGGTGGGCGCGGTATTCGGCGCTGGCGTGGATGTCCTCGTTCAGTGCGTCCGGCGGGACCGCAACGTCGCGGATCGCGTCGGCGCTGAAGTTGCCGGCGAGCGCCGTTTCCATCGCGCCGACCCGGAACACCGAATCCCCGGCTCCGGTGACCGCGACCCGGATGCCGCTCGTGGTGTCCGCCACCATCACCCCGACGATCGCGTAGCGCGACGCGGGGTTGGGGAACTTCACGTAGGCCGCCCGGCGCGGAACGGGGAAGCTGACCGAGACGACGATCTCCCCCTCCGCGAGCGCGGTCTCGAACAGCCCGGTGAAGAAGTCATCCCCCGCGATGGTGCGCCGGTCGGTGCGCACCGTGGCGCCGAGACCGACCACTGCGGCCGGGTAGTCGGCGGCGGGGTCGGCGTTCGCGATCGAGCCGCCGATGGTGCCGCAGTTCCGCACCTGCGGATCGCCGATGCCGTCCGCGAGCGCGGCGAGGGCGGGAATCGCGGCTCGCACTTCGGCCGATGCGGCAACCTGTGCGTGTCGCGCCATCGCCCCCACCACCACCGCGTCGCCTTCCCGGCGTACGCCGCCGAGCCCCGGCACCGCGCCGAGATCGACTACGTCCGAAGGGCTCGCGAGCCGCTGCTTCAGGGTCGGGATGAGGGTTTGCCCGCCGGCCATCACCCGGCCGTCTTCGGCCGCTGCCAGCGCCGCGGCCGCCGCCTCGAGGGTGTCGGGGCGGTGGTAGTTGAATGCATACATGTTCGTGCTCCTCTTCGCCCGGGCCGGGTTATCGATTGAGCGCCCGCCACACCGCCTGCGGCGTGGCCGGCATGTCGATCGCGCCCGTGCCGAGGGCGTGGGTGATCGCGTTCATGACCGCGGCCGGAGCGGCGATCGCCCCTGCCTCGCCGCATCCCTTGACACCCAGGGGATTGTGGGGGCACGGGGTGCAGGTGGTTTCCACCTTCAGGTCCGGCAGGTCGTCCGCCCGCGGCATGGTGTAGTCCATGAACGACCCGGTCACGAGCTGTCCGTCCGCGTCGTAGGCGCAGCCTTCGAGCAGGGCCTGGCCGACCCCGTGCGCCACCCCGCCGTGGACCTGTCCCTCCACGATCATCGGATTGATGACGTTGCCGAAGTCGTCCACCGCGACCCAATTCGCGATCTCGGTGGTGCCGGTCTCCGGATCGACCTCCACCTCGCAGACGTGGGTGCCGGCCGGGAAGGTGAAGTTCGCGGGATCGTAGAATCCGGTCTCCTCCAGGCCCGGCTCCAGCTCGTCGAGCGGATAGTTGTGCGGCACGTAGGCGGAGAACGCGACCTCGGCGATGTTCATGCTGCGGTCGGTGCCGGTCACCTTGAAGTCGCCGCCGCTGAACTCGATGTCCTCCACGGACGCCTCCAGTGAGAACGCCGCGATCTTGCGGCCCTTGGCAATGATCTTGTCCATCGCCTTCACCAGCGCCGAGCCGCCCACCGCGAGCGAGCGCGAGCCGTAGGTGCCCATGCCGAACGGGGTCTTCTCGGTGTCGCCGTGCACCACCTCGATGTTCTCGAACGGGACCCCGAGGTAGTCGGAGACGAGCTGCGCGAACGTCGTCTCGTGCCCCTGGCCGTGGCTGTGCGAGCCGGTGTAGACGAGCACGTTCCCGGTGGGATTGAAGCGGATGCCGCCCGACTCCCACAGGCCGACACCCGCGCCGAGCGACCCGACCACCTGGGAGGGCGCGATGCCGCAGGCTTCGATGTAGGCGCTGAGCCCGATGCCTCGCAGCCGGCCCCTCGCATTCGACTCCGCGCGGCGCGCGGCGAATCCGTCGTAGTCCGCGAGCTCCAGTGCCCGGTCGAGCGCAAGCGCGTAGTTGCCGGAGTCGTACTCCAGCGCGACCCTGGTGGGGTAGGGGAAGGCATCGGCGGGGATGAAGTTGCGGCGCCTGAGCTCCGCGGGATCGATCCCCATGTCGTGCGCCGCCTGGTCGACGATGCGCTCGATCACGTAGGTCGCTTCCGGCCGGCCCGCGCCGCGCAACGCATCCACCGGAGTGGTGTTGGTGAACACCGCCTTGACCTCGCAGTAAATGGCCTCGGTGGTGTACTGGCCCTGGAGCAGCGTGCCGTAGAGGTAGGAGGGCACGCAGCTTGCGAAGGTCGAGAGGTAGGCGCCCATGTTGGCTCGGGTCTCGACCCGCAGGCCGAGGAAGCGGCCGCCCTCGTCGAGGGCGAGTTCCACGTGCGTTTCGTGATCCCGTCCGTGCGCGTCGGCCACGAACGATTCGGAGCGATCCGCGGTCCACTTGACCGGCCGTCCGACCTTCCCGGCCGCCCACAGCACCGCCGTTTCCTCCTGGTAGATGAAAATCTTGGACCCGAACCCACCACCCACGTCGGGAGCGATGACGTGCAGCTTGTGCTCGGGTGCGATCTGGACGAAGGCGGCCAGCACGAGGCGGTGGATGTGCGGGTTCTGGCTCGTCAGGCGCAGGGTGTAGTCGCCGGTGGCGGGGTTGTAATCCCCGATCGCCGCCCGCGGCTCCATCGCGTTCGGGATGAGCCGGTTGTTGACGAGGTCGAGACGGGCCACGTGGTGGGCGCGACCGAACGCCTCGTCGGTAGCCGCGCGGTCACCGATCTCCCAGTCGTAGCACAGGTTGCCGGGCGCTTCGGTGTGGATCTGCGGAGCACCTTCGGCGAGGGCGTCACGCATGGACACCACCGCCGGCAGTGGGGTGTAGTCAACCTTCACCAACTCTGCCGCGTCACGCGCGGACCGGGCGCTCTCCGCCACCACGATGGCCATCGCGTCCCCGACGTGGCGTACCGTATCGGCGGCGAGGGCGGGATGGGGCGGCGCCTTGTGGGGCTCTCCGTCCTTGCCGGTGACCACCCACCCGCAGATGAGCGAGCCGACCTGGTCGCCGGCCATGTCCGCTCCGGTCAGCACCGCCACCACGCCGGGCGCGGCGGCGGCGGCCGAGGTGTCCAGGGTGACCGTGGCGTGCGCATGGGTCGAGCGCACGAATGCCGCATGCGTCTGGTGGGGAAGGTTGGAGTCGTCGGTGTAACTGCCGGTACCGGTGAGGAACCGGTGGTCCTCGGTGCGGGGGACTGATGCCCCGATGCCGTTCTCAGCCATGTCAGCTCCCTCCTCGCATCGCGCTCGCGCCGGCCAGGATCGACTTCACGATGTTGTGGTAGCCGGTGCATCGACAGAGATTCCCCTCCAGCCACTCACGCACCTCGGCGCGGCTCGGGTCCGGGTTGCGCTCCACGAGATCGAGCGCGCTCATGACCATTCCGGGGGTGCAGAAGCCGCACTGCAAGCCGTGGTTCTCGCGGAACGCCTCCTGCATCGGATGGAGCTTACCGTCCTGCGCAAGCCCCTCGATGGTGGTGACGTCGGCGCCCTCGGCCTGGACCGCAAGCATGGTGCACGCCTTGACCGAGCGGCCGCCGACATGCACCACGCAGGCCCCGCACTGACTGGTGTCGCAGCCCACGTGAGTCCCGGTCAGCCGCAGGTTCTCGCGCAGGAATTCCACGAGGAGGGTGCGGTCCTCGACTTCTCCGCAGACCGCCCTCCCGTTCACGTTCATGGAGACATTTACCGACATGCGCCTCACTCCTCTTGACCGGCCGGCCCGCGCTCGTCGCCGAGCGGAGCCGGTGTGACGACTTCCACGAAGCGAGAAAAGAATTCCGCCCCGAGTTTGCGGGCCGTGCCGCCCATGAGCCGGGAGCCCACCTGGGCGATCTTGCCTCCCGGCCGGATGCTCGCGGTGTATCGAAGCACCGTTTCCTCGTCCACCGTCTCCAGATTCACGTCCGCGCTGCCGGACGCGAAGCCGGCAGCGCCTCCGCGGCCCTCGCCGGAGAGAGTATAGCTCTCCGGCGGGTTCAGATTGGAGACCGTGATCGTGGCCTGGAAGCGCGCCTTGACCGGGCCGATCTTCGCGACTACATCGGCGCTGTACTCGTCCTCGTCCACCCGTTCGAGTGCCTCGCATCCGGGGATGCACCGGCCGAGAACATCCGGGTCGTTGAGCGCCGCGAAGACCGCTTCGCGTGGCAGGGGGATCCGATACTCGCCCGTGATGTCCATATCGCACCTCTGGTGGAACGGCCCTGGATGGAGCCGCAGTATAGCGCCGCGGCATGCGATGCCGGATCAGGGGCTTTCGCCCGGAAGTTTCACCGCAGCCGTGAATCGGTGGAATTTTCGGGCTCGCGAGGCGAGGGTGTCGTGGAATTTCCGGGTCAGTCACGGTTTCTGCATGGCGGCGTCACCCCTGATTCCGTATCCACACTCGGCAGGCCGCATCGGCCGCGTGGCAGGACCACCGGCACTGCGGCCGGGACTCGCGTATGCTCGCGGACGCTGCCGGACCACCACGGCGCCGCCCTGGCCTCGCCGCCGGTTTCGACCCCCGGAGCGAAGGAGCCGAGTTGAAGTCGCCCATGCCTCCGATCTCGCGCCGGATGCGGGATGTGCAGATGCCGATCATCCCCTGGGTCGGCGACCTCATCCGGAGCACGCCGGGCACGATTTCACTCGGACAGGGCGTCGTGGATTACGGGCCGCCCGCCGCCGCGCACGAAGCGCTGGCCCGCTTTTGCGAAGATCCGGCGCGGCACAAGTATCAGCACGGTCTGGGCATCCCGGCGCTTCGCGAGCGCATCGCGGCGCGACTCGCGGCGGAGAACGGCATCGACGCGGATCGGTTCGCGCTGATGGTGACGGCCGGCGGGAACATGGCATTCCTGACCGCGTTGCTGGCGATCTGCAACGAAGGCGACGAGGTGGTGCTCGTCCGGCCCTACTTCTTCAATCACGAGATGGCGGTGCGCATGATCGGCTGTCGGCCGGTGGTGGTGGCGGCGGATGGGCGCTATCAGCTCGACCTGGCGGCCATCGAGGCCGCCGTCGGCCCGCGCACCCGGGCAATTGTCACCGTCTCGCCCAACAATCCGAGCGGGGCGGTGTATCCGGAGTCCGACCTGCGGGCGGTGAACGCGCTGTGCGCGGACCGGGGCCTGTTCCATCTCAGCGACGAGGTCTACGAGTACTTCGTGTTCGACGGCGCGCGGCACTTCTCCCCGGGCGCCATTGCCGGGGCGGAGCACCACACCGTGTGCATCTATTCGCTCAGCAAGTCGTACGGCTTCGCGAGCTGGCGGGTCGGATACATGCTGTTCCCCGCCGCGCTCCTCGAAACGATGGAGAAGATCCAGGATACCAACGTGATCTGCGCGCCCGCGGTCTCGCAGCATGCCGCGGTCGGGGTGCTCGACGCCGGCCGGAAGTGGGTCGAGGAACGGCTCGAATCCATCGCGGCGGTGCGCGGGATCGCCCTTGATTCGCTGTCGGGTCTCGGTGAGCGGGTCACGGTGCCGCGGGCGGACGGGGCGTTCTACTTCTTCGTCCGCGTGGAGCGTGGCGGGGATTCGGTCGCGCTCGTCGAGCGCCTGATCCGCCGGCACCGGCTCGCGGTGATTCCGGGCCCGGCGTTCGGCGTGGACGACGGATGCTACCTGCGCATCGGCTACGGCGCGGTGGACGCCGCCACGATGGTGGAGGGCATGGACCGGTTCATCGCCGGGATCCGTGCCCTCGATGCGCGATGATGCTGCCGATGTTCGGAGGAGATTTCGGTTGACGGAAGACGACGCGGAGCACCGCCCCGGACTTCATGACCCCGGACATCATGGCCCTGGCCCGCGTGACCGGCAGCGACTCGCAGTCGAGTTCTGCGGAATGCCCTTCGGCACCCCGCTCGTCCTGCTCTCGGGCTGCGTGGGATTCGGTGAGGAATATACGCAGGTCGAGGGGTTCTCGAACCGCGACGCCGGGGCGATCTGCCTCAAGGGGACCACGCTCGACCCGAGGCTCGGCAACGCGCCCCACCGGGTGTGGGAGACGCCGGCGGGCATGCTCAACTCGATCGGGTTGCAGAACCCCGGCTCCCGCGCGGTGATCGACGAGATCCTGCCGACGCTCGACTTCAGCGAGACGCGGTTCTTCGCCAACCTATGCGGGTCCACCGTCGAGGAGTACGCCGAGCTCACGCGCCGGTTCGACGACTCTCCCATCGACGCGATGGAGATCAACATCTCGTGTCCGAACGTGCGCGAGGGCGGCGTGCTGTTCGGCAACGACTGCGAGATGTCGCATCGCGTCGTCGCCGCCTGCCGGGCGGTCACGGACAAGCCGCTCGTCACCAAACTTTCGCCGAACCAGACCGATATTGCGGAGAACGCGCGCCGCTGCATCGAGGCCGGCACCGACGGGCTCGCGGTCGTGAACACGTTCGTCGGCATGGCGATCGATGTGCGCAAGCGACGTCCGGTGCTCGGCGCGAACCAGGGCGGGCTGTCCGGACCGGCCGTCAAGCCGATGGCGCTGTACCAGGTGCATCAGGTGCATCGGGTGGCGCGCCGGCACGGTGTTCCGATCATCGGTCAGGGCGGAGTCGCGTCGGCCGAGGATGCGCTGGAGTTCATGATCGCGGGGGCGAGCGCGGTCGGGGTCGGCACCGCACTGTTCCACGATCCGCTGGTCTGCGTGCGGATCAACGAAGGGCTCGCCGACTACGCCCGCGAGCACAACCTCGACCGCATTTCCCGTCTTGTCGGTACCCTGGAGCTCAACCGGAGCGCGGATTCCTGTTCCTGGTGACCCGGGCGCGTTGAAACCCCAAGTGCTGCGAGGGTGCGGGCAGACCCCTGTCGCCTGGTAACCCGCGTGCGGCGCAGCCCATCCCGGTCGGCGCCGGTCGTGCCCGACGCTTCACCCCGGTTCCGTTTCACCCCTGTCTCATTTCACCCCTAATCTCATTTCACCCCGGTCCCGCCGAACGTTCGAGTCGGCGCAGGAACACCTGCATCTCCTTCACCGCCTGACGGTCGCCCTTCGCGTTCGCGGCGGTGATGCCGCGCCGCCAGGCGTGGGCGGCGCCGGCGGTGTCGCCCCCCTCGGCACATGCCTTGCCCAGAAGCTTCCATGCCGCCGAGTACGACGGGTCCAGCTTGACCGCCTGCTCCAGATGCCGGCGGGAGGCGCCGGGGTCGGAGCGTTCCAGAAATGCCCGGCCGAGACCGAACCGCACCGCCGGGCCGTCCCGGCCAGCTGCGATCAGTGCCTCCAGATTCGCGATGAGCGTGTCGCCGTCCATGCTCATCCCCGCCAGAACGCCGGCGAGAGCAGCACCAGCAGGGTGAAGATCTCCAGGCGGCCGAGCAGCATCGCGAGCGAGAGGAGCCACTTCGCGGTGTCGCTGATGTCGGCGTAGTGCAGGCCGACCCCGCCGAGCCCCGGGCCGAGATTGTTCATGCAGGCGGCGACGGCGGAGAACGCGGTGACCTGATCGAGCCCGGTCGCCATCAGTGCGAGCAGCAGCAGCGAGAACGTCGCCACGTACGTCGCGAAGAAGCCCCAGACCGCGTCGACCACCCGGGGCGGCAAGACCGTGTCGCCGACCTTGATGGGCACCCGGGCGCTGGGATGGACGAGCCGGACGATCTCGCGCATCCCCTGCTTGTACAGCAGCAGGACCCGGATCACCTTGAGCCCCCCGCCGGTCGAGCCGGCGCAGCCGCCGACGAAGCTCGCAAACAGGAGCAGCACCGGCAGGAAGCTCGGCCAGGTGTGGTAGTCTGCGGTGGTGAAGCCGGTGGTGGTGCTGATGGACACTGCCTGGAACACGCCGATGCGCAGCGCGGTAAGCGGGTCCGTGAATGTCCCGGAGATGAACAGGTAGACGGAGGTCACCAGGGCCATGCCGCCGAGGAGCAGCAGATAGCACCGGAGTTCGGGGTCCGCCCGATAGGCTGCGAACCCCCGCGAGCGCCAGGCCGTGAAGTGCAGTGCGAAGTTCACTCCCGCGGCGGCCATGAACACGATGGCGACCAGCTCCACGAAGGGGCTGTCGAAGTATCCGAGGCTCGCGTCGTGGGTCGAGAAACCGCCGATGGCGACGGTGGAGAGCGCGTGGCAGATCGCATCGAACGAACTCATCCCCGCGGCCCGGTAGGCGAGGCCGCACAGCACGGTGAGCAGCAGGTAGAGGTACCACAGCGCCTTGGCGGTCTCGGTGATGCGCGGCGTCAGCTTGGAGTCCTTCATCGGCCCCGGCGTCTCCGCGCGGTAGAGCTGCATGCCGCCGATGCCCAGCATGGGCGCGATGGCGACCGCGAGCACGATGATGCCCATGCCGCCGAGCCATTGCAGGAGGTGGCGGTAGAAGAGCACCGCCCGGGGGAGATGGTCGAGTCCGGTGATGACTGTTGCTCCGGTGGTGGTGAGACCGGAGACGGATTCGAATACCGCGTCCGCAAGCGACAGATCCGGGGTGTCGCTCAGCAGCAGCGGCACGCTGCCGGTGGCTCCGAGCGCGAGCCAGAAGGCGACGACGATGACGAATCCGTCGCGCAGTCTCAGGTCGCCGCGCGCGCGCCGGGCCGGAAACCACAGTGCGGTCCCGGCGCCCGCCACGAGCAGCATCGAGGCGATGAACGGCGGCGCCGACGGTTCGGCGTAGAACCACGCGATGCCGATGGGGGGCAGCATGGTGAGGCTGAACACCATGAGCAGCAGGCCCAGGATGCGCTGAATGGCGCGGAGCTGCATGACTCGTCCCGGAAGACCCGTCTCAGAAGAACGTCACGCCGACCTGGAACAGCTTTTCGACCTCGGGCACCTTCTTCTTGTCGGTGAGGAAGAGGATCACATGGTCGCCGTTCTCGATGACCGTGTCGTGGTGAGCGATGACGACGTTCTCCCCGCGCACGATGGCATCGATGGTGGTGCCGGCGGGCAGCTTGATGTCCTCGACCGCCCGGCCCACCACCTTGGAGGTGCGCCGGTCGCCGTGCGCGATCGCCTCGATCGCCTCCGCCGCGCCGCGCCGCAGCGAGTGTACCGCCGCCACGTCTCCGCGCCGCACATGGGCAAGCAGCACGCTCACCGTCGTCTGCTGCGGGGAGATCGCGATGTCGATGGCGCCGCCCTGGACCAGATCCACGTAGGCGCTGCGGTTGATCAGCGCCATGACCTTGCGGGCGCCCAGACGCCTGGCGAGCATGGCGGAGAGAATGTTGACCTGGTCGTCGTTGGTGACCGCGCAGAACACGTCCGTCTGATCGATGCCCTCCTCGCGAAGCAGGTCCTCGTCCGCCGCTTCGCCCTGCAGGACGACGGTGGCGTTCAGGACCTCGGACAGCCGCTCGGCCCGTTTGGGCGAGTGCTCGATGAGCTTCACATGCACCTGCCGCTCCAGTCCCGCGGCGAGCCGCCGGCCGATGTTGCCGCCGCCGGCGAGCATGATCCGGCGCACCGGCCGGTCGAGCTTGCGCAACTCGCCCATGACTGCGCGGCTGTGCTCGGCGGCCGCGACGAAGAACACCTCGTCGTCGGCTTCGATCAGGGTGTCGCCCTCGGGGATGATGCCGACCCCGCGGCGGAAGATCGCCGCCACCCGGGACTCGATGGCCGGCATGCGGGTGGGGAGTTCGCGCAGCGCATGGCCGACGAGAGGGCCGCCGTAATATGCCTTCACCCCGACGAGTCGTACCCTTCCGTTGGCGAAGTCGAGCACCTGTAGTGCTCCGGGGGTTTCGATGAGCCGCTGGATGTACTCCGTGACGAGCTGCTCGGGGCTGATGAGGAGGTCGATGGGAAGCGCGTCCCGGGCGAAGAGCTCGCCGTGCCCGACGTAGCCGGCGGAGCGCACCCGTGCGATCTTGGTCGGTGTGCGGAAGAGGGTCCAGGCGACCTGGCACGCGACCATGTTCGTCTCGTCGCTGCTGGTTACCGCGAGGATGAGGTCGGCGTCCTCCGCTCCGGCGCTCGCCAGTACGTCGGGGTGCGATGCGCGCCCGTGAACGGTCCGGATGTCGAGGTGGTCCTGGAGCGAGCGCAGCCTGCGGTTGTCGGTGTCGACGACGGTGATGTCGTTCGCCTCGCTCGCCAGTGTCTCTGCGACGGTGGAGCCGACCTGCCCCGCGCCGAGAATGATGATCTTCACGAGGGTCGCCGGTCAGTCGCCGCCACGCGGCGAGAGCACCGCCGATGACTTCGGATCGATTCCGAGTCCGCGCAGCTTTCGGTACAGGTGCGTGCGCTCGATTCCCGCCGCCGTCGCGACCTTGCTCACGCTGCCGCCTGCCTTGCGCAGCCGGTATTCGAGATAGGCGCGTTCGAACTGCTCCCGTGCCTCCCGGAACGGGACCTCGAATTCGATGATCTCGTCGTCTCGACGTTCGAATTCCGTGGTGGCTCCGAGAGCCGCTTCGACCGCCTCGAGCTCGATGACGGACCCGCTTCCAAGGATGAGCAGGCGCTGAAGCACGTTGATCAGCTCCCGCACGTTGCCCGGCCAACCGTGGTTTCGAAGCCGGTTCTGCGCGCCTACGGTCAGGCGACGATTGGGCAGGTTCTCGCGGGTGACGAGCACGTCGATGTAGTAGGACACGAGCTCCGGGATGTCTTCGCGATGGTCACGAAGCGGCGGTACCGCGAGAGGCACGACGTTGAGCAGGTAGTAGAGATCCTCGCGCAACCGCGAATCCGCAACGGCTCGACCGATGTCCGCGCGGCTTGCGGTGACGATGCGGACATTGAGCGGCACCGGCTCCGCGCCGCCGACGCGATGGAACGAGCGTTCCTGCAGCATGGTGACCAGCCGGGACTGGATCTCCGGATCCATGTCCCCGATGTCCTCGAGGAAGAGCGTGCCGCCGTTCGCCTTCTCCACCGCACCATAGTGGACGATCGGACCGTCCTCGGCCCCGAAGACTTCGGTCTGGCCGGGGGCTCCGGTGAGGCCCGCAATGCGCAGGCGCACGAACGGGCCCGGCGCGCGGGGGCTGTGGGCGTGGAGGTAGCGCGCGAAGAGCTCCTTGCCGCTGCCCGGTTCCCCGGTGATCAGCACCGGGGTGTCGTGCTCGGCGATGCGCTTGACCTGGTCGCGCAGGCTGCGCATGAGGGTGCTGCGCCCGATGGGCTCCGATGCCTGCAGCGCCTCGCGCCTGAGCCCCAGGTTCTCGCGTCTGAGCTCCGCCGCTTCCAGTGCGCGCCGCACTGCCAGCAGCAGCTTCGCGGTGGAGAGCGGCTTTTCGAGGAAGTCGTACGCGCCGAGCCGCGTTGCCTCGACGGCGGTCTCGATCGTGCCGTGGCCGGACATCATGATGACCGGGGGGGCTCCGGTGCCCGTTTCCGACCATTCTCCCAGCAGGGAGATGCCGTCCGTGTCGGGCATCCAGATATCGAGAAGGATGAGGTCCGGCCGGCGGTTTCGCCGCGCCGCGCGCGCGGTTTCGGCGTCCTCGGCGACCTCCACGTGGTAGCCCTCGTCTTCGAGGATCTCCTTGACGAGCGAGCGGATTCCGACCTCGTCATCGACGACGAGAATGTTCGACGGTGCGGGCATCGGCATGATTCCGGGCTCAGGAGTTCGGCGGCAGCGCGCCGGCGTCGCCGGGCGGCCCCGGATCGACGGCAGCATCGGCGCCCGGCAGCAGGACGGTGATGCGCGCGCCGCCTTCGAGTGCATTGCCGCCTGAAATGGCGCCACCGTGCTCTTCGACGATCTTTTTCGCGATGGCCAGCCCCAGACCGGTTCCCCCGGGTTTCGACGTCACGTAGGGCTCGAAAATGCGATCGGCCTGGTCGTCGCGAAAGCCGGGGCCCGAGTCGTGCACGGAAAGCTCCACCATCGCGTCGTCCCGGATGCTGCCGCTGCGAGTCTGCGTCAGTACCCGCGGGGTCGGCCCGTCGCCGCACGCCTCGACCGCATTCTTCAGCAGATTGTGCAGCAATTGCCGCAGGCGATCCGGGTCGGCATGGACGAGGGCGGGTCCTCGGTCGGGGCTGACCTCGAAGCGAACCGTCGGGGAGGCGGTGCGGTACAGCACCACGACGTCGAGGATCAGCGTGTTCAGGTCGATGGATGTCGGGCGCATGGCCGGCGTGCGCGCGTAGTCGGTGAATGCGTTCACCATGCCCTTCATGGACTCCACCTGCTGGACGATGGTGCGGGTCAGGCGATCCATGTGTGCCGTATCGACCGAACCGCCCTTGTGAAGGTACTTGTCCCGGAGGCGCTCCGCCGCGAGCTGGATCGGAGTGAGGGGGTTCTTGATTTCGTGTGCGAGCCGCCGCGCCACTTCGCTCCAGGCGGCGTTTCTCTGCGCCTGGATGAACTCGGTGACGTCGTCGAACACGATCACATCCCCCTCGCCGCCGACGAGCGCCGCGGCGCTGCATACCAGCATGCGCTGGCCCCGGGGCGTGGCCACGCTGATCTGCTCGCGGCTATCGCGCAGCCCGTCGGCGGTGGTCTCCTCGATGCGCTCGAACAGCCGGCGCAAGAACGGGTCGAGCCGGGGGTGCAGGTCGGCCAGGGATTCCAGCGTTCGGCCGATCATCGCATCGAGGTCGACCGCGAGAATATCCGCCGCCGCCCGGTTGGCGGTCACGAGCCGGTGCTCGCCGTCAAGGGTCAGCACCCCGGTGGACAGCCGCCGCAGCACCGTCACGAGGTAGGCACGCTGTGCTTCGACGAGCTGCTGGCTCTGGCGTGTCTCGTCGTGGGCCCGCTTGAGCTGGCGGGTCATCTCGTTGAAAGACGCGACGAGGAATCCGATCTCGTCCCGGGTCGCGCTCGGGAGCTGCGTCTCGTAGTCTCCGCTCGCCACCGCCTTCGTGCCTTCCGAAAGATCCTGCAGCGGCGCGACCATGCGCCTGGCCGAGCGGAACGCCGCGTACACCGCGGTGAACAGACTCACGAGCAGCACGATGGACAGCGTGAGGGTGAAGCTGAGCTTCAGGGGCTTGCGCAGGTACGACAGCTCCCGGTACTTCGCCGACGCGGACTCCACGCTGTCGGCAAGGGCATTCATCCGTTCCGTCACCGGAAAGAGCGCCTGCAGCAGTCGCGGCTCGGTGGTTGCATCGTGCGATGGAACCGACACCACCACCTGCACGTGCAGCCCGCTGTCACCGATGTCGTCGAGGCCGATGTAATCACCGGCGCCCCGCGCCTGCGACATGATGGAGTCGCTGGGCCGGTTCGGCACCACCGCGGTGGGGTCCACGTTGCTCGATCCCACGATGCGTCCGTTCGCGCCGATGAGCGTGAATTCCGCCGCGCCGCTGAGGCGACGGGCGTCGTCGAGCGCGCTGACCGCCTCGTTGTCGGCGAGCGGTTCGATGTCCGCCGCGATTCTCGCGGTCTGCGCGAGGAGTTCGCGCATGCGCACTCCGAGCGCGGTGCGGCTGAGGTCCAGCGCATCGTTCAGGGCCTCCTCGATGCGCACGTCGAACCAACTGTCGATCCCGCGGTGCAGGAACTGGAGCGAGAAGTAGTACACGATGGAGACCGGCGTGACGGACAGGACCACGAACACGAGCACCATCCGCATCGTGAGCTTGGCGCCCGGGCGTCGCTCCCGTGCCTGGTGGAGCAAGGTGTAGAGGTTCCAGGCGATCAGGCCGCCCAGGCCGATCAGCGCCACCGCATTGACCGCGAGCAGCACCGAGTAGAGTTCGCCGAAGCTCGCCGAGTCCTGCGTGGCGTTGCTCATGAGGTAGGTCGATCCGAGCAGGACAAAGCCCAGAAAGGCAATCGGGACGGCGCTCTGTCCGAGCCGGTTCACGGCTCGACCTGCCATTCGAACCACCCGGTGTTCAGCCGCCACTGCGGGCTTACCCAGGCGATGGGACGCAGCGGCGACGGCAGCGCCTCGATGTCGAGTCGGGCTCTGATGCGAGCCGCGTAGCGCGCGCTGGCGGACAGAAGTTCGCGGGCGACGACGGGCTCGGACTCCACGCGGCCGAGCGACTCCGTCATCTCCTCGAGCGAACGGTAGTGTCGGGCGACGCCGCCGATACTGCGCACCCGGTACCGGCCGGTCAGCACGTTCGTCTCGATGCGGTAGCGGAGTTGACGGGTGGCGAGGGTCTCGTCCCACCACTGCCCGCGCTTGCGCCGCACCTCGATGTCGACGATGACGGTCAGGGCGACGCCGTTGCGCATCGCTTCGAGGTTGTCTTCGCTGAACGCGAAGTCGATGCGTGCGTCGACGACGTAAGCTCCCGCGGTCGGGCGAAGGACTGCATGCTCGACCACGAATGCTCCGTCCGTCGGTGTCGCCGGATCGCCGTGGCCGGGAGCGGGGACGAGCAAGGCGACGCCGAGGGCGAACCGTCGGAGCCGCCATGCCGTCCGGATCACGGGATCAACGCTTCGCCAGCGCGGCATAGAAGAATCCGTCCATCGCGTCGTCGCCGGGCAGGATCTGGCGTCCCGGCCCGGCCGGGCGACCCCAGCCGGCGTCAACCCGGACCGTGGCCGCATCGGCGCGGGTCGCGAGAAAGCTCTCGACCACCCGTTCATTCTCGCGAGGCAGTACGGAGCAGGTAGCGTACAGCAGGCATCCGCCGCGAGCCAGGAGAGGCCACAGCGCCCGGAGCATCGCGCCCTGCCGCTCCGCCATGACGTCGATGTCTCCGGGCCGGCGCAGGATCTTGATGTCGGGCCGCCGCCGGATCACTCCGGTGCCTGAGCACGGCGCGTCGAGGAGGATGCGATCGAAGGCGCGCCCGTCCCACCAGGCGTGCGGATCCCCGGCGTCCCCGAGCGCGACGTGCGCCGCGAACCCGAGCCGCGAAAGGGTCTTGCGGAGATCCCCGATGCGCCGGGGGGCGTTGTCGAGCGCGACAACCTCGATGTCGCCGGCGCGCAGTTCCAGCAAATGCCCGGTCTTGCCCCCGGGGGCCGCGCATGCGTCGAGCACCCGGCTACCTCGTGGAGCGTCGAGGAGTATCGCCGCAAGCTGGGCCGCTTCGTCCTGGACCGATACGAGCCCATCTTCGAATCCCGGCAGGTGCTCCACCGGGCACGGTGCCTTCAGGATGACCCCCGCGGGGGAGTGTCGCGTCGCGCGAGCCGCGACCCCGTGGCACGACAGGGCATCGATGTAGTCTCGTCGCGATGTACGGCCGGTGCTGACTCTGAGGGTCATCGGCGGCCGTTCCAGGTTGGCGCGGGCAATGGATTCCCAGGCATCCGGCCACGCGTGCTCGAATTCGCCGAGCAACCACGAGGGATGCGAGAGCCGTGCGGGCGCGGCGAGTTCCATGCGCTCGATCGCGTCGCGTTCGGTGGCGAACCGTCTCAGGACGGCGTTGACGAACCCGGTCGCCCATGATTTGCCGATGAAACGGACCAACTCCACCGAGGTGTCCACCGCCGCGTGCGAGGGGACCCGGGTAAACGCGAGCTGGTAGAGCCCGAGGAGCATCAGGGTGCGAAGGGCTGCGTCCTCGGGCGGGCGTGGCGTGATGTGGGCCAGCCACGCCTCCAGACGCGGGAGGTGGCGCAGGGTTCCGAACACCAACTCCTGAGCGAACGCCCGCTCGCGTGGGTCGAGCCGCGCATCGAACCTCCCGTGCGCGATCGCGCCGAGTGAGCGGCCATCGCCGAGCACGCCCGCAAGCAGAGCGTGAGCGACATCCCGGGCCGAGCCCGGAAATTTCACCGATTCACGGCTGCGAGCACGGATCCGACCGCTTTCGCTGCGTTGAACGCGGCCCGGGCGCTCGACGTACCTGCGAGTACGCCTGCGCGCCCTGACTCGCGTTCGCCTTGCGGAATCAGCCGTCTCCGCGCCCTCGCTTCGCGAATCGGTGAAATCTCTGGCCGAGCGGCGCGGCCGCCGCGAAACGCCGGGTGGGCGCTTGCGGTTCATTCCGGCTCGCGGCCGAGGCACGCCCCGGGCGCGAGCCAGCGTCCCCGGACGAACTCCGCGGCGGACATCCTGCGGGCGCCGGCTGGCTGGATCTCGGTGATGCGCACGACCCCCTGTCCCGCCGCCACGACCAGAGCGGACTCGTCAACGGTGAGCACCGTGCCCGGCGCTGCGGACGTTTTGCCGTCCGCGAGCTCCGCTCGCCAGATTCTCAACCCCGGCGCGCCCGTTCCGGCGGCGCGGGTGTGCGCGACGGGCCACGGGTTGAACGCCCGCACCATGCGCTCGATCCGGGCTGCGGGCAACGTCCAGTCGATCGCGGCCTGCGCCTTGGAGAGCTTGGGGGCGCGGGTAGCGGCCGCGTCGTCCTGCGGCCACGCTTCGACGGCGCCGGCCTCGAGGGCATCCAGGGTGTCGACGAGCGTTGCGGCGCCAAGCTCCGCCAAGTGGCTGGTAAGCGAACCGGAGGTGTCGTCCGCGGTGACCGCGCAGGTGCGCGTCGCCAGGATCGGCCCGGTGTCGAGTCCTGCGTCCATCTGCATGATCGACACCCCGGTAGTTGTATCGCCGGCGAGGATCGCGTGGTGCACGGGGGCTGCCCCGCGCCAGCGCGGGAGGATCGAGGCGTGGACGTTGATGCAGCCGAGCCGCGGCATGGCGAGGATCGACGCCGGAAGCAGGAATCCGTACGCCGCGACGATCATGGCATCCGGCGCCAGCGCGGCGAGCTGCCCCGCCGCTTCCGCGCTGTGCATGCTCTCGGGTTGAAGCACGCGGATTCCCGCCGCTGCGGCGCGTTGCTTGACCGGGCTTTCTGTGACCCGCTTGCCGCGACCCGCCCGGGCGTCGGGCGGGGTGAACACCGCCTCGACGGCGTGGCGGGAGTCGGTGAGGGCATCCAGCATGACGGCTGCGAACTCCGGCGTGCCGGCGAATGCGAGCTTCATCGGGACCACCACTCACGCGTGCCGCAGGGCCTTTTCCGCCTTCTTTCGGATGCGCTGGCGCTTCAGCCGGGAGAGGTAGTCGACGAACAGTTGGCCGTCGAGGTGATCAATCTCGTGCTGGATGCAGACCGCCAGCAGCCCCTCGGCCTCGATCTCGCGAGAGCGTCCGTCGCGGTCGAGGGCGCGGACGCGGACTTTCTCCGGACGTCTCACGAACTCGAACACCCCCGGGACGGAGAGACATCCTTCCTCGGTCTCGACCTCGCCGTCGGTGGTCAGGATCTCGGGGTTGACCAGGCACAGAGGCGCGCTTCGGTCCTTCGACAGGTCGATGGTGATCACCCGCGCGTCCGCATCGACTTGCGGGGCGGCGAGGCCGATCCCGGGGGCCTCGTACATCGTTTCGAACATGTCGTCGATCAGGCGCTTCACCTGGTCGTCGACGGTGCCGACGGGTCTGCATCGGCGCCGCAGACGCGGGTCGGGGAAGTGAAGAATGTCGAGCCTTGACATCGGCGGATCCTCTCGGCAGCAGCCCCTATGGTACCGTCATCACATGGACCGATCCGACCCTTCCGCCCCGAGCGAATCCGATCTCCCCGGATGGCTCGCGGTCGCTCGCACCGGACTATGCAACGGCCGTGCGGTGCTGCGGGCGGTGGCAAGGTTCGGAGGCGTCGGGGGGTTGTTCGCGGCGGGGGAGCGCGAGCTCGCGGGGCTGGGGTTCACCCGTGCGGCGATCGCCGGGATACGTGCCGTCGACTGGAACGCCGTTCACCGGGAGCGGGAGCTTCTCGCGCGCACTGCCGCCGTGATCGTGCCGATTGGCACGGACCGCTATCCCGCGCGGCTTGCCGGCATCTCCAGCCCGCCGCCGGTGCTCTATTGTCGCGGCGATCCCGAGATCCTCGACTCCCACCAGATTGCTGTGGTGGGCGCCCGGGCCGCCACTCGCGGCGGTCGGGAACGGGCCCGGGCTCTCGCCGGTGAGCTGGCGGCCTGCGGGCTCGTGGTCACGAGCGGACTCGCCCGGGGTATCGACGCCGCCGCCCACCGGGGCGCGCTCGATGCCGGTGGGCGGAGCGTGGCGGTCGTGGCCACCGGGTTGGACCGAATCTATCCCCGATCGAACGCCGCGCTTGCCGAGGAACTCGGCGAGATGGGAGTGGTGATCACGGAGCGCGCCTGCGGAACGCCGCCACTACCCGCAAATTTCCCGCGCCGAAACCGTCTGATCAGCGGTCTGTCGCTCGGGGTGCTCGTCGTGGAGGCGTCGCTGCGCAGCGGTTCCCTGATTACCGCCCGCCTCGCGGCGGACGAGGGACGCGAGGTCTTCGCGGTCCCGGGTTCGGTGGACAACCCCCTGTCGCGCGGGTGTCATGCACTCATTCGCGACGGGGCGAAGCTGGTGGAGTCGGTGGCCGATGTACTCGACGAGATCGTGTATCCGAGCGGAATCGTGGCGCCCCGCGCCGTCCGGCTGCCCGGAGGGGCGGATGATTCCGCCGCTGCCACCGGACACCCCGACGCGCCGCAACAGGGCGTGCTCGATGCGGTGGGTCACGATCCGGTCACCCTCGATCAGCTTGTCGACAGCACCCGCGTGCCCGCAAGCCGACTTGCCGCAATGCTGCTGACGCTCGAGATCGACGGCTGGATCGAAGCGCTCCCCGGCGGTCGTTACGTTCGAGCCTCCGTGCGAAGGTGACCGACCTGCGTCGGCGGGGCGCAGCTTCGCTCAGCGCTCCCGGCGCAGCACCCCCCTTTCGCCGCAGTCCCCGTTTCGAATATCTTGTCGCTCGGCAGCGCCGCCCCGCAGAGCCGGACATTAAACGGGAGTTCCCTCGTCGATGGCCAGAAACCTCCTGGTTGTGGAATCGCCCGCCAAGGCCCGAACGATCAAGAAGTACCTCGGGCCCGACTACGAAGTGCTCCCCTCCTACGGGCATGTGCGGGACCTGATCCCCAAAAACGGCGCCGTCGAGCCGGAGAACGGATTCCTGATGCACTACGAGCCCATCGCGCGGAACGCGAAGCACGTCACCGCGCTGAGCCGGGCGATGAAGAAGGCGGATACCCTGTATCTGGCGACCGACCCCGATCGGGAGGGGGAGGCAATCTCGTGGCATGTGATCGAGCTGCTCCGGGCCGCGAAGGTTATCGACGGAAAGCCGGTGCATCGCATCGTCTTCCACGAGATCACCAGAAGCGCAATCAAAGAAGCCATGGCCAGCCCTCGCGAGATCTCCGCTTCGCTGGTCAACGCGCAGCAGGCGCGCCGGGCCCTCGACTACCTCGTCGGCTTCAACCTGTCGCCCCTGCTGTGGAAGAAAATCCGCAAGGGTCTGTCCGCGGGGCGGGTGCAGAGCCCGGCCCTGCGCATGATCGTCGAGCGCGAGGAGGAGATCGAGCGATTCGAGAAGCGTGAGTACTGGACCGTCGAGGCCGATCTGGAGAGTGACGGGACGACGTTTGCGGCGAAGCTGGTGCGACTGCAGGGCGAGAAGCTCGAGCAGTTCAGCATCACCGACGAAGCCTCGGCGCTGGAGGCGCGGAACCGACTGGTCGAATTGAGCTCTGCGCCTGGGCCGCAGCGGCGCCCGGCGGACGGGGAAGGCGGCGATGAAGGCACCGGGGGCGCCCTTTGCGTGCACAGCGTTGAAAAGAAGCAGAGGCGGCGCAATCCGGCGGCGCCGTTCATCACCTCGACACTGCAGCAGGAGGCCGGCAGGAAGCTCGGATTCACGGCGAGCCGAACCATGCGGGTCGCTCAGCAGCTCTACGAGGGCGTCGATACCGGGGATGGCGCGGTAGGCCTCATCACCTACATGCGCACCGACTCGACCATCCTCGCCGCCGACGCAGTCGCGGAACTCAGGGCGTACATCGCGGACACGTTCGGCGCCGCCAATGTGCCTCGCCAGCCGCCGGTCTATCGCACTCGCGCGAAAAACGCGCAGGAAGCGCACGAGGCGATTCGCCCGACATCGGTTCGGCGTACCCCCGAATCGCTCGCCGCAGTGCTTGCCGGTGACCAGGCAAAACTCTACGAGCTGGTCTGGAAGCGCGCCGTGGCCTGTCAGATGCGACATGCCACGATTGATACGGTAGCCGTCGAGTTCACCTGCGGGGACAGACCGTGGGCGGCGGCTTCCGAAGACTCGCAACCCCCTGATCTCCTTCGCGCTACCGGTGCCACGGTGGCGGTCCCGGGTTTCCTCACGGTTTACGAAGAGGGTCTTGACGACAGCAAGGCGGAGAAGGAGCGGCGCCTGCCGCCGCTGGAGGAGGGTCGGGCGGTCGCGCTGAAGGCGCTGCGCCCGGAGCAGCACTTTACCGAGCCGCCGCCCCGCTACTCCGAGGCGACCCTGATCCGCGCCCTGGAAGACCGAGGCATCGGCCGTCCCTCGACCTATGCTTCGATCATTTCGACCCTCCAGCAACGGGAGTACGCAGAGCTGGAGAAGCGCCGGTTCCACCCCACGGACGTCGGGCGCCTGGTCAATGCGTTCGTGACCGAGCATTTCGCCGACTACGTTGACTACGACTTCACCGCCCGTCTCGAAGATGACCTCGACGCGGTCTCGCGGGGTGAGCGGGAATGGGTGCCGCTGCTCGATCGGTTCTGGCAGCCGTTTCACCGGCAGGTGTCGGAAAAGGAAGCCAGCGTCACCCGGACCGAGGCGTCGCAGGCGCGCGTCCTGGGTATCGATCCGAAGTCGGGTCGCCAGATCTCGGTCAGGGTGGGCCGTTACGGCCCGTATGCGCAGATCGGAATCGCGAGCGACGCGGAGAAGCCGAAGTTCGCGAGTCTGAGAGGTGATCGGAAGGTGGGTACGATCACGCTCGATGAAGTACTCGCGCTGTTCGATCTTCCGCGCGATCTCGGGCAGACGGAAGATGGGGACCCCCTCCTGGTCAATATCGGCCGCTTCGGACCATACGTGAAGTACGGTACGAAGTTCGCATCGCTGGGGGAGGAGGACGACCCTCACACCATCGATCGTGAACGTGCACTCCGGATCGTGGCCGAGAAGAAGCGCGCCGACGCCGAGCGTGAAATCAGGGAATTCGGGGGCGGGAAGATCCGCATCCTCAAGGGCCGCTATGGCCCCTACCTGACCGACGGCAAGAAAAACGTGCGGGTGCCGAAGGGGCGGGATCCGGCTCTGATCGAGTTCGATGAAGCAATGCAGTTGATCGAAACCGCGCCGGCGCGACGCCCGCGTCGGCGCAGAAACTCCTGACCTTCGCATGGTGAGTTCATGATGACTCGGACGCCCTTCGTTGCAGTACTCATGGGATCGGACTCCGACCTCCCGGTAATGAAATCGACGCTGGAAGTGCTGGACGCATTCGGTGTGCAGTACGAGGTGCGGGTGAGTTCTGCGCACAGAACTCCCGCCGCGACCCGTGATTACGTGCTCGACGCGCAAGATCGGGGCTGCGCGGTATTCGTTGCCGCCGCCGGCATGGCCGCCCATCTCGCGGGTGCGGTCGCTGCGCTGACGGTTCGGCCGGTCATCGGCGTGCCGGTCGATGCCGGTCCGCTTCGAGGCGAGGACGCGCTGTTCTCCACGGTGCAGATGCCAGGGGGAATTCCCGTCGCGACGGTCGCCATCGGCAAGGCGGGGGCGAAGAATGCCGGTTATCTCGCAGTGCAGATCCTGGCCGTCGCCGACGAACGGCTCGCATCTGCGCTCGGCTCGGAGCGCGAACGCAACGCGACCGATATCCAGCGCAGGAATGACGCACTTCAAGAGACTTTGCGCGCCTGATGAGCAGCGGGGCCGCGTTTCGGATCGGCGAGGCATGTTCGGCGATTCTTCCCGGCGCGAGCCGGCCGGACGCCCCCCAGCCGCTGTATCCTGGTGCCTGTGAGCAGGAAACCGCTCCGGGAAACCCGGCGCAACTGCAGAGATTGGCGCGGCTCGTGACGCCCAGGTGTTCGGCGGAAGGCAGATGAGCGGCTGGCGCTGTCATCGCGCCGGCTGGCGCTATCGACGCGCGGTGATGACGCTGCGGGCCGGTGGGATCGTCGCCTATCCAACGGAGTCGGTCTTCGGACTCGGATGCGATCCTTGGGACCGTGCGGCGGTGGATCGCGTGTTTGCAGTGAAGCACCGGCCGGCCCGCAAGCGTTGTATTGTCATCGCGGCCCATCCAGGTCAGCTTGAACGGCTGGTGGATATTCGCGCCCCTCGATTCCGTGAGTTCGCATCCCGATGCTGGCCCGGCCCCGTGACCCTCGTGGCGCCGGCCCGCGAGCGGGCGCCGACATGGCTCGTGAATGCGGACGGGACCGTGGCCACCCGGGTCACGGGTCATCCCGTGGCGCGCGGGCTGTGCGCGAGTTTGGGGAGGGCTTTGATCTCCACGAGCGCGAACCGCGGTGGTCATCCGCCCGCCCGCGACACATTACGGGCCCGCGCTGTCTTCGGCAGCGAGATCGACTGCTACGTGGCGGGACGAGTGGGAGGGTTGGAGACCCCCACGCGAATCGTGGATGTCCGCGACGGCCGGACGCTCCGTGGCTGAGCTGGCCATGGATGCGCGGGCGCTCCGTGTCCGCGAGTGGCTGCGGGCACTTCAGGATCGGATAATGGAGGCGCTCCTGCATGAGGATCCGGCCGCGCAACTGACCGAGGATGCGTGGGAGCGTCCCGGAGGAGGCGGGGGCTTGACGCGGGTGATCGCGGACGGCGAGGTCTTCGAACGCGGCGGGGTCAACTTTTCTCAGGTGCATGGTGACACGCTTCCTCCCGCGGCCACTCGACAGCGTCCGGAGCTTGCAGGCCGACCTTTCCACGCGCTGGGCGTTTCCGTCGTCGTCCATCCGCTCAATCCGCATGTCCCGACGTCGCATTGCAACGTTCGTTACTTTACGGCCGGCTCACCCGGGGAGGCTCCGGTGTGGTGGTTCGGCGGGGGCTTCGACCTTACGCCCTGCTACGGCTTCGAGTCGGACGCGCGGGACTGGCACCGAGTGGCGGCCGTGCTGTGCGAGGAGTTCGGGGATGACGTATACCCGCGTTTCAAGGAGTGGTGCGATCGGTACTTCTTTCTCCCTCATCGAAACGAGGCGCGGGGGGTCGGCGGTCTCTTCTTCGACGACCTGAACGAATGGGGTTTCGATCGATGCGAACGTTTCGCTCGGCGTGTCGGCAACGGATACGTCGATGCCTACCTCCCGATCGTGCGGCGCCGCCGGGCGACGCCCTGGACGGAGCGTGAGCGTGACTTTCAGTTGCTGCGCCGCGGGCGCTACGTCGAGTTCAACCTCGTCCACGACCGTGGGACCCTGTTCGGGCTCCAGTCGGGAGGGCGCACGGAGTCCATCCTGATGTCAATGCCGCCGCTCGTGCGATGGCGTTACGACTGGCAGCCGATGCTGGGGAGCGCCGAGGCGACTCTCGTCGAGCGGTTTCTTCGACCCCGAGACTGGCTGGCAGCAGCAGCGTTGTCCAATCCAGAGATGAGCCTGAACGGAGGGGGGAATGACAGGCAGAGGGGTGCGGGTTCGAAGGAGTTGTGAATGAGAGGGTGAGGGTGGTGCGATGGGGTCGGGGAGGTCAAGGGGTCGGGGGGTTGTGAGTCGAATGGTGATGGGTCCTGTGGAGGCTGTGGGCGAGAGGCGCGAGAGTGTGGGCAGGCGGTGGGCCACGCTCAAGCGTGGTCCACGGGCTGTCCACACGGCCCGCAGGGCGCACGCCGGTCCCCGCAGGGGACTCGTCCACAATTCCACAGGACGTTGGATTGTGAGGTTTGCCCCCCCTACGCGGCGCGGCCCCATTCACGCCTGAAAGCACGGAACAGGGCGTCGCGCGCGGCGTTGACGGCCCGCGCCGCATCGAGGTCGCTGTAGGCGTAGGCGACGGCGTCGAGCTGCCTGAAGGTCAGCCCGGGCTTGAGCCAGCGCGCGGCATTGGGCAGTGACTTCAGTTTCTCGTAGGGGGTAGCGACGTCGCGGTCGCGGTAGTGGCGGCGGATGCGGCCGGTGGCGTCGCGCTGCTCGGTGGCGAACAGGCAGGGGCGGTGATAGTTCAGATACGGCGAGAGCACCCCTTGGGTGAAGGCGTTGACCCGGGGGGCGAAGCGCTGGGCGATGGGGTCGTAGCCGAGGTAGGTGCGAATCACGGCGCCGTTTTTGCCTTCGACCAGGGCATTGTCGTTGCAGTGGCGGGCGCGCGACTTGGTGAACTGGCCGATGTGGAGCTTGTTGAGCAGGCGTGCGACGCGGTGGTTGATGTACTGCGAGCCGTTGTCGGCGTGAAAGCCTTGAATCGCGAACGGATAGGCCTCGATGAGCGCTTCGAGCACGGGGACGAGGAAGCGCTCGGAGATGGCCGCCACACAGCCGATGTGCTCGTACTGGGTGACCTCATCGACGGTGTTGATGTGGTCACCCCCTTGGCCCCGTTGCGATCGCCCTGGTGGACGGTGTCCACGCGCACGCATCCGGGCTGTCCGTCGGGGCGGAGCTTGCGCCGCTCGGCGATGGCGACCACGCGGGGTCGGGTCTTGGTGGACACGCTGCGCCGGGTGCGGTAGGTGCGCGAGTAGCGCAGGTTGTACAGGTGCCCGTTCGACAGCCCCGCCAGGCGCGCGAAGCGCGCATCGGCGAAGACCTCGTACTGGCGGCGCAGCACCGCCCGGGTGGCCGGCCCGCAGCACTGGCCGAGCGCGGTGTCGACCTCGGCGAGCAGGCGGATAGCGGCCGCGGTGTCGCGCCTCGTGAAGGGACGCGACGGCACGGCGCGGCGCCGGTCGCGGATGCGTCCCGTCGAGCGGTGCTGGGCCACCAGCCGGGTGAGCTGCGCGCGCGACAGCCCCGTCATCTTCGCCAGGTACGCTTTCACCGCGCCCTTACGATCATCCTCCGATGACCTCCGAATCGCTCCCCCTACAGGCTCACCCGTCGTTGGATTCAACCCCTCCCTTCAGGCTCACTTCTCATTGGACAAGGCTGCAGCTTGACACTGTACGGCGTATTCAACACAATGCACCGCTTGCGTTAGGAGGGGTTCCCGAGTGGTCAAAGGGACCAGACTGTAAATCTGGCGGCTCAGCCTTCGTAGGTTCGAATCCTACCCCCTCCACCAGTGAGTGCAGTGAGTGGTGCGAGTCCATTCGGATTCGACTCGGGGTCGGTGGGAGGACTTCGACACGAGGCCTCGCGGGTGTAGTTCAATGGTAGAACCTCAGCCTTCCAAGCTGATGATGTGGGTTCGATTCCCATCACCCGCTCCAGGCTGGGGAGGGCGATTTGCCGCATGTGTCCCGAGCTCACTGTACGCGCTCGGCCCATATAGCTCAGGTGGTAGAGCACTCCCTTGGTAAGGGAGAGGTCACTGGTTCGAGTCCAGTTATGGGCACCACACCACCAATCCGACAACGGATCGATCCCGAACGACACTGCATCATCCGGAGAACGTCCGATGGCCAAGGGGAAGTTTGAGCGTACGAAGCCGCACGTGAACGTTGGGACGATAGGGCATGTGGATCATGGGAAGACGACGCTGACGGCGGCGATGACGAAGGTATTGGCGCGCGAGTTTGGTGGGGATGTGATGGCGTTTGACGAGATTGACAATGCGCCGGAGGAGCGGGCGCGTGGGATTACGATAGCGACGGCGCATGTGGAGTACGAGTCGCAGGGGAGGCACTACGCGCACGTGGACTGTCCGGGGCATGCGGATTATGTGAAGAACATGATTACGGGCGCGGCGCAGATGGATGGTGCGATATTGGTGGTATCGGCGTCGGATGGTCCGATGCCGCAGACGCGCGAGCACATATTGCTGGCGCGTCAGGTGGGGGTTCCGTACATTGTGGTGTACATGAACAAGTGTGACATGGTGGACGATGAGGAGTTGCTGGAGTTGGTGGAGATGGAGGTGAGGGAGTTGTTGGACAAGTATGAGTTTCCTGGGGATGACACGCCGGTGATACGTGGTTCGGCGTTGGAGGCGTTGGAGGGTGTGGGGGGTGAGCGTGGTGAGGGTTCGGTGGTGGCATTGGTGAAGGCGTTGGATGAGTATATACCCGAGCCGGCGCGAGCGGTGGATGGTGCGTTTTTGATGCCGGTGGAGGATGTATTTTCGATTTCGGGTCGAGGGACGGTGGCGACGGGTCGGGTGGAGCGAGGGGTGGTGAAGGTTGGGGAGGAGGTTGAGATTGTTGGGGTGAAGGAGACGACGAGGACGACGTGCACGGGGGTGGAGATGTTTCGCAAGCTGCTGGATGAGGGGGTAGCGGGTGACAACATTGGGGTATTGCTGCGCGGTGTGAAGCGAGACGAGATTGAGCGTGGACAGGTATTGGCGAAGCCTGGGAGCATTACGCCGCATACGGAGTTTGAGGCGGAGGTGTACGTATTGTCGAAGGATGAGGGGGGTCGTCACACGCCGTTTTTCAAGGGATATCGGCCGCAGTTTTACTTTCGCACGACGGATGTGACGGGTGAGGTTGAGTTGCCCGAGGGGGTGGAGATGGTGATGCCTGGGGACAACGTGCAGATGCGGGTGAAGCTGATAGCGCCGATTGCGATGGAGGAGGGGTTGCGGTTTGCGGTGCGCGAGGGTGGGCGCACGGTCGGTGCCGGCGTCGTCGCAAAAATTATTGAATAAATCCGAACGAAGTGTGCCGGGATCGGTCCGAGTGCCGGTTACGGCTTCCCATTTCAAGGCCAGTAGCTCAATTGGCAGAGCGGCGGTCTCCAAAACCGCAGGTTGGGGGTTCGATTCCCTCCTGGCCTGCCAACGTAGCAGTGTAGGCAGACAGTTGACCGTCCATGATCCGCGACGGGCGGATGTCACAATGACGGGGGGCGGGTGATGTGTCGACCCGGCAATGGATGAGAACGAACGTACAGGCAGCCGGTGCATTCCCCGACCTGGCCAAGTGGATCGGGACTTTCGCCATTCTTGGCGGCGGCATCGCGGGCTTCTATTACTGGTCGGACGAGTCGCTGCTGCTGCGTGTCGTCGGTCTGTTGGTGCTGAGCGCGGTGGCGTTGTTCGTCGCCGCGCAGACGGAGAAAGGCCGGACTGCCTGGGAGTTCGTCCGCGAGTCGCACACCGAAGTTCGAAAGGTCGTATGGCCCACGCGCAAGGAGACGGTACAGACGACATTGATCGTGATCGCCATGGTCGGCCTGGTGGCCATCATCCTGTGGCTTCTCGACGGACTGCTTGCATGGTTGGTGAAGCTGATGCTCGGAACGGGGGCCTGACCACATGGCGATGCGATGGTACGTCGTTCATGTGTATTCCGGGTTCGAGAACCAGGTCATGCGTTTGTTGAAGGAACGAGTTGAGCGCAGCGAACACAAGGGCGAATTCGGAGACGTGCTGGTCCCAACCGAAGAGGTCGTCGAGATGCGCGATGGTCAGAGGCGTCGAAGCGATCGGAAATTCTTCCCGGGGTATGTGCTGGTGAACATGGAGATGAACGACGGGACCTGGCACTTGGTGAAGAGTGTGCCGAAAGTGATGGGGTTTATCGGAGGGAGCAGTGATCGTCCTGCTCCGATCACTGACCGCGAGGCCGATGCCATCCTCCAACGAGTGCAGGAAGGCGTTGACAAGCCGCGCCCGAAGGTGCTCTTCGAGCCCGGAGAAGCGGTACGGGTTATCGATGGTCCCTTCAACGACTTCAACGGTGTGGTCGAGGAAGTGAATTACGAGAAGAGTCGGATGCGTGTCGCGGTGACCATCTTCGGTCGCTCGACTCCGGTGGAGCTTGAGTTCGGTCAGGTCGAGAAGGACTGAGTCGGGAGACGCAACCGCGTCGTCTCATGGGCAAGATTCCGCGCGTCCCCGAAGTGGGCGACGCATGTTCGGTTGGAGGGTTGCCGGCGTGGCGAAGAAGGTCCAAGCGTACATCAAGCTGCAGGTGCCCGCGGGTCAAGCGAACCCGACGCCGCCCGTCGGGCCCGCTCTCGGGCAGCACGGCGTGAACATCATGGAGTTCTGCAAGACCTTCAATTCCCAGACCCAGGGTATGGAGCCGGGGCTTCCGATCCCGTGCGTGATCACGGTCTATCAGGATCGATCGTTCACCTTCATCACCAAGACGCCTCCCGCGTCCGTGCTGCTTCGGAAGATCGCTGGCGTCGAGAAGGGAAGTGATGTCCCGAACTCCAGGAAAGTCGGCAGGGTGACTCGCGCTCAGCTTGAGGAGGTCGCGCGCCGGAAGATGCCGGATCTGAACACCGACGATCTCGATGCCGCGGTGCGAATTGTCGCTGGTAGCGCTCACAGCATGGGGCTCGAAACGGAGGAGGTGGTCTGATGGCGACGCGCTCGAAGCGGATGAAAGTGATCCGTGAACAGATCGATCGGGGAAAACTCCATGACGTCTCCGAGGCTCTGACGCTGCTGAAGGATCTGTCTTCGGTCCGGTTTTCCGAATCGGTCGAGGTGAGCGTAAATCTGGGAGTCGACCCGCGCAAATCCGATCAAGTTGTGCGGGGATCGACCATCATGCCCAACGGACTCGGCAAGGAGTCGCGAGTCGCGGTATTCGCGCAGGGCGCGGCCGCCGACGCTGCGCGCGAGGCCGGTGCCAACATTGTGGGTATGGATGATTTGGCCGAGAAGGTCCAGGCCGGAAATCTCGATTTCGATGTTGTGATTGCGGCCCCCGATGCTATGCGGATCGTTGGCAAGCTCGGCCGAATCCTGGGGCCGCGCGGCCTTATGCCTAACCCGAAGGTTGGAACTGTCACTCCCGACGTGGCCGGTGCGGTTCGCAACGCAAAGGCTGGGCAGATCCAGTACCGTACCGATCGCGCGGGGATTATTCACTGCGCGATTGGCAAGATCGGATTCGAGGTCGATGCGCTCAAACAGAACCTCGACGCTCTTCTGAGCGATCTGAACCGAGCGAAGCCCGGTACATCCAAGGGGGTCTATATGCGAAAGGTGACATTGTCGACCACCATGGGTCCCGGAGTCGTTATCGACAAGGCCACCCTCGGGGGTGTAGGCGGGAGTTTCGGAGTCTCTTCAACATAAAAGGCGAGATGACAGAGATGCAGTTTTCTCGCATCGACTTTGCGCTGTCGGGGCAAATCGGAGAAGTGTCTCCGCAGATCCTGGCGGACGTCAGAGACCGCAGGTGGGTTGACCCTCAATTCGGCGATGGGCATCAGGACCGAGTCTGATGACGGACTTTGTGACATCGCCTGCCTGCGCAGGCGGTGCGGCCTGACAGCATGTACGGCCGCCGTCAGGGAGTATCTTCGGTGCGCAATCGTGCGCTGAGGGTGCAAGTACGATGAAGCGAACGAAGTCGTCGTCGGTGACCGCGATGGACGGGTTCGCGCGAGGAGATGTGTGACGTGGCGCTTTCGCTTGAGCAGAAGAAGGTGGTGGTCGATGAGGTGGCCGAAATGGCGAGGACTTCACATTCGGCCATCGCCGCTGAGTACCGAGGACTTTCCGTGTCCGAGATGACCGAGTTGCGGGAAAAGGCCAAGCAGTCCGGCGTGTATCTGCGGGTCGTCCGCAACACCCTGGCCCGCCGAGCCGTCGAAGGCACGGAGTTCGAATGCGTTCAGGATCGCCTCAGAGGCCCTCTCGTGCTTGCGTTCTCGCGGGATGAGCCGGGTGCAGCGGCACGGGTCGTACGTGAATATGCGAAGAGCAATGACAAGTTGATCGTCAGCTTCGTAGCGTTCGACGGCAAGGCGATGGGCGCGCCCGCGATTGAACAGCTTGCCAGTCTCCCGACGCGTGAAGAGGCGTTGGTAAGGCTGATGTCGATGCTTCTCGCCCCGGTCACCAAGCTTGTACGCACTGCCGCCGAACCTCACGCTGGTCTTGTGCGCGTTCTGGAGGCGATGCGCGAGGATCGGACGAAAACGGCTTGATTCACCACGGCCGGCGCGAGCCGGCATCAGAAATCTGATTGCACTGAGGAGTCAATGACAATGGCGCTGTCCAATGCAGAGCTTATCGAAGCTATCGAACAGAAGCCGCTGATCGAGATTGTCGATCTGGTCAAGACGATGGAAGAGAAATGGGGTGTATCAGCCGCGGCGGCAATGGCGATGCCGGCTGGTCCGATGGCTGGCGAGGCCGAAGCCGATGCCGCTGCAGAGCAGACCGAGTTCGACGTCGTAATGAGCGGTTTCGGGGACAAGAAGGTGGGCGTGATCAAGGTCGTGCGCGCACTTACAGGCCTTGGCCTCAAGGAGGCGAAGGACCTCGTGGAGGCGGTTCCGGCGAATATCAAGGAAGGAATCTCCAAGGACGAGGCGGATGATGTGAAGAAGCAGCTTGAGGAGGCGGGAGCGACGGTGGAGTTGAAGTAGTTGACCGCGCTGACCGGTAAGGCAGGAATATCCGTCCGAGGGTTCGGATGAAGTGGGAGCGTTCCGGCAACCTGCAGGGCCTGAGCAGCTAAGCGAACCCCCGCAAACTAATGAACGCGGGATGGTCCGGAAGGTAGTGGCGATGCGGACGCTCCGAGCGGTAATGGCAGCAGCGATTCGAGGATGAGTCATGGCGTATACCTTTACCGAGAAGAAGCGTATTCGGAAGGATTTCGGCAAGCGGTCGAGCATTCTCGACGTGCCGTATCTACTCGCGATTCAGATCGATTCCTACCGCGACTTTCTCCAGGAGGGAGCCGAGTCGGGTGATCGGGAGGACGGGGGCCTGCATGCGGCGTTCAAGTCCGTCTTCCCGATCGAAAGCTATTCCGGAGATGCAGCGCTCGAATACGTGCGCTATCGGCTTGAGAAGCCCATATTCGATGTGAGCGAATGCCGGCTTCGTGGCAAGACTTACGCCGCGTCCCTGCGCGTGACGTTGAGGCTGGTGCTCTACGAAAAGGAGGCTGGAAGCGGTCGCGGGTCCAAGGTCGTCGAGCGGGTGGTGAAGGCCGTCAAGGAGCAGGAGGTCTACATGGGCGAGATACCGCTCATGACCGACACCGGAACCTTCATCATCAATGGCACCGAGCGTGTCATCGTCGCCCAGCTTCACCGTTCGCCCGGTGTGTTCTTCGAGCATGATCGGGGTAAGACGCATTCGTCTGGAAAACTTCTGTTCTCCGCCAGGGTCATCCCGTACCGAGGATCCTGGCTCGATTTTGAATTCGATCCAAAGGATCTCGTGCATGTTCGGATCGATCGCCGCCGGAAGCTCCCGGCGACAATTCTCCTGCGCGCTCTCGGCTACTCCACCGAGGAGATCCTGGCGCTGTTTTTCGATTTCAACTCTTTCGATCTCACGCCGGACGGCTTGCGGTTCAAGTTCGTACCGGATCGGTTGCGCGGCGATGTTGCCGCGTTCGACATCAGGGACAAGGAAGGCGCGGTGCTCGTGGAAGCCGGACGGAGAATAACCGCGCGACACATCAGGCAGATTACCAAGGCGGGCCTCGACTTGCTCGAGGTTGATGACGATTATGCGTTCGGTAAGTACCTCGGCCGTGACGTTGTGGATACGGAGACGGGAGAGATCATCGCGAATGCAAACGACGAGGTAACCGGAGAATTGCTCGGCAAGCTTCGCGAGAGTGGCGTGGAATCCTTCGAGACCCTTTATACCAACGATGTCGACCGCGGGCCGTTCATGTCGCGGACGCTTAGCACCGATCCGACGCATAGCCAACTCGACGCCCAAGTCGAAATTTATCGGATGATGCGTCCCGGAGAACCACCCACGAAGGAGGCAGCTCAAGGGTTGTTTCACAATCTGTTCTTCAGCGCCGAGCGATACGATATCTCCTCGGTCGGACGAATGAAGTTCAATCGGCGGATAGGTCGAAGTCGAGAGGAAGGTCCGGGAATTATCTACGACGGGAAATACATCAAGTGCTACCTCGGTTTCGAGGAGCAGGCTATTGGGAAAGGTGCCTTCGCACGCAACGAGGTTAAGAGCAGGTGGCGGATCACGCGGGATATGTACGACAGCGCGACCGGGAAGCTTGTTGCCAGATCGCACGAACCCGCGACAGCAGAGTTGTTGCGGCGGTTACTCAAGACCGGTCACGAGTCGGTCGACGTGTTCCAAACCCGCCGGGATGACGAGATGCTGACCCGTCTCGTTCTGGAAAATGGCGGCGAGTCCGACATCATTGAGGCTCTCAAGACTCTTGTCGACATCAAGAACGGCATCGGCATGGTCGACGACATCGATCATCTTGGGAACCGCCGTATTCGCAGCGTCGGCGAGATGGCGGAGAACCAGTTTCGTATCGGCTTGGTGCGGGTCGAGCGCGCGGTCAAGGAGCGCCTGAGTTTGGCTGAGACGGAAGAACTCATGCCGCAGGAGCTCATCAACGCCAAGCCGGTTTCGGCCGTGGTCAAGGAGTTCTTCGGATCGAGCCAGTTGTCGCAGTTCATGGATCAGAATAACCCGCTTTCAGAGGTCACTCACAAGCGCAGGGTCTCGGCGCTCGGTCCGGGCGGGCTGACGCGCGAGCGGGCCGGATTCGAGGTTCGCGATGTTCACCCCACCCACTACGGGCGGGTTTGTACCATCGAGACCCCGGAGGGTCCGAACATCGGTCTCATCAACTCGCTGGCGGTATATGCGCGGACGAATCGGTACGGTTTTCTCGAAACGCCATATCGAAAGGTCGAAAAGGGCCAGGTCACCGACGAGATCGATTATCTGTCTGCTATTGAGGAGGGCCAGTATGTCATCGCGCAAGCCAATACGACGCTCGACGACGACGGGAGGCTGATCGACACTCTCGTGACCTGTCGTCACCAGAACGAGGCCACGCTTTCTTCGCCGGAGCGTGTGCAGTACATGGATGTGTCGCCGAAGCAGATCGTGTCGGTGGCGGCGTCGCTGATTCCGTTTCTGGAGCACGACGATGCGAACCGGGCATTGATGGGTTCGAATATGCAGCGTCAGGCGGTGCCGACCTTGAAGACCGAAAAGCCACTAGTCGGCACCGGGATGGAGCGCAAAGTCGCGATCGACTCTGGAGTGACGGTGGTCGCAAAGCGTGGCGGCACGGTCGATTCCGTCGATGCGGCGCGTATCGTAGTGCGAGTCAACGACGATGAGACCATCGCCGGGGAGCCGGGGGTCGACATCTACAGCCTCATCAAGTACACGCGATCAAATCAGAATACGTGCATCAACCAGCGTCCGCTCGTGAAGCCGGGCGACGTGATCGCCGGTGGCGATGTGCTCGCGGACGGACCCTCGACCGACTTGGGAGAGCTTGCGCTAGGACAGAACATGCTCGTCGCGTTTATGCCCTGGAACGGATACAACTTTGAAGACTCGATCCTGATTTCGGAGCGCGTCGTCGAGGAAGACCGCTACACCACGGTTCATATCGAGGAGCTCGTGTGCTTCGCGAGGGACACGAAGCTCGGACCCGAGGACATCACCTCCGACATCCCCAATGTCAGCGAGAATGCACTTTCCAAGCTGGACGAATCTGGAATCGTCTATGTCGGCGCGGAGGTGAAAGCCGGAGACATCCTGGTGGGTAAGGTCACGCCTAAAGGCGAGACACAGCTTACTCCGGAGGAGAAACTGCTTCGCGCAATCTTCGGCGAGAAGGCGTCGGATGTGAAAGATACTTCGTTGCGGGTCCCGTCAGGGATGAACGGAACGATCATCAATGTGCAGATCTTTACCCGGGACGGTGTGGAGAAGGATTCGCGGGCCAGGCAGATCGAGGAATCGGAGCTGGAGAAGGTTCGCAAGGATCTGGACGATCAGTTCCGGATTCTCGCCGACGATACCTACCTTCGACTTGAGCGCCTTCTCGTCGGGCAGATCTCGGACGGTGGCCCGGGAGATATCGAAGCCGGGAGTCGGATTTCCGAGGATTATCTGGGCGCCATTGATCGGCGGGAATGGTTCGCCATTCGACTACGAAGCGATGATGCCAATGCACAACTTGAGAAGGCGCGAGAGCAACTTGATGAACAGAAGGCGCAGCTCGATGCGTACTTCACCGAGAAGGAAGGGAAGCTGAGGTCGGGCGATGACCTCGCGCCGGGTGTGCTGAAGATGGTCAAGGTTTACCTTGCCGTGAAGCGGCGGATCCAGCCCGGTGACAAGATGGCGGGACGACACGGAAACAAGGGCGTTATCTCGATGATCGTTCCGGTCGAAGACATGCCGTACATGAAGGACGGCACACCGGTCGATATCGTCCTGAATCCCCTCGGGGTGCCGTCGCGAATGAACGTGGGGCAGGTGCTCGAGGCCCATCTCGGATGGGCGTCGAAGGAGCTTGGTCACAGGGTGTCGCGCATGCTGGATGGTCTTGAGCAATCCCGTGGTCTGCGCCGCTTTCTGCAGAAAGTATATGCGCTCAAGGACAAGGCGGATCCTGTAGGCAGCCTGAGCGACACTGAATTGCGGGAGCTCGCGGGCAACTTGCGGGGAGGGGTTCCAATGGCGACACCAGTGTTCGATGGGGCCAGCGAGTCCGAGATCAAGAACCTGCTCGAACTCGCGGGCCTTCCGCGTGACGGTCAGACGCAACTCTTTGACGGCCGAACCGGGGACCCGTTCGACCGACCGGTCACCGTCGGCTACATGTACATGATGAAGCTTAATCATCTTGTTGACGACAAGATGCACGCGAGGTCGACGGGACCGTACAGTCTGGTGACGCAGCAACCACTGGGCGGAAAGGCGCAATTCGGGGGCCAACGGTTCGGTGAAATGGAAGTTTGGGCTCTGGAGGCATACGGAGCTTCCTATACGTTGCAGGAGATGCTGACGGTGAAATCGGACGACGTGAACGGTCGCACAAAGATGTACAAGAACATCGTTGACGATGAGCATCGTATGGAAGCGGGCATGCCTGAGTCCTTCAACGTATTGATGAAGGAGATTCGATCACTCGGGATAGACATCGAACTCGAACACGACTGAATCCGCCTCGCATGAGGAATTTCGGATCAGCGAGCAAAAGCTTGTAGCGAGCCGACGGGAAGGCTCGGATCGAGCCGACAATGTGTCCGTCGATCAAGAGTGGAGACCGCGATGAGAGATCTACTCAATCTTCTGAGGCAGCAAGGTCAGATGGAAGGGTTCGATGCGATTCGTATCGGACTCGCATCTCCGGACAGGATCCGATCCTGGTCTTACGGCGAAGTAAAGAAGCCGGAGACCATCAATTACCGTACGTTCAAGCCCGAGCGTGATGGCCTGTTCTGCGCGAAGATTTTCGGGCCGGTCAAGGATTACGAATGCCTGTGCGGCAAGTACAAGCGCCTCAAGCACCGCGGTGTCATCTGCGAGAAATGCGGGGTCGAGGTCACCCTTGCAAAGGTCCGCAGGGAGCGCATGGGGCACATCGAATTGGCCAGTCCCGTTGCCCATATCTGGTACTTGAAGTCACTGCCATCGCGTATGGGTTTGCTGCTCGACATGACTTTGCGCGACATCGAACGGATCCTCTACTTCGAAGCGTTCGTCGTGAGCGATCCGGGCATGACGGATCTGGAGCGTGGTCAGTTGCTCACTGACGACATGTACCTCGACGCGCTTGAGAAGTACGGCGACGATTTCGAAGCGAAGATGGGCGCGGAGGCGATTCACGAGTTGCTGCGCACCATTGATCTCGAGGAGGAAATTGCGGCGCTGCGCGAGGAATTGCCGAAGATCGGCTCGGAGTCGAAACTCAAGAAACTTTCCAAGCGTCTCAAGCTTATGGAGGCATTCACTAGTTCCGGAAACAAACCGGAATGGATGGTGATGAAAGTGCTGCCGGTACTTCCACCGGAGCTGAGGCCGCTCGTGCCACTGGACGGCGGTCGCTTCGCGACCTCGGATCTGAACGATCTCTATCGACGGGTCATCAATCGCAATAATCGCCTCAAGAGGCTGCTCGCGCTAAACGCGCCCGATATCATCGTACGCAACGAGAAGCGCATGCTTCAGGAAGCGGTCGATGCCCTGCTGGATAACGGGCGGCGCGGTCGTGCGATCACCGGGGCGAACAAGCGGCCGTTGAAGTCGCTGGCCGATATGATCAAGGGGAAACAGGGTCGCTTCCGGCAGAATCTGCTGGGTAAGCGCGTCGACTACTCGGGGCGATCGGTCGTAGTCGTTGGTCCGACCCTGAAACTACATCAGTGCGGGTTACCGAAAAAAATGGCGTTGGAGCTATTTAAGCCGTTCGTTTTCGGAAAGCTTCAGTTTCGCGATCTGGCCACGACGATCAAGGCCGCGAAGAGGTTGGTCGAGCGAGAGGGTCCCGAGGTCTGGGATATTCTGGAAGAGGTGATTCGCGAACATCCGGTGCTCCTCAACCGGGCACCCACGCTTCATCGCCTCGGCATCCAGGCGTTCGAACCCGTACTGATCGAAGGCAAGGCGATACAGCTTCATCCGCTGGTATGCACCGCGTTCAATGCGGATTTCGACGGTGACCAGATGGCAGTGCACGTTCCTCTGTCCATCGAGGCTCAGCTCGAGGCGCGGACGCTGATGATGTCATCCAACAACATCTTGTCCCCGGCACATGGGGAGCCGATCATCGTGCCGACGCAGGATGTGGTGCTCGGGCTGTACTACATGACTCGTGAGAGAGTGGATGCGCGAGGCACCGGGATGGTGTTCGCCGACATCGCCGAGGTGCACCGGGCGTTCCAGTGCGGAGCGATTGATCTGCACGCGAAGATCAAGGCGCGTATCCGCGACGTCGTGTTCAACGACGACGGTGAGACGGTGGAGAGGGTGCAGTTGTGCGACACGACAGTCGGCCGGGCGCTGCTATCGGAGATTATGCCCCCGGGGCTGTCGTTCAATCTTGTAAATCGTCTGATGAACAAGAAGGCGATCTCTTCGCTGATCAACGCCTGTTATCGCAGAGTTGGGCTTAAAGAGACAGTCGTGTTCGCAGATCAGCTCATGTATACGGGCTTCAGCCATGCGACGCGTGCCGGCATCTCCATCGGTGTCGAGGACATGGCTGTGCCGAGCGAAAAGAAGGCGATCTTGGGTGCGGCAGAGAAGGCGGTCAAGGAGATAGAGGAACAGTATGCATCGGGGCTGGTGACTCAAGGTGAGCGCTACAACAAGGTGGTCGACATCTGGTCATACACCAACGAGAAGGTTGCCAAGGCGATGATGGACAAGCTCGGCACGGAAGTCGTCGAGGACAGGGACGGGAACAGTGTCGAGCAGCAGTCGTTCAATTCGATCTACATGATGGCCGACTCGGGGGCGCGAGGCTCCGCGGCTCAAATTCGGCAGCTCGCCGGGATGCGCGGCCTAATGGCTAAGCCGGACGGATCGATTATCGAGACGCCGATCACCGCCAACTTCCGGGAAGGTCTGGATGTCCTCCAATATTTCATCTCCACGCACGGCGCCCGCAAGGGCCTTGCGGACACGGCGCTGAAGACTGCTAATTCCGGATATCTCACGCGGCGTCTGGTCGACGTGGCTCAGGATCTGGTGGTCACGGAGGAGGACTGCGGGACTGAAAATGGCTTGGTGCTCAACTCTCTTATCGAAGGTGGCGATGTCGTCGAGCCGTTGCGCGAGCGAGTGCTCGGGCGGGTGGTCGCGAGTGACTTGCCGACCCCTGATGGTCGCGGAATCGCGGTCAGACGCGGCACCCTGCTCGACGAGCGATGGGTCGAGAGACTTGAGAATCTCGGCATCGATGAGATCCGGGTGCGGTCGCCGATTACCTGCGAGACTCGATTCGGCGTGTGCGCCGCGTGTTACGGCCGTGATCTTGCCCGAGGCGAGCCGGTTAACATCGGCGAATCGGTCGGCGTGGTTGCAGCACAGTCCATCGGCGAACCGGGCACCCAGTTGACGATGCGTACTTTCCACGTTGGTGGTGCCGCTTCCCGTGCCGCCGCGACCGACAGCGTGTCAGTGAAGGGTGATGGCGTGGTGAAGCTCCATAATCTGAAAGTGGTTCGGCACGCGGATGGTCACTATGTGGCAGTTACTCGGTCGGGTGAGCTGTCAATCGCGGACGAGCACGGCCGCGAACGCGAGCGGTACAAGATTCCGTACGGCGCTGTACTTTCGGTCGCCGATGGTGATGCGGTCACCGGTGGTCGGATGGTTGCGAACTGGGACCCCCACACGCATCCGGTGGTCTCCGAGGTGGCCGGCCGCGTCCGGTTTAGCGACGCGGTCGATGGTGTGACCGTGCAGTCGCAGGTTGACGAGGTGACCGGACTTGCTCGGATCGAAGTCATGGATCCCAAGCAGCGAAGTGCGGCGGCCAAGGATCTGCGTCCGATGGTCCGCTTGGTCGACGAAAATGAGGAGGAGCTCCGGTTGCCGGGTACGGATGCGCCCGCGCACTATGTACTTTCCCCGGGGGCCATCATTACCGCACAGGAGGGTGGAGAAGTCGGAATTGGAGACGTTATCGCCAGAATGCCGCAGGAATCTTCCATGACCCGGGACATTACCGGAGGTTTGCCTCGAGTTGCGGATCTCTTCGAGGCGCGCAAACCCAAGGAAGCTGCGGTGCTGGCCGAAGTCACCGGCACAGTCGGGTTCGGCAAGGACACCAAGGGCAAGCAGCGACTAGTCATCACCGATGAGGAAGGTGTGCCGCATGAAACCCTCGTGCCGAAGTGGCGGCATATTTTGGTTTTTGAAGGCGAGCACGTCGATCAGGGTGAGGTGGTCGTTGATGGGATGCCCAGCCCCCACGATATTCTTCGACTGCTCGGAGTGAGCGCTCTTGCGAACTACATTGTGAACGAGGTACAGGAGGTTTATCGGCTGCAGGGTGTGAAAATCAACGACAAGCACATCGAAGTCATCGTGCGTCAGATGCTTCGCAAGGCCGAAATCGTCTCCCCCGGCGGAACGAAGTTCCTGCGAGGGGAGCAGCTTGATCGCGCCAGGGCGCTTGAAGAGAACGAGAAGGTATGCGCCGAGAATGGTGAGCCGGCGACTTGGTCGCCGGTGCTGCTCGGCATCACCAAGGCGTCTCTGGCGACGGAGTCCTTTATTTCCGCCGCATCGTTTCAGGAGACGACCAGGGTACTCACCGAGGCTTCCGTCAACGGGAAGATCGACGAGCTGCGGGGATTGAAGGAGAACGTCATCGTCGGCAGGTTAATTCCGTCCGGTACCGGTTTGGCCTACCACGAGGATCGCCGCAGACGCCAGGCTCTGGAGGAAGTGCCTCTGGAGCCCGAGGCGGTGGAGGCGGCTCTCGCCAGCGCTCTTGCCGAAGAGGGTGCGCCCTCGGAACAGTCGTCGGGCTAGCGCTGCCGAGTCATGATAAGTCTGGTTGACGACGTGCTATTTTTCCGCGCGCAGCGCGTGCCTTTGGCCGGCCCGAAACCCGATTGCATGGCCCAGCGCGGCGCTCGTCAGTCGCGTCTGTCCATGCCACATGATTTGGTTTCCCGGGTCTGGATCGTGCTTTCGGTCCCGGTATCCGCCCAGATGCGCGACCAAGCGCACGGCGTCGCCGAGGCGCTCGGGGGCATCCAGGCCGTGCGCCAGGGCGTAGTCGCGCAGGAAGCCGAGCTCCTGGTCGGCGAACATCAACTGCGGGTCGCAGTCGGGCACTTGGCGACCGAGCAGCGTCATCACCATGATGCGCCAGGCGATGACGGCGTTGATCGCGATCGCGCGCTGCAGCCGGTCGGCGGTGCGAAACAGCAGGCACTCGACGCGGCAGCCGGATTTCAGGACCCGGAAGAAATCCTCGACGCGCCACCTTTGAAGATAGAAACCGACGATTTCGGCCGCGTCTTGTGCGGTTTTGACCTTGAGCGTGGTCAGCAGGAACCACTGCACGGGTTGCTCGTCGTTGGGCGGCGCTATCTCCTTGATGTGAACTCCGTGCACAGCAACCGGGTCTGCGCCCGGGACGGCATCCGTCGCCGGCAGCGTGACGCGGCGGAATCGCAGCTCGCAGGCTGCCAGGCGCTTCTGCCGCACGGGGCGGGCCTTCTTCCGGCGGGATTTGGGACGCGCCGTCAGCCCTTCGATCTCGACGTCGATCAGGCCGTCGGGCGTGCCGGCGCTCATCGTCGCGAACAGCTTCGGCTTCCCCTTTGCGAGCACCCTGTCGTACTTGGCGCGCACCAGCAGCTCGACGCGTGGACGGCGGCGCTGCACGTCAAGAAGCTCGAACATGTCGGCTTCGCGGTCGCACACGCACACCACCCGCGTCCTTGCGCCGATCTCGCGCGCGGCGTCGGCGGTGCCGTTGAAGGCTTCGAGCCAGCGCTGCGTCTTGCGGCGTTTCTCCTCGTGTTTCGAAAGCGTCTTCACCGGGTCGAAGCCCAGCGCGAGCACGCCGAGCGGCAGGCCCGTTGCGGTCACCGCCAGCGTCGTGTGCATGTGCAAGCCCAGGCTCGTCGCCGTCGTCTGGTTCGTGCCGATGAGCTGCAGCCCGTCGCAGCCGGGACGGCGCGAGAAGTTCAGGTCCGTGCCGTCCTGGATCGCCAGAACCGTGCGCTGGCCGCGCATGCGCTGGATGCTGCGCTCACGGTGCGGCGCGAGGATGTTTCGTGGCGTGATCTGCGACTCCGCGGGCGCCTCGATCAGACGGTAGAAGGCGTTGACCGCGGTGTTGTCGGCGCCGGGAGCGGCATTGATCTTCTGCCCGGGATAAGCGGCCAGAAGTCCGGCGCTCCTGACCAGTCGTGCCGAAAGGCGTCTGTCTCCCAAGGGGGCTCCTCCGAACTCGTTCTGCGCCCAGTCCTGTGCGTTCAGCCCCTCGCCCGGTTCCAGCGAGGGCGCGTGCTCCACGGGCGCAACCCCCAGCTTCGTGCGCCAGGCGCGTTCCAACTCGTGCACGAAGACCGTCTTCACGCTCTGCGCCCGGCGTTTCTCCCGGTCCTGGCGACCGCGCCCGGCGGTCCTGCCCACGCACAGGAAGTTGGCCGCGCGCAGGCACGTTCCGTGATATCCCTCGTCGGCGAAGCTCTCAACGAGATACGGGCGAAAGCCGTAGCGTTGTTCGAAGTCGCCCGGCAGGCGGCGCAGGATGCGCCCGAGCACGTGGCTGGCCAAGTGCGGGCAGCGCACCGAAGGGCGGATCAGGAAACGGCTCAGACACACGACGCGCCGCAGATGTCCCCGGCGCCCGGCGTCGTCCCATCCAATCCAGCGCTCCCGCGCCGCGGCCCGCAGCGCGGCGGCGGCAAATCCCGCCGCCCCGAGCCAACCGTGCGCCGAGCCGACGAGGTAGCGGACCTGGCAGCCCGCGAAGGTCGTCATCCCGTGCGGGTGCTCGCGTGCGATCAGCGTGTTCCACAGCGCCCGGTGCGCCGCGTCCGCGACAGCCATGATCCCGAGGTCCCGTATCCGCTTGGGATGCGCTGGCACTCCTTCGGGCTCGGGGACATCGGTGTTGAGCAGGCGCGCCCGGCGCTCCACCGCCGAGCCCTTCGGCGGCGGAAGGACGATCTCCGGAACCCTCTGAGCCAAGGCGCCGAGCGCCTTCATGCAGCCGGCAAGCTGAGGGCGCCCGCGCGCGTCGGCGAACGAAAACTCCTCGCAGATCCGCCGGCCCAGGGCGGACCGACTGTCGAACCGCTCCTCAGACAGGATCGACCCTATACGCGCAACCGCCGCCTCGTCGCGCAATGTGCGGCTGATCTGGGACTGTGGCATGGAACCAGCATGCCACGCGGAAAGTCCATTGTTCAGACAAAAATCTCATGACATGGCAGGCCTAGCGCAGACTCTCCACGATGTCGACGCCGAGGCAGCGTTGTCCAATCCAGAGATGAGCCTGAACGGAGGGGGGAATGACAGGCAGAGGGGTGCGGGTTCGAAGGAGTTGTGAATGAGAGGGTGAGGGTGGTGCGATGGGGTCGGGGAGGTCAAGGGGTCGGGGGGTTGTGAGTCGAATGGTGATGGGTCCTGTGGAGGCTGTGGGCGAGAGGCGCGAGAGTGTGGGCAGGCGGTGGGCCACGCTCAAGCGTGGTCCACGGGCTGTCCACACGGCCCGCAGGGCGCACGCCGGTCCCCGCAGGGGACTCGTCCACAATTCCACAGGACGTTGGATTGTGAGGTTTGCCCCCCCTACGCGGCGCGGCCCCATTCACGCCTGAAAGCACGGAACAGGGCGTCGCGCGCGGCGTTGACGGCCCGCGCCGCATCGAGGTCGCTGTAGGCGTAGGCGACGGCGTCGAGCTGCCTGAAGGTCAGCCCGGGCTTGAGCCAGCGCGCGGCATTGGGCAGTGACTTCAGTTTCTCGTAGGGGGTAGCGACGTCGCGGTCGCGGTAGTGGCGGCGGATGCGGCCGGTGGCGTCGCGCTGCTCGGTGGCGAACAGGCAGGGGCGGTGATAGTTCAGATACGGCGAGAGCACCCCTTGGGTGAAGGCGTTGACCCGGGGGGCGAAGCGCTGGGCGATGGGGTCGTAGCCGAGGTAGGTGCGAATCACGGCGCCGTTTTTGCCTTCGACCAGGGCATTGTCGTTGCAGTGGCGGGCGCGCGACTTGGTGAACTGGCCGATGTGGAGCTTGTTGAGCAGGCGTGCGACGCGGTGGTTGATGTACTGCGAGCCGTTGTCGGCGTGAAAGCCTTGAATCGCGAACGGATAGGCCTCGATGAGCGCTTCGAGCACGGGGACGAGGAAGCGCTCGGAGATGGCCGCCACACAGCCGATGTGCTCGTACTGGGTGACCTCATCGACGGTGTTGATGTGGTCACCCCCTTGGCCCCGTTGCGATCGCCCTGGTGGACGGTGTCCACGCGCACGCATCCGGGCTGTCCGTCGGGGCGGAGCTTGCGCCGCTCGGCGATGGCGACCACGCGGGGTCGGGTCTTGGTGGACACGCTGCGCCGGGTGCGGTAGGTGCGCGAGTAGCGCAGGTTGTACAGGTGCCCGTTCGACAGCCCCGCCAGGCGCGCGAAGCGCGCATCGGCGAAGACCTCGTACTGGCGGCGCAGCACCGCCCGGGTGGCCGGCCCGCAGCACTGGCCGAGCGCGGTGTCGACCTCGGCGAGCAGGCGGATAGCGGCCGCGGTGTCGCGCCTCGTGAAGGGACGCGACGGCACGGCGCGGCGCCGGTCGCGGATGCGTCCCGTCGAGCGGTGCTGGGCCACCAGCCGGGTGAGCTGCGCGCGCGACAGCCCCGTCATCTTCGCCAGGTACGCTTTCACCGCGCCCTTACGATCATCCTCCGATGACCTCCGAATCGCTCCCCCTACAGGCTCACCTGTCGTTGGATTCAACCCCTCCCTTCAGGCTCACTTCTCATTGGACAAGGCTGAGGCTTGACGCTCTGACGAAATCCTCGTACATTCGCCCGGCTTACATCTGGTTAGAGGTTCGGGGCGCGGGGCCAGTGACGAGCCCGGGACCCGCGCATCAAGCAAGCGGTTTGCAGCGATGTTCTTCCGGCCCTCTGAGCGTTCGATTGTCCTTCGGACGTTCAGGAGGCTGCTCGCTGAGAATGAGAGAGAACGCATGGCGACGATTAACCAATTGGTGCGCAGACCACGCAAGCGCCAGCGCAAGAAGAGCAACGTTCCCGCGCTGCAGAGCTGTCCGCAAAGGCGGGGTGTGTGTACGCGTGTATATACTACGACACCGAAGAAACCGAATTCTGCGCTCCGAAAAGTGGCGAAGGTTCGCCTGACCAGCGGTGAAGAAGTTATTACCTATATCGGGGGCGAGGGGCATAATCTTCAGGAGCATTCAGTCATTCTGATCCGTGGTGGGCGGGTGAAGGATCTCCCGGGAGTGAGATATCACGTTGTTCGCGGTAGTCTGGATACTTCCGCAGTATCGGATCGTCGCCAGGGTCGGTCCAAGTATGGCGCGAAGCGTCCGAAAGGTTGAATCCTAGGGACCGTACCGAGGAAACGAGGTGACGAGCAATGCCGCGACGTCGTGAAGTTCCCCAGCGAACCATTCTGCCGGATCCGAAGTTCGGGGATGTCACCCTCGCCAAATTCATGAACGTTCTCATGCTCGACGGGAAGAAATCCGTTGCGGAGCGGATGGTTTACGGTGCGCTCGATACCGTTGCCAATCGGACCAAGGAAGATCCGGTTGAGGTGTTCGGTCGGGCGCTAGACAACGTGCGTCCGGTGGTCGAGGTGAAGTCGCGTCGCGTCGGTGGCGCTACGTATCAGGTTCCTGTAGAGGTGCGTTCGTCGCGGAGAACTGCGCTCGCCATGCGATGGCTCGTCGATGCCGCTCGGCGCCGCAGCGAGAAATCCATGGGTCAGCGTCTGGCCCAGGAATTGATTGAAGCATCCGAAAACCGTGGAACTGCTGTCAAGAAGCGCGAAGATACCCACCGAATGGCGGAAGCCAACAAGGCATTCTCGCACTATCGTTGGTAGCGTGCACCCTTTTCATACACTCGCCACCCCGACGTACGTCTTAAACAGGATCTCCTTCGGTGTCTCGCAAGACTCCCATCGAACGCTATCGGAACATCGGGATCATGGCGCATATCGACGCCGGCAAGACCACGACTACTGAGCGTGTTCTTTATTACACGGGAATCTCTCACAAGATTGGAGAGGTTCACGACGGCGCGGCGACAATGGATTGGATGGTGCAGGAGCAGGAGCGCGGAATCACCATCACGTCTGCCGCGACTACCTGCTTCTGGCGCGGAATGGATCAGCAGTTCGACGAACACCGTATCAACATCATCGATACGCCGGGGCATGTCGATTTTACAATCGAGGTGGAGCGGAGTTTGCGTGTGCTCGACGGTGCCTGTGCGGTGTTCTGCGCAGTCGGCGGTGTCGAGCCTCAATCGGAGACCGTCTGGAGGCAGGCTACCAAGTACGGTGTCCCCCGCCTTGCCTTCGTCAACAAGATGGATCGCCAGGGAGCCGATTTTCTCAGCGTTCTCCAGCAGATGCGGGAGCGTCTTGGGGCGAATCCCGTACCCACCCACCTTCCGATCGGAGCAGAGGAGAAATTCGAAGGTGTCGTCGATCTCCTGAGCATGAAGGCGATCTACTGGGATCCTGCAAATCTTGGCGCGTCGTACGAGATTCGTCCGATACCGGTCGGAATGGAAAACCTCTGTCGGCAGTGGCGAGAAACACTCGTAGAGGCCGCGGCCGAGGCTGACGAGGAATTGATGGAGAAGTATTTGGAAGACGGAAATTTGTCCGATGGCGAGATTCGGCGAGGCATTCGCGCTCGGACCCTCCGCAACGAGATCGTACCCGCTCTATGTGGGTCGGCATTCAAGAACAAGGGCGTGCAGGCCCTACTTGATGCCGTGGTTTGCTACCTTCCCGCACCCAATGATGTGCCGCCGGTTCAGGGTGTTGTGGTCAACGGGGAAGAAAGAATCGAAACGCGGAGTCCAAATGATAGTTCTCCATTTTCGTCGCTGGCGTTCAAGATTGCCACTGATCCGTTTGTGGGGAGTCTTACTTTCTTTCGCGTCTACTCCGGGGTGCTGAGATCTGGAGACACGGTCTATAACCCGTTGAAAAATCGCACTCAAAGGGTGGGGCGCATCCTTCAGATGCATGCCAACAGCCGTGAAGAGATCACAGAGGTTCGGGCCGGCGACATTGCGGCGGCGGTGAGTCTGAGGGAGATCACGACCGGTGAGACGTTGTGCGATCCGAAGCATCCTGTCACGCTGGAACGAATGGAATTTCCGGAGCCTGTGATCTCCATCGCAATCGAGCCCAAGACTCAGGGGGATCAGGAGAAGATGGGCCTTGCTCTATCGAGACTTGCCCATGAGGATCCTTCGTTCCGGGTTGGTACCGATCAGGAGTCTGGACAGACCATCATCTCTGGTATGGGTGAGCTACACCTTGAGATTATCATCGACCGTCTTAGGCGCGAGTTTAAAGTTGCCGCCAACATCGGCAGTCCCCAGGTCGCTTACCGGGAGACAATCCGCCGGAGAGTGGAACATGAGCACAAGTTTGTGCGCCAGAGTGGTGGTCGCGGTCAGTACGGGCATGTGTGGCTGCGTATCGAACCCCGCGAGTCAGGTGCCGGATATGAATTCGACGATGCGATCGTGGGAGGGGTGATTCCTCGAGAGTACATCCCTGCCGTCGACAAGGGTGTTCGGGAGCAGATGGGGAACGGGGTTATCGCCGGATTCCCGGTAGTCGATGTCAAAGTGACGTTGTTTGACGGATCTTTCCACGATGTTGACTCGAGTGAACTGGCCTTCAAGGTCGCTGGCTCGATGTGTTTTCGCGAGGCGGCTCAAAGGGCGTGCGCCGTGTTGCTGGAGCCGGTTATGAAAGTCGAAGTCGTTACGCCGGAAGAGTATATGGGTGATGTCATGGGAGATCTCAGCCGTCGGCGCGGTATCGTGCAGGGGATGAAGGATACGCCCGCAGGGCGATCAGTGCGGGCCGAAGTTCCACTCAAGGAGATGTTCGGCTACGCCACCGACCTCCGTTCGCTTACGCAGGGGAGAGCGACATTCACGATGGAATTCGGCAGATATTCGGAAATGCCGCCTGGAGTCGCTGACGCTGTTGTCAGGAGACTCCAGTAACTCCGGCTCCTAATCAACCGTATTTAGAGGGAACCGCAATGGCCAAGGGGAAGTTTGAGCGTACGAAGCCGCACGTGAACGTTGGGACGATAGGGCATGTGGATCATGGGAAGACGACGCTGACGGCGGCGATGACGAAGGTATTGGCGCGCGAGTTTGGTGGGGATGTGATGGCGTTTGACGAGATTGACAATGCGCCGGAGGAGCGGGCGCGTGGGATTACGATAGCGACGGCGCATGTGGAGTACGAGTCGCAGGGGAGGCACTACGCGCACGTGGACTGTCCGGGGCATGCGGATTATGTGAAGAACATGATTACGGGCGCGGCGCAGATGGATGGTGCGATATTGGTGGTATCGGCGTCGGATGGTCCGATGCCGCAGACGCGCGAGCACATATTGCTGGCGCGTCAGGTGGGGGTTCCGTACATTGTGGTGTACATGAACAAGTGTGACATGGTGGACGATGAGGAGTTGCTGGAGTTGGTGGAGATGGAGGTGAGGGAGTTGTTGGACAAGTATGAGTTTCCTGGGGATGACACGCCGGTGATACGTGGTTCGGCGTTGGAGGCGTTGGAGGGTGTGGGGGGTGAGCGTGGTGAGGGTTCGGTGGTGGCATTGGTGAAGGCGTTGGATGAGTATATACCCGAGCCGGCGCGAGCGGTGGATGGTGCGTTTTTGATGCCGGTGGAGGATGTATTTTCGATTTCGGGTCGAGGGACGGTGGCGACGGGTCGGGTGGAGCGAGGGGTGGTGAAGGTTGGGGAGGAGGTTGAGATTGTTGGGGTGAAGGAGACGACGAGGACGACGTGCACGGGGGTGGAGATGTTTCGCAAGCTGCTGGATGAGGGGGTAGCGGGTGACAACATTGGGGTATTGCTGCGCGGTGTGAAGCGAGACGAGATTGAGCGTGGACAGGTATTGGCGAAGCCTGGGAGCATTACGCCGCATACGGAGTTTGAGGCGGAGGTGTACGTATTGTCGAAGGATGAGGGGGGTCGTCACACGCCGTTTTTCAAGGGATATCGGCCGCAGTTTTACTTTCGCACGACGGATGTGACGGGTGAGGTTGAGTTGCCCGAGGGGGTGGAGATGGTGATGCCTGGGGACAACGTGCAGATGCGGGTGAAGCTGATAGCGCCGATTGCGATGGAGGAGGGGTTGCGGTTTGCGGTGCGCGAGGGTGGGCGCACGGTCGGTGCCGGCGTCGTCGCAAAAATTATTGAATAACGCTAATGGCCAATCAGATTATCAGGATCCGTCTTAAGGCCTTCGATCACAAACTGATCGACCAGTCAGCGGCAGAAATCGTCGATACGGCGCGTCGAACCGGGGCGATGGTCAAAGGCCCGATCCCGCTACCGACGAGAAAGGAGCGCTACACGATTCTGGTATCACCGCATGTGAACAAGGACGCCCGCGATCAATACGAACTCAGAACGCACAAGCGAATACTTGATATTGTGAATCCGACGGACAAGACGGTTGACGCATTGATGAAGCTCGATCTTGCCGCTGGCGTTGATGTCCAGATAAAGCTGAACTGAATGCGGAGCAGGAAACCACGATGCCCATTGGACTGGTCGGACGCAAGACGGGAATGACACGTGTGTTCACCGATGCTGGTGAATCAATTCCCGTGACTGTCATTGTGGCAGAGCCGAACCGAGTGACATGTCTCAGGACACGGGAGAAGGATGGTTACCGCGCCGTGCAGTTGACTACTGGAGCAAGGAAGTCGGGCAGGTTGTCGAAGCCGCAAGCTGGGCACTTGGCAGCAAACGGCGTCGAGGCTGGAGACGGCCTTTGGGAATTTCGTCTGGATGATGGGGAAGGAGAGGGACTAACCCCCGGATCTATAGTGGATGTAACGGCATTCACAGTAGGGGAGAGGATCGATGCAACTGGAACGAGTATCGGGAAGGGCTATGCCGGAGTGGTCAAGCGTCATAACTTCCGGACTCAGGACGCATCCCACGGAAATTCGCTTGCACACCGCGCTCCGGGGTCAATTGGACAGAACCAGACACCGGGACGTGTATTCAAGGGAAAGCGGATGTCCGGGCACATGGGTGCGATGCGCAGAACGATGCAGAATCTTGAAGTTGTGCGTGTAGACCGGGAGCGAAACATTATCCTGATCAGAGGTTCGATCCCTGGCCCCAGAGATGGTCGAATAATCGTTCGTCCCGCCGTCAAGATCCGTTAGAGATTGATAAGGAAGGCGAGATGCAAGTCAGCGTGGTCTCGGGCAAGCAAGATTCAGAGTCAATCGATCTGGCCGATCGGGCTTTTGCGGCCGATTACAACGAGTCACTCGTGCACCAGGTTGTCACCGCTTACTTGGCGAGACAACGTTCAGGAACGAAATCGTACAAATCGCGTGCTGAGGTGCGTGGTGGCGGAACCAAACCCTGGCGACAAAAGGGACTTGGACGGGCTCGGGCTGGAAGCATTCGAAGCCCGATATGGCGTGGTGGTGGTGCAGCATTTGCGGCGAAGCCCCGAAGTTTCGGCCAGAAGGTCAATCGGAAGATGTACCGTGGTGCGATACGCTCCATTTTGTCCCAACTCGTTCGCGCTGAACGACTTGTAGTGATCGACAATTTGACTCTGGAGCAACCGAAGACCAGAAATCTGGTAGCTCGACTTGGTGAGTTGGGACTCTCGGATGTGCTTATTTTGACCGTCGAGCATGACAATAAACTTGCACTTGCATCGAGGAATTTGCCTCGGGTGGAAGTACAGATTTGCACGGATGTAAGTCCCGTGAGTCTGCTTGCCTTCGATACCGTGGCGATAACTGTAGCTGCAGCCAGACGACTCGAGGAGCGTTTCGAGTGAATGATGAACACTTGATTAATATTCTTGTTTCCCCTCATATATCGGAAAAGAGTACCCGTATTGCGGAAGAATCGAACCAGTTCACTTTTCGAGTACGCCTGGATGCGAGAAAGTTCGAGGTACGCCGAGCTGTGGAGAAAATGTTTAATGTAGAGGTGGACTCGGTATCGGTAGTTAACATCAAGGGAAAAGTCAAAGGTATCCGGGGCAGGAATCGGGGTCGGCGGCCCGGCTGGCGCAAGGTCTATGTACGGCTGAAACCTGGACATAGCATTGATTTTATCGATCCGGTCGAGTAGGCACCACGGAGTACGTATCCATGGCCGTGATTCAGTCAAGACCCACCTCAGCCGGACGACGGTTCGTTGTCACGGTGAAGACGAAGGGGTTATATAAGGGAGACCCATATAGTCCGTTGCTCGCCAAGAAGAATCGAACCGGCGGGCGCAACAATAAGGGCCGCATCACTACGCGACATCGTGGCGGTGGGCACAAGCAGCGTTATCGAATCATCGACTTCGGGCGCAAGAAGGATGGAATTCCGGCAAGGATCGAGCGAATCGAATATGATCCGAACCGTAGCGCTCACATCGCCCTGCTTCTGTACGCGGACGGTGAGCGAAGGTATGTGGTCGCTCCTCGAGGCGTCACCGCAGGCGAGGAGTTGATGTCAGGTCGCGGTGCGCCGATTCGACCGGGAAACTGTCTGCCTTTGGGCGAAATTCCGGTAGGAACAATAGTTCACTGCGTCGAACTCAAACCCGGGAAGGGAGCGCAGCTCGCCCGTAGCGCTGGTGCAAGTTTGCAGCTTGTTGCGCGAGAAGGGAACTTCGCAACATTGCGCCTTCGATCCGGCGAACTGCGCAAAGTACCGGTGCTGTGCCGTGCGACGATTGGGGAGGTAGGGAATTCGGAGCACTCGCTACGCTCTCTGGGAAAGGCAGGTGCAACCCGATGGCGAGGACGTCGGCCTACGGTACGTGGTGTCGCGATGAATCCGGTCGATCATCCCCATGGAGGTGGCGAGGGTCGCTCTTCAGGCGGCCGACACCCGGTAACGCCGTGGGGTGTGCCCACCAAGGGATACAAGACTCGGCGAAACAAGAGAACCTCCACCATGATTGTGCGCAGAAGGAACCGCCGCAAGTAAAGGGAGTCGTCAAGGTGCCACGTTCGATCAAGAAAGGACCATTTATAGACAATCATCTGCTTCGCAAGGTTGAGGTGGCACGTTCTGTCAATAGCAGAAGACCCATCCGTACATGGTCCCGGAGATCGATGGTGGTGCCGGAGATGATCGGGCTCACTATCGCCATCCATAATGGGAGGCAACACGTTCCGGTGCTTGTGACTGAGAATATGGTGGGACATAAGCTTGGTGAGTTCGCGCCGACTCGTACATTCCGTGGTCATGCTGCCGACCGAAAGGCCAAGAAGTAGACTGGTGGAGTGACGCTGATGGAGGTTTCCGCAACGCTACGATACGCCCGTCTCTCCCCACAGAAGGCGAGGCTTGTCGCCGATCAGCTCAGAGGTTTGCCTGTGGAACGGGCGATAGAGATTCTGTCTTTCGCCAGACCTAAGGCCGCATCGATTCTGAAGAAGGTTCTCGAATCTGCGATTGCCAATGCGGAACATAATGAGGGGGCTGATGTAGACAATCTTCTGGTCAATACTGTTCATGTTGACCAAGGATCGACGTTTCGCCGATATCGCGCGCGGGCTCGAGGTCGAGCAGGTAGGGTAACGAAACGCACCAGTCATATCATGGTAACTGTGACCGACGAGCGGAGGTGAGTCGAATGGGACAGAAAGTACATCCAGTTGGCATTCGGCTTGGTATTGTGAAGGACTGGTCGTCGATTTGGTATGCGGAGCGCGGCGAATACGCGGATAATTTGAATACGGACATCGCGGTTCGTGATTTCATTCGCAGGAAGCTCGGCCATGCATCGGTGAGTCGTATTTATATCGAACGACCGGCAAAGAATGCACGCATCGTGATGCACACAGCGCGACCAGGAATCGTGATCGGAAAGAAGGGAGAAGATATAGAGGCGCTGAGGATCGATGTTTCGCGCATCATGGGAATTCCCGTGCACATCAGCGTTGAGGAGATCAGGAAGCCGGAATTAGATGCCTATCTTGTGGCGGAGAGCGTCGCGAGTCAACTTGAGCGGAGGATTATGTTTCGACGCGCAATGCGGCGTGCGGTCACAAACGCGATGAGACTCGGGGCTCAGGGAATCAAGATTCGTGTTTCTGGTCGATTGAATGGCGCAGAGATAGCACGTTCGGAGTGGTATCGAGAGGGACGGGTACCGCTGCACACTCTTAGAGCCGATATCGACTATGGTTTTGCCGAAGCCAAGACTACTTATGGGGTCATTGGGGTGAAAACATGGATCTTCAAAGGGGAGATTTTTCGTCAGCGTGAAACAGGTAAAGAGACGCAGCCGGACGCTGCGGTGGCATGAGGAGTTGAATAGCCATGATGCAGCCGAAGAGAACGAAGTTTCGAAAGCAGCATAAGGGTCGCAATCGAGGATTGGCGACTACTGGCAATAGAGTGAGCTTCGGTGAATATGGTATGAAGGCCATGACGCGCGGTCGGATCACCGCCCGTCAGATTGAAGCCGCGCGGAGAGCTATTACTCGTAAAGTCAAACGGGGTGCCAAGATTTGGATCCGAATTTTTCCCGATAAACCGATCACCAAGAAACCACTAGAAGTTCGCCAGGGAAAAGGTAAGGGTAATGTTGAATGCTGGGTAGCGCGAGTCCAACCGGGACGAATGCTCTACGAAATGCAAGGCGTCGACGAGGAACTTGCGCGGGAGGCTTTTCGCCTCGCGGCTGCCAAGTTACCGGTACAAACTGTCTTCGTGATCAGGACGGCAATTTGATGAACGCGCAGGAATTGAGAGCCAGGAGTGACGATGAACTCCGTAAGGAGCTGATGGACTTACATCGGGAGGCGTTTAATCTGAGGATGCAGAGGGGAGTTGGGCAAATGTTCCGACCGAGCCAAGTCAAGAGAGTTCGTCGTGACATTGCCCGATTGAAGACAATTCTGAGCGAGCGGGAACGGCCATGAGTGAAGCAATTGCTCCACGAACTGAGGAAAACACCACTGGGTGCGCAGATATGCAACCGCTGATCGGTCGTGTAATTGGCAACAGGATGGAAAAGACCGTTACCGTTCTGGTTGAGCGACGTGTCAAGCATCCTTTATATAAGAAATACGTTCGCCGTTCGACGAAAATTCATGCTCACGATGAGGAAGGAGAATGTGGTGTGGGTGATTCGGTGTCGATTGTACAGTGCCGACCATTATCTAGGACAAAAGCTTGGCGAGTGCTCGGAGTGATTACGCGCTCAAAGTAATTGCGCCGTAAATCGTACGGTCGGGGTGGTGAAATGATTCAAATGCAGTCAATACTGGACGCGGCAGATAACAGTGGAGCGCGTCGGCTCATGTGCGTTAAGGTGCTCGGTGGCTCGAAGCGCCGCTATGCGGGGATTGGAGATATTGTTAAGGTTACTGTCAAAGAGGCCATTCCTCGAGGAAAGGTCAAAAAAGGAGAGATGTACAGTGCGGTGGTCGTACGCACACGCAAGGGGGTGCGTCGTCCTGATGGTTCTTTGATTCGATTTGATCGGAATGCAGTTGTCTTGTTGACAAACCAACTCCAGCCGATTGGGACTCGAATTTTTGGCCCTGTTACGAGGGAATTGAGAGGAGAGCGATTCATGAAGATCGTGTCTCTCGCACCGGAGGTTCTGTAAAGCGATGGCGATCAGGAGAATTAAAAAGGGAGATGATGTGATCGTTCTTGCTGGAAAGAATCGAGGACAGCGAGGAAGCGTGCTTGAAGTGGATTCAGGGCGCGACAGGGTTGTCGTCGAAGGCATCAATATAGTGAAGCGTCACACTAAGCCGAATCCGCAGAAAGGTACGTCGGGAGGCATTATTGAGAGTGAAATGTCTATCCATGTGTCAAATATCGCGCTATTTAATCCGATTACCGGGAAGGGAGATCGAATCGGCATAAGGAGAATGGAAGACGGTCGGAAGGTTCGGTATTTTAAATCTACGAATGAGATTTTCGATATTTGAGTCGGATATTTCCGATTCATAATTGACGAACTGAAGGGATGGTGAGAAATGACTAGGCTCCAGGCTCTGTATCGAGATAGCGTGTCTTCAGCACTCAGGGAAAAATTTGGGTATGTGAGCGTGATGCAGACACCCAAGGTAATGAAAATTACACTAAATATGGGTGTCGGTGGCGCAGTAAGCGACAAGAAGATTTTAGAAGGTGCGGTCAATGATATGCGTTTGATTTCAGGGCAGCAACCAATCGTGACGAAGGCTAGGAGATCTGTTGCGGGATTTAAAATTCGAGAAGGTTGGTCTATTGGATGCAAGGTAACCTTGCGAAGAGAGCGAATGTACGAATTTCTGGATCGACTCATCAATATCGCCATACCTAGAATACGGGACTTCCGGGGATTGAGTGCACGCGGATTTGATGGACGAGGTAATTTTAATATGGGAATTAAAGAGCAGATCGTTTTCCCGGAGATTGATTACGATCGGATCGATGCGATAAGAGGACTCGATGTCTCGATAGCGACTTCGGCGATCTCGGATGAAGAGGCACTGGCCCTATTGAGTGGATTTAATTTCCCATTCCGGCAGAATTGACGGACTAGGAGGTGTGGCGTGGCGAAGCGATCTGTGGTGAATCGAGAAGCAAATAGAAGAAAACTGGTTGTCAAGTATAATGAAAAGCGTAGAGTATTAAGGAACATTATCAGAAATCCGGAATCGACGTTTGATGAGCGAGAGGAAGCGCAAAGGAAACTTAATGCACTTCCACGAAATTCTTGTCCGGTACGCCTTCAGAATAGATGTCGATTGACGGGTCGTCCTCATGCTTATTATCGGAAATTTGGCCTTGGGAGAAATAAGGTGCGGGAAGCGGCCATGACTGGAGATATTCCCGGTTTGGTCAAGGCAAGTTGGTAGGACTACTGGACGTCGAGCGAGTCACGCTGAAAATGAGCATGCAAGATCCCATAGCAGATATGTTTACTCGGATCCGTAATGGACACCGGGCAGGTAAGGTTCGGGTAGTGATGGCGATGTCGAAGCAACGAGGGGCGCTCGCGGAAGTTCTTAAGAAGCAGGGATACGTGCGCGACTTTTTGATAGAAGAGGTTGATGGCAAACCGCGGTTGGCGATTGTACTCAAATATTTCGAAGGAAAGCCGGTTATCGAGATGTTGAAGAGAGTCAGCAGGCCGGGGCGCAGAGTATATAGGAGAAAACGTGAATTGCCGAAGGTAATGGAAGGATTGGGTATTGCAGTAATATCTACTTCGAAGGGGTTGATGACGGATCACCAGGCCCGAGCAGCAGGTCATGGGGGTGAGGTTGTCTGTATCGTGGCATAAGGGCAGGATTGCATGATGTCAAGAATAGCGAAAATGCCGATTTTGATACCTTCAGGGCATGAGGTGTCACTCGGAACGGGAGAAATTCGGGTCAAGGGTCCGAAAGGCGAACTCGCGATGCGACTTCATCCCGCCGTGGAGATTGTGCACGATAATGATGGATTGATATGCAAATTAAAGCAGGGTATTACGGGGTCGCTGGCGCAGGTTGGAACCGCTAGATCTCTGATCGCGAATATGGTGTTCGGGGTTGGTGAAGGTTTCGAAAAAGAATTGCAGTTGGTCGGAATTGGATACCGGGCACAGATGCAGGATGGGACATTGATATTGTCATTGGGATTCTCTCATCAGATTGAATACCGATGTCCGGAAAGCATCAGCATTGAGACGCCAAGCCCCAACCGAATTGTAGTAAGAGGTATTGACAAGCAACGAGTGGGGCAGATCGCGGCCGAAATCAGAGCCTACAGACCCCCGGAGCCCTACAAGGGGAAGGGTGTGAGATACGCGGGTGAAATCGTTGCTCGGAAAGAGGCGAAGAAGAAGCAGAAGTAACGGGGACATGACCAAAGACCGAAAAACGGCACGTATACGGCGTGCAAAGCGCATTCGAAAACACATCAGGCAGCTTGAAGTGCCGAGGTTATGCGTTCATCGGACGCCACGACACATTTATGCACAGGTGTTGTCCCCGGACGGCGCCAATACCGTGGTGAGCGCCTCCACACTGGAGAAGGATGTCCGCAACGAAGTTGACTATGGCGGTAATCGCGCAGCTGCAGCGCTCGTCGGACGGATGGTAGCGGAACGAGCGATTCGCGCAGGCGTGGAACAGGTAGCATTCGACCGATCGGGATTCAAGTATCACGGTCGGGTGAGGGCTCTAGCAGATGCTGCTCGGGAGACCGGGTTGATTTTCTGACAGGTTGTTGAAACAGACCAAAAGCGTTTGTTACCACATTCACTACCAATTGAGAGTTTCAGGCGATGGCAGGTTATCAGGGCAACTCGGGTGAAGACGACCTACTGGAAAAACTGGTGGAGATCAATCGCGTTGCGAAGGTCGTGAAGGGTGGTCGGTTGTTCGGATTCACGGCCCTGACAGTGGTCGGTGACGGAAAGGGTCGGGTCGGCATGGGGCGCGGGAAAGCGCGGGAGGTGCCATCGGCGATCCAGAAGGCAATGGAGAGCGCGCGTCGCAACCTGGTCGAAGTACCACTAGTAGATGGCACCCTGCAGTATCCTCTTATGGCTCGTCACGGCGCCTCGCGTGTCTACATGCATCCGGCATCGGAGGGCACGGGGATTATCGCTGGTGGTCCGATGCGGGCTGTGTTCGAGGTTCTGGGCGTGAAGGATGTGCTCGCAAAGTGTATCGGATCGAATAATCCCATCAACGTCGTTCGCGCGACGATTTGGGGGTTGCGGAAAATGCGCTCGGCTGAGCAGATTGCAGCCAAGCGCGGGATCGATGTCAAAGATCTTCGGGGTTGATGAAATGGGTGCGACGAAATCCGACAGGAAACTCCGAGTCACGCTCAGGAAGAGTATCAACGGGCGTTTGGAGAATCACCAAGCGTGCGTGCGTGGTCTTGGCTTGAGACGGATGCATCGCAGCGTGGTAATCGAAGACACACCGTGCACGCGTGGCATGGTCAGCAAGGTGGCCTATCTCCTTGATATCGAGGAACTCTAGGGTGAGATTGAACGATATCAAACCCGGTGCCGGTGCGAAGCGCGCGCGTAAGCGTCGCGGTCGGGGGACGGCCTCGGGCCTCGGCAAGACTGGCGGACGTGGGCATAAGGGACAGAATTCCCGGGCTGGCGGGAGTGTGCGGCGAGGGTTCGAAGGTGGCCAGATGCCGCTGCAGCGGCGACTGCCGAAATTTGGATTCTCCTCCAGAAAATCCTTGATTCGTGAGGATGTGAGGACGATTTCTCTGGAGAAACTTGAAGGCACTGAGGTAACTCTCGGATCACTGAAAGAAGCTGGCATGATCTCGAGAAACATCAAGCATGCGAAGATTTTTGGAGAAGCTCAATTGAGTCGGGCATATATCGTCATTGGTGTTCCAGTGACGAAGGGAGCCCGTAGTTCGATCGAGGGAGTAGGCGGAAGAATTGAGGATTGATTGAACGTGGCAAAGCGACAAATCCAAGTCCGCACCTCTCCGCCAGCCGGAGCGTCAGCCGAACTCAAGCAGCGCTTGCTATTTGTTCTCGGTGCGCTGATTGTCTTCAGGATCGGTACGTTCATTCCAGTCCCCGGAATTGATCCTGTTGCCTTGGAAATCTTGTTCGATCAACAAAGAGGCACGATCCTCGATATGTTTAATATGTTTTCGGGGGGAGCTCTGGAGCGATTCTCGATTTTTGCGATCGGAATCATGCCTTACATTTCGGCATCTATCATTATGCAGCTCCTTACGCATGTGGATCCGCGTCTGAAGGAGCTTCGGAAGGAAGGAGAGTCGGGTCGCCGGAAGATTACGAGATACACGCGATACGGTACGGTGGCTCTCGCCATGTTTCAGTCTCTCGGAGTAGCGATTGCACTCGAAGCGCAACAGGCTGGCTCTCTTCAGGTGGTTGTGGATCCAGGTTGGAGCTTCCGAATTACGGCAGTAACCACGCTGGTGGCGGGGACTATATTCCTCATGTGGCTCGGAGAGCAGGTCAGCGAACGAGGCATAGGCAATGGCATCTCTATCATTATCTTTGCGGGAATCGTGGCAGGACTTCCGTCTGCGATCGGCGGTACTCTGGAGTTGGCCAGAACTGGTGAGTTGCATGTTTTCATGTTGTTTGTACTACTCGTGCTTGCCCTGGCAGTGACAGGATTCGTAGTGTTCGTCGAACGGGGCCAACGGCGAATCACGGTAAATTATGCGCGACGGCAGGTAGGCCGCAAAGTCTATGCGGGTCAAAGCAGTCATTTGCCACTGAAGTTGAATATGGCAGGGGTGATACCTCCGATCTTTGCGTCGAGTATTATTCTCTTCCCCGGAACTTTGGCAGGATGGTTTGGCAGTGCGGAGGGAATGACATGGTTGCAGGATTTATCTACAACGATGCAGCCGGGTCAGCCGGTTTACGTCATGTTCTATGCAACGGCGATAATTTTTTTCTGTTTCTTTTACACCGCATTGGTGTTCGATCCAAAAGAAACGGCGGATAACCTGCGAAAATCGGGGGCATTTATTCCAGGTCGACGTCCGGGTGAGCAGACGGCGAGATACATCGATGGAGTGATGACAAGACTTACAGTATTTGGTGCTGGATATATTGCTCTTGTATGTCTTCTGCCGGAATTTATGATCGTGAGCTGGAACGTTCCGTTTTACTTCGGTGGTACATCGCTTCTTATTATTGTTGTCGTGACGATGGATTTCATGGCGCAGGTGCAGTCGCATCTGATGTCGCATCAGTATGAGGGATTACTCAAGAAAGCCAATTTGAAGGGATATGGACGAGCAGGCGTATCACGGTGAAAGAACAGGAGGGTCCAGAATGAAGGTTCGAGCATCTGTTAGGCAACTATGTAGGAATTGCAAGATAGTTCGACGTAAGGGAATCGTACGTATTATCTGCAGGGATGGACGACACAAGCAACGACAGGGTTGATAAAAGCGCGCATCGACGTGTGTTGATAGTCGAAATCAACGGAAACGAAATACCATGGCACGAATTGCTGGGGTCAACATCCCCGATCGGAAGCATGTGTGGGTTGGGCTGACTCACATATACGGCATAGGGCGATCTCGCGCATTTGCGATATGCGAAGCGACCCAAATTAATCCGGCTGTCGCGATACGTAATTTGACAGACGCCGAACTGGACGTGTTGCGAACCGCTGTTGCGAAGGGTAATACCGAAGGTGATTTGCGTCGGGAGGTGTCAATGAATATCAAGCGATTGATAGATCTTGGATGTTACCGAGGGATGCGCCATCGTCGGGGATTGCCTGTACGAGGCCAGCGTACGCACACCAATGCGCGTACCCGAAAAGGGCCTCGAAGACCTATAAAGCGATAGAATTCGGATACCACAATGGCCAGAGCGAAGGTACGTACAAAGAAGCAAATCCGTCGCACGGTTAGCGATGGGATAGCGCATGTGCATGCATCATTCAACAACACCTTGATTACGATTACCGATCGTCAAGGCAATGCTCTGGCGTGGTCGACAGCGGGTGCCAGTGGATTCAAGGGTTCGCGCAAGAGCACTCCGTTTGCGGCTCAGATTGCCGCGTCTAAGGCATGCGAAGCAGCGGCGGAGTATGGCCTCAAGAATCTGGAGGTTATGGTGAGGGGTCCGGGACCCGGAAGGGAATCGGCAGTACGCGCACTGAACAATGCGGGTTTCAAGATTACGAGTATTTCGGATGTCACACCAATACCGCACAACGGATGTCGTGCACCGAAAAAGCGACGGGTATAGAAGTAGTCGGGGGATAACAATGGCGAGATATACAGGACCACGGTGTCGGCTCAGCCGGCGTGAGGGATTGGACCTCATGCTTACGAGTCGGACCCGCTCGCTCGATTCGAAGTGCAAGCTGGATGCGCCACCGGGTCAACACGGAGTGCGTCGTCAGCGGCGAATGTCCGATTATGCTCTTCAACTGAGGGAAAAGCAGAAGTTGCGCCGAATGTACGGTGTGCTGGAGCGGCAGTTTCGGGGCTACTACAAGGAAGCAGCGAGGCGAAAGGGGGCGACGGGTGAAAATCTGTTGCAGCTTCTTGAGTGTAGACTTGACAACATCGTATACCGTATGGGGTTCGGCTCGACTCGGGCGGAATCGCGGCAGCTTGTAAGCCACAAATCAGTAATGGTCAACGGAAGATGCGTGAATATTCCGTCGTATCAAGTTTCTCTATCGGATGTGGTGACTATTCGAGAGAAATCACGCAGGCAGCAGCGGATACAGGATTCTCTCGGTCTCACGGAGCAGTACGGATTTCCAGGGTGGGTCGAAGTGGATGTAGAAAAGATGGAGGGGATATTGAAATCCCTGCCCGTACGAGAAGATCTGGCTCCCGATATCAACGAGCAGCTCGTTGTTGAACTCTACTCGAAGTAGTCCGCTAGCAGGAGAGATTTGATGGAGGCTATTGCCACCCAGCTCTTGAGGCCCAATATCGTCGAGGTTCGAGAGATCGGAAAGAACACGGCGAAAATTACCATCGAACCCTTGGATAGGGGGTTCGGACATACGTTAGGCAATGCGTTGCGTCGCGTCCTTTTGTCGTCTATGCCCGGCTGTGCGGTAACTGAAGTCGAAATCGAAGGTGTATTACACGAATACACAACCATTGAAGGCGTTCAGGAAGACGTGACGGAGATCCTCCTGAATCTCAAGGGCCTTGACGTCTGTATGCACTCCCGGCTGGAGTCGATCCTGACTTTGAACAAGAAAGGACCATGTGCGGTCCACGCAAGCGACATCGTTCTCGATCATGATGTGGAGGTAGTGAACCCGGATCACTTCATCGCACGCCTTACAAAAGAGGGTGAATTGAACATGGCGATGAAGGTGGAGTTGGGGCGAGGTTATCAGCCTGCTGCGATGCGCATATCGGAGGAAGGTGACAGACCTATAAGCAAGCTTTTCATCGATGCATCATTTAGTCCGATTCGTCGTGTATCGTATGTGGTAGACACGGCGAGAGTGGAGCAGCGTACTGATATGGACAAATTGATTGTTGAAATAGAGACAAATGGTATCATTGGTGCAGAGGAGGCAGTTCGGCATGCTGCCGGGCTTCTGCGGGAGCAATTATCGGTTTTTGTCGATTTGAGTAGCAGGGAAGATAACGTTCCGGATCATTCGGAATCTGAAATTGAGCCAATTTTGCTACGACCTGTAGATGATCTTGAGCTTACGGTGCGTTCAGCCAACTGTCTCAAGGCGGAGAGCATCTACTATGTAGGCGATCTGCTGCAGCATACGGAGGTCGAATTGCTGAAGACTCCGAATCTGGGTAAGAAATCTCTCACAGAAATCAAGGGCGTTCTTGCAGAGAAGGGACTTTCTCTCGGAATGCAGATCGAGAATTGGCCGCCCTCCGGTCTCTATGGATCTGGACGGAATCGTTAGCTCTGGGGTTTTTACCAGATCATGAATGAGAGAATGGAGATAGGGCGGATTTGCGAGTTCCATTCGTGATCTCTGTTTCGTTCGGGCTCATGTCTACAGTCGTGACTTGGCGAGAAATCAGGGTTGGTAGTACGGTGCGTGCGGAATTCGCATAGGTAAACCTGACGGCAGGCAGGGCGAAGGCAATGCGACACAGAAAATCTGGCCGGCATTTCAATCGGGATCGAGCTCATTACCACGCGATGTTCCGGAACATGTCGACGTCTCTTGTACAGCACGAACTGATCAGGACGACTCTGCCGAAGGCGAAGGAGTTGAGGCGTATTGTGGAGCCTCTGATTACTCGGGCGAGAGTTGACACGGTTGCCAATCGCAGGCTGGCATTTGCGAGGCTACGGGATCAGGGGTGTGTTGCGAAGCTATTCGCGGAACTCGGTCCTCGGTACCGCACGAGATCGGGGGGATATATTCGTATCATCAAGTGCGGTCATCGGGCCGGAGACAAGGCGCCCATGGCCTACGTCGAACTCGTTGATCGGCCGATCGATGAGGATGAGCTCTCCACTGAAGATTGACCTTGATGTTTGCGGTGTATTGTACGTAGGAGTTTCTTAGAATCGACTAGAGCTTGCGCTGGAGGGCGCAGTTGACCATTTCGGGATTTGCTTGGCCGTTTGTCATTTTCATCACCCGTCCCACGAAAAATCCCAGAAGCTTCGTTTTTCCTGCACGATATTGATTCACTTGCGTTGGATGAGAGGCAAGGACTTTATCGACGAGGGTGTCTATAGTCTTCGGATTGGAAATCTGACTCAAACCCTGATTCTCAATGATGGAAATCGGATCTCCTTCGCGCCGCCATACTGCCGCGAATACTTTTTTTGCCATGGTCCCGGAAATCGTTCCGTCGACAATGCAACCGATTAGGGCGGCAAGTTTTGCAGGTTCGATCGGGCACTGGCAAATTCCCAGACCGTCGCGGTTCAGGGCTGCTGCGAGGTCGGTGGTGATCCAGTTGGCAGCAAGCTTTGGTTGGCCGGAAGCCTGGACAACCGCCTCATAGTAGTCGGCGGTGTCTGGACTGAGTGTGAGCCTGCGGGCGTCACTCCGTCCGATCTTGTATTGCGAGACGAACCGCTGCATCTTCGCAGCGGGTAGTTCCGGAATGTCATCGCGAACGCGGTCGATGTAGTCGGGCCGCAACTCGACGGGCAGGAGGTCTGGATCGGGGAAATACCGATAGTCGTTTGCTTCTTCCTTGCCTCGCATTGCCCGGGTTTCGCCTGCCACTGAATCGTAATGTCTTGTTTCCTGGACAATGGAGTCGCCGTTCTCAAGGATTTCGATCTGACGCGCGACTTCGTATTCGATGGCACGTTCGACGAACCGAAATGAGTTGAGATTCTTGATTTCGGTACGTGTTCCGAGGGCGGAATCTCCGAGTTGTCGTATCGAAACATTGGCATCACACCGCAACGAACCTTCCTCCATGTTGCCGTCACAGATGCCGAGATAGCGGACCAGCGAGTGAACGGTGCGCATGTAAGCAAAGGCTTCGGCGGCGGAGCGCATGTCGGGTTCCGAGACGATTTCGAGTAGTGGTACCCCGGCGCGATTGAGATCCACTCCGGTTTCCAGTGGGAATAGGTTATGCACGGATTTTCCGGCGTCCTCCTCCAGATGAGCACGGGTGATGCCGATACGTTTGGTCGAGCCGTCGTCAAGCTCGATCTCCAACTCCCCGTGTTCCACGATCGGAGACTCGTACTGACTGATCTGATAACCTTTGGGAAGGTCTGGATAAAAATAGTTCTTGCGTGCAAAGATCGAGCGGGGTGCGATCGCGGCATTTGTGGCAAGGCCGAACATTACCGCCATGCGCAGGACTGCCTCGTTGAGCACTGGCAGCACGCCGGGAAATCCCAGATCGACGGCGCAGGCCTGTCGATTGGGTTCGGCCCCCGCCGCCGCCGCGGCGCCGGAAAAGAGCTTGCTCCGAGTTGCGAGCCGCGCGTGAATCTCAAGTCCTACCACCGCTTCCCAAGCCATGATCCACAACCCTCGTCGTCAGGGAAACCGCAGGGGCCGTCTCAGGTGCCAATCGGTGGCCCGCTGGTATTGGTGCGCGGCGCGTAGCAGCAGGCCTTCCCGAAAATGGTCTCCCACAAGGTGGAGACCGGCAGGAAGGCCGCGAGTGAAACCCGCCGGTGCTGACAGCGCGGGAAGACCCGCAAGGTTGACCCCGGCGGTGTATATGTCGCACAGATACATGGTGACTGGATCATCCATCTTCTCGCCAATCGGGAACGCGGTAAACGGGGAGGTCGGCCCGGCAATCAGATCGACCTGCTCGAAGGCCCGGGCGAAATCGGCGCAGATCAGACGCCTCACCTGCTGCGCCTTCAGATAGTATGCGTCGTAGTACCCGGCGGACAGGACATAGGTGCCAATCATGATGCGGCGCTTGACTTCTTCTCCGAATCCCTCGCTCCGGCTGCGTTTGAACAGATCCTCGATATCGACCGGGTGAGCGGCACGATGACCGAAACGTATGCCGTCGTATCGCGAAAGGTTCGACGACGCCTCGGCCGGGGCGACGACGTAATACACCGGAATGGCGAGCGCGCTGTTCGGCAGCGAAATTTCCACTAGCGACGCTCCGAGTTTTTCGAGAATGGAGATTGCGTCCTGCACGATTGCGCCGACTTCCGGGTCGAGTCCGGGGCCGAACTGTTCCTTCACCACCCCTATGCGTAGCCCCGACAGGCTCGGCTCCAACGCCCTCGTGTAGTCCTCCACCGGCCTGTCCGCCGATGTGGAATCGTTGGGATCGTGTCCCGCGATCGCGCCGAGGGAGAGCGCGATGTCCTCTGCGCTCCGGGCGAGGGTGCCGGCTTGATCGAGACTGGACGCGAATGCCACCATGCCGTATCGAGATACGCGACCGTAGGTCGGCTTGAGCCCGGTCAGACCGGTGAGGGCGGCTGGTTGCCGAATCGAGCCTCCGGTTTCGGTGCCGGTGGCGATGGGTGCGAGACCGGCCGCGACGGCGGCGGCGGAGCCTCCGGATGAGCCGCCCGGCACGCGACCAATATCCCAGGGGTTGCGCACCGGCCCGTACCAACTCGTCTGGTTGGATGAGCCCATCGCAAATTCGTCCATGTTGGTCTTGCCGAGCATTACCGTTCCGTTGCACCGGAGTCGCTCGACCACCGTCGCATCGTATGGCGCGATGAAGGTATCCAGCATCCGGGATCCGCAAGATGTCCGCACGCCGCGCGTGCAGAAGATGTCTTTGTGCGCGATCGGAATTCCGAGCAAGGGGGTGTCCGATCCGGCGCGGCGGAGCTCGTCGGCCCGGGCAGCGTCGGCCAGCGCAATATCGTCGGTGACGGTGATGAACGAATTCAGAGTCTGGTCGTGGGCCTTGATTCGGTCGAGGAAGTATTTCGTCAGTTCCACGCTGGAGATTTCGCCGCGACGCAACGCGTCGCCGAGGGCGGAAACGGACAGCGTATGCATGGATGAGGTTCGTTGTTAATGGAAGCGAAGTGCGCTCGCAGGACGACTGGTATGCGCCGACCGCGCGGGATCGGGTGCCTAATCGATGACTTTGGGGACGACGTAGAGTCCGTCCCGAACCGCTGGGGCGTTGGCCTGGAACTCCTCCCGCCTGTCGCTTTCGGTGACGATGTCGGCTCGCAGCGGTTGCGTCAAGCCCAGCGGATGGGCCATCGGAGTCACGCCCGCAGTGTCGACCCCGTCCATCTGTTCGATGAATGTCAGAATCGCGGACAGCTCGCGGGAGTACCGCTGGACGTCATCGCCCGAGAGACGCAGTCGCGCAAGTTGGGCGATGCCCAAAATGCTTTCGGGTTCGAGAGACATCTTATTGTCAAACCTCAATAAATCGACTTAACTGCTTGGAATGGCTTGATAGTGTCTGCATTGTCCTGCTACAGTCACCGTGCTTTATCCAACGCATTTCGAAGGTTGTCGGACAAGCGCAGTCTTCGTCTTTGGCGTCTGCCTGCCTCTGCATCTGCTCTCGGGGAGATGCCCGAGCTCGATTATACTGGGCAGTCCCTGCGATGGGTAAGCAACTTCGAGAATTGGATTGCCATGTTCAAGCGTCTACGGGGTCTGTTCTCCAATGACCTCTCAATCGATCTCGGCACCGCGAACACCCTGGTGTACGCGCGCGGAACGGGGATCGTGCTCAATGAGCCGTCGGTCGTGGCCATACGGCAGGGAAACGGACATGGCAGCGCCAAGAGCATCGTGGCCGTCGGGAAGACCGCCAAGAACATGCTCGGACGCACGCCGGGCAACATCCAGGCCATCCGGCCGCTGAAAGACGGCGTGATCGCCGATTTCACGGTCACCGAGAAGATGTTGCAGCACTTCATACACAAGGCTCACGAGAACCGATTCCTGCGACCGAGCCCGAGGGTTCTGGTTTGCGTGCCTTGCGGATCCACCCAGGTCGAGCGCCGTGCCATTCGCGAGTCCGCTTCCGGGGCGGGGGCGCGCGAGGTATTTCTGATCGAGGAGCCGATGGCGGCCGCAATCGGGGCCGGGTTGCCGGTCAGCGACGCCAGTGGCTCGATGGTGCTGGACGTGGGAGGCGGTACGACCGAGGTTGCGGTGATCTCGCTCAACGGCATCGTCTACTCCGAATCGGTTCGAATCGGTGGAGATCGATTCGACGAATCGGTGATCAGCTATGTCCGGCGCAATTACGGCACAGTGATCGGCGAGGCGACGGCGGAGCAGATCAAGCACCGTATCGGGTCGGCCTATCCGGCTGACGAAGTCAGGGAAATCGAGGTACGGGGCCGGAATCTGGCGGAGGGAGTGCCGCGCAGCTTCGTACTCAACAGCAACGAGATCCTTGATTCGCTGCAGGACGCACTGTCCGGGATCGTGAGCGCGGTCAAAGCTGCACTGGAGCGGACGCCACCCGAACTCGGAGCTGATGTCGCGGAGCGCGGCATGGTGCTTACGGGCGGCGGCGCCCTGCTCAAGGATCTCGACCGACTGCTGATGGAGGAAACCGGTATCCCTGTCATCATTGCCGATGATCCACTCACGTGCGTCGCTCGCGGAGGGGGGCGCGCACTTGAGATGGTCGACGAGAAGGGCATCGACATGTTTACCACCGAGTGAGACGGCAGGTACCGACAAGCGGTCCATTCGCCTGAGCGGGGCGGGAAAATCGAGTCGATAGCGCCATTGTTCGTACGCCGACCATCAGCGCTGGTTCGTGTGGTGGCGGCTGTTCTCGCGTCCATCGTCCTGATGAGCGTCGATCATCGCGCCAATCATCTGGAGTCGGCGCGCGGGCTGCTCTCGACGGCTCTGTATCCGTTGCAGCTCGTAGTGCACCTCCCGATTCGTACTGGAGAGTGGCTCTCCGAACAACTCTCCACACGCCGTACAATTCTCGCCGAAAACGCCCTTCTTCGTGAGGAGCGGCTTCGCATGAGCGCTCGGATCGAGAAGCTGGAGGCGCTCGAAGCCGAGAATCGGAGGCTTCGAAACCTGCTTGGCAGCTCCGAGAAGATGATCGAGCGTGTGCTCGTGGCGGAGTTGATATCGGTCGACATGGACCCCTTCAGCCGGAGGATCGTTCTCGACAAGGGGGCTCGGGACGGTGTCTCGGCGGGGCAGGCTCTGATCGGTTCGAACGGCGTCATGGGGCAGATCGTTCAGGTCGGGCCCTTCACTTCCAATGCGTTGCTGATCACCGATCCGAGCCATGCACTTCCGGTGCAGATCCATCGCAACGGCCTCAGGGCGGTCGCGCTGGGGACTGGCTCACTGAATCTACTCAAGCTCTCCCACGTTCCGAACCACGCCGACGTGCAGGTCAACGATCAAGTTGTCACGTCCGGCCTCGGTAGCCGGTTCCTTTCCGGCTATCCGGTGGGCAAGGTGATCAGGATCCGTCGAAATCCGGGCCAACCGTTCGCCGATGTGTACGTCGAGCCGAGCGCGCAGCTCGAACGAACGCGTGAAGTGCTTCTTGTGCGCTCGGATCCGGTCATCGAGCAGGGTCGGGATGACACGCACCCGGTCTGGAGCGGATGGTGATCACCTTCGTACGGCAAAGTGGCTCGGTAATCGCCATGACGTTCGTGATCGCGTTGTTGCTCACGGTGTTGCCGATGCCGGAATCTGTGGCGATCTGGCGTCCGGCGTGGGTCGCGTTGGTGCTCATTTACTGGTGCATGGCGGCCCCAGAACGGGTCGGTGTCGCGGTGGGCTGGGTGGCCGGGCTGTTGCTCGACGTCATGACCGGCACCCTGCTCGGTCAGCACGCTCTGGGGCTGAGTATCGTGGCTTGGGTTGCGCATCATACGCACCGGCGAGTGCGGGTGCTGCCGCTCTGGAGGCAGGCGATCACCATATTCATCCTGCTCTTCCTGTACCAGGCGCTCATTTTGTGGAGCAACGGCATTCGCGGCATACCGGTTGCGGCGGCCGCGTACTGGACCTCGCCGTTGGTTGGCACGTTCTTGTGGCCATGGCTGTTCGTCGTTCTGCGAGTCGTCAGACGCCGGTACGCCGCGGCGTGACAGGCCTCGACCCGCCCTATGGCGCGAATCGTGGCGACGGTCGATATCGGACGCCCCCCAGGCAATGGTGACCAGCGATGGCGCGGCTGCTCACGCTCAAGGATTTCTCCCGCGAGTCGCACCTGGCGTCGGCGCGGGCTGTTGCGGCGGCAATCATCGTCGGGTTGCTCACGCTCGTGCTGGTCGGGCGACTCGCCCATCTGCAGATCCTGAAGCACCAGCATTTCACCACACTGTCGGAGAACAACCGCGTCAAGATCCTGCCGATCGCACCCACGAGGGGGCTCATCTTCGACCGCAACGGTGAGATCCTGGCGCAGAACCTGCCCGCCTACGATATCGAGGTGGTTCCCGAACTGGTGGAAGATGTCGATGCGCTGCTTACGGACCTGCGCGAGCTCATCGAGATCACCGATGCGGATGAAGAGGAGTTCCTTGCGGTCCTGGCCCGCAAGCCCCGCTTCGAGAAGATCCCGCTGCGCATGCGGCTCGACGACTATGAGGTTGCCGGGTTCGCGGTCAATCGACACCGCTTCCCCGGGGTCGACATCGGCGCGCGATTGGCTCGTGACTACCCGCACGGCGAACTCGGAGTCCATCTCGTCGGGTATGTGGGTCGCATCGACAAGCGCGAGCTCGACAACATCGATCAGGCCGACTACCGAGGAACGTCCCATATCGGAAAGACGGGCATCGAGGCGTCCCACGAAGATTGGCTTCACGGCACCGTCGGCTATCAGCGCGTCGAGACCAACGCACAGGGGCGGATTCTGCGTGTGCTGGAGCGCCACGACCCGGTTCCCGGCAGGAACCTTTACCTTACGATGGACATGGGACTGCAGCGTACGGCGGAGGCGGCCCTCGGCGACGAGCGCGGCGCGATCGTTGCTCTCGAACCGGCCACCGGCGCGGTGCTCGCAATGGCGAGCACCCCGGGATTCGATCCCAACCTGTTTGTGCACGGGATCGGTGTCGATACGTATCTGAGCCTGCAACGCTCTCCTGCGCGCCCGCTGTTCAATCGCGCGATCAATGGTCATTATCCGCCGGGGTCCACGATCAAGCCGTTCCTGGGACTCGCGGGGCTTGAGCAAAACGTCGGTCATGCACGGGGGGAATCATGGTGCCCCGGCTGGTTCAGACTGCCGGGCCGCGAACGCAAGTACCGAGACTGGAAGAAGTATGGGCACGGCAAGATCGGGCTGCACGATGCCATCGTACAATCCTGTGATGTGTACTTCTACGAGCTTGCCCTCGGGCTCGGTATCGATCGAATGCACGAGTATTTGTCGAGTTTCGGCTTCGGCGCCCGTACCGGTATCAGACTCGGGGGGGAGAGCCTCGGTCTGATGCCTTCCCGTGCCTGGAAGCGCAACGCTCGGGGTCAGTCGTGGTACCCCGGTGAGACGGTCATCACCGGCATCGGGCAGGGCTACATGCTGGCAACCCCGCTCCAACTCGCGACCGCGACGGCTGCCATCGCCACCCGGGGCGTCCGGATGCGCCCAAGGATTGTCGATCGTACGATGGACCCCGGGAGCGGCGAGACCGAGGTGGTCGAGCCGGAGGCCATAGCGACGATTTCACCGCTTGATGCCGCCAATTGGGAACGGATCGTCGAAGCAATGGCGGATGTCGTGCATGGATCGGAAGGTACGGCGAGGCGAATCAGCGCCGACATCGGTTACCAGATAGCCGGCAAGACCGGAACCGCGCAAGTCGTCGGCATCGGGCAGAACGAGGAATACGACGCCGACAAGCTGGAGAAGAGGTTTCACGATCACGGGCTCTTCGTCGCGTTCGCACCGGTTCGGGAACCGCGGATTGCCGTTGCCGTGATTGTGGAGAACGGTGGAAGCGGGAGTGGCGCGGCAGCACCCCTCGCGCGCCTCGTGATTGATGCCTGGCTCGACGACACCCCGTCACCCCCGGCGCCCGGGCGGCGTACGCTGAGGGCGGCGAGCGAGCGTGACCAACCAGGATCCGCCGGCACGGTTGCCGCGGTGCCCGGTTGAGGCGAGCGGTGGAGTCGCGAATCGCCTTTGCCGAGCGGCTGCACCTGGACGTGCCCCTGCTCCTCGGGGTGCTGGTGCTGTCCGCGTTCGGGCTCGTGGCGCTCCACAGCGCCGGTGGACAAGATACGGATCTGTTGGTCCGACAGGCGATTCGGTTCGCGGTCGGTTTCGGGTTGATGTTCATCTTTGCCCAGATTGCGCCCCGGCGATTCTTCGACTGGGCGCCGTTGGCCTATCTGGTCGGTGTGCTGCTGCTGTGCGCGGTGCTCGTGATGGGAGAGACGGCGCAGGGCGCACGGCGATGGCTGCGAGTCGGTTCCTTCAGCTTTCAGCCCTCGGAGTTCGTGAAGCTGACGGTGCCGCTGATGGTCGCCTGGTTCATCTCCTGGGGCGATCTGCCGCCGCGACTGTGGAGAATCGTGCTCGGTGGGCTGTTCACGCTCGTGCCGGTCGTGCTGGTCATGCGCCAGCCGGATCTCGGGACTTCGCTGCTCATCTTCGCGTCGGGAGCCTTTGTCCTCTTCCTCGCCGGGGTGGGCTGGCGCTACATCGTGGCGCTGGCCGCGTTCGGGGCGGCCAGCGTGCCGTTGCTCTGGCATTTCATGCACGACTATCAGCGCCAGCGTGTGCTCACGCTGCTCGATCCGCAGCAGGACCCGCTTGGGGCCGGGTATCACATCATTCAGTCGACCATCGCGATCGGTTCCGGCGGCATCTACGGAAAGGGATGGTTCAACGGGACCCAGTCACAACTCGATTTCCTGCCGGAGCGGTCTACTGATTTCGTGTTCGCCGTCATCGGAGAGGAGTTCGGACTGCTGGGAGCCCTCGTGCTGCTCGCGGTCTATCTGTTCATCGTCTACCGCGGGCTGTACATCGCCGCGCGGGCCAAGTACATATTCGGAAAGCTGCTCGCGGGAGCGCTGGTGCTGACGTTCTTCATCTATGTGTTCGTGAACATCGGTATGGTGTCGGGTATTCTGCCGGTGGTGGGGCTCCCGCTTCCGCTCGTGAGCTACGGCGGTACGTCCATGGTCACTCTCATGGCGGGGTTCGGGATCGTCATGTCTGTTCACACTCACCGCATGCTTCTCTCGCCCTGATCCACGGAGAATCGGAATCGCAATGAATGGTCTGACCGGATACGCATACCCGGAGACGGTCCCCCGGGTTTTCGAGTCGAACATGCGTCGTTCGAAGTGTTCTCGACTCGTGGCGACTGTGGTCGTGCTGTTCGCATTGCTCGTTTGCGGGCCGGATTCCGTGGCCGATTCGCAGGTCTTCGACCCGGCGACGGAAATCGAACCGTTCGTTGTACGCATGGCGGAGCATCATGGCGTTCCCGAGCACCGGACCCGTGCGCTTCTGGCTCGAGCCAGGGTGCTTGGCTCCGTGCTCGAAGCGATCCAGCGACCCGCCGAGCGCAAGCCGTGGCACGAGTACCGCAAGATATTCCTTACCGAGAAGCGTATCGGCCGGGGCGCCGAATTCTGGCGCAAGCACGCCTCCGTTCTGGCGAGAGCCGAGGAACGGTTTGGCGTCCCCCCCGAGATTATCGTCGCGATCATCGGGGTGGAAAGCTTCTACGGTGTCCATCGTGGCCGGTTCCGGGTGCTCGACTCGCTGGCGACCCTGGGATTCCGCTACCCCAGGCGCTCGGAGTTCTTCCTCTCGGAACTGGAGGCGTTCATGCTGCTGTGCGACGAGGAGCGGCTCGATCCCGAGAGCGTCGAGGGTTCGTACGCGGGCGCGATGGGTATCTCCCAGTTCATCTCCAGCAGCTACCGGCGCTATGCGATCGACTTCGACAACGACGGATCGCGCGATCTCATGCGTTCGCCCGAGGACGCAATCGGAAGCGTCGCCAACTATCTCTCCGAGCACGACTGGCGTCCGGGGGCGGCGGTTGCAGTGCGGGCCGAGGTTGAGGGCGACGCATTTCGCGCGGTGGTGGAGCAAGGCATGAAACCGCATGCGTCGCTCGCGTCGATACGCGCCAGCGGCGTCAGCTTCGCCACGTATGCCGCCGAAGAGGAACGAGCCGCGCTGCTGGAGTTCGAGACCGCGAACGGCCACGAGTACTGGGTCGGATTGACGAACTTCTATGCCATTACCCGCTACAACCACAGCCGCCTCTACGCGCTGGCAGTCGTCCAGCTCGCACAGCGGATCCGCGAGCGCTTCGAAACAGCGTGAATCCCTTCCGATTCCAATACCGCCGGTCTCGTCCCATGCGCTGCAGATTCCTCTCGACCCTGGTTCTGATTCTATGCAGTGGCGTCGTGCAGGCAGCGGACATCCCCAAACCACCCGAGGTCGATGCGAGAGCCCATTTCCTCATCGACATGTACAGCGGACGCGTGCTGTCCGAGGCGGGGGCCGACACCCGGCTGGAACCCGCAAGTCTCGCCAAGATGATGACGAGCTACGTCGTGTTCGCGGAGATGGCGCGAGGGAAGTTTGCCCTTTCGGACGAGGTTCTGGTGAGCGAGAAGGCATGGCGAATGAAGGGCTCGCGGATGTTCATCGAGGTCGGGACGCGAGTTTCGGTCGAGGCTCTTCTCATGGGCCTCATCGTTCAGTCGGGCAACGACGCCGCGGTGGCGCTCGCGGAGTTCGTGGCCGGAGACGAGAGCACATTCGCCAACCTGATGAACCGCTATGCCCGTCAGCTCGGAATGACCGGTAGCCACTTCACGAACGCTTCGGGGCTCCCCGGGCCGGATCTCTACACTACGGCGCGGGACATGGCCGTGATCGCGACCGCCCTCATTCGCGACTTTCCCCAGTACTACCCCTGGAATGCGGTACGCGAGTACGAGTACGGAGGAATCAATCAGCGGAACCGCAACCGGCTGCTCTTTCGCGATGATTCGGTGGACGGGCTGAAGACGGGGTATACCAGGGCGGCGCGTTACTGTCTCGTGGCGTCGGCGGAGCGCGATGGAATGCGGCTCATCGCAGTGGTCATGGGCGCGGAGTCGGCGGGTGCGCGAACCCGGATTGCCCAGTCGCTCCTGGACTACGGATTTCGATTCTACGAGACCCGTCGCGTCTACGCGCCGGAAGAGGTGGTGACGGACATCCGGGTGTGGAAGGGCGAGGACGAGCGCCTCGCGCTCGGGCTCGAGGAAAGCCTGTACGTAACGGTGCCGCGCGGCCGGTACGACGAGATCGATGCGCAGGTGGAGGTTGCTACCGGGCTTGTCGCCCCGGTGCGGGCCGGAGAACCGCAGGGCGTTCTGCGCCTGGCGCTCGGGGACGAGCTGTCGTTGGAGCGTCCTCTGGTCGCGCTCGAGGATGTCGCGGAGGGCAGCTTGTGGCAGAGAGTGAGCGATCATGTCCGCCTGATGTTCGAGTAATTCGGGTTCGGTGTAATCCAGGGGCGAAGCGGCGAAGCGTGTTGCCTGCGCTGGGAACGTCACCGGGGCATGTCCATGGAGCTGGCGTTTCCGCCGAGTGGAGTTGTATTCGGTGAATGTCGACGGATCGTCGCGCCGGGCATCCGCAGGGCCGTATGCCTGGCCATTTCTCGTCCACTGGCTGGGGTGCGTGCCGTACTGCGACGCAGTGCAGTCGATGCGGTCGCACACGGAGGCGCGGCGCCTCGAATCGCCCGACGAACTGTGGCTGCTGGAGCATCCTCCCGTCTTTACGCTGGGTCAGGCGGGACGCCGTGGTCACATGCGGGACGCTGGAACGATTCCCGTGATTCGTTCCGATCGAGGAGGGCAGGTGACCTATCATGGGCCGGGGCAGCTTGTAGCGTATCTGCTCTTCGACCTGCATCGTGCGGGGGTCGGGGTACGGTGGGTGGTCGAGACGCTTGAGCAGGCCATCATCGACATGCTCCACCGAGTCGCAGTTGCGGCTGCCCGGTGCCAGGGTGCGCCCGGTGTCTACGTGCGTGGCCGCAAGATTGCGTCCGTCGGGCTTCGGGTGCGATCCGGACGTACCTTCCACGGGTTATCGATCAACGTCGATCTCGATCTCTCGCACTTCGACCGCATCGACACGTGTGGTTTCCCGGCTCTCCCGGTGACCCGGCTCGCGGATCTCGGGGTGGGATGGAGCGTGGAGGAGGCCGGCCGGCGATTCGCCGTATCGCTGCGTCGATTGCTGCGCTTGCGAGCCGACGGCTTGCGGCCCGAACTCCGTTCGTCGATGGCGGCACGGCCCGAGCCGTCCCCCATGGGCCGCTGACCTCTCTGGTTCGGCCTGGCTCGGTGCCGCGATTCATGTCTCCGGGTCCACTGATGGCGGGAATCGCGGGTACGGAACTCGAAGTGGCCGAGAAAGAGATATTGCGCCATCCCGGGGTAGGCGGCGTCATACTGTTTTCGCGCAACTACCGTGATCGCGAGCAGTTGCGGGCGTTGTGCGATTCCATTCACGCCCTGAGGCAGCCTCCGCTGTTAATCGCCGTCGATCACGAAGGTGGTCGCGTGCAGCGTTTCCGCGACGGATTTACTGCACTTCCCGCTGCGGCGCGATACGGCGCCCTCCATGATCGGAACCCTGAGCGCGCGTGCCGGGCCGCGCGCGCCGGGGGGTGGCTGATGGCCGTGGAGTTGCGCGCCGGTGGAGTGGATTTCAGCTTTGCCCCGGTTCTCGATCTCGGCCGCGGGGTGAGCACGGCGATCGGGGATCGTGCGTTCCATCATGATCCTGATGTCGTGGCCGCGCTGGCCGGTGCTTTCCTCGCTGGAATGCGCGATGCCGGGGTCGCAGGAGTGGGAAAGCACTTTCCCGGGCATGGTGGCGTTGCGGTCGACTCTCATCACGCACTTCCCGTCGACAGGCGCTCGTACGAGGATCTTCGTCTCGCCGATCTGGTGCCCTTCGAACGCCTCGTCGCATCGGATCTGGCGGGCGTCATGCCTGCACATGTTGTCCATGAATGTCTTGATGACCGTCCCGCGGGCTTCTCGCGTCGCTGGATCGGAGAGGTCCTGCGCGGCGAGCTGGGTTTTCGGGGAGCCGTGTTCAGCGATGATCTCGACATGGCGGCGGCCACGACCGGAGGTGATCACCTCGGTCGAGCGCTTGCGGCGCTCGAAGCGGGCTGCGACATGGTCCTGGTATGCAACAACTGGCAAGGCGCGATCGAGGTGGCGGAAGGATTGAAAATGGCGCCGGATCCGGAGCGAACCACTCGAATGGCGAGAATGCGCGGAGGCGGCGCACCATCTTTCGACCAACTGGCGGCGGATGCGACGTACCGGAGTGCCGTCTCCGAGGTTTCGTCGCTGATGCCGCAGCCGGGGGTTGGGCTCGGCGACGACCACGTCGCACAGGAGGCTAGATGATGCAGCAGCGAAGTTCGAAATCGACGTCTTCGCCGGTCTGGCTCGGCCTTGAAGCGGCGTCGCCGGGGTGGAGGAATCGTATTGCGAAACGCTGCTTCCCGGCGCTGATCTCCGGGTACAGGGTGTGTTCCCGCGAGAGTGCGACCCGGATCATCTGGCATGGAGTGGAGGAGCCAAGGTTGCGCTGGAAGAAGCCGCTGCTTGCGACCTCGCGGGTGGCGGCGGCGCTGTCGCGCACGATGCGCAGGCACAAACCGACCGATGATTCGAACGATCTGAACGCGGAGAACCAGTCGTTCAGATCCTGAAGCCGCTGACCACCGGGCTGCTCCAGCCAGTAGTGAAACGCGGGGAGATCGAAGTCGCAGGTGCCGGCGGGAATGCTGCTGCGCTGGCGCACGGCGTTCAACAGCTCGTTGTGGCGCAACTCGTTTCCCGGCGCCGCGTCGCGGTCATGCAACGCCTGCAGCATGGAATGAACCTCGTCGCGAACTTCCTGCAACCGCTCCTGCGCCACTCTCGGATTTCGGCTCAGGGCGTACAGGGTCGCCGAGTGGCGTTCGAGTTCCTTGATGATTTCCTTCTTGAGATCCGCGCGACCCAGTACCGCCATCACGTCGATGATGACCTCGAAGGTCAGGCGGCTGGCCCAGGGAGATTCCTGCTGGAGCAGATACCGGCCGCGGCGGAAGAGAAACTCGAGTCGAAGGAAGGTTCGGATCCGCTCGCTCAGCGGTTGCTCATAGACGACGAGGGCGGGCGTGGAGTCCTGCATCATGCATTCTCGGTCGGGCCAGTCCGCTCCCGGCCGTTGCGCGAATCTTCCATTGAATTCAACGCATCCGCAAGCGCAAGGCACTGTCGGTGCTCCGTGTTGACGCGTTCGCGCAGGGTTGCCAGATCCTCGCTGTTCTCAATGACCGCGTCCGCGACCAGAAGCCGATCCGCCCGGGTCGCCTGACTGTCGATGATGGCGGCAATCGTCTCCGGGCGAGTGCCGTCGCGCGCCACCGCACGCGTCGACCGGAGCGCGCGCGGTGCGTCCACGACGATGACTCGGTCCATCTTCCCGGCCTGATCGGTTTCCACCAGCAGAGGAATCACGAACAGGACGTAGGGTGCGTCGCACGCCGATGCGAACGCCTGCATCACCTCGCTGACTTTCGGGTGCAGGATCGATTCGAGCTTGATCCTCTCTGCATCGTTGTGGAACACCCGCTCGCGCATTCGGGCGCGGTCGAGACGCCCGTGCCCGTCGAGCACGCCGTCTCCGAAGGCGTCCACGATTTCTGCAAGCGCGGGCGCACCGGGCTCCACGAGCTGGCGGGTGACGACATCTGCGTCGATTACCGGGACGCCGAGCGCCTCGAACATCCGCGCGACCGAACTCTTGCCGGAGGCCAGACCCCCGGTGAGAGCAACGATCATGGGGCGCTGCATCATGGCGTTTGGGTCATGAATCCGTACCACACCGAGGTGATGAGGTCGCCGCAGTAGAGCATGAGCAGCCCGGCGACGGCGAGGAACGGGCCGAAGGGGAGCTGCGAATCGAGCGACACCCGGCCGCGCGCAGCCAGCGCGATACCAGTGGTTGCGCTCGCCAGCGACGCGATCAGCACAATGGCGGGGAGCGCCTGCCATCCGAGCCATGCCCCGAGCGACGCAAGCAGCTTGAAGTCGCCGTAGCCCATCCCCTCGCGACCGGTTGCAAGCCTGAACCCATGGTGGACGGCCCAGAGGACGCCATAACCGGCCATCGCCCCCACGACGCAGTCGCCGAGTGGCGCGAACGTGCCGGGCACGTTGAAGGCGAGGCCCGACCACAGCAGCGGCAGCGTGATGGAATCGGGTAGGAGCCGGGTCTCGAAGTCGATGGTACTTGCCGCGAGCAGCCCCCATCCGAGCAGGCACGCGCCTGCCGCCGCAATTCCGAAGCCGAAGTGCAACGCGGCGGCGCCCGCCGCGAGGGCTGCGAATATCTCGACGGTCGGATATCGAGCCGGAATCCGCCACCGGCATGCGGAGCAGCGGCCGCCGAGCATGACGTAACTCAGGACTGGAATGTTCTCCGGAGCGGAGATCAGATGGCCGCATGCCGGACAGGCCGAGGGCGGATGTATCAGGTCGAATCCCGGAGATCTTCGCACCCGCGCCCGCCCGTTCATGATCTCCATGCATTCGTCGCGCCACGCGGCCTCCATCATGCGTGGAATCCGGCTGGCCGCCACGTTGATGAAGCTTCCGACCGCCAGGCCCACCAGAGCCATCGCGACGACGAACGCCTCAGGGCCCGTCATCGCGCCGAGCGCTCAGGCGGCGGCTCGCGTGGATCGGGCCGCGAGCGTGAGCTTCCCGGCGGTGGCGTTTACCACCACGGTGTCGCCGGGCGAGAAATCACCGGCGAGCACCGCTTCGGCCAGCGGATTCTCCAGGCGTTGCTGGATCGCGCGCTTCAGCGGACGGGCCCCGTAGACCGGATCGAACCCGGTCTCGCCGAGCAACGTCACCGCGGCATCCGATATGTCGAGAGCAAGGTGTTGCTCCGCCATGCGTCGGGTGAGTCCCTCAAGCTGGATCCGCGCAATCGCTTGTATCTGGGCGGCGTCGAGGGGGTGGAACACCACGATGTCATCGATTCGATTGATGAACTCGGGCCGGAAGTGCTCGGTCACGCTGGCCATGACCGCGTTCCGAATCGCGTCCCGAGTTGTACCCGGGTCGTTGTCCTGCCCAAGCTCGCGAACCGCATGCGATCCGAGGTTCGACGTCATCACCACAACGCAGTTGCGGAAGTCCACGGTGCGTCCGTGTCCGTCCGTCAGCCGTCCGTCTTCCAGCACCTGGAGGAGTACATTGAAGACATCGGGGTGGGCCTTCTCGATTTCATCGAGCAACACCACCGAGTAGGGGCGGCGTCGCACCGCCTCCGTCAGTTGTCCGCCTTCCTCGAATCCGACGTATCCGGGCGGGGCGCCGATGAGACGCGCGACGGAGTGCTTCTCCATGAACTCGGACATGTCGATCCGGACCATTGCGTCTTCGGTGTCGAAGAGGAACTCCGCGAGCGCCCGGGTGAGTTCGGTCTTGCCGACTCCCGTAGGGCCGAGAAACAGAAACGAGCCGTTGGGTCGGCGCGGATCGGAGAGTCCGGCGCGTGCCCGACGTATCGCGTTGGAGGTGGCTGCGATCGCCTCGTTCTGGCCGACCACTCGCAGGTGCAGTGCATCCTCCATGCGCAGCAACTTCTCCCGTTCTCCCTGAAGCATCCTGGCGACGGGAATCCCGGTCCACTTCGATACGATGCCGGCGATTTCGTCCTCGGTCACGGAGTGGCGGAGTAGCCGCATCTCCCGGGTTCCGGTATGACCGGCCCGCTCGATCTGCTTCTCGAGCTCCGGGATGCGTCCGTACTGAAGCTCGGCCATGCGTGCGAGATCGCCGCCGCGCTGCGCCGTCTCCAGCTCCGTCCGTGCCCGCTCCAGCGCCTCCTTGACGTGCTGAACGCCCTGGACTTCGGCCTTCTCCGCCTTCCAGATATCATCGAGATCGGAGAATTCGCGCTCCGCCGTGACAATCTCCGACTCCAGTCGGGCAAGCCGTTCGTGGGAGGCATCGTCGCTTTCCTTGCCGAGCGCTTCGCGTTCGATCTTGAGCTGGATCAGGCGCCGTTCCAGCCGATCCATGGCCTCGGGCTTGGAGTCGATTTCCATCCGTATCCGGCTCGCCGCCTCGTCCACGAGATCGATCGCCTTGTCGGGAAGCTGCCGATCCGAGATGTACCGGTGGGACAGGGCCGCAGCGGCGACGATCGCGGGGTCGGTGATGTCCACTCCGTGGTGGACCTCGTAGCGCTCCTTGATGCCCCGCAGGATCGCGATGGTGTCCTCGACGGTGGGCTCGTCCACCAGCACCTTCTGGAAGCGCCGCTCCAGCGCCGCGTCCTTCTCGATGTAGCGCCGGTGCTCATCGAGGGTGGTGGCGCCGACGCAGTGCAGTTCGCCCCGCGCGAGCGCGGGCTTGAGCATGTTTCCCGCGTCCATCGCGCCTTCCGCCTTGCCGGCTCCGACCAGGGTGTGGATCTCGTCGATGAACAGGATGATCCGGCCCTGCTGCTTCGCGAGATCGTTGAGCACGGATTTCATCCGCTCCTCGAACTCGCCCCGGTACTTCGCTCCGGCAATCAGCGAACCCATGTCCAGAGCCAGGAGGCGTTTGTCCTTGAGACCCTCCGGGACTTCGGCGTTGACGATCCGCTGCGCCAGTCCTTCGGCGATCGCCGTCTTTCCGACCCCGGGCTCACCGATCAGCACCGGGTTGTTCTTGGTTCGCCGCTGCAATACCTGGATGGCGCGCCGAATCTCGTCGTCGCGTCCGATTACCGGGTCGAGCTTGCCCTGCTCGGCCCGCTCTGTCAGATCGATGGTGAACTTCTCTAGCGCCTGGCGGTGCTCTTCCGCGTCCGCGTCGGTCACCGTTTCGCCGCCGCGGATCGCATCGATCGCCTGTATGATCGATTCCTTCGAGGCGCCGTTGCCCAGCAGCAGATCGGCCAACCGGCCCCCGGCTTCGAGGCCGGCGAGCGGGAACAGCTCGCTCGACACGAACCGGTCCTTGCGCTTCTGGGCGAGCTTGTCGCAAAGGTTGAGGTGGCGCGCCAGATCGCTGGAGATCTGAATGTCGCCGGCGACTCCCTCGACTCGAGGCAGCGAGTCGAGCGCGATACCGAGCTGTGAGCGAAGCGCATTCACTTTCGTCCCGGCCCGGGTGAGGAGGTGACGCACGGTGGCGCCCTGCTGGTCGAGCAGGGCCGTCATCACGTGCACCGGATCGAGGAACTGGTGATCCTGACCGATTGCGAGACTCTGGGCGTCCGCGAGCGCCATCTGGAACCTGGTCGTGAGCTTGTCCGTTCTCATTGGGAGCTGCCTTCGTCGAGCCCGCGGCCTGCGGCGCGGGTTTCAAGTCCGTGCGGTGGGTGTCGGTACCGGGTAGATGCGGCTGTCAGGACCGGAATCAAGCGGAGAGCGCCTGAAAAAACAGACCCGAAACGTTCGCCTCGCAGGCGTTGGGTTGAACGGACCCATGTCCTCGGGCCGGTGATTTTCGGGGGCTCGATTCAGCGAATCCACGCAAGGGTCGCGAAACGTCCCGTGGTGCCGTCACGGCGGTGCGAGAAGAACCGGGATCGGTCACGGTAGGTGCAGAATCCGCCGCCGTGGATGCGCAGAACCCCCAGCGATTCGAGCTGGGATTTCGCGATCGCATGCAGATCCGCCAGCCAACGGTCCTTGCGCGCCGGTGACGGCGCGAATGCGGATTCGGCGCCGGGCGCGCCGGCGAGACATGCGTCGCGCACTTCCCGACCGATCTCGTACGAATGCTGACCGATGGCGGGACCGAGCCAGGCGAGCAGTGCGCCGCCCGGGCGGTCCATGCACTCGACGCAGCGCGCGATGGCTCCGTTCGCAAGGCCGCGCCATCCGGCATGTACGACGCCGATTCGGGTGCCGGATGTGTCGCAGAGCACCACGGGCAGGCAGTCCGCAGTCAGCACCGCGCACGGCGGCGAGCCGGGCTCTCCGACACTGGCGTCCGCCCTTGGCGCCTCGTGGTAGCGCGCCGCGCGTACCACGTTCGAGCCATGCACCTGCTCCAGCCAGCATGGTTCGTGCGCGAACCCGAGCGCCGACCGCAAACGGGCACGATTGCGGGCCACCGTGGCGGGTGCGTCGCCGGTCCCGACGCCGAGATTCAGCGATGCGTACGGAACCCGGCTTTCTCCGCCCCGGCGCGTTGTGGTGAGCGCACACACGCCGGGTGGCGCCGGCCAGTCCGCGCCGATCCACTCGGGAGCGGTCGTGGTCATGGGGTTTCGGCGCCCTCGGCGCGGAGCGCCTGGACGAGCCTTGCCATGTCCAGAGCGAGCTCACTCTCGATCTCGAGCGCGCGGCCGGATGTCGGGTGGCTGAGCGACAGCCGCCGGGCATGGAGGGCCTGACGAGCGAACGTCGAAACCGCATCCGGGGCGCCGGCGTCGCGACCGCGCGGGCGGCGTCTTCCGTAGGTCGGGTCGCCGACGATCGGATGGCCGACATGGGTGAGATGCACGCGGATTTGATGCGTTCTTCCCGTCTCGAGCGTGACCTCGAGCCGGGCGTGATGCCGGTACCGCTCGATGACCCGCCAGCGGGTGAGCGCATGCTTGCCGCCCGTTTCCACCGCCATGCGGGTTCGGCGCCTGCGGTCGCGTCCGATCGGCGCCTCCACCGTCCCGCGCCCCGACGGTGCTCCGGCCACCACGGCCTCGTAGACCCGTTCCACCTCGCGAGCCCTGATCTGAGCCACGAGCCGCGTGTGCGCGGCAAGGGAGCGGGCGACGAGCATGAGGCCGGAGGTGTTCTTGTCCAGCCGATGAACGAGGCCGGCGCGTGGAACTGCCCGTAACCCGGGGTCGTGGGCGAGCAGCCGGTTGAGAAGGGTTCCGTCGCGATTGCCCGCACCGGGGTGCACCACCAGGCCGGGGGGTTTGTCGAGCACCAGCAGAGCCGGATCCTGGTGAAGAACGACGAGTGGCCCTGCCTGTGCAGCCGACGCCTCGTCGCCCTCGACATCGCGGCGCACGCTGACACGTTCGCCACCGACCACCCGATCCCTGGTCCGGGCGGCGGCTCCGTCGAGCGTTGCGGCGCCGGTCCGGATCCACTCCTGAATGCGTGTCCGCGAATACTGCGGAAAGATGCGTGCGAGCGCCTGGTCGGCTCTCAGCCCGGACAGTCCGTCGGGGACGACTCCATCGAGTCGGATATGCTCCGTCACCGGCGGTCTCGCCGAGCCTTGCCGAAGCGGCGCGGAATCACCGCAAGGACTGCCGCGACGGGAAGGGCCGGCGAGACCGCGTCCGCAGCCGTGACTTGGTGAGAAATGCGGGCTAACCTTCCGGGATGATTCGGCTCGCGCATCTCATCCTTGTGCTGATCGCCGCGGCCGCGTCCGCCGGGTGCGGCCTGCTGGGCGAGGAGTCGGACCCGACCAGGGACTGGTCCGCGCAGCGTCTCTACGACACTGCGAAGAGCAACCTGGACCGTGGTGCGTACGAAGAGGCGACCGACTACTACGACAAGCTCGAGGTCAGATACCCGTTCGGCCCGCTGGCGATGCAGGCCCAGCTCGATCTCATTTACGCCTACTACAAGTCCGACAACCCATCCGAGGCGCTTGCCGCCGCGGATCGGTTCATCAAGCTTCATCCGCGCCACCCGAACGTCGATTATGCCTACTACCTGAAGGGGCTCGTGCGTTTCGAGCAGGGGAAGTCCCTGCTGGACCGCTTCATCACCAAGGATCTGTCGCAGCACGATGCGGGTACGGCCCTGCAGTCCTTTCGTGCGTTCGAAGAGCTGGTCCAGCGGTTCCCCGAGAGCCGTTACGGCGAGGATTCGCGGCAGCGGATGGTGTATCTGAAGAACCTCCTGGCCATGCACGAGATCCACGTGGCGCGCTGGTACGTGAAACGCGAAGCCTGGCTCGCGGCGGCGAACCGGGCGCGCTACGTGATCGAGAACTTCCAGGGTACGCCGGCGGTGGCCGATGCGCTCGCGGTTCTGGCGCTCGCGTACCGGAGGCTGGAGCTGGATGACCTCTCCGCCGATGCGGCCCGGGTGCTGAGGCTGAACTATCCGGACCATGCGGGGCCGGACGAGCCGGGCCGATGACGTCAGCGCGAGGTTCTTCGTCGACCCCGACGGGGCTGATGGCGGATGGCCCCGGTCGCCCGGCTTGCGGTCATGCATCGACCAAGGCGCGTATCGCGGCCCCGATCCCGGCCGCGGATCTCACCGTGCGCACACCGGCGGCGTCCAGCGCCTCGTACTTCGCCTCGGCCGTTCCCTGTCCTCCGGAGATGATCGCGCCGGCGTGACCCATGCGCCGTCCGGGGGGTGCGGTGACCCCCGCGATGTAGGCCACGACCGGTTTGGAGACCTCGGCGGCGATGAACCGGGCCGCATCCTCTTCCGCGTTCCCGCCGATTTCGCCCACCATCACGATTCCCCGGGTGTCGGGGTCCGACTCGAACCGGCGCAGGCAGTCGATGAAGCTCATGCCGTGAATCGGATCGCCCCCGATGCCGATGCAGGTGCTCTGCCCGAGCCCGCAGGCTGTGGTCTGGTGCACGGCCTCGTAGGTGAGGGTCCCGGATCGCGAAACGATCCCGACACAGCCCTTCGCGTGAATGTGACCCGGCATGATTCCCATCTTGCATGCCCCCGGCGTGATGATGCCGGGACAGTTCGGTCCGATCAGCCGGGTATCGGGATACCGGGCGAGCGCAGCCCTGACCTTCAGCATGTCGAGCACAGGAATGCCTTCGGTAATGCAGGCAATGACACGCACCCCCGCCGCCGCTGCCTCGAGGATGGCGTCTGCGGCGAACGCCGCCGGGACGTAGATCATGCTCGCATCGGCGCCGGTTTCACGCACCGCGTCGTACACGGTGTCGAACACCGGCCTTCCCAGATGCTCGGCGCCGCCCCGTCCCGGGGTGACCCCCCCCACGAGGTTCGTTCCGTACGCAATCGCCTGTTCGGAGTGGAATGTTCCCTGCCGTCCGGTGAATCCCTGGCAGATGACCCGCGTTTGCTCGTCGACCAGTATGCTCATGGAGTGTCGCGTCCGGATCGAATGGTGGTGAGGGGGTGGGGGGGTACGGCGGCGTCAACTCGCCGCGGCGACCGCCTTCTCGGCCGCATCGGCAAGCGATTCGGCCGGAATCACGGCAAGGCCACTCTCGGCCAGGAGTTCGCGGCCGCGCTCGACGTTCGTCCCCTCAAGGCGCACCACGACGGGGATTTCGACCCCGGTCTCGCGCACCGCCCTGATGATTCCCTCCGCAATCAGGTCGCAACGGACGATTCCTCCGAAGATGTTCACGAGTATCGCCCTCACGCTCGAGTCGCTGGTAACGAGCTTGAACGCCTCGCTGACCTTCTCCGCATCCGTCCCGCCGCCGACATCGAGAAAGTTCGCGGGTTCTCCCCCGTGGAGCTTGATGATGTCCATCGTTCCCATGGCCAGTCCGGCGCCATTGACCATGCACGCGATGTTGCCGTCGAGGGTGATGTAGTTCAGGTCGAAGCGCCTGGCCCGCACCTCCTTCTCGTCGTGCTGCGATGGGTCGTCGAACTCGCGCAGATCCGGGTGCCGGAACAGCGCGTTGTCGTCGATGCTGATCTTCGCATCGAGCGCGAGCAGCGCGTTCGATGCGGTGATGACGAGGGGATTCAGCTCCAGCATCCCCAGGTCCTTCTCCACGAACAGTCGCACCAGCCCGTCGAGAATGCCGGCGAGCTGCTTGCGCTCCCCGGAGTCCAGCCCGAGCGCGAATCCGACCCGTCGCACCTGGAATGGCTGGAGTCCGGCAGCGGGATCGAGGAGCTCGGTGACGATCTTCCCGGGGTCGGTTGCCGCCACTTCCTCGATGTCCATGCCTCCGGCCGCTGATGCCATGATCGCGATCCGGCGCTGGCCCCGATCGACCAGCAGGCTCAGATAGAACTCGCGCTCGATGTCGGAGGTCGATTCGACCAGGATGGTAGAGACCGGTTGGCCCTCGGCCGTCGTCTGCTTCGTCACCAGCCGCGTGCCCAGCATCTGTGCGGCCAGGGCGGAGACTTCGTCGAGGGAGCCCGCTCGCTTCACCCCCCCGGCCTTTCCGCGCCCGCCTGCGTGGACCTGGGCCTTGACCATCCATGCGTCTCCCCCGAGCGCCGCCGCCGCTGCCCGCGCTGCGGCCGCGCTGGTCGCCGCCCGGCCCGGGGGTACCGGGATCCCGTAGCTCGCCAGGAGGTCCTTCGACTGAAACTCGTGGAGGTTCATCGGGCGTGCTTCTTCCTGTCGCGGGTCTTGCCGCTGCGCGCAGCGGCAAGACTAGCCCGCATTTCTTGCCAAGTCACGGCTGCCGCAGGCTGTTGCGGGCGCGAAGAGGATTCCATGAGTCGCGTGGAACGAGGTTAGTATTGGTCCGCCCCGGCGAACTCGGCACGGTTCGGGTGAATCCCGGGGGCTTTCGCGGCCAATCCTCGTCATCCGGCGGCGGGCGGGTGCGTCGATTGCGGCGAAGCGGGCACGATTCATGACGAGATACGCGCAACGAGGTCTCACCATCATCGAGATGATGATCGTGGTGGCGATCATCGGCATTCTGGTGTCTGTTGCGCTTCCCGCCGTTCAGGACTTCATGGTGCGGGAGAAGGTGCGCGAGGCGGTGGAACTCGCGAATCCGGCCCGGGCCGCACTCGGCATCGCATGCTCGAGGGGTGAACTGGCGGGGGCGGACCACGGGTCGCTCGGTCTCGAACCCGGGTCCGTCTACTCCGGGGAATACACGAGCAACGTCGATGCGGCGGGACGCGACTCGGCCGAAGCGATGGTGACCGTCACCTTGCGCGCCATCGACGGGGTGATCGATGACGGCCGGCAGATCGTCTACACCGGTGCCTGCGCCGCCGGAGCCATGCGTTGGACGGTCACCGGGGACGTACCGCCGCAGTATCTGCCGGAGCGCTGAGCGGCGGTTTCATCGTGCGCAGCATCGTGCGCAGCATCTTCGGGTTGGCGGCGACCACGTCGCCGGACCGGAGGTAATCGTCACCGCCGCCCGGCTCGGTCACCATCCCGCCCGCCTCCTGCACGAGCAAGACGCCGGCGGCTAGGTCCCAGGGGTTGAGACCGACCTCCCAGAACCCGTCGAGGCGTCCGGCCGCCACGTAGGCGAGGTCCAGGGCGGCGGATCCGGTGCGTCTGACTTGCGCCAGGTTCGAGAGCCAGACCCTCAGGGCCGCGAGATGCGATTCGATCCGGTCGATTTCGCGGGTCACGAATCCACCGCCGAGGAGCGCGCCCTTCAGGTTGCTCTTCGAGGTGACTCGGATTCGGCGTTCGTTCACCCGCGCTCCCGAGCCGCGAGAGGCCGTGAACAGCTCCTGCCGCAGCGGATCGAAGACGACTCCGTGCTCCATCCGGCCCCGATGGCGCATCCCGATCGACACCGCGACGTGGGGAAACCCGCGAATGAAGTTCGCGGTGCCGTCGAGCGGATCGACGATCCACTCGAAGTCGCTGCGCCCGTGGGTGCCGCTTTCCTCGGCCAGGAAGGCATGGCCGGGGTGGCTCCGGCGGATAGTGTCGATGATCCGCCGCTCCGCCATCCGATCGATATCGGTGACGAATTCGTTAACTGCCTTCTCCGATACCGTGAACGCGTCGAAGCGGTCGATGTTGCGGGCGATGACGTTCCCCGCCTCCCGGGCGGCACGCACGGCGATATTCAAAAGCGGGTGGCTGGACACGGGTTCGGGTGGATCGGCGGGCCGGACTGGTGAGCCGGACTAGGTGAGCGAGGGTCGGCATTGTACGGGCCAGCCTGCGGTTCTCACCACCACCGGCTCTTGTCTTCCGCGCCGGGTACGGGCGAAATGGCCTGAACGCGAAGAGGCCACGACATGCGCGGCATGTCACTCGTGACGCGACGCTCGTCGGTTCGAGCCGTGTCGACTCGTCGATGATCACCACTACCGCAAATCGAGGGTTCCAGTGTCCGATACCGGGGAAATGACCTCCGCAAATCCACTGCAAGGTGTGCGCATCGTCCTGGTCGAGCCGACCCACCCGGGAAACATCGGCGCCGCGGCTCGCGCCATGAAGGCGATGGGGATCGAGCACCTCCGCCTGGTGGCCCCCGCCCGCTTTCCGAGCGCCGAGGCCACCGCCCGGGCGGCGGGCGCCGATGATGTCCTGCACGCGGCTCGGGTGATCGGCTCGGTGGGAGAGGCGGTGGCCGACTGCGGTCTCGTGCTGGGGACCACGGCGCGGGTGCGGCGTATCGAGTGGCCGGTGATCGATCCGCGCGAGGCGGCGCGCCGTGCCGTTGACCAGTCGGCCCGAGCGCCCGTCGCGGTACTGTTCGGCCGCGAGAGTGCCGGCCTCACCAACGCGGAGCTCGACCGTTGCCATGCGCTGATCCGGATCCCCGCCGCCGCGCACTTCAGCTCTCTCAACGTTGCCGCCGCAGTGCAGATCGTGGCCTACGAATTGCGGACCGAGGCCGGCGGCACCGGAGTCGCGGCGGCCCCGGCGCAGTCTCCGGCCGCGACGGCCAGAGAGCTGGAAGGGTTCTACCGTCATCTGGAAGAGACGCTGGTGCGCATCGGATACCTGGACCCGGTCGCGCCGAAACTTCTGATGCGGCGGTTGCGACGCCTGTTCAGCCGGGCCGAGCCGGACCGGGCCGAGATCAACATCCTGCGTGGGATCCTGACTTCGGCGGGTCGTGCCGCCGCCGGCGCGTCGGGAGCGTCGGCCTCCGGCTCCGTTCAGTCCGGCAAGGGTTCCGCCGGTGAAGGCTCCGCCGGCGATGACTCCACCGATGATCCAGGGAGGTGAGAAGGCGCGGGAATGTCGTCAATGAGTACGCGGTCTCCGTCGAGGCGCACTCGCCGCGCCGCGAACCAGGCGAGTGTGCGCGGCAGGAGCACGTGCTCGCGTTCCAGCACCCTGGCGGCGAGGGTGTCGGGGTCGTCACCGTCAAGGACCGGAACCCGCGCCTGCGCGATGATCGGGCCGCCATCGAGCTCTCCGGTCACGAAGTGGACCGTTGCTCCGTGAACCTTGGCGCCGGCCGCGATCGCCCGCGCATGGGTATCCAGCCCGGGAAGTTCGGGCAGCAGGGAAGGGTGGATGTTGACGAGCCGACCCCGGTAGCGCCGCACGAATCCGCTGGTGAGGATGCGCATGAATCCGGCGAGCACCACCAGGTCCGGATGGTGCCGATCGATCGCCGCGGCCAGCGCCGCCTCGAAATGCTCGCGGTCGGGGAAGCCGCGATGGGGCACGATGGTCACTTCATGTCCGGCGTGTCGCGCCAGTTCGATGCCGGACGCGTGTGGCTCGTTGCTGACGATGGCTGCGATCTCGGCCGGCAAGGTGCCGGCGGCGATGGCGTCGATGACCGCGGCGAGGTTCGTGCCGCGACCCGAGATCAGCACCACGATCCTGAATTCCGGCCCGAGTTCCGAGTTCACCGGCCCACGCGTCACTCGATGTGCGCCGCGGGCGCGCCTTCGCCCTCATCGATCCGCCCGGCCACCCATGCGCGCTCGCCATTCACCTCGAGCGCGTTCACGATGCCGGGAGCCGTGCCAGGCGCGACCACCAGCAGCATCCCGACCCCGCAGTTGAAAGTTCGCCACATCTCGTCTTCGGCCATGCCTCCGGCCTCCCGGATCCAGTCGAACACCGCCGGCCGGCGCCAGCTCGACGCGTCGATCCTCGCGCGCGTACCCCGTGGCAGGACCCGCGGCAGGTTCTCCGGGATGCCGCCGCCGGTGACGTGCGCGATCGCGTGCACGTCGCTGCTTCCGGCGAGCGCGAGCACGCTTTTCGCGTAGATCCGGGTCGGAGCGAGGAGCGCGTCGACAAGGCGGGCCTCGTCCACCTGCCGTTCCGGGTCGTCACCGCTTGCATCGAGCACTCGGCGGATCAGCGAGTAGCCGTTCGAATGAGGGCCGCTCGACGCGATCGCCACCACTTCGTCTCCCGGTACCACGCGGGCACCGTCGATGATCGCATCGCGCTCCACGATGCCGACGCAGAAGCCGGCGAGGTCGTACTCGCCGTCGGCGTACATCCCCGGCATTTCGGCCGTTTCTCCCCCCACGAGCGCGGCCCCGGACATCGCGCACCCGCGGGCGATACCGGCGACGACCCGCTCGGCGACATCCACGTCGAGGCGACCGGTGGCGAAGTAGTCGAGGAAGAACATCGGCTCCGCCCCGAGCGTGACAATGTCGTTCACGCACATCGCCACCAGATCGATGCCGATCGTGTCGTGTCGGTCGTGACCGATCGCGAGCTTCAGCTTCGTGCCGACGCCGTCGGTGCCGGAGACAAGCACGGGTTGCCGGTAGCGGTGCAGGGGCGGTTCGAACAGCGCGCCGAAGCCGCCGAGCCCGGCGATGACCCCCTCGCGTCGGGTGCCGCGCGCGAGCGCGCCAATCCGCGTGACCAGATCGTGGCCGCGATCGATGTCGACGCCGACATCGCGGTAGCTCAGTCCGGTTTGCGGCGCACGGTTCATGAGATCCGCGATGGTACTTGATTCGTGGGTGGCCAAGGCTTCTCCGGTGCGCTGGCGGGTGGATGCTCGGGCCCGGCCCCACCCGGCTTGACTTGCCGTCGGCGCTTCCCATAGCGTCGAACGACGATGCCGCGCGGCCCGCGCGGCCGTTTCCCGCGAGCCAACGACATGACCCGCGCCCTCGCTTCGCGAATCGGTCGGATTTCCGGGCTGGCCATGCTGCTCTTTATTGCGGTGGTGGCGAGCGGTCCGGGAGCGCGCGCCGAGACCGCCCTGCACGAGGCCGAGGTGCCGTGGTCCGATCAGGACGCGCAGAGCCGGGACGACGCATTCCGCCAGGCGCTGCGCCAGGTGATCGTGAAGGTGACGGGCCGGCGGGGGTTGGCGGATGGCACTTCAATCGATTCGCTGATCGAGAATGCGCAGGCGTTCGTGCAGCAGTACCAGTTGCGCACCGCGGAGGCGGGGCTCGGGGAGGCCAGCGCGCGCAAGCCGCGCCTGTGGGCGCGGTTCGACGAGGAGGCCGTCGGGAGGCTTCTGCGCGAGGCGGGGCTGGCGGTATGGAGCCGCCCCCGTCCGCCCGTCCTGGTGTGGCTCGCGACGCAGAGCGACGGGCCGATGCTGATCGCCGGATCGGAGGGCTCCGAGGCGACGGTTGAGGTTCTGCGACACGGCGCGGCGTCACGGGGTGTATCGATGATCCTGCCCCTGCTGGACCTTCAGGATTTGACCCTGGCCGGAGCGCCCGAACTCTGGGCCGAGTCGGAGGAGCGGATCCGCGCCGCCTCCGAGCGGTATCGGCCCGGCAGTATCCTGCTCGCGAGGATCGAGCGCGGAGTGCTCTGGGAAGCGCGGTGGTCGCTGCTGCTTCCCGGTGCGGCGCAGCGATGGACGACCCATGGTGACGTGCTCGGTCTCGTCATCGACGAAGGTTTCCAGAAGGCGATCGACGCACTCGCCTTCCACTACACCAGCGTGGCGGCGCCGGAGACGGGTGGGACGGCGATCGCGGTATCCGTGAGCGGCGTGCACGACTTCGCGGCGTATGTGCGCACGGTGCGGTATCTGGAATCGCTCGGCGAGGTGGAATCGGTCGACGTGCTTGCCGTGGTCTCGGGGCGCATGCGGCTCGGGTTGAAGCTGCGCACGGGCGTGGCGGGGCTGCGCGAGCTGATCGCGCTGGAGTCGACGCTGGCCGAGGACGCGGGTGGTGTGGACGGCGCCCTGGCGCTTCGGCTGCTGCCGTGACCCGCCACGGCCATCGGGCCGGGCCGCCCGCAGCGAAGTGGCGGGCAGTGTGAACGCGGCGGCGCAACTTCCCCTGCGCCTCGGGCTGGCGGGGGGGCGGCGGTTCGGGGACTTCGAGGTGACACCGGACAACGCGGAGCTGGTGGACGCGGTGTGGGGGATTGCCACCGACAGGACGCCGCAGCGAGTGCTGATCGCAGGCGACTCCGGTACCGGGAAGACCCATTTGCTGGCAGCGGCCTGCGCAACGGCGAGCGCCGGTGGCGGTGCGGTGGCGTTCGTGCCGATGCGCGAGTGGTGCACGCAGGGCGTCGATGCGGTGCACGGACTCGGGCGGAGCGGGCTGCTGTGCATCGACGATATCGACGCGGTCGCGGGCGATCGCGGTTGGGAGGAGGCGCTGCTCGCGCTGATGGAGGCATCCGCATCCGCGAGAGCCCGAGTGCTCGTCAGTGCTCGTGCGTCGCCGGCGAGAATTCCGTTTGCGCTTGCCGACCTGCAATCCAGACTGAGTGCGGCGACCGTCTATCGCCTGCGCGAACTCGACGACGAGAGCCGGGTCAGAGCGCTTCGCCGGCACGCAAGCGGACGCGGTATCGACATCCCGGACGAGGTTCTCGACTACGTGCTGACCCGGCACCGCCGGGACATGAGGAGCCTCGTCGCTTTGCTCGACCGCCTCGACTACCACTCCATGGCGCACCAGCGCCGACTCACCGTGCCCTTCGTGCGGGATCTCATGGAAACGGTTGAATGAGGCAAGCGGGTCTCCCGTGTCGCTCGGGGCGGTCCGGCCCGTCTCATCCCTCCGCAGTGGCCAGTCGCCGGGCAATTTCCGCCAGCCGATGCCCGAGAGCCACACAGAGGCGTTCCTCGTCGGCATCCGCAGCGCGCGCGCTGTCCGGGCCGGCAAGGTGCGATGCGCCGTAGGGCGTACCTCCGCTGCGGGTGCGCGCAAGTTCGGGCTCGCTGTAGGGCAGACCGCAGATCACCATTCCGTGGTGCAGGAGCGGCAGCATCATCGACACCAGCGTTGTCTCCTGCCCGCCATGCATCGAGGATGTCGACGTGAACACCGCGGCCGGCTTGCCGACGAGCTTTCCGGATAGCCACAGCGCCGATGTGGAGTCGATGAAGTGCTTCATCGCCGCGGTCATGTTTCCGAACCGGGTCGGACTGCCGAGTGCGAGCCCGGCGCACCGTTCGAGGTCGTCGAGGGTCGCGTAGGGAGGTCCGGAGTTCGGGACCGGAGGATCGACCGCTTCGCAGGTGGCGGAGACGGGAGCGACGGTGCGCACGCACGCCTGCATGCCGTCCGCCCGCTCCACGCCGCGGGCCACGCAACGCGCCATGTGGGCCACGTTTCCGTGTCGGCTGTCGTAGAGCACCAGAATGTCCCGCATCGTCATGTCCCTCCTGAACCGGCTCCGTCGCCGGGAATCCGGGCCGGGATACGGGACCCGGAGCTATTCGAAAAATCCGATTGATGGCGCGCCGGGCACCGGTCGATGGTCCCCCGCGTCGAAAAGTACCGGTAAGACAGGGGCGCAAGCCGCCCCGAGGATCATCGACTCCGGTCGGAGTCTCACGGCACGAGCCCCCGCAGGTGCGCCACGACATCCTCCAGCGCGATGTCGGTGCTCGCGGCGTCCCGCCGGTGGCGGAACTCAACGGTACCGGCGTCGAGCCCGCGGTCCCCGATGACGATGCGCCAGGGAATGCCGATCAGCTCCGAGTCCGCGAACATCACCCCGGGGCGCACCTGCCGGTCATCGAACAGCACCTCGACCCCCGCCGCGGTCAGGTCTGCGTAGAGCTTCTCGGCCGCTTCGCGCAGCCGCACCGACTTGTGCATGTTCATCGGCAGCAGCGCGGCATGAAACGGCGCAATGGCGATCGGCCAGACGATTCCCTTCTCGTCGTGGTTCTGTTCGATGGCGGCCGCGACCACGCGGGTCACCCCGATACCGTAGCAGCCCATCACCAGGTGGATGGCGCGTCCCCCGTCGTCGAGGACCACCGCGTCCATCGACTCGCTGTACTTGTCGCCGAGCTGGAAGATGTGCCCGACCTCGATGCCCCGGCGAACGGTGAGCGGCCCGGAACCGTCCGGGCTCGGGTCACCGTCGACGGCGTTGCGGAGATCGGCCACCATCGGCTCCGGCGCGTCCCGGCCCCAGTTCACGCCGGTCAGATGCACGCCGTCGCGGTTGGCGCCGCACACGAAGTCGGCCAGCGTCGCGGCCGAGGCGTCTGCGACCACCGACACGTCCGCGCCGACCGGCCCGAGCGATCCCGGGTCGCATCCGATGACCTCGCGTATGCGTTCGGGCCGGGCGAAGGTGAGCGGCGCCCGCACGCCCTCGGCGCGCTCCGCCTTGATCGGGTTGAGGTCGTGGTCGCCACGCAGGACGAGCGCGACGAGGCCCCCGTCCTCGCCCTCGACGAGGAGCGTCTTCACGCAGCGCTCGGCGGGAACCTTCAGGAACTCGGCCAGTTCTGCGATGGTGTCGACTCCGGGGGTGTCGACGGTGGCGAGATCCGCCGCCGGCGCGGGGTGTGTCTCGCGCGGCGCCGGGCACGGCACCAGCTCCACGTTTGCGGCAAAGCCGCCGCCGGAGAACGCGATGGCATCTTCGCCGTAGTCGGCGATGACGTGGAACTCCTGCGAGCGGCTGCCACCGATGGCTCCGGAGTCGGCGTCCACCACGCGATAGTCAAGGCCGAGACGCTCGAACGTCCGGCAGTAAGCGTCGTGCATCACGAGGTACGAACGCTCGAGACCTTCGGCGTCGAGATCGAAGGAGTAGGCGTCCTTCATGATGAATTCGCGCGCGCGCATCACCCCGAACCGCGGGCGGATCTCGTCGCGGAACTTGGTCTGGATCTGGTACAGGTTGACCGGGAGCTGCTTGTAGCTGCGGATCTCCCGGCGCGCGATGTCGGTGATGACCTCCTCGTGGGTCGGGCCGACGCAGAAGTCGCGCTCGTGGCGGTCCTGCAGGCGGAGCAGCTCCGGGCCGAAGTTGCCCCAGCGCCCGGACTCCTCCCACAGCTCGGCGGGCTGGATGGCGGGCATCAGCACTTCCTGGGCGCCGGCCGCGTTCATCTCTTCGCGGACGATGGCTTCGACCTTGCGCAGCACCCGCACGCCGAGCGGCAGCCAGGTGTAGAGGCCGGAGGCGAGCAGGCGGACCAGACCGGCCCGCAGCATCAGCCGGTGGCTGACGATCTCCGCTTCTGCGGGGGTTTCCCGCATCGTCGCGAGAAGCGTCTGCGTGCATCGCATTGGCGAGACTCCCTGAGGTGATGGGCCGGGGGGACGGACGAGCCCGGGGCGTACGGGCGCAACCCGGAAGAAGCCTGCGGCGACGAGCCCATCGGCTCCTACCGTCCCGCCGCCCGTGGTTGTCGATCCGCGGCCGGAAACGGCCCTGGCGTCAGAGCCGGAGCCCCCGCTCTCCGCGCACGATGGCGAGGGCGCCGGAGCGCACCACTTCGAGGACCGACTTGTGGTCGATTGCTCCGATGAAGGCATCGAGCTTGGCGCCGTCGCCGGTGACCTCGATGATGTACGTCGACTGGCTCACGTCGAGGATGCGCGCCCGGAAGATGTCGGCGATCCGCTTGACCTCTTCGCGGGCGCCGCCGGCCACCCGCACCTTGACCAGCATGATCTCGCGCTCGACGTGTGCGTCCCCGGTGATGTCGAGGAGCTTGACCACGTCGATGAGCTTGTGCAGTTGCTTGGTGATCTGTTCGATGATCTCGTCCGAACCCGACGTGACCAACGTCATCCGGGATGCGGATGCGTCCTCGGTCGGTGCGACCGAGAGCGATTCGATGTTGTAGGCACGGGCGGAGAACAGGCCGGCCACGCGACTCAGGGCCCCCGGCTCGTTCTCGAGCAGCATCGAGATGATGTGACGCAAGGTTCGATACTCCGGGCGGGGTTCAGGCGAGCTCCCGCTGTCGCGAATGCGCCGACAGCAACATCTCGTTGTGACCCTTGCCCGCCATCATCATCGGGTAGACGTTCTCGGCCGGATCGGTGATGAAGTCCATGAACACCAGCCGATCCTTCATCGCGAACGCCTCGCGGAGCGCTCCCTCCACGTCGCCGGGCTTCTCGATCTTCATCCCCACGTGCCCGAAGCTCTCGGCCAGCGCCGCGAAATCGGGCAGGGAGTCCAGATAGGAGTGCGACTCCCGGTTCTCGTACATGAACTCCTGCCACTGCCGGACCATGCCGAGGTAGCGATTGTTGAGATTGATGACCTTGATGGGCAGATCGTACTGCTTGGCGGTCGAGAGCTCCTGGATGCACATGATGATGCTGCCCTCTCCGGTGACGCACGCCACCTGCGCATCCGGGTAGGCGAGCTGCACGCCGAGCGCGGCCGGCATTCCGAAGCCCATCGTGCCGAGCCCGCCGGAGTTGATCCAGCGCCTCGGCTTGTCGAACGGGTAGAACTGCGCCGCCCACATCTGGTGCTGCCCGACGTCCGACGTGACGTAGGCGTCTCCACCGGTGACTTCGTGGAGCTTCTGTAGCACCGACTGCGGCTTGATCAGGGTGTCGGAACGGTCATACGAGAGACAATCGACCGATTCCCAGCGGTTGATCCGGTCCCACCACTCGGACAGGGCCTGCGCATCCGGACGACGGTTCGTGCTCTCCAGCATCCCGTTGAGTTCGCGGAGCACGTTCAGGACCGAGCCGACGATGGGGACGTGCACCTTGACCGTCTTCGAGATGGAGGCGGGGTCGATGTCGATGTGGACGATGCGCGCATGGGGGCAGAACTTGCTCACTTCCCCGACGACCCGATCGTCGAAGCGGGCTCCGATTCCGATGAGCACGTCGCAGTTGTGCATGGCCATGTTCGCCTCGTATGTGCCATGCATCCCCAGCATGCCGACGAACTGCGGATCGGTCCCGGGGTACGCGCCGAGCCCCATCAGGGTGTTCGTGATGGGATAACCGAGCGTGCGGGTGAAGCGCACGAGCTCGTCCGAAGCGTCGTCGAGGACCACGCCGCCGCCGGTGTAGATCATCGGGCGCTGCGCGGACAGGATCAGGTCGAGAGCCTTCTTCATCTGCCGCGGATGTCCCCGCACCACCGGGTTGTAGGACCGCATTGTCACGCTGGCCGGATACTCGTACGGAATCCTGACATTGGGCGCGGTCACGTCCTTGGGGATGTCGACCACGACCGGGCCCGGCCGGCCGGTGGTGGCAACGTAGAACGCCTTCTTGAGGGTCTCGGCGAGATCGCGCACGTCCTGCACGAGGAAGTTGTGCTTCACGCAGGGACGGGTGATGCCCACGCAGTCGACTTCCTGGAACGCATCGCTGCCGATCGCGTGGGTCGGGACCTGGCCGGTGATGACCACCATCGGCACCGAGTCCATGTGCGCGGTCGCGATTCCGGTCACCGCGTTGGTGGCGCCCGGTCCGGAGGTGACGAGCACCACCCCGGGCTTGCCGGTGGCCCGGGCGTAGCCGTCGGCCATGTGGGTGGCACCCTGCTCATGGCGGACGAGAATGTGCTTGACGTCGTCCTGCGAATGTATCTCGTCGTAGATGTGGAGAACAGCCCCACCGGGGTAGCCGAAGATGTACTCCACTCCCTCGTCCTTCAGGAACTGCATGAGGATCCGGGACCCTGAAAGCTCCACAACCGACCTCCCGCCGAAATGCAAAAAAAGCCCGCGGGGCGGGCTCCTGATACACCACACTTCCGAACGGGCAACCTATATGAAAAAACGACGGACGGTCAAGACCATACGACTTCGCTCGAAATCGCCCCGAATGGACGTCCCGGGTGGGAGAGGGGGCCTGGATCGTGCCGCGCAGCGGTCTTCCGGGGCGCCGGCGGGAGTCACGGCTGACCAACGGGGCCGGGCGGTTTATCATGCCCCGGTCGCCGCCACTTCCACGGATGTCTCACCATGACGGAAGTCGACCCCGAGCCGCGCCCTCGGCGCCGCGGCATCTACCTGCTTCCCAACCTGTTCACCACCGCCGCGCTGTTCGCCGGGTTCTACGCGATCATGGCCGCGATCGATGGCCGCTTCGAGGCTGCCGCCGCTGCCATCTTCGTCGCCATGGTGCTCGACGGGGCGGACGGGCGGATCGCACGATTGACCAATACCCAGAGTGCATTCGGGGCGGAGTACGACTCGCTTTCCGACGTCATCTGCTTCGGCCTCGCACCGAGCCTCATCGTCTACGAGTGGGCGCTCGCCGGCATGGGAAAGCTCGGCTGGGTTGCCGCCTTCTTCTTCACCGCGGCGACCGCCTTGCGACTCGCCAGGTTCAACACCCAGCTCGGCACCACGGACAAGCGGTATTTTCAGGGTCTGCCGTGCCCGGCCGCCGGGGTGACGCTGGCGGCGCTGGTCTGGTTCGCCACCGAGTTCGAGATACGAGGAGAAGATGTCGCCGTTATCGCGTTCGCGATGACCATCGCCATCGGCGGGCTGATGGTCTCGAACGTGCGATTCCACAGCTTCAAGGATTTCGACCTGCGCGGCCGCGTGCCGTTCGTGACGATGTTCGTGGTGGTGGTGGTGTTCGTGCTGGTCTCGATCGATCCACCGGTGGCGCTCTTTCTCGGTACGCTGGGCTACGCCGTCTCCGGGCCGGTGCTCACGTTGTGGAACGTGCGCAAGCGCCGCGCCGCGCGCCGCGCGCCGGCGGCGGACGCCGGCGATTCGCCCCCCGACATCGGCACGGGCTGAAGCCGGTCCGCACCTTCCGGAGAGCCTGGATGCCGCATCCCTCGCGCGCACACCTGGACGCGATCGGGATCCCCGTCTGGGTACGGCGTGGCACCGGGCGCGCGGCGGAACCGACAGGTCTTTCCTCCGAACCGGCCGAGACCGGGGCCGAGCCCGCGGAGCGGTCCACGCGGCCGGTGGCGATGGCTCCTTCGAGCCCTCGTGCGGTCGGGACCGATCCCGCCGTGCCGACCGCGCAGCAGGCCCTCGAATCGACCGATGCCCAGGTGCGCGAGTGCCGCAAGTGCGCCCTGCACCGCACGCGGACGCACACCGTGTTCGGGGTGGGGCCGCCGGACGCGACGTGCATGTTCATAGGGGAGGCGCCCGGCGCCGAAGAGGACGCCCGCGGAGAGCCATTCGTCGGCCGCGCCGGCAAGCTCCTCGACGCGATGCTGGCGGCCATCGGGCTGGCGCGCGGCGATGTCTACATCGCGAACATCGTCAAGTGCCGGCCGCCCCGCAACCGCGACCCGCACGCGGACGAGATTGCGCAGTGCTCGGGCTACCTCCGGCGCCAGATCGAGGCAGTATCGCCGCGGTTGCTGGTCGCGACGGGCCGAGTGGCGGCCCAGTCGCTGCTCGCGACGACGAAGCCGATCGGTCGGCTCCGGGGCCGCACCTATCGGTACGGGGAAGATCGCCTCCCGATCATTGCCATGTACCATCCCGCGTACTTCCTCCGCAGCCCTCTCGAGAAGCGCAAGGGGTGGGACGATCTGGTGCGTCTGCGCGCGATGCTCTCCGATCATGCGGCGGGCGGTCCGTGAATGCCGAGGTCCGCAACCTCCCGCAGCGCAACCGAGGTCGGCACGAGCCGCGGGCACGGCGCCGCCCGCACCGGCTGCGAGGACGCGAAACTCCCTTCGCTGGCGCCGTCTTGATGCAGTCGCCGAGCCTCTGGCGTCCCGCCGCGAACCGTGACCGCCCCGCCGCGAACCGTGACCGCCCCGCCGCGAACCGTGACCGCCCCGCCGCGAACCATGACCGTCCCGCCGCGAACCATGACCGCCCCGCCGTGAACCGCGACCGCCCCGCCGTGCACCGTGACGAACGGCCAGGCCGCTCACCCGGGTACGAACGGCTCGGCCGCTCGTCCAGGCACGAGCATCCAGACCTCTTTCCTGATCGCGAGCGGCCTGGCTGCTTGCCCGAGTACGAACAGCCGGGATGAACGTTCTCGCTTTCGATATCGAGACCGTGCCCGATGTCGAGTCGGGGCGCCGGCTGCTGGCGCTTGATGGCCTGGGTGATGCCGAAGTCGCGCGGATCATGCGCCAGCGACAACAGGAGGCGTCGGGGACGGAGATGATGCGCCACCACCTGAATCGGATCGTGGCCATCGCGGTGGTGCTGCGCACCGGAGAGCGGTTCCGGGCCTGGTCCCTGGGTGAACCGGACTCTTCGGAGCGCGAACTCGTGGAACGGTTCTTCGGCGGCATCGAGCGTTACTCGCCCGACCTCGTCTCGTGGAACGGCGGTGGCTTCGACCTTCCCGTCCTGCACTACCGGGCGCTGCTGCATGGTGTCGCCGCGCCGCGCTACTGGGAATCGGGCGGCGATGACCAGAGCTTTCGCTGGAACAACTATCTCAACCGCTTTCACTCGCGGCATACCGATGTGATGGACGTCCTCGCCGGCTACCAGCCCCGCGCCTTCGCTCCGCTCGATGAAATCGCGCAGATGCTGGGCTTTCCGGGCAAGCTCGGGATGGACGGCTCCGGGGTATGGGAGGCGTATGCCGCCGGCGAGATCGAGCGCATCCGCGCGTACTGCGAGGTCGACGCCCTCAACACCTTCCTCGTTCATCTCCGCTACGAACTGATGCGCGGGCGCCTTTCCCCGGATGGATACGAGCGCGAGTGCGAGGTCGTGCGCGGCTGGTTGCAAGCGGACGGACGCGCCCATCTTGCGGAGTTCCTCCGGGCCTGGGGTCCATCGTGACCCGGCCACGGCGGTTGTCGAAGCCCCCGAAATCGCCGGTCTTCCGTGTTCCTCGATATTGCATCGTCGGAACCGGATTCTCGAGTGCCCGCAGGCCGGTAACACCCTCCGTTGCCATTCGCGCGCGGGCGGGAATCCGCGCAGCGGCCGCAGCGCCCGGATCCCCGACATGAGTCGGGTCGGGACCGCGGCAACGACGGGCGGTAGCACCGTGCGCATCCAGCGCCTTGATGCCAGGGGGCGGGGTGTCGCCCGAATCGGCGGCAGGACGACGCTGGTCCACGGCGCGCTTCCCGGCGAGGCGGTGATCGCCCGGCGCGTCCGGCGGCGGCGCGGCCGCGACGAGGCAGTGGTGGAGGAGGTGGTCGAGGCATCCCCGGATCGGGTCGAGCCGCGGTGCCGGTTCCACGACCGCTGCGGCGGATGCAGTCTCCAGCATCTGTCTCACGATGCGCAGTTGCGGCACAAGGAGGGCGTCCTGCTCTGCGCCCTGCGGACGATCGGCAACGTCGTCGCGGGGGAGGTCATGCCGGCGCTGGCGGGAACGCCCTGGCGATATCGCCGCAAGGCGCGGATCGGCGCGCGTTACGTCGCCGGGCGGGACGCGGTGTTCGCGGGATTCCGCGAGCGGTTTTCGAACCGCGTTGCGGACATCACCGACTGCGAGGTGCTCGCCGACCCGGTCGGTCCGCTACTCGTGCCGTTGCGCGGTCTTCTGGGCACCCTCGAATCCAGGGCGAGAATCCCGCAGATCGAGGTTGCGGTGGGGGAGGGCGCGGCGGTTCTCGTGATTCGTCATCTGGATCCGCTCCCGGCGGGCGATATCGCGGCGCTGGAGGCGTTCGCGGTCCGGCACGGGCTGGGGGTCTGGCTCCAGCCCGGCGGGACCGACACCGCCCGCCCGTTCGTCCGTTCGCGCACCGAGCTCCGGTATGTGCTCGACGACGGCGCGATTCGTCTCCCCTTCTCGCCGCTCGACTTCGTCCAGGTCAACGGCGAAGTCAACCGCGCCCTCGTGGAGCGGGTGGTGTCGATGCTCGCGCCCGCGCCGGGAGAGAAGGTGCTCGACGCCTATTGCGGCCTCGGCAACTTCAGCCTGCCGCTCGCGGCCCGCGGGGCGGACGTGACCGGGCTGGAAGCGGCGGACGAGATGGTCGGCCGCGCCCGGGACAATGCGGCCCTCAATGAGCTGGCGGCCTCCTTCCATCGCGCGGATCTCGCCGATGGGGCGACGGTGCAGGACTGGCTGCGCCGCGGGTGGGACAAGCTGCTTCTCGATCCACCGAGGACCGGGGCCGAGGTGATCGTCGAGCACGTCGCCCGGGCGCGGCCGTCGCGCATCGTGTACGTCTCGTGCAACCCGGATACGCTGGCTCGGGATGCCGCGCGGCTCGTGCACGCGCACGGCTATCGCCTCGTTCGCACCGGGCTCGTGGACATGTTTCCGCACACAAGCCACATCGAGTCGGTGTCGGAATTCGAGGCGGGTGAGCGTGGTGGTGCAGCCCTGGCCCGAGAGCTCGCCTCGCGAGGTCATACAAGGCTTGCGCAGCAAGCCGGGGCCTGACCATCTGCGCGCCCTCGCTTCGCGAAGCGGTGAAACTTTCCGGCCAGGTCCATGGGGAGCGGTTGCGATGAGTCAGCCTCGAGTGCCGACGCCGATCCGGGCCCTCTCCGCGGTGCTGGCCAACCAGATCGCGGCCGGCGAAGTCGTGGAGCGCCCCGCGTCGGTGGTCAAGGAGCTCGTGGAGAACGCGCTCGACGCCGAGGCGAGGACGATCACCGTCGAACTCGAGACGGGCGGGGTGCGCCTGATCCGGGTCCGCGACGACGGATTCGGAATCCCCTCCGGCGAACTCGTCCTGGCGCTGTCGCGCCATGCGACCAGCAAGATGGCGATCCTCGACGATCTCGACCGCATCCGCAGCATGGGGTTTCGCGGAGAGGCGCTGCCGAGCATCGCCTCGGTGTCGAGGCTCGTCCTGGCAAGCAGGCCGCCCGCCGCCGACAGCGGGGCGCAGGTGCGGGTCGATGGCGGAATCGTCTCCGCGGTGGAGCCCGTGGCCGCCGGGGCCGGGACTGTAGTGGAAGTGCGTGATCTCTTCTTCAACGTGCCGGCCCGGCGCAAGTTCCTGCGCACGCCTCGCACCGAGTTGCGCCACGCCGAGGATGCGGTGCGCCGCCTCGCGCTCGCCCGCCCCGACGTTTCGTTCACCCTGCGCCACGATACGCGCCGGGTGGTGGAGGTTACGCACCGCATGGAGCCCCTGCGCCGGCTGTCGAAGCTCGTGGGCGAGGAGTTCGCGGCCGGAGCGCTGGAGATCGAGTTCGCTGCGGGTGATCTCTCGATGCGCGGATTCCTGGGCCCTCCGGGGGTGGCGCGCGCCCGGGCGGACCTTCAGTTCCTGTTCGTGAACGGGCGAAGCGTGCGCGACGATGTCGTGCGCCACGCGGTCCGGGTCGGATTCGGCGATGCGCTCGCGGGGGGCCGGTATCCGGCGTTCGTGCTGCACCTCGGCATCGACCCCGCCGCGGTGGACGTCAACGTGCATCCGACCAAGCACGAGGTGCGTTTTCGCGAGCCGCGCCACATCCATGACTTCGTTCGGCACGCGACGGCGCGGGCTTTGGGCGGATTCGCCGCCGCGGCGTCTCCGGAGACGGCTCCGATGGCATTGGATGCCGGTCCGGGCACTCCCGATGCGGATACGCGCGGGACGGAGGCCGGGTCACCGACGGCGGCGGATGCCGTGTACGGGGCGGCGTCCGGTGGCGCCCGCCCGGGTCCGGACCAAGTGCGGGAGCAACTCGCGGCGTACTCCGCCCTGTCCGGTGGAGCGCCGGCCGCCGGGGACGGTATCGCGCGCGGACGGGGACGGGTTCGCCTCGGCGACCACCTGCTCGTCGAGGATGGCGCGAAGCTGCTTCTGATCGACCTTTGCGCCGCCCGCCGCGCCCTGGTGAAGGAACGACTCGACCCATCCACGCGCATGACCCGGCCGACCTCGCGGCCGTTGCTGATCCCGCACACGCAGGCGGTGCCCGAGGCCGTCGCCGACGCCGTGGACGAGTGGAGCGACTCGCTCCTGTTGCTGGGGGTCGAGGTTCGCCGCCGCGCTCCCGATTCGATCACGCTGAGGGCGGTTCCCGCGTGTCTGGCGGGCGTCGCACCGGAGAGCCTGCTCGACACCATGTCCGGTTGGGCGAGGACGCCCCGCCCAGTGGCAGAGGATCTTGCCGATGCGCTTGCCGCACTGGCGGAGTCGACCTCCTTCGACGGCGATGCCGACGACATCGTGGACGCCGCGCTAGCGGGTCGGCTGGACGACGCGGTGGCCGCGGTGGACGAGGCGATGCTGCGTCGGTTGTTCGCCGGTGCGGGGCGGGGTCGAGCGAATGCGGTACAGGGGTGAGCGCGTCTCGTGAGCACCGACCCCGGCGATATCGGATTCGGCGGGCCTGAACCCGGGGTCTCATCCTCTCTCGAACCAGGTCCCGTTGTCTTCCTGATGGGTCCTACCGCGGCGGGCAAGACCGCGATCGCCGCGATGCTGGCCGAGCGTGGTCCTTTCGAGATCGTCAGCGTGGATTCCGCCCTGGTGTTCCGGCACCTGGATATCGGGACGGGCAAGCCGGATCCCGAGCTGCTGGCCCGCGCGCCGCATCGGCTCATCGACATCCGGGATCCGCACCAGCGCTACTCCGCGGGTGAGTTCCGCGCGGATGCCCTGAGCGCGATCGCGGATATTCGGGCCTCCGGTCGGGTGCCGCTTCTCGCCGGTGGCACGGGCCTGTACTTCCGGGCGCTGGAGCAGGGGCTCGCGGTGCTGCCCGGGGCGGACCCGGAGGTGCGCAGGGGAATCGAGTGCGAGGCGGCGCGCGCCGGGTGGTCGGCGATGCACGCGCGGCTGGCCGGGATCGACCCGGTCTCCGCGCGCCGCATCCACGCCGGCGACCCTCAGCGCATCGAACGTGCGCTGGAGGTGCATGCGCTCACCGGCCGGCCGATGTCGGAGCTGCTCGCCCGTGGACGCCGAGGTGCCCTCGACGGACCCGTGTGCCGGATCGTCGTCGAGCCGGCGGACCGCTCCGGGCTCCACCGGGACATCGCGAAGCGGTTCGCGGGGATGCTCGGCGCGGGGCTGATCGACGAGGTCCGCGATCTGAGGCGCCGCTGGCCTCTCACCGAACGCAGTGCCTCGATGCGCCTGGTCGGCTACCGTCAGGTGTGGGCGCATCTCGAAGGCGAGTGCTCGCGGGCGGAGATGGCGGAGCGGGCGATCGCCGCCACGCGCCAGCTCGCCCGGCGCCAGCTCACGTGGCTGCGCGCGGATCGGGCCGCGGCTCGCGTCGACTGCCACGCGCCGGACGCCGTGCAGCGCGTGGTCGCCTGCGTCGATTCGTTCCTCGCGCGGGCGGCCCGCCCGCCGACCGCATGAGGGCGGTGCCCACGCTCCGAGCGTTGTCCGGGAACGAGTATCGACGTAGCATCGAATTCGGGCGAACGGTCCTGTGGACGCTTCTTGATCGAGGTCGAAATGGTGGAGTCGATGCCCCTGGTGCGGGGGCGAACGGGGTACGGGATCGCGGTGGGGGTCGTGGTGATGGCCGGCGCCTTGCTGGTCGGCGGTTGTTCGGGAACCACCGGGTCCGGATCGGAGGCGGCATACAAGTCGAGTCGGAGCGCGCCTCCTCTGGAACTCCCCCCCGATCTTTCGAGTGCTGCGGTGCGCGATACGCTGCCGATCCCCGGGGTCGACGCCACGTACTCGCAGTATGCGAGCGGCGAGACGCGCCCGGGGACCGGAACCGCGCCGGCGGTGCTCCCGTCCGTCGACAGCGTCAGGATCGAGCGCAGTGGCGACGAGCGCTGGCTGGTGGTCGCGATGAAGCCGGAGGCGCTCTGGCCTCGTCTGCGCGATTTCTGGGCCGATCAGGGGTTCGTTCTCGAGACCGAGGATCCTGAAATCGGGCTCATGGAGACCGAGTGGGCGGCGAGACATACCCCGCTCCCCGCCGGGGCCATCAAGAGGTTGCTTCTGCAAGCGACCGACGCGCTCTACGGCGTGACCTTCCGCGATCGGTACCGGACCAGGATCGAGCGCGGAATCGACCCCGATACCACCGACATCTACATTTCGCACCGGGGCGCCGAACAGACGGTGGTCGGTGATGACACGCCGACCGCACGGCGCGAGGGTCTCGGGGAGCAGGTCTGGCTGCCCCGCCCCGCCGACTCTGGACTCGAGGCGCTGATGCTCTCCCGGCTGATGATTTTTATCGGGGTCGACGAGGAGCGGGCGGAGTCGATGGTTGCCGCGGGCGACCCTCCCTCGCCACGCGCGCGTCTGGTGCGCGAGGACGACGGCACCGCGACCCTCGTCCTCGACGAGGGGTTCACGCAGGCGTGGCGACGGGCTGGCCTCGCACTGGATCGGGCCGGGTTCGCGGTCGAGGATCGTGATCGTTCGCGAGGGCTGTTCTTCGTGCGCTACTCCGGGTCGGGGGACGACCGCGAGGATGAAGGGTGGCTCTCGCGGCTGCAATTCTGGAAGAGCGAAGAGGAGGAGGATGTCCGCGCCTACCTCGTGCGGGTCCGGGGAGACGCGGCGGATACCGATACCTCCCGGATCGTGATTGTCGACGAAACCGGGGCCGCTGATGCAAGCCCGGCCGCGTCCCGAATTCTCACCGTGCTCCAGGAACAGCTTCGGTAGTCGTCGTTTCTCTCCGATCCACCTGCCGTTATCGGTCGCTATCGGTCGCGGCTGGCGACGTGACGTCGCAGGCGTTCGCGCCGCCGCCGCTGGCGCGGGGTCAGCGGGTTCCGCCTGCCCCTGAACGGATTGTCGCCGGTGCGGAATTCGATGCGCAGCGGCGTCCCCACCAGCGCGAACGCGGCGCGGAAACGACCCGCGAGGTAGCGCCGCCAGGCGGCCGGGACGAGGTCGGTCCGGTTTCCGTGCACGACGATGACGGGCGGGTTCGAACCGCCCTGATGGGCGTAGCGCAGCCTGATGCGGCGGCCCCGCGCAAGAGGGGGTGGCGTGTGTTCGACCGCGCTCTCGAGTTCGCGGGTGAGCCGGGACGCGGTCAGCTCGGCGAACGCCGCGCGATGGCACGTATCGACGCGGCGCATGAGCTCGGCGAGGCCGGTGCCGTGCCGGGCCGAGACGCGGCATACCGGGCAGAACGGTGCGAACGCGAATCGGCGCCGCGTATCGGCCCGCAACGCGTCGCGCTCCCCCTTGCCCGGCAAGTCCCACTTGTTGATGGCGATGACGGCGGCCCGTCCGCCATCGAGGACGAGTCCCAGCAAGGAGGCGTCCTGATCGCTCAGCCCTGCGCTCGCGTCGAGCAGCACGATCGCCACGTCGGAGCGCGCGATTGCTTCGAGTGACCTGACAACGCTGAATTTCTCGATGGCTTCCGATATCCGTGAGCGTCGGCGAATCCCTGCGGTGTCGATCAGGACGTAGCGTTTTCCGCCGTGTTCGAACGGAACCTCCACGCTGTCGCGCGTGGTGCCCGGCATGTCGTGTGCCACCACCCGGGTGTCGCCGGCCAGTCGGTTGACGAGGGTGGACTTGCCGGTGTTGGGCCTCCCGATGACGCACACGCGAATCCCGTCCTCGTGGCGCGAGGCGGGGGGCGCATCGGGCGGCGGGAACATCTCGGCCAGCGCGCCGGCGATGCGGCCGATGCCGCGCCGGTGCAACGCCGCGATCGGAATCGGTTGGCCGAGTCCGAGATCGTGAAACTCCGCCGGGGCAACGGTCTCGTCGAGCCCGTCGATCTTGTTGGCAGCGAGAAGAATCGGTTTGCCGTGGCGCCGGAGCCGGTCCGCAATTTGCTGATCCGCGCCGGTCAGGCCTTCACGCGCATCGAGCACCAGCACCAGCGCGTCGGACTCTTCCATGGCGAGCGCCGCCTGCTCGGAGATCAGTCTGGATATCGGCCCGGATATCGACTTGGCGCCATCGGCGAGGCCACCGGTGTCGACCACCACCACGTCGAGCCCGCCGATGCGCGCGTAGCCGTAGCGCCGGTCGCGGGTCAGTCCCGGCAGATCCGCGACCAGGGCGTCCCGCGTGCGGGTCAGCGCGTTGAACAGCGTGGACTTGCCGACATTGGGGCGGCCGACGAGTGCGATCGTGGACGGCATGGGTTCACGTGCGAGGTGTTTGTCCGATGCCGGCGGAAGAACAAGGGCGCTGCTCCCTCGCTTCGCGGGTCGGCGAAGTTTCCGGGTTCGTCAGGGATGGGCAAGAGAGGTGAGGGTGCCGCTCCGACCGAAGACATATACGGCGCTCTCACCAGTCACGGGGGGTGCGGTCACCGCGCCGCCGCCTGCGCGGCTACGGGCGGCGAAGCGACCGTCGTCGATGCCGAGCCAGTGGACGTATCCTTCGGAGTCCGCAACGACGACGTGGTCTCCGAGTTCCACCGGCCGGGTGACCCCGCGCCGTGCAAGCCCGTCCTGACGCCACAGCGACGCGCCGGTGCCGCGGTCGAATGCCCAGACATGACTCTCCTCGTCGGTGACGTAGACCAGCCGCCGGCCGATGCCGATGCCCGCGTGCGACGACAGGTCGCGCTGCCAGAGCGGCCGGCCGGTGCGCAGATCGAAGGCAGCGACGCGACCCTGGAACGCGACCGCGTACACGGTTCCGTCGGCAACCACCGGATCGGCGTCCATGTCGGCGAGGCGCTCCAGTTCCGTCTGGCCGGTTGGAACCGCGACCTGGAATTCCCACCGGAGCTGTCCGTCGTCGAGCGAGATCGCAGCCAGGTGGCCGCTGTCGAACCCCGCCACCACCGCCTCGCCGGCAATGACAGGGGCGCTGGTTCCCCGCAGGGACAGGGCGGGCACGGTGCGGTCGTACACCCAGATTCGGGCCCCGCTCGCGGCATCGAGTCCGTGGAGCTTTCCGTCGACGGTGCGCACGGCCACGATCCGTTCCCCGACCGCGGGGGCAGACAGCACTTCGCTCGTCAATCGCGCGCGCCACGCGACGGCGCCATCCGCGCGGGACAGCGCCACCACCCCGCCGGCGCTGTCACCCACCACCACAAGACCGCTTCCCACGCCGGGACCTCCGGAGAGGGACAGGCCGGTGTCGGTCTCCCAGATCCGCTCGCCGGTGAGCGGGTCGTAGGCCCCGACGTCGCCCTCGTGTCCGGCCGTGAACAACCTGCCTCCGGCCAGCACCGCTCGAAGATCGAGCTGCTGCTCGCCTTCGCCGGAGGCGACCCGGCGAGTCCACAGCGTCCTGATGCTGGCCGCCGGTTCGAACGATTCGAGCTCGGCCGGCGCCAGCTCGTCCTCTTCGTCTGCGAGGAATCCGGTGAGGGCGCCGCAGCCCGAGAGGGCCATGGCGGCCACGACAATAACAACCGGGGCAAACATCATGCGGCGGCTCGCGGGCCGGACATCGTGCGTATCGCGCATTGGCGGTCCGTCGGGGTCAACCGGGGGGTGGGGATGTGTACTGGCCGAGATCGTCGAGTTTCATCCGAACCCGAGCGCGGGTCGGCAGCGAGAGTTCGGCATCGGCAAGCAACGCTTCCCAGGACTTGCGGGCGGCGGCGCGGTCGCCACGGGCGTGCTGGATGTCGCCCTGCAACTCTCCGACTCGATCCTGGAAGGCCGCGGACTCGATCCGGTCGAGCTCGGCCAGCGCACCGTTGTACTCGCGGGCCTCGATCATCAAATAGGCGAGCCGCAGGCGGGCGATGGGGACGAGTTCGGGGAACGCCGCGTGCTCCGCGACCCGCTGCAGGTGCCGCCGCGCCTGGTCGGGGTCGCCGTTGCGCACCGCAGCCCGGGCCGCAATCAGGGATGCGAGCGAGGCGTACGCCGAATCGGGGAATTCCTCGGCCAGGGCTTCGGCCTGAGACAGCACCTGCGCGTATCTTTCGGCGGCGGCGTCGTTGACGAGCTGTTCGTAGCGCGCGGACGCGATTTCGGCCTGCGAGCGCTCCGAGGTCTGCCAGGACTGCCATCCGACGATCGCCGCCAATCCGATCCCGAGACCGGCAAGTGTGCTCTTGCCGTTCTCCGACCACCACTTCTTCAGCGCTTCGACCTGTTCTTCTTCGCCCGCCACCACGACTCTCCTATAGCGGATCCACGCGCTCTCCGGCGACCACGCCGGCGACGAGGCCGGCCAGATCGTCGATCGCCACCACCGACTGCGGCTCCTGCGTCCGCAGATCCTTCACCGCCACTCGGCCTATGCGCGCCTCTTCCTCGCCCAGAAGCAGCGCGATGCGCGCGCCGCCGCGGTCCGCCCGCTTGAGCTTCGCCTTGAAGCTTCCGGGCCCCGCGTCGACGACCAGGCGCAAACCCGGCACTGCGTCGCGCAGGCGCTCGCCCACTGCAGGCGCAAGAATCGCGGCGCGCGTTCCGGCTGACGCGAGATAGGCGTGCGGGGCGGCGACCGGAATCTCGACCGACTGGACCCCAAGGAGCGCGACGAGGCGCTCCAGCCCGATCGCGAACCCGATGGCCGGGGTCGCGACCCCGCCGATCTCGGCCACGAGGTTGTTGTAGCGCCCGCCGCCGCACACCGCACCCTGGGCGCCCAGCGCGTCCGTGGTCCATTCGAACACGGTTCCGGTGTAGTAGTCGAGACCGCGCACCAGTCGGTGGTTCAGTCGGTACGGGACGCCCGCTTCGTCCAGCATGGCGAGCAGCTCGTCGAAGTGCGCGCGGGCATCGGCATCGAGCTCTTCGACGATGCGCGGCGCTGCCTCGATCAGGCCCTGCATGGCGGGATTCTTCGAGTCGAGGATCCGCAGCGGGTTCGTCCGGATGCGACGCTGGCTGTCCGCATCGAGCGCGGACGAATGCGTGGAGAAGTGGTCGACGAGTCGGGCCCGGTAGCGGGCCTGGATGTCGGGGCGGCCGAGCGAGTTCAGCTCCAGGGTGAGTCCGCCGACCCCCAGCGCCTGCCACAGGCGCCGGGTCAACAAGATGAGTTCCGCCTCCGCGCTCGGCGCGGCCATGCCGAAGATTTCGACGTCGATCTGGTGAAACTGGCGATACCGGCCCTTCTGGGGCCGTTCGTACCGGAACATCGGCCCCATCGCCCACATCCGGCGCCCCGGGGTGCGCAGGAGGCCGTGCTCGATGGCGGCGCGCACAACGCTCGCGGTGCATTCCGGACGCAGCGCAAGGCTCTCGCCGTTGCGGTCGTCGAAGGTGTACATCTCCTTCTCGACGATGTCCGTCACTTCCCCGATCGAGCGCCGGAACAGCTCGGTGCGCTCCACCACGGGGGGGCGGATCTCCTCGTATCCGTACGCAGCCAGCAGATCGCGCGCGTGGTGCTCGACGTGCTGCCAGGCGCGGATTGCGTCCGGCAGGATGTCGTTCATGCCGCGGATGCCGCGGATGGTCCGCGTGGCACTCATTGACCAGCGACCGGAGCGGGTTCCGCCGACGACTCGGAAGCGACCGACATCGTGTCGCCGCCGGAGTCCGTGCTGTCGGCGCCCCCCGCCCCTTCCGAGCCGATGCTGAAGCGGGAGACCCCATGGGTGGTGAATGGCGCGATGTCGAATACCTGCCCGTCGATCGTTACCCGAGCGTCCTTGCTGTATCCGAGCAGGACATCGAACGGTCGCGGGCCGTCGAAGCTGAGCACTCTTCCGGGTTGAACAAGATTGAAGTACAAGCGGACACGTTCGCGATCATAGACTTCGACCCAGGATTCGTACGCGAACTCCAGCACCAGCCCCGACCCCGACTGCGCGGTGCTGGTCGTGATGGTGGAACCGGCGGGGGCGTCCGGGGCGTCTCGTTCCGTCTCCGTCGCGGCCGCATCGGCAATCGACGTGCCCGTCGCTTCGTCCGGCGAATCCGTGGCGCCGGCTTCTTCCGGGATCGGGGCGCTCCCGCCCTCGACTCCAGGGTCGGCTCCACTATCGATCCCGGCGATCGCCTCGGGCTGCGCGCCCTGCGTGGCGAGCACTTCCCCGTCCACCGCCGCGGGTGCTCCACCCGGCGGAGCCTCGGCCGGAGGGGTGTCGTCGGTGGCTGTAGGCAGGGTCTGCGACGTGTCCGCGGATTCTCCGCTCCCGGGCACGGTATCTGCGCCCGGTGACCCCGCAGTGACGGTCGCGCCTTCCGCCTCGGTGCCCGCCGGTGCGGTTTCGGGAGTGGCGCCTTCGCCGGAGGGGATATCGCCGAAAGACGGAGCGAAGGGGGATTCGAGATCGCCGGCGGGCGCGACCGGCTCGAACGACGACATGGCGACGGTTGCGCCTTCCGGTCCGGGAACGGTCGGTCCGGCGTCGGTCTCCCCGGGGTGTGGCCGCGCGCTGGGTGCGTCGTCCGGTGGCAGTTCTTCCCGCGACAGTTCTTCGGCCGGATCGGAGGCCATGGCGATGGATGGCTGGTTCGCATCCACCTCTTCCGGCGACGTCGCGGATTCTTCGGCCGTGAGAGGTGACGAGCCCTGACCCCTGTCCGTCAACCAGTCGAAGAGGCTGCTGTCGATACCGAATCCTTCATCCTGCTGACTTTGCCACCACAGCCCGACGGACAGTACCAGGGCCACTGCAACGGCATACGTGACGAGCCGAACCGGAATGTCCGAAGTGTGTGCCTGTGTCGGCTCGGTGGCGTCGTTGCTCAGGGACGGAGGTTCGAACCCCTGACGGTTGTACATGTCGAGAATGGGCCCGGAGGGAAGTCCCAGCGCCCGGGCGTAGCCGCGCAGGTAGCCGCGCACGAAGGTGGGTGCCGGCAGTTGGTCGTGGGCGTCGGCTTCGAGCAGCTCGAGAGTCCTCGGGCTGAGGAGGAGCATGTTGGCCACCGCCTTGAGGCTCATGCCCGCCTCTTCGCGGGCGTTGCGGAGGTATGCGCCCGGACCCCGTTGATCGAGGTGTTCGGTCAGGTGCGGATCCTTCTTCTCCGCCATCGGTTCAGGCCCTCTGCAACAGCGGCGCCGCCTGCACTCCGCGCCGCCTCGCGACCCGCCGACTGCGTGGCGCCACCCGCCCCGCGAGCTGGCCGCAGGCAGCGTCGATGTCGTCGCCACGGGTCTTGCGGGTGATGGTCATCACCCCCGCGGCCAGGAGGATGTCCCGGAAGCGGTCCACCACCACCGTCGGCGACCTTCGGTAATGTGCTCCGGGGAAAGGGTTGAACGGAATGAGATTGACCTTCGCCGGGAGGTCGCTCAACCGGCGGGCAAGGCGGCGCGCATGCTCCGGGGTGTCGTTGACCGCATCGAGCATCACGTACTCGAACGTGATTTTCTGCCGTGGCAGGGCGTCGGCGAACTCCCGGCAGGCCGCGAGCAGCATGCCGATCGGATAGGTGCGATTGATCGGCACCAGCCGGTCGCGAAGCGCGTCGTCGGGTGCGTGCAGCGACACCGCGAGACTCACGGGACAGCGGTGGGCCAGGGCCCGAATCCCCGGAACCACCCCGGCGGTGCTGAGCGTCACCCGCTTGCGTGCGAGCCCGAACCCGAGGTCATCGAGCATCAGCTCGAGGGCGGGGACGACGTTGTCGAGGTTCAGCAGCGGCTCGCCCATGCCCATGAGCACCACGTTGGTGATGTCCGGGCCCTCGTGCCCCTCCTCGGCCAGGATACGGTGTGCGGCCCAGAGCTGGCCGACGATCTCCGCGGCGTCGAGATTGCGGTTGAATCCCTGCTGCGCGGTCGCGCAGAAGGTGCAGTTCAGCGCACAGCCGACCTGCGAGGACACACACAGGGTGCCGCGTTTTCCGTCGGGGATGTACACGGTCTCCACGCAGTTGCGGCCGTCGATGGCAAGCAGCCATTTGCGGGTTCCGTCGGTGGAGATCCGATCGGCGGCCACCGCAGGGGGGCGGATCTCCGCAATGGTGTCGAGCCGGGCCCGCAGCGACTTGCCGAGATCGGTCATCGCATCGAAGCTCGACGCATGCCGGTGGTGGATCCACTTCAGCACCTGGGTGGCGCGGAACGGCTTCTCGTCGAGCGACGCAAAGAACTCCCGCATCTCCTCGCGCGGCAGCCCCAGCAGATTGGTGAGCTGGAGATTGGTGGTTCCCGACATTCCGTGCACGTCCTTCCCCGATGGGTGACCCCCGGTAGTGGCCCGTCATGGCGGCCCGTCGGTCGATCGGTTGGCCGACCGGCCGGTCAGCGGGTTCGCGGGCAGATGTCGGCGGGGCCGAAGAAGAACTCGATCTCGCTCTTCGCGGTGTCGGGGCCATCGGAGCCATGCACCGCGTTCTCGGTGACCTCGACCGCGAAATCCGCGCGAATGGTGCCGGGAGCGGCCTCGGCCGGATTGGTTGCGCCCATCACCTCGCGGTTCTTCGCGATCGCGTCCTCGCCTTCCAGCACCTGAACCAGGCACGGCCCGGAGATCATGAATTCGACCAGCTCGGAGAAGAACGGCCGGGCCCGGTGCACGGCGTAGAACGCCTCCGCCCTCTCGCGGGACAGATGCACCATGCGCGCGGCCACGATCGTCAGGCCGGCGGCTTCGAACCGCGCGCAGATCCGCCCGATGGCGTTTTTGGCGACCGCGTCGGGCTTGATGATCGAAAGAGTACGTTCCACCGTCATGCGTGCTGCTCCTCACCCCGCGCCTTCACACGCCGAAGCTCTCGCCGCAGCCGCACAGACTCTTCACGTTGGGGTTGTCGTAGGTGAATGTCTCGTTCAGCCCGTCGCGCTCGAAGTCGATGTGGGTGCCGTCGACCATGGCCAGGGTTTCGGGATCGACGATGACCGGAATGCCGTTCGACTCGAACACGCGATCCTCGTTGTCGATCACGTCCTCGAGATCGACCACGTAGGCGAATCCCGAGCACCCGGTCTTCTTCACCGCGAGCCGGAGCCCCGCGCCACCGCCGCGGGCGTGGAGGAACCGCCGAACCCGTTCGGCCGCGGTATCGCTCAGGGTAATGGGCATTGTGTACTCCGCGCTGTTCGCGCCGGGCTCAGTGCGCCCGGTGCGCGATTCGAGTCCTCGATACGTCGCGTTCGATCCGTACCGCCACCTGCTGCTGGCGCCGCGCCACCTCCCGTACCCGCTGGCGCTCGACGAGCTGGGCCAGATCGATGCCACTCAGAAATCGGTGAATCTGATCGCTGAGATCCATCCACAGATCGTGCGTGAGGCAGCGCTCGTCGTCCTGGCAGTTCTCCTTGCCGTGACACCGGGTGCTGTCCATGCTCTCGTCGACCGCGCCGATGACGTCGGCCACCATGATTGCGCCCGGGTTCGGAACCAGACGGTAACCGCCGCCCGGGCCGCGCGTGCTGTCCACCAGGCCCCGCTTGCGCAACTGGGAGAAAAGCTGCTCCAGGTACGAGAGCGAGATGCCCTGGCGCACCGCGATGTCGGCAAGCGCGACCGGCCCTTCGTCGTGGTGCAGGGCCAGATCGAGCATCGCGGTCACCGCATAGCGGCCTCTGGAGGTGAGTCGCATCCGTTTTTCCGCATGCGTTCCGATGGCGTCGAAGCCTACATAACTGAGTAAATCAGTCAAGTATTCGCGGAAGCCGTCGGCGGTCCCCGCCGGGACTGGAAGCACGGTGCGAGACCCCCGAGGTCCGCACCGGTGCGATGTCCGTGGTCAGGCTGCGCGGAAGCGTTCGCGGTCGGTGGGAATCGAGAACGCGGTCCCGCCCGCGCCGGCGGGGGCTCACATCGAGCGGAGTGTTGCCAGTTGCGCTCGCAGCTTGCCGGCCGACGATTCGAACTCCGCGGCGCGGTCGCGTTCCTTCTCCACCACCTCGGCCGGCGCCCGGTCGCGGAACGATGGGTTTCCGAGTTTGGCCTGCGTGCGGTCCAGATTCTTCGCGAGCTTGTCGAGCTGGCGTTCGAGCCGGGCAATCTCCGCGTCCTTGTCGATGATTCCGGCGAGCGGGACCAGGACCTCCAGATGGCCGACGATCGCGGTGGCGGACTTCGGGGGCGGCTCCCCGGCTTCGAGGATGTCGATGGTCTCGACGCGGGCCAGCGCGCGCACGTACTCGGTGCCGCCCGCAAGCCGTTCGCGCTCGGTGTGGGAGGGGGCGACGAGCACCACCGGGACTTTCCGGCCCGGCGGGAGATCGAGTTCGCCGCGGATGCGGCGGATCGCGAGGATCAGGCTCTTGAGCCAGGTCATGTGCTCGACCGCTTCGGCATCCTCGCACTCCGGACGGGGCGTGGGGTAGGACTCCAGCATGATCGACGGCTCGGTGCGGCCCGCGAGCGGGGCCACGCGCTGCCAGATCTCCTCGGTCACGAACGGCATCAGCGGGTGCATGAGCCGCAGTACCGTCTCCAGAACCCGCACCAGGGTCCGGCGGGTGTCGCGCTGGCGCGCGGGGGCCGCCGCCGGGTCGGCGAGGGCGGTCTTCGACAGCTCCAGGTACCAGTCGCAGTACTCGTTCCAGGTGAAGTCGTAGATGGCCTGCGCGGCCAGATCGAGGCGGTATCCTTCCATGGCGGAGCGGACCTGCGTCTCGGTGCGCTGCAGCAGCGAGCGGATCCAGCGCTCGGGGAGCCCGAGCCCGGCGCCGCCGGCCCCGTCTTCGTCCCCGGGGCCGCAATCCTTCCCCTCCGTGTTGAGCAGCACGAACCGGGCGGCGTTCCAGAGCTTGTTGCAGAAGTTGCCGTAGCCCTCGATGCGGCCGAGGTCGAAGCGGATGTCGCGCCCCTGGGTGGCGAGCGAGCAGAACGTGAAGCGGAGCGCGTCCGTGCCGTAGGCCGGGATCCCGTCGGGGAACTGGCGCCGCGTGGCCGCGACGATCTTCGGTGCGAGCTGCGGCTGCATCAGGCCGGTGGTGCGCTTGGCGATGAGTGCGTCGAGGCCGATCCCGTCGATGAGGTCGATGGGGTCGAGGATGTTGCCCTTCGACTTCGACATCTTGCTGCCGTCGCCGTCACGCACCAGTCCGTGGATGTAGACCTCGCGGAACGGGACGTCGCCCATGAAGCGCAGCCCGAACATGATCATGCGGGCCACCCAGAAGAAGATGATGTCGAAGCCGGTGACCAGCACCGTGGTCGGGTAGAACGTCTCCAGCCGATCGGTGCGCTCCGGCCAGCCCAGGGTGGAAAACGGCCACAGCGCCGACGAGTACCAGGTGTCGAGCACGTCCGGGTCTCGCTCCAGGGCGAGCGAGGCCGGCAGCGCGAACTTCTCGCGGATTTCCTCTTCACTGCGGCCCACGTAGACGTTGCCGTCGTCGTCGTACCAGGCGGGGATCCGGTGCCCCCACCAGATCTGGCGGCTGATGCACCAGTCCTCGATGTTGCGCATCCACTCGAAGTAGGTCTTCGCCCAGTGTTCGGGGACGAAGCGGATGTCCCCGTTCTCCACCGCGCGAATCGCCGGCTCGGCCAGCGGCCCCGCTTTCACGAACCACTGGTCGGTGAGATAGGGCTCGATCACCGCCTGCGAGCGGTCGCCGCGGGGCACCGTCATCCGGTGCGGCTCGGTGCGCACGAGCAGGCCCCGGGCGGCCAGATCCTCGACGATCTTCGCCCGCGCCTCGAAGCGGTCCAGCCCCCGGTAGCGCTCCGGCGCGCTGTCGTCGATCCGCGCATCGCGGGTGAGGATGTTGATCCGGTCGAGCCCGTGACGCTCGCCGACCTGGTAGTCGTTGAAGTCGTGGGCGGGGGTGATCTTCACGCACCCGGTGCCGAACTCCGGGTCCACCATCGCATCGGCCACGATCGGGATGCGGCGCTCGGTGAGCGGAAGTTCGACCACCGACCCGACGAGCCCGCGGTAGCGTTCGTCGTCGGGGTGGACCGCCACCGCGGTGTCGCCGAGCATGGTCTCCGGGCGGGTGGTCGCCACCTCCAGGCTGCCGCTGCCGTCCGCGAGCGGATAGCGGATGTGCCACAGCGATCCGTCCTCCTCCTGCGAGATCACCTCCAGGTCCGACACCGCGGTCCGCAGGACGGGGTCCCAGTTGACGAGGCGCTTGCCGCGGTAGACGAGCCCCTCCTCGTAGAGACGGACGAAGGTCTCGCGCACCGCCGCGGACAGCCCCTCGTCCATGGTGAAGCGCTCATGGGCCCAGTCGACGGATGCGCCCATGCGCCGCATCTGGCGGGTGATGGTGCTGCCCGACTGCGCCTTCCAGCGCCAGATGCGCTCCACGAAGGCGTCTCGCCCGAGCGCCTGGCGCGTCAGGCCCTCCGCGTTGATCTGGCGTTCGACCACCATCTGGGTGGCGATGCCCGCGTGGTCGGTGCCCGGCTGCCACAGCGTGCGGCGTCCGTCCATGCGGTGGTAGCGGATCAGCGCATCCATGATCGTGTCCTGGAATGCATGACCCATGTGCAGGGTGCCGGTCACGTTGGGCGGCGGGATCATGATGCAGTACGGCTCGCCGCCGGCGTTGCCTCCGGCATCGCCGCCAGCGTTGCCCCCGGTATCGCCCCCGGGACCGCCGCCGGGGACGAAGTATCCTTCCCGCTCCCAGCGTTCGTACCAGCGCTTCTCTAGCTCGTGGGGATCGTAGGTCTTGTCCATGGTCTCTTCGGCCCCGGGTCTTCAGCTATGGGTTTTCAGCCCCGGGTTTTCAGCCCCCGAACCTTCAGCCCCCGAACCTTCAGCCCCGGGTCTTCAGTGATGCGTCTTCAGCTCGAATCCGCGGTTTCGGTAGTCGCGATAGCGTTCCCGGCCGGCGTCGCGCGCGCCGCCGCCGGCCGGAACGATCTCCACGATGCGCGCGGCGCGGTCGGCTTCCGCGGGCACCGAGGGGGTGAGGTTAACCAGCACGTCGAGCGCGCCGCTCCAGGCTCCCGGCGTGCTCACGATGATCGGTTCGTCCGCCGCTTCCGCCGCGGGGGGGGCATCCGCGCCGACCCGGCGATGGGGCACGAAGCTCTCGTCGCGGAACGTCCAGAGCAGGTCGTCGAGCCGCCGCGCCGCGGCTTCGGAGGCGGCGAGGACGAGCACTCGGTGTCCGCGCCGCCACACGGTTTCGACGAGCCGGCACGCGAAGGCCTCGAGCGCATCCGGGCTCGCCTCCGGCCGCACGTAGAAGTCGACCTGCCCGGGCACGCCCGACGCCGCGTCAGGCCGCCGCTTCGGCGGCGCGATCGAGCAGGTACTGGCAGAGCAGGCCCACCGGTCGCCCGGTCGCGCCCTTCGCCTTGCCGCTGTGCCACGCGGTACCGGCGACATCGAGATGGGCCCAGCGCTGCCTGGTGGCGAATTTCGCGAGGAAGCTTGCCGCGGTCACCGCGCCGGCGTCGCGCCCGCCGACGTTGGCGACATCGGCGAAGTTACTCTCGAGCTGCTTCGCGTACTCGTCCCACAGCGGCATCTGCCACGCCCGGTCGCCCGCGTGCTCGCCGGCGGCGAGGAGGGCGTCGGCCAGCGGCTGGTGGTTGGAGAACAGGCCGCTCGCGTGGTGACCGAGGGCGATGACGCACGCTCCGGTGAGCGTCGCCACGTCGACGATCACGTCCGGCTTGTAGCGCTGCTCGGCGTAGGTGAGGGTGTCGCAGAGGATCAGGCGCCCCTCGGCGTCGGTGTTGAGGATTTCGACCGTGGTCCCGGCCATGGTGGTGACGATGTCGCCCGGTTTGCTCGCGTTGCCGTCGGGAAGGTTCTCGGTCGCGGGAGCCAGCGCCACGACGTTGAGCGGGAGCCCGAGCGTCGCGCACGCTTCCATGGCGCCGATGACGCTGGCGGCGCCGCACATGTCGAACTTCATCTCGTCCATGGCACCCGCCGGCTTGATCGAGATCCCGCCGGAATCGAAGGTGACGCCCTTGCCCACGAGCACGATCGGCGCCAACGAACGTGCCGCGCCCCGATACTCCAGGACGATGAGCCGCGGCGGCTCGCGGCTGCCGCGCGCCACCGACAGCAGCGAGCCCATGCCCAGGCGTTTCATCCGGGCCTCGTCGAGCGCCTTGAACGTGACCTTCGGCTGCCGCGCCGCGAGCGCCTTCGCCTGGTCGGCGAGGTAGCGCGGGGTGCACACGTTGCCCGGCAGGTTCCCGAGGTCGCGCGCGAGGGAGGTCCCGGCCGCGATGGCTCGGCCGGTGTCCACTCCGGCTTTCGCGGCGTCCCGTTCGCTGCGGGTGGTCGTGACCGACGCTCGCGCCGGCGGCGGGGTTCGTTTGTCGTCGACCTTGCCGCGCATTGCGTCGAAGCGGTAAGCGGCATCGCTCAGGCGCTCGACCGCGATGCGTGCCTTCCACCCGGCATCCCGACCGTCGACCTCGATCTCGCCGAAGCCCCAGGCCGCGCTCGGCGCGCCGGTGTCCATCGCTGCGCGAGCCGCGCCGTCCGCGATCTTCAGATATCGGGCGGCGGTCATCGCTTCGCTCTCCGGGCCGCATCCGGCCACGAGCACGCTGTCCGCGGTCACCCCGTCGAGCGCATGGACATGGAGGTACTTGCCGGCCTCGCCCCGGAACCGTGCCTTGCGCGCGATCGCATCGAGCCGGCCGGCGCTTGCCGCATCGAGCGCCCGGTATGCGGGGGTGGGGCGGCGCCCTTCGAACCCGCCGACGATCAGGCAACCGGAGCGAATACGGGGCACATCGGTGGTGGTGGTGTTGAACTGCATGGCCTGTTGGTCCTCGGTCTGTTCAGTGCGCGGCAGGTACAACCGCCGCTTCGGCCGGCAGCGGTTCGCGCGGACCGGATCGCGGAACCGCCTCCCCGCCGCGTCGCGTATGGCCACCGGTTCGGGCCACTGCTTCGGCCTAATGGTTCGGGCGAAGGCCCGACCGGGCGTCTGATACCATCATCCTCCGCATCGGCCGTCGTGGCCCGGTATCGTGCGGCATACCCGATCGATCCCTCGCGAGTGGCCAAAGGTGTCGGAACCCGCCGACGGCAGTGTAGTGAGAGCGCGGGGAAGCTGTCCATCCACTACTGTCAGAATCGGATGCCACCTTGCGCTCCATGATGCTCCGAGTACGGCGGACACCCGACTGTGGTGCTCGATCCATGCTCTGGTCGTGGGCGAGATCCAGCCGGTGACATCGAGAATATTCACTCCGTGCACCCCGGACCCGCCTCTGCCGCTCGGTATGCGCCCGGGGTTTTTTTCGGAACTCGGTCCGGATCGGCTTCCTTCTGCCGATGCCCATGTCCCCTGGAAACTCCTCTGTCGAGAAATCACTCGACAGGTTTTCCTCGCGTCCGCTTCATTTTACGGAGGCATGAATTTCGACTCACCGATATCACTCTCGACAGACTCACGATTTCAGCTTTCGAGCTGACGTTTCGCGCTCCGTAGTCTGCCGATGCTTCGTGCCGCTCAGGGGTCGAGTGGCCATTGTCGCTACGAATCGACCGGACACCGTCCGGGACATGCTGTGTCAGCGAACGATCGGATCCGCCCGGCCATATGGAATCGCGTCAATCCAAAGCTTTCTCATGCCGTCGGAGGTACTCCACCAGCCTCTTGAATCGACCGTCTTGTTCAAGTTCCGGCTTCGCCGCGCGCATGGCGTTCAGGCAAGTAGGAAGATCTCTGGACGGATATATCTCATCCTTGATCACCCGATGAAGAAATTCGAGGGTTGGTGCGGGAAATTGCTCGTGAATCTTCGATTCAAGGAGCCTGCGGATGATTGCCCCCGTGAGAGGTAGTGGTTGCAGCCAGTCGTTTACCTCGTCCAATGCTTCGGGAAATGCATCACGCGCTCCGACGCACAAGCGAGCGAAGCTGCTTGCAACCGATACGGAGACGGCGTCGTGCGTCTTCGGCCAAACACTGCGCAGATAGGGAATTACCCGGTTTCTCCAGTAGGAAGCTCCTTGGGTTCCCGCGCCTTCAAGCGCCCGCGTCAACGTTTCAGCGGATTCATTCAACCCCTCCTGTGGCAGCGCAGCGACTGCTGTTGCCAGTTCGCGGCGCGTGAAGATGTCTTCCGGTTCCAGCGCAGCGAACGTCAGCAGCGAGGAATACCGGGTCGCGGATCGACCAAGCTCCGTGTAGTGATTTGCGGTATCCAGAAATGCAGGCTTGATCACTTCCATCAGCGGTCGATGGAACCGTGGCGACCAGAGGAATCCCTCCCATGCCGATCGTGCCTCCACTCGGGAAGGTCGCCAGTCGAAGAGAGGCAGCACGTTTCGCGTCGTCCAGCCGGAGTCCACCCGAAACAACGCGATGACCTGCGCCGCGAGCAGGACACGGCCATGACGGAATTTGCTGACCTGTGTGTCGCAGATTCCGGAAAACCGGGAGATCAGATCGGTCGGCAATCCCTGATCGTCTTCCAGTCGTCTCCTGAACCACCATTCAAGCAGAGCCTGGATTATTTGCCCGACCGGGTGGTTGATGGCGCTACCCACCGGGTCATCGGATTCGCCTTCCTCCTCGTAATCAAGCGCAAGCACTCGGTCGCAAAGCGAGAGGAAAGTGCCCTCCTCGCCTTTGAAGGTTCTGGAGACCTCTCGCAACCAGAAGCCGATGCCGTGGCTGAGCGCTTGCAGAGCCTCTTCCGGCGCCCCGTCCAACAAAGCCGCCATGGTATCCCATGAACGTCCAGCCAGTTCCCCCTCCGACCATGCCTGCAAGGCTTCTCGCCAACGCCGTCGTGGCCAGACCCCTTCCTGCAGCGCCAGTTTGGACAGTGCGGTGGTCGTCGTTTCGAACTCCTCTCGACACCGCGCGGGCCAGTCGTCTTCGTACGGGGGATCGGTGTCCTCGTTCGCTTTCAACCACTCGGCAAGATCATGCGGATCACGTGGAGTCACGACATACTTCCGCCATTCGTTTCCGTCTCCCATCCAGATCGAAAATTCGTCGCGTTCATTCTCCGCGAGTTGCCAATCTGGATGCTCGACCGAAAGGGCTTCCATGCGTGCCGCGCCGTCCGGACTCAGTCTCGCCCCGGCCTCCACAGCCTTGGCAAGACGCAGCCAAATGCCGCCATCTTGAATCCTGGTCCAGGATGCGAGTTCGATGCCCGCCCTGTACATGTCTCTCGGCGGTCCAGTCAGTATCGCGTGTTCGAGGCGAGCCCGCTCGGCTTCATCGAGTCGAGGGGCAAGAGCAACGAGCAGACGCATGGCCTCGCGCAACGTCTCCAGTGACCATAGCCACCAGGAGTTGTCCGCAAGCAGCCAATCGAGTGCTTGGCGATAAGGAATGACTTCGGGCTGAGCTGCGGCGAAGAATGCGAGACGACGGAATACGGGATAGGGAATCCGCCACCACGCCTCCGCAACGAGCCGTGCCTTTTCAATGGAACGATTACGAGTCTCAAGCCAAGCATCGCGGACGAGGACGATCAATGCCGTCCAATCCCGAAAGTCCGTACCCGCCAGTTGCAGAAAAAATCTCGCGAAGCGCCTGTTCGGCCCGACATTCATTGAGTTTCCGGCCCCATGTGGCGTGTAGCTCAGGTTCGCCATCTGTGAAGCTAAACTCGAATGTTGCATAAATCGTTTGTGGAAGGGCTCGCTTGCTTCGTGAATGCAGGGATCTTCGAACCGATCGGCATGTGTGGGTCTTCCTCCCGATCGGTGAAGATGACGCACACGTCGCATGGGCGCTTTTCGCTTCGCGACACGGATCGAGAAAGACCCTGTATTCGCAGTACGAGCCAATCAGGCGGGATGCGCGACATACGCAAGTCCCGAAGCGATGTAATGCAACTGGCGGGTAAACCGCAGGCCCCAATGGCCCGAAATTGAGAAACAGGGCCTCGATTTCCTCGGTGATGGTGATGACCTCGCGGGCGTCGGCCGAAAGATTCCCGAGCACCTCGCGGACGGCTTGCGGCGCGGCTTGCAGTTCCTCCAGCGTCAGTCTCGACACCACAAGCGTCACTTCGCCGCTTGCGCAGCGCTCGATCAGGCGGCGGGACGGGCCGCTGAACTCCTCGTCCAGACAACCCCCGATCACCGAGGTGTCGGCGTAGACGCGGAGCCTGCCGTAGACGGCCCGGGGCTCGCGCACCATTCGGTACACTTTGTCGTCATGAGGCCGCGCTCCAATTGTGCGATAACTGATTGATCGCACAACGTTTATCGCACAAGGCGCGGCCTCTCTCATCCCCCTTGGTGAGAAATGCGGGCTAGAACAGGTTGAGCGGCAGGGCGACGATCGCCTCCAGCCAGTCGTTCTCGATGATCCAGCGCCGGATGTTGCTCTCGCCCTGGCCGGCGTCGCCGGTGAAGAGGGAGCTTCCGTTGTGAACCTCCGCGATGCGGCTTCCGAGAGGCGTGTGCCGCTTCATCTTCGAAAGCTTGTTGGCGAGGAACAGCATCTGCCCGTCGCTCGACCGGGTGACCAGCGAGTACCCGCCAGTTGCATTACATCGCTTCGGGACTTGCATATGTCGTGCATCCCGCCTGAATCGTCGGCGATCCCCCAGATGTAGCTCGTGATCCATCCGATGTGCCTGTTTGTCGTCATTCGGGCGTCCGGCTTCGTGTCCCCGGATTTCGGAGCACATGAGCCACCTTTGCATACAGTCGCCCCCCAGTCACGGATGTGATGCGGTGGGACCCGAGGGTTTGAGTGGGTGTGCTGTCCGTCGAAGACAGGCCGGCGGCAGACGCCGCCGGCCGCTTGCATTGCGGGCACTGCCCGGCGCCCGGCTACGCCGCGATGAACTCGTTCCACTTCCGGACCATGTACCGGTTCTCGTCCATCACCGAGTTCCAGCACTCGACCGCGCCCATCCGGTCGTGGAACGAGCCGCCGTCGCGCACCGCGCCGGCCGATTCCATCATCTGGCCGAACGGGTTGATGATGTCACCCTGCGCGGGCTTGCCCTCGAACCAGTAGCCCCACTCGTCCTCGGACATGTGCGCTCTGGAGGTCTCCGGTGCGGCGGAGTAGTAGCCCTGGCGCATGAGTAGCCCGCCGACCCATCCGGAGAGATACCAGTTGATGTACTCGTAGGCGGCATCCAGCTCCAGCCCCGAGAGATTCGCGGAGATGCCGAGCCCGCCGCCCCAGGAGCGGTACCCTTCCTTGAGCGGTTGGTAGACGCAGGGGATCCCCATGGAACGAACCTTGGTGATGGCCGGCGACCACATCGACTGGATGACCACCTCGCCGGATGCCATCAGGTTCACCGACTCGTCGAACGTCTTCCAGAAGGCCCGGAACTGCCCCGCCTTCTTGGCCTCGGTGAAGATCGCCATCGTCCGGTCGATCTCCTCCCGGGTCATGTTGCCCTTGTCGCCGTACCGGACTTCGCCCATCGCCTCGCACACCATCGCTGCGTCCATGATGCCGATGGAGGAGATGTTCAGGATGGACGCCTTGCCCCGGAACTCGGGGTTGAGCAGCTCCGTCCAGCTCTCGATGGGGCGGTTGATGAGGTCGGGGCGGATCCCCAGGGTGTCGGCGTTGTAGATGGTTGGCACCATCGTGTACCAGTTCGTCATGCCCGAGGCGAACTGCTTGTCGCCCGGCTTCTCGACGAAGCTCACCGTATGCGGCGCGGTGCCCTGCGCGATCTTCGAGGTCGGCGTCAGCCGGCCGTCCTTGAAGATCCCGACGATCTTGTCGAAGTACTGGAGCCGCGAGATGTTCATGGGCTGCATGTTGCCCGCGCCCCAGACCTTCTTCAGCGTGAAGTACTCGATGTCGGCGATGTCGAAGCTCTTCGGCTGGGTGACCACGCGCTGCGCGGTGGAGTCGGTGTCGAGCGCGGTCATCTGCAGGGTGATGCCGAGATCCTCCTTCGCCTTCTCGGCGATGGCGTTGATGTTCGACACCCCGGTTCCGAACTGGCGCAGGGTGACATCCTTGATGTTCTGCGCCCACACCATGGGGAAGCCGGTGATCGCGCCGCTCGCCACCGCGGCGCCGGAAAGCGCCGCACCACGCTTGAGCATGGTGCGGCGGGTGAGGGTTCCGGCTTTGCTGCTCCTGCGTTTCCTGCTGGCCATCGTCGTTCTCCCGTTTTAAGCGTTGCGCCCCGTCGGGGGCTTCCTGGTTTGCGCTCGACGCCGATCGTGTGGGTCGCCTCGCATCGAGGCAGTCCCGAAAGGCGGGGGGACGTTGCCCCCCGATCCCTGATCCGCACCGTCATGCACGGCCGGCACGGACGACGCACCGCGGAGGGAGGTATTCAGCTCCCGGCGCCCGACTCGACCTGCGTGCGTGCCGCCTTCGCGCGGAGTGTCGGCATCCCAAATCTTCGAGCAACTTCCGTGCCACTCCGGTGGAGACGAACGGCGCCCGATGTGCGGTTTCCGCTGAACGGGCATGTATTCCAGTTGCAGGGGGCAGGGGCCGTGGAGACGAACGGCGACCGATTCGCGGTTTCCGCCCGCACCGGACATGGCCCGGACGAGGCCGAGGAGACTGAGCCCTGGCAGGTGGCCGCCCGCCCCCGTTTGTGCCCGTGAGACTCGGTTCAATCCCCCAGCAGATGCACCGCATCGGCGCGCCATGACGCGACGACGTTCGCTCCGACCTCGACCGGGGCGGCGTAGAAGTCCTTCTCGCCCAGGGTCACCGTGAATTCCCCGGCGTCGGCGATCTCGATCTCGACCTGCACGATCGAACCGTGATACTCGACCCCCCGCACCTGGCCGGAAAACGCATTTTCCGGCGGGCTGGATATCGCGTTTTCCACGTTCTCCGGCGTGCCGGATCTGGCGTTGTCTGCATTTTCCGGCGAGCCGGACATGGTGTTTCCCACGTCTTCCGGCCGGCCGGACAACTCGCCTCCCGGCAAGCCGGAAGCCGCATCTCCCGACGGGAAATCGCCGCGACTTTGCCGAATCCGCACGAGGTCGGAGCGGATGGCGACGCTCGCGGTGCCGCGTCCCGGGGGGTTGGCGCCGCCCGCGCCGGCCACGACGCCGCCGGACGCCACCCGCAGCCGGAAACCGTCTGCGGCCACCGGCTCCAGCGTTCCGGTCAGCACGTTGTGGCCGCCGATGAACCGCGCCACGAAGCTCGTGGCCGGTGCGTTGTAGATCGTGCGCGGCGGGCCGACCTGCTCGATGCGCCCGTGGTCCATGACCACCACGGAATCTGCGACCGACATCGCCTCCTGCTGCGAGTGGGTGACGTGGACGAAGGTGATGCCGAGGTCGCGCTGCAATCGCCCGAGCTCTCCGCGCATGCGCACGCGCAGGAAGGGGTCCAGCGCGGAGAGCGGTTCGTCGAGCAGAAGCACCGAGGGGTTGGTGACCAGCGCGCGGGCGAGCGCGACCCGCTGCTGCTGCCCGCCCGAGAGCTGCGAGGGCATGCGCCGCCGGTAGTCGCCCATGTGCACCAGCTCGAGCTTTTCCAGCGCGATTGCGTAGCGCTCCGCCTTCGGGATGCCCCGCATCCGCAGGCTGAACGCAACGTTGTCGAGACAGTCGAGATGCGGGAACAGCGCGTAGTTCTGGAACATCATGGCGGTCGGGCGCCGGGCGGGGGTGAGTGCGCCGACATCCTGCCCGTCGATGAGGATCCGGCCCGCGCTGATCTCCTCGTGACCGGCGATCATCCGCAGCGTCGAGGTCTTGCCGCATCCGGAGGGCCCGAGCAGGCAGCAGTAGCTGCCGGCGGCCACCACGAGATCCACGCGGTCAACGGCGGTGACTCCGCCGTAGGACTTCACCACACCGTGCAGTTCGATCCGCCCTTTCGGCATGGGGGCGGTCGATGCCACGGCGCCCGCTTCCCGCATCGCGGAACCGCCGGCGGCCGGAGTTGCGATGCTGTCTGCCGCATGCGCCATGTCCCGCATGTTGCCACGGAGGGCCGGGGGCTGCACGGCCCGGCGACAGGACCGGCGGCAGTGCCTCGCTTTGAAATTCTGTCCGGTGTTTCCGGGCGGTGTGAGCGAGCTTTCCCGAGAGTTCAGGGGTCAAGGTGAGACACCGGTCCGTCGGGCCGCTCGACTTCACGGCGGCGCTGTTCGATGATGCGACCGCCGTCGCGACCGCCGTCGCGACCGCCGGCGTTGGCGTGGCCGCCTTCCGCCGCACTGCACCGGCCGGTCATCGCACCTCGAGACCTCTCCCGGGACCGCTCATGGAACAGACTGCGAACGGTTCGAACCGGCTGGCGACCTACGACCTCTGGATCGCGGCTCTCGACAACACCTACCGGGAACTGGTGGAGACGGCTGCCGCTTTCGTGCCCGATCTGGTCGGCGCCGCCCTGCTCTTCGTCCTGGGGTGGCTGCTCGCCATCGCGCTACGCGCATTCATCCTCCGGCTGGGCGCCGGGATCGACCGCATGTTCTACGTGGTGCGCGACCGGCTCGGCCTGACGCAGGTCGAGCTTCGCTGGCCGATTTCGCGCGTGCTCGCCCACACCGTCTACTGGCTGGTGATCGTGTTCTTTCTCGCCGCGGTGTCCGAGGTGCTCGCCCTGCCGGGGCTCGCCGACATCTTCGATCGGATCCTGCTCTACCTGCCGCTGCTGGCGGTGTGGGCGGTGGTCCTGCTCGCGGTGTACCTCGCGAGCGGCGTGGCCGCCGGCGCGGTCACCCGGGCCGCCCGGGCGTCGGGGCTGGCCAGCGCCGCCCTGCTCGGGCGCGTGACCCGGGTGTTCATCCTCACCTTCGCGGTGATCATCACCGCCGGCCAGCTCGGCGTGGACGTCACCCTGCTCGTCAACGTGGTCACCATCGCGACCGCGGTGCTGCTGGGCGGCGGGGCGGTCGCATTCGGCATCGGGGCGGGAGGCATCGCCGGCAACATCATCGCCGCGCACTACGTGCGGCGGAGCTACCACGTGGGACAGCGGGTGGCGGTGGGATCGTTCGCGGGCGAAATCCTGGAAATCACCCGCACCGCGATCATCCTCGACACCGAAGCGGGGCGGACCATGGTGCCGGCCCGCCTGTTCAACGAGAACGTGTCGGTGCTGGTGGACGGGAAGGGCTGAGGTGCTCGGCCGTATCACCACCGCGTTCGTGGAGGCGTATCCGGAGGACGCGGCCCGGGTGCTCGGGGACGCCACCCCGGAGGTGGTCGGCGAAGTCCTCTGCGCCCTGCCGGCGAGCGTCGCGACGGCCGTGCTGCGGGAGATGAATCCGCAGGCGGCGGCGAAAGCGCTCGCGGGCCTCGCACCGGACGCGGCGTCACGAATCGTGAGGCATCTGCCAGTCGCACTCGCAGCGGCGCTGGTCCTGCGCCTCGATGCGCAGGAGCGCGGCGCGCTGATGCAGGCGCTGCCGGCAAGGGTGTCGGTGCCGCTGCGCATGGTGCTGCGCTTTCCCGCCGGGAGCGTCGGGTCCATCATCGATCCGCGCGTGGTCACGGTGAGGCCGGAGACCCGGGTGGGCGAAGCGACCGAGATCGCCCGGCGCGCCCCTGCGCTGCTGCGCAAGTACCTCTACGTACTGGACGATCATCAGCGCCTGACCGGCAAGGTCGACGCGCGCCAGTGCCTGCTCCGGGACCCCGCGCTGCCCATCGACCGGCTCGATCAGGAAGAGCCGGTGGCGCTGCGGGCCCGCACGAGCCTGCGCGAGGCGAGCCGGCACCCCGGCTGGGAACGCTTCAGCGTGCTGCCCGCCACCGACCACCGGGGCGTGTTTCTCGGCGTGGTGCGCCGGGCGAGCCTGCGCCGGGCGCTCGCCGAGGGCGCCGCGCCGGAGCCGGAGGCGGAACTGGCGGGGCTCGCGTTCGATCTCGCCGACCTGTACTGGCAGACCGCCGCCGGCATCATCACCGGCGCGACCACCACGGACGAGCAGGTCCGGGACGAACCGTAGACGGATCTCCGGCCGCGCGGACGCCCGAGAGTCCGGCCCTGCTCCCCAACCACGCCCGGGTCACCCCGGGGCACGGGAATCCGGCCCATGAACAACAACGTCATCACCACCGTCGCCGAGGCCGAACAACGCCTGCAGCGCGAGTTCTTCTCCCGCTATCCCCTCGCCTCCATCGGACCCCTGGAGCAGATGGAGACCGCCGACCAGCTCGTGATCTTCGAACACCAGCCGGTCACGGCGATGCGCCCCGTCTGGGACCGCCTCTCCCCGGATATCGCACGGAGGCTGCTGAGTGCGCTGCCCGAACCGGTGGTGAGCGAAACCGTGCGCGGACTCGATCCGACCCGGGTGGCGAATCTGCTGGCCGGATTCGAAGACCACGAACGCGAGCGCCTGCTGCAGCTTGCCGGGGAGCGGATCGCGAAAGAGGTGCGCGAGGCGATGCTCTACCCGCCGGATTGCGCCGGCTCTCTCATGGACACCCGGGCGCGGCTGTTTCGCGAGCGCAGCACCGTCGCCGACGTGCTGGCGCGCCTGCGCAAGGACCGCCGGCCCGGTCGTTCGGGCTTCTTCGTGGTGGATTCGGACAACCACCTCCTCGGGTGGGTCGACATGCAGGACCTCGCTCTGGCCGGACGCGACGACATCGTGGGCGACCTCGTGCGCCCCGTCGAGGCCGTCGTCCCGCCGATGGCCACCCGCGAGGAGGTGGGAGAGAAGCTGGAAGAGCACCGGTTGTCGGATCTGGCGGTGATCGACGCCGACGGCCGTCTCGTCGGGGTGATCCGCCCCGCCACCATGGTCGAGTCGGAGAAGGCGCGGGCGAGCGTCGGCATCCAGACCATGGTGGGAGTGAGCAAGGACGAGCGGGCCACCTCCTCGGTCGGCTTCGCGGTGCGCAAACGCCTGCCGTGGCTCCAGATCAACCTGGTCACCGCGTTCATCGCGGCCGCGGTGGTGGGGCTGTTCGAGGACACCATCGCCCGGTTCACGGCGCTGGCGGTGCTGCTCCCGGTAGTGGCGGGGCAGTCCGGCAATACCGGAGCGCAGGCCCTCGCCGTCACCATGCGGGGGCTCGCGCTACGCGAAATCCGTTCCGCGCAGTGGCCGCAGGTATTGTTCAAGGAGACCAACGTCGGGCTCCGCAACGGCGTGGTGGTGGCGCTCACCACTTCGGTCGGGGTGCTGCTCTGGAGCGGCTCGTGGGGACTCGGCCTCATCATCGCCACGTCGATGGTGCTCTCGATGATCATCGCCGGCATCGCCGGCGCCGCGATCCCGATCGCGCTGACCGGGCTCGGGCAGGATCCCGCGCAGTCGTCGTCGATCGTGCTCACCACGGTCACCGATGTGACCGGCTTCTTCAGCTTTCTGGGAATCGCGACGCTGATGGCGGGGCTCATATGACCCGGGGGCAGCCGACGTGAAATGCCCCTGACCAGGCCAGCGCCGACAAAGTCAACGCCAACGCCGGTCCGGTCGTGTCTCACCCTGACTCCCGAACTCTCGGGAAAGCTCGCTCACACCGGCCGGAGACACCGGACAGAATTTCAAAGTGATGCACTGTCGACGGCCGGGTATCAGCTCAACCCAGGACAACACCGATTTCCTGAACCGGTGGGGATGCCGGTAGCGGCCCTTGCCGGACACGGGTGTGGCGGCATCCGGACTGTCCCTGTCGTCGCTGACCGCCGGAGCCGCCGCCCGTCTTCCGGAGGCTGGCGGCGGCAGGCGTATTCCTGGATGCGCAGAAACCTCATCGCCAAAAAAACCTGCAAGGACATTTTCAAACTGAGACACCGACGGACCTCGGGCCGACGGACTTCGGCAATCCCAGCTAACCTTCCCCCGCGCCCTGTCGCTCGTCGGCCCCGAGCCGCCGTTCCATCCAGCGCACGCCGGCCGAGACCAGCAGCACCAGCACCAGGTACTCCAGCACCAGGAAGGTGTAGATCTCCAGCGGCCGGTACTCGGTGACCGCCAGCTCGTTGGCCCGGCGCACCACCTCGGAAAGGCCGATGACGGAGACCAGGGACGACATCTTCAGCAGGATGACGAACTGGTTGCCCATGGCCGGAAGGCAGCGGCGAAGCGCCTGGGGGAAGATCACGAACACGAACTTGTCGAAGCTGGACAGCCCGATACCGTCGGCCGCCTCGAACTGGCCGCGTCCGATGGACTGGACCCCGCCGCGGTAGATCTCCGCCATGAACGCCGCGCCGTAGAGTGAAAGCGCCACCATCCCGGAGATGAACGGATTGAGGTCGACGCCGGTGAGCACCGGCAGCCCGTAGTAGACCCAGAGGATGGAAACCAGGGGTGGAATGGAGCGGAACAGCTCCACGATGCCTCGGTTCAGCGCATTCAGGTAGCGGTTGCCCGCGATGCGCGGGAGATAGAGCAGGAATCCGAGCACGAGGGAGAGCGCCACGCAGGCCAGGGTGAGCGCCACCGTCCACTGCACGCCGGAGAGCAGGAACTCGACGTTGATCCGCCCCTGCTTCGTCGTCGGGTTGATGACGTACCACCCCCAGTTCTGCGAGCTGGCGCACCCGGTCGAGAGCAGGACGAGAAGGGCAACGAAGCCAAGGCGAAACGCATTCATCGGGACGACCTCCGTCGGTGGCGGCGGGCTTGCGCTCCGGTTCCGGGCGCGGGGACGGCGGGAAGGACGGTACGCCTGCCCGGGTGGCGCGGGTGGCGCATCCCGGGCCCGCCCGTCGTTCGCGGGCGGGGAGGGCCGGGTCGCGGTATCGATGGCGAATTCGGGGCGCGTTCCACGCCAGGGGACCGTCGGGCGGCATGATAGCCTCTCCCGTGCCGGACCATCCGCACCGCTCATCAAGGGGCAGTGCCTCACCTTGAAATTCCGTCCGGGGTCTCCCGTCCGCACGCACGGGATTTCTCGAGAGTTCGGAAACCGGAGTGAGACACCACCCATCAAGGAGGCCGCTTTCGCGGAAGATGCCATGAGTGACTCGCAACGCCCCGCCGGCTTCCAGGGTTATTACCGGGTCCGGGACGCCAGTGAGGATGCGGAGCTGACCCACGTCGGCCCCGGCACTCCGTGCGGCGAGTACCTGCGCCGCTACTGGCAGCCGGTCGCGATGTCGGCGGAGCTCGGCGATCTGCCGCGGGTGGTGCGGATTCTCGGCGAGGATCTCGTGCTCTTCCGCGACGGCTCCGGGCGCCCGGGGCTGCTCCACCGCCACTGCGCGCATCGCGGTGCGTCGCTGGAGTACGGGATCGTCGCCGAGCGGGGCATCATCTGCTGTTACCACGGCTGGCACTACGACATCGACGGCACCATTCTGCGGGCCGGCTCGGAACCCCCCGACAGCCCCGTGTGCCGCAACGTGGTTCAGGGCGCCTATCCGGTGCACGAGCACGAGGCCATCCTGTTCGCCTACCTCGGGCCGCCGGCGGAGCGCCCGCCCTTTCCCGTCTTCGACAGCGAACGGGTGCCCGACATCACCCGTCGGCCCTTCGTTCTCACCACCCCCTGCAACTGGCTCCAGATCTACGAGAACACCCAGGATCCCATCCACGTGCTGCACCTGCACGCCCGATCGAGCGGGGTCCAGTTCGGCGCGGCTTCGGGCATCGATCAGATCGTCGAGTACCAGGACACCCCGCTCGGCATGATGAACGTCCAGATCCGGCAGGTGGGCGAGCTTGTGTGGGTGCGCACCGTGGACACCATCCTGCCGAATGCCAACCAGACCGGTGCCATCTGGGAAGAGGCCGAAGCGCCGAAGACGTTCCAGCGCTGCGCCACCCTGCGCTGGATGGTGCCGGTCGACGACACCGCCACCCGCACCATCGGCTGGCGGTTCTTCAGCGACCGGCTGGACCCGAGAGGCCAGGACTGTCCGGAACTCGTGGGCCGGGAGTCGATCGACTTCGTCGGTCAGACCGAGGATGAGCGTCCCTACGAGGAGCGCCAGCGTCAGCCCGGCGACTACGAGGCCCAGGTTTCGCAGCGGCCCATCGCCATTCACGCGCTGGAGCACCGCGCGTCGTCCGATGCGGGGGTGGCGCGGCTGCGCCGGCTTCTCAGGCGCCGAATCCGGGCCCTGGCGGCCGGAGAAACGGTGCGCCAGCCCGACGCCTTCGGCCTCGACGCGGTGCCGACCTACTGCCAGGACACGGTCTTCCCGTGGCCGGGGGCCGACCGCCCGACGACCGAAGAGCTCCGCGCCGCCGGCCGGCGGGTTGCGGGCGCGGTGCTCGACTCCGACCGGCTCGACCCCATGCGCCGGGAAGCCAGGGTGCGGGGGGCGGCCCAATCCGCAGTGTCGCCCTGATGCCCATGCCGGCGGGCGCTTGCCGGTGCCGGCCGGAGGGTTGGCCGGAGTTCCGCCGGGCTCGCGCCCCGTGTTACCGTCGCCCGAAGTCTTCCGTGCGCAACGGGTGGGTCCGCAGGCCGTCTGCGGCTTCGCATCCCCGGCCGGATGCGTGCGGACGGCACCGATTCGAGCCCGATTTCCCCACCTGATTTTCTCAATGGAGACGAAACGATGAAGAAGTGGCTGAGCATGCTTGCCCTGGCGGTATCCGTGGCCGGCGGCAGCGCCGTCGCCGACGACCGGTCCATCCTTCACCAGGTCCTCGACCGCGGGACGCTGAAGGTCGGCACCACCGGCGACTTCAATCCCATGTCGTTCAAGGATCCGGAGACCAAGGAGTACCGCGGCCACCAGATCGACGCTGCGAAGCAGCTCGCCGCCGACATGGGCGTGGAGGTGGAGTTCGTGCCCACCGACTGGAAGACCCTGATCAACGGCGTGGTCGCCGGCAAGTACGATGTCGTGATGACCGGAACGTCGATGACGGTGAGCCGTGCCAAGGCGGCGGGGTACACCATCCCGTGGGGGCGCACCGGCTACCTGCCCCTGACTCGCAAGGAGATCGCGGACCGGTTCAGCACCTGGGAGGATCTGAACCGGCCGGAGGTGACCATCGGTTACAACCTGGGCACGTCGTTCGCGGATTTCGTGAAGCTGCGTCTGCCGAACGCGTCGGTGCGGGAGGTGGAGTCGCCGGCGCGCGACTGGCAGGACCTGCTCGCAGGCCGGGTGGACATCACCATCTCGAGCATTCTCGAAGCGGGGAAGCTCTCCAGCACCCACGAGGCGCTGGTCATCCCCTTCCAGACGGTGGCCAACAGCCTCCCGCTGTCGTTCATTGCCCCTCAGGACGACCATGTGTGGATGGGCTTTCTGAACAACTGGATGCGCATCAAGCACGAGAGCGGCTATTTCCGGTCTCTCAACGAGAAGTGGGGCATCCAGGGTCAGGGTTGACCCGTTGTACATCGTCAAGGTCGGCGGCGGCGAGGCGGTGAACCACGCCGGGGTCGCCGACGATCTTGCATCCGTCGGTGTCCCCTGCGTGGTGGTGCTCGGCGCCAATGCGGTGCGCGACGACCTTGCCGCGCGCCTCGGCGCGGCCACCCGCACCCTGACCTCGGTGTCGGGCTATACCAGCGTGTTCTCCGACGAGGCCGCGCTCGACGTCATCATGATGGCGTACTCGGGGCTACGCTCGAAGCGGTTCGTCGAGCTGTGCCAGCGCCGGGGCGTCAACGCCATCGGGTTGTCCGGCATCGACGGTCGGGTGGTGCAGGGGGCGCGAAACCGCGGAATCCGGGTCCGCGAGGGTGGAAAGACGCTGATCCGGCGAGACTTCTCGGGCAAGCCGCGGTCGGCGGACGTGGGCCTGCTGCGCACCCTGCTCGACGGCGGCTACACCCCGGTGCTCACCATCCCCATCGCCGACGAGAAGGGGTATGCGATCAACTCGGAGAACGACGACATCGTGAACGTTCTCCAGGCCGCGCTCGGGGCCGAGCGCATCGTCCAGCTCATCGAGGCGCCGGGATTCCTCGACGACCCCGCCGACCCGGGCAGCGTCGTTGCCGCCATGTCGAAGACCGAGCTCGAACGGCGCGAGACGCAGGTCGAGGGGCGCATGAAGCGCAAGATGCTGGCACTGCGGCGGCTGTTCGAGGCCGGAGCGGCCGAGGTAATCATCGGTGACGGCCGGACGGAACACCCGCTGCGCACCGCCCTCGGCGGGGCCGGGACGGTCATCCGTTGACTGATTCCACGCGCCCGCAGCGGCGTCGGATTCGGAGGTTCGCGGGGCGATGCCAGTGCCCCGCCCGCGTTCCCGGGCCGGGCTCGGATCGGGCCCACCGGATCCCCGCGCAAGCGGAAATGACGCCATCGACATGGCCATCGCGCCGCCGACACGCCTGCACAAGCGGCAATTCGGCGATAGCGCAGATTGTGCGGCGGATATTCCCCGCAGATTCCCCGATCGAACATGGGTGCCGTACCTCCGGATCGAGAACCAGCCGATGAACATCCGGTCCGTCGAGCGGCGCCATGCCTTCGAGGTGTTCCCGAAGCGCGATCTCGCCATCGTTCGCGGGGAGGGCGCGACCCTCTACGACGCGACGGGCCGGGCCTGGATCGACTGTGCCGCGGGGGTGGGGGTGGCCAGCGTCGGGCACGCGCACCCGGTGGTCGCGGCGGCAATCTCCGAACAGGCACGGACGCTGATCACCTGCCCCGGTGTCCTCTACAACGATGTCCGCGCCCGGCTTCTGGAGAAGCTCGCGTCCATCACCCCACCGAGCGTCTCTCGTGCGTTCCTCTGCAACTCGGGCGCCGAAGCGAACGAGGCGGCCCTCAAGTTCGCGATGCACGCCACCGGCCGGCGCCGGTTCGTGTGCGCGATGCGCGGCTTTCACGGGCGGACGATGGGTGCGCTCTCCGCCACCTACAAGTACCGCAACGCCTTCGAGCCGCTGCTCGACGGGTTCGACTTCGTGCCGTTCAACAACGCGGACAGGCTGCGCGCCGCGGTGGGCGAAGACACCGCGGCGGTGATGGTGGAGATCGTGCAGGGGGAGGGTGGGGTACGGCTCGGCGATGCCGCCTTCCTGGCCGCCGCGCGCGAGGTCTGCGACACGCACGGGGCGCTGCTCATCGTCGACGAGGTGCAGACCGGCTTCTGTCGCACGGGAAGGTTCTTCGCCTGCGAGCACCACGACGTGCGGCCCGATCTCCTGTGCCTCGCCAAGGCGATGGCGGGGGGCGTGCCGATGGGCGCGGTGCTGGCCGGCGACCGGGTGCCGGCCGAGGCCGGCATGCACGGCTCGACCTTCGGCGGCAATCCGCTCGCCTGCGCCGCTTCGCTCGCGACCATCGAGGTGATGGAGCGCGAGGGGCTCGCCGAGCAGGCGCGGGCAAAGGGGGCGCGGTTTGCCGCCGCCTTCGCCGCGCGGACCTCACCGCGGGTCCGCGATGTTCGTCAAATCGGCTTGATGATCGGTATCGAGCTCAAGGAACGCGCCCGGCCCCACCTGGAGGCTCTGATGGCGCGCGGGGTGCTGGCGCTCCCCGCCGGCCCGACCGTGATCCGGCTCCTGCCGCCGCTGGTCATCGAGGACGCGGCGCTCGACGAAGTCGCGGCGCGGCTGCACGAGGTGCTGGGCAAGTAACCCGCCGCGCAAGGACCTTGCAGGCGTTCGGTGCGAGGCCGAACGCCTGCAAGTCACGCAACACGATCACGCATTCATCTGGGTGACGAACTTGCTGGTCAGGTAGGCGTCGAGGCCCTCGGTGCCGCCCTCGTGGCCGTAGCCGCTCTCCTTGACGCCGCCGAACGGGGTCTCCGCGAACGAGATCGCGCAGTGGTTGACGCCGACCAGGCCCGTTTCCAGGCGCTCGGAGACTTCGGTCGCGCGCCGGGTGCTGGAGGTGAACGCATAGGCGGCGAGGCCGAACTCCAGGCCGTTCGCCTTCTCCATCACCTCGTCGAAGTCCGACCACGGCTGCATGGGCGCCACCGGTCCGAACGGCTCCTCGTACATCATGCGGGCGTTGTCCGGCACGTCCGCGAGCACCGTGGGGGAGTAGAAGTAGCCCTGGTTGCCGACCCGCTCGCCGCCGGTGGTCACGTCGGCGCCGCAGTTTCGGGCGTCGGTCACGAGCGTGTCGATGGCGTCGACCCGGCGGTTGTTGGCGAGCGGCCCCATGTCGGCCGACGTGTCCAGGCCGTTGCCGAGCTTCATGCCCGACGCGATCTCGGTGAACTTCTTGACGAACTTGCCGTAGACCTTCTCATGCACGAAGAAGCGGGTGGGGGACACGCAGACCTGGCCCGCGTTGCGGAACTTGCCGCCGGCCGCGGCCGTGGCCGCCTTGTCCACGTCCACATCGTCGAAGACCACCACCGGGGCGTGGCCGCCGAGCTCCATGGTGGTGCGCTTCATGCCGTCGGCCGCGAGCCGGGTGAGGTGCTTGCCGACGGCAATGGAGCCGGTGAACGTCACCTTGCGGATGATGGGGGAGGGGATGAGGTGCTCGGAGACTTCGGCCGGCACCCCGAACACGAGATTCAGCACCCCCTTCGGCAGGCCCGCCTCGTGCAGGGCGCGGGTCATCGCGACCGCGGTGCCCGGGGTCTCCTCCGAGGGCTTGAGGATGCACGAACAGCCGCCGGCGAGTGCGCCCGCCATCTTGCGCGCGGGGGTCACGGCCGGGAAGTTCCACGGCGTGAACGCGGCCACCGGGCCCACCGGCTCGCGGATCACCATCTGGCGCGTACCCGGCAGGCGGCTTGGGATCAGCCGCCCGTAGGCGCGGCGGCCTTCCTCGGCGTACCACTGGAAGATGTCGGCAGCGACGTTCACCTCGAGGACCGCCTCGGCCAGCGTCTTGCCTTCCTCCATGGTCAGCGTGCGGCCGATGGCGTCGGCGCGTTCGCGGATGAGCGCTCCCGCCGTCCACAGGATTCGGCTGCGCTCGTAGGCGGAGGTGTCGCGCCACACCTTGAATGCGTCGGCCGCCGATGTCAGCGCCCGGTCGAGATCGCTCTTCGAAGCATGGGGGAGGAATGCCAGTTCTTCTTCCGTGGCCGGGTTGATGACGTGCTCGCCGGCGCCCTCGCTGCCCGGGCGGAATTCGCCGTCGATGTACAGGGCGAGTTCTTCGTACATGTTCATGTTCTCCTGTCCTGAATCAGCATCAATTGCCGGGCCGCTCGTTGCGACCACGGGGTGGAATCGTATCGGAGGTTCCGCCTGATCCGCGCGGCGGGCATCGGGGGAGTAATTACACAGCCCGTTTCCGCGCATATCCGGAGCTTGTCCGGGCTGTCCGTCGGACTGCGGGAGGGTAGCTTACGCCGACTCGCGGTTCCACCGCTCCGCTCCACCGCTCCGCTCCACCGCTCCGCTCCGCCGGGGGGATCTCCAACCCACGGGTTCGCCCGGTCGCCGGCCTCTACTGCTGCATCGAACGCTGCTGGATCTCCCACCACTGCGCGTAGATCTCGGCCGGCCACAGGTTCTGAAGCCACGCGATGACGTTGATGATCTCTTCATCGGTGAGCTTGCCCTGGAACGCCGGCATCTTGCCGACGCCCCCCGGTGCGCCGAACTTGATCTGCCGTGCAAGTATCCCGAACGGGTGGTGCCAGGTGTGCGCGGTGCCGTTCAGCGGCGGGGGCGGAAACGACCCGTCGGGCTCGCGCCGCCGCCAGTCCGGAGTCGCCTCGCCCCGCGCTCCGTGACACACCGCGCAGTTCGCCGCGTAGATCTTCTCCCCGGACTCGACCCGGTCCACGTCGTACCAGCGTTCCGGAGCTTCGGTTCCGAAGGTGTGCATCGGAACGACCAGTGAGAGCACCACCAGCGCGGATACGATGACATGATGCGTCATGGTTCGTCTTTCCTCCGTGGATCCGAATTCACGTTTACGTCGTCGCTTCGCTCAGTATCCGCCCGGCCCGCAAGCTCGTCGAGGATCGGGCATTCGGGGCGGTCGTCTCCGTGGCAACGCTCGGCGAGATGGAGGATGGCGTCGCGCATGGAGCGCAGCTCCGCCATCTTCGCCTCCACCCGCGCGGCGTGTTCCAGGGCGAGCCTCTTGACGTCCGCGCTGGCGCGTTCGCGGTCCGACCACAGCGAGAGCAGCCGGCCGACCTCCTGGAGGCTGAACCCCAGATGTCGGGCGCGATGGATGAACCGGAGCCGGCGCACATCGTCGGGGCTGAAATCGCGATAGCCGCTGTCGAGGCGCGACGCGGGCGCGATGAGCCCCGCTTCCTCGTAGAAGCGGATCGTCTTCGCCGCCATGCCGGAGCGTCTCGCGGCTTCGCTGATGCGCATCGCTCGCTTCCTGGGGCACTAGCCGGAACGATCTTTCCATTCGACATGTCTGCCCCCGGGATCGGGAAGGGGACTGGAGACCGTTCAGGGCACAATCGATTTCGGTTGGGATCCTTGGCCGCCGGCCGGGCGCTACAGGGCCGTGTTTCGCAGCCGCAGCGCGTTCGTGATCACCGATACCGAACTTGCGCTCATGGCGGCGCTCGCGAGCATCGGCGAGAGCAGCAGACCGAAGACAGGGTAGAGCGCCCCGGCCGCGACGGGGATGCCGACCGCGTTGTACACGAATGCGAAGAACAGGTTCTGGCGAATGTTGCGCATGGTGGCCCCGGACAGTTTCCGCGCCTTCACGATGGCCCGGAGGTCGCCTCTCACCAGGGTGATGCCGGCGCTCTCGATGGCGATGTCGGTCCCGGTTCCCATCGCGATGCCGACATCGGCGCGGGCGAGCGCCGGGGCATCGTTGATGCCGTCGCCCGCCATCGCGACCACGTGCCCCTCGGCCTGGATCGCGGCGACGGCGGCGTGCTTCTCGGCCGGGGTCATGCCGGCCCGGACGGCGTCGATGCCGAGCTCGCGCGCCACCGCGCGCGCCGTGGTGGCGTTGTCGCCGGTCAGCATCACGATACGCAGGCCCGCCGCCCGCAGGGCGCCGAGGCTTTCCGCTGCGTGCGGCTTGACCGGATCGCGGACCGCGACGAAGCCCGCCGGTGCGCCGTCGGTCGCGACCCACATCACCGTCGCCCCCTGCGCCCGCATCGACTCGGCCCGGGCGCCCGCGTCGGCGCCGAGGTCGATGCCCGCCTCGCCGAGCAGGGCCTCGTTCCCCACCAGCACCTCGGCCCCGCCGACGCGCCCGCGCACCCCCCGGCCCGTAAGCGATTCGAACGCGTCGGCCGGTTCGATGCGCAGGCCGCGTGCCTCCGCGCCTTCCGTCAGGGCGTTCGCGAGCGGATGCTCGCTCGCGCGCTCGATGCCGGCGGCGAGGGCGAGCCACCGCTCTTGCGGGATGCTTCCCACCGAGACCACCGCGCCGAGCACCGGTCGGCCCTCGGTCAGGGTGCCGGTCTTGTCGATCACCAGGGTGTCGGCCCGCTCCAGGCGCTGGAGCGACTTCGCGTCCCGGATCAGCACCCCGTCGCGGGCGCCGCGGCCGACGCCGGTCATCACCGACACCGGAGTCGCCAGCCCGAGCGCGCACGGACAGGCGATGATGAGCACGGACACCGTGGCGACGAGCGCATTGGCGAGCGAGGGCGCGGGACCGAACGCGGCCCAGGCGGCGAAGGTGACGACCGCCGCGATCACCACCGCCGGGACGAACCATCCCGCCACCACGTCCGCGGTGGCCTGGATCGGCGCCCGCGATCGACCGGCGATGCCCACCAGCGCGGCGATCTGCGCCACCAGAGTCTCGGCGCCGACCCGCTCGGCGCGCATGGTGAACGCGCCGGTCCCGTTCACGGTGCCGCCGGTGACCGGGTCGCCGGCGCCGCGCTCGACCGGCATCGGCTCGCCGGTGACCATCGACTCGTCGATGCTCGTCGCGCCTTCGAGCACGACGCCGTCGGTCGGCACCCGCGCGCCGGGCCGCACGCGGAGCCGGTCGCCCACCATGATCGCGTCGATGGCGACGTCACGCTCCGCACCGTCGGGCTCGATCCGTCGAGCGAAGGCGGGCGCGAGGGTGAGGAGGCGGCGGATGGCGTCGCCGGTCCGGGCGCGGGCGCGAAGCTCCAGCCCCTGCCCCAGAATGACCAGGGTCACGATGACCGCGGCCGCTTCGAAGTAGAGCGGCGGCGCCCCGTCGACCAGGAACGCCGCGGGGAGCGTACCCGGGAACAGGAGCGCAAGGGTGCTGGCGCTCCACGCGGCGCCGGTGCCGATCGCCACCAGGGTGAACATGTTGAGCTTGCGGGTGGCGAGCGAATTCCAGCCGCGGACGAAGAATGGCCATCCACACCACAGCACCACCGGGGTGGCGAGCACCGCCTGGGACCACCCGTGCCACGCCGGCCCGAGCCGGTCGCGCAGGTCGAACCCGGGGACCATCTCGCTCATCGCGATCACCACTACCGGCAGGGTCAGGACGCCGGCGACGGTGAGACGCCGGTGCATGTCCGCGAGCTCCGGGCCCGGCCTGTCGTCCGGCCGCGCTGCCTGCGGTTCGAGCGCCGTGGCGCACTCCGGGCAGCTTCCCGGCGCATCCCGCACCACGGCCGGGTGCAGGGGGCAGACGTATGCGGTGAGCACCCGAGCGGCGGGGATCTGCGGCTCCAGCGCCATGCCGCACTCTGGGCAGTCCGCGGGGCTGTCGCGCCGCACCGCGGGATGGCAGGGGCAGGTGTAGACGGCAGGGGATGCCGAACCCGATCCGGCCGCGCGAGCGGCAGCGGGCGCGGGAGGGTCGGCGAATGCCGTCGACTCGGCCTCGAACCGCGCCCGGGAGGCTTCCCCGCAGAACCAGTACCGGCGTCCCTCGTGGCGCACCGTCGCCCCCGGACGCATCCGGTCCACCAGGGCGCCGCACACCGGATCGTTCGCGTGCAGGTAGCGTCCGGGGGCGGCGAGAAACTTCTCCCTGCACCCGGCGCAGCAGAAGCCGACCGCGCAGCCGTCATGCACGCACGAGGCGCGGGCCGTGGCCGGATCCACCGGCATCCCGCACACGGGATCGTGGGTGGCGGCGCCGACCCCGTCCAAGGTCCCCTCGCCGCGAGCTTCGTCCAGGCTGATATCCATGAACCGCGCCCTTCCTCGAACGCGGTCAGGCTAGACCTTCCATCTACTGGAAAGTCAAGGGGTGCTGCAGTTCCATGTCCTTGACTTCATATTTTGGCCACTCCATCCTGCCGTCATGAGTTGGCGGGTCCAGATTGCCGAGGAGTTCGAGCCCGAGTTGTCGAATTTGCCATTGACAGTGCGCAGGGCGGTCCTCGCGCATTCGCGGCTGCTTCGGGAGTACGGTCCTCAGCTTGGGCGGCCGCGCGTGGATACGCTGAACGGCTCGCGGCACGCGAACATGAAGGAGATGCGGTTCAGCGCGGCAGATAGGGAGTGGCGGGTGGCCTTCGCGTTCGACCCTGTCCGCCGCGCCTTGCTTCTGGTGGCGGGCGACAAGTCGGGTGGCAACGAGCGGCGGTTCTACCGCGACTTGGTCCGCAAGGCCGACGAGCGGTTCGACCGGCACCTTGCCCGGCTCGCCGACGGATAGAGCAGGAGAATCATCATGGCTCTGGATGTGGAAGATGTGATCGCAGGGCTCGACTCCGCCGAGCGGCGCAAGGTGGAGGAAATGGCCGCCGAGCTGATCGCCGAAGAAATGACTCTGCGCGAGTTGCGCAAGGCCCGCGCGCTGACCCAGGCGAGTGTGGCGCGCGAGCTCGGCATCAGTCAGGACGCCATCTCGCGGCTGGAGAAGCGGAGCGACCTGCTGCTGTCCACGCTGCGCAGGACGGTCGAGGCGATGGGCGGCCGCCTGTCGCTGATCGCCCGCTTCCCCGACCAGCCTCCGGTCGAGCTTGCCGGCATCGCCGAGCACGACGCTCGTGATTGAAGCGTCCTGTGCCGATGGTCGTCACCGACCCGACCTTGAGGTCATGAATCAGAAGTGCGAGGTGATCAACTGGCCCGGCAGCCACAGGGCCAGGAACGGGAACAGGAGCACGATGATCAGGACCACGGTGTCCGAGATGCAGAACGGGAACGAGCCCCGGATCACCTGGGTGACGGGGAGTTTGGTGACACCGCTGACCGCGAACAGATTGAGGCCCACCGGCGGGATGACGCTGCCGATCTCGATGCAGAGCGCGGTCAGGATCCCGAGATGCACCGGATCGACGCCCAGCGACAGCGCCACCGGGAAGTAGATGGGGACCGTGAGCACCAGGATGGCGACGCCGGTCAGCCACATGGACAGCACCAGCAGGGAGGCCATGAGGGCGAAGAGGAAGGCCAGCCTCGACAGCCCCAGCGAGCCGGCCCAGGCGGCGATCTCCTGCGGCCAGCCCATGTTGGCGAGGAAGAACTGGAATATGCCGACGCAGCCGAGCAGGAAGAACACCACCGCGGTGAGGTTCATGGTGCGGCGGGTCACGTCCATCAGCTTTGCCAGGAATGGCTTGCCCTTGAAGAGTGCCCCGTAGGCCAGGGCGTAGCAGGCCGCCGCCGCTCCGGCCTCGGTCGGGGTGAACAGACCGCCGTAGAGGCCGCCGAGGACGATCACCGGCATCAGCAGCGCCGGCAGGGCCTCCAGGAACGCGGTGCGGACTTTGCGCAGTTCGAAAGTCCCGGCCGGGAGCCGCACCACGAAGACCGAGACGGTGATGATGATCACTGCGTCGCTGATGGCCAGCATGATGCCCGGGATCACGCCCGCGAAGAACAGGTCGACGATGGAGATCTCGGTGATCACGCCGAACAGGATCAGCGTGATGCTGGGCGGAATCAGCAGCGCGATCCCGCCCGCGGACGCGATGACCCCGGCCGCCATCCACTTCGGGTAGCCGCGCTTGACCATCTCGGGGTAGGCGATGACGCTCATCGCGGCCGCCATCGCGGTGGACGAGCCCGAGATGGCGCCGAACAGCACCGCGGAGAGCAGGGTGGCGTAGGCGAAGCCGCCGGGCACCCAGCCGATCAGCGCGTCGGCGAAATTGAAGAGGCCGCGGACCAGGCCGGTCGCCTCCATCAGGAAGCCGGCGTAGATGAAGAAGGGAATCGCGATCAGGGTGTACTTGCCGAGGAAGATGAAGAAGGCTTCGAACAGGGTGCTGAACGAGAGGAAGTCGTCGAACAACACCATCAGGGCGGTCGAGCCGGCCAGCGCGATGCCGATCGGCACCCCCACGAAGAGCAGGGCGAAGAGGGCGGCGGCTAGCGGGAGCATGTCACGTCACCGCCCATCGAAGTCGGCATGTCGCGGTCGCCGGACGAGCGGGATGGCGGCGGGCGGGCACATGTCGGCGGCCGCCGTTTCGTGGAGCGGGGTTCAGACATCCGTCGTCGCGTCGTACTCCGCGTCGAGATATTCCCGGCGCGCGAAGCCGACGGCGTCCTCGATGAGTTGGAGGAACGCGATGAAGGACATCAGCAGGAAGCCGAGCATCAGGATCAGGTAGAACGGCCACAGCGGGATGAGGAGGCTGTAGGTCGTCAGGTCCCGGTCCCAGGCATAGCTCAGCGTCGGCCAGCCGGTGACGCCGATGGCGCCGCAGAACACGACGACGATGGCCGACACGAGCACCTTGGCGATGCCCACCGCCCTGCGGTGGCCGCGCGAGTGCAGCCACTGGATGATCGCGCCCATCACGAGATGGCCGCGCCGCACCTGGGTCACGCCGAAGTAGATCGCGACCGCCGAGACCATGCCGACGATGATGGCGTCCTGACCCCACTCGAACACGACGCCGAAGATGTAGCGGCGAATGATTTCGGCCAGCGCGAACAGGGTCAGGGCCAGCATCATCACCGCCGCCACCGACCCCAGCGCCGATTGAAGCCGCGCCTGCAAGCGGCGCGAGAACGCGAGGAATCCGTCCATCGTCAAGGCCCCGTTTGCCGCCCGCGCCAGTTCCGGGGGCGAGCGGCGGAGCGGCGCGGGAGGGGGGCTGTCGCCGGAGCGACGACAGTCCCCCCTCCGTCCCTGGTGTGGTCCGCGGTGCCGCCCCGCCGGAGCGCTACTTCCGGCTCTTCGCCCGGTACAGATCAGCCCCCTTGCCGTAGCGCGCGAAGTACTCCTCGTACATCGAGCAGTCGGTCTGCTCGAGCGCGCTCGACCCCGGAGGATTGGCCTCCACCAGGGCCGCAGCCTCCATGGTGAACTGGTCGACCAGTGCGGCGCCGCGGTCGTCCACCTTGGTCTTGATCCAGGCGTCGGTCGCGCCGCCCTCGGTCTCCTTGATGGCCGCCGCTTCCGCTGCGGTCATGACGTAGACGCCGGGGGCGCTCTTGTCGGTGGTGACGAACCGGTCGAGCGTGCGCTTGTCGTTGCAGAAGTTGACGGCGCGCTGAAAGGGCATGAAGTCGTTCCTGATGATGTCGGTCAGGACGTCGCGCTGTTCCTGGGAGAGCTTGTTCCACCAGCGGTTCGAGACGCCGAACCAGTAGTAGTCGCCGACGATGCCGTTGAGGCCGGCCACCGTGAAGTAGGGCGCCTGCTCCTTGGTGGCGTTGAAGCCGCCGAGCGAGGTGAGCAGGCCGTCGATGACGCCGGTTTGCAGCGCGGGCGGGACATCGCCGAAGGCCATCGACTGCGGGTTGGCGCCCAGCGCGCTCAGCAGGGCGTTCTCCGCCGGACCCATGGAGCGCATCTTCTTGCCGGCGAAATCCGCTGGCGCGACGAGGCGACGCTCCACCGCGCCGGCGCCCATGTACATGCTGAGGTGCCCGGCGCCGAACAGGGTGATGTCGTGCGCCTCGTCGAAGTGGTCGGCCAGCGCCCTGAAGGTCTCGGTCGAGTCGACGGCGTCGATGGCGCCGACCGTGGTCAGCTTGCCGGCGCCCAGGAGCACGTTCGCCAGGGGCTCGACGCTGGCGGTCTTGCCGAACTGGCCCGTGATCATTTCCAGGTTGCCCTGGGTCATGGCCTTCACGCCCTGCGGGATGGTGTAGAGCGATTTGGCCCAGTAGATCTGCACCTTGCTGCCCGGAATCCTCTTCTCCACCTGCTCCGCGAAATAGACTTCCGCGATGGCGGCCGGGTGCGGCGGACCGCTGTGGTCCGAGGCCCAGCGAAGCTTGACCGGTTCCACCGCACTGGCGCCGGCGGCGGCAAGAAGGATTCCCGCCCCGACGACGGCGGTCGCAACAGCTCGGAATGGTGACATGGCGTACTCCCGGTTCTGGTTCGAAGATGACTTGGTGGTTCTGATGCCGGAGGTGGCGATCAGGCGGGTGCCCAAGGTACCAAACCTTCCTCGAAATCGCGAAACGCCGACCATCACGGGGCGGCGGGTCGGACCAGCCGTTCCCGACGGGTGCCCCCGGAGGTTGTCTCACGGCATGGCTCCGGCGAAATCTCGGCCTCCGGAGGGTCCGGTCGGGGTGATTTGGGGAGAAGGTTTCGGTCCGGCGGGAATGGCCGCGGGTTGGATTCGATGACCAGCCCCGCGAGCCAGCCCGCTCAGCCGGGGCCGAAGGCGTCCATGATCCCTTTCGATGCCGACAGCAGCCGATCGTCGTCGGCAAGACCGGCGATGAGCTGACAACCGATCGGCAGGCCGTTGCTCGCGCGAAACAGCGGCAGGGTGATGGCCGGATTGCCCGCAAGGGTCCAGGCCGAGCTGAATGTCGCTTCGCCCGTGGTCTCCCGCGTGGCCGGGGCCGGTCCGGGCGCGCCGGGCGACACCAGGATGTCTACTTCTGCGAACGTTCGAGCCAGCTCCGCGCGCAGGGTCGCCACCTCGCGGACGGCGCTGTGGTATTCGGTGTTGCCCACCCGCCGGCCGTCGGCGAGCCGACCCTGCCGCAGGATCGGACTCAGCCGGTCGAAATGGTGAATCCGCTCGAATGCGATGCTGCGCCGGAATTCGTAGCCGCTGATCGTCCGGTGCAGCGCCAGCAGGCGCGGGATCTCCCGATCGAGCCGCACCTCCACCCGCTCGGCCCCGCGGGCGGCGAGCCGGCCCATGAAGCGCTCGAGGTGGGTTCGGGTCTCGGCGTCGGCGCTTTCCCAGGGCGGTGCGGTGAGAAGCCCGAAGCTCAGTCCCGCGAGGTCGACCTCGCGGATCGCTCCGGCCGGGGCCTCCAGCAGAATCCGGCGCAGCCACCCGACATCGTCCACCGACCTCGCAAGAATCCCGAGCGTGTCCATCGAGGGCGCGTTGGCCAGGATCCCCGACTTGTCGAAGTCGTTGTACGTGGGCTTGTAGCCGATGACCCCGCAGTAGGCGGCGGGGCGGATCACCGAGCCGGAGGTCTGGGTCCCCAGGCACAGGGGCACCATGTGGTCGGCGACGGCCGCGGCCGAGCCCGAGGACGAGCCGCCGGGGGTGTGTCGGGGGTTGCGGGGGTTGCGCGTCGGGCCGGGGTGCAGGTGCCCGAGTTCGGTGGTGACGGTCTTGCCCATGATCATGCAGCCGGCTTCGCGCATGAGGGCGACCGAGCCGCCTTCGCGCGTGGCCGGGGCCGGATCGTGGAAATCCGTGCCCATCATCGTGGGCAGGCCGTGAACGTCGATGATGTCCTTCACGCCGACGGGGACGGACGGGCCCCGGCCCTGTCGCTCGCGGATCTTCGCGGCTTCGACCACGCGCTCGTCGAGGCTCGCCCAGGCCCGGATCGCGGGCTCGCGTTCCCGGATCCGCTCCCGGCACGAGCCCACCCACCGCACCGCGGACAGCGATCCCGCTTCGATCCGACGCAGCGCCTCCGTCGCGGTCAGGGTCCAGGGATCGACGGTGTCGGTCACGCGGTGCTTCGTTCGTCTTCGGCGGCGCGATATCGAACCGCTCGTGCGTTCACGCCGCGTCTTCCCTGATCATGTCGGCGCCCTTCTCGGCGATCATGATGGTCGGCGCGTTGGTGTTCCCGGAGGTCAGGGTGGGCATGATGGAGGCATCGACCACGCGCAGCCCCTCGAGGCCGTGTACGCGCAGCCGGTCGTCGACCACCGCCATGGGGTCGTGGCCCATCTTGCAGGTGCCGACCGGGTGGTAGGCGGTCTGGGCGGTATTGCGGCAGTACTCCAGCAGATCCTCGTCGGTGCGACAGTCGGGGCCGGGTTTCAGCTCGTGCGAGCGATAGGGATCCATGTGCGGATGCTCCATGATCTCGCGGCAGATGCGCATGCCGCCGAGCAGGCTCGTCCGATCTTCTTCCGCCGAGAGGAAGTTCGGCCGGATCGCGGGCGGGGCGTAGGGGTCGGCGGACCGGGCATGGATCGAGCCGACGGACTCCGGCCGCAACTGATACACCCCCAACGTCATGCCCGGCCTGGTGTCGAGCTTTGTGCGGTCGTTGGCGTCGCCGTAGCTCGCGGGCATGAACAGAAGCTGGACGTCCGGCCCCGCGAGTTCCGCCCGGGTGCGCAGGAATCCGTGCCCGAATGCGGGCGCGGCCGCGAGCAGGCCGCGGCGGGTGACCGCATAGCGCAGGATTTCCGCCACGAAGCGCAAGCCGCGGGTGCGCTCGTTCACCGTGATGCGGCGGGTGCCCCGCCAGCTCATGCGGGGGAAGAAGTGATCGCGATAGTTCTCGCCCACCCCGGGCAGCGGGTGGACGACGTCGATTCCGATCGACGCCAGATGCTCGGGCGCTCCGACCCCGGAGAGTTCCAGCAACTGCGGCGACTGCACGCCCCCCGCCGAGAGAATCACCTCGCCGGCCCGGGCCTCGCGGGTCTCGCGGTTCACGTCGTAGGCGACTCCAATCGCGCGTTTGCCGTCGAACAGCACCCGCCGGGTGTGCGCGTGCGTCCGCACGTGCAGGTTGGCGCGGCGGCGGGCGGGATGGAGGAAGGCGCGGGCGGCGCTGCACCGGCGCCCGTTGTTCATCGTGAACTGGTAATAGCCGACTCCCTCCTGGTCGCCCCCGTTGTAGTCGGAGTTGCGCGGATAGCCGCAGGCGACCCCGGCCTCGATGAACGCATCGGCCATCTCGTCCGGTTCGTACTGGTCGGTGACGACGAGGGGGCCGCTGGTCCCGCGGGCGTCGTCGACGGTGCCGGCCTTGGACCGCTCGAAGTATTCGGACTTGCGGAAGTAGGGCAGCACCGATTCGTAAGACCAGCCGCGGTTGCCGAGCTGGGACCAGATGTCGTAGTCGAGCGGCTGGCCCCGCACGTAGAGCATGCCGTTGATGGCGCTCGATCCGCCGAGGGTGCGGCCCCGCGGGATGGGGATGCGCCGCCCGTTGACGTTGTCCTCGGGCTCGGTCTCGAAGCACCAGTTGTAGCGGCGGTCGTTCATCAGCTTCGCGAAGCCGACCGGGATCGAGATCCAGGGGCTCGCGTCCCGCCCGCCCGCCTCCAGCAGCAGGACGCGCTTCGCCGGGTCCGCGGACAGTCGGTTGGCAAGTACGCATCCGGCCGAGCCGGCGCCGACGATGATGTAGTCGTATGTGGTCATGGGCGGTTCCCCGAGTCAGGCTATGCTGCGGCCGCCGCTTCGACCGCCGCGGCACGCATCGCCACTTCGCGGGCGAGCGTCTCGACCGCCTCGCCGAGGCCGACCACCCGCTGCTCGCGGCGGCCGAGCCGGCGCATCGACACTTCGCGCCGCTCCACCTCCCGCCTGCCGACGGCGAGGATCACCGGCACCTTCGCGAGAGAGTGCTCGCGCACCTTGTACGAGATCTTCTCGTTGCGGGTGTCCGCCTCCGCGTGCAGGCTCCGCGCCCGCAGGGCGGCGACGACCTCGCCGGCGTACCCGTCCGCATCCGACGTGATCGTGCATACCACTGCGTGCTGCGGTGCGAGCCACAGCGGCAGGTGCCCCGCGTGGTGCTCGACGAGGATACCGGTGAAACGCTCGATGGAGCCGAGCATGGCGCGATGCAGCATCACCGGTACGTGGCGCTCGCCGTCTTCGCCGACGTAGGAGGCCCCAAGCCGGCCGGGCAGGTTGAAGTCGACCTGCACCGTGCCGCACTGCCAGTCGCGGCCGATGGCGTCGCGCAGCACGAACTCGAGCTTCGGGCCGTAGAACGCGCCCTCGCCGGGGTTGTGGGTGTACGCGAGGCCGGTAGAGTCGATCGCCACCCGGAGCGCGGCTTCCGCCTGGTCCCAGATCGCGTCCTCGCCCACCCGGGTCTCGGGCCGGTCCGCAAACTTGATCCGCACCTCTTCGAAGCCGAAGTCGCGGTAGATGGACAGGATGAGATCGCACATCGCGATCGATTCCTGCGTGATCTGGTCAGTGGTGCAGAAGACATGGGCGTCGTCCTGGGTGAACGCGCGGACCCGCATCAGCCCGTGCAGCGCACCGGACGGCTCGTAGCGGTGCACCTTGCCGAACTCCGCGATGCGCATCGGCAGGCTGCGGTGGCTGCGGACCGGGCCGTTCTTGTAGATCTGCACATGCCCCGGGCAGTTCATCGGCTTCAGGGCGAAGACTCGGCCGTCTTCGGTCTCGGAGGTGAACATGTTCTCGCGGAACGCCTCCCAGTGCCCGGATGCTTCCCACAGGCTGCGGTCCATGATCTCCGGCGTGTTCACCTCCAGATAGCCGGCGGCGGTCTGGCGCTCGCGGATGTAGTGGATGAGCCCCTGGAAGAGCCGCTGGCCCTTCGGGTGCCAGAACACCGCGCCGGGGGATTCGTCCTGGAAGTGGAAAAGATCCATCTCCCGGCCCAGCCGGCGGTGGTCGCGCCGTTCGGCCTCTTCCCGCATGCGCAGGTAGGCATTGAGCTGCTTCTCGTTCGCCCACGCGGTGCCGTAGACCCGCTGGAGCATCTCGTTGCCGGAGTCGCCGCGCCAGTAGGCGCCCGAGACCCGCATCAGCTTGAACGCCTTGCCGAGCTTGCTGGTGGAGGGCAGATGCGGGCCGCGGCAGAGGTCGAGCCACGCGCCCTGGCGGTAGATGGAGACGGGCTCGTCGCCGGGGATGTCGGCGATGATCTCGGCCTTGTACGCCTCGCCCCATTCGCGGAAGAAGCGCACCGCCTCGTCGCGGTCCCACACCTCGCGCGAGACGGGCTCGTCGCGGTCGACGATCTCGCGCATGCGCGCCTCCATGCGTTCCAGATCCTCGGGGGTGAAGGGTTCTTCGCGCGCGAAGTCGTAGTAGAACCCGTTCTCGATGGCCGGCCCGATGGTGACCTGCGTCTCCGGCCAGAGCTCCTTCACCGCCTCGGCGAGGACGTGGGCCGCGTCGTGGCGCAGCAGCTCCAGCGCTTCCTCGGAATCGCGGGTCACGATGGCGACGGAGGCATCGGTGTCGATGGTGGCGGCCAGATCGCGCACCGTGCCGTCGACCTTGATCGCGAGCGCGGCCCGGGCGAGGCCCCGGCCGATGCTCGCGGCGATGTCGGCTCCCGTCACCGGACCGTCGAAGGGCCGGATCGAGCCGTCGGGAAGCGTGATACGGGGCATGTCGTCTCCGTCCTACAAACGATGCGCCGTTCGCCCATATCGCAAGGCGTTTGGCGAATGTGATTCTACCCGCCAATGCAGGTACGCGCCGCCGCAGGGGAGGGTTTGATGAAAGTGACCAGGATTTCGGCTCGCGGGCAGACGGTGATCCCGAAGAGTATCCGGGAGGCGGCCGGGCTGTACGCGGGGGACACGCTCGCATTCGAGACGGATGGTGAGCAGGTGGTGGTCCACAAGGTGCCACGCAGACGAGGCGGCCACCGGCCGAGCCTCTCCGAGACCATGCGCGAATGGGAATCGGCCGAGGACGAGGAGGCGTGGCGTGATCTTTGAGCCCTTCGACGTGGTGGTCGTGCCCTTTCCGTTCACCGATCGGGAGGCCGAGAGACGCCGGCCGGCGGTGATCGTTTCGTCGCTCGAATTCAACGCGACCCATGAGCAGTCGGTTCTGGCGATGATCACCACCGCCGGGGGTGGAGAGTGGCCCAGCGACGTCGCCATCCGGGACTGGAACGAAGCCGGGCTCAGTGTCCCCTGCAAGGTCCGTCTCAAGCTGTTCACGCTGGACGACGCCCTGATTCTTCGTCGGGCCGGCGCCCTGTCGGACCGGGACGCGCAGGCGGTGAGGGGCAGCCTCGTCCGCTTCCTGGCGGTGGACGCGGACGGCGCGTTCGTCTCGGAGCCGGTTGGTACGTACCTGGAACCGGAACTTTTGCGCCAGTGACCATGCTCCACGGGCATTCTCCCGATGGGCGAGAATCGCAGGTGATACTTGCCGGATGGTACTTGCCGGATGGTACATATATGGAACCTTTCGGGAGAGCAGCGACGATGGAAGGGACAACGGGAAAGACGGTGGATCGGGTGGCGGGACGAACCCCGAGGCGGACTCCGGGACATGTCATGGGACAGGCCACGGGATTGGCGGACGTGCCGAGCCGCTACGATGGCGTCAAGCTCGAAGAGGAGGTGCTCGCCCTGTGGCGCGAGCACGACATGTTCAACGCGGCGCAGCGTGCGAGCGAGGGCCGGCCGCTCTACTGCTGGAACGAGGGGCCGCCCACCGCCAACGGACGGCCCGGCATCCACCACGTCCTCGCCCGCACCTTCAAGGACATCTTTCCCCGTTTCAAGCACATGCAGGGCTGCCACTGCCCGCGCAAGGCCGGGTGGGACACCCACGGCCTGCCGGTCGAGCACGAGATCGAGAAAGAGCTGGGGATCTTCGACAAGGCCGAGATCGAGCGTCGGATCGGGGTGGCGGAGTTCACCCGCCGGTGCCGCGAGTCGGTGATGCGCTACATCGGCGACTGGGAGCGCATGACCGAGCGCATGGGCTTCTGGGTGAACATGGGCGACGCCTACTACACCCTCGACAACTCCTACATCGAGTCGGTGTGGTGGCTGCTGCGGCAGATCTGGGACCAGGGTCTGATCTACCAGGGCTACAAGGTGGTGCCCTACGACCCGCGCATCGGTGCCACCCTCTCGTCGCACGAGGTCTCGCTCGGGTACCGGGAAGTCGAGGACCCGTCGATCCATGTGCGCTTCCCGGTCGAGGGCGCGGAGCGCACCTCGTTCCTGGTGTGGACCACCACCCCGTGGACCCTGCCCTCGAACCTCGCCCTCGCGGTGCACCCCGAGGTCGACTACGTCTTCGTGCGCACCGGCGGCGAGACCCTGATCCTCGCCGAAGCCCTCGTCGACCCGGTGCTGCGCGACGCCGCGTACACCATCGAGAAGCGGGCCAGGGGCGCCGATCTGGAGGGGATGCGATACACGCGCCTGTTCGACTATCTGCCGGCCGACGGCCCGATCTGCCGGGTGTGGACGGCCGACTTCGTGACCATCGAGGACGGTACGGGCATTGTGCACTGCGCCCCGGCCTACGGCGAGGACGACATCCGGCTGGGCCAGGCCAGGGGCCTCCCGGTGGTTCATGGGGTGGGGCTCGACGGCTGCTTCCTTCCCGAGGTGGAGCCGGTGGCGGGCAAGTTCTTCAAGGACGCGGACCCCGTCCTCATCGCCGAACTCGAGCGGCGCGGGCTGATGTTCCGCTCCGAGCGTTACCTGCACAACTATCCGCACGGCTGGCGCACCGGCGACCCCCTCATCTACTACGCGAAGCATGCCTGGTACATCGAGACGAGCCGGATCCGGGACCGGATGGTGGAGCTCAACCGCACCATCCGCTGGGTGCCGGAGACCATCCGCGACGGCCGATTCGGCAACTGGCTCGCCAACAATGTGGACTGGGCGCTCTCGCGCGAGCGGTTCTGGGGCACCCCGCTGCCGGTGTGGACGGACGGCGAGGGCGACTTCATGTGCATCGGGTCGGTCGCGGAGCTGGAGGGGTGGTGCGGGCGGAGCCTGAAGGAGGTCGACCTGCACCGTCCGGCGGTCGACGAGATCACCTTCACGCACCCGGACAACGGGCGCACCTACCGCCGCGTTCCGGAGGTCATCGACTGCTGGTTCGATTCGGGGGCGATGTCCTACGCCCAGTTCCACTACCCGTTCGAGAACCGCGACCGGTTCGAGCGCCACTTCCCCGCCGACTACATCTGCGAGGCCATCGACCAGACCCGCGGCTGGTTCTACTCGCTGCACGCCATCGCGGCACTGGTGTCGGACAGCGTCGCGTACCGCAACTGCATCTGTCTGGCCCACATCGTGGACAAGGACGGGAAGAAGATGTCGAAGTCGCAGGGCAACATCGTCAACCCCTACGACGTCTTCGACCACGTCGGCGCCGATCCCCTGCGCTGGTATCTGGCGTGCCGGATCGCGCCGGAGGCGCAAAAGCGCATCTCCGTCGACTTCGTGCGCGGGGTGGCGTCGGGGTTCATCAACACCTGGTGGAACACCTACGCGTTCTTCGTGATGTACGCGAAGCTCGACCGCCTCGATCTGACGCAGGACGTCCCGCTCGCCGAGCGCCCCGAGATCGACCGGTGGGCGCTCGCGCTGCTGCACCGCACGGTGGCCGACGCGACGGACGCGCTGGAGGCGTACGACGTGCTGACGGCGGGCCGGGCGATCGAATCCTTCGTCGACCAGCTCAGCAACTGGTACGTGCGCCGCAACCGCCGGCGGTTCTGGAAGGCGGCGGCAGGGCTGGACAAGCAGGCTGCCTACCTGACCCTCTACGAGTGCCTGCACACCGTCAACCGCCTGATGGCGCCGATCATGCCGTTCATCACCGAGACGGTGCACCGGAATCTGGTATGCGGCGTGGACAATGCGGCGCCGGCGAGTGTGCACATGAGCGAGTGGCCGGTGCCGGATCCGGTCGCGCGCGACGATGCGCTGATGGCCGAGATCGACGTCGTGCAGCGCGTGGTCGGGCTCGGGCGGGCGGCGCGCAACGCGAGCGGGGTGCGCGTCCGCCAGCCGCTCGCGCGGCTGCTGGTACGCGCCCCGGACGATGCGTCGGCCGCATCCGTCATGCGCCATGCGCCGCAGATTCTCGAGGAGTTGAACGTGAAGGCGGTGGAGATGCTCGCCCCGGACGCCGAGCTCCTGAGCTACCGCATCAGGCCGAACCTGCCGCGTATCGGCCGCCGCTTCGGCAAGCGGGTGCCGGCGGTTCGCGACGCGCTTGCCGCCGCGGACGGTGGCGCCATCGCCGCCGCGGTGGCGGCGGGGCGGTCTTTCGACATCGACGTGGCAGGGGAGGCGAGCACCTTCGAGCCCGAAGACGTGCTCGTCGAATCGACCTCGGCCGAGGGCTACTCCTGCACGGAGGAGGGCGGCTACCTCGTGGGGCTGGACACGTCGCTGACCGAGGCACTGGAGCGCGAGGGCCTTGCCCGCGAGCTGGTGCGCACCGTGCAGGAAGCCCGCAAGCAGGCGGGGCTCGACGTCTCGGACCGGATCACGCTCCGCATCGACGGGACCCCCGACGTCGCAGCGGCGCTCGATGCGTACCGCGACTACGTGATGGAGGAGACGCTGACGACTGCCTGGGGTGAAGCGGACTGGTCGCCGGCGTACTCGGTGGAGCACCGCCTCGGGGCCGGACAGTGGACGATCGGGCTCGCACCCACACCTGGGTCGGCCACCTCCCCACCGGCCGCGTGATCGCGTCGCGCGACCGGTGGCTCCCGGCCAGCGTCCCCCGGCCGTCATCTCCCTGTTCCCGCCGAGACTGCTCGGGCTGCGATGACGCGGCCCTCAGCCTCCGCGGAACGGAGCGAAGGGGAGAGCGCCGTTTTCCTCGTGTCAGTGCCCAGTTTTTCGCCGGAGCGATTGTGACGGACGATTTCATGCGACTACTATTTGTTCATATTGGACAATTCGTACAACAGGTGAATTCATGCGCCATGTATCGGCTTCGGAAGCGAAACAACGTTTGGCCGCCGTGCTGGATGCGGCTCAACGCGAACCGGTCATGATTCGACGCCGGAATCGAGACATCGCGGTCGTCGTTTCATCTGCGGACTATCAGCGCTTGACCGGCTGCAATGTCGAAGAATTCCAGCGCCTCTGTGACCGGATTTCCGAGGCGGCGCGGGCGCGCGGAATGACCGAGGAGGCTCTGAACAAGGCGCTGGGCGACTGATTCGAGTGCGGGTCGTCATCGACACCAATGTCTGGATCAGTCGACTGTTGCTGGCGGACTCCGTAGCGGCCCGGGCGACCGACAAGGCACTGGAGGAGTTCGAAGTGGTGGTCTCCGAAGCGTCCGTCGACGAACTGGCCCGCGTTCTGTCACGGGAGAAATTCGACAGATACGTCTCGGTGCGGGATCGTCAGGAGTTCCTTCGACTGCTCCTCAAGGTAGCAACCATGGTTGCCGTGTTGTCGGATATCCGCGATTGCAGAGATCCGAAAGACAATCGATTCCTGGCGCTGGCCCTTGATTCGGGGAGCGACTGCACCATCAGCGGCGGTGGTGACCTGCTCGCCCTGAATCCGTGGCGTCGGATCGAGATCGTTTCACCCGGGGCGTTCCTGGCCGGTCGCTCGTGATACCGGGCTGAATTACCCTGGCCAGGGTTCTTGCTCCAATTTCATCGGCGCGGGTCGGTACCTGAACACCGCCACCGCGCCGAACGCCCCCAGCTCGTTTGCGCTCAGGAACGGGAACCATTCGTCGATTTCGGGTGGTAGCGAGGCGGGGTCCGCAATGACGAAATCCCCCGGTGCGACGCCGATGGCGTGTCGTCGCGGATGCAGGCGGTGCGTCGGCCGGGCGAGCAGGGTGACCGCATATAAAGTCATTGTCCCATCAACAACTTATCTCGGAAGGCATCGTTCAGAGCGGCCCGGACTCTCTTGCGCCTATAGCTCATTTTCGTCTTCTCGCGCTTGAGTAGGTTCATCGCCATGTGACGAATCACCCCGATGTTGTGAGGCGCATTGCCTCGACGAATCCGGCTTGCGTCTTCGCGAAACGTCACGTCCAACCGCCAGTGCAACCCGTTCTCGATACTCCAATGTGAACGCACCGCCCGTTGAAACACCTTCACGTCATCAAGCGAGGTGATGTAGTAGCGCCGCTCAACACTGACACGCCCTCCACAATGACGTTCCGACTCCACCATTCCCATCGCTTTCAGTCCCTTCCACTTCCCGACACCCGACAACGCACCAAGGTCCGTGGACAAGAAATAGCTCCGGTGCTCAATCCGCCCGTGACCTTCGTCGCAAGTCGCCTCGTGCCCCATCTCCGAACCGCCAAAGTCGCACCGCTCCGCCGCCTCGAAATACGCCCGAACCTCGCGCTCCAATTCCGGCTGATTGCGCTTCAGCGCCAACACGTAATCCCCACCGCCTTTCTTGACCTGCTTCGCGATCGCGCGTTGGCACCCCATCGCATCCAGCGTCACGATACACCCCTTCAATTGAAGCTTCTCCAGCAACTCCGGCACCGCCACGATCTCGTTCGACTTCTCGTCGGTTTTCACCTGCCCAAGCACCACCCCATTGCGACACGCCCAGGCACTGACCATATGCAGCGCCTTCACCCCTCGCTTGCGATCATGGGTGCGTCGATGCGTCTTGCCATCGAGCGCAATGATCTCACCGTCGCTGAGCTTGACCACGTCCTCCATCCAACTGAGAAAGCACGCCTGAAACCCACTGACCGACAACGCCGAGATGATGCGGGCAATCGTGTCATCGACCGGGACCCCATTGGCCAGCGGGACATAACGACGTAACCAGTCCAGCTTTGCGCGACCGAACTCCTCGATGTCGCACCAACCTTCGGCCCCACTGAGCACCGCGCACACGCACAGCACGATGACATCAATCAACTCATGCTTCTTGTTCCGGTCGACGCGCGGGTCTTCCAACTTCGAGAAATGTTCGATCAGACCCTCGGGGGCACTGTTGTCCATTGCTGATCACGTTCCTCTCCTTGGCCAGAGTGGCATTAGATCACAGAATGCACTGATTTACATGGGATTTTAGTGATCTTGCCCTGGCCGGGCGAGACTTCCCGCAGGGGTGGTATCGCTTCGGCGCAAGCCGGCAACGTGTATGGACAGCGGGTGCGGAAGACGCAGCCGGAGGGCGGGTTCAACGGGCTCGGCAGGTCGCCTTCCAGAATGATTCGCTTGCGCTTCCGATCGGGTTCCGGTACTGGTGCGGCGGAAAGCAGCGCCTCGGTATAGGGATGGCGCGGGGTGGCGTAGAGTTCGCGGGCGGGTGCCTCTTCCATGATACGCCCGAGGTACATCACCATGACCCGGTCGGAGATGTATTCGACGACGCTCAGGTCGTGAGAGATGAAGAGTAGAGCCAGATTCAGATCCCGCTGCAGTTCCGCCATCAGATTGATGATCTGCGCCTGCACCGAGACATCGAGGGCGGAAACCGGTTCGTCGGCGACGATAAAGCGCGGTTCCACGGCCAGGGCCCGAGCGATGCCGAGACGTTGGCGTTGTCCACCGGAAAATTCGTGAGGCAAGCGGTCCAGGTAATCCGCCGAAAGGCCGACTCGCTCCAGCAGGGCGACGATCCGTTCGCGGCGTTCGCGGCGGCTGTAGAGCCCATGAATGGCGTAGGCTTCGCCAATCAGATCGGCTACCGACTTGCGGGGATCCAGGCTGCTGTAAGGATCCTGGAAAATGATCTGCATGCGCCGGCGCAACGGGCGCAGGCGACCATGGCTCCAGCTAGTGATGTCTTCGCCCTCGAAGCGAATCTGTCCGCTGGTCGGATCGATGAGTCGCAGGATCAGTCGACCGAGCGTGCTCTTGCCCGAGCCGGACTCGCCGACCAGACCCACCACCTCGCCAGGGGCCAGAGAAATGTCGACCCCTTCGACGGCATGCACCTGCGCACGTCGGCCCCAGCCGCCGCCGTGCGCGGGAAACCGCTTGGTCAGACCGCGAGCCTCGACGATGACGTTCACGATCCTGCCTCCCGCTCCGGTGTCGTTGCGGTCGGATCCTGGTTCCGGCCGGACATCGATCCCAGTGTCTCCCAGCGCAGGCAGCGGGTACTGCGGCCCGGCGCGAAGGTGACGGCAGGCGGCTGCTCGACTTCGCAGCGCGGTTCCGCGAAGACGCAGCGAGGCGCGAAGGCGCAGCCCTGTCGGCGTTCGTCCGGCCCGGGCACCGTGCCGGGGATGGCGGCAAGCGGTACTCTTTCCCCGGTTGCCGCATCGACCCTCGGGATTGAAGACAGCAGACCGCGAGTGTAGGGATGGCGCGGGTCGCGGAAGACCTCGCGCACCGGCCCTTCTTCGACGATGCGGCCGCAGTACATCACCAGCACCCGATCGGCGACCTCTGCCACGACACCAAGGTTGTGGGTGATGAAAAGGAGCCCCAGGTCGCTGTCGCCGGTATCGCGCAGGTGCTGGAAGAGTTCCAGTATCTGCGCCTGCACCGTGACATCCAGCGCCGTCGTCGGCTCGTCGGCGACAAGCAGGGCCGGGTGGCAACTGAGCGCGATGGCGATCATCACGCGCTGACGCATGCCACCGGACATCTGGTGCGGATAGTCGCGGATCCGGCGGTCCGCATCGGGGATGCCGACCCGCCCGAGCAGCTCCACCGCCCTGGCCAGGGCTTCGCGTCGGCCGAACTTCCGATGCTGGCGCAGAGCCTCTGCGATCTGCTCGCCCACGGGATAGACAGGGTTGAGACTGGTCATGGGCTCCTGGAATACCATGGCGACTTCGTTGCCGCGCACCGTTTCCAGCGATTCCTCGTTCAGGCGCTCGATCGGCAACACTGTGCCGTCCTTGCTGCGCAGCGCGATGCTGCCGCGGGTCACCGAACCATGAGGGCCGGGAATCAGTCTCAGGATGGAAAGCCCGGTCATGGTCTTGCCGGATCCCGATTCCCCCACTACGGCCACGGTCTCGCCTCGTTCGACGTTGAAGGAGATTCCGTCGACCGCAGCGAAAGCACCTTGGGGCGTGGTGAATTCAACCCGCAAGTCGGAAACCGCGAGCTGCGGTTCATCCTGCTTTTTGTCGACCGATTTCACTGCCTCGCGGCCGCCGGCAACGGGAAAGCGCACCAGGGAGCGTGCCGCTTGCAGCAGGCCGCCTTCGCTTGCGCCCTTGGGATCGTAGATGTCGCGCAGCGCGTCGCAGAGCGCGTTCACCGCCAGTACCGTTACTGTGAGGGCCAGGCAGGGCCAGAGCAGCGGCAACGGGCTATAGACCATGTAGCCGCGGGCGGCCCGAATCATCAGGCCCCAGCTCGAATCCGGCGGCACGACACCGAGGCCGAGGAAGCTGAGACCGGATTCGATGAGGATCGCGGAGGCGACAGTCAGTGAAAACTGCACGATGATGGGTCCGCTGATATTCGGCAGGATGGTCAGGAAGAGGATCCGTCCGGTCGGTGCGCCCAGAGCGCGCGATGCCTCCACATACTCGACCGACCGCACCGAGAGCGTCTCGCCATAGGCAACGCGAGCATAGCCCGGCGTATAGAGGATGATCAGCACCAGGGTGAGTGTTTCCGCGCCCGGACCCAGGATGGTAACGATCAGCAGCGCCAGCAGCATGGGCGGGAAAGACAGGACGATGTCGGTGAGACGCACCGTGAAAAGCTCGACAATGCCGCCGAAGTAGCCTCCGAACAGGCCGATAGCGACGCCGATGACACCGGCCGCCGTCGCGGCAAGCAGTGCCACCGCCAAAGAGACGCGCGCCCCGTAGAGCAGGCGCGCCAAGATATCGCGGCCGTATTCGTCCTGGCCCAGATAGTGGTCGAGCGAGGGTGGTTGCAGACGTTCTGCGATGTTCATCTTGACCGGGTCCTGATCGGTCAGCACTGGCGCGAAGAGCGCCAACCCCAGGATCAGGCCGACCAGGATCAGGCGGGGCAAGAGGCGGCGCAGCTTGAGGCTCGATGTCGGCGCCACGGGTTCAGTCCAGGCGGATGCGTGGGTCGAGGACCGAGTAGAGCAAGTCGACGACAAGGTTGAGCAGGATGAAGAGGAAGGAGATCACCAGCACGATCCCCTGAACCTCCGGATAGTCCCGGGTTTCCACTGCCACGACCAGGAAGCCGCTGAGACCGGGCCAGTTGAAGACATACTCGACCAGAACCGTGCCGCCCAGCAGGGTGCCCATATGCAGGCCGAGCACGGTCAGCACCGGGCCCAGCGCATTTCGCACTACATGGCGCAACAGCACGCTGCGGCTCGGCAGGCCTTTGGCCCTGGCGGTCCGCACCCACTCCTGTTGCAGAGTTTCCAGTACCGTGGTGCGCATCATGCGGAAGAGCACCGCGGACAGACCCATGGCGATGGTGATCGCCGGCATCAGAAGATGGACGAGATGCCGCAGGGGATCGCGCGACCACTCGACAAAGCCACCGGCGGGGACCCATTGAAGTTTCTGGGCAAAGATCAGAACCAGCAGGGTCCCGATCACGAAAACCGGGACCGAGAGCATCAAACCGGCAACGAGGGAGAGCAGGCGGTCGGTGACACCGCCGCGGCGCAGAGCTGCCAGGGTGCCGAGCGGCAAGCCTGTCAACACTGAAAGAAAGGCAGCTGCCAGGATCAGTTCGATGGTGCGCGGCAGGCGCTTGGCAACCTCCGCGGCAACCGGATGGTTGTCCTGGAAGGAGTTGCCGAGGTCTCCCTGAATCAGACCCAGAAGGTAGCTGCCATACTGATTGAGGATCGGCTGGTCGAGGCCCAGTTTCCGCTGCAGCTCCGCGACGGCTTCGGCAGAGGGGTCGACCCCGCCACCGCTGAGGAGCAGCATGGCGGGGTCGCCCGGGATGACGTGAAGCACCAGGAAGACGATGGTGGTGACGATGAACACAAGACCCAGCGCGATCAGCACACGCCGGGCTATGTACGTCATAAGGCGACTGCCCACCATTCCTGCCGGTCCTTTGCCGCGGAGCTACTCGATCGCGGTGTTCTCGATCGAATAGCCCGAATAGAAGGTCAGGAAGCCCGGCATGTTCTTGAAGCCGGAGACATGACTCTGGGTAGCGTATCCTTGGGCGCGCCAGTTGATCGGCACGATGGGTGCCAGTTCAAGGGCACGGGCGTGCACCTTGTCGTAGATCGCCTTGCGCTTCGTCGGATCCAGTTCCTGACGCCCTTCGGCCAACAGGCCATTGATCTCCGGATCGGCAAAACCGAACGATCGGACATAGGAATTTCCGCGGCTGCCGTCCAGGAAATTCGTCAGGGCGTCCGGATCGTTGAAATCGCCAGCCGAACCCATGACCGCAAAGTCGTACTGGCCGCGATTGCCCAGCGATACGCGGGTGGCCCAGTCGGGCAGGTTCAGCTTTACCTGGATGCCCGCCTCGGCGAGATTTTGCTGCACCACCTCGGCCGTATCCTTGTGCATGCCGTATTGAGCGGTCGACAGCAGCGTCGCCTCGAAGCCGTCGGCATGCCCGGCCTCCGCGAGCAGAGCCCTCGCCCTTTTCAAATCGCGCATCCAATGCCCTTCGAACCTCGGCTCATGGTAAGCCGAACCCTTGGGGATCGGCATGGCGCCCAGGAGGTTGCCACGACCGAAGAAGGCAGCGGCAATGACATCCTGGCGCTGCACTGCGTAGGCCACGGCTTGCCGCAGGCGGGGGTCGGTGAAAGGGCCGGATTCGGTATTGAACAGCAGGTACATGAAGGGTCCATCCACCACGTCCAGATTCAGCTTGTTGTTGGCGCTGATGGAATCCATACTTTGCCAGGGCACGTACTCGATGATATCGACGTCCCCGGCCTCCAGCGCCGCGACCCGCAGGTTTTCATCCTTGTAGGCGTCGAAGCGCAGATTCTTCGTCTTCGGCAGACCCGTCTTGTAGTACTGGTCGAAGGCTTCCAGTTCCATGCGGGTGCCGCGCTCGACCTCGATCATGCGATAGGGGCCGGCGCCGACGAAATTCTCGGGATCCTGAGCCAGCGCCTTCGCCGAGACGATGTGCGCGTGCACGCTGGCCAGCAGATAGATGAAAGTGACCTGAGGTTCCTTCAGGATGATCCTGACGGTCTTCGGGTCCGGGGTCTCGATGGTTTCGACGATCCCGAATCGTGAACGCAGATGGGCCGTCGAATCCTCGGCGGCGATTGCTCTCAGGGAGACCCTCACGTCTTCGGCGGTGACCGGATCCCCGTTGTGGAAGACGGCGTTCTCCCGAAGCTTGAAGATGTAGGTCATGGCGTCCGGAATTTCCCAGGACTCCGCCAGTTCGGGCTGCAGGCTTCCATCGGGGCCATAACCCAGAAGCCCACGGAAGATCTGCAATTTCACGGTATTGCTGGCCGTTCCCTTGTTCTCCCAGGGCTTTATCCCCGGGGGATAAGACGAGAGGCCGAAGACCAGGGTGCCTGCTGTCCCGGCTTGCGCCTGGCCGATCATTAGGGGCGACCCGATCAGTGCCGCGCCGCCCAGAGCGGCCATACCGCTCAGCATTTGTCGGCGGCTGAGGTATTGGAAGATCTCTTTCGACTTGTCGCTCATTTCCTTTGCCTCCAGTTCGTGTTGGTGCCGGTCATCGCTCGGAAAGTGCTTCAATGTCCTCCTTCCGTGTTGCTCCATACACATCATGCGCGGTTTCCGGAGAAATCCTGTCTTCCGCCAGATCGCGCCGGACCAGGATCCGGTCGCGTTTTTCGGGCGGGCCGTATCCGCCGGCCCCCGGCGTGACCACCGCTATGGACTGGCCGGGAGCCAGTTCGCCCACACCGCCTTGCAGGGGCGCCACGCCGTCGCCGCGCTCGACTTCGTAGCGTCCGCCCTCCAGTCCGCCAAAAAGCCCCCAGGGCGCAGACTCTCCGCGGGTGCCGTAGATGAACATGCGGCAGAGATGATCGACAGCGCGGATCTGGCGGCGGATTCCCATGCCGCCCCGCCACTGCCCGGGACCGCCCGAATCGCGAACCAGTTCGTATCGCTCGATCATCAGCGGATATTCCGGCTCCAAGCCTTCGACCGGCAGGTTGCTGGTATTGGTTACATGTACCTGTACACCGTCCAGGCCGTCCTTGCTCGCCCGTGCGCCGAAGCCGCCGCCGAGGGTTTCCAGGTAGACATAGAATTCGCCGGTGCGGGGGTTCGTGCCGGTGAAAGTGGCCGAGGTGACGGCGCCGTTGCAGGCGGCGATCAGCCGATCCGGCACCGCCTGAGCGAGGGCGCCGTGCACCAGATCGACCACGCGCTGGCAGGTGTTGGTCCGACCGTTGACGGCTGCCGGCGGGGCGGCGTTCAGAATCGATCCATAAGGCGCCGACACCCGGATGGGTCGGAAGAGGCCGGCGTTGGGCGGGGCGCTGGGGTCGACCACGGTCTTGACTGCGTAGTACACCGTTGCCAGCAATGCCGTTTCGACCAAGTTGAGGCCGGCCCGCACCTGTGAGGGGATGTTCGGGAAGTCGAGGTCCATCTCGTCGCCGCGTACCGTCAGACGCAGATGGAAATCGAGAGTCTGGTTCAGCTCGTCGCTGTCGAAGTTGTCGGTGAACTCGTAGATGCCATCGGGAATTTCCGCGATGCCGACTCGCATCCGTCGCTCCGCGTAGTTGAGTAACTCTTCGAAGACCTGGTTCAGGAAGTCGATACCGTAGCGTGCGCAAAGCGCCTGGAAGCGATTGACGCCGAAGCGGTTGGCCGCCAGTTGCGCGCGCAGATCGTTGAGCCGTTCGCGTGGCACTTGGCAATTCAGGAGAATGAGATCCAGCACATCGCGCTGCAGCTTGCCCGCCCTCTGCAGTCGGATGGGCGGGATTCGCAGACCTTCCTGATAGATATGCGCGTGACCGCGGTCGACGAAGTCGGCGTGGTGCGCCAGGTTGGTGGCCCAGCCTACCAGGGCCCCCTCATGATAAATCGGCGAGGCCAACACGATATCCGGTAAATGGGTGCCGCCGCCGGTATAGGCGTCGTTGCCGATGAAGACGTCGCCATCTTGAATCCGGTCAGCCGGATAGCGCTCCACGATCGCTTCCACCACGCCCATCAGCGAGCCCAGATGGATCGGGATGTGTTCGGCCTGGTAAAGAGTACGACCCTGGGTGTCGAAGAGGACGGTGGAACAGTCGCGCCGTTCCTTGATGTTGGTCGAGTAGGAAGCGCGGACCAGAGTCTCTCCCATTTCCTCGGCGATGGAGGAGATGGCATGGCCAATCACCTCCACGGTGACCGGGTCCACCGCTCGGTTGTCGCCGCAGGGCAAGATCACTAAAATCCCATGTAAATCAGTGCATTCTGTGATCTAATGCCACTCTGGCCAAGGAGAGGAACGTGATCAGCAATGGACAACAGTGCCCCCGAGGGTCTGATCGAACATTTCTCGAAGTTGGAAGACCCGCGCGTCGACCGGAACAAGAAGCATGAGTTGATTGATGTCATCGTGCTGTGCGTGTGCGCGGTGCTCAGTGGGGCCGAAGGTTGGTGCGACATCGAGGAGTTCGGTCGCGCAAAGCTGGACTGGTTACGTCGTTATGTCCCGCTGGCCAATGGGGTCCCGGTCGATGACACGATTGCCCGCATCATCTCGGCGTTGTCGGTCAGTGGGTTTCAGGCGTGCTTTCTCAGTTGGATGGAGGACGTGGTCAAGCTCAGCGACGGTGAGATCATTGCGCTCGATGGCAAGACGCATCGACGCACCCATGATCGCAAGCGAGGGGTGAAGGCGCTGCATATGGTCAGTGCCTGGGCGTGTCGCAATGGGGTGGTGCTTGGGCAGGTGAAAACCGACGAGAAGTCGAACGAGATCGTGGCGGTGCCGGAGTTGCTGGAGAAGCTTCAATTGAAGGGGTGTATCGTGACGCTGGATGCGATGGGGTGCCAACGCGCGATCGCGAAGCAGGTCAAGAAAGGCGGTGGGGATTACGTGTTGGCGCTGAAGCGCAATCAGCCGGAATTGGAGCGCGAGGTTCGGGCGTATTTCGAGGCGGCGGAGCGGTGCGACTTTGGCGGTTCGGAGATGGGGCACGAGGCGACTTGCGACGAAGGTCACGGGCGGATTGAGCACCGGAGCTATTTCTTGTCCACGGACCTTGGTGCGTTGTCGGGTGTCGGGAAGTGGAAGGGACTGAAAGCGATGGGAATGGTGGAGTCGGAACGTCATTGTGGAGGGCGTGTCAGTGTTGAGCGGCGCTACTACATCACCTCGCTTGATGACGTGAAGGTGTTTCAACGGGCGGTGCGTTCACATTGGAGTATCGAGAACGGGTTGCACTGGCGGTTGGACGTGACGTTTCGCGAAGACGCAAGCCGGATTCGTCGAGGCAATGCGCCTCACAACATCGGGGTGATTCGTCACATGGCGATGAACCTACTCAAGCGCGAGAAGACGAAAATGAGCTATAGGCGCAAGAGAGTCCGGGCCGCTCTGAACGATGCCTTCCGAGATAAGTTGTTGATGGGACAATGACTTTATATGCGGTCACCCTGGTTGTCGCCGTGCCGCACTTCGCTCACGAACCGTCCCGGAATTCCATGACCAGGTTGAGATGACCGTCCACCATTGCCTCCTGACCTGGCAGGATCAGGGTCGTCGAATCCATCTGCTCGACGATGGCCGGTCCATTGAACCGGTGACCCGTCGTCAGCTTGTCTCGGTCGAAGATCGCACAGGGGACGAAACTGTCTTCTTCCGGCAGGTAGATCTCGCGTTCTCCCAGCAAGGCATTGCGCAAATTCGTCCTGACCTCCGGGGCAGCGCGAAGACTCGGTTTGTCGACCAGGCCGTAGGCTTCGATTCGGAAGGTCACGGCTTCGATTGGCTCTTCCGGGGCAGTGTAGCCGTAGAGTCTCTGGTGGGTCGCTTCGAAGTCGGAACGCAACTTGTCGATCAATGGCGCCTCCCTGTCGATGTTCTGCAACGGTACATTCAGCTCGTAGTTCTGGCCAACGTAACGCATGTCCGCGGAAGCAACCACCCGCTGCCGTGCGGGCGCCACACCTTCGCGAGCGAACCACGCGGCTGCGTCAGCCCCGAGGTTTTCGAAGGCGTCGCGAACCTCGCCCGGTGCGGCCGCATCGAGCCGCAGGCGCCGCGTCGTCGAAAGGTCGTGGCGCAGATCGGTGAGCAGCAAACCGAGGGCGCAGAGGATGCCGGGGTTTCGCGGCACCAGGATTTTGCGGATCTCCAACTCGCGAGCGAGGCGGCTGGCATGCAGTGGCCCTGCACCGCCAAAGGCCACCAGGCAGTAGTCCCGCGGGTCGTAACCGCGCTGTACGGAGATCACCCGGATGGCGCGAGCCATGATGGCGGTCACCACGCGGATGATGCCGGCCGCGGTTTCCATCGCCCGGAGGCCGAGTCTTTTGGCCAGCGCTTCGATTGCTGCGACCGCCTTGCCGCGATCGATGGTCATGCGCCCGTCGAGCAGTTCTCTCGGGTTCAGCAGTTGCATCGCCACGTTGGCGTCGGTCACAGTTGGCTCCTGATTGCCGAGGCCGTAGCAGACCGGTCCCGGCGCCGCGCCGGCACTGCGCGGTCCGACCTTGAGCAGCCCGCCCGCATCCAGCTCGGCGATGGAGCCACCGCCGGCACCGACGGTATGGATGTCGATCATCGGCACCTTCAGCGGATAACCGTGGACCTCCGCCTCGGTGGTGATGCGCGGGCACCCTGCCTCGACCAGCGAAACGTCGGTCGAGGTGCCGCCCATGTCGAAGGTGATGATGTTGTCCACGCTTGCGGCGCGGGCCGTCTCCAGCGCTCCGATCACGCCGGTACTGGGACCCGAAAGAACCGTGCGCACCGGCAACTCGGAGGCGGTGTCGAAAGAGATCGTGCCGCCGTTCGACTGGGTGATATGGGGCTCTACCCGGATACCCATCTCGACCAGACGTGGGGCCAGCCGTGAGAGATAGCTCTTGATCACCGGACCGAGAAAGGCGTTCACCACCGTGGTGCTCAGGCGCTCGAACTCCCGGAATTCAGGGCAGACGACGCAGGAACAAGTGACGAAGGCGTCGTTCAATTGCTGGCTCGCGATGACCGCCGCCAGGCGTTCGTGGGTCGGATCGCGGAAGCTGTAGAGGAAGCAGATCGCCACGGCATCGACCTGCATGGTGGCGAATTGCCGAACAACCGCGTGAATTGCGGCCGGATCCGGCCGCAATAGCACCGAACCGTCGTGAAGGATGCGTTCGGGCACCTCCAGGCGTCGGTCCCGCGGTACCAATATCTCCGGCTTGTCGGCCTGCAAATCGTAGAGGTCAGGGCGTCGCTGGCGGCCGATTTCCAGAAGATCGCGGAACCCCTGACTGGTGATCAGGCCGATGCGCGCGCCGCGGCGCTGGATCAGAGCGTTGGTCGCAACGGTGGTGCCATGACCGAAGAAGACGACACGGACGGATTCGCCGACGAATCGTTTCAAGGCCTCGCGAGCTCCGCCGGAGATGGCGATCGAGGGATCCTCCGGAGTGCTCGGCACCTTCCAGACGACGATGCGGCCGCTTTCCTCTTCCAGCAGACAGACATCAGTGAAGGTACCACCCGAGTCGACACCGACGCGCCAGGTACCCACCTCTGCGCTCATCGTCATGGTTTGCCGGTCGCGACGGCCTTGATGGCCCCGTCACGTAGCAAGCCGACGTCATTGGCATTCGTGGCGAAGTGATAACCGCGCTCGAATTGCGCCGCTGGAGTATCACCGGGCAGGGTGACGGCGCCCAGCCACTTGCCGCCCTCCAGAATGCGGCGCTCTCCCTCCGCCAACAGCTCCTTGAACTCCGGTGCTTCGAACTCGCGCGCTCTGCCGATGCTGCCGCTCAGGTCTGTCGGACCGATGAACAGCATGTCGACTTCCTCCAGCTCGCACATCTCCGGGATAGCGGCGACCCCCTTGTCGGACTCGATCAGCAGCACGAGAAGGAAGTTCTCTTCCCAGGTTCGGTAGTATTCGGCCGGAGGCAGGAAGCCCCAGTCGGAAGCGCGAGAGGCGCCGGTCTGATGGCCGCGAATGCCTTTCGGTGGATAGCGGCAGGCGGTCACCGCCGCCGCGGCCGCATCGCCACTTTCGACGTTGGCGACCAGAAGACCCTCGGCTCCGGCATCAAGGTTCTGTTTGAAGTACATGGGCTGGTTGTCGGCGACCCGCACCAACGCCGTGGTCGGCGTTGTCTGAATGGCGCGCATCTGATGGATGCCGGTTTCCAGACCGCCGGGGGCATGCTCATGGTCGACGATCAGCGCATCGAAGCCGGCATGTGCCAGCAGTTCGCCGACGACCGGGCTGCCCATGAAGAGCCAGCAGCCAAGCGCTGGCTCTCCGGATCGTAGCTTTGTCTTCAGTGTGTTCTCGCGGTACATGTGACTGCTTGCTTCGAATCACCACGGCAAACGACGCACTCGCAGGACTGGCGCGTCTGCAAGAGGCAGGTTTTGGTGCAACATCACCCCACCGGTGTCGGAGCTTCATGTTCCGCCGGATGCCGTCATAACGCAAATTCAAAAAATTCTGAAAGTCATGCAAGAATGGAATGATCATGATCTCCAACCGTCACCTGCAAGTTCTGGCGGCGGTGATCCGTCAGGGGTCGGCCACCAGAGCAGCGGCGGAGCTGAATCTCTCCCAGCCGACCGTCAGCAAGGCATTGAAGAGACTAGAGGATATTGCCGGGGTGCGCCTCTTCGAGCGTATCGAAGGACGGCTGCGGCCAACGGCGGAGGCGGTGATCCTGGCTCGCGAGGCGGAACGCCTGAACGAGGAAATGTCCGCCTTTCGAAGCCTGTTGACCGACATCTGCAACCGCGGCGGCGGACCCTTTCGTCTGGCTACCGCGCCAGCCTTTTCCGCAACTATCGTGCCGCGGGCTGTCGTCGCCATGGCTGCGGCGAACCCGGATATGAAGATTCTGGTGAACGTGCTGGCACCCCCCGCGATCCTGGAGAACGCAGTCTCCGGACGGATCGACTTGGGTGTCGTCCACTACACGGAAGAGGAACCGTTGGCGGCGACGGTGCCGCTTTCCAGCGGGCTGATCGTCGCAATCATGCGCCCGGACCATGAACTGGCCGCCAGGGCTGTCGTGCAGCGCGAAGATCTCCGGGGGCGGGCACTGATCGCTTATCGCGGCAACCTGCCTTTCGCCCGCTCCATTCGCGAGCGTCTGCTCCCCGATGATCCGGCGCCAAGGATCTCCATCGAGGCGGAGCCATCCACGCTGCTGCGGGACCTTGTGCGCCTTGGTCCTGGTATTGCCCTGGTGGACGAGTTCAGTCTCTGGTTCGAACCCTGGTCGGGTCTGGCCATCCGACCGATTGAGCCCTCGGTCGAGGTGATGATGGCTGTGGTGCACGCGCGCGGACGCCCGCTGACATCTGCCGCCGGCGCTTTCATTGAACATCTGAAAAGGGTGATCGAGCAGGGGCAGAAATCCGGTTTGTCGATGGTGTCCATGATATGAAGGCGACGGAAACCCGTTTCCATGCTTGTCGGTCATCTGAAAAAGGCAAGAAACAGCATTGATAACTGAACGAATTGATGTGAATTCGTTCAATATGAAAGACGATTCCTACGTCCCACAGGCTCAACTGAGCCGACTCGAACACTTGGTGGCCCCCGGCAAGGTCGTCGTGGTGTATGGCCCGAGGCGGGTCGGGAAGACGACCCTGATTCGCCGCTACGCCCGGCAGCACGATCCGGATGCCCTCGTGGTGACCGGCGAGGACATCTCGGTACGGGAGTACCTGGAAAGCGAGTCCCTGCCCGGACTGAGGGCGTTCGTCGGCCGGCGGCGGACGCTGATCGTGGACGAGGCCCAGTATGTGCGGGGGGATCGGACCGAGCCTGAAGCTGCTGGTAGACCATATCGACGGGCTTCGGGTGATCGCGACGGGCTCGTCGTCCTTCGAACTTGCGCAGCAGACCGGTGAGCCACTGACCGGCCGCAGGTACGTGCTGCTGCTTCTGCCTCTTGCGCAACTGGAATTGCGCGAGGTCGAGCCGGCTCACGAGACACGGGCGCTTCTTGAAACGCGAATGATTTACGGCGCCTACCCCGAAGTGGTTCTCATGGACTTGAACCAGGACCGAGCGCTCTACCTCAAGGAGCTGGTGGCTTCGTACCTGTTCAAGGACATCCTGCAGTTGGAGGGTATCCGACACGCCGACAAGCTGCTGCGTCTGCTCCAGTTGCTCGCGTTCCGGATCGGTCGCGAGGCGTCGGTGACGGAGCTGGGGACGCAGCTCGGCATGAGCCGGAACACCGTGGACCGGTATCTCGACCTGCTGGAGAAGACCTGGGTCATCTACAGCCGGCGAGGCTTCAGCCGCAATCTGCGCAAGGAGATCACGAAGAGCCGCCGGTACTACTTCTACGACAACGGGATCAGGAACGCGCTGATCAACAACTTCAACCCCGTCTCGTTGCGTGACGATGCGGGGGCGCTGTGGGAGAACTACATTCTGGTCGAGTGACTGAAAAGCAACCTGTACACCGGACGGCTGGCCGAGAGCAGCTTCTGGCGCACCCACGACCGGCAGGAGATCGATCTGGTGGAGGAGTGGGGAGGGCGCCTGTACGCAACGGAGGTGAAGTGGTCGCCCCGCGCGGCCCCGCGCATTCCCGGGGGCTGGAGGCGGGCCTATCCCGGAAGCGCGTTCCGGGTGGTGCACCGGGAGAACTATCTCGATTTCATCGCCTCCCCGGTGCCGTGGCCGGAAGCCGGCGAAAACCAGTGAGGCTGCGGTTCATTGCCACCTACTCCGGTTTCATCGGCGCGGGTCGGTACCTGAACACCGCCACCGCGCCGAACGCCCCCAGCTCGTTTGCGCTCAGGAACGGGAACCATTCGTCGATTTCGGGTGGTAGCGAGGCGGGGTCCGCAATGACGAAATCCCCCGGTGCGATTCCGAGCTCGTCGAGAAAGTGCACGAACGCCTCGAACGGAGCTTCCACGTGCTCCCAGGCGACCCGGATGTTGAGCACCGTGTCGGCCGGTACGTCCGCCGGAAGGCGCTCGCGCAGGCGCTGGAAGAGCCAGCTGCCGCGGTGCGAGCAGTGGAACGCGCCGTAGAGCACGACGTGGCGGCGTCCGGGGCGGTATCGGGCGCGGAAGTTGGACTCGATCGAGCTTTCGCGTGAGCCCGTGCCATGGGCGATGCGCGCGGAGCGCTGCGCCGGACGTTCCTCGATGCCGTCGATGGCGAGTCCGGGGTTGGCCTTCAGCGCACTGCGCAGGAGCCGTGCGATATCCGCTTCGAGGAGCATGACCCGCTCCTCGCCCCCGTCCACCCGGGAGTGAATGTGTCGGACCTCGCGGGAGGTGGCTTCCAGCAGCAGCACATCGGCCTTCAGGGTCGTGAACAGGCGGTCGGCGAGAAAGCGGCGCAGGTACGGCTCATGGTTCTCGCCGATGCAGAGGATGGCCACCGGCGCGCGGTTCAGCGTGGCCAGCCACGCCGGAAAGGGCTGCATCGATCGCCGGATGGCCGCGATCAGCGCGGCGCGTGCCTCCGGGGGCAGCGCCGCGACTCGGGCCACCGCCCGCTCCGCCCACCGGTGATGTTCCGGAAACCGGATTCGCTCCTGCGGCGGCGGCCAGTCGGCAACGGTCGGCCGCGTGACGTGCTCATAGAGGAAGTACGCTTGCAGCAGCGCGATGGCGAGCAGTGGTACGCCAAGGACGACGAGGACCACCTGCAGCGCCGTGTTTCTGATGGCAGTGTCCCCCGCGGAGGGAGAAGGTGACGCACCGCACCATCCGGCGCACGGCCACGCGAGCGCAATGGCGGAACGGCGGCCCGTCTGTTCCTGCCCTGCCCCTGGCCCATTCAGGATCCGTTCAGGCCCGCTCCCAACTCCGATTCCGGGTTTGTCTCAAGCCTTTCCGGGGTCTTCCAACCAGCCCCGAACCTGTCCGCGGCCTGCCTCGAGTCTACCCTGTGACCGGTTCCGGGCCTGCTGCAGCCTGTCCTCGGTCATCCCCGGCCTGCTGGCCGCCGGCCTACCCCGGAGACATCCCCCGCAGGCGCTCGGAACGACGCCGCAGCAACTCCACGGTGGTCAGCAGCAGGATGGAGAGGATCACCAGCACCGTCGCCGCGGCGAGGATGGTCGGGCTGATTTCCTGGCGGATACCCGCCCACATCTGTCTTGGCAGCGTGAGCTGTTCGGCGCCGCCGAGGAACAGGATGATGACCACCTCGTCGAACGAGGTGATGAAGGCGAAGAGCGCTCCGGAGATGACCCCCGGTGCGATCAGGGGAAGCTGGACCCTGAAGAAGTTGTACACCGGGGTGCCGCCCAGCCCCTGCGCCGCGCGCGTCAGCGACTGATCGAAGCCGACCAGCGTCGCGGTGACGGTGATCACGACGAAGGGCAGTCCGAGCACGGTGTGCGCGAAGATGACACCGGTGAAGCTCGCCACCAGATCGAGCTTGGCGTAGAACAGGAACATGCCGGCCGCGGTGATGATGAGCGGCACGATCATCGGCGAGATCAGGAACGCCATGATCGCGCGGCGACCCACCAGATCCGCCCGGCTCAGGCCGAGGGCGGCGATGGTGCCGATCGTGGTGGCCAGCACGGTGGCGATGATCGCGATGATGAGGCTGTTGCGGGCGCCGATCACCCACTTGTCGCTGCACACGGTGGTGATGTCCGCAGCCGAGCAGTCCCCCACCATCATCTTGTACCACCGCGTCGAGAACGCCTCCGGGTCGAGCCGCAGCATGCCGGGGGTGAAATCCAGGAATGGGGATGAGGTGAACGACAGGGGGATGATCGCGATGAGAGGCATCACCAGAAAGAACAGGACGATCCCGCAGTAGACCAGGTACGTCCGGTGCCAGATGCGCTGACCGGTGGTGTAGTAGGTGGGGAGCGCCACGGTTCAGCCCATCTTCATGTTGTCGATGCCCACGATCCGGTCGTAGACCCAGTAGAGGATCAGGATCGCGGCGAGGAGGATGACACCCATCGCGGAGGCGAGTCCCCAGTTGAGGGTCGATCTCAGGTGCCGGGCGATGTAGTTGCCGATCATCTGCCCGTCCTTGCCGCCCACCAGCTCCGGGGTGATGAAGTAGCCGATGGCGACGATGAAGACAAGGATCACGCCGGCCCCCACGCCCGGAAGGGTCTGCGGCACGTAGACGCGGAGGAAGGCGATGGCCGGGGGCGCGCCGAGGTTCTGGGCGGCCTTCATGTACGCGGGCGAGATTCCCCGCATGACGCTGTAGACCGGGAGGATCATGAACGGCAGCAGGATCTGCACCATCACGATCACGGTGCCCGTGAAGTTGTACATCATCGGCAGCCGGCTTTCGTCATCCACCACATGGAGCGCGACCAGGGTGTCGTTCACCACGCCCTCCTGCTGCAGCATGATCATCCACGCCACGATGCGCACCAGCAGCGATGTCCAGAAGGGCATCAGCACGCAGATCATCAGCAGGTTGGAGTAGCGCAGCGGCAGTGTCGCGAGCAGGTGCGCCACCGGATAGCCGAGCGCCAGGCACGCGGCAGTGACGAGGAAGCTGATGAGCAGCGTGCGTACCCACAGGGTCTTGTAGATGCGGCGGTTCTCGGGCTGCTGGATGATCTCGTTGTCGAAGCCGTACTTGAGATCGAAGGCATTCAGGTAGTACCCCGCCGTGTACGGGTCCTTCATGATGGCCAGCGACTGCCAGAACGAGATATCCCCCCACCGCTTGTCGATCTCGATCAGGGTCTCCTTGTAGGGGCCGGCGAAGTCCGGGTTTTTGTCGAGAAGCGCCTTGACCTTGCGCTTCGTCTTCTTCATCAGGCTCTTCCACTTGGACTTCGCGTAGTTCATTCGGGTGCTGCCGCGCCCGATCTGGATTCCGGTGGCGTCCGCGATGTCCTTGAACATCGCCTCGTAGTGCGGTTCGGGGGGCAGCGCCTCGCCGTCCCACTGCTCGTAGATTTCGAACGTGCGGGGGAGCACTTCGTTGATGAGCTTGTCGTCGACGCTCCATGTCATGAGGTGCAGGACCGGCATGCCGAAGAGTACGAACAGGAACACCACCGCCGGAGCCACCAGGGCCAGGGCGGTCAGCTTGCGGCGGCGGAGGGAGCGCTGGAGGCTCTCCTTCAGCGGCCGGCCGTCGGCGGTGAGCAACTCGCCGGTGGCCGAGGTGGGGATCTCGATTGCGTTGGCGGCCATCGTCAGATCGTCGGCGTCACGGGGCGGTCTGCCATCCTGCCCGGGCTATCACTGCGGAGCGCGTCACGTCCGGGATGCGCGAGCCGGTGGAGGGGTCGATGGGGCGGGGCGGCGGTGCGCCACCCGATCCACCTCCGGCCGATGCGTGATCGGCCGGAGGTGGGTGTCGGCAGGTCATGCGGTTGCTGCTACGTTTACTGCGCCTGCCAGGCGTCGAAACGCTCCTTGATGGCGTCACCGTTGTCGGCCCACCAGTCCGGGTTGGCGATGATGCTGCGCTCCAGCACTTCCGAGCGGTTCGGCATGTGCGGCAGGACTTCCTTGCCGTTGTGGAACCACGGCTCGCCGGCCGCGATGATGTCGAACGAGGAGTTCCGCATCGGGCCGTAGTTGATGAACTTGGCCTGAGCCGCAAGCTGCTCCGGGGCGCTCGCGAATGCGGCGAACTCGAACGCGAGTTCCTTGTTGGGGGCGCCCTTCAGCACCACGATCCATTCCTCTTCGAGCACCTGGCCGTCCCACACCGACACGAAAGTGGCGTCTTCGCTCAGGTTCGCGGCCCCGACGCGGCCGTTGTAGGCAAGCGCCATCGAAGCTTCACCCGACTTCACCAGTTCAAGGGGCTTCGAGCCTGCCGACCAGGACACCGAGTGGTCCTTGATCTTGTCGAGCATCGCGAACGCCCGGTCAATCCCCGCGTCGGTGTCCATCACGTCGTAGACATCGCTCGGGGCCACGCCGTCGGCCACCAGCGCCATCTCGATCAGGGCGTTCGGCCAGGTGTGGATGCCGCGCTTGCCGGGAAAGTCGGCGACGTTGAAGAAGTCGGCGATCGATGACGGCGGGGTCTTGCCCTCCCACGCCGGCGCGTCGTAGAACATCTGATACGACCACCAGATCATCGGCGCCACGCACTTGTTCGGGAGCGGAACCATCAGGTCCTCTTCGAGCGACATTCCGTCCGCGGTCATGACGCGATACTCGTCCGGGATCTCGTAGAACAGGCCCTCGTCGCAGCCGACCCGCGCCTCGTGGGCCAGGACGTCCACGATGTCCCAGATCACATTGCCGGACTCGACCTGCGTACGGACCTCACCGAGCCCGCCGTTGTAGTTCTCCCAGTGGATCTTCTTGCCGGTCTTCTGCTCCCAGGGCTCTCCGTAGGCCTTCTGCTGCGACGCGGTGTACGCACCGCCCCAGGACACGACGGTCAGATCGGCGGCCCCGGCCGGGCCTGCCGCCAGTGCCGTCGCGCCCGCGACCGCGAGCGCCCGAGCTATGGTCTTGTGCTGCATGGTTGTCTCCTTACTTGGTGTGCCAGAGTCTTTGCTGCTGGTTCTGCCTGGTCCTGCTTGGTCTTGTGCGGCGCGTCCGGTCGAGATCGGCTCGGCTCCCGCGCTTCGGCCCTATTTGGAAATACAGTCCAGAGCGCGGCAGTCCTCCGTCAACCAGGCGATCGTTGCCGCCTCCCCTACCTTCAACGGTCGGTGCGCGTGGGTGTTCGGCACCTTGACGATGAAGTCGTCGTGTCCGGCGACCGTCAGACGGGTTCTGATGTGGTCGCCGAGATAGATCAGTTCCTCCACCCTGCCTTCGAGCGTGTTCAGTCCGTCGGTGCTCGCGGGGTTGATCTCCGCCCGTTCAGGCCTGAGCGAGAGCGTGGTGCGCGTGTTTGCACCCTCCACGTTGACCGCGAGCGCGGAGACTTCCCCGCCGCCGCCGTCGACGGCCACGCGGCACTCGCCGTTGCGGACCTCGGTCACGGCACCGTGCAGGGTGTTGTTCTCGCCGATGAAATGAGCCACGAAGCTGTTCCGCGGCCGTTCGTAGAGTTCGTCGGGGGTGGAGAGCTGCTGGATGATGCCGTCGTCGAACACCGCGATGCGATCCGACATGGTCAGCGCCTCGCTCTGGTCGTGGGTCACGTAAACCACGGTTACCCCCAGGTTCTCGTGTATGTGCTTGATCTCGTACTGCATCTGCTCGCGAAGCTGCTTGTCCAGAGCGCCCAGAGGCTCGTCCATGAGAACCAGCGCGGGCTCGAAGACCAGGGCGCGGGCGACGGCGACCCGCTGCTGTTGCCCCCCCGAGAGCTGGGCCGGCCGGCGCCCGCCGAAGCCCGGCAGCTCGACCATCTCCAGCGCCTTCGCCACCCGCCGGCGCGCTTCGTCGCGCGACATGCGGCGCACCTCCAGAGGGAAGGCGAGGTTCTCCTCCACCGTCATGTGCGGGAACAGGGCGTAGTTCTGGAATACCATCCCGATGCCGCGCTTGTGCGGGGGGACCTTGTTGATGGGACGGGTGTCGAGGAAAATTTCCCCGTGGGTGGCCGGCTCGAACCCGGCCAGCATCATCAGGCATGTCGTCTTGCCCGAGCCGGACGGCCCGAGCATGGTGAGAAATTCTCCCTTGGCGATATTCAGGTCGAGGCTCTTGACGACCAGCGTCACGCCGTCGTAACTCTTCTGAACGTTGTCGAACCGGACGTAGGCGACATCCGCGCCCGCGGCGGCATGAGCGTCCGTCGACGGGGCGGGGGCGCCGGAACCGCTCATGCGATGCGGCTCACGGAATGCGCATCGGCGGACGGGAGGTCGGCCATCGGTGGCCGATTCGGCACGACCCCCGAAATCTCCTGCCGGTTCTCCCGGACAGGCTTCCCCCGCCGCACGGCCGCGACACCAAGCGCCCTGCTCGCCGTGCCGGTCTGCACCAGAGTGTGCGGCATGCCGACCCCACTGATTGACGAACGCGCATCATCGCGTAGCCAATCTTCGCGATCAAGACTCCGCGTGCGGTCCGAGGTGGCCCTGCGCGCGCCAGCTCGCTTCCCCGAACGCGACGGCGCGGTAGCTGTCGTTCATCCGGCGAGCAGCCGGTTCACGGCGCCCAGGATTGCGCGCAGCGATGCGTTCGTGATGTTCGGATGCCGTCCCACGCCGAACAGCACGTCTCCCGATTCGCCCACCACCTCCACGTAGGCCATGGCCGTTGCGTCGGCGCCGTGCCCGAGCGCATGTTCGTGGTAGTTCCTGACGGTGATCCTCACCCCGCACTCCGTCTCCAGCGCGTCCACGAAGGCGGCGATGGGGCCGTTGCCGCGGCCGACGATGGTGCACTCCTCGCCGTGGCGGCGGATGGCCGCGGTGAGCACCCGGCGCTCCGAGGCGTGGGTGTCCGGCACCGACCAGTGCTCGACGAGCTCGTAGGGGCCGTCGTCGCGCAGATACTCCGACTCGAAGAGCCGGCGAATGTCCTCGGAACTGATCTCCCGGCCGCTCTGGTCGGTGGCATCCTGCACGAGGCGGCTGAACTCGACCTGAAGGTTGCGCGGCAGGTCGATGCCGTGGTCGGCTTTGAGGAGATAGGCGACCCCGCCCTTTCCGGACTGGCTGTTGACCCGGATGATCGCCTCGTAGTCGCGGCCGACGTCGCGCGGGTCCACCGGCAGGTAGGGGACTTCCCACTGGCCGGAGTTGCTCCGCTCCATCGCGTTCATGCCCTTCTTGATGGCGTCCTGGTGCGACCCCGAGAACGCGGTGTAGACGAGTTCGCCGGCCCACGGGTGGCGCGGGTGGACCGGCAACTGGTTGCAGAACTCCGCCACGCCCTTCAGCCGGTCGATGTCGGACAGATCGAGCCCGGGGTCGATGCCCTGGGTGAAGAGGTTCATCGCCAGGTTGACCACGTCCACGTTGCCGGTGCGCTCGCCGTTGCCGAACAGCGTTCCTTCGACCCGATCCGCCCCCGCCATCACCGCCAGCTCCGCTGCCGCCACCCCGGTGCCCCGGTCGTTGTGCGGATGCAGGCTGATGATGCAGCGCTCGCGGTCGCGGAAGTTGCGGATGAACCACTCGATCTGATCCGCATAGACGTTGGGGGTGGCCATCTCCACCGTCGCCGGCAGGTTGATGATGGCCTTCTTCTCCGGCGTCGGCTCCCACACGTCGCACACCGCCTCGCACACCTCGACCGCAAAGTCGAGCTCGGTGCCGGTAAAGCTCTCCGGCGAGTACTGGTAGACGATTTCGGAGCCGTTCATGGCCTCCGCGAGTTCGCGCACGAGCTTCGCGCCGGTGACCGCGATGTCGGTGATGCCGCTGCGGTCGAGGCCGAACACCACCCGGCGTTGCAGGGTCGAGGTGGAGTTGTAGAGGTGGAGGATGGCGCGGTGACAGCCCTCCAGGCTCTCGAAGGTGCGCCGTATCAGCGGCTCGCGGGACTGGGTGAGGACCTGGATGGTCACGTCCTCGGGGATGCGGTCTTCCTCGATGAGCTTGCGCGCGAAGTCGAAGTCGGTCTTCGAAGCGGCCGGGAAGCCGACCTCGATCTCCTTGAAGCCCATGCCGACGAGGGTCTCGAACATGTGGAGCTTGCGCCGGCCGTCCATCGGGTCGACGAGCGCCTGGTTGCCGTCGCGCAGGTCGACGCTGCACCACACCGGGGCGCGGGTGATGGTGCGGGTCGGCCACTGCCGGTCCGGCAGGTCGATCGGCGGGAACCGCTGGTACTTCTCGATCGGCATCCGGTTCATGGTGGATTTCTCGCGTGGGGGGGGGGGGGCGGGTTCCAGTGTAAACGACGGGGTTTCGACCGGCACGCCACGCCGCCGCCTGAAACGATCCGGCGCCGCGTTGGGGGTGCGCTCGAGGGGGGAGCGAGCGCGCGGAGACAGGCCAGTTTCGAAGTTGTAGACTGGCCCGGCAGGGGGTACTGCGCGAGGAAGTTCCGGCCCGTTCTCCAGACCATCGTTCCCGGGAGGTTCAATGTTCGAGTACGACCAGGAAATCGTCGAAGTTCTACTCAACGACAACAAGCAGTTCCAGGCTCTGTACGAAGAGCACGACACACTCAAGAAGAAGGTCCGTGACGCCGAACTCGGGGTATTGCCGCTCGATGACCTGAGTCTCGGCACGATGAAGAAGGAAAAACTTCTCGCCAAGGACAGGATGGCGGCGATGATCGAGCAGTACCGGCGCGAGCACGCCTGATTCGTCGGGCGGCTTCTCCCGCGCCGGACATGGAGCGACTCCGATGACCGAACAAGGCCCCGCCGCCGGGGAAGTGTCCCCGGCCACTGGTGAAGCGCCCTTGACCACCGGCGAAATGCCCCCGACCGCCGGTGAAGTGTTCAGACAGGACGCATACGCGAAATCCTGCCGGGCCCGCATCACCGTGGTGGACGAAACGGGGCTGCGTCTCGACCGCACCGTCTTCTATCCGCTCGGCGGCGGCCAGCCGGGAGACACCGGCGAGCTGGTCCTCGACGACGGCAGCGCCCTGCGCATCGTCGACACCCGCAAGGGCGAAGCCCCGGGCGAGATCGTGCACATCCCGGAGACTCCGGCCGATCCGGGCCTGGCGGGGCACGCGGTCACCGCCCGCATCGACTGGGAGCGGCGGCATCGGCTGATGCGGATGCACACCTGCCTGCACCTGCTGTGTTCGCTGATTCCGGCGCCGGTCACCGGAGGATCCATCCGTGACGGCAGCGGCCGGCTCGACTTCGACCTGCCCGAGAGCACGCTGGACAAGGTGGACCTCACCGACCGACTCAACCGGCTGGTCGCCGGGAATCACCCCGTGGCCTCGCGCTGGATCAGCGAAGAGGAGCTCGATGCGAACCCGTCTCTGGTGCGCACGATGTCGGTGGCGCCGCCGCGGGGGCAGGGGCGGGTGCGCGTGCTCGAAATCGAGGGAGTGGACCTGCAGCCGTGCGGCGGCACCCATGTGGCTTCGGTCGGCGAGATTGGACGGGTGCGGGTGACGAAGATCGAGAAGAAGGGGCGGCAGAACCGCCGGGTCACCGTCGCCTTCGACGGCTGAGCGACGGCCGCGACGCCTCCGAATCAATCTCCGAGCAGCAGGTCCTTCGCGGCGTTGAGCTTTGCCGCGAGGTAGTCCGAGCCGCCCCGGTCCGGGTGGAGGCGCTGCATCAGGCGGCGGTGCGCCTGGATGATCTCCTCGCGCGCCGCATCCGGGTCGACCCCCAGCACCGCGCGCGCCTCCTCCTTGCTCATCGCGTTCGACTGTGGGTGCCCGGGGGGCGGCCGGTGGTGCGCGCGCCAGTCTTCGTGCACGCGGTCGAGGTACACCTCCAGCACCGCCATGGATTGCCGGTCCGACCGGCACTCCTCAAGCAGATCGAGCAGCTCCGGGAGACCGAGCCCGCGCAGGGTGCGTCCCTCGAACCGTCCGCGCAGTACGGTGCCGTCCATCTCACCGGTGTCGTGGTCGAGCCGCACGCCGAGGTATTCGGTTTCGACCTCGGAGGTCTGGCCCGGCGTGGGGCCGGGCGAGGCCCCGGCCTTCATGCGCCGGGTGAACCCCCGGATGGTGCTGAAGGTCTGGTACAGGCCGAACGCGCGGTACGCCAGGGGAACGAGCGCCGCGAGCCCCGCGAACAGCGGGTGCAGCCGGCCGGTGATCAGCGCGAAGAACAGAAGAATCCCGCCTCCGATCAGCAAGGCCCGGTTGCGAAACCGGCGCTGCTTCGCCTTCGGAACGCGCTTGTACCAACTGAACAGGAACAGCACCGCGACCAGCGCGACGAGGAGCAGGATGGGGTGCACGGCCGGCTACTTTCCCCGGCCGAATGAGTGAGCGAGCAACTTGATCGAGCCCCCCTCGCGCCGGCCGAGATCCTCCAGCGACTCACGCCCCCCCGCCGCGTAGACGGCGACTGCGCGCAGCAGGTCGCGCAGCTCGGCCGCGCTCGACGCGTCGAAGCGGCAGCAAGCCCCCCGGGTGAGGGTCGCGACTTCGCGGAATGCCTGCCCGGCCACGGGGTCGTGGCCTTCGTGGAACATGAACACCGGAACGCTGAGCAGTCGCAGCGGGCCGGCCGCCGCACAGAGCCGATCGACATCCTCTTCCATGCAGTCGCCGACGAAGACCACGGCATCGATCCGTGCGCGTTCGGCCTCGGCCCTTGCGTGGCGCAGGACCCGCTCGATTTGGGTCATCCCCGCCGCACAGCGCACCGCGCTCATGTGACGCAGCAACGCTTCGGAGTGCGTGAGCCAGGGCGTCGCCGCGAAGCCGCGGAAGCCGCAGTAGTGGCAGAGCTGCACCGCGAGGCTGCCGACCCGGGCCGCCTCGGTGAACATCTCGCTCTGGATGGCGCAGGCGCGGTCCCAGGTCGGTTCGCGGCTGGCGGTAGCGTCCATCGCGAAGAGCAGGCGCCCCGGCGCCGTGGTGTGTTTCGCCGGGGTGATTGCCGCCACGTTGCGCAGGAAGGCGTCGACCTCGGCCGATGTCGACCGCGCAGGCAGCTTGTTGCGATCTCCGGTCATCCTGGCGGGCGCTCCCGGTCGGCGCACGATCATAGCATCCGCATCTGCCGCGCCCGGGCGGCAGGCTGGCGCCCGGGCGTCGCGAACACCCTGGCCGCCGGCGGGGTCGGCCGTCGGTGTCGACATCCCCGGCCGGCGGTGTCGATATCCCGGGGTCATCCCACGCTGAATTTTCTTGACCGCGAATCGCCCCCTCAACCGGGAAATCGGGAAAACGAATCGCCTTTCGGGCCCGAAAGAAACCATTTCGGGGCTCGAATGGCCATCGCTGACGGTCAACCGGGCCGAGACCAGCCACCTCGATAACTGATCCGGCTGCCAAACGACACGTTCACCGTAGCGTGGGAAAGTCCTGGTCGATATCCCAGGGTCGATATCCCAGGGTCGATGTGGGCAGCGCGTCGATGCGTCTACAATCCCGGCGTTGCGGTGCGCCTGCCCGTCTCGCTGCCGCCGGTGGAGGAATCCATGTCCGACCGACTCTCCGACGACGCGCTCGCGTACCACCGCCTGCCGGTGCCGGGCAAGCTCGCCATCAGCGCCACCAAGCCGCTTGCGAGCCAGCATGACCTCTCGCTTGCCTACTCTCCGGGGGTCGCCGCCGCCTGCGACGCGATTGCCGCCGACCCGGCCGAGGCGGCGAGCCTCACCGCTCGCTCCAACCTTGTCGCGGTGGTGACCAACGGCACCGCGGTGCTCGGCCTCGGGTCGATCGGGCCGCTCGCGGCGAAGCCCGTCATGGAAGGCAAGGCGGTGCTGTTCAAGAAGTTCTCCGGCATCGACGTATTCGACATCGAAATCGACGAGACCGCGCCGGAGCGCTTCTGTGACATCGTCGCAAGCCTCGAGCCCACGTTCGGAGGCATCAACCTCGAGGACATCAAGGCGCCGGAGTGCTTCGAGATCGAGTCGCGGCTGCGCGAGCGGATGAACATCCCCGTGTTCCACGATGATCAGCACGGCACCGCGATCATCGTCGGGGCGGCGGTGCGCAACGCTCTGGAACTCGTCGGCAAGCCCATCGGAGAAGTCAGGCTCGTCACCTCGGGGGCCGGCGCGGCGGCGCTCGCCTGCCTCGATCTCCTGCTCGGCATGGGGCTTGCGCGCGAGAACGTGGTGGTCACCGACATCGCGGGCGTGGTGTACACGGGCCGCGAGGCGCTCATGGATCCGTGGAAGGCGCGCTACGCGGTCGATACCGATGCGCGCACCCTTGCCGACGTTATCGGCGGCGCCGACATCTTCCTCGGTCTCTCCGCTCCCGGCGTGCTGGAGCCCGATCACCTCGTGCGCATGGCGCAAGAGCCGCTGATTCTCGCCCTTGCGAACCCGGTGCCGGAAATCCTGCCCGAGATTGCCCGCCGGGCGCGGCACGACGCGATCATCGCCACCGGCCGCTCCGACTACCCGAATCAGGTCAACAACGTGCTCTGCTTCCCGTTCATCTTCCGGGGGGCGCTGGATGTGGGCGCGACCGACATCAACGAGCCGATGAAGCTCGCCTGCGTCGACGCCCTGGCCGGGCTCGCCCGGCGGGAGCCGTCCGATCTGGTGACCACCGCATACGGCGGCATGCCTGCCCGGTTCGGTCCCGCGATGCTGATCCCGCGGCCGTTCGATCCGCGGCTGCTGTCCGAGATCGCGCCCGCGGTGGCCCGTGCCGCGATGTCCTCCGGGGTGGCGACCCGCGCCATCGACGACTTCGACGCCTACCAGGAGCGCCTGACGGGGTTCGTGTTCCGATCGGGGCTGGTGATGAAGCCGCTGTTCGAGCGTGCCCGCAGTGCGCCGAAGCGCGTCATCTACGGGGAGGGGGAGGAGCGGCGGGTGCTCCAGGCGGTGCAGCAGGTCGTCGCTCAGGGGCTCGCGCGGCCGATTCTCGTCGGCCGGCCCAAGGTGATCCTGTCGCGGATCGCATCCCTCGGTCTGGACCTCGAGGCCGAGCGCGACTTCGAGCTCGTCAACATCCTCGACGACGCCCGGTTCCGCACCTACTGGAGCGAGTACCACCGGGTCATGGGCCGCAGCGGGGTGTCGCCCGACGAGGCCAAGCACATCGTGCGCTCGCGCGGTACCGCAGTGGCGGCGCTCGCGATGCGGCTCGGCGATGCCGACGCGATGGTGTGCGGCACGGTGGGGAGCTTTCACGATCATCTGCGCTACGTGCGCGGCCTCATCGGTGCCCGCGACGGGGTGCGGGATCTGTCCACGATGTCCGCCCACATCCTGCCGAGCGGCACGCTCTTCATTTGCGACACCCACGTCACGCCGGAGCCGAGCGCGGAGGAGATCGTGGAGATGACGATACTCGCCGGCACCGAGATCCGCGCCTTCGGGATCGAGCCCAAGGTTGCGCTCCTGTCGCGCTCGAACTTCGGCACCCACGACTCGCCGACCGCCGAGCGCATGCGCCGCGCCACGCGATTGCTCCACGAGATTGCGCCCGATCTGGAGGTCGACGGCGAGATGCACGCCGATGCCGCGCTTTCGGAGTCGATTCGGGTGCGGTTGCTGCCGGACAGCCGGCTGAAGGGTCAGGCCAACCTGCTCGTGATGCCGAACGTCGAAGCCGCGAACATTGCCCACAATCTCCTGCGCGGCCTGGGCGGCAGCGTGTCCATCGGCCCGATCCTCCTTGGGGCCGCGCGCTCCGCCCACGTGATCACCCAGACCATCACGGTGCGCGGCCTCGTGAACATGACCGCGCTCGCGGTGGCCCAGGCAGGCGCCCGCTCGGCCTGAATCAGGCAACCGGCTATAGTCACGCGGATGGATGAGGACTTCGGAGTCGATCTCGACCAGGTGCGCATGTTCCTTGCGGATCGGGAGCAGCGGCGCTGCGCGCAAGTCGACGAGCGCTACGCGCAAGCCACGCGAGACGTGCGAGCGATCGTCTCGGAGATCGCGGAACAGGTGAACCCGCGCCGCATCTACCAGTGGGGATCCCTGCTCGATCGAAGACGCTTCAGCGAGATCTCCGATCTGGATATCGCGGTCGAGGGGCTGAACGGACCGGCCGAATTCTTCCAGGTCCTCGGCATCGCGATGAGCGGCACGACCCTGCCGGTCGATGTCGTCGAGCTGGAGAAGGTTCCGGCGGATGTCTCCGAACGCATCCGCACGCGAGGAGCGCTGGTTCATGAGCGAAAAGATCCGTGAGCTCGTCGCCCTGATCCAGGCGCACCACCGTCGGCTGGAGGCGGTCTACCGGTCGATGGAGGGCGCGCTCGACGGCGAGATCGCGCAGCTTGGAAGGACGCCGATTTCAGCGCTCATCGTCGCGGGGCTGCTGGAGAACTACTACACTTGCCTGGAGACAATCTACCTGCGGATATCGCAGTCGTTCGAGAACAGCCTGGACTCCACGCGCTGGCATAACGACCTGCTGCAGAAGATGACCCTGGAGATCGAAGGCGTCCGGACGGCCGCGGTGTCGCAGGAGACATTCTCCCCGTTGTTCGAGCTGCTCAAGTTCCGCCACTTCAAACGCTACTACTTCGAGCTGGAATACGACTGGGACCGCCTGGACTTCCTGGTGACGAAGCTCCGTCAGGTCCATCCCATGGTCACGCGGGATCTGGAGCGATTCGTGCGTTTCGCGGATGCGATTGACCGGCCCTGAGCATCGCAGCGAAAGTTCTGGCGCCAGGAAAAGAACGGCGATCAGTGGGTGTGATGCGGGGGAAACCAGAAGGTGGAGAGAACCGAATCGAAGATCACGGCCCAGGGACAGGTATCGGTGCCGGCGCGCATCCGTCGGCGGCTCGGACTGACGCCCGGCTCGAAAATCGAGTGGTGCGAGACCGGAGATGACGTGATCGTCCGGCGCGCGTCGAAGTACTAGTCGCGCGACATCCACGAGGCGGTGTTCGACAGACCGCCACCGCGCCGAAGCATCTTCGACATGGATGAAGGTATCCGGTCCGGAGTGCGACGCACCCATGCGCGGGATTGACGAGATCGATACAGTCATGCGCGAAGGCTGGATCTGGTTCCGGCAAACCGGTCCCGACGGGAAAGGGTAGGTCGGTGTTCGATACCCGGGAGCAGATCCGAAACCAACTCCGAGCGGGAGAAGACGGACGAAGCGAGTTCAAGGAGATTCGCTTCGGGGATCGAGGCATGCTGTCTCCCAACCCGGAAGAGCTTGCCGGCGAGCTGGTGGCATTTGCGAACGCCGAAGGCGGCGCCGTGTTCCTGGGTGTCGACGACTCCGGCGCGGTGCATGGAATCCCTTCGGAGAGATGGGATTCGGTCGAACGCTGGCTTCTCAACGTGGTGACCCACAACTGCGAGCCGCCGATTCGGCCGGTCGTCCGCAAGGCGCTCCCTCCGGATGGCCAGGAGGGCGATCACTGCATTCTCCTGGTGGAGGTGCCGCACGGTTTGTATGTGCACCGAACCTCGGGTGGTCGCTACTACACGCGTGTCGGGTCCACCAAGCGCGACCTCTCGCCGTCGGAACTCGCCCGGCTGTTCCAGCAGCGGGGCCGCGAGTACGTGTTCGACGAGCAGCCCGTGCCCGCTGCCGCTGTGGAGAATCTCAACCGTAATCGACTCGAGGCGTTCTTCGGAAGGTCGCCGACCATCCCTTGGCTCGATCTCCTGCACAACACCCGAGTGACGTTCCCGGACGAGGATGGCGTGCACCGACCTACAGTGGCCGGTCTGCTCGCGTTCGCAACGGAGCCGACCGAGTTTCTCGCGTCGGGGTCCATCGAAGCCGCGTGCTACCGCGGGACTCGCCTCTCATCCGACGATCTGGTCCACGCGGAGCGCCTCGCCGGTCCCGTCTCTGACCAGATCGACGCCGGAATCGCCTTCGTCGCCCGTTTCATGTCGCCGTCGCAGGCCGGGAGTCCGAGGACGGGAACCGTGCCCGCCTACGATCTCGAAGTTGTCGACGAAGCCATCGTCAACGCCGTCGCCCACCGCGACTACGCTATCGCCGACTCGAAGATTCGCCTCTTCCTGTTCGCCGACCGGATGGAGCTGTACAGCCCCGGCAAGCTCCCCAACACTATCACCCTCGACGACATGCCCTACCGCACCTTCACCCGAAACCAGCTACTCGTCAGCTTCCTGTCGAGGCTCCGAAGCAAGCGCACGGGGCAGGTGTTCCTGGAGTCGCGCGGGGAGGGCGTGCGCAAGATCCTCGAAGACGGCGAGGCACATTCGGGACGGCGCCCGGAATATGAGCTGTTCGGCGACGAGCTTCGACTGACGCTCTGGGCGAAGTGCGCCCCACCGGCCATCGACTGACTTCCGAGAAGCATCTGTGATCCATGTCTTTCGTCTCAGCTCCGTCTTACGGCACTGGAACATGATCGAGTATCGGGGTTCTATTTTTGAGGCAGCACACTAGAAGTGGAATTTCCGACGCTTCCGGGACAGGTTCGTGTCATGCTTCCTGAAATCAAGACGATCTCTACCAATGCGCGGGGATTTTGGTTGATCGTAGAACTAGCGAAATCGGCTCGCACGCATAATCTGATCCGATCTGATTATTTTAAAATTAAATATGGTGACATCGAGGGGAGAGTTCGTGATTTGGCAAACACTCGCGATGAATCTTTGAAGAAGCGTATCCGGCAGGCTCTTGTGCGATTCGATAGAAATACCTCAGAGTGAGCTGACACATTCTGCGCTGAGTAGTCCAGTGCAGGGCCGCGCCGGCAAAACAAATCTTTGGTCGCCATCGGAATCAGGATCGATGAGGAGCTTGGGACCCTGCTTGACTCATCGTTGTGTCAACCACCCACACACTGGATGATCGGACCGATCCAGTCCACTATTCGCATCTGGACATGTCTTCGGGGATTTCACGTCGCCGTCCGGGCGTGACGCCGACGCATCGCCGACAGATCCGACCGACGGGTATCCGCAGCACATCGCCATGACCAGCCATCAGGCTCCGTACCCCCGGGACATGCGCGGTTACGGCCGCACCCCGCCCGATCCGCGCTGGCCGGGCGGCGCCTGCATCGCGCTCCAGTTCGTCATCAACTACGACGCGCAGCGACAACCGTAGCTTCGATTGATACAGCTCTTTGCACCATGTGCCGGAATCTGCGCACCGCCTCGTTGTGCACGGACGCTAATCCTGGATGACCTCACCGGAGCCGGCGTCGGCCTCGCCAGCGCGTGCGCTGTGCTCCAGGCCGGTCCGCGGCGGGCGGGCTTCATGTCGCCGGTGCGGCATCCGTGAGCCCCAGCCGGTAGAGCTGCTCTTCGGGGCGGCCTTCGTCGTCCATCAGGTCGCGCAGCAGATCGAGCATGCGGCGGCGCTGCGCTGGCTCGCTATCCCAGAGGTTGTGCTTCTGCCCCGGATCCTCGGTGCGGTGGAAGAGAAAGTTCTCGTGGGTGCGCGGGTCGATTCTGATCGGCAGTTTCCACATCGGCAGTTCGACGGATGCGTCGAAGTACCCCTGGTCCACGGGTGGATCCGGTATCCGGCCCACGCGCCCGTCGATCGGGTTGTCGACGATCAGTGGCTGGTTGATCATCGTCGAGTAGATGTAGAGCGGCCGGTCTTCCACCGGTGCCTTGAGCAGGGTCCACTCGCCGTCGGTGACGCACGCGCCCTGGCCGAATGTGCCGTAGAGCGCGGCTTCGCGCGGGCCCGCGCCGTTCCCTCGCTCGAGCAGCGGCAGCAGGCTCCGGCTGTGCCGGTTGGCTTCGGGGATCGCGCCGCCGGCCGCGTCGATCACGGTGGCGAACAGATCCACGGTCTGGGTCAGCGCGGAAATCCGCTGCCCGCCGCCCGGGTGTCGGGGGTGCCAGATCGCCAGCGGGACGTTGGTGTGGCTGTCGTAGTGCGGGAACTGCTTGCCGAACGCGCCGCGTTCGCCGAGATCGTGTCCGTGGTCGGTGGTCAGGATGACCATGGTGTCCTTCCACAGGTCCATCGCGTCGATCTTGCGCATCAGCCGGCCGAGCCAGCAATCCACCATGGTGATCTTGCCGAGATACTGCGCCTTGAGGAATGCGAGCTCCTCCGGCGTGGTCCGCGCCATGAACGACTCCAGGTCGGCATACACCTGGTAGGGGGGCCAGATGTTGTAGTCGTTCTTGTCGGCGCCCGCGGCGGCGTACATCGATGCGTAGGGCTCGGGGACGTCGAATGGCTCGTGCACGTCGAACGACTCGACGTGCAGGTAGAAGTCGCCCTTGTCGGCGTTGGCATCCAGCCAGTCGATGGCGCCCTGGAATACCTTGGGGGCGAAGTAGTCGGCCTCGTCCCGGAAGTCCTTGACGTTGGAGTAGTACTGGCGCATGTGTTCGGCCGAGCGGTACTCGGTGATCTTCTCGACCCACCGGGGGATCGGGCCGGATTCCGGCAGCTTCCAGAAATCGGTCTCGTGGCCGCGGATGAACAGGGTGGAGGCGAATCCCTGTACGTAGCCGTTCGCCTGCTCCTCCCAGTAGTGGTAGTGGTCGGTGACGATGCCGGTGTTGAGGCCGGCGGTCTTCACGACGCGCGGCAAGCGTGGGTCGAAGACTTCCAGCGGACCCCACGGACGCCACAGGAAGTCCTTGCGCCCCGCGAAGATCTCGCGGCGCGCGGGCATGCAGGGCAGGCTGCCGACGAAGTGGTTGTCGAAGACGAAGGACCGACCGGCGAACGCATCGAACGCGGGGGATTCGCAGACGGTGTCGGGGTTGTACGCCCCGAGACAGTGCTTGTTGAGACTGTCGACGAGAATGAAGATGACGTTCATGGCGACCTCTGTGTCGATTGCCGGCTCCGCGATCCGCCGCGACCGGGTTCGGTCAGGGGCATCATGGATGCCGGCGCCGGCGGGAATTCACTGATTCTTGCGTTGATTCTGCCACCCGAGCCCGTCGACCGATCACGGATGCGCGGATGGATGTCTCGGCGTTCAGTGCTCCAGCATGCCCCAGAGCTTGCGCTTGACCTGGATGAACTCGTCGGTCAGGCGCATCTCGCCGGACCGGGGGCGGGGCAGGGCGATCTCCTCGATGTGTCGGATGCGGCCGGGCCGTGCCGACATGACAATGACCTTGTCGGAGAGGAAGATCGCCTCCTCCAGGTCGTGGGTGACGAATACCACCGTCTTCCTCGTGAGCGTCCAGATGTCGAGAAGTTCCGCCTGCATGCGTTCCTTGGTCTGCGCATCCAGGGCCCCGAACGGCTCGTCCATGAGCAGGACGTCGGGGTCGTTGGCGTAAACCCGGCCGATGTCCACGCGCTTGCGCATGCCGCCCGACAGCTCTCTTGGCCACCGGTTCTCGAAGCCCTTGAGGCCCACGAGTCCGATCCACCGGGCCTCGATCTCCGCCTGTTCGCGCCGGCTGGCGCCGCGCAGGCGCGGCCCGTAGGAGATGTTCTTCGCGAGCGTCATCCAGGGAAACACCGCATCCTGCTGAAACACCATCCCGCGTCGCCGGTCCGTGCCCCGGATCACCTCGCCGTCGAGCGTCATTCGGCCGTCGGACGGTTCGAAGAGACCGGCCATCATCTTGAGCAGGGTCGACTTGCCGCAGCCCGACGTCCCGACGATGGTGTTGAAGCTCCCCGAGGCGAAGGTCAGGTTGATGCTCTGCAGCACGTTGAGCGCGTCGCCGGTGTCCTTGCCGAACGTGTGCGAGAGGTTGTCGACGACGATCTCCGACATCACTCCCGCGCCTCCGACCAGCGGGTGAGCCGTGCCTGCACTCCCCGGAAGAGTCGATCCATCGTGAATGCGCAGGCCCCGATGATCACGATGATCATCATCACCTGATCGGTGAGGAAGTAGCGGCGCCCCTCCTGCAGCAGGAAGCCGAGACCGCTCGGGGCCGCGATGAGCTCGGCCGCGACCAGCGTCGTCCACGCCGCGGCAAGGGCGATGCGAAAGCCCGTGAAGATGAACGGCGTGGCGGCGGGAATGGCGACGGTGCGGAAGATCTGGAATCGTGTCGCGCCCATCGTCGAGGCGGCATCCACGTAGACCTGGGGCACGTTCTTCATGCCGGCGACGACGTTGACCACGCAGACCATGAAGCAGGCGATGGATATCAGGAGGATGCGGCTGAACTCCTCGATACCGAACCAGATGATGACGATCGGGATGTAGGCCAGGGGCGGGATCGGGCGCACCGCCTCGATCAGCGGATCGAGCAGGTATTCGATTGTCTTGTACCAGCCGATGAGGCAGCCGAGCACCAGCGCGCAGCTCGTGCCGATGAGGAAGCCCATGCAGATCCGGTACAGGCTCGCGCCCAGGGCGTCGATCAGGGTGCCCCGGGTCACGTTGACGACGAACGCCTGACCGATGTGCGGCATCGGTGGCAGCAATGCGGGGTTGTTGTCCGGTTGGCCGGTCACCCACGCGTATGAGAGCAGCACGGCCAGAACCGAGGCGGCGCCGAGGATGACTCGTCCGGAGATCAGAAAGGCAAACCTTTTCATTTGGCTTCGCACCCCGGGCTCCCGTGCAGCTCGCGAGAGGCTGGCCGGACGCGATGCGCCGGGGCCCCCGTCGAGTGCCCCGGCGCGTGCGAACGGTCGATCTGCCGCTGACCAGCGGCTCGACAATTCACCGCGGCTGAATGAATGGCTCGTACCGGAATCCGCGTAGCGGCGCTGATGGAGCCCCCGGAGCCATCAATTCAACGGTGTCGGCGCATTGGATCAGATCTGCCGGATGATCTGATCCGACACCAGTGCGTCCAGATCCGGCATCCCGCCGATCCGGTTGTTCGCGACCAGGAACTCGGACTGCACACGAAGCGCGTTCGTGAGAATGCCGCGCGCGTAGACGTCCTTGATCTCCTGCGTGTCGAAGTAGAAGTAGCCGTTGAGCAGGGGTTCGACATCCTCCGGGGTGACACTCGCGCGACCCAGCCCGGCCTGCCAATCGACCATGCGCGCGACGACGCCCGCGTTGTCGTTTCGAAGCATGCCCACCCCTTTCTCGTGGAAGGCGCCGACGACTTCGATGAACGCCTGCTCGTTGGCGTCGAGCAGGGGCTGGGTGGTCATGAATACGTCCATGATGCTCGGGCGTGATTCCAGCGGAATCCTGCTGCCGTCGGCGATGATGTTCGAGTCCGGCATCCGGTCCTGAATGAGCTTGCGGGAGGTGGCGAGCGGTACCGTCGCGTCGACCGCGCCCGCAATCAGCGCGGCCTGACCGTCGATCGGCTCCATGTTGACCCGGGTCAGCGGCATGTTCTGGAGGCCGTTGTTCGCCAGCACCACGTCGAGGAAGAAGTCGAAGTTCGTCCCGGAGGTCACCGCGATCTTGCGGCCCTCCAGATCCGCCAGCGACTTGACTTCGGGCCCCCCGTAGATGGTGAACAGCCCCGACGCGTCGCCGCAGATCGAAATCTCCCGGAAGTCGGCCACCTTCCTGTACATCGCGGCCAGCGGTGGCACCGACCCGACGGTAATGGCATCGACCGATCCGCCCACCATCGCCTCGATGGCCGGCGGCCCGGACGGAAACACGCTGAACTCCATGTTCACGCCCGGCGCGAATCCCTGGTCCTGCACCAGCCAGTAGATGCCGAACGCGTAGGCGGGGATGATGCCGATCCGCAGCGTATGGGTGGCGGCCGGCGACTGCCTGGCGAAGAAACTCGGCACCGCGAATGCGGCGGCGGTCCCGGCTGCACCCTTCAGGATCGTTCGGCGGCTGATTGCGGCCGGGTGATCTTTCGACATTGTCCGTCCTCCTGAAATGCCTCGACGATGGTTCTTTGGCCGCGTTGTTCGGAACGGCACGCGGAATTCCGAGTATTCCCGGAATTGGGTGCCTGTCAACCGGGCGGTGCCGCTGCCCCACACTGGATGATCGGACCGATCCGGTCCACTATCCGCATCCGGACGTATCCGCGGAGATTTCGCGTCGACGTCCGGGGGTGACGCCGACGCATCGCTCCCGACACAACGCCCTCAATGCATCACTCCGACGCATCGACGATGGATCCGGCCCACCAACGGGTATCCGCAGCGCATCGCCATGACCAGCCATCAGACTCCGTACCCCCGGGACATGTGCGGCTACGGCCGTACCCCGCCCGATCCGCGCTGGCCGGGCGGTGCCCGCGTCGCGCTCCAGTTCGTCGTCAACTACGAGGAGGGCGGCGAGAACTGCGTGCTGCACGGCGATGCGGCGTCGGAGGCGTTCCTCTCCGAGATCGTCGGGGCGCGGCCGCTTGTGGGCGTGCGCCACATGAACATGGAGTCGATCTACGAGTACGGCTCCCGGGCCGGATTCTGGCGGCTGTGGCGGATGTTCAAGCGGCGCGGGCTGCCGGTCACCGTCTACGGGGTGGCGATGGCCCTGGAACGCAACCCCGAGGCGGTGGCGGCGATGCGGGAAGCGGACTGGGAGATCGCGAGCCACGGGCTGCGCTGGATCGACTACCAGGGCGTGCCGCTCGACGTGGAGCGTGCGCACTTCGAGCAGGCCATGGCGATCCATGCTCGGGTCACCGGCGCCCGGCCGCTCGGCTGGTACACCGGCCGGACCAGCCCCAACACGCGCGACCTGGTCAAGGCCGACGGCGGCTTTCTATACGACTCCGACTCCTACGCGGACGACCTGCCGTACTGGGAGGACGCTCCGCACGGGCCGCATCTCGTGATCCCCTACACCCTGGATGCGAACGACATGCGCTTCGCCACCGCGCAGGGGTTCAACTCGGCCGACCAGTTCTTCGCCTATCTGCGCGACAGCTTCGACATGCTCTACCGCGAGGGCGCCGAGAGCCCGAAGATGATGTCGGTCGGGCTCCATTGCCGGCTCGCCGGACGGCCCGGCCGCGCCGCCGGGCTCGAACGGTTCCTCGACCACGTCGCCGGGCACGATGGCGTGTGGGTGACCCGGCGTATCGACATCGCCCGCCACTGGCATGCGCACCACCGGCCCTGACGCGCTGCGGCCTCGAAACCATGCGTCATCCGCCGCTTCGAGCCTCCGGGTCGCACCCGCGCGCGGCCCACCGGTTGCCCACCAGTTGCTCCTTGCGCGACAGCGCGAGGCAGGTACCCTGACCGCGGGCGGTGTTCACGGCATTCGCGCCGACCGTGCATGAGGACCCTCCATGAACCAGCCGTTCGAACCCCTGAACCCCCCGCCGCGTCGTCTGATGGGCCCCGGCCCGGTGGATGTCGACCCTCGCGTGCTGCAGGCGATGTCGCTGCCGCTGCTCGGGCAGTTCGACCCGCGCTTCACCGAGTACATGAACGAGGTGATGACGCTCTACCGGCAGGTGTTCCGCACCGCCAACCGCTGGACGCTGCTGGTCGACGGCACCGCCCGCGCCGGCATCGAGGCGGTCCTGGTCTCCGTGCTGGAGCCGGGCGACCGGGTGCTGGTGCCGATCTTCGGGCGGTTCGGGCACCTGCTGTGCGAGATTGCGCACCGCTGCCGGGCCGAGGTCGTCACCATCGAGACCGAGTGGGGCACGGTGTTCGACCCGCAGCAGATCGAAGACGCGGTGAAGCGGCACCGCCCGAAGCTCGTCGCCCTCGTGCAGGGAGACACGTCGACCACCATGGCCCAGCCCCTGGACGCTGTCGGCCGGATCTGCCGCGACCACGGAGCGCTGGTGCACGTCGACGCCACTGCGTCGGTGACCGGCATGCCGCTGGAGACCGATGCCTGGCAGCTCGATGCGGTATCCGCCGGGTTGCAGAAGTGTCTGTCCGGTCCGCCGGGCATCGCGCCGGTGACCTTCAACGACCGGGTGGAGGCGGTGGTGCGGTCGCGCCGGCACGTGGAGCAGGGCATCCGCCCGGACGATTACGAGGCCGGCGCCGGGCGCATCATCCAGTCGAACTACTTCGACCTCTCGATGCTGATGGACTACTGGAGCGAGTCGCGGCTGAACCACCACACCGAGGCGACTTCCATGCTCTACGCGGCGCGGGAATGCGCCCGCATCGTGGTGGACGAAGGGCTCGAACCCCGGTTCGACCGCCACGCCCGGGCGAGCCGCGCGCTGACTGCGGGCCTTGCCGCCATGGGCCTGGAGCTGTTCGGCGACCAGGCCCACAAGATGCCCAACGTGACCGGTGTGTACATCCCCGACGGGGTCCCCGGGGATGCGGTGCGCGCGGCGCTGCTTGAAGATTTCGGATTGGAGATCGGGACCTCGTTCGGCCCGCTGCACGGCCGGATCTGGCGGATCGGCACCATGGGATACGGGTGCCGGCGGGACAACGTGATGACGTGTCTGGCGGCGCTGGAGGTGACGCTGCGCCGGTTCGGCCATGCGAGCGCGCCGGGGGCGGGCGTGGACGCGGCGCTCGCGGCGTGGGATGCGTAGGCCGGCGGTTCCCGCCGACGCATCGGCAGGCCGGCCCGTGGCGCGGTTCCGGCGGGATTCAGTCCTTCGGAGGCTCCGGGCGGGGCCGTTTCAAGCATGGGTTCCGGTCCGGCGGGAGTTTCCGTGGGCAGGTCCAGGGGGGGCGGTGCCGCCTCTGGCCGAAGAATGAAACCGCTCGATTCCTGCGAGACCGTGACCACTCATGCCAAGCGCAGCCTTGTGACCGTGGCCCGTCACCGGCCGGACCGAGACGTGCCGCCGGCGCGCGGAGTGCAGTGTCGATGTCGCAGGAGCTGACCTGCTGGAAGTGCGGCGCCCCGCTCGCGGCGGTGCCGGTCCCCTTCGCGCGGGTCGCGGAGTGTGCGCAGTGCCGCGCCGACCTGCATGTGTGCCGGATGTGCGAGTTCTTCGACCCGGGGGTCCGCCGGGGGTGTCGGGAGCCGGTGGCCGAAGAGGTGTCGGACCGGGAGCGTGCGAACTTCTGCGGATACTTCACCCCGGTCGCGGGATTGGGCCCGGGCGTGGTAGATGGGGCGTCGTCGGCGGCGCGGGCCGAACTCGAGCGCCTGTTCGATCTTCCGGCGGCGGGGACCTCGTCGCCGGGAGATGCCGACGAGGCGCGGCGGCGGCTCGACGCGCTGTTCGGAGACGACCGCGAGTAAAACGGGAGGTGGAGGGGCGATGATGGACCGGCGGCAATTTCTCGGTACGGGAGCCGGACTGACGGCGGGTCTCGTCGGGCTCGGCTCCGGCGGCGCGCGCGCCGATGCGCCGCGCGTCCGGCGCTACGTCACGCTCGGAAACACCGGCCTGCGCGTCTCCGACATCTCGTTCGGGTCCAGCCGGTCGGCCGATCCGGAACTCGTGCGCCATGCGGTTGCGCGCGGCGTTACCTACTTCGATACCGCCGAGAGCTATCGAGGCGGCCGGGCCGAGGAGGCGATCGGGGAGGCGCTCGAGGGTGAGCGCCATCGCTACGTCATCGCGTCGAAGCACAAGGCGTGGAGCAGCGAGTCCCGCCGCCAGATGATGTCCGCACTCGAAGGGTCGTTGCGGCGCCTGCGCACCGACTACGTGGACATCTACTTCAATCACGCCGTCAACGACGTGCGCCGGCTGAAGAACCCCGAATGGGCGGAGTTCACCGACCGCGCGATCCGCGACGGCAAGATTCGCTTCCGGGGCATGTCCGGCCACGGCAGCGCACTCGTCGAGTGCCTGGACCACGCCGTCGATCATGACCTCGCCGACGTGGTCCTCGTCGCCTGGAACTTCGCGCAGGACCCGAGCTTCTACGAGAAGCTGCGCGCGCAGCTCCACTTCGTGGCGCTCCAGCCCGAACTGGGGCGGGCCATCGAGCGGGCGAGCGCGAAAGGGGTCGGGGTGGTCGCGATGAAGGTGCTGATGGGGGCGCGCATCAACGACATGCGTCCCTGGGAGGTGGGCGGAGCCACCTTCGCGCAGGCCGCGTTCCGGTGGGTCCTGTCGAGCCCGCTCGTGGACGGCCTCGTGATCTCGATGACCAGCACCGCCGGTATCGACGAGTACGTCGCCGCCTCGGGTTCCGGCCCCGTCGGTGCGGCCGACACGCACCTGCTCGCGCGCTACGCGGCGTTGCAGGATGCCCGGTACTGCCGGCACGGGTGCAACGCGTGCGAGGCGAGCTGCCCCGCCGGGGTCGCGATCCCGGAGGTGCTGCGCACCCGCATGTACGATGTGGACTACGGCGATTCCCGGCTCGCCCGCGCCGACTACGCGGCGCTTGGCGCGGGGGCCGGTGCCTGTCTCGGGTGCGACGGGACGCCGTGTCTGGGTGCCTGCCCGCACCGCATTCCGATCCCGGCGTTCACGCGCGACGCGGCGACGCGGCTCGGCTGAGCGGCCGGGCGCGATCCACGGACGCCGCGGAGCGTCGGGCCATGACCGTATTCCTCGCCCATTTCCTGTTCGTCCTCGCCGCGTGGACGGTGGTCATCAAGTACCTGTTCCCCGTCGCCTGGGCCCTCGCCCACGGGCTTGCGCCCACCACGCACGTCTACCTCGACTTCTGGCCGGTGGTGCATGTCTGGCTTGGCTGGGCCCTGCTCGCGCGCCCGCGCTACACCCGGTGGCTGGCGCTGGTCGTCGCCGTCGTCGAAATCGCGATCGTGGTGACGAAGTTCGTGCTGTTCCTCGGTGCGCCGGAGTGGACCCTCTGGACCACGAACTGGTTCATCAACAAGCTCTTCGTGCTCGGCTGTTTCGGCCTGATGCTGGGCCATCTGCTGGCGAGGCGGGAGGAGTACGCGCCGCGAAGCGCGGCGGCGTGAGGGGCCACCGCCTGCCGGCGTGGCTGTTGACGGATGACGAACCTTGTGGCACCGGAGGCGCCCGCATTATCTTCGCGCATCGGGCGCAGGCCGCCACGACGACGGAGCGAATCCATGTCCGGACCGCCGGTCGACTACATCGAGCACACCGCAAAACGGTACGGAGCGCTCGGCTATCCGCCGTACAGGTGGGTTCACAACGACGACGAGCCCCCGTTCGCGCCGGTGGCGAAGCCGCTCGCGGCGTCGCGGATCGGGCTGATCGCCTCCGGGGGCATCTATCGCGTCGGCCAGGTTGCGTTCCACTACCGGGACGACTCGAGTTACCGGATCATCCCCCGCGACTGCGCGGTGTCCGAGCTTCGGGCGACGCACTTCGCCTACGACCTCACCGACGCCCGCTCCGATCCGAACGTGGTATTCCCGCTCGCGACGCTGCGCGCGGAGGCACGCGACGGTGGCATCGGGGAGGTCGCCCCCGATGCGTACACGTTCATGGGTGGTATCTACTCGGCGCGCCGGGTCCGTGAACGCCTCGCGCCCGCGCTCGCCGAGCGCATGGAGGAAGATGCGGTCGACGCCGCGCTGCTCGTCCCGGTCTGACCGGTGTGCCATCAGTCCGTGGGACTGATCGCGCGAGAGATCGAAGGCCGCGGAATCCCGACCCTCTCCATGTCGAGCGCATATTCGATCACCGCCGCCGTCCGTCCGCCGCGTGCGGTATACCTCGACTTCCCGCTCGGACACACGGCGGGGAAGCCGCACGACGCGGCGCTGCAGCGGCGGATTCTGCGCGATGCGCTCGAAGCGCTCGTCACCATCGACACGCCGGGGACGATCCGCCGGCTTGCGTACCGATGGAGCGAGGACGACGCCTGGAAGGACTCGGTGATGCATCCGCGCCCCGGCGGCGCCAGCGGAGACGACCGCATCGAGCGGCATCCCGATCCGCAGTACCAGTGCGAGGACGATCGGATCGCGGCCGAGGCGGCGCTCGCGCGCGGCGGATGCCGGGGCTGCGTGTTCCTGTCGTGACCACTCAAGTTGCCCCTCACGCCGCACGCCGAGCCCGTTGCGGGCTCGCGGTCGGATTGTTGTCTTGACGGTACAATGGCGGTAGTGAGACGCGATCGGATCCGAATCTCGAACGCCGCCCCGGCAGAGGCAGACCGCGCGAAATGCTGACCCGTCTTGAAGTCGATGGATTCAGGAATCTCATCGGGTTTGCCGTGGACTTCGGTCCGTACACCTGCATTGCCGGACAGAACGGAGTTGGAAAGTCCAACATCTTTGATGCCATCCACTTTCTGTCCCTGCTGGCCGATAATTCGATTCTCGAAGCTGCGGTTCGCGTCCGGGCGCGGACCGAAGATACTGCCCGGCTGGATGACTTGTTCTTCCGCGCGGAGTCAACGAGCAGAGATTCCTTCACACTCGCCGCCGAGATGCTGGTCGGGCAGGACGTCACCGACGACTTCGGTCGCCCGGGCAAGGCCACCTCGACATTCCTGCGGTACGAAGTCGAAATCGGCAAGAAATATGCTCCTTCCAACAAGTCCTCGCGGTCTATTTTCGATATGGAACTCCGTTCGGAATCCTTGCGTCACATTCGGCAGGGCGATGCCAGAAAAAGACTCCGATTTTCTCATTCCAAGTCGGAATTCAGGGACAAGGTGGTTCGCAATCGAAGGTTCGCGAAGACAGGGTATATCTCGACGGAACAGGGTATGGATGGGGCAGCGGAGATCATCGTCCATCAGGATGGTGGATCGAGAGGCCCCGGCCAGCGAGCTCCGGCTCGCTCGGCGCCACGAACAATCGTGGGTACGACCAATACGGTTGCGACTCCGACCGTGCTCGCTGCGCGCCGGGAGATGCAGAAATGGCGGCTGCTTTCACTCGAACCGAGCGCCATGCGTCGTCCCGACCGCCTTGCAAGAGATCCGACTGTCGTTTCCGACAATGGAGCGCATCTTGCCGCTACCCTGTATCGGCTGAAGCAGATGGAGGGTCCGGACGGCAGTGTCGTCGGGAGAATTTCGTCCAGGCTTGCAGAGCTTGTGCCGGTGACCACCGTCGAGGTCGAACGGGACGACGTGCGCGAGCTTCTGACGCTGGCGGTGACTGAAGTCAGCGGTCAGCGATTCGCGGCAAACGCTATTTCGGACGGTACGTTGCGATTCCTTGCGCTCTCGGTGCTGGCCGAAGATCCGGAAACTACTGGCTTGATATGTATTGAAGAGCCGGAGAACGGCATTCATCCCGAACGACTACCGGCCATGGCGGAGCTGATTCGGGATCTGGCGGTGGATGTCGACGGTCCGATTGATGCGGGAAACGTCATGCGTCAGGTGATTCTGGCGACTCATTCTCCCTATTTCTTGCAGCTTCAGAGTCCGGACGATGTATTGCTGGCACAAGAAGCCGTGGTGCGATACGGCGAATCCTCCGTGCGTGGTCTGCGATGTCATCCGCTCAAGGGCAGTTGGAGGGCAAACATCGAGAGCGGTAGCCCGGTTCTTGGAATGTCGATGATGCAGGATTATCTGCAGCCACCGGAAGGTGTACAACTTCGCCTGCCGTTTGGTTCGACCTGATACTAGTGCTCGATCGCGTGATTCGTTTTCTCCTTCTGTGCGAAGGGACTTCGGACCGGGCGTTGGTTCCACACCTCCGTCAGCTATTGTCTTACTGTGGGGCGGCGGAGGTGGTGGGGACAGCGGTTGCGCTTGCCAGCATACGCGATCCAGGAGAAGGTGGAGCTTCGGTGCTGGAGAGAAAGATGCGGGTTGTACTCTCCACGGAGTCCGAGTTCGATGTGCTCTTCGTCCACCGCGACGCCGACTCGGCCGGAGTCGAAGCGCGTGCGGGGGAGATTGCCCAAGCGGCGTGCAATGCGGAATTGGCGATAGAACGAGTCAACGTCATTCCCGTCAGAACGACGGAGGCATGGATTCTGCTGGATGAGACCGAAATTCGCAGAGTCGCCGGAAACCCGAGAGGAAGACAACCGCTGAACCTGCCGCGACCTTCAAAAGTCGAGCAGGCAGGAGATCCCAAGTCGATTCTGAAGGCCGCGCTCGTTGCGGCCAGCGATTGCCAAGGCCATCGTCTCAGAAAATTCCGGAAGAAATTTCAGCAGCATCGGCGAATTCTGCTGGAGCGACTCCCGGTGGGGGGCGCTCTCGCTGAAGTACCTGCCTGGGCTCGGCTCAGACAGGAAATTTCCGATCTCGTTTCCCGGACCGCCTCCGCATGAGAATGCGATTGGCTGTGTCCGACTTCCGCTACTGCGTCAACGCACGTGTTGTCTCGGACGTTCCGACATCGGGAAAGATCGAGCGCGCTCGTTCATCACCGCATGGCGGCAGCCCCTGAATGACCGATTTGACGGATAGCCTCCCTCGGCACAAGGACGATTTCGGGCGGGTCTACGATCTGGAGGACCCGAGTCCGTACTTCACCGCGCTGAGGCCGTCCGACTACCGCATGCCGGCGGTGCTCGCGGGAGCGCTGAAGGCCATGCATGGTCCGATGTGCGCCGCCCGCGGTACGGGCGAGCGCTTGCGGGTGCTGGACTTCGCCTGCGGCTATGGAGCCATCGGGGCGCTGCTGCGTCACGATATCGGCATGGCGGATCTCTACGCTTGCTATGGCGGACAACGATGGCGGTCGGCCGATGCTCGGCGGTACTGGGCGGACGATGCCGCTTTCTTCGCCGCGCGACGTTCGGTGTCCGCAGCTTTCGAGATCGGTGGTGTCGATATCGCCGGAGTCGCGCTGGAGTACGCCGCTGCGCTCGGTTTTCTCGACCTGGCCTTCCACGAGAACCTGCTCGAGAACGCTCCGAGCGACGATCTGAAGCGTTTCCTTCGCGGGGTGGACCTGATCGTCGAGAGCGGTTCGCTGGGCGATCTGCTGCCGAGTGTTTTCGAGCGCATTCTGGATCTCTGCGACGATGTGCCCCGGCCCTGGTTCATCTACGGCCCCCGCCCCGACGTGGACTGGGCGCCGCTGAACGCGTTGTGGAAATCGCGGGGATATCGGGCCGAGAGCCTCGGCGCCGGATCGATTCGCTACCGCAAGGCGCTGGCGGCGGAGGAACAGGCGGACATGCTCCGTCTCACCCGCGCCCTCGGGAAGCGGGACGAGGCGGTGATGCGCGACGGCTACCTGCTGGTCGACATGACGCTGGCGCGCCCCCGGGCCGATGCCGGCAATCCGCCGATCGGGCGGCTGCGGGGCGGCTTGTGACCGAGCGGGATCGGGGTCTCGGGGCGTCGGACCTTCTGCTGCTCTATCATGCTGTAGGGAGGACGGCCGGCTCTTGCGCCGCGGGTCCACACCAACCAGGAATCCCCACGGATGGAACGGCCCCATTACCACGGCCATCGCAAGCGACTGCGCGAGCGCTTCCTGAAGAACGGTCTCGCGGGATTCGCGGAGCATGAGGTAGTCGAGTTGCTCCTCACTCTGGCGATTCCCCGCGCTGACGTGAAGCAGCCCGCCAAGGCGTTGCTCGGGCGCTTCGGCAGTCTGCGAGGGGTACTGGACGCGCCACTGTCCGAGCTGCATTCGATCACCGGTGTCGGCGATGTCGCCGCGGTTGCCCTGCACATCATCCGTGAATCGGCGACGCTCTACCTTCAGGAAGCGTCGGAGGAAGCGGAGGTGCTGCATGACCCGAAGCGGCTCGCCGACTTCTGGCGGATGCGGATTGGCGCTCTCAGGAACGAGGTATTCGCTGTCGCGTATCTGGATTCCGCGTACCGGCTATTGCGCAACGGTATCGAGATTCTTCAGGAAGGGACGATCGACCGTGCCGCAGTGTATCCCCGCCGCGTTGTGGAAGCCGCGCTCAGACGCCAGGCGGCGGTGCTGGTGCTCGCACACAACCATCCGAACGGCAACGTGGAGCCGAGCGAGCATGACAAGGTGCTCACGCGGGCTATCGTGCTGGCTGCGGAGACCATCAACCTTCGGGTGCTCGATCACTTGATCGTGTCGCCGGAAGATGTCTTCAGCTTCAGGAAGGCGGGACTGTTGTGAGCATCGCGCCTGCTATTCTGCAACACTGCCGGAGCTTGCGGGGATTCGCATCACTCTCTTCCACTGCATGCGACTGCGCTACGTGGTGTCCTCAACGCCAAGGAGGGGCCTGATGAGCACCAAGAACGAGCGACGGGAGAATGTGCTCATGGTCCTGCCATGTCACCCGAAACGAGTGTATGAGGTAAGCTGGCGCTCCGACGCGGCCGTGGGTCGGGAACACGCTGGAAGGTACGCGGTCGCGATTCCGCCTGAGGTGGCGATTTGCCGGGAATAAGATCCACATACGCCGTGCCAAGTCAGGGATGTGACCGGTGGGATCGGAGATTTGGAGACGCTGCCCCGGGAATCACTGGGCAAGTCACCGAGCAAGTCGGCCTCTAAATTCGGCTGCTACAGGCGATATCGGATGAAATTACCGGGCAGAGCATGTGGGATGCCCTGAGCTTGAATCACCGTGACTATTTCAAAAAGTCCACCTGCTTCCGGCCCTGCGAGCCGATCTGATCGAAATGACCATTCCGGACAAATCGCGCAGCAGGGAGCGGCGATACCGCTTAATGCCGGCGGGAAGCGAGTACCTGAAGCAAGTCGAGGGAGGAACGGTAAATGTCGAAGATCGACATCACGAGGACCGAGCTGATATGGCCGGGCAAGTACAACGAGGACGGTACGCGCAAGGAAGTTCCCCGCGTCAATCTACCGTTTCAGGTTATCGAGACAGTCAACGAGAGTCGTGCCACACGCGAGGCGAAGAAGGGCGGTGTGCAGGGATCGCTTTTTGACTTCTACGAAGGCAATGAGGGTGAAACGTTCGAGGAGAGGTGGAGGAACAAGCTCATCTGGGGGGACAACTTGCTTGTGATGAGCTCGCTTCTGGAGAAATTCGCAGGGAAAATTGATCTGATCTACATCGATCCGCCGTTTGCTACGGGATCCGACTTCTCGTTCACTGCGCAGATCGGTGAATCTGGTGTCGAGCTGAATAAGGAGCAGACATTAATTGAGGAAAAAGTGTACCGAGATACTTGGGGTGCTGGCACAGCGTCATATCTCGACATGATGCAAATGCGGCTTCAATTGCTCAGAGATATATTAAGTCCTACAGGTAGCATTATTCTCCACTGTGATTTCTGACTTTCTCATTTACTTGGCGCAATTCTTGATGAAATATTCGGAGGCGGAGATCGAGAATCACGTACAGATGAACCGGGTTTTAGAAATGAAATAATGTGGCTATATGGCTTGGGCGGATCAAGTTCGAAGTGTTATCCAAAGAAACATGATTGTTTACTTTGGTACTCAAAATCCAATCGGTGGTTTTTTGAACCTCCAATGGTACCGGCAACATCTCAGAGAATGAAGGGGCAGAATAAGAAATGTCCTGATTATTGGGATATTCCGAATATTAATAATATGGCTGATGAGCGTACGGGCTATCCAACACAGAAACCAGAGGAATTACTGAATAGGATCATCTCTGCACATTCACGTTCAGGAGAACTTGTCGCTGATTTATTTTGTGGTTCCGGAACAACTCTCGCAGTCGCCGAGAAACTTGGCCGCCGCTGGATCGGATGTGATTTGGGACGATGGGGTATTCATGTAACCCGTAAAAGATTGCTCAGTATCGAGAACTGTAAGCCTTTTGAAGTATTAAACCTCGGTAAATATGAACGCCAATACTGGCATGGTGTTACCTTCGGAAAATGCGAAGATAATCTCGGTGAATATAATAATAAGCTGGCCACAGAAAAGGCACTCTACGAGTACTTGGCGTTTATACTTGAACTCTACGGCGCCCGGCCGGTGGTGGGTATGATTTATTTGCATGGAAAAAAAGGTAGGGCCATGGTCCATATCGGTCCCGTGGATGCACCAGTGACCATTAGTGAGATTGATTCTGCGATAGAGGAATGTCTCCGTCTGAAACAACACGATCTGCATGTTCTCGGTTGGGAATGGGAAATGGGTCTTCAGGATCTCATGGTTCAGGAAGCAAGGAACAGAGGTATCAATCTCTTGATGTTGCAGATCCCACGTGAGGTCATGGAGCAGCAGGCAGTTGACAAGGGCGATGTTTGCTTCTTTGAGCTGGCTTATCTGGATGCTGCGATCAAAATATCGAAGAAACTTACCGCACAGGTGATGCTCAAGAATTTCGTTATTTCCAACGCAGAGTTCATTCCGAACGAGGTACGTAGTAAGATAGAAAAGTGGTCCGACTACATCGATTATTGGGCAGTGGATTGGAATTTTCGCAACGATACCTTCATGCAGGGATGGGAGGCGTATCGTACCCGAAAGGATCGGTCGCTTTGCCTGGCTTCTGCTCCGCACAAGTATGAGAAGCAGGGAAAATACCGAATTCTGGTCAAGGTCATCGACATCTTCGGCAACGATACTTCGCAGGCGTTCGAAGTGAAGGTGAAATAGCCATGGCGAGGACCTTTATCCACTACAACCAGGAACTTCCGGAGATTCTGGAGCGACGACCATGCAGGGTGACCGCATATAAAGTCATTGTCCCATCAACAACTTATCTCGGAAGGCATCGTTCAGAGCGGCCCGGACTCTCTTGCGCCTATAGCTCATTTTCGTCTTCTCGCGCTTGAGTAGGTTCATCGCCATGTGACGAATCACCCCGATGTTGTGAGGCGCATTGCCTCGACGAATCCGGCTTGCGTCTTCGCGAAACGTCACGTCCAACCGCCAGTGCAACCCGTTCTCGATACTCCAATGTGAACGCACCGCCCGTTGAAACACCTTCACGTCATCAAGCGAGGTGATGTAGTAGCGCCGCTCAACACTGACACGCCCTCCACAATGACGTTCCGACTCCACCATTCCCATCGCTTTCAGTCCCTTCCACTTCCCGACACCCGACAACGCACCAAGGTCCGTGGACAAGAAATAGCTCCGGTGCTCAATCCGCCCGTGACCTTCGTCGCAAGTCGCCTCGTGCCCCATCTCCGAACCGCCAAAGTCGCACCGCTCCGCCGCCTCGAAATACGCCCGAACCTCGCGCTCCAATTCCGGCTGATTGCGCTTCAGCGCCAACACGTAATCCCCACCGCCTTTCTTGACCTGCTTCGCGATCGCGCGTTGGCACCCCATCGCATCCAGCGTCACGATACACCCCTTCAATTGAAGCTTCTCCAGCAACTCCGGCACCGCCACGATCTCGTTCGACTTCTCGTCGGTTTTCACCTGCCCAAGCACCACCCCATTGCGACACGCCCAGGCACTGACCATATGCAGCGCCTTCACCCCTCGCTTGCGATCATGGGTGCGTCGATGCGTCTTGCCATCGAGCGCAATGATCTCACCGTCGCTGAGCTTGACCACGTCCTCCATCCAACTGAGAAAGCACGCCTGAAACCCACTGACCGACAACGCCGAGATGATGCGGGCAATCGTGTCATCGACCGGGACCCCATTGGCCAGCGGGACATAACGACGTAACCAGTCCAGCTTTGCGCGACCGAACTCCTCGATGTCGCACCAACCTTCGGCCCCACTGAGCACCGCGCACACGCACAGCACGATGACATCAATCAACTCATGCTTCTTGTTCCGGTCGACGCGCGGGTCTTCCAACTTCGAGAAATGTTCGATCAGACCCTCGGGGGCACTGTTGTCCATTGCTGATCACGTTCCTCTCCTTGGCCAGAGTGGCATTAGATCACAGAATGCACTGATTTACATGGGATTTTAGTGATCTTGCCCTGGACGACCATGGGAGAGCCCGACCTCTCACTTGATAAAGGATGACAGTGCGCCCATGGGGTGGCGTGAGGACGATTCCGGCCGTCGCCCGAGTCGACTTCTACTGCCGCCGAAGATTCGCGAAGAGGTGAACACATGGCGTGGCGGAGGTTATCTCGGTGCCTCCGACGTAACCCGCCGGCTGTTCGAGTACTGGTTCGAAGAGGATCACGAAATTACAGGATTCGACGCCCCGTTTCGATACTACTTCTGTCAGCGCGAGGCGATCGAGACCTTGGTCTGGTTGGTGGAAGTTGGCGGTCAACGCGACGTGAAAGCGCTCCTTGAGACGTATGCGACGCTCACTCGGAGAGATTTGATATCGAAGAACATCGAATTTCAGACGGCGATGGACGGAAGGCGGCAGCTTCGCCGATACGTGCCGGAACTGGATCGGGAAGGCGTGCAGGACTTGCCGCCCGAAAACCTGCTCCGTCTCGCGTTTAAGATGGCCACGGGATCGGGCAAGACTTGGGTGATGGCGATGACGATTGTCTGGTCTCATCTGCACAAACAGCACGTTTCCGGCTCGCACCTATCCACGAACTTCCTCGTCGTGGCGCCTAATGTGATCGTGTATCAGCGCCTGGAAAGGGATTTTGCCGACAATCGAATCTTCCACCGACTGCCGCTGGTTCCGCCTGAGTGGAAGGGCGCGTTCTCGCAGAAGGTGATTCTCCGTGGCGACGCTGCCGAGCCGACTCAGGCGGGAAATCTCTTTCTGGCCAACATCCAGCAACTCTATGAATCGCGCGACGAGGAGTGGACGGCGGTGAACGCGGTCGAGGCACTTCTGGGCAAGAGACCCGCGCAAAATCTTGTGTCGCCCGCCCAACGCTCCATGCTGGAGCGAATCAAGTCGCTCAGGGATCTCGTGGTGCTGAACGATGAAGCACACCACGTCCATGACGAGGAGCTCGCCTGGAGCAAATCACTTCTGACCATTCACGATGCGCTCCCGCACGGCTTGGGTGCATGGCTCGATTTCTCCGCCACGCCCAAGGATCAGAATGGCATGTACTTCCCGTGGACAATCGTGGATTACCCCTTGGCACAGGCGGTGGAGGACCGCATCGTCAAGGCGCCCATCATCGTGACCAGCGGCAGCCAGCCCGCCGAAGACCCCGACGGTGTGACGAAGGAAAACGTAGCGGAAAAGTACGGCTATTGGCTGCAGGCTGCGGTCAAGCGCTGGAAGCAGCATCGGAAGATGTACAGGAAGCTGGACATCAGACCGGTGCTCTTCATCATGGCGGAGAAGAACGCGTACGCCGACGCCTTGGGCGAATACCTGTGGAAGACGAAAGGGCTTGGCTTTCGGGAATCCGAGGTGCTCGTCATCCACACCGACGCGGCGGGTGAGATCAGGAAGAAGGATCTCGATAAGGCTCGACAGGTGGCGCGGGAGATCGATCAGGCGGAGAACCGGATCAAGGCCATCGTCAGCGTCATGATGCTGCGTGAGGGATGGGATGTCCGCAACGTGACGGTGGTGCTGGGGTTGCGTCCGTTCACCGCCAAGGCGGAGATTCTCCCGGAACAGGTCATCGGCCGCGGTCTGCGTCTGATGACGCAGGTGAGTCCGGATCGCACGCAGACTCTGGAGGTGCTCGGCACCCGTAACCTGCTCAATGTCCTGCGTGAGCAACTGGAAGCCGAAGGGGTTGGCGTGGTGGCCACGACGGCCAATCCGCCCTCACCGATCATCATTGAGCCGGTGCAGGAGCGGCTGAAATACGACATCGCCATCCCCATCACCAAACCGAGTCTGGAGCACGACTTCCGGAGGCTGTCTGATCTGCGGGTGCAATCGCTCGAACCGATTTTCGACCAGGAAGACATCGATGAGCGATATCGCATCAGGCTGAAGCTGGAGTTCGCCCCCACGGAAACCGAAGTGCACCAGGAGGATATCGCCGGCGGTTTGTTGCCCACCCAGGAGCTTCTGGCCGACATTACCAACCGGGTTGCCGGAAAGACGGGTCTCACCAACCGCTTCGCGGAGTTGTATCCGCTGGTTCGCGACTACGTCAGAGGACGTTGTTTCGGACGAGAGATCGAATTGGACGACGACGCTCCTCGATTTCATCTGGATCGGCTGGAAATCAAGGAGGGCATCGCCGGATACCTGACCCGGAAGATCGCCCAACTCACCATTGAGCACCGAAAGATCGAATTCGACAGGCGGGACTTTCGTCTGTCCGAGACCAAGCCCTTCAGTTGGCGGCGGAACCTGCCGCCTCTGGAAGCGAGGAAGACAGTCTTCAACTTCGTGGCCACCTATAACGACTTCGAGCGGATCTTCGCAGAATTTCTGGACCGTGCCGGCGATGTCCTGCGTTTTGCGGCATTGGGCACCACGGAACAGGGTAGCTCCGGCACGTCCTTCCGCGTCGACTACCTCAAGGCAAGCGGCGCTATCGGCTTCTACTACCCCGACTGGGTCGCCGTACAGAAGGACCCGGAAGGCGCTGAAGTCAATTGGATTATCGAGACCAAGGGTCGGATTTGGGAAGGCACCGAGGAAAAGGACGCCGCCATGCGGGAGTGGTGCCGCCGCGTCACCGAGGCGACCGGCGTTTCATGGCTTTACATCCGGGTAGATCAGGCGGACTTCCGCTCAGATTTCACTACCCTCCGCGAACTCGTGTTCAAGGTAATCGGTAACATCATGTTTAGGGAACGAGATCGGCGGAACACCACCATGTCCCGTAAGGAAGTTCGGCAGGCGCTCGTCGAGGGCCGGCCCTGATGGCCATCGTCATCGACGCGTCGTTAGCCATCGCACGGTGTTTGCGAGATCGGGACGACACCACCTGGGCCGACATGGTAATGGAACGAGCCTCGTACGAGACGATCATCGTACCCAGTCTTTTCTGGTACGAAGTACGCAGCGTCCTGGTGGTCGCCGAGCGGAAAGAACGCATCGAAGCAGACGCGGTGAATAGCCATATCGAACGCCTTCGAACTCTTTGCTTCGTCACGGACGACGGCCACGATGATCTACAAGTCATAACCCTGTGCCGACGCTATCGTCTCAGCGGCTACGATGCAGCGTACCTGGAGACCGCGAAGCGCCGCGGTGCGAGGCTCGCAACGCTCGACAGGAAGCTCGGTGCGGCGTCGGCGAAGGAGGCTGTCTCCATGGATGCCAATTGATCACAATGGTGATATGGAGATGTATGCTCCATCAAAATGCATTCAGACCTCCGCAGGGGGCGGTGGAGAGCGCGGCGCCCCCGGATGAAGCCGTTGGGATAAGTGCCGTCGGCAGGGTGTACTTGAATTTGTCGCAAGTCATGCCGATCGCAAGGACGTGATTGCTGGTGTCCACCACGGGACCAGGCTGACCCTTCATGACCAGTGGTAGTCGGCGACGATGCCGGCGAAGACCACGGCCCCGACCCAGTTGTTGTTCAGGAAGGCCCGGAAGCAGGCGGCGGGCTCGCGGTTGCGGATGAGGTATTGCTGGTACGCGAAGAGCAGCGCGGCGGCGGCGGTCGCGATGGCGTGGAGCGGGCCGAGCCCCGCCTGCCGGCCCGCGAGGACGAGGACCGCGAGCAGCGCGATCTGGCTTGCTCCTGTGAAGAAGCGGTCCGCGTCCCCGAACAGGATGGCGCTCGACTTGACCCCGACGCGGAGGTCGTCCTCGCGATCGACCATCGCGTACATCGTGTCGTAGGCGACGGCCCAGGCCACCACCCCCGTGAGCAGCAGCCAGGCGAGCGGGGGCACCTCGCCGACGAGGGCGGCGAACGCCATCGGGATTCCCCACCCGAACGCGACGCCCAGGTACACCTGCGGCAGGTACGTCCATCGCTTCATGAACGGGTAGCTCGCGGCCAGCGCCACCGCCGCGAACGAATACAGCAGGGTGAGCCGGTTCAGCGTGAGCACCAGCGCGAACGCCACCAGGCACAGCACCGCGAACACCCCGAGCGCTTCTCGCGGCGTGACCCGGCCGCTTGCGATGGGCCGGCTCCGCGTGCGCTGCACGTGGGGGTCGATCTTCCGGTCCGCGAAGTCGTTCATGACGCATCCGGCCGAGCGCATTACGAACACCCCGGCCACGAATACCAGCACCACGGCCGGGTCCGGCTCGCCCGCCCCCGCGATCCACAGCGCCCACAGCGTCGGCCACAGCAGCAGGAGCGAGCCGATCGGCTGGTGCATGCGCGCAAGCCGCGCATACTGGACGACGCGTTCTCCGATGTTCGGCATGGAAGGACGGTCTCGGTCGATATGCCTGAACTCGTCGGTGGACGAATGCAGCAGACTTCACCTGACGGCGAATCTCTCCCGTGCGCGCGTCCGTCTCGGAAGAGGTTGGAGCACGGGTTCCCGGCGTCTTCCGGTGCGTATGCGGCTCCGACCAGGCAACCCTCCTCGACGATGGGAACGGTGTATCGGCGGGTGCATCGTCGAGTCCCTTGTCGTCGGTATGAAGGATGTCATCCGGCCCTTTCCGGTTCGGATTGTCCGACTGCGGGTCAGTGCTCCCAACCCTTGCCGGGCACGCTGTCCAGAAGCTGGCGGGTGTACTCGTGGCGGGGGTCGGCGAAGATCTCCGAGGTCGGGCCACGCTCCACGATCGCCCCGTGCCGCATCACCGCGATCTCCTCGCAGACATGCGCGGCCACCCGCAGGTCGTGGGTGATGAAGAGCATCGAGAGCCCGAGCGACTGCCGGAGGTCGTCGAGCAGGTCCAGCACCTGCTTCTGCACCGAGACGTCGAGGGCCGAGACCGGTTCGTCGGCGAGGATCAGCGCGGGCTCCATCGCCAGCGCCCGCGCGATGCCGATGCGCTGGCGCTGGCCGCCCGAGAACTCATGCGGATAGCGCCCGGCCGCCTCCGGCTGCAACCCCACCATGCCCAGCAGTTCGCGCGCCCGGTCCCATGCCGCACGCTTCGGGGTGCCCCGGAGCATCGGCCCGAGCGCGATGATGTCGCCCACGCGGTGCCTCGGGTTGAGCGACGCGAAGGGATCCTGAAACACCATCTGCACCAGATGCCGGTACGGCTTGAGCTGCCGGCGGGAGAATCCGGCGATGCTCTCGCCGTCGAGCCGGATGTCCCCGCCGTCGGCCTTCTCCAGACCCACCACACAGCGCGCCAGGGTCGATTTCCCGGAGCCCGACTCCCCGACCAGCGCGACGGAGCGCCCGCGGGGCACTTCCAGGTCCACGTCGCGCACCGCATGCACCCGCCGGCCGTGCCCGCCGAACAGACCCGAGCGCCCGCCGTAGATCTTGTTCAGACCCCTCAGCGCCAGGGCCGGCGCCGGCCGGTCCGGGGCCGATGCGTGCCGCGGGTGCAGGCTGGGCACCGCCGCGACCAGCGCTTTCGTGTAGTCCGCCTGCGGCGCATGCAGCACCTCCCCGGTGGCGCCGCTCTCGATGAGCCGGCCGTCGCGCATCACCACCACCCGATCCGCCACCTCCGCCACCACCCCGAAGTCGTGGGTGATGAACAGGACCGCGGTGCCGTGCCGGCCCTGAAGCTCCTTGAGCAGCGTCAGGATCTGGGCCTGGGTCGTCACGTCCAGCGCGGTGGTGGGCTCGTCGGCGATGATGAGGGCGGGCTCCAGCGCGAGCGCCATCGCAATCATCACCCGCTGGCGCTGGCCTCCCGACAGCTCGTGGGGATAGCTGTCCGGGATGCGCTCCGGGTCGGGCAGGTGGACGTCGGAGAACAGCTCCACCACCCGCTGCCGCCGCGCCGGCGCGTCGAGGTCGGTGTGTACCCGGAAGATCTCGTCGGTCTGCGCTCCCACCTTCATCAGCGGGTTCAGGGCCACCATCGGCTCCTGGAAGATCATGGAGATGCGTCCGCCGCGCACCTCGCGCATCTCCTCCTCCCCGGCCCGCAGGAGATCCCGGCCCTCGAAGTGGATGGCGCCGTCGACCACGCGCACGTGCGGGGCGGGGAGGAGGCCCAGGATGGCCTTGGCCATCACCGACTTGCCCGAACCCGACTCGCCCACCACGCACAGGATCTCGTTGCGTGCGATGGCGAGCGAGACCCCGTCCACCGCGAGCGGCCGGTCCGACCACGCGGGCAGCGCGACGCGCAGATCCTCGATGTGCAGGATTGGCGCGCTCACAGATCCGAGAGCCGTGGGTTGAGGGCGTCGTTGAGCCCCTCGCCCACCAGGTTGATGGAAAGCACGGTCAGCAGGATGGCCACCCCGGGAATGGTCACCAGCCACCACGCGTCGCGCAGGAAGCTCCGCCCGGCGCCCACCATGAACCCCCAGCTCATGAGGTTCGGGGCGCCGAGGCCGAGGAACGACAGCGCGCTCTCGACGAGGATGGCGGTGGCGACGAGCAGCGAGCCGGTGACGATCAGCGGCGACAGGGTGTTGGGCAGCACCTGCCGGAAGAGGATCGCCATGTCCTCCTGTCCCACCAGCACCGCGGCCTGCACGTACTCCCGCGCCTTGACCGAGAGCACCTCGCCCCGCACCACCCGGGCGATGGGCGGCCAGCTCACCACCGCGATGGCCACGATCAGGCTGGTGGCCGAGGGGGTGAGGATGGCCACCAGCACGATCGCGAAGATGAAGGACGGGATGGTCTGGAAGAATTCGGTGAGTCGCATCAGCCCGTCGTCCACCCAGCCGCCGAAGTAGCCGGCAAGCGCACCGACGAGCGTTCCGAACGCCACGGAGGCGAGGGTGGCCAGGATGGCGATGACCAGCGTGGTCCGCGCCCCGTGCACGAGCCCCGCCCAGATGCTGCGCCCGAGGGAGTCGGTGCCGAACGGATGATCGATCGACGGGGTGAGGAAGGGCTGGGCCACGATCTCGAAGGGATGGTGCGGGGACAGCAGCGGTGCTGCGACCGCCACCATGATTACGAGCCCGAGCCACGCGAGGCCGCCGATCACCCGCGGGTTGCCGAAGAAACGTTGCCGGAAGGTGTTCATTCGTCCACCCGGATGCGCGGGTCGAGCAGCACGTAGATGACATCGACCACGATGTTGACGAGCACCACGAGGCAGGCGGAGATGAAGAAGATGCCCAGGAGGAGGTTGAAGTCCCGGGAGAACAGCGCCTCGAAGGCGAGCTGCCCGAGCCCCGGCCAGGCGAACACGCTCTCCACCACCACCGAGCCGCCGAGCAGAGCGCCCACCTGGACCCCGGCCATGGTGATCACCGGCAGAAGCGCATTGCGCAGCACATGCCGGAAGGTGATCTGGCGCTCGGTGAGGCCCTTGGCCCTGGCCGTGGTCACGTAGTCGAGACCCCGTTGCTCCAGCATCGTGGCGCGCATCAGGCGCGCGTAGAGCGCGAGGTAGAACAGCGAGAGGGTGATGGCCGGCAGCACGAGGTGGTGGGCGATATCCACCACCCGATCCCATCCTTCGTGGAACATCACCACGTTCTCCATCCCGGAGGTGGGGAACCAGTCGAGCCAGACCGAAAAGACCAGGATCAGCATCAGCCCCACCCAGAACAGCGGCGTCGCGTAGGCGACGATGGCGCCGAGCGAGATGACGTGGTCGCGCCAGGTACGGACCCAGATGGCGGCGAAGAGCCCGGACAGCGCCCCCACGCCGACCGAGAGCACGAGCGTGGTGCCCATCAGCAGCAGGGTGGGCATCATCCGCTCCAGCAGCAGGTCCGAGACGTGGGCGCTGTGGCGGAAGGAGAACCCGAGGTCGAAGAAGATGACGTTCTTCACGTACACGCCGAGCTGCACCAGCACCGGCTTGTCGAGCCCGTAGCGGGCGCGCAGATCCTGGATGTACTCGGCCGAGGCGCCGCCGGATTCGCCGGCCAGCACTTCGGCCAGATCGCCGGGTGCGAGCTGGAGCAGGAGGAAGCACAGCACCGTGACCCCGAGGATCACCGGCACCGCCTGGAGCAGCCGCCGGACGATGTAGCGCAGCAGGCGAAGACCGGTCATGGTGCGGCCGGTCCCCGCACCGGGCGCACGGGGAAAGGGTGCATGCGCGGCCGGGCTTCCCGGGAGCGTGGGCGTTCCGCCCGCGGTGGGTGGAGCGGACGCTCCGGTCGCGTTGCGGCGGGGGCCTCATGCGGAATTCGTCCTGCGCGCGATGGCGAAGACGCCGGACCGAATGCGGGCGTCCGGGGCCGGGAACGCGCGGCGCCGGCCATCGGGGGTGATGGCCGGCCCATCCGCAGAGTCATGCGATCGATGCTCGCCGGGTTGCTTCCCCGAACTACTTCATGTGAGCCCGGTCGAAGTTCGCATACACGCCGAGCGCCGAGACGATCACGTCCGCGAACTGGTTGTTCACGACGGTGGGGAAGTTCATCTCGTGGATCCAGACGATGGGGATTTCCTCGGCGACGATCTTCAGCGCCTGGTCGTAGAGTGCGCTCCGCTTCGCTGCGTCCGGCTCCACCTTGGCCATGTCGAGCAGCCTGTCGACTTCCGGGTCGGACCAGTACGAGCCGTTGGTGAACACCGTGCCCGGCTTGATCTGACCCGAGTGCACCGCGCGATGGACCCCGATCACCGGGTCGGCCAGGTTGTAGAGGTAGTTCGCGGTGGTGTCGAAGTCGTGGTCGTGGTAGGTGCGCTTCAGCCAGCGCGCCACGTCCTCCTGGCGAATGACGACCTTGATCCCGATCTTGCCGAGCTGCTGCTGCACGTACTCGCCGAAGCGGGTCCACTCCTGGCCGTAGGGGAGGGAGTCGTGCATCAGCTCGAAACGCACGCCGTCCGCGTCCTTCGCGTAGCCGGCCTCGTCGAGGATCCGGTTCGCGATCTCGACGCCGTCTTCGGTCTCGTAGGTCTTCACGTCGCCGCTGTACAGCCCGGCCGGCGCGAAGTTCGAGCTCATGGGGCCGGTGGCGGGCTTGCCGTAACCGAACCAGATGTTGTCGATGATGAACTGGCGCTGCATGGCGTAGGCGATGGCCCGGCGCACCTGCCGGTCCGAGAGCGGCGCGCGCTCGGTGTTGAGCAGCAGCTCGGAGACGGGCGAGAACATCTCGTGGCCCCGGGTGGTGACGGTCAGGTCCGGGTTCTCGGCGAGCTTCTTCGCGTCGTTGAAGGGAACCGCGCCCATGGCCGCGAAGTGAGCTTCGCCCTTTTCCAGCGCCGCGGTGCGGGTGGAGGAGTCGAGGATGAAGCGGGCGACGATGCGGTCGAGGTACGGCCGCCCCTCCTTCCAGTAATCCGGGTTGCGGTCGAGCCGGATGTACTGGCCCTTCTTCCACTCCGTGAACACGAACGGCCCGGAGCCGACGGGGTTGTTGGCGTTCGGGTGCGCGCGCAGATCCCCCTCACCGAAGATGTGCTCGGGCAGGATCGGGGTCTCGTAGCCCGAAAAGGCCATGAGCATGTACGGGGCGGGCTCGGACAGCACCAGAGTGACGGTGTGGTCGTCCGGGGTCTCGATGTCGGTCACCGCCGCGAAGGTGTTGGGTCCGCGTGGGTGGGTGACCTTGGCCGCATTCATGATGGAGAACTTCACGTCGGCGGAGGTGAGCGCCTCGCCGTCGTGGAACTTGACGCCCTGGCGCAGCTTGAAGGTGATGGACTTGCCGTCGGGCGAGATCTCCCATGATTCGGCCAGGCTCGGCTGCGGCTGGAGTTCGGTGTCGTACTCGAGCAGTCCGTCGTAAATCTTCGACGTCACCATCCCGATGGGACCGGAGGTGGACAGGTACGAGGCGAGGCTCGGCGGCTCGGGCTGCACGATCATCACGAGCGTGCCGCCCCGCTCCTGGGCCGTCGCGGAGGTGGCGAAACCGAGGCCGGCGAGCAACGCGCCGACCATCCCGGCGAATCTGCGTCGGGTGAATTTCATGGAACAGCTCCCTTGTCGTTGGTGGGGATGATGAGGGGTTGGTCAGGCGTTGGTTCGAGGTTGATTCGGGTCTGGTTGGATCCGTTGACGGGCAGGCGCCCGGGCCGCGACCGCGGGCATCGGCATGTGGACCGGATCGACGTCCCGGATTCAGCCTATCGCGGCCACGGAACGGGCGCAATTCCGAGTCTGCACCCATTCCGAGGCTGTACCCACAAGCCACCCCAGCGCGCGGCTCCTCCTGACATCCACCCGTTCCGTCTCGATTCGTCGGGGCGCTTCACCTTTCGACAGTCGGCGCAACGCCTGCTTCGGGCCAAGCGGGCGGGTAAATGGCCACAGGAGAACCGAAGCGTGTCGCGGGAGGAGGGCTGGATGTACAGGATCGCGTTGCCGGGGGTGGGGCGATTCGCCGATCGGCCGGTGGATACTGTCGGTGTCTCGCCGTCGCTCAGACCTGGCCGTAGTCCGCTCCCGCGCCGACCCAGCGGCGGATCAGCGGGGCGATGCGGCTCTCGTGTCGTGCCAGCAGCTCGGACGCGGCGCGCTCGACGCCGGGAAGCAGGGGCCGGTCCCGGGCGAGATCCGCGATGCGCAGTCGGGCGAGGCCGGTCTGGCGGGTACCGAGGAGTTCGCCCGGCCCGCGGATCTCCAGGTCGCGTTCGGCGATTCGGAATCCGTCGGTGGTGGCGCGGAGCACTTCGAGCCGCGCCCGCGCCGCCTCGGTCAGCGGCCCATCGTACATCAGTACGCAGGCGCTGCGCCGGGCACCGCGGCCGATGCGCCCGCGCAACTGGTGGAGCTGGGCGAGGCCGAGGCGCTCGGCATTCTCGATGACCATGAGCGACGCGTTGGGGACGTCGACCCCGACTTCGATCACGGTGGTGGCGACGAGCACATTGGTCCGGGCCTCCCTGAATGCGGCCATCGCCGCGTCTTTCTCCGCCGCCGGCATCCGCCCGTGCACGAGTCCGACGCGGAACTCGGGGAGGGCTTTCGCGAGTTCGCGCGCGGTCTCCTCCGCGGCACGGCCGGCACTCGCCTCGGACTCCTCGATGGCGGTACACACCCAGTACGCCTGATCGCCGCGCCCACAGGCCCGGCGGATGCGGGCCACGACCTCGGGCCGCCGCCCGGAGGGCGCCACCGCGGTGTCGACCGGGGTGCGTCCCGGGGGAAGTTCGTCGATCACCGAGGTGTCGAGATCGGCGTACGCGGTCATGGCGAGGGTGCGCGGAATGGGGGTCGCGGTCATGACGAGCTGGTGCGGTTGCAGCCCGCTGCGCTCGCCCTTGCCGCGCAGCGCGAGCCGCTGCTCGACCCCGAAGCGGTGCTGCTCGTCGACGATGACGAGCCCAAGGGCCGCGAACGCGACCTCCGACTGGAACAGTGCGTGCGTGCCCACCGCCACCGCCGCCTCGCCCCCGGCGATGCGGGCGAGGACCCGGCCGCGCTCCCTTTTCCCGAGACGGCCGGAGAGCCAGACCGCCTCGATTCCGAGGGGGTCGAACCAGTCTCGGAAGTTCGCAAAGTGCTGCTCGGCGAGCAGCTCCGTCGGCGCCATCAGGGCGACCTGGCGTTCGCTCGCCACCGCCGTCACCGCGGCGACGGCCGCGACCACCGTCTTCCCGGCACCCACGTCGCCCTGCACCAGCCGATGCATCGGGCGGGTCCGCGCGAGATCGGTGCGGATTTCCGTCGCCACGCGGTGCTGGGCGGCGGTCATCGCGAACGGCAGCGAGCCGGTGAAGCGGCGGACCAGTGCGTCGCCGCGGTCGAGCGCCGCCGCCGAGCAGCGGTCGAGGCGGCGTCGTGCCATGCGCAACGCGAGGTGGTGTGCGAGCAGTTCCTCGAACGCGAGTCGCCGCCGGGCCGGGTGCCCGGGATCGAGCGCCGCGTCGATGCGGGTTCCCGCCGGCGGCCGATGGATCGCGCGGAGGGCGTCGGCGAGACCGGTGAACCCGCGACGGGTCGCCACCTCCTCGGGCAACCCCCGGGATGACCCCCCGGATAACCCCCCGGATAACCCCTGGGATAACCCCTTGGGCAATCCATCGGCCAACCTCTCAAGCAGACCCTCGGGCAGCAGGTCGGCGATGTCGGGTCCGCGTTCGAGCCGATCCAGAGCCTCTCCGGTCAGGCGGCGCAGCAGCGCCTGGCCGACCCCCGAGGCGGCGGGATAGACCGGGGTCAGGCGGTCGGTGGTCGGGATGTCCGCGTCGTCGTCGAGCAGTCGGTAGTCCGGGTGTGCGGTCTCGAGGCCCCCGGCCCCCGCATGCATTTCCCCGAAGCAGACGATGCGCCGTCCCGGGCGGAGCTGCCGCCGCTGATTCTCGTTGAAGTGGAACAGCCGCATCGCCATCGTTCCGGTGCCATCGCCGATGGCGACCACGAGGGAGCGGCGGCGCCCGAACCGGACCCCGGCGTTCTCGATCCGGCCGCATGTGAGCGCGGCCTCTCCGGCGTCGAGATCACCGATGGCGCGGACGCGGGTGCGGTCTTCGTATCGCAGCGGAAGGTGGAACAGCAGGTCGAGCACCGTCTCGATCCCGATCCCCGCGAGCCTCGCGGCGATGGCGGGACCGACCCCGGGGAGATCCGTCACCGGGGTGGACTCCGGGGATTGCATGGACTCCACCGGTTTTCGTCCATCTCCCGGCCGCGTCGCGCCGGGTCGTCGATGTCGAGGTGCACTCACCCCGGCCGGGCGGAACATGCGCTCGACTTCGCTTCGAATGGATGCTCCGGAGATCCGAAGCTCGCCGGAATCGCACTGGTGGTGACGGTCATCGTCTCCTCCCGCAGTCCGCGGTATCGATCCGACGAGTTCGACTTCACTCCGTCGCGGTCGAGCTGCCGATGGGCGGGGCGGGGGTTTGCGGTGGATGCGGGTCGCTCACATTCCCCACACCGTGACCGGTGGTGCGTCGCCCTCGGTCTCGGTGCGGTGGAAGAGCTTCTCCTCCCACGCGCGGCCCTCGGTGCGGTCGAAGACCACCAGATGCCCCTCCGCCGCTCCGCAGCGGTCCATGTAGGCCCGCGTCTGCTCGAGCCCTTCGCGCAACGTCCGCTCGAGCCCCCGGTGCAGCACCTTGCACTCGATGACCACCCGCTGCGTCTCGCGGCGCGCCCCGGGCGGCGTCGGCGCACCGCCGGCCGGTGGCCACACAATCAGCAGGTCGGTGCGCATCCGCCCCAGGCCGTACTCGCGCTCGATGCGCCCTCCGCCGTTGACGATGCGCTGGAGGAACGCCTGCAGCAGCAACTGCGGCCCGGCCTCCCGGTACTGGAAGCGCTCCACCCAGTGCTCGGAGTGCTCGCGGAAGAATGCCTGGAACGCGCCGAGCAACTCGCCGACCCGCAGCGTCCCATCCTCGCCGATGTACCACGCCGGGTCGTGGTGGATGGACATCTCCTGGGTGGTCCAGGTGAGGTCGCGGGGAATCACCTCCCGGTAGATGGGGTTGGCGATGGCGACCGGTCCGCGGCGGGTGACGAGCCCGAGGTCGCGCACGTACTGGAGGTCGTCGGGGTCGATCGCGCCGGCGTCCTCGGTGCCGCTCAGCAGGGGTTCGACCACCCGGCGCACCCGCTCCTCGCGCAGCTTGTCGGCGAGCTGGTCGAGGTGCGTCTCCCGGCGCAGAATCAGTGCCTCGCGGGCGTGGTGGATGGCCTCGGCGGTGACGGCCCGGCTGCGGTCGCGGGCGGCCTTGTCCTTGAAGCAGGCGTCGTAGGCGAGGGCGTTGACCAGCCACGGTTGGCCGCGGGTGAGTTCGCCGATGGTGGCGCGGGCCTCGTCGGTGAACGCCTGGCCGGTCTCGCGGGTGTGCTGGGCGAGCAGGGATTCGATGTCTTCGCCCGAGAAGTCGTCGAGCCGCAGGGACAGGGCGCGCACGTTGAAGGCGCTGCCGCCGGTGATGATCGCCTTCTCGGCGCTCGAATGGATGCGGTAGTCGCGCACATCGCGCACGCCGCACAGGATGATGCTCTGCGGGAATCGGTGGGGGCGTTCGGGGTAGCCGGCCCGGAGCTGGCGCAGGACCGCGATGAGGGTGTCGCCGACGAGGGCGTCGATCTCGTCGATCATGAGCACCAGCGGCTTCGCAGCCGAGGCGGCCCAGCCGGACAGCGCCCGCCGGAGTGCATCGTGCGGACCGACGGCATCAAGGATATCGAACCACATCTCGCCGATGGAGAGATCGCCGGTGACCTGGCCCGCCGCGCAGGACAAAGCGCTCAGGATCGCCCGCACCGCTGCCGCCACGTCCTCCCGTGCGGACTGGCCGATTTCGACGTTGACGTAGACGCAGCGGAACTCGTCGCCGGCGTTCAGCGCGTCACGGAGCGCGAACAGCGCGGAGGTCTTGCCCGTTTGCCGCGGCGCATGCAGCACGAAGTACTTGCGCTGGCGGATGAGCATCAGCAGCTCGTCGGCGTCGAGGCGCCCGAGGGGCGGGATGCAGTAGTGGATCTCCGGGACTATGGGGCCGGCGGTGTTGAAAAAGCGCATGACCCGAGTATCGCACGGCGACATCCCCCGTGGCGGGCCGTGGCCTCGTGCGGTGGCCGCTACCGCGACCACGTTCGCCGGGATCCACACCAGGAACGAGACCAGGAACGAGTTCCACGGACTCGACGCTCTGCTCTACCCGTTACACTGACTGCGGTCGCATCGGCGTCCGATGAAAGGAGGGGGAGCGGTGAGTATCGAGCGGCGTTTCGACATTTCGCTGATTGCCGGGATGGCGCTGCGGGAGAAGCAGATCCAGCAGAACTACCGCCCGATCATCGGCGTTCACAAGTGGTTCGCGCGTCGCCCGGGTACTCTGTTTCGCGGCCTTGTGCTTGCGGAGTTCGGTCAGGGCCGTCTGGAGGATCTTTTCTTTCGAGCCAATGATTTTCCAGGGCTGCGGATCGCGGACCCGTTCATGGGAGGAGGGACGCCGCTCATCGAGGCGAACCGTCTCGGGTGCGACGTGGAGGGCTTCGACATCAATCCGATGTCGGCGTGGATCGTCCGCGAGGAGATCGAGCCGATCGATCTCGCGGCCTACGAGCAGGCCGCGGGTGCACTTATCGACGCGCTACGCACCGAGATCGGTCGTTACTACCGGACCTCCTGCCCGCGTTACGGAGATTCGGACGTGCCGGTCAAGTCGTTCCTGTGGGTCAAGGTGCTCGATTGCGAGGCCTGCGGGGCGTCTGTCGATTTGTTTCCCGGCTACCTGCTGACGCAGAACCGGCGCCATCCGCAGTACGTCCTGGTGTGCCCGGCGTGTGGTGACCTGAACGAAGTCGAGGATCGCGAGCGACCTGGAAGCTGCGTGTCCTGCGGGAGCGCGCTCGATCGGGCCGGACCTGCCGGTCGTGGACGTTGCGAGTGCGCGAGTTGCGGACATTCCAACTCCTATCCCGGCACTGGCGGCGGCCCGCTTGCACACCGACTGTTCGCCATCGAGTACTACAACCCACTTCGAAAAGCCGGGCACAAGGGCCGATTCTTCAAGAAGCCCGATGCGCAAGACTTGGCGCGCGCGGCGGACGCCGCCCGGCGATGGGAGCAGTTCGCGCCGCGCTTCGTGCCCGGCGAGGTCATTCCGCCGGGAGACGAGACTGACCGGCTGCACCGCTGGGGGTACACGCGCTACCGCGATCTGTTCAATCCGCGCCAACTTCTGGGACTGGAGCTGAGCTGTCGGCTGATCGCCGAAGTCGAGGACCCGCGCATCCGTCATGCGCTTGCGACCAATCTCTCCGACCTGCTGCGGTACCAGAACATGCTGTGCCGCTACGACACGATGGCGCTCAAGGCGCTCGATATCTTCTCCGTGCATGGATTCCCGGTGGGACTTGTGCAGTGCGAGTCCAACTTCACGGGGATCGTCAACGGCACCGGAACGAACGTCGGCTCGGGTGGATGGACGAACATCGTGGACAAGTACGTGAAGGCGAAGCGCTACTGCGAGTCGCCATTCGAAGTGAGGCGCAGCGGCTCGCGCAACATCCGGGTTTTCGTTTCCGGGGAGCGAATCGGAGAGATGCACGAGGGAAGGCGGCGCCGGGTTGCCATCCGTTGCGGGAGCGCGACCGAGAGTGCTCTGGGGCCGCAAAGTCTCGACGCCGTGTTTACGGACCCACCATACTTCGGCAACGTGCAGTACGGCGAGTTGATGGACTTCTGCTACGTGTGGCTGCGTCGCCTCGCGGGCAGTGATGCCGAGGGGTTCGACCGACCCTCCACGCGGTCACCGCAGGAATTGACCGGCAACGTCACCCAGGAACGCGGTCTCGAACACTTCACGGAGGGGCTCGCTACCGTCTGGTCGCGCATGGCGCGGGCCCTGAAGCCGGGGGCGCCGCTGGCGTTCACCTACCATCACAACAAGCTCGACGCGTATTGCGCGGTGGGCGTCGCGATTCTGGACGCCGGTCTGGTGTGCTCGGCGTCGTTGCCCTGCCCGGCGGAGATGGGAGGTTCGATCCACATCCACGGTACAAACTCTTCCATCATCGATACCGTTTTCGTATGCCGGAATTCTGGTGCCATCCCGGAACGCTGGTTGTTCGACACCCCTAAGGGGCTCGCGGAGATCGTTGGCGAGGACCTGGTGCATCTGGCGAGCACCGGCAGAGTGCCGACGTATGGCGACACGCGATGTATCGTCCTCGGTCATCTGACGCGGATGGCGGTGTGGGAACTCCGCAGTGGCTGGGACCGTTCGCGACCGACGGCGGAGAAGCTGATGAATGTTCGTGATCGCATGACGACCGGCGGAGATCCCGATCGATTGGCGCAGCAGGTGCCGCCTGTCGACCCGGTAGCGGATTTGCCCCTGTTTGCCGGTCGGGCCACCCGAAACCACGGCGAGGTGCACAGTGCCGTTCCCTTTTGAGATCGGGTTCGACGAGGTTCGGAGTAATCTCGATGCCTGCGTCGACGCCGTGTTCGGGGGCCTCGAATCCGAATTCCTGGTCATGCCCAAGGGCGACGGATTCGTCGAGTTCCAGGATTTCGAGATCGGCTATGAATCTCTGAAACGCGCCACCGGGAGTTTTCGGGAAGTCACTCCGGGCACGGTGATTCCCGCGGTCGTCGATACACCGATCGCATTGATCGTCCTTCGCTGCATGCTCGGCTTCACACCATCGGAGTGGGCCTACTACACAAGCCGTCACACCGGGGTCAACGTGACTCAGAGCGCGGTACGGACTATCGATCGAAGCGTCCGCATGAATCCCGAAGACGCCTTGTCGAAAAAGGGCAAAGTGACGGAACGACGCATTCGGGCGCTTGTGGTCGCTGCGTGTCAGGCTCTGGATTCCGGTACTCCCGATCTCCCACCCAACAGCATCCACAGGCTCGACAAGGCCGACACCCGGTCTGGGTTGGTCAGTGTTCGTTCATCGGCGGAGTTGGGCGTTCCGTATTCCATGCTGCTCTACGAGCGACTTCTTGGGCGGCCTTTCGCCGGTCACCGGGACTCCATCATTGAACTGGTCGGCAACCTTGTCGAGAACGCTATCGAGGACGTGCTGACGCGAGCGGGCATCAGCTTTCGCAAGACGAAGCGAGCCGAGCGTCTGCCCGGATTCGATCAGGCGCCCGATTTCGTGATTCCGAATGAATTCAACCCGCAGGTTGTCATCGAGGCCAAGCTCACCGAAGACGACGGTACGGCCCGGGACAAGGTGACGCGCGTTCAGCACCTCGGAACGCTCGGTATGACAGGACAGCCGGCGGACCAACCCAGGTTCGAGGTGATCGCCTGTATCGCCGGACGGGGTTTCAGGGAGCGTCGCGAGGACATGAAGAAGCTGTTGCTCGCGACGCGGGGCAAGGTGTTCACCCTGCAGAACATGCATCAGCTTGTAGAGCACACGCGGCTTTCAAAATTTCGTTCACGATAGATTCCGTACACGACAACTGTCTTCGAAGCCGCCAAGCTACCGCTCATGGCGTGGTCCCGGGGCCTTTGCTTCACTCCGTCGCGGTCGAGCTGCCGATGGGCGGGGCGGGGGTTTGCGGTGGATGCGGGTCGCTCACATTCCCCACACCGTGACCGGTGGTGCGTCGCCCTCGGTCTCGGTGCGGTGGAAGAGCTTCTCCTCCCACGCGCGGCCCTCGGTGCGGTCGAAGACCACCAGATGCCCCTCCGCCGCTCCGCAGCGGTCCATGTAGGCCCGCGTCTGCTCGAGCCCTTCGCGCAACGTCCGCTCGAGCCCCCGGTGCAGCACCTTGCACTCGATGACCACCCGCTGCGTCTCGCGGCGCGCCCCGGGCGGCGTCGGCGCACCGCCGGCCGGTGGCCACACAATCAGCAGGTCGGTGCGCATCCGCCCCAGGCCGTACTCGCGCTCGATGCGCCCTCCGCCGTTGACGATGCGCTGGAGGAACGCCTGCAGCAGCAACTGCGGCCCGGCCTCCCGGTACTGGAAGCGCTCCACCCAGTGCTCGGAGTGCTCGCGGAAGAATGCCTGGAACGCGCCGAGCAACTCGCCGACCCGCAGCGTCCCATCCTCGCCGATGTACCACGCCGGGTCGTGGTGGATGGACATCTCCTGGGTGGTCCAGGTGAGGTCGCGGGGAATCACCTCCCGGTAGATGGGGTTGGCGATGGCGACCGGTCCGCGGCGGGTGACGAGCCCGAGGTCGCGCACGTACTGGAGGTCGTCGGGGTCGATCGCGCCGGCGTCCTCGGTGCCGCTCAGCAGGGGTTCGACCACCCGGCGCACCCGCTCCTCGCGCAGCTTGTCGGCGAGCTGGTCGAGGTGCGTCTCCCGGCGCAGAATCAGCTCCTCGCGGGCGTGGTGGATAGCCTCGGCGGTGACGGCCCGGCTGCGGTCGCGGGCGACCTTGTCCTTGAAGCAGGCGTCGTAGGCGAGGGCGTTGACCAGCCACGGTTGGCCGCGGGTGAGTTCGCCGATGGCGGTGCGGGCTTCGTCGGTGAACGCCTGGCCGGTCTCGCGGGTGTGCTGGGCGAGCAGGGATTCGATGTCTTCGCCCGAGAAGTCGTCGAGCCGCAGGGACAGGGCGCGCACGTTGAAGGCGCTGCCGCCGGTGATGATCGCCTTCTCGGCGCTCGAATGGATGCGGTAGTCGCGCACATCGCGCACGCCGCACAGGATGATGCTCTGCGGGAATCGGTGGGGGCGTTCGGGGTAGCCGGCCCGGAGCTGGCGCAGGACCGCGATGAGGGTGTCGCCGACGAGGGCGTCGATCTCGTCGATCATGAGCACCAGCGGCTTCGCAGCCGAGGCGGCCCAGCCGGACAGCGTCTCCCCGAGGGCATCGTGGGGGCCGGTCGCATCGAGAATGTCGAGCCAGGTTTCGGCGACGAAACCATCGTCGAGCGTCGTGCGCACGCTGCGCGCGAGTGCGCTCAGGATCGCCCGCACCGCTGCCGCCACGTCCTCCCGTGCGGACTGGCCGATTTCGACGTTGACGTAGACGCAGCGGAACTCGTCGCCGGCGTTCAGCGCGTCACGGAGCGCGAACAGCGCGGAGGTCTTGCCCGTTTGCCGCGGCGCATGCAGCACGAAGTACTTGCGCTGGCGGATGAGCATCAGCAGCTCGTCGGCGTCGAGGCGCCCGAGGGGCGGGATGCAGTAGTGGATCTCCGGGACTATGGGGCCGGCGGTGTTGAAAAAGCGCATGACCCGAGTATCGCACGGCGACATCACCCGTAGCGGGCTGTGGACGCCGGAGATCAGTCTTCGGCCGGTTCCTGCATCCCGGCCGGAATGTCCCGCACTGCGGGGAGGGCGTGCCATACGTCGCTTTCCGTATCCTCCTCGACGTATGAGACTGGATGCGGAAACTTGCGGATGGTCGGGAGGCGCAGACCGGGAAAGTCCGGCTCGTACCCCTGTTCAGCCACCCGTCACCAGCACTCCCTCCATCTCCACCCTGGCACCCTTCGGCAGCGAAGCGACCCCGATGGCGGCGCGGGCCGGATAGGGCTCGTCGAAATACTTGGCCATGATCTCGTTGACGAGGGGGAAGTCGGTGAGGTCGGTCAGATAGATATTGAGCTTCACGAAGTCGCCGAAGTCGCCGCCGGCGGCTCGGGCGACGGCGCGGAGGTTGCGAAACACCTGGTCGATCTGCGCGCGGGCGTCGGGGGACACGAGCTCCATCGTCTCCGGGTCGAGCGGAATCTGGCCGGAGAGGTAGACGGTGTCGCCGGCGCGGATGGCCTGGGAGTAGGTGCCGATCGCGCTCGGCGCGGATAGGGTGGCAATCGCCTGCCTGGTCATGAGCTGGTGCCTCCTGTGGGCCATGCGGTGGTCCCCGGTCGGATGTCGGACTGCGGGGTGCCTGTGCGCCGGTGTGTCACCCGGGCCGGGCGGACTCCCGGGTCGGGTTCCGGCTCCGCCGGTCGGCGTGCGTTGCGCGCATTCGACCCCGTGGTCCGGGCTGCGGTCCATTCCCCGATGCCGGGGGCGCTTCGGTGCCCCGGGCGGTGGGTTCGCGGTGCGTTCAATGCCCCGTGCGCGCGATGCGCGACACCTCGCCGATATTTCGAATCCGCCGCATGATGCGGGCGAGGTGAGTGCGGTCGTGTACGCCGATCAGGAAATTCATCGCGGTGTCGAGACCGTCCCGGTTCTCGATGTTCACGTTCTCGATGTTGGCCCCCATCTCCGCGATGGCCGCCGCCACCGTCGCGAGCACGCCCCTGCGGTTGGCCATGTCGACGCGGATCTCGACCGGAAACTCTCCGTTCACCTCCGGCTCCCAGGCGACATCGATCCAGCGCTCGGGCCGGTCGGAGAATTCGGTGAGGTTCTTGCAGTCGGTGGTGTGAATGACGATCCCTCGGCCGGTGCTCACGAAGCCCATTACCGAGTCCCCCGGAATGGGATGACAGCACTTGCCGAAGTCGACGATCATCCCCTCCGACCCCTGAATGTACAGCGGCGTACCGGCGCTCGCAGCCGGAGCGTCGTCGGTGGAGGGCTCCTCGCCGCTCCTGGCGAGCCGCTTCGCGATCAGCGGCGCGAGCCGCCGGCCGAACCCGATCTCCTCGTGCAGCGCCTCGATCGTCTTGAGCTTCAGATCGTCGAGGAGCGCGTCCAGCACCGCGGCCGGCACGTCGTCGAGCCCGATGGACTCGACCGCAAGCGCCTTGCCGAGCAGCATCTCCCCCAGGTCCGTCGCCTCCTCGGTGCGCAACTGCTTCAGATGATTGCGGATGGCGGAACGGGCCTTGCCGGAGACGACAAAGTCGAGCCACGCCGCGGTCGGCCGGCCCCAGGGCATGGTGACGATCTCGACGGTCTGGCCGCTGGCAAGCTGCGTGCGCAGCGGCGCGTACCGCCCGTCCACCTTTGCTGCCACGCACTGGTTGCCGATGTCGGTGTGCACCGCGTAGGCGAAGTCGATCGGCGTCGCGCCCCGGGGCAGGGTCCTGATCTCCCCGGCCGGGGTGAACACGTAGGTCTCCTTCGGAAAGAGATCGACCTTCACGCTCTCGAGAAACTCGACGGAGTCGCCGGCCTGCGTCTGCATCTCCAGCAGATCGCGCACCCACTCCCGGACCCGGAGCTGGGCGGTGTTGGTGCCGGGTTGTCCGATCTTGTACATCCAGTGCGCGGCCACCCCCGACTCCGCCACCTGTTCCATCTCCTCGGTGCGGATCTGGACTTCGATGGGCAGCCCGAACGGCCCCATCAGGGTGGTGTGCAGCGATTGGTAGCCGTTCGCCTTCGGAATCGCGATGTAGTCCTTGAACCGCTCCACCACCGGCTTGTAGAGGCTGTGCACGATTCCGAGCACCCGGTAGCAGTCGTCGGGGCGCTCGACGACGATCCGGAAGCCGTACATGTCGAGCACCTCCCTGAACGAAAGATGCCGGGTGCGCATCTTGCGGTACAGGCTGTAGAGATGCTTTCGCCGTCCTTCGACGCGCGCCTTCACTCCTTCCTGACGAAGCCGCCGCTTCGTCGCGGTTTCGATCTTGCGTATCACCTGTTTGCGGTGCCCGCGCGCCTTTCTCACCCGGGCTTCCAGCACCCGGTGGCGGCGCGGGTAGAGGGCCCGGAATCCCAGATCCTCCAGCTCGATCAGCATGGTGCGAAGCCCGAGGCGATTGGCGATGGGCGCGTAGATCTCCAGCGTCTCGCGGGAGATGCGCCCCTGCTTCTCGCGCGGCAGTGGATCGAGGGTGCGCATGTTGTGCAGTCGGTCCGCGAGCTTGATGAGGATGACTCGCAGATCGCGAGCCATGGCCATCAGCATCTTGCGGAAGTTCTCGGCCTGCGCCTCCGCGCGGCTTTCGAACGAGAGGTGGGTCAGCTTGCTGACCCCGTCGACGAGGTCCGCGACCGTGTCGCCGAAGTGCGTCGCGATCTGGGTCTTGGCGGTGGGAGTGTCCTCGATGACGTCGTGGAGAATGGCGGCCACGATCGTCTCGTGATCGAGGCGCATCTCGGCGAGGATTCGGGCGACCTGGATCGGGTGCTGGATGTAGGGCTCGCCCGACGCGCGGCGCTGCCCGCCGTGGGCATTGGCGCCGAATACGAACGCGCGCTGGATCGCGTCGACTTCGGCGGGGTCGAGGTAGGTGCCGGCGAGGCGGCGCAGATCACCGATGCGGAACACCGCCGACCCTTCAGCCCGTCCTCGTCCGAGCCGCCGGCGGAATCGGGCGCAGGGAACCGGGGGTGGCCGTGACCCCTCGGGGTCGGCGCCGACGGTGCGCGGGCGGCTCGGTGACGAAAGCCGACTCGTCGAATGCACCCGTGAGCCGCGGACGGCGGCGACACCGGGTCTTCGAGGGGCGCATCTTCGCGGGGTGCGAGGAGACGGCAGGGCGCCGGTACGCCGACAGCATCGTCAGATTCCGCCGAGGGGAAAGACCTCCTGCGCCTCTTCCTCGGCGAGAACGGACTTCGGCGTCTCGTCCAGAATGGTCTTGTCCACCTTGCCGGCGGCAATCTCGCGCAGCGCGATCACCGAGGGCTTGTCTCTCTCGTGGTGAATGAGCAGCGGCGAGCCGTGGGCGATCTGGCGCGCGCGCCGGGTGGCGACGAGCACCAGCTCGAACCGGTTGGGAATTTTCTCGATACAGTCTTCGACCGTAATCCTGGCCATCTGTCGCTCCGGAATGCCGTGGGAATGGGTGAATCGGGGCCCGCCGGGCCTTGTTGCATCAGCGCCCTGCACCCGGGAGCCCCGCCCGCCCCGGAACGGTCTCCCGGCGGGGAGGCAAGGTGCCAAGAGCCCGAAGCCGCACCGCGTCGCGAATGGTCGTGCAACCCCGGCTAGTCTACTCAATTTGGTGGCGGGTGCGAAAACTTCACCGATTCATGGCGCCAGAAGCGCGGCGACGAGCGATGCGGCGTCGGCGGGTCGTGGGGCGTGCTCGCCGTGCAGGATCCCGCGCAGGGTGGCGAGGGCGCGCCCGAAGTCGTCGTTGACCATCAGGTGGTCGAACTCGTCCCAGTGCGCGAGTTCCGACCGCGCCGCACGCATCCGGCTTTCCACGATCTCGTCCGGATCCTGGCGTCGGGCCACGAGGCGCGATCGGAGCGCCTCCATTGATGGCGGCAGCAGGAAGACGGACACCGTGTTCGCGAACATCTCCCGCACCTGGCGTGCGCCCTGCCAGTCGATGTCGAGGACGACGTGACGGCCGCCGGACAGCACCGAGCGCACCGCGGCCCACGAGGTTCCGTAACGTCGGTCGAAGACCCGGGCGTGTTCGAGAAACGCCCCGGCCTCGACCATCGCCGAGAACTCGGGCTCACCGACGAAGTGGTAGTGGACGCCGTCGATCTCACCCGGCCGGGCCGTGCGCGTGGTGTGCGACACGCTCACCCCGACCGACGGGTCGGCCTCCACGAGCGCGCGGGCGAGGCTCGATTTGCCGGCCCCCGACGGCGCGCTCAGGACGAGCACCACCGGGGGACGGGGTTGGCCCGCAGGCCCCGGCGCCGCGTCCTGGTCATGCCTCACCGCGACCCCCGAACTCTCGGAAAAGTCGGCGCACACGGGTCCAGCCCGGAAATGTCACCGCTTCGCGAAGCGAGGGGGCGGAGATGGCTGGTTTCGCAAGGCGAACGCGAGCCAGGGCGCGCAGGCGTACCCGCAGGTACGTCGAGCACCCTGGCCGCCCCCATGTCACCTTCAACGTAGTGAAAGCAGTCGGATCCGGGCCCGCAGCCGGGAATGCGGGAAATTTCCGGGCTAAAACCCCGGGCGGAATGTCGAAGTGAAACACTGCGCGCGCCTCGCTTGCCGCGTCATTCGACGTTCTGGATCTGCTCTCGCATCTGCTCGATCAGAACCTTGAGGTCGACCGACGCGCGTGAGGTGGTGACGGCAGCGGATTTGGAACCGAGCGTGTTCGCCTCCCGGTTCAGCTCCTGCATGAGGAAGTCGAGCCGCCGTCCCGACGGCTCGGATCGGTCGAGAGCGGCGCGGATTTCGTGCACATGCGCTTCGAGCCGTTCGAGTTCTTCCGCCACGTCCATGCGCTGCGCGATCAGCGCGATCTCCTGTTCCAGGCGGCCTTCGTCGAGGGTGACGTCCACTTCGGCGAGCCGCGCGCGCATCCGTTCGCCGAATCCTCGAACGATGGCGGGGAGTGCCTCGCGCACCCGCGACACCTCTGTCTCCAGATCATCGAGGCGGCTCCGGATAACGGCCTCCATGCGGATGCCCTCGCGCTCGCGCATCGCGACCAGGTCGGCGAGCGCGCGGCCGAGCCCGCCGAGCACGAGGCGTTCCACGAGTTCCAGGTCCGGCGTCGGCGCCTGCACCACGCCCGGCCAGCGCAGGATGTCGACGGGGTTGACCGGTGCCGCTTCCGGCAGGAGATCGGCCATGGTGCGGGCTGCCTGCACCACCCGCGCCGCGAGTTCGTCGTCGACCGCGAGGCCGCTGACGGCGACGGGGCCGGGGAGCACCCGCAGCGTGCAGTCGACCTTCCCGCGATTGAGGCGGGTGCCGATTTTCTCGCGGACTTTCGGGTCGAGTCGCCGGAAGTCCTCGGGCAGGCGCAGGTTCACGTCGAGGTAGCGGTGGTTGACGGAGCGGATTTCCCACTCGATTCCGCCCCCCGCGTGCCGTGACTCGATGCGGGCGAATGCGGTCATGCTGCGCAGCATGTCGGGCTCCGGTCGGGGTCGGGATGCGGGCCGCTGTCCGCGAAGACGGCGTCGCGCCGGTTCGCTCGGTCGCGGCTCGATGGGTTTGCGCCGGAAGCGGCGGCGGGTTGCCGCGGCGGCCGGCCTGCGCCGCGAGTTTAATCGCAAATGGGGGCGCACGCTTTCGATGACGCCGCGGCTATACTCCGCGCCCCGTTACGCACCCTGCGGTGCATCGAGACCCGATCATGCGACCGAGTGGCCGAGCCGCCGACGAGTTGCGCGAGGTGCGCATCGTGCGCGGCTATACCCGACACGCCGAAGGCTCCGTGCTCGTCGAGTTCGGCGATACCCGCGTGTTGTGCGCCGCCACCGTCGAGGCCCGGGTCCCGCCGTGGATGAAGGGCCGAGGGCGCGGATGGGTGACCGCGGAGTACGGCATGCTGCCGCGCTCCACCGGCCAGCGTTCGCCGCGCGAGGCGGCGCGCGGCCGGCAGGGCGGCCGGACTCTGGAGATCCAGCGCCTCATCGGGCGGTCGCTCCGCGCGGTGGTCGACATGGAGGCGCTCGGAGAGCGAACGGTCATCGTCGACTGCGATGTTCTCCAAGCCGACGGGGGAACGCGCACCGCCGCGATCACCGGCGGATACGTGGCGCTCGTGGACGCCGTCGCCGGCCTGCCGGGGCGGGGGCATCCTCGCCGTGATCCGTTGCACGGCGCGGTCGCTGCGGTCTCGGTCGGCATCTGCAATGGCGAGCCGGTGCTGGATCTCGACTACGCCGAGGACTCCGAGGCCGAGACCGACATGAACGTGGTGATGAACGACGCCGGCGGGTTCATCGAGATCCAGGGCACGGCGGAAGGTCACGCCTTCCGCCGCGCCGAACTCGACGCGATGCTGGATCTTGCGCGCGACGGCATCGCATCGCTCATCGCGCTGCAACGCACGGCCCTGAGCATGACTCCGGAGTGAAGGTCGTACTCGCCAGCGCCAACCCCGACAAGCTCGCCGAGCTGCGCGTGCGGCTGGAGCCGACGGGGATGCATGTCGTCGCGCAGGATGCGTTCGGGGTCGAGCCGCCGGAGGAAACCGGACTCACGTTCGTAGAAAACGCGCTCATCAAGGCCCGAGCCGCGGGTGTGGCCACCGGATTGCCGGCGCTCGCCGATGATTCGGGGGTGGTGGTCGATGCGCTCGGGGGCGCTCCCGGGGTGCGCTCGGCGCGCTACGCGGGCGACGGCGCAAGCGACGCGGACAACCTCGCAAGGCTCCTCAAGGCGCTCGCGGGGGCCGGCCCGCCGGAGCGTGGCGCCGCGTTCGTCTGCACGCTCGTCTACCTTCGCCATCCCCACGACCCATGCCCGATCATCTGCGAGGGGCATTGGCGGGGCCGAATCCTCGATGCGCCAAAGGGCGGCGCCGGCTTCGGCTACGACCCGGTGTTCTTCCTCGACGCGCTCGGCCGGACTGCGGCCGAACTCACGCGCGCGGAGAAGAATGCGGTCAGCCACCGCGGGCAGGCGCTCACGCGGTTGCTGGAACGGCTCGCCGGCTGAAAGCCGCGAACGTCCCGGGCGCTGCCGGTGCCTGGACGCCCGCCTGTTCGTCCGCCGCTACATCTCGTTGCGAATTCTCAGGAAGCTGGCGAAGCGGGGCACCCCGTTGCGGGTCTTCCCGAAGTATCTGTAGGTCACCGTCGCGCCCAGCGGCGGCGGCTCCCGGCGCTCTTCGTCAGAAAATCCGGTGCCGAGACGGAATCGCCGTCCGTCGGGCGTCTCCACCAGCAACGCGCCGAGCATGCCGGTGAGCCGGCCCTTGCCCGGAAGATGTCCCACCACCACCGCTTCGGCGTCGTCGTGGCGCTTCAACTTGAGCAGGCCGTCGCTGCGTCCGGCCGTGTAGAGCGAGCTGTCCCGGTGCAGCATCAGTCCCTCGCCGCCGCCATCAATCACGCGGCTCAGCGTCTCCATCAGGGCATCGTGGTCGGCGACCCTGAACTGCTCGACCAGGGCGATGCGGGGGGATTCGATCGTTGCGAACATCGCCCGCAGGCGTTGCAGACGCTCGTCGAACGGGGCCGGACTCGCCGGCAGGTCGAACACCATGAATCGGATCGTGCGCCACTCGGCGTCGTCCGGGGTCTGCCGCCGTACCGCGCCGGAGATCCGCTCGAAGGTGCCGCGCCCCATCCACAGCTCTCCGTCCAGGGGTACGCGAGGAAAACCTTTCGTGAACCAGGTCGGGGCGTTGAAGCGGTTGCCTCGGCGTGAGACGAGGATCTCGCCATCCCACCGGGCCCGCACTCCGTCGAGCTTTTCGCTGACCCAGTACTGGTCGATGTCGATGCCTTCGCGATAGGGATTGGCGAGCAGCAACGACGGTGCCTGCGCCTCCCCGGCCGCGGCGAGCGGCGAGCAGAGCGTGAGCAGCATGACGAGCAAGAGGTGACGGTGAACGATATCGACATGGCGCATGACGAGTCCTCCCGAAGTGACACGGGAGTCCGTGCCGGTGGTGGTTGTGTTGTGCCGATGGTGTAGCGAGATGAATAATCGATTGGCCGAGGAGGCCCTGGCGATGGGCAATCGGCTCGTTCGTTGTAGGCGGGCCGCGATCGGATCCGAGGACTTGCGAGAAGTGCGGGCCGGGCCCCACACGTCGCCGACGGTCCATCGAAGGAGGGAGCAGATCGATGAACGACTCCGTTGCCATGCAGAGCGCCACCACGTACACCGGGCCCCTGGGCTCGACCATCCACGTCATCCGCGCTGATGCCGGCACCGTGGCGGCGCTTGCGGCTATCGACTGGAACCGCCACTTCCGCCCGGTCTGCCTCGATCCGGTGCGCGGGCTCATCACGTTGATGTCGCCGTCGCATCCCCATGAGGATCTGTCCACCATCCTCGACGACATCGTGGACGTCGCCGGGAGCATTGTTGCGCGGGCGGCGAAGAAGCTCAGGAGTCTGCGGATTCGCGGGGAGGGGGAGCCGCCGGGGACCGGCATGGAGCCCGATTGCGCGTTCTATGTGGGTGATCGCGCCCGGGGCTACTTCGAGGCGCGGCGCGAGGGCCAGGCGGCGGCCGAAGCCTACGCCGAGCGCGTGGCCCCCGATCTGGTGGTCGAGGTCGAGATCACCCACGTCGACGAGGGCAAGGCCGAACGCTACCGGGACATCGGGGTACGGGAGCTGTGGCGGCTGCACGGACGGAAGGGGGCGACCGAGCTGCGCGTGGAATTCCTCTCCCTCGACCCCGGGCGGGCGCCGTGCATGCTCGGCGGATCAGTGGTGCTCGAAGGGCTCACGCCAGACGATGTCTGCGAGGCGGTGGAAGGCGTGCGGTGCGGCGAGACCGACGACGAACGCAGAGAGGCGGTGGCCCGCATTGTGCGCCGGAGACAGCGCATGAGCCGGCGAGTGCGGGAGGATCGGGAGGCGTACCCTGCATAAGCCCGTTCGAGTGGTGTAGGCAACCGGGGCGGTGCTGCCCGGGTCCGCCATGCGCTTCTCTTGGGACCCTGGCCAAAATAATTCTTCCATTCAACGTGCCCGCGTCTCCTGTCCGGAAAGGGGATCGATGGGACAGAAAGTTGATTTCGGCCAGGGTCCTTATTGTCGCTCTGTCTCGTGTAGCGGCTGTCCCCTGTCGCGGCCCTTTCCGTCCCCACCGCCGTTCCGCGCACGCTCGCACGCCCTCCAGATGCGCTCCGGAGTTGCGGGCATGTCGAGGTGGGTGATGCCGAGCGGGGCGAGGGCGTCCGCGATCGCGTTCATCACCGCCGGGCAGGCCGCGGTGCAGCCGGACTCCCCCACCCCCTTCACGCCCAGCGGGTTGGTGCGCGCGGGCACGCACCGGTCCCTGAAGTCGATCACGGGCAGGTCGCCGGCGCGGGGGAGCGCGTAGTCCATGAAGCTGCCGGAGACGAGCTGGCCGGTGTCCGGGTCGTAGACGGTGCGCTCCAGCAGCGCCTGCCCCAGGCCCTGCACGACGCCGCCGTGGACCTGGCCTTCGAGCAGCAGCGGGTTGATGATCACTCCGTGGTCGTTGACCGCGGTGTAGCTCACGAGCGCGAGTGCACCGGTCGACGGGTCGATCTCGACCTCGCAGACGTGGCACCCGCTTGGATAGTTGTACTGCTTCGCGCGGTAGTGGCTCGTGGCCTGGAGCCCGATCTCGTTCGAACCGGGAAAGGACTCGGGCCGAAACGACGCCGCCACCACATCACGCAGCGGGACGCTGCGGTCGGTACCGGCGATGGTGTAGAGGCCGCCGGCGAGAGTCCCGCCCGCGTGGGCGCCGGCGGAGAAGGCGATGTCCTCCGCGTTCGCCTCCAGGAGCTCGGCCGCGACGCGCTTGCCCCGCTCGACGATCGCCTCGGCCGCGAGCGTTACCCCCATCCCCGCCACGGTGGCGGTGCGCGAGCCGCCGGAGCCGCTGCCGGGGCCGACGAGGTCGCTGTCGCCCTGATGGACCCGCACGGATTCGAACGGCACCCCGAGCCGGTCGGAGGTGACCTGAGCGAAGGTCGTCTCGTGGCCGTGCCCGCCGGTCTGACCGGTGAGGGTGACGGTGAGTTCGCCGGAGGGTTGGAACACCAGCGTCACGCGGTTGTCGAGGTAGCCGTCCGGTTCCTGGAACAGCGCGAAGCCGAAGCCGCGCAGCCTGCCGCGGGCCCGCGCCTCGGCGCGGCGCGCCTCGAACCCGGGGCGGTCGGCCCGCGCCAGCGCGTCGTCCATGTTGGCCGCGAACTCGCCGCTGTCGAACTCGAGGCCGGTGCCGGTGGAGTACGGCATCGCCTCCGGCGGGACCACATTCAGGCGGCGAAGCTCGGCCGGGTCGCGGCCGGTCTCGCGCGCCGCGGTATCGGCAAGGCGCTCGATGACGTGGTTGTATTCGGGCTTTCCCGCCCCGCGGTAGGCGTGGACCGGCACCGTGTTGGTAAACGCCACCCGGGTCCGCGCGTGCCACGCCGGGATGCGGTAGACCCCGGTGATGCAGCGCGTGCCGCCGAGGGTGGGGATGGTCGGCGCCGCTGCTGTCGAGTACGCGCCCATGTTCGACACGGTGGCGGTGCGCACCGCCAGGAATCGCCCCTGCGCGTCGAGCGCGAGCGCCGCCTCGGTCACGTGGTCGCGCCCCTGTCCGTCGCTCAGGAAGCTCTCCGAGCGTTCCGCGATCCACTTCACCGGGCGTCCGATCCGCCGCGCCGCCCACGCCACGAGCACCTGCTCGGGGTAGGGCGGAATCTTGATGCCGAATGCCCCCCCGACATCGTCGGTGATCACGCGCACCCGGGATTCCGCGACCCCGAGCGACCGGGCGATCGGCGCGATCAGGGAGCCGACGCCCTGCGAGGGCGTGCGGATCGTGTACCGGCCATCCCGCGGCTCGTACTCCGCGATTGCCCCCCGGGTCTCCATCGAGGCGATGACCACGCGGTTGTTGACGATGACGAGCCGGGTGACGTGGGCGGCCCGCGTGAACGCGGCGTCCGTGGCGTCCGCGTCGCCGCCTTCCCAGTCGAGGGCGAGGTTGCCGGGCGCGGACGGCCAGAGTTGCGCTGCCTCCGGCTCGAGCGCGGCGCATCCGTCGACTGCGACATCGAGTTCTTCGTAATCCACGATCACCCGCTCGGCCGCTTCCTGCGCCTCCCGGCGAGTGCGTGCGACCACCATCGCCACCGGGTCGCCGACGTGCATCACCCGCTCGCCGGCGAGCAGCGGGTGATCGACGTGGACGGTCTTCGCACCGTCGCGGCCGATGACGCCGTTCGGGTCGCCGAGCGGCGCGATGCCGTCCGCGGCCAGCTCACCGTGGGTGAGTACCGCGACCACTCCGGGCATTGCCGCCGCGTCCGCGGTGTCGATGGAACCGATGCGCGCGTGCGCGAACGGCGAGCGCACGATCCAGGCATGCGCTTGACGGGCCCGGTCGATGTCGTCGATGAACCGACCGTGGCCGGTGAGCAGAGCCGCGTCCTCGCGTCGCGGGACACGGGCGCCGATGGAGGTGATCAAGGCTCGGGTCGCTTCTCGGTTGGGAGGATGTCGACGATCCGGCGTCGAGCGGCTATTGAGCCGCGAAGCGAGGCATGAGGCAAGCGCCGAGCCCGCCGAGCGCCGAGCCCGCCGTCGAGTCCGACGCCTGTCGAGCCCGCCGAACTCGCCGTCGAGCCCGGCCGGACATCGATCGAGGAAGATCGCCGCGGGGGTGTTCGTATTGCGCGGGAGGCACCGCCGACGGTGGGGGTGCCTGCGAATTGCGGGTTCAGGATGAATTCCATCGGGATTCGACAGCGCCCCGATTCCGGGCGCCCGCTCCGCCCGCGCCGCCGTCGGCGCCACTCCGCCCGATCGGCCGCGGTTTTGCGATACGCTCGCCGTCGACGCGGCGGGCGGAGCGGGAATCGAAGGCCATGACGGCCATATTCATCGATGGGCAGGCGGGGACCACGGGGCTCCGGATCCGCGAGCGGCTGGCCGGGCGCGAGGATCTGACCCGCGTCGAAATTCCGGAGGAGTCGCGCAAGGACCCCGAGGCCCGGCGTCGGTACCTCAACGAGGCCGACGTGGTCATCCTGTGCCTCCCGGACGACGCGGCGCGCGGGGCGGTGC